>NZ_JACVAD010000001.1:0-1791426 GCF_014851665.1 Achromobacter sp. ACM03 | reverse complement strand
CGGCGGCTCCGGCCGCTGCCGTCCCGGCGGCGACCGCTGCGCCTGCCGCAACGGCTGCGCCGGCTGCCACCGCGGCGCCCGCCGCCACCGCCACCCCCGCGCCCACGGTCATCATCCCGACCGAACTCGACACCAAGGCCTGCATCGCCAAGCTGCGCAAGGGCGCCACGGCCAACGGCCTGACCGTGGCCGATTGGGACAAATACACCGCCAACGCCAAGCTGCTGCCCACCACGGTCGCATCGGCCAAGGGCCAGCCCGAGGGGCGCGAGGCCTGGTGGGACTACATCGCCAAGACCGTGGACGAAGAGCGCGTGCGCGACGGCCTGGGGGTGCTCGCCAAGTATGGTCCGCAACTGTCGGCCATCAGCCAGCAATACCAGGTGGATCCGGCCACGCTGGTCGCGATCTTCGGCATCGAGACCAACTACGGCCGCCAGGTCGGCAGGACCAATGTGCTGGACGCCTGGCTGACGCGCGCCTGCACCGAGAACAAGTCGCTGTGGGAAAAGAACGCCTACGCCTCGGTGCGCCTGCTGCGCGACGGCGTGGTGCCGGCGGACAGCTTCGTCGGTTCCTGGAGCGGCGCCTTCGGCATGACGCAGTTCATCCCGACCTCGTTCTATGAACTGGCCGCCGATGGCGACGGCAACGGCAAGATCGATCTCTACAACTCGCTGCCCGACGCGTTGGCGTCGACCGCCAATCACCTGCGCAAGCGCCGCGCCAAGTGGACGCACAGCCTGCCCGCCGTGATCGAAGTGCGTGTGCCGGCCGAGCTGGCCTCTGCCATTCCGGCCTCGCCCGAAGCCGAATACGTGGGCTCGCAGGACCGCCGCACGATAGCCCAGTGGGCCCAGGCCGGCGTGAAGCAGGGCAACGGCTCGGCCTTGAAGTTGGCGTCGGGCAACGAGGAGCAGGCCTATCTGTTCGCGCCCACGGGTTCCGCTGGCCCGGTGTTCCTGGCGACCGTGAATTTCGACGCCATCCTGCATTACAACCAGTCGCGCCGCTATGGCTTGGCGGTGTCGATGCTGCTCAATCGCCTGCAAGGCGGTCCGGATCTCGTCGCGGCCTGGCCCACGGACGACCCCGGCCTGTCGCGCGCGCAGATCAAGGAGCTCCAGGAGATGCTCTACGGCCTGGGCTATGACGTAGGCGTGGCCGACGGCATTCCGGGCAGCAAGACCCGCGATGCCGTGCGCGAAGAACAGGTCAAGCGCAAGCTGCCGGAAGACGGCCGCGTGGGCAAGCGCATCTACGACGCCATCAAGGCCACCTGGCCGCCCGCGGCGATCCAGGCTCGGCCGGCAGCCCAGCAATGACAGGGGCTTCCGGCACGCAGGGCTACGGTGAAAACGCCGCGGCCCTGGCGGACCAGTACGAGAGCATCGCGTTCGCGGACGTGCACCGCAGTTGAAAGCCACGCCCCGGGGCCGGCCTCGGCCCGGGGGATTCGTCCGTTGGACGATGGGCCGGCGGGCCGTCCGCCGGTATCATTTCCGTCACGCCATTCCTTCCGCCCGCCATGTCCGCCGCACTGCTCCCCGACACTTTCCAGACCGCCCGGCTGCAAGCCCGGCGCATGGACGAAACTGATTTTTCCTTCATTGCCGCGATGCATGCGGACGAGCGCCTCATGGCCACCATGGGCGGCACCCGGACGGACTCGGCCAGCCGCCGCTATCTGTTGCAGAACGTCGAGCATTGGGCCGAGCTGGGCTACGGCATGTATGTGCTGGCCGACCGCGCCAGCGGCGCGCTGGCGGGCCGCGCGGGCTTGAAGCGCACCCAGTCGCGGGGCTGCGACGAGGTCGAGGTCGCCTATGCCTTCCTCCCCGCGAGCTGGGGCATGGGATATGCCACCGAAATCGCCCAGGCGCTGCTGTCGTTGGGATTCGGGCGCTTGCCGGTCGAGGCGCTGTCGGCCGTGGCGCTGGAAGAGAATGCCGCGTCCTGCCGGGTGCTGGAAAAATGCGGCATGCGCCAGATCGGCGGCGCGGGAGCGGGCGGCGCTGGCAAGCGTCGCTACGAAATCCGCCGCGCCGAATGGCCGCTGCCAGAGGCGGACGCGGCGGCTGGCGCAGGGCATCGGCGCTAAGATTCGGGTATGAGCACCAAGCAGATCCCCGACGACGACCCGCAACCCGTTCCGCCCGTCGCGCCCGAACCCGAAGAGTGTTGCAACAGCGGCTGCATCCCCTGTGTCTATGACACCTACAACGAAGCCATGGACGATTACCGGGAAGCGCTGAAAGCCTGGCGGGCCAGGCATCCGGAGCAATCCAAAGGCTAGGCGCCTGGCGGGGCGGGCAGGCGTCAGCCCGCCAGCTTCATGTGGATGATGGGACGAGGGCGACCCGCGTCGTCGTGCTCCGAGCGGCCCACGTCCTCGAACCCGTAGTGCTTGTAGAAGCCGTGGGCCTGGGGATTTTGTTCGTTGACGTCCACCACCAGGGTGCCGTGCAGCGAGCGCGCGAAGTTCAGCAGGCGCCGGCCAGCTCCCTTGCCGCGCTTGTTGGCATCCACGAACAGCATCTGGACCTTGTTGCCGTTCAGGCCCATGAAGCCAGCGACTTCGCCGGCATCGTCCTCACAGACCCAGACCCGCACCGAAGGCAGGTCGGTATTGAGCACCTGCGGGTACATGGCCTGGATTTCCTTTTCCGTCAGGAACGTGTGGGTGGCGCGTACCGAACGGAGCCAGATGTCCACCAGGGCCAGGTCATCGCCGTGGTTGCGTTCTCGGATATTCATTTTTCTAATGGTTTTACAGGTCGGGTGCCGGCGCGGTCCTTGGCTACGCCGGTCTTTTTGCCGCTAGAGCCCTGCGCGGTAGAGCTCGGTCGCCGCCAGGACGGTTTCCATCTGCACAGTATGCGCGAAAACGAAGCGCTCGCCGTAGACGGTTTCATCCGGAAACTCGGAAATCAACGCCATGGGCAGGTCTTCGCGGTCGCTTTCGCTGATCTGCACCGGGATGCCGTTAAGCACGTCGAATCCGGTTTCGAGCGCGTGCGCCTGGAATAGTTCAAGTTGTCGCGCATTGAACTCGACCAGGCCGGGAACGGTGCGGGCCAGCCTGGCGGTAACGCCCTCGATCAGGCGGCGGGCGCGGTCGCCCCAGCCCGGGTGATGGCGTAGCACCAGGAAGAAGCCCTTGGGGATGGTCCACAGCTCGAAATGGCGAGGCAGGTAGCCGGACAGCGGCCGGGTCCATTCATGGGCGGGATAGCCGTGCAGGTTGATGTGCAGCTGCGCGCCGCTGATCGCATGCGCCTGGTGGCGGCCTTCGCGTTCGAAGAACGGGGCGCGCTCGCGGTAGGCGATGTCGTCGCCCAGCGCGCTGTAGCGCGAGGCGTGCAGCATGTGGCGCGGGTGGTGCGCGCGCAGGCGGTTGAACAGCGCGTAGCCATCGGGATTTTCGGCGGCGATCAGGGCGAAGTGCGCGTCGCCGCGCTCGGCCAGCGTTTGCGCCGCGCGCAGGGCGCCGACGACGCCAGAGGTTTCGTTGGCGTGCTGCGCGCCCGAAATGAAGACCGCGGGACCGGGGCCGCGCAGGTAGGTGCCCAGCACCGGACGGCCCTGGCGCGATACGGCCTGGAAGGAGTCTCCGCCGAACGCCGCCATACAGCTGGCGATCTGGCCTGCCGACAGCGGTTCGCGGGCCTGGGCCAGCGGTGCAGCCAGCGGCGCGGGCGCAACGGGCGCCAGGGCGCCGAAATGCTCCAGCGAGATCTGTACGCGCGCCGCGCCGTCGTGGCGGCGGATGTCGGGAATGATCTGGCCGGGTTGCAGGCCGCGGTCGCCGGACGGGCGGCCCGAGTGTTTCTGGAAATGTTCCAGCAGCGAAAAATAGATGTCTTCGTGCAGCGCCTCGAAGGTGCTGACGATTTCCTCGTCCACCGGCAGGGCGAAGTCGATGCCCGGCAGATCCACGCGGATTTCCAGGCGTTCGAAATAGGGCTCGTGCGCGCCCCAGGCATGGTTGCGCACCGTGTCCAAGATGGCGCGGAACGCCTGCTGGTATTCGGTGGCCTGGGCGGCATCGGTCTGAAGCGCGCCTTCGGCGTCGCGCACGCGCAGCCAGCCGGTGGGCGACAGTTCGGGCGTGCCGTCCTGGGCGTACCCGACCTGGTTGGGCGCATAGACGCGGGTATCGAGCTCGCGGCCATCGGCGTAGCGCAGGCTGACGTCATAGTGCAGGTCATCGGCGCCGGGCTGCATGGCGACGTCCACGCCTTGCAGCAGCGCGATGAGCGGATAGGCTTCCAGCGTGAAGCGCTTGGCCTGTGCATGTTCGTGCAGCGGATAGCGCACCACGATGGACGCCAGCCCTTCGCGCTCGACCTCTTCCAGGAAGTAGTGCAGCAGCGGCTTGTAGGCGCTGCGAAAGCGCGCCGTGACGCCGGCTTGCGCCAGGCGTTCCTGGGCCGCGCGGCGCGCTTCCACGCCTTCGAACAGCCAGCCTTCCACGACCGCGCCGCGCCAGGCCGGCGCCATGTAGGCGTGGGTCCAGGCGTCCAGCGTGCGGTCGAATGTTTTTTCCAGCAAAGACATACTCGATATTCCTTTCAGGCGGACCGGGGCGGCTTCAGACCTTGCCGGTCGGATCCAGGCGGTCGCGCAGCCAGTCGCCCAGCAGGTTCAGGCCCAGCACCGTCAGCATGATGGCCAGGCCCGGGAAGACGCTGACCCACCAGGCCGTCTGCATATACGTGCGGCCGTCGGCAAGCATACCGCCCCAGCTCGGGATCATGGGGTCCACGCCCAGGCCCAGGAAGGTCAGGCTGCTTTCCAGCAGGATGTTGTTGGCGACGTTCAGCGTCATCAGGATGACCAGCGGACCCAGCAGATTGGGCACGATGTGGTGGCGGATCATGGCCAGGTCGCGCACGCCGAAGGCGCGGGCGGCCAGCACGAACTCACGCTCGCGCAGGGCCAGGACCTGGGCGCGCACCAGGCGCGCGTATTGCACCCACTGCGACACGATCATGAAGAAGATGACGTTGAACAGCCCGCCGCCCAGGATGGCGATGAAGGTGATGGCCACCAGGATGAACGGCAGCGCCAGCTGCACGTCGGCAAAGCGCATGACGATCATGTCCCAGAAGCCGCGGTAGTAGCCGGCGATCAGGCCCATGACGATGCCCAGCAGCGCGCCGCCGACGACCGAGGCGAAGCCCACCGTCAGCGAGATCTTGCCGCCGACGATGACGCGGGCCAGCACGTCGCGGCCCAGCGGGTCGGTGCCGAAGGGGTGGGCCGCAGAGGTAAAGGGAGCCATCAGGCGGGCGGCCAGGTCCATGGCTTCGCCGCCGTCGGGAAACAGCCAGCCGGAGGTCAGCACCAGCACGATCATGGTGCCAGTCAGCAGCGCGCCCAGCACGAATTCCAGCGAGCGGTAGCGGCTGCGGGGCTTAGCCGCCTTGGGAGCGGCGGCGGTGGGGGTAGTAGTCTGCATAAGGCTCAGCGCGTGCGGATGCGGGGGTCGACGATGCCGTAGGCGATGTCGACGATCAGGTTGACCAGGACGATGACGGAGGCCAGCACGGTGACCGTGCCCTGCAGCACCGGGTAGTCGCGGCCGGAGATGGCGTCGAACGCCAGCGTGCCCAGGCCGGGCCAGTTGAAGACCATTTCAATGACCACGATGCCGCCGATCAGGCCGCCGAACTGCAGGCCCAGGTAGGTGATGAGCGGAATCGCGCAGTTGCGCAGCGCGTGCTTGTACAGCACCACGCGTTCCTTCAGGCCCTTGCTGCGCGCCACCATGATGTATTGCGCCGACAGCGTTTCCAGCATGGTGGTGCGCACCAGGCGGATATTGGTGGCGCTGAGGATGATGGCCATCGTCAGCGACGGCAGCACCAGGCTGGCCGGCCCGCTCCAGCCGGACGGCGGCAACAGCGGGAAGGTGATCGACAGCAGCAGCACCAGCATCAACGCCAGCCAGAAGTTGGGAAAGGACAGCCCCACCAGCGACAGGATGCGAATCGCCTGGTCCGTGGTCTTGCCGCGCTTGATCGCGGCCTGGATGCCCAGCGGCAGCGAGATCAGGATCGACGCCAGCAGCGAGGTGAACGCCAGCATCAGCGTGGCGGGCAACGCATCGCCGATCAGCTTGGCGACCGACGTGCCACCCATGAAGCTGCGGCCGAAATCGCCATGCAGCAGCCCCTGCATATAGGACAGGTACTGCTCGTAGAAGGGACGGTTCAGCCCCAGCGCCTGGCGGATATTGGCCAGGTCCTGCTCGGTGACGCTGCCCGAGCCCTGGCTGAGCATCAGCGCAGGATCGCCGGTCAGGCGCACGGCATAGGAGACAAGCAGTGTCACCGCGACAATCACGAAGACGGCCTGCAACACGCGTTTGATGAGAAATCCGGTCATAAATCGCCGTCCCGGCTTGCGCCGGAACGGGTCGGTAAGGTTAATGCCTCAAGGCAGCGCCAAAAGCATTCCAAAAAAGTGCCGGTTGTTCATAGCGTCATCACGCCAATAGCAACCGGTCCTCCCCAAGCGGGATGCCGCGGAGCCGGCTTTGCCGGTCCGCAGGCATGCCCCCTGGGGGGAAGCGCGCAGCGCTTCGGGGGGGGCGTCAGTCCACAGAGGCGTTCAGGAACCGGAAGCGGATGTCGCCCGGAACCTCCAGATCCTTCACGCGCTTGTTCACCCCGACGATCGTGTTCAGGCTGTACAGCGGCATTTCCAGCGCCTGATCGGCCACGTAGCCGGCGATCTCCTGCAGCATGGCTTCGCGCTTCTTCACGTCATAGACCGTGCGCTGCGCTTCCAGCATGCCGTTGAGCTTGGCGTCGTTGTCGTACGGGTTCCACTTCTGGCCCGTGTGGTACATCAGGTAGGCCGTGTTGTCGTAGTCGTAGGTCCAGCCGCCCCACTGGTTCTGCCACATTTCGCCGGTCTTGCCGCCGGGGATGATGTCGTTGAGCAGCACGCCGGTTTCATACGGCTTGATCGTGGCGCGCACGCCCACGCCTTGCAGATAGCCCGACACGGCCTGGGCCACTTCGCGGAAGTTCGAATCGCTGCCGCGCACGTCGATCTGCACGGTGGCGCCCGGCTTCACGCCGGCGGCGGCCAGCAGCTTCTTGGCTTCGGCGGGGTTGAAGGGCAGGGGCTTCTGCTCGGGGTTGTAGCCGAAGGACTGCGGACCCTGGAAGCTGGCGATGGTCTTGGCCTGGCCCAGCAGCAGCTGCTTGACGATGGCGTCGCGGTCCACGGCCATGATCAGCGCGCGGCGCACGTCGCGGTTCTGCGTGATGCCGCTCTTGGTGTTGTAGCGCAGCGCGAAAGCGACCGGGCCGCCGGTGGAGATGACATCGGCGTTGCCGGACTTTTTCACGGTTTCGATCAGGCCCAGCGGGATCAGGGTGGCGACGTCGATGCGGCCAGCCTGCAGCTCGGCGACTTGCGTGCCCGGCTCGCCGATGAAGCGGTAGACCACCTTGTCCAGCTTGGGCTTGCCGCCCCAGTAGTCGTCATTGCGCGCCAGCGTCACGTTGACCTTGGGCTGGTAGCTTTCGAACTTGAACGGGCCGGTGCCGACCGGGTTGGTGTTGAAGTTGTCTTCGCCCTTTTCCTTGATGTACTTGGGCGGCACGATCATGGCGCCATAGCCGGCCAGCTTGGTCAGCAGGACCGGATCGGGCTGCTTCAGGATGAAGTCCACGGTGTATTCGTCCACCACCTTGATCTCGCCGATCGAGTCGTAGTTGGACTTCTGCGGACCCTTGGCGCCTTCCGCGCCCAAGAGGCGCTCGAAGGTGAACTTCACGGCTTCGGCGTTGAAGGGTTCGCCGTTGTGGAACTTGACGCCTTCGCGCAGCTTGAAGCGCAGGCGCTTGTTGTCGTCCAGGTATTCCCAGCTGGTGGCCAGCCCCGGCTGCAGCTTCAGGTCGGCGCCGCGCATGGTCAGGCCGTCATACAGGTTGCTGCCCACCGAACCCCAGAAGGTCACGAAGGTGTCGATCGGGTCCCAGCTGCCCGGGTCCTGGTTGATGGCGACATTGAGCGTGCCGGCGGCGTGAGCGGTCGTGAAGACTGCGGGCAGCGCGCCGCCCAGCGCCAGAGCCAGGGCGGTGGCGGTGTAGGTTTTGCGTAGGGAGAGCATGTTCAACTCCAGGAACGGGAAGCCGGACGGGCCGACGTGAAAAAGGATATGCGGCTCAAGCCGCGCGGGCCACCTGGTGGCCGGGCGCGAATTCAACCAGGGGAATGATGGCGGGTTCGTCGCCGACGCGCCGCACCGGGCTGGGAATCTCGCCTTCGATCAGCGAGGTGTCGATGTGGCGGCCGGGCTCGGCCACCGGCACGGCGGCCAGCAGCTTCTTCGTGTACGCGTGTTGCGGCGATTCGAAAATCTGGCGGCGGGTGCCGAGTTCGACGATCTGGCCCAGGTACAGGACCGCGACGCGGTGGCTGACTTTCTCCACCACCGCCATGTCGTGCGTGATGAACAGATAGGACAGGCCGCGGTCCTTTTGCAGGTCCATCAGCAGGTTCAGGATCTGCGCCTGGATCGACACGTCCAGCGCCGACACGGATTCGTCCGCAATGATCAGTTTGGGATTGCTGGCCAGTGCGCGCGCAATGCAAACGCGCTGGCGCTGCCCGCCCGAAAATTCATGCGGGTAGCGCTTGGCGTGTTCGGGCTTCAGGCCGACCTGCTCCAGCAGTTCGCCGATGCGGCGGGCAATGGCGTCTTCGCTGGTCAACAGGCCGTGCGTGCGGATCGGTTCCGCGATGCTGAACGCCACCGTCTTGCGCGGATCCAGCGAGGCGTAGGGATCCTGGAAGATGTACTGGATCTCCTGGCGCAGGCGTTGGCGGCCGGCGCTGTCCATCGAAAAGATGTCCTGGCCGTTGTAGCGCACGGCGCCCGAGGTCGGCGCCACCAGCTGCTGCAAGGTCTTGCCGATGGTGGACTTGCCGCTGCCGGACTCGCCCACCAGCGCCAGCGTTTCGCCAGGGTAGACGTCGAAGCTCACTTCCTCGACGGCGTGCACGCGGTGCGTGACCCGGCCGAAGAAGTTGTGGCCCACGTCGAAGCGGGTGGTCAGTTTTTCCACGCGCAGCACGGGCTCGTCGTAGCGCGCGGTGTCCTGCTCGCGCGTCTCGCCCACTTCGCGCAGCGTGTCGCCTTCCAGCACGGTCTGCGGCGTGCGCAGCGGCAGGTCGCGGCCCGTCAGGCTGCCCAGGCGCGGCACCGCCGCCAGCAACGCGCGGGTGTAGGGATGCTTGGGCGTGTTGAAGATCTCGTCCACGGTGCCTTGCTCGACCTTCTTGCCGCGCAGCATCACCACCACGTCGTCGGCCATTTCCGCGACCACGCCCATGTCATGGGTGATGAAGATCACTGCGGTGCCCAGGTCGCGCTGCAGTTCGCGGACGGTGTTCAGGATCTGCGCCTGGATGGTGACGTCCAGGGCCGTGGTCGGCTCGTCGGCGATCAGCAGGCGCGGCTGGCACGACAGCGCCATCGCGATCATCACGCGCTGGCGCATGCCGCCCGACAGCTGGTGCGGGTAGCGGTCCAGCATCTGTTCGGCGTCCGGCAGGCGCACCTTCTCCAGCAGTTTGCGCGCCGCCTGGCGCGCGGCCGAGCGCGACAGCTGCTGGTGCAGCATGATGGCCTCGACGATCTGGTCGCCGACGGTGAACACCGGGTTCAGCGAAGTCATCGGCTCCTGGAAGATCATCGCGATGTCGTTGCCGCGGATGGCGCGCATGTCTTCGTCGGAAGCCGCAGTCAGGTCGATCTCGCGGTCGGCGCTGTCGCGGAACAGGATCTGTCCCGTGGCGATGCGCCCGTTGGTGTAGTCCGTCAGGCGCATGATGGCCATGGACGTGACCGACTTGCCCGAGCCCGATTCGCCGACGATGGCCAGCGTCCTGCCGGGGCGCACCTCGAAATCCAGGTTGTCGACGGCGCGGAACACGCCGTTTTCGGTATTGAAGTCGACCGACACGCCGCGCACGGACAGCAGCGGGGCGGAAGTAGATGCGGTGGTGCTAGACAACTTGGATTCTCACAGGGAGGTGGCGGCGCGGGCGGCCTGGTCGTACAGGCCCGAGAGGGCGCGCAGAGTGTTGGCCAGCTGATGGCTGGCGTCGTCCGCCGCGGGGGAGTCGATGAAGGGTTTGACGAGGCATTGCTCGCGCACTTCGGCGTAGCGCTGGATGGCGGCCGCGCCGGCGTCGGTCGCCGTGTAGATCACTTCCTTGCCCGTCTTGGCGCTTTGCACCACGCCCAGGCGCTCGAGTTTCTTCAACGAGTAGTTCACCAGATGGGTGTCCTCGACGTTGAGCGTGAAGCAGATGTCCGCCAGCTTCTTGCCCCGGCCGCGGTGGAACACGTGGTTGAGCACCAGGATGTCCAGCGAGGTCAGCTCGGGCAGTCCCGCACAGGCCATGCAGCGCACCATCCAGCGGTTGAACGCGTGCGAGGCGATGATCAGGCCGAATTCGACTTCGGAAAGCTCGGGGGCTGAAGAGGCCAGATGGGAGGAGGAAACAATGGCGTCCCGGACGGATACAGGCATGGGCTGGGAGGGGAAGGGGACGGATCGGCGATAAAACGTTGGCGAATTATTGACGATTTGTTGATATGCCCGTATCGGGGATAACCCGTGTTCAACCAGCTGGTCCCAGGCTCTACCGCCGGTTTTCAGACTCGCCCTATTTATTCGCTGCACCTCTCCACGTAAAAGATTCCGCAGGCTCGCTTGCTCCGAGTCACTTGCGGTTTGTTTCACATCAAATCGTCCTTGCTGTAGAGATGATAGTTCCGGGGTGCGGAACTATGGTCTTTGTGCGCCAATTTCCTGTCCTTTATCCGCTAAGTTCAACTAAGTACGGTAATTTTTGAATTTATACATTCGGATATCTATTGTTATTAATTGTGTTTTAAGGCAAACTCGAAAAACATTTAGTTTCACACAGCGATAACAAGGAGCGCCGCGCACGTCCGCAGGCGCCATACCGGCATGAATCACTATTGGCGCCTGCGCATGGCCGCGGGCATGTTGGCGGCTGGCTTTTTCCCGGCTGGATCCGGTGCACAGCCGCTGCCCGAAGCAGCGGTGCGCGCCACCGAAATCGAACGTCGCCAAGAACAGGAACTTGGAGCGCAGCGCGCCCGAGCGGCCGAACGGCCGGACGTGCTGTCGCCCGCCGCGCCCACCGCCGGCGGCCTGGTCCTGCCGGTCGAAACGCCTTGCTTCGCCCTGAAGGAAGTCGTCTGGGACGGAGCGCAGCCCGCTGAATCGCTGGCGCGCGCAGCCGATGCCGTCGTTGGCCATTGCGTGGGCGGCCTGGGGTTGCGGGCCTTGCAGGAACATCTGATCGGCCTGCTGATCGATCGCGGACTCGTCACGGCGCGGGTGGTCGTGCCGGAACAATCCCTGGCCGCGGGCACGCTGACGCTGCGCTACCTGCCGGGCCGCATATCCGCCGTCAAGGGCGAGGGCGCCATCGGCTGGTGGCGCACGGCCTTGCCCACGGGGCCGGGCGGCGAAGTGAACCAGCGCGACCTGGACCAGGCGCTGGAAAACATTCGCAGGCTGGGCAGCCAGGCCGATGCGTCCATCGACGTCGCGCCCGGGCCGGAGCTGGGCGATTCCGACATCCTCATCCGTCCCGGCACCGGCAAGCGCTGGCATGGATACATCGGCGGCGACAACGCCGGCATGGACGCCATCGGCAAGTACCAGGTCAACGCCGGCCTGACCCTGGACTCGCCCCTGTTCCTGTACGACCAGCTGTCGGTGTCGTGGAACAGCAATGCGCGCTGGCGTGACGCCGAGTCGAACACGCGCGCCGCCTCGCTGAACTACAGCATTCCCTTCGGCTACTGGACCTTCTTTGCCGGCGCCAGCAAATCCACCTACCGCCAGACCGTGGCCGGCTTCGATGAACCCATCATCTACGGCGGCACGACCAAGCAGGTGCAGGCAGGCGTCTCGGTGGTGCCGTATCGCAGCGCCACCTACAAGGGCACGGCATCGCTGACCCTGCTGCGCAAGCGCACCACCAGCACGCTCAACGACGTGGACATCGAGGTGCAGCGGCGCGACGTCACCGGCTACGAGTTCAACCTGGGGCATCGCCACTATCTGGGCCGCGCAGCGCTGGACGTCGGCGGCGGCGTGCGCGGCACGCTGACCGGGCTGTCCGACCAGCCGGGCTACGTCTATGGCGATCCGGATTGGAACGGCCGCAGCACCATACTTTCGGCCAATGCGGGCCTGTATCTGCCGTTCGAACTGGCGGAGCAGCCCTTGGCCTACCAGCTGAATTGGCAGATCCAGCACGCCAAGACGCCCATCGTGCCGTCCGACTACTTCACCATCGGCAACCGCTATGCGGTGCGGGGTTTCGACGGGCAGATGACGCTGGCCGCCGAGGACGGCTGGACCTTGCGCAACGACTTGTCGCTGGGCCTGGACAAGCTGCTGCGCGTGCCCGGCCACCAGTTGTACACGGGCCTGGACGTGGGCCGGGTGGGCGGTCCGTCGGCGGCGTCGCTATCCGGCCGCACGCTGGTCGGCGCCGTGGCCGGGCTGCGTGGACGGCTCGCCATGCCCTATGTCAATGCCAGCTATGACCTGTCTGCCGGCTGGCCGCTGAAAAAGCCCGAGTCCCTGAAAACCGCTTCGACCATGTTCGCGGCGGTGCTGATGTTCGAGTTCTGATCCGGCGGCCTTGCGCCGCGAAACCGCAGTCCATCCTTAGTCCAACCGGATACGCATGATGTCCAAGCTTCGCTCCCTGATAGTCTGGTCCGTCGTCTTCACCCAGGTCTGGTCGCCAGTATTGGCGCAGACCTTGCCGATTTCGGTGGACAAGAGCGTGGCGGGAGCGAAGCCCTCCGTCGGCGTCAGCAACGGCGTGCCGGTCATCAACATCGCGCCGCCGTCGGCGGGCGGCGTGTCCAACAACCGCTACACGCAGTTCAACGTCGGCCCGTCCGGCGCGGTGCTCAACAACAGCGGCGGCGCCAGCCAGACCCAACTGGCGGGGCAGGTCGGCGGCAACCCCATGCTGGGCAATCAGCGCGCCAGCACCATTCTCAACCAGGTCACCGCGCCCAACCCGTCGCAACTGCTGGGCACCTTGGAAGTGGCCGGCAACCGCGCCAATGTGATCGTCGCCAACCCGGCGGGCATTACCTGCAACGGCTGCGGCTTTCTGAATGCGGACCGCGCCACCTTGACCACGGGCAAGCCCCAGGTCGGACCGGACGGCAGCATCGGCTTCGATATTGCTTCGGGCAAGATCCGCGTCGAAGGCGCCGGCTTGAACGGCGCCAACCTCAGCCAGGTGGACCTGCTGGCGCGCACGCTGGAGATCAACGCGGACGTGTGGGCCGACAAGCTCAACGTGACCGCAGGCGCGGCGCGCGTCGACTATGCCACGGGAGCCGTGTCCGCCCAGGCGGGCGAAGGCGCGGCGCCGGAGGTGGCGCTGGATACCGCGGCGCTGGGCGGCATGTATGCCAATAGCGTGCGCCTGATCGGCACCGAGGCCGGCGTGGGCGTGAACATCGGCGGCAACCTGGTGGCGCTGACCGGCGACCTGCAGGTCACGGCGGCGGGCGACGTCCGTATTGCGCCGCGCGGCACCGCGCAGGCGGCCGGCAATCTGCGCGTGGACAGCGGCGGCGATCTGTCTGTCCAAGGCGCGGCACAGGCCGGCGGGACTGCCGCGCTTGCGGCTACGCGCGACGTTTCCGTGCAGGGCGCGGTCGGCGCCGGTGGCGCCTTGACGCTCGATGCTGGCGGCGATGTGGCTGTCGGCGCGCAGGGCAGCCTGCGCACGCAAGGCGTCTTGCGCGTGGCGGCGGGCAAGGATCTCTCCTTGTCGGGAGGCTTGCTGACTTCGGATCAGGACTTGCGTGCGCAAGCCGGACGCAATCTGAAGGTAGCGGGCCAGGCGGTCGCGCCGCAGCCGGGGCAAGGCGGGAACACGGGTGGCGGGACCGGCGGGGGGGCGGGAACCGACAATGGTTCGGGCTCCGGCGCCGGATCGGGAACTGGATCTGGATCGGCCACCGGCGGCGAGCCCGGCAAGACTCCCGACCCGGCCGCGCCGGGCGAGCCGAGCGGCGGCGTTTCCACGGCGGGTGGCGTGGTTTCCGCGAAGGAAGGCGTCACGCTGCAGGCGGGACGCGACATGCTGTTGTCGCGCCAGGTTTATGCGTCCGGCGTGTTGCAGGCGCAGGCGGGCGCGGACGCGGTGTCGGAGGCCGGCGCGCAGCTGCAGTCGGCAGGCGGCATGACGATACGCGCGGGTTCGGGCGTCTCGCTGGCCGGCGCGGCCCTGACCGATGGCGCGATGCTGGTCGAATCCACGCGCGACCTGCGCCTGGACGGCAGCGCGCTGGCTTATGGAGGTGCGCTGGATCTGAAGAGCGGCGGCGATCTGCGCATGGGCGCGGCCAGCAAGGCGCAGGGCAAGCGTGTGGGAATCGATGCGGCGCGCGATCTGCGAGCCGATGGCGAACTGGTGTCGGAGACGGCAGCTGAACTGAAGGCCGGACGCGAAGCCGCGGTGGACGCCCGGGTGTTGGCGCGCGGCGATCTGGACCTGAACGCGCAAGGCGCCACGGCCGTCACCGGACAGGTGGAAGCGCTGGGCCGCGCGCGGCTGCAGTCCGGAGCAGGCATTTCGCTTGCGGGTAGCCTGAGCGGCAATCAGGGCGTGGACATGCGCGCGGCGGGCCCGCTCGCCATCAGCGGCGCGGTGGGCGCGGCAGCGGGTGAACTGACGCTGGCTTCCGGCGGCGACCTGTCGGTCAGCGGCAGCGCGCAGGCAGGCGGCCCGGTCAGGTTGAGCACGCAGGGCGCGCTGAACGTGGCGGGTACGGTCTCCTCGCTGGCCGGATTGACGGCCCAGGCCGCGCGCGATGCCGCGGTCGACGGCAAGCTGCTGGCTGGCGGTCCGCTGCTGCTGGAAGCGATAGGCCAGATGGCGGCGGGCGCGGACTCGCGTCTGCAATCGGACGGCGCCATGCAGCTGCGTGCTGGCCAGAGCATGCTTCTGGCCGGCGTGGCGGAAACCAATGCCGGCCTGACACTGGGCGCGGGCCGCGACCTGCGCGTGGACGGCGCGGCGCTGGCTTATGGCGGCGTCCTGTCGATGGATGCGGGCCAGGATCTGCGTTTGACCAATGCCAGCCGCACGCAGGGCGAGGGCGTGTCGGCGCGCGCGGGCGGTGACCTGCAGTCGGACGGCGCGATGGCCGCGCGCGGCGATATCGCGTTGACCGCGGGGCGCGATGCGCAGCTCGGCGGCAAGACGGTCGCCACCAACGATGTGACGCTGGCGGGAGGACGCAACCTGGCCATTGCGCAGGGCGCGCAGCTGGAGGCGGAACGCTCGGCGCAAATCCAGGCTGGGCAGGACGCCACGCTGGCTGGCGCTGTGCGCACCAATCAGGGCATACGCATCGACGCCGCTGGCAAGCTGCGGCTGGACGGAGAAACCTCCTCGGTCGCGGGCGCCATCGATTTGCTCGCGGGCGGCGATCTGTCCGTGGGCGCGCAGGGCAAGGCATACGCGGGCGGCGCGCTCAGCGGCGCAAGCGGCGGCGCGTTGCGCGTGGACGGCGAACTGGCCGGCCAGGGCGCGTTGACTTTCGTATCGGTGGGCGGCGCTACGGTGAACGGCAAGCTGCTGTCCGGCGACGCCCTGTCGCTGCGCGCGGGCACGGACCTGCGCACAAGCCAGGCGGCGCAACTGCAATCGTCCAAGTACATGACGTTGAGCGCGGGCCAGGACGCCAGCCTTGCGGGCGCTGCCTTGAGCGATGGCGGCATCGCGATCAACGCAACACGGGAGCTGCGCGTGGACGGCAGCGCGCTGGCCTACGGCGGCGGCCTGTCGATGAGCGCCGGTCGCGATCTGTGGCTGGGCGACATCAGCAAGACCCAGGGCAAAGGCATCACCGCTCTGGCGGGGCGCGACTTGGGCGCTGGCGGCGAGATGGTGGCGCCGGGTTCCGTGACGCTCACCGCGGGCCGGGACGCGGTCATCGGTTCCAGGCTCAGCGCCGACGGCGGCATAACACTGCGTGCGCAAGACACGGCGCAAGTCACGGGCCAGCTGGAAGCGACCGGCGTGGCCAGCCTGCAAGCCGGCGGCGACATGACGTTGTCGGGCGGCGTGCTCAGCAACCAGGGCACGGAACTGCGTGCTGGGGGCGCGCTGGGCGTCAGCGGCACGGCGGGTGCAGCGCAGGGCGCATTGACCCTGGCCTCGGACGGCGACATGACGGTGGGCGGCAGCGCCCAATCCGGCGGTCCCTTGTCCATGGTCGCGAAGGGCGCGCTGAACGTGGCGGGCACGGTGTCCTCGCTGTCCGGTTTGACGGCTCGGGCCGCCGGCGACGCGACGGTCAATGGCAAGCTGCTGGCCGGCGGTCCGCTGCTGCTGGAAACGCTGGGCCGGTTGGTGGCAGGCGCGGATGCGCGCTTGCAATCGGAAGACGCCATGCAGTTGCGCGCGGGCCAGGATCTGGTCCTGGCAGGCGAGGCGGAAGCCAACAAGAGTCTGACGTTGGACGCCGCGCGCGAGATGCGCGTGGATGGTGCGGCATTGGCCTACGGCGGCCAACTGTCGATGGACGCTGGCAATGATCTGCGCTTGGGCGACGCCAGCCGCACGCAGGGCGAGGGCGTAGCCGCGCGCGCCGGCGGCGATCTGCTGGCAGAGGGAACCATGGCTTCGCGCGGCGATATCGCACTGGTCGCGGGCCGCGATGCCAGCCTCGGCGGCAAGACCGTGTCCGCAGGCGACCTGAAGCTGGATGGCGGGCGCAATCTGGCCATCGCCCAAGCCGCGCAACTGGACGCGGAAGGCAAGGCGCAACTCAAGGCGGGGCAGGATGCGATGCTGGCGGGTGCCGTGCGCAGCAACTTGGGCAACCGCATCGAGGCAGCCGGTGCGCTGCGCTTGGACGGTACGACTTCCGCGGTATCGGGCGCAATCGAGCTGCTCGCCGGCGGCGACCTGACGGTGGGCAGCGCCGGCAAGGCGCTGGCGGGCGGCGCGCTGCGCGGCGAGAGCGGCGGCGCGTTGTCGGTCGCGGGCGAACTGGCCGGCCAGGGCGCGTTGACTTTCGTATCGGTGGACGGCGCTACGGTGGACGGCAAGCTGCTGTCCGGCGACGCCTTGTCGCTGCGGGCAGGCAAGGACCTGCGCACGGGACAGGCCGCGCAACTGCAATCGTCCAAGAACATGACGCTGAGCGCGGGCCAGGACGCCAGCCTCGCGGGCGCTGCCCTGAGTGATGGCGGCATCGCAATCGACGCAACACGCGAGTTGCGCGTGGACGGCAGCGCGCTGGCCTACGGCGGCGGCTTGTCCGTGAACGCCGGCAGCGATCTGCTGCTGGGCGCGGCCAGCAAGACGCAGGGCAAGGGCGTCACGGCCCAAGCCGGGCGTGACCTCAGCACCGCCGGCGAAATGGTGGCCGCGGGATCGGCCGCCCTCACGGCGGGCCGCGACGCGGTGTTCGGCGCCAAGCTCGGCGCCGACGGCGACCTGACGCTGCGCGCGCAGGAGTCGGCGAAGATTACGGGCGAACTGCAAACGACGGGCGCTGCAAGCCTGCAAGCCGGCGGCGACGTGGCGTTGTCGGGCAGCCTGCTCAGCAACCAGGGCACGGAACTGCGGGCGGGAGGCGCGCTGGACCTCAGCGGCACGGCCGGCGCGGCTTCGGGCGCATTGACCTTGGCCTCGGACGGCGACATGACGGTCGGCGGCAGCGCTCAATCCGGTGGTCCTTTGTCCATGGTCGCGAAGGGCGCGCTGAACGTGGCGGGCACAGTGTCCTCGCTAGCCGGTTTGACGGCGCAAGCAGGAACCGATGCAACGGTCACGGGCAAGCTGCTGGCCGGCGGCCCGCTGCTGCTGGAGGCGATAGGACGGTTGCAGGCCGGCGCGGATGCGCGCCTGCAATCGGAAGGCGCCATGACCTTGCGCGCGGGCCAGGATCTGGTGCTCGCCGGAGAGGCGGAAACCAACAAGGGCCTGACGCTGGATGCCGGGCGCGACGTAAAGGTGGACGGCGCGGCGCTGGCCTACGGCGGCCAACTGGCCATGAACGCGGGCAAGGACCTCCGCTTGGGCGACGCCAGCCGCACGCAGGGCGTGGGCGTGGAGGCGCGCGCCATGGGCGATCTGCTGGCGGGCGGCGTGATGGCCGCGCGTGGCGACATCCTCTTGAGCGCGGGACGCGATGCGCGCATCGATAGCAAGGCTGCAGCCACCGGCAACACGTCGCTGATTGCAGTGCGTGACCTTGCCATGGGCAAGACGGCGCAATGGGACGCCGAAGGCGCGTCGCGCGCCCAGGCCGGCCAGGACATGACGCTGGCCGGCGTCTGGCGCGGCAACGGCGACATGAACATCGATGCCGCGGGCAAGCTGTCCGTGGACGGGACGCTTGCCGCCAGCGCCGGCGGCCTGAGCTTGAACGCCGGCGGCGACCTGTCGATGGGCGAGCTGGCGCGGGTCGCGGCCAAGGGCGCGGTCAACGTCACGACGCTGGGCGATCTCCGCGTGGCGGGCGCGCTCAGTTCGCTGGACGCCCTGACGCTACAGGCCGCGCGCAACGCGGCAGTGGCGGGACAGGTCTACGCGGCACGCGGCCTGGACCTGAAGGCGGGCCAGACGCTGACGGCGGCGGGCGGCTCGCACCTGCAATCCGACGCATCGATGACGCTTGCGGCCGGGCAGGATCTGAACCTCGCCGGCACGGCGCTGGCCGAAGGCGGCATGTCGCTGGACGCGTCGCGCGACCTGCGCGTGGACGGCAATGCGCTCGCCTATGGCGGGGCGCTGCAGCTCAAGAGCGGCAATGACCTGCTGCTGGGCGCGGGTAGCCAACTGCAAGGCAAGGGCGTGCAGGCTGACGCCGGGCGCGACCTGGCGCTGGGCGGCGTTCTGGTGTCCACCGCGGACGCGGAACTCCAGGCGGTGCGCGATGCGCGCGTGGACGGCAAGCTGGGCGCCGACGGCGCGCTGGATCTCGGCGCAGGGGGCAATCTGCGCATCGGCGCGGCGGCGCAACTGGACGCCGCGGACCAGGCGCGGATCGCGGCTGCGGGCAATCTGGAGATGGCCGGCGTCGTGCGTGGCGACAAGGGGGCAAGCCTGGACGCCGGGGGGCGACTGGATATGTCCGGCACGGCGGCATCCGCCAACGGCGCCCTGAATCTGAAAGCGGGTGAAGACCTGGTCTTGACGGCCGGCAGCCGGGCGCTGTCCGGCGGCGCGCTGCAAGCGCGGGCGGGCGGTTCGCTGACGGCGGCAGGTACGATTTCCTCGCTGGCCGATCTGATCCTGGAGTCGGTTGGCAACATCAGCCTCGACGGCCAGAACCTGGCGGCCGGCAATCTGGCGCTACAGGCCGGCGGCGCGCTGGCCACCGGCGCGAACGCGCGCCTGCAGGCCGATGGCTCGGTCGATGTGCAAGCCGACAGCGCCGCCTTGGCGGGCACGCTGGTGGCCGGGCAAGCGGCGACGCTGCGGATCGACAAGGATCTGGCGGTGGACGGCACGGTCCTGGCCGATGCGGGCGCGCTCAAGGTGGACAGCGGCGGCGCCATGACGCTGGGCGCCTCAAGCGCGCTGCAAGCAGGCGGACTGCTGCAAGCACAGGCCGGCGGCAAGCTGCTGGCAAACGGCACGATTTCGGGCGAGCAGGACATCACGCTGAAGGCAGGCGCGGACGCCGAGCTGAACGGCAAGACCGTCGCCAACGGCACGCTGCGCGCGGACGCGGCCGGGAACCTGAGCATCGGCCAGGCCGGCCTGGCCCAGGGCAGCAGCAAGCTGCTGCTGGGCGCGGGCCAGGACTTGCGCATCGCAGGCACGGCGGGCACCGCCACGGGCGCGGGCGCCGCGGGCGGCGTCTTGCAGGCGCAGGCGGGCCGCGACCTCTTCATCACGGGCACGGCGACCGCCGGTTCCCCCATCGTCCTGGGCGCGCAGCGCGACATCCGCATCGACGGCATCGCCACCGCGCTGGAAGGCGGCCTGACCGCTGACGCAGGCGCGAACCTGCTCGTCGGCGCGGGCGGCAGGATGCAGGCCTTCGACGGCCTGAGCGCGCGCGCGGGCGGCAACCTGGAGTCAGACGGCGTCATTGCCGCGGGCGGCGGCCTGACGCTCGCCGCAACTGGAGACGTCCTGTTGGGCGGCCTTGCTGCCGCCCTGGGCGAACGCGCGGCGGGCAATGCCTCGATCACGGCGGGACGCGATCTCGTCGTCAAACAGAACGGCCAACTGCAAGCCGCTGGCACGCTGACTGCCCGCGCGGATCGTGACCTGTACGCAACGGGCGCCCTGAGTTCGGTGGGCGACATGCTGCTGGCTGCCGCTCGCGACGCGCGAGTGGACGGCACTGCCGCCACCGATGCCAATCTGACGCTGACGGGCCGCGACGTGACCGTCGGTGCGGCCGGGCTGACGCAGGCCGGCCGCACGTTGAACGCCACCGCGCAAGGCGCGCTGCAGGCGGCCGGGCGCATGCTGGCCGGTGGCTCGCAGGCCTTGACAGCGGGCGACAAGATCTCGGTCGATGGCACGGTGGCCGCCTTGCAAGGCAACTTGTCGCTCACCGCGCAGCGCGGCGATATCGCATTAGGCGCGGCGTCGCGCTTGCAGGCAGGGGGCGCGCTGACCGCGCAGGCGGGGGGCGCGCTTACCGCGCTCGGCTCGGCCGCCGCGGAACAAGGCATGACCTTGCGGGCCGGCACCGACGCGACGCTGGGCGGCATCGCCGCCACGCAGGCCGGCGACCTGGTCGCCAGCGCCGGCGGCAAACTCACCATCCTGGCGGACGGCCGCTTGCAGTCCGGCGCGGCGCTGGACCTTAGCGCGGGCGGCGCGCTGCTCAACGCGGGCATCGCGTCCGCGGGTACGAATGCCAAGCTGTGGGCGGGATCCACGCTGGACAACACCGGTTCGGTGCTGGCCGGCGGCGATCTCATCGCCACCGCCTTGGGCCAGCTTTCCAACGCCGGCCGCTTCGTGGCCGGCGTGGGCGCCGACGGCTCGCTCAGCCAGCCGGGCAGCATCAGATTGACCGGGGGCTCCATCGTTCATGGCGGCACCAGCCTCGCGGGCCGCGATCTGAGCCTGTCAGCGGGCAGCTTGAACCTGGCGGGCGGCAAGCTGTCCGCCATCGGCAAGGTCACGCTGGCCACGCCGGGCGATGTCGACAGCCGCAACGCGGTCGTGCAGGGCGGCGCTCTGGATATCGCCGCCGCCAATCTCTACAACCAGGGCGGCAAACTGACGTCCACGGGCGATGCCGCGATCAAACTGGGCGGCGCCTTGAACAACACCGGCGGGGTGATCGCCGCCGCAGGCGATGCGCGCATCGAAGCCGCAAGCATCGTCAACCGCGACGGCACGCTGGCCGCGCGCGACCTGACCATCACCGCCACGGGCGCGGTGGACAACCGCGGCGGCCTGATCCAGGCCGACAACGTGCTGACCTTGAAGGCCGCCAGCCTGGACAACAGCGGCACGCTGAACGCGGCCGGCACGCCGCCCAAGGGCGTTCTGGGCAAGGTCGTCTCCATCGTGGCCGACCGCGTCAACAACCAGGGAGGCTCCATCGAGGCGATCGAGGACCTGGGCCTCACCACCAAGGAACTGGACAACACGGGCGGCGCCGTCGCTTCCCAAGGCAACGCGCGCATCGTCGCGGACACGCTCAAGAACACCCAAGGCACGCTGCAGGCGGGCAAGAGCCTGACCGTCATCGCGCAGGCGCTGCAAGGGCTGGGGGTGCTGCAATCCGCGGGTGACCTGTCGTTCGCCTATGCCGGTCCGCTGAACCAGGAGGGCGACATCTCCAGCGGCCGCGATCTCAATCTGTCGGTCGGCGGCGCGATGGACAACCGCGCCAAGATCAGCGCCGGCCGCGACCTGAGCATCACGGCGGATTCGCTGAACAACCAGGCCTCCGGCCAATTGCTGGCCGCCGGCCAGAACCGCATCACGGTGACGCAGGGCCTGACCAACGCCGGCCTCATCGACGGCGGTTCGACTCGCATCACCGCGGGCCGCGTCGACAACACCGGCCGCATCTACGGCGATGCCGTGTCGATCCAGGCTGGCACGCTGGTCAACGGCGCGGGCGCAGGCGGCGGCGCCGTCATTGCGTCGCGCGGGAACATGGACCTGGGCGTGGGATCGCTCATCAACCGCGACCACGCGCTGATCTACGCGGGCGCCGACCTGCGCATCGGCGGCGCGCTGGATGCCGCCGGCCGTGCCATCGGCCAGGCCGGCTCGCTCCTGAACGCCTCCGCGACCATTGAAGCGGCCGGCAATGCCAACATCTCGGCCGCGTCCATCCGCAACCAGAACGACCGCTACACCAACGAAACAGTGCAGGTGTCCAGCACGTCCAAGGTGTACTTCACCCCGGCCGGCACCACCGACATGTACGACGCCGAGACCAATTGGCTGTGCGACGAAGTGACGCCTATGTGCAGCAAGGATCCGGCGTGGCTGGACGATGATCCGGAACGCATGTTCCTGCTGCCGTCGACCAAGTATCCGGCGTCGCGTTATGGGCCGCCGTTTGATTACGCGCCTAGTCTGAAAGGCAAGGGCGGCACGACTTCGCCCATCACTCCTACCTACACGCCGGTCACCATGGTGTGTGACGGTCCCGGCGGCGATGCGGGTGCGACCTGCTCGGACGTTCCGGAAAAATTCCGGTACGGCGCCCAGGAGCGCATCTGGTCCGTCTTCGGCGTGACGCCGCCGTCCGGCCCCATGCCGGTCTGGACGGAGCCTGAGCGGGCCTGCTACAACCGCGCCACCTGCGACGCCGAGAAAGCGCGTCGCCAGGCCTACGAAGAAGCCTATGCTGCGTACAAGGCGCCGCACATGGTGCTGGATGCGCGCATCCGGGAATTCAACGCCGACTTCAATAGTCGCCTGGTCGGCACGTTCGTGTACTACCGGGTGCAGGAGACCGTCACCGAGACCCGCACCCTGTCCTCCGATCCCGGCAAAATCCTGTCGGGCGGGTCCATGACGCTCACCGGCGACGTCACCAACGATAAGAGCCAGATCGCCGCGGGCGGCGCGCTCACAGTGGCGGGCCCTGCCATCAACAACATCGGCGCGGGCGGCGTGCGCACCATCACGCGGACCGGGACCATGACGGAAACCCAGGCGCGTTCGCGCGACCGCAAGGAGTATTCCAGCGCTTACAACGCCACCCTGGCCGGCCAGCCCATCGAACTGCCAGTCGGCACGTCCGGCGGCAACGTCGCTGTCCAGCTCAACGGCTCCAAGCCCGGCGCCAGCAATGGCGGCGCCGCGCCCGGGCCGGTGCTTGTCGCCAGCGTCGGCCTGCCCGGCGGCACGGTGGTGCGCACCGTCTCCAATCCTGCCGGCATTCCGGACAGCCAGCTTTACACCGTCAACGGCAGGCCGGATGCGCCCTACGTCGTCGCGACCGATCCGCGCTTCGTCGGCCAGCGTCCGACCGTCTCCAGCGACTACCTGCTGGACCTGCTGAGCCAGCCGGGCGCGCTGCCCGGCACCACCATCGGCAACGGCGCCGGCTCGGGCGGCGGCCTGGCAGGCCAACGCAACGACCAGCCCGGCACGGCCGGCACGGTCAATGCCGGCGTGGGCGCAGGCTCGGTCTCGACCCCGGGGCAAGGCGGCACGTCCGTGGGCGCCAGCAGCGGCCTTGAAGGGCAGCGTATGGACGGCCAAGGCGGCTCCGGACCCGTCAACGCGGGCGTCGGCGCGGGTTCGGTCTCGCATGCGGGCCAAGCCGGCGCCACCGTCGGCGCCAGCAGCGGCCTGGACGGCCAGCGCCTGGACGCGCAGGGCGCATCGGGACCCGCCGGCGCCACGCTCGGCACGGGCGGTTCTCTGTCCGCCAGCGGCGCCACCGCCGCGGCCGACGGCCAGAACCTGTCTGGCGCGCGCCTGGGCAGCTGGGATTCCCTGGTGCCCGCGGGCGCCAAGTTCCTGACGCCCTCGGGCCAGCCCAAGCGCCTGGGCGACGGTTTCTATGAACAGAAGCTCGTGTCCGACCAGATCCTGGCCACCACTGGCCAACGCTTCCTCGACAAGTACAGCGACAACGACAGCCAGTACAAGGCCCTGCTTGCCGCCGGCGCCCAATTCGCCCGTGACAACGGCGTCCAGCTCGGCGTCGCGCTGACCGAGGCGCAGCAGCGCCAACTGACCACCGACCTGGTCTGGCTGGTCGAACAGACTGTCACGCTGCCCGACGGCACCACCGAGACCGTGCTGGTCCCGCAGGTCTACCTGCTGGTGCGCGAAGGCGACCTGAAGGGCGACGGCACGCTCATGGCCGGCCGCAACGTCAAGCTGGAGGCCGAAGGCGACATCGTCAACAGCGGCACCATCGGCGCGCGCGAAGCCACCGTCATGACCGCCGGCAACATCGTCAACCAGGGCGGCGGCCTGATCCAGGGCGCCACCGTCGACCTCGCCGCGCGCGAGGACCTGACCAACCTGGTGTCGCTGATCAAGGGCGACAACGTCGCCCTGAAGGCGGGACGAGACATCGCCCTGACGTCCACCTCGGCCTCCGAGAACTTCGGCAGCACCTGGGGCACGCACGTCAGCGGCGTGGCCCGCGTCGATGCCGACAACCTCAACATGCAGGCCGGACGCGATATCACCCTGACTGCGGCGCAAGTCTCGGTCAAGGACGATGCACGCCTGCAGGCCGGGCGCGATATCGCGCTGGAAACGCTTACGGAGAGCCATGGCGAAACGCTGGTCTTGAACAAGAACAATCGCCACGACCTGAGCACCAGCTCCGAAGTCGGCTCGACCATCGCGGCGGGCGGCAACCTCACGCTGGTCGCGGGACAGGACGTCAACGCGCGTGCGGCCGAAGTCACCGCCGGCAAGCAGCTGGCGGTGGGCGCGGGACGCGACATCAATCTGGTCGCTGGCGTGGAAACCGGCTCGGCCTACGACGAGGTCCGCTACAAGACCAAGAGCTTCCTGTCGTCCAAGACCACGCACACCATCACCTCCAGCGACTGGGAACAGGCCAAGGGGGCGACCTTTACCGGCGACACGGCGGTGCTGATGGCGGGGCGGGATTTGAATGTGGTGGGGTCGAATGTCGGCGCGCAGAAGGACCTGGTCATGTCCGCTGAACGCGACGTGAACATCCTGCCGGGCCAGAACGCCGAGGACAGCTACAACTACAAGATGGTCAAGAAGTCCGGCTTCGGCGCGATGGGAGGCATCAGTTACGGCAGCAGCAAGCAGACCGACTGGATCGACGGCAAGAAAGTCTTCAACACCGCCAGCACGGTGGGCAGCGTCGAAGGCGATGTGCTGATCAAGGCCGGTGAAGCGCTGAACATCACGGGCAGCAACCTCCTGGCGCGCCAGGGCGACATGACGCTGATCGGCAAGGAGGTGAACATCGCCGCGGCGCTCGATACCACGCGCGAGAAGGAGTTCCATGAGATCAAGCAGACCGGGCTGACGCTCACTGCCAGCAACCCCTTGGTCAGCGCCGTGCAGACCGGCGTCCGTATGGCCGACGCGGCGGGCAAGACGGACAACACCGTCATGAAGGGCCTGGCAGGCGTAACCACCGGCGTCGCGGGCGTCAATGCCTACGACGCCGTCCGCAAGTCCGCCCTGGCCGCCCAAGCGGCGGAGCTGGCCGAGCCCGGTTCAAGCAACAAGATCGACCAAGTGGGCGGTATCAGCATCAAGCTCAGCCTGGGCACGAGCAAGAGCACCAGCACCACCGATCGCAGCTCGTCCAGCGCCTACGGCTCGACCGTTACCGCGGGCAAGGATCTGA
Source organism: Achromobacter sp. ACM03 (assembly GCF_014851665.1). Lineage (NCBI taxonomy): Bacteria > Pseudomonadati > Pseudomonadota > Betaproteobacteria > Burkholderiales > Alcaligenaceae > Achromobacter > Achromobacter sp. ACM03. Next base: position 1,765,544 of record NZ_JACVAD010000001.1, on the reverse strand, counting down.
CCATTGTTGCGCAAGGCGCGGGTAAAGACTCCGACATTACCGTCACGGGCTCGAACGTGTCGGCAGGCAACAATGTGGTGCTCAAGGCCGAAGGCGACGTCGTGCTGCAGGCCGCGCGCAACGCCTTCGAACAGAAGACCGACAGCAAGAGCAGCAGCGGCAGCATCGGCATCGGCTTCTCGACCGGCGGCGAGCGCAACGGCTTCACGCTGGAGCTGGGCGCCTCGGTTGGCCGGGGTTCGGCCAACGGCAAGGACGAAAGCTGGACCAACAGCCACGTCACGGCAGGCAACGTGCTGGCGATCCAGTCGGGCGGGGATACCACGCTCAAGGGCGCGACGGGGGAGGCGGATCGCATCATCGCGTCCGTCGGCGGCAACCTGCTGCTGGAAAGCCTGCAGGACAGCAGTAAGTACGACTCCAAGAACAAGAGCGCCGGCTTCGGGCTGAGCCTGTGCATCCCGCCGTTCTGCGCCGGAGCCAGCAACGCCTGGGCCAACGCCAGCACCGGCAAGATGAATAGCGACTTCAAGTCCGTCATGGAGCAGACGGGCTTGCGGGCAGGCGACGGCGGCTTCCAGATCGATGTCAAGAACAACACCACATTGATCGGCAGCGTCATCGCCAGCAGCGACCGTGCGGTGGCGGAAGGGCTGAACAAACTCGACACCGGCACGCTGATCACGGAGAGCATCAAGAACAGCGCCAAGTACAGCGGCGGCCAGGTCTCGATAGGCGGGGGCTTCGGCTTCGGCGCGTCCAAGGGGGCGGATTCCGGATTGGGGACCACCAAGGACGGCCAGGTGGCAGGCGGCGCCAGCAAGGACCATGCCACGTCCATCGCCACCGGCAGCAACGGCTTCGGCATGAGCACGCCCATCGTCGTGGCCGCCAAGGGCAGCGGCAACTCGACCACGCAAAGCGCCATCAGCGGCGGCACGGTCGTGATCCGCGATGAGGCTGCGCAGCAGGATCTGAGCGGGATGACGGCGGCGGAGACGATCGCGGCGTTGAATCGGGATACCTCGGATACCTTGAATGCGCTGAAGCCGATTTTTGACAAGGAGAAGATCGAGGCGGGGTTTGAGATTGCGTCGGAAGCCCAGCAGCAGGTGGGGCAGTTTTTGACGAATCGGGCGAAGGAGGCGAAGGCGCTGAAAGATGCGCTGGATAACGAGCCCGAAGGTCCGCGCCGGAAACAGCTTGAGCAAGCCTATGCGGACGCCAAGGAGTGGCTGCCTGGCGGTGAGAGCCGTCGTTGGCTGACCGCGATCATGGGTGCCGTGAGTGGCAATGTGACTGGGGCGGCTAGCGAGGTGGTGCAGTCTGTTGCGGCGAACTATCTGCAAGCATTGGGCGCGGGCAAAGTGAAGCAGATTGCGGATGCGTTGGACAGCGAGACGGCCCGGACGGCATTACAAGGGTTGGTGGGTTGCGCTGGGGCCGTTGGTCAAGGAAGCAGTTGTGGTACTGCTGCGGCTGGGGCTGCTGCGAGTGTCGTACTCAACAACATTATCCAGGGTCTCTCTGGCCCGGAGGCTAAGGAGCTGACGGCTGAGCAAAAGGAAGCACGAGTTAACTTGGTCGCCAGCCTCGTCGGGGGCCTTGCAGCAGCCTTGGGTGGAGACAGTGCGGTTGCGACTTTAGCCGCCCAGATCGAGACCGAGAACAACTATCTTGGACAAAAAAATGAGGGGTTCAGGGCGTCCGAACAACGCCAATTCGACGCGGCGGTCGCTTCTTGCAGTTCGGAAAATCCAGATAGCTGCAATCGGGCGCGAGAACTGAGCGGCATGTCAGCACAACGCGACAAAGAGTTGGCAAGCGCTTGCGCAAACGGTGAATACTCCCTGTGCCGTGCTGCAATCCAGCTAGCAACGGCGAGCGGCAATGTCGTGTTCTTCGATCAGCGTGGCGTACCGTTTGCTGTGCCGGCTGATTCCCCTATGATTCAAGCTACGCCCGATCCTCGGGACGGTACGTGGCATTACACCATCGCTGCTGGTGTTGCTGAAGGGCTGGCGATCGACAGTGGTGGCGGGGCGCTGAGCGGGGTGGGATCCGCAATTCGTGGCTTAATTAAACCTGGCGTGGCCGAAATTGCTGTTGCTGCAAAAGCAACTGGCGGGGTGGTAGATCGTGCTACCACTGGGATTGAGTGGGGTAAGGGTATCCAAGGTCAAGGATTACCTTGGGAGGATTACCTTGGGACGCAACTGCCAGCTGGCTCTCGACTACCACCGAATTTCAAGACGTTTGACTTTTTTGATAGAACGACCGGTATTGCGACCAGTGCAAAAACACTTGATACGACCACTGCGGCTAAAATAGCCAATCCAAGTCAGATTTATTCATCGCTAAAAGGAAATATTGATAGCGCTGCAGGGTTTGCTGAGTACAGTTTGAAGGACGTAACAGTATCCTCTAGTCAAATTACTAGGCGTGAATTGCAGGTGGCAGTTCCGAAAGCTACGACGAGTGCTCAGTGGGATCAAATTAATAGAGCTATTGAGTATGGTCAGGGCAAAGGTGTTACGGTAAGAATTACCAGGGTGGATTAAGATGAGTGATGTTGTAAAAACAGCTTGGGCAGATGCGAAAATAAATAAAGATTTTATTTCCGTAAAAACTTTTTCTGGCTATCGGAGTAGTCAAGCGGATCCGCAAGGTGTGGAGCATTTTTTCAGCCCTGATGCTACCGATCAAGAGCTAGGTTTTGCTGTGCTTGACGCCTTGGCTCATAGCCGATTTGTGCTTCCCGAGCCTCGAAAGGATGTTTGGATTCATCCTGAAGCTACTTTTGATATGGAGCTGTATGACTACAGTTTGACTAATCAACGATATGATCAATGGGTTGGCAGCACTATGGAACGCTATGGCTACAAGACTAAGCGTGCATTATTTAAAGATATGAAAAAATGCAGTATCGAAAGTAGGAGTGATCAGATCACTATCCGTCCCAGCCATCACGAAAAGCTAGAAGCCTGGAGTGGTAAGGGAATAAGTGAAAGTGATTACGTCTCTATCTCCAGCGGTAGTAGCCCTTCTGATGTAGGTGCGGCCTTGCGCTTGGCTTTTAGTCGGTGCACGTAATATGTAGATGTTTGAAAATAAGAAAATAAAAATAAGAAAATAAGGTATCAGGCTACATTTTCAATATTCCGCGCGTCTCCGGCTCTTGCCGGGAAACTGGGCCTTAAAATAAGGTGTCAGACTACATTTTTCACACCTGAAAATGTAGTCTGACACCTTTTTTTCTATTCTTGCCGCGGCTACGGGCAATGTCACGGGGGCGACCGGTGAATTCGTGCAGGCCGCCGCCGTCAAGTATCTCTGTAAAATAAGGTGTCAGACTAAATTTTTGAAATAAGGTGTCAGGCTAAATTTTCCACACCCGAAAATGTAGTCTGACACCTTTTTTCTGGGTAAGGGGATTGATCTTATAGTTTCTCCGGCACAAAAATATCCAAACCAATAGAAAATCTTATTGTTCAAAGCGGTGGAACGATTCGGGAGTTTAATATCGCAGAGCAGACTCTGCTGCCATGGGTTCGCTAGTTGCTGAGGTGATTATATGAAGAATAGATTTATACATGCCGATAGTACGATCTTGTTGACGCCCTCCTTTCGAGATTCGGCCTCTTTTGGTGATCTTATAGAGAATTTCTTAGAGACGTCGCCAGAATTTCGGCCTCAATATTGGGGGGAGGGGGAGCCCATTAACTTGGAGTTGGATATCGCCGGGGTGCGCGATTTTTTGGGTGATAATAGAAATGAAATTCTTTGGAAGCGAAAATCGCCTCCAAAAGGCTGGGGGCACTTTAAGAAGCGGACATATCCATTGCGCGGGCCGCAGTTCGCGATACACGGCATGCAGGTTGTGGTAGAGAAGTCGAGCGGCATTGATGCCTTGATTGATTACCTTAAACAACTGGTGCCACGATTCGGGGTGGAATATGCATTTTGCGATAGTATGGCTGCCGAGTATAAGATGATCGGTTTTGCTAATGGGTTTGCTCCGACGGCTGGCAATATTATGGTTTACACTCACACCCTTTCGCGAGCACTTCCAGATGTTCTCTGGTCTCAAATTTTCGGGCCTGCCTACGTACGGCTATTTGGTTTAGAGAGGCTCCTGACGGCTCCAGCATATCGGGTAGAGCAGTTGGGGGATGAGGTGGTGTATCTTTGTGAAAAAAGGTGTCAGACTACATTTTCGATAGTTGGAGTTTTTATCTCAGCCGAAAATGTAGTCTGACGCCTTTTTATACTGTTACGATATTTACGGAGCGGGCTGCGTGCAGTAGTTGTTTGGGGGTGGCTGAGCAGTTCAAAGCTAAGTATCCGAATATTCAGGTTAATATTTTGGATAACAATGGTGTGGTCATGCGACCTCCGAAAGGAAATTAATGTGGAACAAGATCGTGTTTCCTATTTTCAAATTAAGAGCTGGATTTTGGAGAACTACTGGGACGGCTGCCGGGATCATGGGCCGTTCCCCACGGGCAAGGGACAAAGAGGATGGACACTAGAGCAGATAGCGTCTGACGTTTACGATGGATATGCGGGGGGAGAGGGTAGCTTTGATTCTCCCCTGGAGTACTTGATGCTTGAGGTTGTTTGTTTGGTTTTGGCTTGCTGGTATCCGGCACAAGCCGAATATCATAGAGCGCAAATCTGTCGTTTGCTTTCGGAGCATGCTCTAGATAATTTGCTTCAATTGGTGCCTCAGGACGAGAATGATGAGTTTAGGCACGATCTAAGCATCTTAGGATTTATATAGTAAATAAGATAGCGTCTTGCCCGTCAAGAGATTAGGCGTAATCCGGGCGATAGGATGAACGCGTTTTGAGCACACCGAAGCAGAGATGAGCAAGCTTTCTCATTGCAGCGCCGAGCGCGGACATCTTGCTTTTACCGGCGTCTAGCAGTCGGGCGTAGAGGGCTTGAACATGCGGGTTATAGCGCGTGGTCACAATCGCGGCCATGTACAGCGTTGCTCTCACTCTGAGAAATAAGGTGTCAGACTACATTTTTCAAACCTGAAAATGTAGTCTGACACCTTTTTTGCGAATTCACTGGGGGGGGCTGGTGATGATGCAAGAAATTTGGTGACGCTTTTCCAGCGCAAGGCGAATCATCCAAATATGAGCTCATTTGAGCGTCAAGTCAGAGGCGCTGTGCAGAGTGGTGAAACAGTAAGCTATAGGGCGATTCCTATTTATACAGGTGCAAACCCAATGCCGACCGGTGTAACGTTGTCTGCTCGTGGGTCAGGTGGTTTTACTTTTGATGTATCAATCCCGAACATAAGTGGGGTGAAGTAAGAATGATAAATAAGCTGATTAGCCTTCTTCCGCCACCCTCTCCACGAGCCTTTGATAAGGCTGCTTGGGCGAATTTTGAAACGGAGGAGAACCTGCGCCTGCCCAATGATTTTAAAGAATTTATTTCAATTTACGGATGTGGAGCAATAGACGATTTTGTGTGGGTGCTAGATCCTTTTTCAGAAAATTCAAATTTGAATTTTGAGAAAAGTAAGTACTTTATAGGTGCGTACGCTGTAATGCGGCAGGAGTTTTTATCGGACTATCCAAGGCCAGATTATCCTGCGAAAGGTTCTTTTCTTCCTTGGGCCGTGACAGATAATGGGGAAACGTTTGTTTGGTTGATTGACGGAGAGCCAGATTCATGGAGAGTTGCTATTCATAGCTCCGATCAAGGGGAAGAAGAAATCTACAGTTGTGGCTGTGTTGAGTTTCTTTTAGGGCTACTTGGTAGGGATATTTCGTCAAAAATTCTACCTGGTCAGTTCCCTCCTGCCGATCTAGATAAGCATTTTTTTAAGGCTGCTGACTAGAGGTCAAATAAAGGTGTCAGACTCTGAAGTTTCCCCACGGATTTCTGGGGAAATACATTCTGAATCAATGGCTTGCTGCACAGGGTGGACTCAAGCTTTTAGCTTGTAGGTGATCAGGGCGTGCATAGCGCCAGTCTTATACCCTTCATCGGGCGACCAAACCGTTTGAAGGAAGACAGGCCATGCATGCAGTCGGCAATAAAAAAGGTGTCGGCGGGGATATGGTGTCAGACTACATTTTCCAAAGCTGAAAATGTAGTCTGATGAGAAAAGGTGTCAGACTACATTTTCCAAATCTGAAAATGTAGTCTGACACCTTTTTTTCTGACCTCGCGGCTGGACGCAACGTGCTGTTGGACGCGCAAGGCGATCTGCTGCTCATCGCGCAGCAGAACACGTCCAGCCAGAAAACCGACGGCAAGAGCAGCAACGCCAGCATAGGCGTGGGCTTCTCCCTGGGCGGAAGCCAGCAAGGCTTCAGCATCAACCTCGGGGCGGGCGGCAGCAAGAGCAAGTCCGATGGACAAGCCTCCACCTGGAACAACACCCACGTCCAGGCCGGGAACACGCTGACCATGAACTCCGGCGGCGACACCGTGCTGCGCGGCGCGCAGGCAAGCGGCGATCGTATCCTGGCAACCGTGGGCGGCAATCTGCTCGTCGAGAGCCTGCAGGACATCAATAGCTTCACTGCTCGCGACCGCAGCGTAGGCGTGCAGGTCAGCCTGTGCATTCCGCCCATCTGCTATGGCGCCAGCTCGGTAAGCGGCAACTATGGCAAGACCAACATCGACAGCAAGTACGCCAGCGTCACCGAACAGACCGGGCTATGGGCGGGTGATGGCGGCTTCCAACTGGACGTTGCCAAGAACACCAGCTTGATCGGCGGCGTGATCGCCAGCAGTGACAAGGCTGTAGCCGACGCCAGGAACGTCTTGATCACCGGCACGCTGACCAGCCGCGACATCGAGAACCGCGCCCGCTATGAAGGCCAGTCCCTGCAATTGGGCGGAGGCGTGAGCTTTGGCGGCGGTAAGGAGGACGGCAAGGACAAGAACAACGTCGGCACGGATGGCAAGGGCGAAGCCGCGGGCGGCTCCAAGGCGACGCCGAATTCGAACCTGCCTGCCATCAACGGCGTCAGCACGGTCCCGCCTGTACCGATGGGCGCCAATGGCGAATCCAGCTCCACGACGCTTAGCGGCATCAGCGGCGGAAAGATCGTCATACGCGACGAAACGGGCCAGAAGGCGCAGACGGGCCAGACGGCAGCGGAGGCAATCGCTAGCCTGAATCGCGACACCAAGGACACGCTGAACAGCCTGGACCCGATCTTTGACGAGAAGGAAGTGCGGGCCGGCTTCGAGATCGTTGGAGAGACTGGACGCCAGATGGGGCAGTTTTTGGCGAATCGGGCGGCGGAAGCCAAGGCGCTCTCTGACGAGTTGACCGCTGAACTGAAGAAGCCCGGTGGAGGGGACTCCGCACGTATTGCGCAGCTAACTGATGATCTGGGCGATGCGGCAAAGTGGGAGCCCGGCGGCCAATACCGTCTGATCGCCACCGCGATTCTGGGCGGTGTGACAGGCAATGTTACCGGTGGTGTTTCTGAAGTGGCGAAAGCCAGCGCAGTCAACTACCTCCAGGGGTTGACCGCGCAACAGGTCAAGCTTTACTCGGATGCGTTGGGCGACGGTGCGGAAGCACAAGCTGCACGCGCCGCGCTGCACACGTTGGTGGGATGTGCTGGAGGCTCGGCGCGCGGTGAGGGTTGCGGGGCTTCCGCGCTAGGCGCGGGAGCTGCCTCCGTGGTGAACGCCTTGTTGGATGCCGCCAGCGGCAAGTCTGGTTCGGCCTTGTCACCGGAAGACAAGGAGGCTCGTAGCAATCTGGTGTCCTCGCTGTTGGCAGGCGTCGCTGTCGGGCTAGGAGCGGATGCGAGTGCGGTGGTTAACAGCGGCAGACTGGAAACGGAGAACAACGCGGTAGCGACCCTGCTGAAGCGCGGTGGTATGGCGGCGCTAGGGGCTTGCTTCCGGTCACCGGCATGCGAAGAGAAGGTGATCGGGCCAATCGCATTCGCAGCGATCACAGCGATGACCGCAGACCTGATCGGCAAGACGCCTGGCTTGTCGGAGGACCAAGCGCTGTTGTTGGCGGTTGTTCAGTACATCGCCACCGGCGGCGAACCCCAGAGCATTCCAGGGAAACCCGGAGACCCGGTGCCACCGGTGGGCGTGCCGCCTGGTGGTGGTGTGGGAACAGTGCCGGATACGCAGTTGCCTGGTAAGTCGGGGGATGTGCCTGAGATTGGTGGGGTGCCGGGGCAGGAGAATAAGGGGCCGTCGGGGCGGACTACGACCGTAACGCCGATGCCAGATAAAATCGGGCCGGGGTTGATATTCTCCGAGGGCGAGGGAGAGGCCATTGGAGGCGCGGGTGCTTCGAGAATCACTATTAGAGATCATTATGACCACCACTTAGACATGGTGGATGATGTCAAGGATCAACTAGTTAAGCAGGGTTATAGTGTTAGTGAGAGAGAGATCTCTTTTGGAAACTCATGCGGGGTCGTTGGTCGTTGCAGACCGGATATCGTGGCAAGAGCTCCTGATGGTGGGATAAAAATTATCGAAATAAAGACAGGGAATGCGGACTTAAGTATTAGGCAGTCTGAGATCTTCCCGCAGATAGAGAATGGGAATTCTATCCCCCGAGGCCAGGTGGCGAGGGAGTTCGGACTGATTCCCGGAATACCACTTAAAGACCAAGGCTATCCTAATGGTATTCCAGTCGAACCGCTGCGTTTTCCCGGAGCTAAGAAATGACAGAGATTGAAATTACTTCAATTCTTGAAAAATGTGGATGGAGTTGCAAACCTGACGAGGTGGGCGATCATTTTTGTGTGCTGGATTTCGGCGATAAGATGATCCGGATATTTCCAACGATTCGCAAGCGATCTGATCATCTTAGAGTTACGTTCATGCCGTCGATATCTTGCAAGCCGTTTTCACAAGCAGTCTCGCGTATTTTTGGGGAAAATATTGAATATGAGCCGATTGTAGTTAGAAATAGTCCGCCAAGAAAAATGTTGGAATTATCAACTGGCGATGTGTTGGGGTTGGCTGAAGAGGCTATCTCCTGGGCTGACGCCGAGAGTCTTGAATCTGGGCTGGCAATATATAGAAGTTTGCCAACGGATGCCAAGGGCGCTATGCCGCTTCGCCATTTGGCAGCCCTAGCAATGGCGCGCGAAGTGGATATTCTCGTGTCCTATAGAGATAGCTTCGAAAGAGGTAATCGACTTGGCTTTGTTCTGTATGTAACTACAGAAATGCTTGATAGAGCGATTCTGATTGCTAGGGAAAAATAAAAGTTGGAAGGTGCAGGGAATAAGATGTTAGACCCTGCATGAAAATAAGGTAGTCAGACTACATCTTCCAGCGTTGAAAGTTTTATCTATAACCTATTTTCGAAAGATGTTAGGGGGCGCGAAAATAAGGTGTCAGACTACATTTTCAATATTCCGCGCGTCTCCGGCTCTTGGCAGGAAACTAGGCCTTGATTTCCGCTTGCGGGAGAAAAAAAGGTGTCAGACTGAGCTAGCCCGTAGATGAAATAAGGTGTCATGACCTGCCCCCCTAGTTAGTACGAAATCGATGTAGAGTTCGTTCACAAAGGAACGGGAAAAAAATAAGGTGTCAGACTACATTTTCAATATTCTGCGCGTCTCCGGCTCTTGGCAGGAAACTAGGCCCTGATTTCCGCTTGCGGGAGAAAAAAAGGTGTCAGACTACATTTTCCAAATATGAAAATGTAGTCTGACACCTTTTTTTCCGCGAATTGGATCGACGGTTTTTACAGAAGTACCTAATTCGGGAAATGCTGCCATTTTCCAGGGGGGCAACGGATGACCAAGTTCGGCAATATTTTATGGAGTTGTCTGGTGCCACTGACATGCCTGCTGCTACGAATATTCCTGGGCGAGGAAATATTTATGTGATCAATACACCACAAGGGAATTTTACTTTGCGAGACTTTTCCAGCTCGTCGAGCCAAACCGGGGCAGCATGGACGATTGATTTGCCGGGTGCTTCTGTGGGTAAGAATTTCAATCCTGAAATAAAATTCTTGAGATGATCATGCTTGTAAGAAATGAGAAAGAAATTGTCAGGGATTCATTAGGTTTGTGGATATCTGGATTGTTTAGTGCTGTGTGTGGGTGGAACAAAAATGCATCTTTTATCGAAAAAAAAGAGTTTTTCTTTTTAATTCTGGAAAGGTTGTTTATAGAGAGAAAAGTGATTTTTATTTTGCCGGGGGCTGATTGCTATGTTTCACCGACCAATCCAAATCCCAAGCTGACAGTCGAAAATGTGGGAGCTCAATGGCGCGCGCCTGTATCGGAAATAATAAGTTTCTTGCGGAGTCGGTGGCCAGATTCGGTTAATGATGAAAATGACGAAAATTCAAAATATTATTTCTATGAATTGCCGGGATTGATATGGGTCGAGGAGGATGGGCGGCTCGTGGCATCTTGATGAAATATTTTTCTGTTTTGTATATAGAAAAGGAAAAAAGGTGTCAGACTACATTTAGACGGTTAGAAAATGTAGTCTGGCACCTTTTTTTTGACACCTTTTTTTGAAGGTGAAATGATTCGATGAATGCAAAAAAAATTACTGAGTCCTTTGTTGATTCAATTCAAAGTGGGAATATTTTCCGGGTGAATGGAAAATATCCCTATGAAGAGTGGGTAGACTTCATGGTCTATGAGGTGCCAGCGGATGAAAGGGGCTACGGTTTAATCGTGACGTCTGAGTATAAAGCGGGTTCGGTAGTGGTTCATCTGCCGAAAGAAAGCCACTCAGAGTCGTGTGGTTTAAATGAGTGAGAAATAAGGTGTCAGACTACATTTTTCAAACCTGAAAATGTAGTCTGACACCTTTTTTGAGCGAATTATGAGTACGGGTATTGGAGTGTTGGTCATTTGTTTAGTATTCATGTTTATAACGTGGTGTTTGTTTGGTCGAGTGGAACGTCATGGAAAACGGGAAAAATTCCTGTACTGGCTAAAATCGACCGCAATCACAGCTTTTGCTCTTATGTTGTGGTTTTTATATAGTGAGCCGACTTGGAATGTTTTTTATTCCTCTTTGTTTTCTTTTGGATTTGCAGGATTTATGAATCTATGCCGATCTCAGGCTGGCATGATGCTTACTTAGAAAGTGGGTGTTAATTAATTTAATTTTTTATATTAAGGTCTGGTGGCATGTTGTTTCAATTGTTGGTGGGCGATCCCCTCCCGCGTGGGAACCATTTCGGAATTTTTCGCTGATTTGCCGTCTGTTTGAAATTTTCTTGCCGGAAGAATAAAAAAGGTGTCAGACTACATTTTCCAAATCTGAAAATGTAGTCTGACACCTTTTTTTGACATTTTTTAAATGGTACGCCCAAACTGGAACCGGCGGGATCTACACCGCGAAGGGAGATCCCGCAAAATGGGTGGCATATGAGGTTCGTGATGGAGTACGTATGCGCGTCGTGTATCAGCCAGCAACAGGGGAGGTGATTACCGCTTTCCCTGATAATGCACCAATTCCACCCTATAAACATATAAATTGATTTCTATGTACTCGGATCGAATTATAAAATTTGGAAATAAATTCAAAGGAAGAATTAGTTCCTTACTGCTTCAGGGCGCGTTGGACTATATCTCATACAATGAAGAGGGCTTGGCCTTCGAAATTCTATGTGATCATCTTTGTGAGTACGATATCTTGATAACGGATGAGGAGTATGTGGAGGCTATTAAATTGGCTTCTGACATGGGATTGAGTTTGGAAGAAGGACCTTTCAAGCACTTGGCAGGACTAAGAAAATAAGCAGTGAGAAAAAGAGACCGTCTTGTCCGTCAAGAGATTAGGCGTAATCCGAGATAAAAATAAGGTGTCAGACTACATTTTCCAAATCTGAAAATGTAGTCTGACACCTTTTTTAATTGATGTAGGGAAGGTAGGAGGCGCCGGTGCTAGGGGGGCGGACTCCGCAGCGAATATCGCTCTCTTCGAAAGGCAGCGTGCAGCGTACGCTGCTCAAGAAATAAGAAGTGCTCAGCCTGTCGGGAGTGCGCTTAAAGACGACTCTCTCCATCGGGCTCCCAGCTACGTTGTTGATCAAATCCCAGAAAAGGGGAGATTTTTCACTCTTCGAGGTGGGGATGGTAAATCGTATAACCTTACCCAGATGGAAGGGGCTGTGGATGGAAAGTCAGGAGTGTTTGAGTGGATAGTCAATGCGAAAGGAGAGCTGACGCATCAGAGATTTATACCTGAGGGGAAAATAACGGGAACGCCAAATCAGGTTCCGTCTAGGCTGCCAAAATAATGGGGCGAGTTGTGGATATTAAGTTGGATAGTAATTTTTGTCTTGAAGAAGCGCCCTGGATGCAATGGGGCGATATAAAATATGGGTTGGAGCGCGGTTTCTTGAGTCCTCGTGGCGCCGTTCAGTATGCTGTTAAAAATCTTACTGTAGATTCTTCTGCTGAACATTATGAGTTGGCCTGCTTGGCCGGTGATGACGTAAATGAGGTGATGCAGCACGTTAGTAATCTTGCTTCAGAATTCCCGAGAGATACCGAGCGGGAGGAAAAGGTATGGATTTTCTTGATTTTTCTTTGGGTATTTAGAAATAGGAATTCATATCGAGATCCCTTGGGGGTCGTTGAGGAGTTGTACGCAGATTTTGGTTATCCTGTGTCTGTCTCTTCTTTTGTCAGATATATGCCGACGGCAAATGCTTCTCTCGAAGGGGATGAGTGGCTTTTTAAAAACTGGTCCGACATGTTGGACGTGCTTAGAAGGGAACTTCAGGTTAAGGGAACGAAATGAAACGTTGCTCAGAAAAAAAAGAAGTCGGGCTACGAAAAAGGTGTCACGAAAAAGATACCGTCTTACTCGTCAAGAGATTAGGCGTAATCCGAGAGAAATAAGGTGTCAGACTGAGCTGACCCGGATTTCTCGGACATTTTGGTTAAGGCACGGAGGCCTCGACCTGGGCAGGGGTTCGATAACCTAGCCCCTGGTGGATTCGCTGGCGGTTATAGAAGACCTCGATGTAGTTAAAGATCGCCAGCCGCGCATGCTCCCTGCTGTGGAAGACCTTATGATGCGTTAATTCGTTCTTTAAGTTGCTGAAGAAGCTCTCTGCCACGGCATTATCGTAGGGATCCCCCTTGGCGCTCATGCTGATGATGATGCCGTGGTCCTTAAGCATGCCTCGGTACTCTGCCGAACTGTACTGCGCACCGCGATCGCTGTGGTGCAACAGTCCAGGATCGGGACGGCGCCGGGCTAGGGCCATTTGAAGTGCATGGACCAACAACCTGCGGTCGGCCTTCTCGGCCGTGCTCCAGCCGATCACCGACCGAGAGTAGAGATCCAGCAGTACGGCCAGATATAGCCAGCCTGTCCGTGTTGGTACAACCGTTATGTCGCCCACCCAGACTTTATTGGGACATTGCACGGTGAACTGACGTTGCAGGCGGTTCGGGGCCGGCCCCAGCAGCGAATGCTTCTCCAGCCGACGAAAGCGCTGCTTGCGCAGCGCCTCGATGCCGGCCTGGCGTCGCAGTCTTGCGACGCGATGCTTGCCGCACGCCACGCCGTTGGCGTTAAGCGCGCGCCAGGTCTTTTCCGCGCCATACGCTTGCCGGCAGGTCTGATGGGTCTGCTCGATGGCCGCGAGCAGCTTGACGTCCTCTTGCTGCCTTGCCGAGGGTTCACGACGTTGCCAGTCGTAATATCCGCTGCGGCTGACGTGCAAGGCCCGGCATAACCGAGCGACCCGGAACTGCTGCTGATGAGCCTGCACAAAGGCGTACCTCACGGCAGTTCCCGCGCAAAGTACGCTGCCGCTTTTTTTAGGATATCGCGCTCTTCGGTGACCTCGGCCAACTGACGCTTGAGGCGCTGAATCTCGGTCTGCTCGTCGGTGCGAGCCTTGCCTTTACCGGGAAATGAGACGTCTCGGCAGTGTGTCGCCAGCTCTTTCTTCCATCGGTAAATGATCGACCGCTTCACGCCCAGCATCAGCGATAGTTGCGTGCCGCTGACCTTGCCTTCCTCCAGTTGTCTGACCGCCTCGATCTTGAACTCTCGACTGTGATACTGGCGTTTGGCTTCAAGCGGCTTGCCTTCGGGTTTGGATTTATCCATGGGACACCTCCTTCAAGTATTGTCTACTTCTTCGGGTGTCCGGAAAACCCGGGTTAGCTCAGACTACATTTTCAGCTGCTGAATATGTAGTCTGGCACTTTTTTTCTGGCCCCCGCCGTGAACTGCCGACACAGGAGTTGATGGAACATGGGCCGCTCGTTATGCAGATGACGGTTGCCCAGCAGCCGGTCCACACGTTTGATGCTATGCCTGATTGCCTGGCCGGCGGGCAAGCCACGCGCCAGTCCGCTGAGCGTCAACCGCCGTGTTGTCATTGCACTCCGCACCGTGCTTATCAAGGCGTTGAGTCGGTTCAAGTGTAGGCTGGGGATCGAGTCCTGGAGCAGTTTCTGCAATACTCCGACTGCGTGCATGGCCTGTCTTCCTTCAAACGGTTTGGTCGTCTGATGAAGGGTATAGGACTGGCACCATGCACGCCCTGATCATCTACAAGCTACAAGCTTGAGTCCGCTCCGTGCAACAAGCTATTGATTCAGAATGTATTTCCCCAGAAATCCGTGGGGAAACCTCAGAGTCTGACATCTTTTTTAATCGATGGTCCTTCCAAAGAACTTGTCTGGAGTGTCGTTGATTGCGTCGCGATCGGAGGTTTAACGAATGGTTTGGATATTTCAAAAGCGCTGAGAGGACTTAAGTGATGTCAACTAAAACTCTTGCAAAAATCTATGTGGCTCGCCTCGGAATGTCTTTGGATGAGGCTTGTGATATTAAAAGTTTCCTGGAGGTAATGGATGCTCTGGCTTCGAACGGGAAGGGCATGTTCTTATTTAAAATCGATGGTGAGAGGTTGGAAAAAAAATACACTTTTGTGGTAAATCTAGTTGATGCTGATGGCAGTGTAGTTAGGTTGGATACAGATTCTTTGGTTGAGGGCTGTCTTCATGTGTATGCGCAGTTAGAGCGTCTGAGTGTGAATTTTCAATTATAAATATTAATGAATTTGACATGGGGGGGTATTGCAATTAGAAAAAGGTGTCAGACTACATTTCCCACAGCTGAAAATGATAAAGGTGTCAGGCTACATTTTTTCTCACCTGAAAATTTAGTCTGACACTTTTTGACTTTTATTTCAATAATGCGAAGCCGGCAGATGGTTCAGAGCGTGATTAAATAGGTATATGAGTGAAAAAAATTATTGAGTCCTCTGTCGATTCAATTCAACGTGGAAACGTTCTCAGAATGCGTGGAAAATATCCATATGAAGGATGGGTGGATTTCATGATTTATGAAGTACCGGCAGATGAAAAAACCTACGGTCTGCTTGTTACTTCTGGATATAAGGCGGGATCAGTTGTGGTTCATCTTCCGAAAGAAAGCCATGCGGAGCTATCTGGGGTGGATAAAGGCTGGGTGATAGCTAATTGGGAGCGATGGATATATCCGGAATGTGATGCGGCGGATGTATATTTGATTGATGGATATAACACCATCTGAAAAGATTAAATCTTCCATTGTTGAAATTTTTACCTAGATACTATTTTCGAAAGATTGTTAAGGGAGGGGCGAAGGTGGACTCCCGATGCGAGACTTCCGGTTGAGTGAGCACTTTGTCCCGCGATGCTCCAATGGCTGGGGGAAAAATGCTAGCGTGGATTCGATCTGACATCGAGTTAGGAGAACCAATGGCCCCACGCCTGCCGCGCGTAGTGATCGCGCATACACCTCATCATGTTGTGCAACGCGGTCATAGCCGCCAAGCAATCTTCACTGCGCCAGAAGACTATCAAGCATATCTGTGCGACCTCAAAGAGAAAAGTACAGAACTTGGCGTCCGAGTATATGCATATTGTCTGATGACCAATCATGTGCATCTGCTCCTGATGCCGACGGACGAAACGACGACGCTAGCGAAATTAATGCAGGAGATAGGCCGGCGCGCGACGCGGAGATGGAATCAACGCTGGGGGTGCTCAGGGACGTTATGGGAGAGTCGGTATAAATCGAGCGTTGTGCAGACAGAAGCCTACATGCTGGCATGTTGTAGATATATTGAACTTAACCCAGTGCGCGCGCACATGACAGCACACGCGGCAGACTACCCTTGGTCGAGCTACAGAGGTCGCATGGGGATGGCCGAAGATGGGATGCTGGAACTGCATCCCTTATATCTGGCGCTGGGTTGTTCGGAGGACGAGCGTCGAACTGTTTATCGCAGCTACGTGGAATCAGCGGTGTCCACTGAAGAAATTGAGTGTATTCGACAATCGACTCAGTCAGGAAACCCGCTTGGGTCGGAAGCGTATTGTGTGAGTTTGGAAAACGGCCTGCATCGACAGGTGGTTACCCGACGGCGCGGGCGGCCAGCGAAAATTGTAGTCTGACACTTTTATTTGACACTTTTATTCCTTGAAAATGCAGCGGCAAAAGGCTCTGTTACGATATTTACGGAGCGGGCCCTAGATAATTTGCTTCAATTGGCGTCTCAGGACGAGATTGATGAATTCAAGCAGGATCTACGTATCTTAGGATTTATATAGAAATAGCTCCGGCATTGGCGAAAATCGTAAAAAAGGTGTCAGGCTACGTTTTCCACAGCTGAAAATGTAGTCTGACACCTTTTTTCACCTTAAAATGTAGTCTGACACCTTTTTTCACCTTTTTTACCGAGGCCTTTATCGAATGGGCTGCTGCCAAAGGCATTTCGATCCGCTATATCCAACCTGGCAAGCCGAATCAAAACGCCTTTATCGAGCGGTTCAATCGCACTTATCGCACCGAAGTGCTCGATGCGCATCTGTTCGCCAACCTTAAGCAGCTCCAAGCAATTACCGATCGTTGGCTGGTCGATTACGACGAATACCGCCCGCATGAGTCGCTGGGCGGCCTCCCACGGGTGCACTTCATGCCTCGGTTAACCTCGCTCCGACCGTCTATCAGACAGCCTACTTGACAGGGGCGCTTACGGTTCCCGTCAGGGAACCGCACCTTGGATCAGGCTGCCGTCGAAGCCTCGGGCGCGGTGCGCATGATGGCCGCGATCCAGGATGGCAACGCAGTGCCGAGCCAAGCGCTGCTTGTGTTCAGTTATGAGATGGACGTTCCGTGAATCCGGTGTTGACGTGCAGCTCCGCCCGCGATGATAAAAAAAGGAGATTGACAGCATCATTCTCATCGATCCCGGAACGGCCATTTCACGACCCGCGACGCCAAGTCAGTTCGCAACGTGAATGCCGGACGCCAGGAATCATGGACGCCTTGAGCCTTGTCTTGCAGGTCCGGACCTGCGGTCTGCTGCCGCTACAAGAATAGGTAAATACGAGTCCAGAAAAACTCAGAATAGAAGAAAAAGCCTCAACCTAGAATTCAAAAAAATGACGCTGATGGCCTGCTGGAAGGCCACTCGGATATAGGCGCTATTCGGGGTTTTAGGGATCATGAAGTTCATAAAAAAAATATCGTATGCCCTGAAACGCGCGGCTTTTAGGGCTTCTCCGGCTCTTGCCAAATCGCTAGGCGTCGATTTCCGGCTGCGTGTGCCTAGCCGGATGTTCATGGAGCAGGAGGTCTTCGACTACGTCAATGAACATTTCCGCCGCGGCGCGGCGGCGCCGGCGGCCAGGTGCCTTTTCATTGGCCTGGACAAGCACAACTGGCATTACGACCGGCTGCTGGATCTGGACTTCTATTCGATCGACCTGAATCCGCGCAACGCCGCCTACGGCCCGCCCAACAGGCACGTGGTGGGTTCGGCGACTGAACTGTCTTCGTACTATCCGCCGCATGGCTTTGACGTGGTGTTCGCCAACGGACTGATCGGCTTCGGCCTGGATACGGAAGACGCATTCAATCAGTTGATGTTTGAATGCCATCACGTGCTGGCCGACGACGGGATGCTGGTGCTTGGCTATAACGACAAGCCCGATCGGCTGAAATTCAAGGTCGAGCAGGCGAAGGGATTTCAGGTCTTCAAGACATTCGAACCCGGAATAGCGGGGATGACCGGCGCGCGCCACGTCGTGGCGGACGGGTTTCAGCATTGTTATGTGTTCTTGAGGCCGCGGCGCCTTGGACTGGCGCAGCAGGGCCTGGCTTGGTAGGGGCATCGCAAAGCGCAAAGCGGTCCGCCATTTCAAAAACGTAATCCCGCTATCCGCTTTCTGTCCGCATCGCTTTCCTAGAATTTGATCGTGCAGTCCCCTCCACGATACATAGGAAACAAGCATGCAGATCATCCGCAAAGCCGCATTCATCCTGGCACTGTCGGCCGCCGCTACCGGCGCGGCGCTGGCGCAGTCCGCGCCGCCGCCCGCTGGTTTGGCCAATCCTTATGGCCCCTCGTTGACGCGCGCCGAAGTGCTGGCCGACCTGGCGCTCTGGAAGCGCGCGGGGGTGGACCGGTTCTGGCGCGGCGAAGAGACGCCGGACATCTATAGCCCGGAGTACAAGGCGGCATTCACCGAATACTTCCGCCTGCGTTCGGGGCCGGAGTACCAGGCTGAAGTACAACGCCAGAACGCGTCGCGGCGATAGCCGCCGGCGCGGCAGGAGCGCCCGGCGTGGCCGAATCCTCCGTGATCAATCCCCCCGAGTCCAGCCCCAGGTTGCAGCTTGCCGACCTGGAGCTGGACTTGTTGCGTTGCCGCGCCTACCGCGACCGGCAGTTCCTGCCGCTCACGCCCAAGGAATTCGGCTTGCTGGCCATTCTGATGCAGCGGCCCGGGGTCGTGTGCTTGGGATGGGAGCTGGCCGAGCAGGTCTGGAAAATGAAGCTGCATATCCACGACAAGCGCAATTTCAAGTCGCATGCGGTTGCGGTCGCCATGCGCAGGCTGCGCAAGAAAGTGGACGCAGGCCCGGGGCCCAAGCTGCTGCATACGATACGGGGCGGCAGCTATATGCTGGCGGCGGGTCCTTTGTGATCGGCACAAGCCTTCATGCGCGGCCGGCAACTGCGCGGTGTCAAAAAAACGCGCGCCGGAAAGGCGCGCGGCGATCATCTGGCCTTCCCTTCGCGGAGGAGGGCGCGATCAAGGGACTCCCTGCATACAGCGTCTTGTGAAAGCTTGCGCTAGAACCGGTGGCGGATGCCCATGTTCACTTCGGTCGCCTTGACGTTGTCCAGGAACGCCCAGTTGGTGGTGTAGGACGCTACCGCATACAGATCGGTCCGCTTGGACAGGTTGTAGTTGTAGCCCAGGCTGTAGGTGTTGCTGGTGGCATCGCCGCCCGTGAGCTGCTTGTTGTTGGCGTCGGCGCGCTGCCACGATGCGAACGCGCCGCCGGATCTGCCGACCGGGGCGGCCAGCGCCAGCATGTAGGCGTTGGAGCGGAAGCCCTTGACGAATGCGTAGGACGGCGTGCCGGTGAAGCCGCCGATGCTGCCGCCATTGGGGAAGCCTTTGCCCGCGAACCAGCCGTCGCTCATGCGGTTGTAGGCCAGGGCGACCTTGACGACCTCGAAGTCGTAGGAGCCGCCGACAATGTAGGAGCGCGGCGTGGCGTCGGTCTGGCTTGGGCTCAGCTTGTTCGAGGCATTGAGCTGGTCATAGGTGGCAAAGCCCATCACGGGGCCGTTGTCGTAGCGCAGGCCGGCCGTGATGGCGCGGGTGTTGTCGGCGGTGGCGAAGCCTGTCTGGGCCAGGCGGCGGTCGTCGGCGTTGAAGGCATAGCCGACGGCGCCCTTGAAGCCGCCCATCGACGGGGTTTCATAGACGACCAGGTTGTCGTAGCGCACGAAGTAGGCCGAGCTGAAGCCCAGGCCCGCGCCGGTGTTCAACTGATTGAAGCCGCCGCCGAACGACGAGCCGAACATGCCGGTGAAGTAGCGCGCGGCGACGTTGTATTGCCGGCCCAGGCGGACTTCGCCCCAGTCGGCGCTGCCCAGGCCCACGGTGGCTTCGCGGCCGAACAGGCGGCCGCCTTGCAGCGAGTTGCCGTTGCGGCTGTCGTAGCCGGACTCCAGCTGGAAGAGCGCATACAGGCCGTCGCCCAAGTCTTCCTTGCCGCGCAGGCCCCAGCGCGAACCCGCGGTGGTGCCGGTGGTGGACCCGATGCGGCTGCTGTCGACGCGGGTGCGGCTGCCGGTGGCGGGATCGGTGTAGGCGCCATCGACGTTGGCGTAGCCGATGCCGGTGTCGATAAGGCCATAGAGCGTGACGGAAGAGGGCTGCGCATAGGCGGCGCCAGACAGTGCCGTGGCGGCCGCCGCGGCGTATAGCTTTTTCATGGGGACTCCGTGAGCGGGGAAGATCGATATGCGTCATACCGACCGGAAGCCACGGAAACCATGTCTTCTGGCGGATTGGCAGGGCCAGTGTGCAGGCCGTCGCCCGACAATCCGCAGTCATTGGAATTACAAATCCGATCGTCCCGGCGTCACGGTTCTGTCATGTCCGCATGGGTCGTACCCCGCCTGCCTTATCCCTCCAATCCCCCCAGATCCGGAGGCCGGTTCTCGATGATGGCCTCCATGCTGAAGAACCCGGTCACCGTGGAAAGCTCGAAATCCGTGATCAGCTTCTGGTAGAAGCGGTCGTACCCGGCCATGCCGCGGCAGACCACCTTGATCAGGTAATCCCAGTCCCCGCCGATGCGATAGAACTCCGTGACTTCTGGCAGGCGTTCCACATGTTGGCGAAAGCCGTCAGCCCAGGCCTTGGCGTGATGGCTGGTGCGGATCATCACGAAGACCGTCAGGTCCAGTCCCAGTTCGACCAGATTGACCTCGGCCCGGGTGCCGCGAATGATGCCGCAGGCGTTCAAGCGCTGCAGCCTGCGCCAGCAGGCGTTTTGCGACAGGCCGACGCGATCGGCCAGCTCGCGTTGCGACAGCGCGCCGTCCTTTTGCAGGCAGGAGATGATATTCAGATCAAATTTATCTATTTTTTCCATTTAAAAGATCAAATGACCCAATTTATGAGGTTTTTGGCAAAATTTAGGTGAGGTTTCAAATTTCTTTCCATCGTATGATATTTCGGTGTGCCCAGGAACATCCCCGACATGAATACGCCTACCAAAACGACCCCCGCCAAGATCACTCCGTTGCAGCAATTCCAGGAAAGCCTGAAGACGGACGACGTGGCCGCGGCGCTGGCCGAGGGGCTGATCGGCAAGGATGCGGTGGTCGAGGGGCCCTATGGCATCAAGCCGCTGGTGTACGCCGACTACGTTGCGTCCGGCCGGGCGCTGATGCAGGTCGAGCGTTTCATTCTTGAGCAGGTGCTGCCGTACTACGCCAACTCACATACCGAGGCGTCATACTGCGGCGGTTTCATTACCCGCCTGCGCCGCGAGGCGCGCGCGGCGATTGCGCGGTGCTGCGGCGCGAGCGATGAGCATGCCGTGATTTTTGCGGGGTCTGGCGCGACGGCGGGGATCAACCGGCTGGTGCATCTGTTCGGCGTGCGCGAGGCCATCGCCGCGGGCCGCAAGGTGCGCATCATCATCGGCCCCTACGAACACCATTCCAACATCCTGCCGTGGCGCGAATGCGGCGCTGAAGTCGTCGAGCTGGCGGAAAGCCCGGAAGGCGGCCCCGACCTGGCGCAGCTGGACGCGGCGCTGCAAGCCGGGGAGGGTGCGCTGGTCATCTGCGCGCTGTCGGCGGCTTCGAACGTGACGGGCATCGTGGCGGATGTGGCGGAAGTGACCCGGCGCGTCAAGGCCGCGGGCGCGAAGATGCTGTGGGACTACGCAGGTGGTGCGCCTTATCTGACGATGCGGATGACGCCTGCTGCCGACGCGGCGATCGACGCGATTGTTTTCTCGCCGCACAAGTTCATCGGCGGCCCGGGCGCCTCGGGCGTGCTAATCGTGCGCCGCGACGCGGTGCTGGACACCAAGCCCACCTGGCCCGGCGGCGGCACGGTGCGCTTTGTTTCGCCCGCGGGCCACGACTACAGCGGCAGCCTGGAAGCGCGCGAGGAAGCGGGCACGCCCAATGTGGTGGGCGATATCCGCGCGGCGCTGGTGCTGCTTGTGAAGGAAGCGCTGGGCGCCGATTTCATGCGCCAACGCAATCAACACTTCGTACAGCGCGCGCTGGCCAGATGGCAGGGCGCTGCGCAGTTGGAACTGCTGGGTTCGCTGACGGCGGCCCGTTTGCCGATCTTCTCGTTCCGGGTGCGCAACGGCCGCGGCGGCTTCGTGCATCAGCAACTGGTGACGCGCATGCTGAGCGACCGCTTCGGCATCCAGGCGCGCGGCGGTTGCGCCTGCGCGGGACCCTACGTGCATCGCCTGCTGGATATCGACGCGGAAGAGTCGCAGCAGATGCGCCAGGCCATCCTGGACGGCCGGGAAATGGAAAAGCCAGGCTTCATCCGCTTGAACTTCAGCGTGCTGCTGCCAGACGAGAAGGCCGATTTCATCCTGGATTCGGTGCTGGCGCTGGCCGCGGATGCGACCGAGTTCGAGCACCGCTACGGCTTCGATCCAAGCCGGGCCATCTTCTTCCCGCACAGCGCTGAGAAGCAGGCCGCCTGAGCCGCGCGCCCGCCGGCTGGCGGGCCGCTCAATCCTTCATCTGCAGGCCGCAGGTTCTGATCCATGCGGCCTTTTTGTCGGCCAGTTCCTCGGACGCGTCGCTCAGCGCGCGCGCCATCTTCGCCGGAAACTCGACCCCCTTGCGGCGGCAGGCCTCGAAGTCGTCGACCAGGGCGTAGCGCGCATCCAGCAGGTCCAGCCGGCCCTGGCACAGCTCGCGATTCAATTGCAGATCGTTGGATGCTTCGCGCGTGCGCTGCACGTCCTGCGCGCGGTCGATGCGCGCCTGCTCTGCCTGGACCTGCGCAACGCAGTCTTGCGCGACGGCGGGGGCGCTGGCGGCGCAGAGGAGCAGGACGGCGAGGGAGCGTCGGTCAAGAGCGGCCATGCGGGGATACCTTGGGAATGCGACTGAATGGGCAGCATCATAACTGCCGCGAGCATCAGTGCGCCGGATGGGCAGATCCGTCCGAACCCGCTGCCGCCAGATGCTTCCAGATCGCCTCGGCCACTGTCTGCGGCGCAATGCTGGCCATGTCGCCCTTTACGGCGGCTTCAATCGGATGCAGCCAGGGCACATACCGCAACGCAGGAGTGGCGCCGAACAGACCTATGGTCGGTATTCCGTGGGCCGCCGCAATGTGCATGCCCATGCTGTCGTTGGAAACAAACACCGAACAGCGCGCGATCAGCGCCTGGCTATCGCATATGTCCGTGGCCTGTTGCGTTGCGTCCAACAAAACAATGGACTCGGGCAGCAAGCTGCGAATTTCTTGGGCGATCTCCTGGACATCGCTGCCGCCCACCAATGCAAAACGCAGTCCGCTATCTTGCGCATGCAAGATGCGCGCGACCTCCGCAAAAGCTCTGCCGCTATAGCGTTTGCAGGGTATCGATCCATTCAAGCCGAAGCCAACCGTCCGCGATTGCGCTTGGCAGAACTGGATGGCCTTGCTGCTCGCCGAATCCGTACAGAATAGCGACGGATAACGTGGCTCATACTGATAGCCAGCCTTGGCATACAGCAACGGCAGCCATGTATAGATGTCGGGGTGCGGGGTTCCTTTGCGGCGTACCCAGAGACGATGCGTGAGCAGTGCCGCGAGATGCGGATGATGCATGCGTACGAAACCGATGCGCCGTGGAATTCCTGCCAAGCGGGCCGCCAGCGCAATGTGAGTACGGAAGGTAAAGAGAAACAGGCTGTCGTAGGCGCGATCCGCCAGCACCTGCTTCACCCGTGTGATTCGTTCCCAGCCTTGCAGCCGGTTTTCCGATCGCAGCGAGATGACTTCCCCTACATAGGGCTGAGCGCGGAACAGTTCTTGCGCGGACTCATTTTGAGTCATGAGCAATGAGACCGTCCCTCCGGTTTGTTCGGCCAATGCCCGGGCAAAAACCATGCTGAGCACTCCGTCGCCGATGCCGCCGGAAATATAAATCGCACAATTTCGCGCAGTGCTGCACGAGACGGAGGGGGCGGTCGACATGGCATCCAATAGATACGCTCACTGCCCTTTGAAAAGGAACTGAATTTCGGATCCATTAGTCTGGCGGAGGTATGTTTCCTGCGTGTGTAGTTTTTTGTATTGAATATATGGAAAGAGTGTTGTGCGATGGCCCTGGATCAGGTGATGGCAGGTGGGGGTGCAGCGGGCGCATGACGCATCCCATGCCTCTTAAGTTCTACTCCAATTTATCCCCTGGTTACTGGTCGAAAACCCAGTTTACGGTTGCCTGAAACTCGCCTACTGTTCTTTACATATCAACGACTTGCAACGCCGCCTGGCGCGCTCGCGAGACAGTCGGAGATAGAAATTTCTGTTTTATCAACAAGTTACGTTGGAGATGAAAGAGAATGACAGATACCCTCATCAAGGTCGACCTGGCCCAATCCCCCTACGAGAACGCACAGATCCACAATCGCTGGCATCCGGACATTCCGATGGCCGTGTGGGTCAAGCCCGGGGATGACTTCGTGCTGGAAACCTATGACTGGACCGGCGGCGCAATCAAGAACGACGACAGCGCCGACGACGTCCGCGACGTGGACCTGTCCACGGTGCACTTTCTCTCGGGGCCGGTGGGCGTGGAAGGGGCCGAGCCTGGCGACCTGCTGGTGGTGGACCTGCTGGACATCGGCGCCAAGCCGGACAGCCTGTGGGGGTTCAACGGCTTCTTCAGCCGCAATAACGGCGGCGGCTTCCTGACCGAGCATTTTCCGCACGCGCAGAAATCCATCTGGGATTTCCATGGCATGTTCACGTCGTCCCGCCATATCCCGGGCGTGAACTTCGCCGGGTTGATCCATCCCGGGCTGATCGGCTGCCTGCCGGACAAGAAGCTTCTGGATACCTGGAACCGGCGCGAGCAGGCGCTGATCGACACCAATCCCAACCGCGTGCCGCCGCTGGCCAATCCGCCCGCGCCGAAGACGGCGCACATGGGCGCCATGCAGGGAGCGGAGCGCGACAAGGCGGCGGGCGAAGGCGCGCGCACGGTGCCGCCGCGCGAGCACGGCGGCAACTGCGACATCAAGGACCTTTCGCGCGGCGCGCGCGTGTTCTTTCCGGTCTATGTGAAGGGCGGCGGCCTGTCGGTGGGCGACCTGCATTTTTCGCAGGGCGACGGCGAGATCACGTTCTGCGGCGCCATTGAAATGGCGGGCTGGGTGCACATGCGCGTGTCGCTGATCAAGGGCGGCATGGACAAGTACGCGATCAAGAATCCGATCTTCAAGCCCAGCCCGATCACGCCGGCCTACAAGGACTTCCTGATCTTCGAAGGCATTTCGGTGGACGAATCCGGCAAGCAGCACTACCTGGACGTGAACGTCGCGTACCGGCAGGCCTGCCTGAACGCCATCGAGTACCTGAAGAAGTTCGGCTATTCGGGCGCCCAGGCGTATTCGTTGCTGGGCTGCGCGCCGGTGCAGGGGCATATCAGCGGGGTGGTGGACATCCCTAACTCCTGCGCCACGCTGTGGCTGCCGACGGAGATTTTCGACTTCGACATCCAACCGTCGGCGTCCGGCCCCGTCAAGCACATCCAGGGCGGCGTGGACATGCCGCTGTCGCGCGACCGCTAGGAGCCATCCCATGCCCATGTATGACTATGCCTGCGGCGATTGCGGCGAGTTCGCGGCGCTGGTGCCTCTGGCCCAGTGGCGTGATCCCGCGGCCTGCCCGCAATGCGGCGCGATGTGCGGCCGCATCCTGGGCGGAGCGCCGGCGATCTCGGCGCTATCGTCCGCGGTGAACCGGGCGCGCGCGGTCAATGAACGCAGCGCCCACGAGCCGCGCAGTTCGCGTTCCGGCCACGGCATGAATTGCGGATGCTGCTCCGGCGGCAAGACGGCGGGCAAGACGCGCACCACGCCCGATGGGGCGAAGTCGTTCGCGGGCGCAAGGCCCTGGATGATCAGCCACTGAGGACGCGCCGATGGCGCATAAAACAAGGCCCCGCTCGAGCGGGGCCTTGTTCTTGCGAGGCGCGAGCAACGGGTTCAGGCCTCCAGTGGCGCCACCGCGGCGCCCTGGATCTTGTGGCGGGCCAGGGCTTCGGCGACGAAGCCCGATTTCTTCATGGCCTCGACGAAGGCGGCCAGGTAAGCGCTGGCCTTGTCGCCGCGGCTCTTGGGCACGCCCATGGCCTGCCGGATCAGCATGAAGTGGCCGTCCAGCAGGCGCAGGCCGCCCAGGCGCTGCGCGTCGGCTTCAAGCTGCTGCTTCACGCCTGCGGCGACTTCCATGTTTTCCTGCATGAAGGTGTCGACGACGGCGGGCGAGGTCGGCGCGCGGAAGATCTCCGCCTGCTTGAGTTCCCGCGTGAGGTGCAGGTCGTAGGCGCTGCCCTTGCCGACCACCACGCGCTGGCCCTTGCGGTCCACCTGGTCCATGCTGGCGATGGGCGAGTCCTGGCGCACCAGGTACGCGCCTTCGATGACCACGTAGGGCGCGGTGAATGCGATCTGCGCGCCGCGCAGCGGATCGATGGCGAAGAAGCCCACGTCGGCCTCTTCTGCGGCCACGGCATTGACGGATTCGCCGGCCGACTTGAAGACCACCAGTTCCAGTTGCACGTCCAGGCGCCGCGCCAGTTCAGTTGCCAGGTCGACCGAGACGCCGCCGGCCTGGCCGGTGACGGGATCGGCGTGGGCGAGGATGGGATTGCCCAGGTTGATGGACGCGCGCAACGCGCCGGTGGGGGCGAAGGCGGAAAGCAGCTCGTGGTCGGTCTTCATGGTTTCCTTGGGCGTAGGGGCGCGCGCTGGCGCGCACGATGCGGCAAGCATAGCCGCAAGCGCGCGCGTTGCGCGATGCCTTATTGTGCGCGGCGCAGTACGTAGTGCGGGGCCAGCGGACCTGTAGGTCGGGTGCCGTCGCGGTACAGCATGGTCACCTGGTTTTCGCCCACGAAGTAGCGCTGGCTGTCGCCGGACGCGTCCAGGCGGATGGTGCTGCCGTCGGACTCCCAGCTGAATGTGCCGGTTACCACCTCGGGCTGCGGCTGGCGGTCCAGGTACTGGGTCTGTCTTTCGTAGCGGCCATCCTGTTCCAAGGTCAGGCGGGTTCGGATGCCCGGGCAGTCGGCGCAGGGCAGGGTGCCTTCGTAGCTGCCGGCCCAGTCCAGCGAATCGCGGGCGGTGTGGCTGTCGACGGGGGCGGAACCGCCGGCGCCGGGCCGGGAGGGCGCGCAGCCGGCGAGCAGGGCTAGCGTCAGGGCGCAGGTCAGGGTGGTTTTCATCATGGCGAGCTCCTGTTTGGCAAACCGGTCACGATACGGACAGTAACGGGGCGGTGCTGAAACGGGATGTAAAGCGCGGGGGCCGGCAGCGGCCGTGCATGCGCTACGCTACCTTATTTTCCAGGCGCACCGGCCCGGGCCTTCCCTCTTGAACAGGACGATTCCGATGAAAGGCGAACACCGTTACAACGTCACCGTCGAC
The DNA here is from genome assembly GCF_014851665.1 of Achromobacter sp. ACM03. Classification (NCBI taxonomy): domain Bacteria; kingdom Pseudomonadati; phylum Pseudomonadota; class Betaproteobacteria; order Burkholderiales; family Alcaligenaceae; genus Achromobacter; species Achromobacter sp. ACM03. Next base: position 1,738,072 of record NZ_JACVAD010000001.1, on the reverse strand, counting down.
TGGACCGGCAACACCGGCTCCGGCACGTCCAGCTACGCGGCCTATTCCCGCGACCACGTGATCCGTGCGGCGGGCAAGCCCGATGTGCCGGGATCGTCCGATCCGGCCTTCCGCGGCGATCCCGCGCGCTGGAATCCCGAGGACATGCTGGTGGCGTCGCTGTCCGCGTGCCACAAGCTCTGGTATCTGCACTTCTGCGCGGTCGAAGGGGTGACGGTGGAGGCCTACCGCGACGAGGCCGAAGGCGTCATGGTCGAGGACCGCGAGCGTGGCGGCTTCTTCAGCGCCGTCACCTTGCGCCCCGAAGTGACCATCCGCGCTGGCGACGACGCTGCGCTGGCGGCCGAACTGCACGAGCGCGCGCATCATTTCTGCTTCATCGCCAATTCGGTCAACTTCCCGGTGCGTTGCGAGCCGCGCATCGTGCAAGCTGCCTGAGGACCATCGCCATGCTGACCATTTGGGGACGCCGCAGTTCATTCAATGTGCAGAAGGTGCTGTGGCTGGCGGGAGAGCTGGGCCTGGAGTACGAACATGTGCTGGCTGGCGGCGAGCACGGGCTGCTGGACACGGCCGAGTTCCGCGCCATGAATCCGCACGGCAAGGTGCCGCTGCTGCGCGATGGCGCGACGACGGTCTGGGAGTCCCATGCCATCCTGCGCTATCTGGCCGCACGCGACGGCGCCGGCCGCTTCTGGGTGGACGACCCCGCGCAGCGGGCCGGCGCCGACGGCTGGATGGACTGGGCCCAGACCGCCTTGCAGCCAGCCTTTCTGACGGGCGTGTTCTGGGGCTATTACCGCACTCCCGAGGCGCAGCGCGACACGGCGGCCATCGAGCGCTCCATCGCCGCCACGCATGCCTGCCTGCGGCAACTGGACCGCGCGCTGGCGGACCGTCCGTATCTGGGCGGCGAAACCCTGGGCCTGGCCGACATTCCGGCGGGCACCACGCTCTACCGCTACTTCGAACTGGACATCCCGCATCCGTCCATGCCCCATCTGCAGGCCTGGTACGAGCGCCTGCAGGCCCGTCCAGCCTATCGCGAACATGTGATGGTGCCGTTCGGGGAGCTGCGCGGACGGCTGGCTTTCTAGCCGGATTTACAAATTTTCCGGCGGGCGATGTCACGTCATGGCAGGCTGTCTCGTCCTACGGGTAATGGCGCCGCATCCTGCGGCGCATGCCTACCTTGCCGGAGACCCGCCATGAGCACCGCCCGCCTGAACGCCTACACCGCCTCGCCCAAGGCCATGAAAGCCATGATCGCCCTGAACGACTTCGTCGAAAGCTGCGGCCTGGAACACAGCCTGCTCGAACTGGTGAAGATGCGCGCTTCGCAGATCAATGGTTGCGCCTACTGCCTGCACATGCATTCCACCGATGCCCGTAAACAGGGCGAAACCGAAATGCGCCTGTACCTGCTGGATGCCTGGCGCGAATCTTCGCTGTACAGCGAGCGTGAGCGCGCCGCGCTGGCGTGGACGGAGTCGTTGACCAGACTTGCCGATACTCGCGCGCCGGACGCGGACTACGCCGAAATGGCAAGGCATTTCAACGAGGAAGAGCAGGTCAACCTGACCGTCGCCATCAACATGATCAATAGCTGGAACCGCATCGCAGTCGGGTTCCGCTCGCAGCATCCCAAGCACTGAGGCCAGGCCGTATGAGCGCGTCCGCCATTCCCGATGCCGTTGCCGACTTCGAGCCCCATCGCAGGCATTTGCAGGGCCTGGCCTACCGCATGTTGGGGTCATGGGCGGAGGCCGAGGACATCGTGCAGGACGCGTGGCTGCGCTGGCGCGACGCGGACCGCGGCCGGGTCGAGACGCCGCGCGCCTTCCTGTCGCGGACGGTCACGCGGCTGTGCCTGGACCAGTTGAAATCGGCGCGCGCGCGGCGCGAGGAGTACGTGGGGCCATGGCTGCCCGAACCCTTGCCCGACGCGGGCAGCTATGAGGCGGCGGGTGCGGGGGAGATTGCGCACGATCTGTCGGTGGCGCTGATGCTGGCGCTGGAGCGCCTGTCCGCATTGGAACGGGCCGCTTTCCTGCTGCACGACGTGTTCGACATGCCGTTCGCGGAGATCGCGGCGACGCTGGGCCGCAACGAGGCAGCCTGCCGCCAGTTGGCCGCGCGGGCGCGCAGCCGCGTGCGCGACGCGCGTCCGCGGTTCGCAGTGACGGAGCAGGAAGGCGCGCGCATCGCCGATGCCTTCTGGCAGGCATCGCGCGCGGGCGATGTGGATGCCCTGCGCAGCCTGTTGGCGCATGACGCCGTGCTGCATGCGGACGGCGGCGGCAAAAAGCTGGCCGTGTTCAGGCCCATTCTGGGCAGCGACAAGATCGCGCGTTTTTTTGCCGGTCTGGCGAAAAAGCCCAGCGGCCAGTTCCTGGACGCCGTGGTGACGCAATTGAACGGCATGCCGGGGGTGCTGGCGACCGAACTGGACGGTTTGCCCCGGTCCACCACGCTGGAGGTGCGCGACGGCAGGATCGCCGCCATCTACATCGTGCGCAACCCTGATAAGCTGCGCCATGTCGCGGCGCCGCCGCCGCAGCCGACCGCGCCCCAGGATGATTCCGCACCTCACTGACTATCCGCAGGACCTGCCCGTACTGGGGCTGGAAGGCTTGCGTCTGCGCCCATTGCGGGAAGCAGACGCGGCCGATTGGCACGCATATCTGCGCGACGAGGCGGTCACGCGCCATACCAGCTGGCAGTTGGACGGACCGGATACGCTGGTGCGCCTGATCCGCGGTTATGGTCAGCCAGCGGTATCGCACAGCCTGCGCCTGGCCATCGTCACGCTGGACGGCGTCTTGGCGGGCACCATAGGCTTGAACGAGATCGCTGCGTCCGCGCGGCGCGCGGAGATCGCCTATGACGTCGCGCCGCCGTACTGGCGGCGTGGCATCGCCACGCGCGCCTGTGTGTCCGTGACCGAGTGGGCCTTGCGCGAGCAGGGCTTCGCACGCATCCAGGCTACCGTGCTGGATACCAACGTGGCGTCGGCCGGCGTGCTGGAACGCTGCGGATTTCAGCGCGAAGGACTGATGCGCCGCTACCGCCTGGTGCGCGGCGAACCTCGCGACTTCTGGATGTACGCGCGGGTCGCTGCCGCGCAGGACTGACGCCCAACCAATTCGAGAAAACCATGACCTCCGCTTTGATCGTGATAGACGTGCAGCGCGCGCTGTTCGAGACGAATCCCGCGCCAGCCGATGCCGAGGCCGTGCTGGCCCGCATCAATGCGCTGGCCGGGCCTGCGGCGGACATTGCCTTCGCCGCCGTGGTTGCCCGGTGACCGCCATGGATCCTGAACTGCTGTCCCTGCTGGTCACGCGCACCATGCCCTTCGGCAAGTACCAGGGACGCCTGATCGCGGATTTGCCCGGGCCCTACCTGGCCTGGTTCGCGCGCAAGGGCTTTCCGCCGGGTGAATTGGGGCGTCTGCTGGCCCTGATGCACGAGCTGGACCACAACGGCTTGTCTTCCTTGCTGGCGCCGCTGCGCCAGTCCGCGCCGAAGAAGTAGGGCGCGGCCCGCGTAGGGCGGCCCGCCAGAGAAACCCCGGGAAACAACTGTGGCGGATTGTGTAGCGTCTTGGCACGCCGCGCGCCAGCGGCCGGGGATACCATAGTGCGGCATGTCCAGGGGCCCCGGAGCGCGCCCTGGACGTCAGTCCATTGAAGAGAGGTCGTCATGAAGAAACTCCACATTTCCGCCTTCCTGCTTGCCGCCTTGTGCGCGGCCGGCGCCGTACAGGCGCAGAATGCGGCGCCCGTCACGCAGGAATACCAGTACCCCAGCGTGCGCTCCAAGGACGGCAGCCTGTCGCCGCCTTCCACGTTGCGCATGACGGTCACGCCCGAAGCCGGCTCCGCGCCCGCGGTCATCCGCGACACGCCGGAAAGCCAGGCCCAGTACGTGCGCTGCCGCGAAGTGTCGGACCGCGCCGCCGTGTCGAACGCGCAGATGCAGGCCGGCGTGGCGCAGTGCCTGAAAGAGCTGGAGCAGCGTCGCCAGCAATAGGGCGCGCGCCGCCGCCCAACGGGCGGCTTTCCGTTCTGGTCAAACGGTAATAATATTCAATCTCATCAACAGCGCTGCCCGCCGCGACGGAGCCGCCATCTTGACCGCCGCCCATCCCGAACCTGATTGGACCGTATCGGCCGCCACGCCCGCTATTTCGCTGGCGGGCGGCACGCTGCGCTTTGGCCGCGACGAGCGCGTGCAGGAGCGCCTGGAGCCGGGCCTGAAGCTGGTGCTCGTGCTGGACGGGGACCTGCGCTATAGCGTGCGCGGCGCCGCGTCCACCCGCGTGAGCGGGCCCGCGCTGCACCTGAGCGTGTGCCAGGACGCCATGGGCATGGAGCACGAGTTTGGCGCCCATCAGTCCTTGCGCTTCGTGTCCCTGCGCACGGGACTGGACCATCTGCGCGATGCCTTTGCCATGGACCCGGCCCAATTGGCGGGCCTGCTGCGCGCGCCGCGGGCCGTTGGCGCATACGCCGAGGCCAATATGCGGGCGGACCGCAAGCTGGAGGCTCTGGGCCACCAGATGCTGGCCTGCCCGGTGCAGGGCGCCCTCAGGCGCATGTACCTCTCGGCCAAGGCGCTGGAACTGACCGCGCTTGCCTTGGGCGCGCTGCAGCCGGCGGAGCAGGGCGCTCCCGTGCGCGGCCTGACGCGCGCCGACGTGGAACGCCTGCATCACGCGCGCGACCTGGTTGCGGCGAACCTGCAGGACCCGCCCTCGCTGCCCGAACTGGCGCGACGCGTGGGCGTGAACGTCAACAAGCTCACCACCGGCTTTCGCAAGCTGTTCGGCCAGAGCGTCTACGCCTACGTGCGCGAGCGGCGCATGGAGCAGGCCCAGGCGCTGCTGGCCGAAGGCGCCTATACCGTGTCCGAGGCGGCCTACGCCTGCGGCTATACCGATTCGCACTTCACCAAGGCGTTCCTGCGCCGCTACGGCGTGCTGCCCAGCAGTGTCGCGCCGGGCCGCTAAGGCGTCGAAACTTCGGCAATCGCCAGCAAGACTTCCGCAATCGCCAACGCGCGGCCGCTGTCGTTCCTAGAATTACTTGAGAATTATTCTCAATAAAATTCTAAGAGGACAGGCAGTGCGAAAACAGGTGAAAACGGGGGCGCCGCGCAGGAACGCGGCGCGGGCGCGGCATTGGCCGCTGTGGCTGGCGGTGGCGGCGGGGCCGGCGCTGGCGCAGGAGGCCGCGTCGCTGCCGGCGGTGACGGTCAGCGGCGAGGGCGTGGCGCAGGACACGGCGACCCTCGGCAAACTGCCGCTGACGCTGCGCGAGATTCCGCAGTCGGTGACGGTGATCGGGCAGGAGCGGATGCGCGAGCAGAACCTGCAAAGCCTGGATGAGGTGATACAGCACGCCACCGGCATCACGGTGCAGCCCTATCAGCTGCTGACCACCGCGTACTACGCGCGCGGCTTCAAAGTAGATTCGTTCGAGCAGGACGGCGTGCCCGTGCTGATGGGCAACATGGCGGCATCGCCGCAGGACATGGCGGTGTACGAACGCGTGGAGATCCTGCGCGGCGCCAACGGCCTGATGCATGGCGCGGGCAATCCCGCCGCCACGGTGAACCTGGTGCGCAAGCGGCCGCAACGCGAGTTCTCGTTCAACGGCTCCCTCAGCGCCGGCAGCTGGGATCGCTACCGTGCGGAGGCCGACCTGGGCGGCCCCTTGAACGACAGCGGCAGCGTGCGCGGCCGCATCGTCGGCGCCGTGGAAGACCGTGGTTATTTCTATGACGTCGCGGATCAGCAATCGGCGCTGCTCTACGCGATAGGCGAGGTGGACCTGGGGCCGGACACGGTGCTGTCCGCCGGCCTGCAGACCCAACGCATCCGCTCCACCACCAACATGGCCGGCGTGCCGCGCTACAAGGACGGCGGCGATATCGGCCTGAAGCGCTCGACCTACCTGGACGTGGCCTGGGACCGCTTCAACTGGGATACGACGCGTGTGTTCGCGGACCTGGAGCATCGCTTCGGCCAAGGCTGGAGCGCCAAGATCAGCGCCAATTACCTGACCGCGGACAGCAACCTGAAGTACGCCGGCGCCTATGGCGCGATAGACCGCCAGACCGGGTTGGGTTCCTCCTTGATGGGCGCGGCCTACAAGTTCGACAACACCCAGGCCAGCGTGGACGCCTATGTCGGCGGCCCGGTGCAACTGTTCGGCCGGCGCCATGAACTGCTGCTGGGCGGCAATGCCCAACGCACCACGTCCGAGCAGTACAGCGCGGACCTGACGCCCTATCCGAACGTGCCGGTCAATGTCTTCGACTGGGATCCGCACAGCGTGCCCGAGCCTGGCGTGGGGCCGTACACCTCGCCCGGGGAGACCCGGCTCAAGCAACAGGGCGTCTACGGCATGGGCCGCTTTTCGCTGGCCGATCCGGTGACGCTGGTGCTGGGCGGACGCATGAGCTGGTGGAACCAGAGCGCGCCCCGCGCGCGCCAGCGCATCGATCCGGAGTTCACGCCCTATGGCGGGCTGATCGTCGACCTCGACCGCCAATGGTCGCTGTATGGCAGCTATGCGCAGGTCTTCCAGCCGCAGGGCGAGCTGACGCGCGACGGCCAGCCGCTGGATCCCATTACCGGCACCAACTACGAGGCCGGCGTCAAAGGCGAACTGGCGGACGGCGCCTTGAACCTGTCGCTGGCCGTGTTCCAGATCCAGCAGAAGAACCGCGCGCAGGAGGACCCGGCATGGCCATGCGTGGGCCGCAACTGCTACTACATCTCGGGTGGGGAAGTGCGCAGTCGTGGGATCGAGGCTGAAGCCTCCGGCAGCATCACGCCCTACTGGACGGTGGCCGCGGGCTACACCTTCAACACCAGCAAGTACCTGACGGATTCGGAATCCGGCGGACAGCCGTTCGCGCGCTTCACGCCCAAGCACATCTTCCGCCTGTGGACCAACTATGCCTTGCCCGGCATGGAGCGGCGGCTGAGCGTGGGCGGCGGGCTGCAGGTGCAGTCGGGCTATTCCACGGTGTCCGGTCCCGTCACGCTGCGCCAGGGCGGCTATGCGCTGGTGGACCTGCGCATGGCCTATCGCGTGGACAAGCACGTGACCGCGGCGCTCAACGTCAACAACCTGTTCGACCGCGGCTATTACCAGAGCCTGTCGGGCACGGCCTGGAACAACCGCTACGGCGAGCCCCGCAACGTCATGCTGACCCTGCGCGCCGAATACTGATGACCCGCGGCGGACGCCCACCGCGCGCGTCCGCCGGCAACCAGAAGGAGAGATCGATGAGTGCACCCGATACCGGGCCGGTGTTCGACTGGCTGGACCACTTCGTGGCGCTGGGGCGCGACGGCGCCATGCGCGACGTGGGCCGTCTGCGCCGCCTCGCGCCGCAGGACGAATGGCTGGTCGGCATCAAGGCCGTGGCCAGCGACGCCGACGTGCATGGCGATGTGTGGGAGCGCCACCCGGCCGGCGATGAAATGCTCTGCGTGCTGGAAGGGCGCGTGGTGGTCACGCTGATGGCGGAGGACGGCGTCCAGACCGACATGCTGCTGGATACCCGGCGCAGCGCCATCGTGCCGCGCGGCGTGTGGCACAGGCTGCACGTGGCCTGTCCCGGCAAGATCCTGTTCGTGACGCCGGGGCAGGGCAGCGAACACCGTCGCGCGGATGCGCCGCAATCCCGCAGCCCCTTGTTGAAGGAAATCTGAAGTGAACCGTATTGCAGACGCACGCATGTTCGTGATGATAGGCGCCTTGTATTTTTCCCAAGGCATACCGCTGGGCGTGGCCATGGAGGCTTTGCCCACGCTGCTGCGCCGCGACGGCGCGGACCTGCACGCGCTGGCCTGGCTGCCGCTGGTCGGCCTGCCTTGGGTGGTGAAGTTCCTGTGGGCGCCCGTGGTCGACAACCGCTGGACCCGCGCCATGGGCCGGCGGCGCAGCTGGATCCTGCCGATGCAGGCCGTGGTGCTGGCCTGCCTGCTGGCGCTGTCCTTGCTCGGCATCGATGCCGCGGGGGCGGCGTGGGTGGTCGCTTTGATGGCGCTGGCTTCGTTGGCCAGTGCGACGCAGGATATCGCCACCGACGGCCTGACGGCGGAGCGCTTCCAGGGGCAGGATCTGGCGCGCGCCAATGCCGTGCAGGTGGGCGGCACCATGGTGGGCTTCTTCTTCGGCGGACCGGGTTGCCTGGTACTGGCCGGCCATATCGGACAGACCGGCGCGTTGCTGACCCTGGCGGCCGTGGTGGCGTTCAGCCTGCTGCTGGCGGCCGCCTGGCGTGAAACCGAACTGGCCATGCCCGCGGCCAGGCGCCGCGCCACGCTGGGCGCCTTCGTGCGCCGCCCCGGCGCCTGGGCCCTGGCCGCGGCCGCCTTCCTGTCGGCCATGACGGCGGTGGCGGGCTATGGCCTGTCCAAGCTGTTCCTGGTGGATGCGGGCTGGGCGGTCGAGGCCGTGGGGCGCGTCGGCATGGCGGGGGGCGTGGTGACGGTGCTGCTGGGTTGCGGCGGTGGCGCATGGCTGATCGGCCGGCTGGGCGCGCGCGCGGTGCTGGCGCTGGGCCTGGCTGCCTCGGGCGCGGCCGCGCTGGCCTGGATGGCGCAGGCCCAGGGCTGGATGCCGTCGCAGGCGGGCAGCGCCCTGGGCGCGCAGGCGCTGGGCGCGTTCGGCGCGGGCGCCGCGTCCGTGGCCCTGATGACGCTGGCCATGCGCTTTGCCAGCCGCGGCGAGCAGGCCGGCACCGACATGACGGCGGTGCAGAGCGCGCGCGACCTGGGCGAGATCCTGACCTCGTCCCTCATGACCGGGCTGGCGGCCCAGGTCGGCTACGCGGGGGGCTTTGCCAGCGGCTTGCTGGTGGCGGCCGCGACGCTGGCGTTCACGGCCAGGGCGCTGGCGCGCACGGGCTGATATGGCGATTCTGGCGGTTGCGGCTACACTTATGCGCCGTTTTGCTTTCAGCCCCAGAATTCCCCATGATTTCCACCGCATGCGGCGTCGACTTCGGCACGTCCAATTCCACCGTGGGCTGGAGCCGCCCCGATCAGCGCGCGCTCCTCGCCCTGGAAGACGGCAAGACCACCTTGCCCTCGGCCATTTTCTTCCATGACGAAGACGCCGAAGTCAGCTATGGCCGGGCCGCCATCTCCGACTACCTGGCGGGCTACGACGGGCGCCTGATGCGCTCGATGAAGAGCCTGCTGGGCAGCTCGCTGATCGACGGCTCGACGGAAGTGCAGGGCCGTTCGATTCCGTTCCGCGTCCTGCTCACGCGCTTCATCGCCGAACTCAAGCACCGCGCGGAAACCGCAGCGGGGCGCGGCTTCACGCGCGCCGTGCTGGGCCGGCCGGTGTTCTTCGTGGACGACAATCCGGCCGCCGACCAGACCGCCCAGGACACGCTGGGCGAGATCGCGCGCAGCGTCGGCTTCACCGATATCGAGTTCCAGTTCGAGCCGCTGGCCGCCGCATTCGATTATGAATCGCAGATCGACCGCGAAGAACTGGTGCTGGTCATCGACATCGGCGGCGGTACTTCCGATTTCTCGCTGATCCGCCTGGGGCCCGGCCGCGCCACCAAGGCCGACCGCCGCGAAGACATCCTGGCCTACGGCGGCGTGCACATCGGCGGGGTGGACTTCGACAAGCAGCTCAGCCTGGCGCACGTGATGCCCATGCTGGGGCTGGGCAGCCAGCTGCGCAGCGGCAAGGATGTGCCCTCCACGCAATACGGCAACCTGGCCTGCTGGCACACCATCAACCAGGCCTATACGCGCAAGGCCGCCGAACATTTCGCCTACATCCGCGCCGAGGCCGGCGACCGCGAGAAGATCGACCTGCTGCTGAACCTGGTCAAGCAGCGCGCCGGCCACTGGGTGGCGGTGCAGGTCGAAGAGGCCAAGATCGCACTGTCGGAGACGCCCGCCGCGCGCATCGACCTGTCGCGCATCGCGCCGGAGCTGGGCGTGGACGTGACGCGCCCCTCGTTCGACGCCTGCGTGGGCCGCCTGATCGAAAAGGTCGAGACCACGGTGGGCGCGTTGCTGCGCGACGCCGGCGTATCGACCGCGGACGTGGATACGGTGTTCTTCACCGGCGGTTCCAGCCGCGTGCCGCGTTTGCGCGAATCGGTGTCAGCCCTGGTGCCGGGCGCGCGCAGCGTCGAAGGCGACCTGTTCGGCAGCATCGGCGCCGGCCTGGCGCTGGACGCCCGCCGCAAGTTCGGCTGAGCCGCTCAGGCGGCCAGCATCGAGGGTACGCGGGCCGCCAGCGCGTCGATGGCGGCGCGCGTCTTGGACGGCAGGTAGCGCGCTTGCGGCCAGACGGCGTGCACCTCTTGCGCGGCCAGGCGATCGCCGTGCATCAGCACGTCCAGCTCGCCGGTGCGCACATAGTGCGTCAGCATCCAGCAGGGCAGCCAGGCGAGCCCCGCGCCGGCGATGGCGGCGTCCGCGATGGCTTGCAGGTCGTCCAGACGCAGGCACGGACGCGGACGCAGCTGCAGTACCTGGCCGTCGGGCCCATGCAGCGCCCAGGCCTTGTCCACGCCGTTGCGCGTGTAGACGATGGCGGCATGCCGCTGCATCTCATCCACGGTGACCGGGCGGCCATGTGCCTGGATGTATGCGGGAGAAGCCCCGATGCCCATGGTCTGCATGCCGAGCCGCCGCGCGGCCAGGCTGGCGCTGTCGGGCAGCTCGCCCACGCGGATGCCCAGGTCGTAGCCTTCCTCGATCAGATCGACCACCCGGTCGTTGAATGAAACCTCCACCTGCAGTTGCGGATGCTGCTGTGCCAGTTCGCGCAGCACGGGCGCGACGCAATGGCGGCCGAACACCAACGGCGCGCTGACGCGCAAGCGACCCTGGGGCTCGCGCCGGCCGCTGTCCAGCTCGGCCTCGGCGGTCTGCAGTTCGGCCAGCGCGCGCACGCAACGGTCGTAATAGGCCTGGCCATCGTCGGTCAGGCTTTGCTGGCGGGTGGTGCGGTGGAACAGCCTGGCGCCCAGCCGCGCCTCCAGCCGCGCGATGGACTTGCCCACCGCGGAGCGCGTGAGGTTCAGGCGTTGCGCCGCGAGCGCGAAGCTGCCTGCTTCCACGGCCTGAACGAAGACTTCGATGCCGCTCAGCCGGTCATAGGTGATCGCTGTAGCCATCATGGACTCCCTGCATTTATTGGTTCCTGGTGGGATTCTATGAAATGAAAAACATTCGCCACTAGGGAAATTGGTTCCCATATATCTTATCGGTACTTGACCGTCACGGATAGCCGCCAATGGCGGGCGGCGGTCTTTTTTGCCGCCGGGCCGCCCCAAGGCAAAAAAAAAGCCCCCTTGGGGGGCAGCAAGCCGAAGGCGCAGCGTGGGGGCCTTTTTTGAATCGATAGGAGAAACAACATGCAGGCATACACCGTCACCAGCGGCAAGGACATCGCTTCGCTGGAGCGCGTCACGCGCCAGCCTCGCAGCCTGGGGCCGTTGGAGCTGCGCGTGCGCATCAAGGCCGTGTCGCTGAACTACCGCGACCTGATGGTGGCGCGCGGCGAGTATCTGAAGGGTTCGGGCGATCCGGTCATACCCGCCTCCGACGCCGCGGGCGAGGTGATCGAGGTGGGTGCGGGCGTGAGCCGGTTCAAGGTCGGCGACCGCGTCATGGGCGCATTCATGCCGGACTGGATCGATGGCGAGCCCACGCCTGCCACGGTGGCGCTGGCGCCGGGCGCCGCCACCGACGGCCTGCTGTCCACCGAGAGTGTGTTTGCCGAGCACGCCCTGGTCGCAACGCCGGCATCCTTGAGCGACGAGCAGGCCTCGACCCTGCCTTGCGCCGCCGTCACCGCATGGAACGCGCTGTTCGTCGCCGGACGCGCCAAGGCGGGCCAGACGGCTTTGTTCCTGGGCACGGGCGGGGTTTCCATCTGGGGCCTGCAACTGGCCAAGGCAGCCGGCATGCGCACCATCATCACCTCGTCCAGCGCGGACAAGCTGGCCCGCGCGCGCGAGCTGGGCGCGGACCTTACGATCAACTACCGTGAAACGCCGCAATGGCAGGACGAAGTGCTGCGCCTGACCGGCGGCGAGGGCGCCCACGTGGTGGTGGAAGTCGGCGGCGAAGGCACGCTCGAACGTTCCGTCGCGGCCGCGCGCATGGGAGGCACCATTGCGGTCATCGGCGGCGTCAGCGGCTTCGCGGCCGTGCCGGTCGCGCCCTTGGCGTTGATCGCGGGCGTCAAGCGGCTGGAAGGCATCTTCGTCGGCAGCCGCAAGATGCTCGAGGACGTGGCGCGTTTCGTCGACGTGGCGCGCATCGCGCCGGTCATCGACCGCGTCTACTCGTTTGCCGAAGCGCGCGAGGCGTTCGAGCACCTGGCGTCGGGCCGGCACTTCGGCAAGCTCGTCATCCGCGTCGCGGAGTAGGCGTCATCGGGGAAGGCGGGCGGCGATGGTAAGCTCGTGCTGCCCGCGCGGACTGGCCATCATCCGCGCGTCCCTTGAGGTATCCGACCCGCCATGACCCGCAAGCCCGATTCCCATCTCGAAGAAAAACTCGTCGCCAGCGAGGCGCCATACAACGGCGCCTTCCTGAAGATCCGCCGCGACACGGTCAGCCTGCCCAACGGCAACACGGCCACGCGCGAGTACGTGGTGCATCCGGGCGCGGTGGTGGTGATCCCGCTGCTGGACGATGGCCGGGTCCTGCTGGAGCGTCAGTTCCGTTATCCCATCGGACGCGTGATGACCGAGTTCCCGGCCGGGAAGCTGGATCCGGGCGAGGATCCGCTGGCCTGCGGCAAGCGCGAGCTGCTGGAGGAAACCGGCTATACCGCGGATCAGTGGGCGCATGCGGGAGCGCTGCACCTGGCCATCGCGTATTCCACCGAGATCATCCATATCTACTTCGCCCGCGGCCTGCGCGCCGGGCCTCGCCAATTGGACCAGGACGAATTCCTGGATGTGATCAGCGCGGATCCCGCCGAGCTGATCGAGGCTTGCGCCAAGGGCGAGGTCACCGACGCCAAGACGCTGACCTGCGTGTTGTGGATGCAGAACGTGCTGTCCGGCGCCTGGCAGCTGGACTGGCAGGACAACGCGGGCTGAAGCCCGGTCCGGAATCTGTCCAGACATGTCCGCATTTCCCGTTCTGGTGCAGCCCGCCGGCCTGCGCTTTGACGCGCCGGCCGATACCTCCGTGCTGCTGGCGGCGCAGGCGGCCGGCATCAAGCTGCCCAGTTCGTGCCGTAACGGCACATGCCGCGCCTGCATGTGCCTGCTGCTGGAAGGCGAGATCTCGTACCGCATCGAGTGGCCGGGGCTGTCGCGCGACGAGAAGGAAGAAGGCTGGATCCTGCCCTGCGTGGCGCAGGCCGAGTCCGCCCTGGAAATCCAGGCGCCCCTGGCCGCGCCGATCGAGGCCGCGCCCGTTGCGCCGCCGCGCCCGCTTACCGGGGCGCGGCGCTAGCGCCTGCAATCAGCGCCGCGGCGGCCATGGCGACGCCCATTCCCAGCGCCATGCCGGCCGCCATTCCGCCGAATGGCGCGACGCTCGCGGCCAGCGCCGCCGCCATGCCCCATTGAGCCCCTGCCAGCATGCCCAGCCCCATCGCCAGCGCGCAGGCCAGCCGCGCTGCCATGCGCGGCGCGCCCGGCAGTGGCAGTAGCGCGGCAAGCAGCATGGCTGCGCTGCTGGCGGGCATCAGGGCCGCATGGCGCCACGCTTGGTCCAGCAGCCCGCCGGACGCCCCGCACAGGCTGGCCAGCAGCGCCGCCGGCGTGCGCAGCGTGTCTGCCCACAGCCCCGCGGCCATGGCTGCGGTGCAGGCCAGCCACAGGACGGCGGCGTCGGAGGCCACGCGGACTGCATCGCCGGGCTTGCGCCTAGCCGCAGGCGTGGCAGGCGTGCGGCCGCGCGTCGTCGTAGCGGTCATGGTGGCGTACCCAGTCGCCCAGGTTGAAGTGCGGGCCGTTCTCGTTGCGGCCCAGGGGCGCCAATTCCAGGTAGTTGTAGGCCCCGGCCAGCCTTTCCACGCCGCGCGAGAAGCTTGAATAGGTATGAAAGATCTCGCCGTCCGGGTCGCGGAAGAACGCGCTGGCGCCGGAGTTTTCCTCCATGCTGCCGTCGGCCTTGGGCACGGAGGCCAGCAGGTCGAAATTGAAGTCGCAGCCTTCGGACGAGTACCAGGGGAACTGCCAGCCCATGCGGCGCTTGAAGGCCTCCAGCTTGGCGTAGGGGGCTCGCGACACGGCGACCACCGTCACGTCATGCTGGCGCAGGTGCATGAGCGCGCTGTCCATGTGGTCGGCCAGGAACGAGCAGCCCACGCAGCCTTCCTCCCAGTCCGGGCCGAACATGAAGTGGTAGACGATGAGCTGGCTCCTGCCCTGGAACAGCGCGGCCAGGTCCACGGAGCCGGCCGCGCCCTGGAAGCGATAGGGCTTGTCCACTTTGACCCAGGGCAGGGCCATGCGCTCGCGGGCCAGCGCGTCCTGGGCACGAGTCAGTTCTTTTTCGCGGCGCAGCAGCGCCTCGCGCGCGATGTCCCATTGCGCTCGGGATACGACGGGGTGATCGGTCTGCATCGTGTGTCTCCTTGGAACGGGCCGGCAGGCCCGGGTAGGGCGAACGGCGGGGATTCAGGCCGGCTTCGCCAGATGGGCCGCCAGCCGTTCCAGCGCGCCCAGCCAGCCATGCTGGTGGCTGTCGCGGGTGGCCTGGTCGACGAACGGGGTTTGCAGGAAGGCAAGCTCGGTGCCGCCGCCGGCAGGGGTGAATTCCAGGGTGATCAGCGAGACTTCCGCGGGCGTATCGCGCCAGGCCCAGGTAAACACCAGGCGGCGCTGCGGTTCGACTTCGCGGTAGTGGCCGCTGGCGTGGTGCTCCAGCCCGTCCTCGGTGGCGAATCCCACCTGATAGGCGCCGCCCACGCGCACGTCGGTTTCCGCCCGCAGCACCTTGCGGGTTTCGGCGGGACCGAACCAGCGCATCAGCGCTTGCGGGTCCGTCCAGGCGCGCCAGACGCGTTCGACGGGGGCGTCGAAGCGGCGTTTGAGGCGGAGTTCGATGGGGGCTGTTTCGCCTCGGGTGCTTCGTTTTTCCATGGATGGACCTCTTCCTCGTGGTACAGGTAGCGCGCCAGCGAATCCAGCTGCCCGTTCCAGAACTTCTCGTAGCGGGCCAGCCAGTCGGATGCCGCCCGCATGGGTTCGGGCGATAGCGTGCAGTTCACGACGCGGCCGTCCTTGGCGCGGGCGATCAGGCCGGCGTCTTCCAGCACGCGCAGATGCTTCATGAAAGCGGGCAGGGACATGGCGTGCGGCCGGGCCAGCTCGCTGACCGAGGCCGCGCCTTGTTCCAGGTCGGCCAGCACCCGGCGCCGCGTGCCGTCTGCCAGGGCCGAAAAGATGCTGTCCAGTGTGTCGTCTTTAAACTTAACCATAGGGTTAAGTATTAAGCCGAAGCCGCGGGACTGTCAAGCAACAAAGTTGGCGCGAAAGGAATCAGGCGTGCTGGTGCATGGCCGACCGGTGCTTGGTGTCGCGCATGGTGGCGTACACCAGCAGCGACAGGAAGATGATGCCGGCGAGGTAGTAGTAGAACCACTCCTCGTGCCCCTGCTGTTTGAAGAACAGGGCAATGGCCGGCGCCGTGCCGCCGAAGATCGACACCGTCACGGCGTAGGGCACGGCCACGCCGGTGGCGCGGATGTTGGTGGGGAAGAGTTCCGCCTTCACCACCGCGTTGATGGAGGTGTAGCCGGCCGTGAACACCCAGGCGCCGCAGATCAGCAGGAAGGCCATGAAGGGCGAATGCGTATGCGACAGCGTCATCAGGATGGGCACCGTGAGCGCCGCGCCTGCCACGCCGAAGAACACCAGCAGCGGCTTGCGCCCGATCTTGTCGGACAGCGCGCCATACACCGGCTGCAGGATCAGCGCGAAGATCAGCGACCCGGCGATGATGTAGGTGGTGACGATGTCGGAGAAGCCCGAGGTCTGCCGCACGAAGGTCTGCATGTAGGTGGTGAAGGTATAGAACGCCGCGGTGCCGCCCGCGGTCAGGCCCACCACGATCGCGACCTCGCGCGGATATTTCAGCAGGCCGCGCAGCGAACTGGTCTGCGGCTTGGGTGCTTTCTGCGCCTCCTTGTAGGAATCCGTCTCGGGCATGTCGCGCCGCATCAGGGCCGTGATGATGGCCAGCATGGCGCCGATCACGAAGGGGATGCGCCAGCCCCATTCCACCAACTGCTCGTGGGTCAGGAACACGTTCTGCAACAGCAGCAGCACCAGGATGGCGCAGAGCTGGCCGCCGATCAGCGTGACGTACTGGAAGCTGGAATAGAAGCCGCGATGCTCGGGGTCCGCGATCTCGGTCAGGTAGGTGGCGCTGGCGCCATACTCGCCGCCCAGGCTCAGCCCCTCGATCACGCGCGCCAGGGCCAGCAGCGCGGGCGCGGCCAGGCCGATGGTGGCATAGGTGGGCGTGACCGCGATGATCAGCGAGCCCACGCACATCATCCCCACCGACACCATCAGCGACAGGCGCCGCCCATGGCGGTCGGCCAGATGGCCGAACAGCCAGCCGCCGAGCGGACGCACGATGAAGCCGGCCGCGAACAGCGTGGCCGCGTTCAGTTGCTGGACGACCGGGTCGTGGGACGGGAAAAACGCGGGGGCGAAGTACAGGGCGAAAGCGGTATAGGCGTAGAAGTCATACCACTCCACCAGATTGCCCATGGAGCCGATGAAGATCGCCTTGATGCGGCGCTTCGCGTCGGGGATGTCGAGATACGCTTGTGTCATATCCATCCTTCGGGTGCGTTTGTCGGGGGACGCCGGACACGCGATCGCGGGTGGGCCGCGAATGGAACATGCATTGCGTTATGTTGCGCCTGCGCGCGCGGAAATGCACGCGTATCAATACCGCTTCTTGTTCAGCTTTTTGTCAGGCCTGGCCGCGCCGGCTCACTTGCCGCGTGGCTTGATGACTTCGCAAGGCGCGGCGCCTTCCGCCGCCTGGGCCTCGTCGCCCAGCAGCGCCTGCGTGCCGCAGACCGAGCCGAACATGCCTTTGCTGTTGTGGCCGATGCCGGCCACTTCGAAGGCGCGCCGGTGCAGCGTCACGGGTTTGGCGCCGCGGGCGGCCAGCACGTGTTCGTATTGTGCGTAGCCTGTGCCGCGGGCCAGCCGGGTCGCGCCCTGGGCTTCCGCGCCGCAGGTCTTGTCCAGCAGGCGGTCTTCGGGATTGTTGTCGGCGCCGCCCAGCAGATAGGTGACGTCGCGCGCGGCGTAGCGCACAAAGAGCTTGGATTCGTCGGTCTCGCGCGAGTACGCGGGCAGCTTGTCCGGGCCGTACTTGTACTGGTTGTAGGTGGGGCAGATGCCGCGCTCGTAGGGCGCATAGCCCTTGCCGTCGGCGCGGGGGCGCTCGTTGCTCAGGTACAGGTAGGACGAAGGATTGGCGACGACGTAGCGCAGCGCCAGCCCGTCGCGCCGCAGCGGGCCGTCGATGTTGTTCAGCACCGCGTAGCGTTGTACCAACTGCCCGCCGGCCGAGTGGCCGGCCAGCACGATGCCGGCCAGCGAGGCCAGGCGCTTGCGGTCGTCCAGGCTGCGCAGCAGGTCGTCCAGCACCTGGAACGAGCTGACGGGCGCGGGGCGTCCCGCGGCCTGCACGCTGTCTTCCCCGTCTTCCCAGCTGGCCTTGCGCCAGGCCGCCATGCCGCCGAAACCCGAATCGATGGAGCCCGAGAAGCGCGGCGCCAGGATCAGGGTGTCGCGGGCCCGCTCGGGGTTGTGCGCCAGCAGCGCGGCGACAGATTCGTAATAGCGGTCGGCGTCGCGCTTGACGCCGTGGATCACGACCACGACCTGCTTGATGTTGCGCAGGTCGTCCTTGGCCAGGTCGCGGTTGGCGTAGACCGGCATCTTGTAGCGGTGGCCGGGCTTGCCCAGTTCCACGGACTGCCAGCGCAAGGGCGCCGCGCGCTTGGGCGCGGGCGCGGTTTCGCTGTAGTCGTAAGGGTCGGGCAGGGGCGTCTGCGCGCGCGCGGCCAGCGGCGCGAGCGCCGCCAGGGCGAACAGCGCGGCCAGGCCGCGCATGCGGTCCGGCCGCGCTATAAGCAAGGGGAGGATGGGTGCGCGGCGCATGGCGCGGCGGAAATTCAGCAGCTCTCTTGGCCCAGCAACTGCTTGAGCGCGGGCAGGTCCAGGATGCGGACCTCGCGCTGGTTGATCTTGATGAGGCCGTCGCGCGCAAAGCGCGAGAACAGCCGGCTGACCGTTTCCAGGGTCAGGCCGAGGTAGTTGCCGATTTCCTCGCGGCTCATGCGCAGCACGAATTCGGTGGAGGAATAGCCCAGCGAAGCGTAGCGCTGCGACAAGTTCAGCAGGAACGCGGCCAGGCGCTGCTCGGAGCGCATGGAGCCCAGCGATGCCAGCATCTGGTGCGAGCGGTTGATTTCGCGGCTCATCAGGCGGCGGAATTGCTGCTGCAGCGAGGGCAGGTGGGCCGCGACCCGGTCGATGTCGGCCAGGCGGATGACGCAGACCTCGGAATCTTCCAGCGCCACGGCGGTCGAGACGTGCTTGCCGTCCAGCATGCCGTCCATGCCGACGATTTCGCCGGGCAGATGAAAGCCGGTGACCTGGATCTGGCCGGTCGCGTCTTCCAGCTGCGTCTTGAGGCTGCCGAAGCGCACGCTGTAGACCGCGTCCAGCGGGTGATTCAGCGAATAGAGCGGCTTGCCTTTTTCAAGGCGCACGCGTTCCCTGACCAGTTCGTCCAGCTTTTCCACTTCCGCGGCTGCCATGCCCACGGGCACGCACACATGCCCCAGCATGCATGTGGAGCAATGGGCGGCATCAGGGGCAACGGGGACCCGTTTTTGCATACGATGACCTCTATAGTGCCCATTGCGCGGACGGATGCCGGCATGGGTATAAAGCTTAAGACAAGCTGTATTGTAGTCCGTTGTTACTACGGGCGTCTTACGGGGCGTCCGATAGGGGGCGCGCAAGGCGGTAAGCGACCCAGTCGTCGGCGGCTATATCGACCGCCGCGCCGCGCAGGGCCGGGTCTATCGGGTAGTACTGGCAGCGCAGTTCCGGGGCTTGCGCGGGCGGTTCCAGGCGCGCCACGACCTCGCGCCGCACGAAGCAGCAGGGCTTGCCGGATTCGTACTCCTCGATCTCGTCCATCAGCGCCACCAGGGCGGGCTCCACCTGGAAAACGTCGCCGCGCACGCGCCGGCCGTCGTCCACCGGGATCAGGCCGGGCCAGTCGCCGAAGTCCACCAGGCGGCCCGGCACGCTGGCCGGACCGACATGGCGGGCCGCCGGCAAGCCGCGCCGGGCGGCGGCTTGAGCCAGGTCATTGATTTCGCCCGCGCGTAGGGTGCCGTAGACAAAAACGTATATGCTCATAGGTCAGGTTGTTGCTGCACGTCGAAAAAACCATGGCGCGGGCAGGGTGTTGAAATTCTCGCATCTGGCCGCATATTCAGGATATCGAGCCAGCCGGCACGTATCGGTCAGGCTCCCCAACAAGCCAAACGACCATTATGCGATTCGACAAACTGACTACCAAGTTCCAGCAAGCCCTGGCCGACGCTCAGAGTCTGGCCGCCCGCAACGACCATCCCTACATCGAGCCCATCCACGTGCTCTCCGCCTTGCTGTCGGATTCCGACAGCGGCGCGGGCAGCCTGCTGGCGCGCGCCGGCGTGGCCGTCAACCGGGTGCAGTCGGCCCTCGACAGCGCCCTGAAGTCCCTGCCGCAGGTGCAGGGCGACGACAACGTCCAGGTCGGCCGCGACCTGCAGGCGGTGCTGACCCGCACCGACAAGGAAGCCGCGCGCCGTGGCGACACCTATATTGCCAGCGAACTGTTCCTGCTGGCGTTGGCGGACGACAAGGGCGACGCCGGCCGCATCCTGCGCGACGCGGGCCTGCAGAAAAAGGCCCTGGAGGCCGCGATCGACGCCGTGCGCGGCGGCGAGAACGTCTCCGGCGCGGAAGGCGAATCCAACCGCGAAGCCCTGTCCAAGTACACCATGGACCTGACCGAGCGCGCCCGCCAAGGCAAGCTCGACCCGGTGATCGGCCGCGACGACGAAATCCGCCGCACCATCCAGATCCTGCAGCGCCGCACCAAGAACAACCCCGTGCTGATCGGCGAACCCGGCGTGGGCAAGACCGCCATCGTCGAAGGCCTGGCGCAGCGCATCGTCAATGACGAAGTTCCCGAAACGCTGCGCGGCAAGCGTGTGCTGTCGCTGGATCTGGCCGCGCTGCTGGCCGGCGCGAAGTTCCGCGGCGAATTCGAAGAACGCCTGAAGGCCGTGCTGAAAGAGCTGTCGCTGGACGACGGCAGCAACATCGTCTTCATCGACGAACTCCACACCATGGTGGGCGCGGGCAAGGCCGAAGGCGCGATGGACGCGGGCAACATGCTCAAGCCCGCGCTGGCGCGCGGCGAGCTGCACTGCATCGGCGCGACCACGCTGGACGAATACCGCAAGTACATCGAGAAGGACGCGGCGCTGGAGCGTCGCTTCCAGAAGGTGCTGGTCGACGAGCCCGACGTGGAATCCACAATCGCCATCCTGCGCGGTCTGCAGGAGCGCTATGAAATCCACCACGGCGTCGAGATCACCGACCCGGCCATCGTGGCCGCGGCCGAGCTCTCGCACCGCTACATCACCGACCGCTTCCTGCCTGACAAGGCCATCGACCTGATCGACGAGGCCGGCGCGCGCATCCGCATGGAAATCGATTCCAAGCCGGAAGTGATGGACAAGCTGGACCGCCGCATCATCCAGCTCAAGATCGAGCGCGAAGCCGTCAAGAAGGAATCCGACGACGCTTCCAAGCGCCGCCTGGGCGTGATCGAGGACGAACTCGAAAAGCTGCAACGCGAGTACAACGACTTCGAGGAAATCTGGAAGGCCGAGAAAGCGGCGGTGCAGGGCACGCAGGCCATCAAGGAAGAAATCGACAGCGTGCGCGCCGAAATGGCGGAACTGCAGCGCAAGGGCCAGTTCGACAAGCTGGCCGAGCTGCAGTACGGCAAGCTGCCGGACCTGGAAGCGCGCCTGAAGGCGGCCGAAGTGGGCGCCGCGGAAGCGGCCGAGGAAGCCGAGGGCGGCGAAGGGCGTCCGCGCCTGTTGCGCACCCGCGTCGGCGCCGAGGAAATCGCCGAGGTCGTGTCGCGCGCCACCGGCATTCCGGTGTCCAAGATGATGCAGGGCGAACGCGAGAAGCTGCTGCACATGGAGGAATACCTGCATAAGCGCGTGGTGGGCCAGGACGAGGCCGTACGCCTGGTGTCCGACGCCATCCGGCGTTCGCGCGCCGGCCTGGCGGACCCGTCGCGCCCCTACGGCTCCTTCCTGTTCCTGGGCCCCACGGGCGTGGGCAAGACCGAGCTGACACGTGCGCTGGCCGAGTTCCTGTTCGATTCCGAAGAGCACATGATCCGCATCGACATGAGCGAATTCATGGAGAAGCACTCGGTGGCCCGCCTGATCGGCGCGCCGCCGGGATACGTGGGCTACGAAGAAGGCGGCTACCTGACCGAAGCCGTGCGCCGCAAGCCGTACAGCGTGGTGCTGCTGGATGAAGTCGAAAAGGCCCATCCGGACGTCTTCAACGTGTTGCTGCAGGTGCTGGACGACGGCCGCCTGACCGACGGCCAGGGCCGCACGGTGGACTTCCGCAACACGGTGATCGTGATGACGTCCAACCTGGGTTCGCACCATATCCAGAGCCTGGCCGGCAAGCCTTACGAAGTGGTCAAGGAAGTGGTGTGGGACGAGCTCAAGCAGACCCTGCGCCCCGAATTCCTGAACCGTATCGACGAAGTGGTCGTGTTCCATGGCCTGGAAGCGCAGCACATCGAGTCGATCGCCCGCATCCAGCTGCGCCGCCTGGGCGAGCGCCTGGAAAAGCAGGAGATGCGCCTCGAAGTGAGCGAACCCGCGTTGGCGGAACTGGCCCGCTCCGGCTTCGATCCGGTGTTCGGCGCGCGCCCCTTGAAGCGCGCGATCCAGCAGCAGATCGAAAACCCGGTGGCGCGCCTGATCCTGGAAGGCCGCTTCGGCCCGCGCGACGTGGTGCCGGTGGACTGGCAGGACGGGCAGTTCGTCTTTACGCGGACCTTGCAGTAAACGGGTCCGGCGCGGCGAGATCCCGGCCGCGCATGAAAACAACCCCCGGAAGCTGGACTGACGTCCAGTTTCCGGGGGTTTTTTACATGCGTCTTCAGCTTGCGTCGGCGTAGTCCTTGCGTTGCGCCGCCATCTGCCTGCCCAGCGTCTGCAGCGCCCGCAGCACCACGGCCATGCCACGGCGGGTGTCCTCATCGCGCATCAGGCCGATGAGGCCGGTCAGGCTCGGAGGGCGCGCTTCCTGCAATGTGCGCGTGTGGGCATCGCGCAGCGTATTGGCGGCGGTCCAGGCGGCGCTGCTGGCCTGTTCCGACAGCAGCGCCAGCTTTTCCACCATGGACTGATCCAGCAGATCCACCAGATCGGACGCCAGCGACAGCAGGTCGGCGATGTTGTCCAGCCGTCCCGCTTCGGCCAGCAGGCCCAGCCTGTCGGCCAGCGCGCGTGCGCCCGGCCCGCCGCCCAGGAACGGAGCGGCCGCGTCGGCGACCTGCGTGGCGCTTGCTTCGTGCGGCGCGTTCATAGCATTCCCCTTGCGACGGCCCAGTACAGGCCGCGGTTGAACCCGTGGCGCAGCAGGCCGCCGAGTTTGGTGGGCGGCGTGGGCAGCACGTCATGGGTGTAGTCGTACCAGAGCGGCATGCCGGCGTTCAGCCCCATCTGGGCCACCGCCTGCACCCGGCCGTCATAGGCGCTGCACGGTTGGCCCAGCCGGATCTCGCCGGCGATGTTGTTGGCGATGACCGGCGCCTGGTTATGGCAGGAGCCGCCCGCCTTGCTGACCGGCAGGTCGACGGTGTCGCCGATGACGTAGACATTCTGCAGCCCGTAGACCTGCAGCGTCTCGTGGTCGGTCGGCAGCCAGCCTTCGTTGTTTTCGGCTTGCGACACGCCGGACTCCAGCACGACATCCACCGCGCGTATCGGCGGCGTGGCCATGAGGATGTCGAAGGGCTGTTCGCCGCCTTCCTCCGAGTAGGCGATGCGCCGGTCGGGATCGACCCGCGACAAGGTGAAGCCGCGTTGAAACTGTATGCCCTTCTGCTCGAAGATGGCGGGTAGCACTTCGCAGGTTGGCCGCTGCAGGAACAGGCAATTGCGAAGCAGCTGCGAGGTGGTGGGGTAGGTGTAGATGATCTCCACCTTGTCGCGCACGCCGCGCCGCCGCAGGTAGTCGTCCAGCATCAGCGTGGTTTCGATCGGCGCGATGCCGCACTGGTGCGGGACGTTGGGCGTCTTGGGGAAGGTGACGCTGATGAATACCCGCCCGCGCTCGATGCGCGACAGGCGGTCCGCCAACTGCCTGGCGGGCGCGTATTGGTAGAAGTGGTCTCCGGCCTCCTTCAGGCCTTCGATGCGTTCGGGCGAGGGTACGCAGCCGGTGGCGATGACCAGATAGTCATAGCCGTAGCGCTTGCCGCCCTGCGTGGCGACCTCTTGGCGGTCGAAGTGGAACCGCGTGACCTTGTCGACGCGGAATTCGATCTCGGGGCGAAGCAGGGAACGTTCCGGCCGTTTCAGTTCCTCTTGGAAGAAGAGGTTGAAGGCCACGTACATGAACGCCGGTTTGTAGTAGTGATCCGGCGTGTCCGACAGCAGCGTGATGGAGACTTCACCGCGGCTGATTTCGGGGTACAGCTTTCCGGCGAGCTGATTGGCGAGCATGGTGCCGCCTACGCCGCCGCCTACGACAACAATACGCTTGTTCATAAACCACCTCTTATGGAGAGATTCTGAGGGCAAGTGCAATGCGTCTGTGTGTGTAACAACTGTTGTCGGCGGCGTCAACCTTTCAATCGATTTTCAGATTCGAATCGGCCGCGTAGACGCGTCCCGCGTCCACGCGCAGCGGTTGCGGATCGAGCGCCGCGCCCTGGCAGGGGCCTTCGATGCACAGCCCGTCCTCGAAGCGGAACAGGGCCGAATGATGCGCGCACATCAATACCTGGGCTTCGTAGGTCAGGACCGCGCCGTCGGCCGCGTTGAGCGTCACCGAGAAGTGGGGGCAGCGGTTGACGTAGCCCCAGACCGTCTGGCCCCGCCGCAGCAGGACCACCGGCTGCGCGCCCATCTCCGCCGTCAGCGAGCCGCCATCCGGAATGTCTTCGACCCGGCACAGCGCCGCCCCGGCGGCGTGCTCAAGCGCGGGGCAGCACGAAGTCATAACGTCCCTCGTGGAAGTCCGACCCGAAGCCGTAGCGCTTGCCCAGCGCGGAATCCGCAGCTTGCGGGCGGTATTGCAGCACCAGCGAGGGCTTCACGCCGAACACCGCGTCCGACGCGAGATACGGATCGCCGGCGTTGAACAGATGGGTTACCAGCCGCTGGTGCCCAGGCGCATCGATCATGAAGTGCAGATGCGCCGGCCGGAAGATGTGCCGGCCGGTCGCCGCCATCATGCGGCCGACGGGACCGTCGCCCGGGATCGGATAGGACACCGGCAGGATGGTGCGGATCGCGAAACTGCCGTCTTCGCCGCTGCGGTAGCGGCCGCGCAGATTGCCCTGCGGCTGGTCCAGGTCCTGGCCCGAATACATGCCGTTGGCGGCCGTCTGCCACACGTCGAGCACGGCGCCGGCCAGCGGCCGGCCTTCGGTGTCGCGCACATGACCATGCACCAGCGCGGGCTCGCCTGGCGTCTGCGCCATGTCCTCGCCCGCCGCGCGCTCGGGCATGCCGGCCATGTAGAAGGGGCCGAACACCGTGCTCTCGGTGGCCTGGCCCGGCTTGCGGTGATTGATGGCGTCCACCAGCATCGACACGCCCAGCGTGTCGGACAGCAGGATGAATTCCTGCCGCACCGCGCCGTCACAGATCTGGCCGGTCTCGGTCAGGAACCGGATCGCGGCCATCCATTCGGCCTCGGTGGGCTCGACGTCGGCAACGAAGGCGTGCAGATGCCGCACCAGGGACTGCATCAGCTGACGCAGCCTGGGATCCGGCGTCTGGGCAAAGGCGGCGGCGACCGTGTCGGTCAGGGCGGTTTCGGCGTTCGGCATGGCAGGGTTCATGGCGGCTCCTCAGCGCTTGAAATGCGGCGGCACGGCGGCGTCCACATTGACCCACACGGACCTTGCCTCAGTGTAGTCATGCATGGCCTCGAAGCCCATTTCGCGTCCGTAGCCGGACTGGCCCACGCCGCCGAACGGACTGCCGGGATTGACCCGCTTGTAGCAGTTGATCCAGCACATGCCGGCGTGGATGGCGCCTGCCATTTTGTGGGCGCGGGCCAGGTCGCGCGTCCACAGGCCGCTGCCCAGGCCGTAATCGGTGGCGTTGGCGATGGCCAGCGCTTCCTCGTCGCTGCCAAAGCGCAGCACGGTGACGAAAGGGCCGAAGACTTCTTCCTGCGCGACGCGGTCCTGGGGCCGGGCTTCGACGATGGTGGGCGCGACGTAGTAGCCGCGGGCCAGTTCGCCGCCGGGCGCCTGGCCGCCGGCCAGCAGGCGCGCGCCCTGTTCGGCGGCAATGCCCACGTAGGACAGGACTTTGTCGCGATGCTGCGCCGAGGTCAGCGGACCCATTTCGGTATCGGGCGAACGCGGGTCGCCCAGGCGGATGGAATTCGCCAGCGCCGTGAAGCGCTCCAGAAAGGCATCGGCGATCTTGTCGTGCAGCATCAGGCGCGAACCTGCGATGCAGGCCTGGCCCTGGTTGTGGAAGATGGCCCAGGCCGCGCCGTTGATGGCGGCGTCGAGGTTGGCGTCGTCGAACACGATATTGGCGCCCTTGCCGCCGAGTTCCAGCTGTACCCGCTTGAGGTTGCCCTGGGACGCCTGCACGATGCGGCGGCCGGTGGCAGTCGACCCCGTGAAGGCGATCTTGCCCACGCCGGGATGCTCGGCCAGGCGTTGGCCTGCGGTGTGGCCGTAGCCGGGGACCATGTTGACCACGCCTTCGGGAAAGCCCGCCTGGGCCATCAGTTCGGCGATACGCAGGGTCGACAGGGGGGTGAGTTCGGAAGGCTTTAGCACCACCGTGTTGCCGGCCGCCAGCGCCGGCCCCAGCTTCCAGCTGGTGAACATCAGCGGGAAGTTCCACGGCACGATCTGGCCGACCACGCCGATGGGCGCGCGCTGCACGTAGTTGAGGAAGCCCGCTTCCACCGGAATGACGCTGCCTTGCAGTTTGTCGGCCATGCCGCCGAAGTAACGGAAGCAGCCGGCGGTGCGCGGCACGTCCAGGCCGCGCGTGTCGCGTATCGGATGGCCGGTGTCCAGCGTTTCCAGCTGCGCCAGTTCTTCCGCGTTGGCTTCGATCAGGTCGGCCAGCTTGAGCAGCAGGCGCCCGCGTTCGGCCGCCGCCATGCGCGACCAGGCGGGAAAGGCACGTTGCGCGGCCGCGACCGCGCGGTCCACGTCTTCGGCTTCGGCCGCGGCGATGGCAGTGATGAGGGTTCCGTCGTGCGGGTTGAGCACGTCTATCGTGCCGCCGGCGGCTGCGTCCACGAAACGGCCGTCGATAAAGAGTTTGTTCTGCATGGCTCTGGATACGTGATGGGTGGAAGGAGGCGGATTCAGAACTCGACGGGGTAGGGCGCGAGTTCGCCGCTTTCGTAGCGCTGGGGCAGATCGGGGGTGGCGTTCTCCCAGACCAGCAGCATCGAGCGCTTGGTCGAATAACCCTGATGGCGGATGTCGGCGGGCATGGCGCAGATGTCTCCTGCGCGCATGGTGACGCGGGCGCGCGGCGCGCCGGTGTCCTTGTCGCCGATGTCCCAGACGATTTCGTCGGACAGTTGCAGGAACCATTCGACGCGGTCATTGCCATGGAACACCGGCAGGATGAACTCCTCGGTGGTGGGGCAGAACAGGCTGGCGCCGCAGACGGAGGTGACAGAGGGGTTCCAGGTCACGTCCGAGCGCGACAGGTACTTGAACAGGCTGAACGCGTGCAGCGCGCCTTCGTAGCCCGGTTCGGCCTGGATCTGCGGCTCATCCTGGGTCACGTCGGCGAAGGCGCGGTTGACCGGCAGGTCGTCGCGCAGCGGCGAGTCTTCCGGCAGGCCGGGCATGCGGCGCGTGGCGATGCGCGAACGCTCGATGGCGGCGATGTTGTCGCCGTGCTTGCGGCCGAAGGCGGAGCCGGTTTCCTCGGGCGCGGCGAACGGATCGAAGCCTTCGTTGGTCCAGTCGTGCAGCATGGCCTTGAAGGTGGCCATGATGAGCGGCGTGTCGAAGGTTTCCGTGTAGTCCACGCCCGCGGCCTTCATGACGCCGTTGAACGAGCCGGCGTAGACGTCCACCTTGCCGTAGTGGTTGCGCGTGCCGAACACGTGGTCGAAGTTGACCCAGCCGTAGAAGAAGCCCCAGGCCACGTCGCGCATCAGCGCGCGCAGGAAAGCGTCGGCCGCGATGGCGTGGGTGCGCGTCTGGCCCTTGGAAGGCCAGTGCACCTTGACGAAGTATTCGTCACGGGTGAAGGTGAACGCGCCGAGATCGAAGCGCTTGTAGCCGGTGACGGCGTCGGCGGGCCCAGCCGCGACTTTGCCGGCGGCGAAGGAAGAGGCGGGAGCGGGGGTGTCCAGCATGGCCATATCGGTACTCCAGAAAAGGAAAAAGGGGGGCGGCTTACTGCAGGCAGATGTCCGCCCACTTTTCGACGGACAATTCGCCGGCGCGGGTCTGGATCAGCAGCACGCCCGGATACGGTGCGGTGAAGCGGTAGGCGCAGCCGGCGGGCAATAGGCATTGGTGTCCGCGGCCCAGCAGCACGCGGCCCATGGGCTTGCCGGCGGGGGCCGTCCCCGCCAGCACCGTGCCGTCAGTGGCGGGGGGCGGCTGGTCCAGCGCCAGGAACTCGACCTGGGCCTGGCCGTCCATCAGGATCGCGAACTCGTCGTGGCTGCAGGCGTACCAAGGCGATACGCCTTCGGCGCGCAGCGTTTCGATGACGTATTCCAGGTTCTTGCCGACGACGACCTTTTCGTAGGGCGCCGAGTTCGCGGCCACCTCGAAAATGTTGGAAAAGACGTAATGGCGCGGCGAGCCTTGCGTGATCTCGATCGAGCCCTTGCGGTAATCCTTGAGCGAGCCGAAGACGGTGGTCGGTGTTGCGGTGTTCATGGTGCCTCCTGTGTCGGGTACTGCTGCCCGCGCGGCGGAAAGGGCGCGGACGGGGGAAAGGGGCGGGCGTCTCAGTCCACCTTGAGATTGATCTTGCGGATGACGCCGGTCCATTTGGCGGCGTCCTCGCGCAAGCGCAGCGCAGTGGCGTCGGGCGATTCGGGCTGCGGATCGAGGTCGTTGCCTTGCAGCTTCTGCTTCACCTCCGGAAGCGCCAGGGCGCGCGCCACCTCCGTATTCATGCGTTGCACGATGGCGGCCGGCGTGCCTTTGGGCGCGAACAGCATTTCGCGGAAGGTGGCGTCGTAGCCGGCCACGCCGGCCTGCTGCATGGTCGGCACGTCCGGCGCCTGGACCGAGCGCGCGCTGCCCGACACCGCCAGCCCGTAGAGCTTGCCGGCCGCAACGTAGGGCGCGACCACCGGCGAGGCCAGATAACCGCAGGGCACCTGGCCGGCCAGCACGTCCTGCGTGGCGGGCGACGGCCCCTTGTAGGGGACATGCAGGATGTCCAGGCCGGCGCCCGACAGATAGAGCTCCATCGCCAGATGGCCAGGCACGCCCTGGCCGCCGGAGGCATAGCTGAGGGCGCCGGGCGTCTTCTTGGCTTGCGCGTCCAGCTGCGCCAGCGTGCGCAGGCCCGAGGCGGCCGAGCACACCAGCATCTGGTTGAAGTTCGCCAGCGCGACCACCGGCGTCAGGTCGTCGGCCTTGAAATTCAGCTTGCGATAGATGGCGGGGTTGATGGTGACGACGGTGTCGGGCGCTTCGAGGAAGGTGTAGCCGTCGGCGGGCGCACGGACCACCGCTTCGGCGCCGATGTTGCCGCCCGCGCCGGGGCGGTTCTCGACGATGACCGGCTGCTTGAGCGACTGCCCCACGGCGTCGGCCACGATGCGCGCGGCGGTGTCGCCCGGCGATCCCGCGGGAAAGGCGACCACGATGCGGATGGCGCGCGTGGGCCACTCCTCCTGCGCCTGGACGTGCGACGCCGTGCCGGCGGCCATACAGGCTGCCAGCGCAAGTAATTGCGATTTCATGCTGTCTCCTGAGTTTATTTTTTCAGGCGCCCTGGTCCGGGCGCGCTGCGCTACCACCTGCCGATATGGATGCCGACCGAGTCCTCCTTGCGTGTCCATCCCGTCATGGCGGCGTGGCTGACGGTGGGGTGGATCCTGCGGTTGCGCAGCCAGTCGAACAGCATGGCCTGGTAGCGTTCCCGCACGGACGCGTGCGCGGGATCCGCGCCCAGGTCGTCGTACTCGTCCGGGTCGGCGCGCAAATCGAACAGCTGCGGACGCAGGCCTTCGAAATGGACGTACTTCCAATCGTGGTCGCGCACCATGATGGTGTGGCAGCCGTCGGCGGGACGGCCCAGCGGTTCGCGCACGAAGTCGCGGAACGCGTAGTTGTTTTCCGAGAACACGGCGCGGCGCCAGTCGGAGGGTTCCTCGCCGCGCAGCAGCGGCAGCAGGGAACGGCCTTCGAGGATGTGGTCGGGGATCTCGGCGCCCAGCGCGTCCAGGATGGTGGGCACCAGGTCGATCGCTTCCACCAGCCGCGATTCCACCGCGCCGCGGCGCGCGCCGTCGCCGGGCAGGCGCACGATCAGCGGCACCTTGGCCACGCAATCGTGAAACAATTCCTTCTCGCCCAGGTAGTGGTCGCCCAGGTAGTCGCCATGGTCGCTGCAGAAGATGACCATGGTGTCCTGGTCGCGGCCGCTGCGCCGCAGGTAGTCGAACAGCACGCCCAATTGGTCGTCGACCTGCTTGATGAGGCCCATGTAGGTGGGTATCACGGTCTCGCGCACCTGGTCGCAGGAAAAGTTCCTGCTGACCTCGGCCTGGCGAAAGCCCTGCAGCACGGGATGCGCGTTTTCGAGTTCGCGCGCCGCGCGTTTGGCGGGTTGCATGTCGTCGGCCGAGTACATGGCGTGGTACGGCGCGGGTGCGACATAGGGCCAGTGCGGCTTGATGTAGGACAGATGCAGCACCCAGGGCTGCTCGCCGCTTTGCTCCATGAATTCGATCGCGCGCCGCGTCATGTAGGGCGTTTCGGAGTCGGCTTGCGCGACGCGCGCCGGCAGGCCGGCATAGCGCATGTTCCAGCCGGACAGGATCTCGCCGTTGGCGCCCAGCGCCGAGTTGGCGTGGTCGTGCCAGGGATTGGCGCCGTCGTAGCCTTGCTTGCGCAGGTATTGCGTGTAGTGGTGCGATTCGTCGTTGAAGCCCGGTGGCCAGATGCCGTCGTCGCGGTCGTAGGGCTCGAAGCCGCCTTGCGCGGCCAGCAGGCCGCTGGCGCTTGCCGGATCTATGCCCAGGCGCCGCATGCCGGACCTGTCGGCCTCCACGTGGGTCTTGCCCGCCACCGCCACGCGCACGCCCAGGGGGCGCAGGTAGTCGCCCAGCGTCATTTCGCTGACAGGCATGGGGACGAAGTTCCACACCGCACCGTGGCTGGTGACATAGCGGCCGGTGTAATAGGACATGCGCGACGGCCCGCAGACCGGGCCCTGCACGAAGGCATTGTCGAAACGCATGCCTTCGGCGGCCAGACGATCGATATTGGGGGTGCGCAGGCGCGGGTGCCCATAGCAGGACAGGTAGTCCCAGCGCAATTGGTCGCACATGATCCAGAGCACATTGCGTACAGCCTGTCCGCTCATTCCCGCCTCTCTTCCCGTTCCGCCAGCCACCGCGGCTTGCGTTAGACGCCACGATATTTCGCGGGGGCTGGGCGGCTCAAGCAGGTTTTGCTAGAGTTTCACTGAGTGAAATTTCCGGTTGTGCTGAAAGAGGGGGCGCAATGAGCCGTTGGACGCCGAAGGTAAAGACCATAGACGCGCTGGAGCGCGGCCTGATCGTGCTGGACGAGGTGCGCGCCACGCAGGGCGCAAGCCTGCAGGAGCTGCATGTGCGCACCGGCTACGCCAAGGCCACGCTGCTGCGCATCCTGGCGACGCTGCAACTGCGCGGACTGATCTGGCGGCGGATCGCGGACGACTATTTTTGCCCCGCCAGCTCGCTCAACGAGCCCAGCCGGCGCGCGCGCGTGCTGGATCTGCTGGGCCAGTGCGCGGCGCCGGAGCTGGACCGGCTGCAGGCGCAGGTACTGTGGCCGTCGGACCTGACGGTGCGCCGCGGCACCGCCATGATCGTGCGCGAAACCAACCGCAGCCAGTCGTACTTCACCATCCGCCGCGACAACATCGGCTTCCAGATCAACATGCTGCGCTCCGCGGTGGGGCGCGCGTATCTGGCGTTCTGCGCCGACAAAGAGCGCGATTCGATCCTGGCCGCGCTGCGCCGCAGCCGCCGCGAGGGCGACGCGCTGGCCCACGATTGCGCCGCCGTGGAGAAAATGCTGGAGCAGACACGCCGCCAAGGCTACGGCCTGCGCGAGCAGCGCTTTGGCGGCGACTACGACAAGACCCGCAAGGATCAGAACGACAGGCTGGAGGCCATCGCCCTGCCTATCCTGGCCGCGCCGGGGCGGCTCTACGGCTGCGTCAACATCGTGTGGATCCAGGGCGTACGCACGGCCGAGCAGATGGTGGAGCAGTGCCTGGAGCCGCTGTGCCGCACGGCGCGGGCCATCTCCGCCGGGATGAACCGGCGCGATTGAAGCCGTTCAGGCCTTGGCGGCCTTCGCCTCTGCGCGCGCCTGCGCGATGATGGCGCGGGCGGTCCAGCGCGCTACGTCCGTGAGTTCGGCCAGCTCCAGTTTCCAGATGTCCTTCAACACCAGGAACACCTCCGTCCCATAGACCAGCGACAAGGCCTGGGCCACGCGGTCCAGCTGGGCCGGGGTCAGCTCGGGCGCCAGCGGCGCGATGGCGCGCCTGAGGATGTCGACGCGATGGCCGCGCACCAGCCGGGGTTCGGTTGCGGCGCGTCCGGCGCTGGCTTCGGCGTGCTGCTGCAGCGACACCATGATGGCGGCGCGCAGCGGCGCTTCGTGCGCTGCCAGCCGGGGGTAGGCGAAGCGCAGCAGTTCGTCGATGCGGTCGGCGGCGTCGGGCGCGGCAGAGTCCCAGGCCAGGATGGGCCCGAGGCTCTCGTCCACCACGGCTGCGATCAGCGCGCTCTGGCTGGGAAAGTAGCGATAGGCGGTGGCGCGCGATACCTGCGCGTGTTCGGCCAGTTCGGCCACCGACGGCGTGATGCCCTGGGCCATCAGCCGCTGCGCCGCATCCAGCAGGATCTTGCGCATGCGCGCGCGCGGCCCGTGCGGCGGTTCGCCGCTGGCGGCGGCTTGCGGACTGGCCGGCGCGATCAGGCGCGCCGTGCCGGCCGCGGAGGGGGCGGGAGTTTGACGTGAGACAGGTGTCTCAGTATGATTCTTTCGTCTCATTTCTAGATTCTACAGGCCTCGCGGCCTCACATATCGAGGCGCGCACCGAGTGTAGCCGCCCGCGGAGGAGTCATGACGCATACGAATCGGCGGGTCTACGTGGCCGCCACCTATGACACCAAGGGCCAAGAGGCTGAGTACGTGATGGACCTGCTGCGCCGGGACGGACTGGATCCGGTGTCGGTGGACGTGTCCACTTCCGGCGCCGCCAGCGCGGCACAGGTGCAGGCCAGCGAGGTGGCCGCCAGCCATCCGGGCGGCGCCGGCGCGGTCTTCACCGGCGACCGTGGCACGGCCATCGCGGCCATGGCGCTGGCGTTCGAACGCTACGCGGCCGGCAACGCCGGGATAGGCGCGCTGCTGGGCCTGGGCGGCTCGGGCGGCACCGCGCTGATCACGCCCGCCATGCGCGCGCTGCCGATCGGCACGCCCAAGCTGATGGTGTCGACGATGGCCTCGGGCAATGTCGCGCCCTATGTCGGGCCCTCGGACATTGCCATGATGTATTCCGTGACCGACGTCGCGGGCCTGAACCGCATTTCCCGCCGGGTGCTGGCCAATGCCGCCGGCGCGATCGGCGGCGCCTTCAAACAGGCGGCGAGCGCCACGGCCGATGACGGCCGGCCCGCCGTGGGCATCACCATGTTCGGCGTCACCACCGCCTGCGTGCAGCAGGTGACGCCGCTGCTGGAGTCCCGCTACGACTGCCTGGTGTTCCATGCCACCGGCACGGGCGGGCAGTCGATGGAAAAGCTGCTGGACAGCCATCTGCTGGGCGGCGTGCTGGACCTGACCACCACCGAAGTCTGCGACTTCCTGTTTGGCGGCGTGCTGGCCTGCACCGAGGACCGCTTCGGCGCAGTGGCCCGCACCGGACTGCCTTACGTGGGCTCCTGCGGCGCGCTGGACATGGTGAATTTCGGCGCCATGGACACCGTTCCGGAACGCTACCGCGGCCGCAAGTTCTATCCGCACAATCCGCAGGTGACGCTGATGCGCACCACCGTGGAAGAAAACACCCGCCAGGGCGAGTGGATCGCCGCCAGGCTGAATCAATGCCAGGGTCCGGTGCGCTTCCTGATCCCGGAGGGCGGCGTCTCTGCGCTGGACGCGCCGGGACAGGCGTTCTGGGATCCGGAAGCCGACGCCGCGCTGTACGCGGCGCTGGAGGCGAATCTGGTGCAGACCGCCGACCGCCGCCTGGTGCGCGTGCCGTGCCATATCAACGACCCGCTCTTCGCCCAGACCGCGGTCGACCAATTTCTTGAAATCGCTACACACTGAGGACCGCCGCCATGCCGCGCTTTGACCGCAACGAACTCCTGGACAAGTATCGCGCCATGGTGCGCTCGCGCACGCCCATCGTCGGCGGCGGCGCGGGCACCGGCTTGTCGGCCAAGTGCGAGGAAGCGGGCGGCATCGACCTGATCGTGATCTATAACTCGGGCCGCTACCGCATGGCGGGGCGCGGGTCGCTGGCGGGGCTTCTGGCTTATGGCAACGCCAACGAGATCGTGGTGGACATGGGGCGCGAAGTCCTGCCGGTGGTGAAGAAGACGCCGGTGCTGGCCGGCGTCAATGGCACCGATCCGTTCTGCGATTTCGACGTGTTCCTGGACGACCTCAAGCGCCAGGGCTTTGCCGGCGTGCAGAACTTTCCCACCGTGGGCCTCATCGACGGCACCTTCCGCGCCAACCTGGAAGAGACCGGCATGGGCTACGCGCTGGAAGTGGACATGATCCGCCTGGCCCACAAGAAGGGCATGCTGACCACGCCCTACGTGTTCAACGAGGACGACGCCGTCGCCATGACGAAGGCCGGCGCCGACATCATCGTGGCCCATATGGGCCTGACGACCGGCGGCTCGATTGGCGCCGAGACCGCGCAGACGCTGGACGGTTGCGTGGCGGCCATCGACCGCATCGCCGCTGCCGCGCTGGCGGTGCGCCCGGATATCATCGTGCTGTGCCACGGCGGTCCCATCGCCACGCCCGAAGACGCGGCCTACGTGCTGCGCGCGTGCAAGCATTGCCATGGCTTCTATGGCGCCAGCTCGATGGAGCGGCTGCCCACTGAACAGGCACTGACCGCGGCAACGCGCGAATTCAAGAGCCTGACGTTCTGATTCCGTCGCTTCCGACGTTTTCTCCATCCCTGGGCCGCGCGCCCGCAGGAGTCCGCATGCCGCATACCGTACACGTCAGCGCCATCATCCACGCGCCGCTTCAGAAAGTCTGGGCGAGTTTCCGCGACTTCAACGGCCTGGCCGCCTGGCATCCCGGCATCGCCGAAAGCCGCCTGGAAGAGGGCGGCCGCCATGACGCCGTAGGCAGCGTGCGGCACCTGTCGCTCAAGCCTTCCGGTTTCGTCCGCGAGCAGTTGCTGATGCTGGACGATCCGGGCACGGCGCTGCGCTATTCCATCATCGAGACCGACCTGCCCATGCGCGATTACATCGCCGGCGTGTCCCTGCATGCCGTCACCGAGGGCGGCCACACGCTGGTGGAGTGGTGGGCGGATTTCCGCGTCGAGGGCGCGGAGCTGAGCGACGTGGCCAACGCCGTGGGCCGCAACGTGTTCGCGGCGGGGCTGGCGGCGCTGGATGAGAAGCTGCGCGGAGCCTGATCGCGCCGAGCCTGTCTTTCAGGCTTTCAAACCCTTGGCCGGCATGCGCTTGCAGCCGGCCGGCAGCGGCGCGCTGCGCAGGTAGTCGTGGATGGCGCGAATCAGCGCCTGCGCGGCGGGGCTCAAGGGGTATTCCTTGTGCCGGATGATGCAGACCGTGCGCACGACAGTGGGCCGCGCCAGCAATGCGTAGGCCAGTCCCGGCTCCATTACCCGCTGCGCGGCCAGCGCAGGCAGTAGCGCCACGCCCAGGCCGGCCTGGACCAGCGCCGCCTGCGAGGTGGTGCTGGACGCTTCGTAGAATGGCGCGCCGGCTTCTATCGGCAGGTCGGCGCGGGCGCGCAACAGCGCCATGATGCCGGTCTCGTCCACCACCCCCACCAGTTTGCGGCCGGCCAGGTCCGACCAGCGCATCGTGCCGTCGCGCGCGGGGCGCAGGCTGGCGTCGTCTTCCCGGTACAACACGCCGAAACGATCTTCCAGCAGGGCGTCGAACTGCAGGCCGGGCGCGTCGGCCCAGCGGCTGGTCAGGCCGAAGTCGACCTCGCGCGCGGCGACCTTGCGCTGGATGCGGCCGGAGTTGTCATCGCTGAGATACAGGCGCACCGCCGGGTAGCGGGCGGAAAACGCCGCGGCGGCGGGCGCGATGATCTGCGTGATGGCAGACGGCGCTGCCGCCACCCCGACCCGACCGCGCTCCAGCGCGCCATAGCGCTGCACGTCGTCTATCACCCCATCGAAATCCGCCAGCAGCCGCATGACGCGCGGCAGGAATTCCTCGCCGGCCGCCGTCAGCAGCACGCGCCGGCTGGTGCGCGCGAACAGTTGCGTGGCGAGCGCGTCTTCCAGCTGCCGCACCAGGCTGGTCACCGACGACTGCGTCTGGAAGAGGCGCTTGGCCGCGTGCGTGAAGCTGGATTCCTGGGCCACCGCGACGAAGGCGGTCAGGTGCTTCAGGGTGACGTGCTTGGGCAGACGATTCATTTCAAATAGCGATAGATGGATCAATAAAAACAATTTTCCCAGATTGATCCGGCCGACGATACTAGACCCTTTCGGCGTCCGCTGGCCTGGCGTATCCGCCGGCGACACCCTCAAGGCGGGAGCACCATGCGGCAGGAACCTCTGGATCTGATCATTGAAGGCGGCTGGGTCATCGACGGCCTGGGCGGCCCACGTCGGCGCGCCGACGTGGGCGTGGCGGGCGAGCGCATCGCCGCCATCGGCGACCTGTCGGGCAGGACTGCCACGCGCCGGGTGGACGCGCGCGGCAAGATCGTGGCCCCCGGCTTCATCGATGTGCATGGCCACGACGACCTGATGTTCGTGGAGCGGCCCGGCCTGGAATGGAAGACCACCCAGGGCATCACCTCGGTGGTGGTGGGCAATTGCGGCGTGAGCGGCGCCCCGGCGCCCTTGCCGGGCAATACGGCCGCGGCGCTGGCCCTGTTGGGGGAGACGCCGCTGTTCGCCGACATGCAGGCCTATTTCGGCGAGTTGCGCGCGCAGCAACCCATGATCAATGTGGCGGCCCTGGTGGGGCACGCCAACCTGCGACTGGCCGCCATGCGCGACCCGGCGGCCCAGCCTACGGCCGAAGAACAGGACAGCATGCAGCGCATGCTGGACGAAGCCCTGGCCGCGGGCGCGGTGGGCTTCAGCACGGGCCTGGCCTACCAGCCTGGCGGCGCGGCGCGTCCCGCTGAACTGGAGGGGCTTGCGCGGGTGGCGGCGGCGCGCGGCGCCATGCATACCAGCCATATCCGCAACGAAGGCGACGAGGTCGAGGCGGCCGTCGACGAGGTGCTCTCGGTTGGTCGTAACACGGGTTGCGCCACCGTGCTGTCGCACCACAAATGCATGATGCCGCAGAACTGGGGCAAGAGCCGCGCCACGCTGGCCAACATCGACCGCGCGCGTGGCGAGGGCGTCGAGGTGGCGCTGGACATCTACCCGTACCCCGGCAGCTCCACCATCCTGATTCCAGAGCGCGCCGAGACCATCGAGGACATACGCATCACCTGGTCCACGCCCCATCCCGAATGCGGCGGCCAGTTTCTCAGCGACATTGCGGCGCGCTGGGGCTGCGACAAGACCACCGCGGCGCAGCGGCTGTGTCCCGCGGGCGCGATCTACTTCGCCATGGACGAGGCCGAGGTCCAGCGCATCTTCCAGCACGAATGCTGCATGGTGGGCTCGGACGGCCTGCCCAACGACGCGCATCCGCATCCCCGGCTGTGGGGCAGCTTTACGCGCGTGCTGGGCCGCTACGTGCGCGAGGCCGAGCTGATGACGCTGGAGACCGCGGTCGCCAAGATGACTTCCCTGCCGGCCCGCGTGTTCGGCCTGGCCGGGCGCGGCCAGCTGAGCGAGGGCGCCTGGGCCGACATCGTTGTGTTCGACGCCGACACGGTCGAGGACCGCGCCACCTGGGAGGCGCCGACGCTGGCTTCCGCGGGCGTGGAGCACGTGCTGGTCAACGGCCAGCAGGTCTTCCCGGCCGAAGCCGGCATGGCCCGCCCCGGGATGGCCCGCCCCGGCAAGATCCTGCGCCGTGAAGCAATGGCGCAAGCCGCCGCCGGCGCGGCCACATAAGAATTCCAACCATCCGTACAGGAGACATACCCATGATGCGCAAGACTTGCGTAGCCCTGGCGCTGGCCGCCATGCTGCCCGCCGCCCACGCGGCTTTTCCCGACCATCCCATCACGCTGATCGTGCCGTTCCCGGCGGGCGGCCCGACCGATATCGTGGGCCGGCTTGCGGCCGCCAAGGCGGGCGAGATCCTGGGCCAGCAGATCGTCGTGGAGAACCGCACGGGCGCGTCCGGCACCATAGGCATGACCGCCACCGCACGGGCCAAGCCGGACGGCTACACCGTGGGCCTGGCCACCGTCAGCACGCACGGCACCGCGCCGCACCTGTTCCCCAAGCTGGCTTACGATCCGGTGAAGGATTTCACGCCCGTCAGCAACCTGGTCACCAGCCCCAACATCCTCAGCGTGAATCCGCAGTTTCCAGCCAAGACGCTGGCCGAGTTCGTCGAGCACGTGCGCGCCAATCCCAACAAGGACGGCTATGCCAATGCCGGCGCGGGCGGCGTGAACGACCTGGGCATGATCTGGTTCCTGCAGATCATCGGCGGCAAGATGAACAGCATTTCCTATCGCGGTTCGGCGCCCGCGCTGACCGATACGGTGGGCGGCGTGGTGCCGGTGATCTTCGACAATTTCCCGTCGTCGCTGCCCTATCTGAAGAGCAATCACCTGCGCGCCCTGGCCATCACCGGCGCCCAGCGCAACCCGCGTCTGCCGGACGTGCCGACGTTCGCGGAGCAGGGCTACAAGGATTACGACGTGACGGCCTGGTACGGCGTGGTGGGACCTGCCGGCATGCCTGACGACGTGCGCGACAAGCTGGCCGACGCCTTCGCCCGCGCCGTGCGCGATCCGGCGACCGCGGCCAAGATGGAAGAGACGGGCGCGTTCCCGCTGGGCAATACTCCGGCCGAGTTCGGCCAGCAGATCCGCGCCGAGCGCGACCGCTGGAAGACAGTGATCGAGAAGGCCGATATCAAGCTGCAGTAAACGCAGCTCAGTACACGTCGCGGCGGTAGCGGCCGTCGCGCTGCATGGCCTGCAGGCGCGCGGCGCCCAGTATGTCCTGCAGGGCGGCGTCCACGCCGCCGGCCATGCCTTGCAGGCTGCCGCAGACGTAGATCGCGGCGCCGGCATCGGCCCAGGCGCGCACGGCCTGGGCCTCATCGCGCAGATGGTGCTGCACGTAGCGGCGGTCGGCCTGATCGCGCGAGAACACCGCGTCCACGCGTTCCAGCGTGCCGTCGGCGCGCCAGGCGTCGATCTCTTCCCGGCAGAACCAGTCATGCGCCGCATTGCGTTCGCCGAACACCAGCCAGTTGCGACGGCGGCCCGCGGCGCGGCGCGCCTTGATCAGCGCGCGCAGGCCGGCCAGGCCGGTGCCGTTGCCCACCAGCAGCAGCGGACGGTCGTCGGCAGGGGCGTGGAAATTGCGGTTGACGCGCACGCGCAGGTCGATCGCGTCGCCGGGCTGGGCGATGTGGGTGAGCCAGCCGCTGCCCAGGCCCAGCGCGCCATCGGCGCCGCGCATCTGGCGCACCAGCAACTGGATCGAACCGTCTTCCGGCAGCGATGCGATCGAGTATTCGCGATGCGCGAGCAAGGGGCCGCCGGCTTCGCGCCGCGGGCCGATCTCGGCGATGTCGCCGGCCTGCCAGCCGCGCACGCCATCGGCTGGCGGCGTCAGCGTCAGCAGGTAGCAGGGGCCGCCCTGGCTATGTGGATTGAGCTGCTCGCGCGCGGCCAGGCGCCAGGATTCGTACACCGGCGCCTGCCAGTCGGGCAGGTCGCTGCGTCCGGCCAGCAGGCCCAGGTGGTGTTGCCAATGGCGCAGGGCGGCGGGGTCGCCGTTGTCGACTTCCACCAGGTCGAACAGCGGCGTCGCGCCCTGCGCGTGCAGCCAGTCGTCCAGGCGATGGCCGAAGCCGCAGAACTGGGCGTATTCGCTGTCGCCCAGCGCCAGCACCGCGTAATGCGCGCCGGCCAGCGCCGGGACCGTCTGCTGCATCTGTTCGGCGAAGGCCGCGGCGGCGTCGGGCGGATCGCCTTCGCCATAGGTGCTGACCACGAACAGCATGCGGCGATACGCCGCAAGACGCTTGGCATCCAGCTGTTCCAGCGAGGCCACGCGCACGGCGAGGCCGCCCGCGCGCAGGGATTCGGCGGTCTGCGCCGCCAGCGATTCGGCATAGCCGGTCTGCGTGGCATAGGCGACCAGCAACGTGTCTTCAGGGACGGGCGCCTGCAGGGCTTGCAAGGCCTGCTCCTGCTGCGCCTGATGGCGCTTGGCGCGGCGGCGGGCCCAGACGCACAGAAGCAGCCAGGCGCCCACCACGCATGCTGCCGCGATCAACCGGGTTGCTGGCATGTCGTCAGGCTATGGCGGCAAGCGCCTGGAATGCGGGCGTGGCGACGACGCGCCACGCGTCGCGCTCGCGCAGGATGAACAAGGCCGCCAGATCGTGGCGGCGCGCATAGGCCAGGCCCTCGTCTTCGCCCAGCACGGTCAGGGCGGTGGCGAGCGCGTCGGCCTGCATGCATCCGGAATGCAGCACGGTGACCGAGGCCAGATTGTTGCGCACCGGCAGTCCGGTGCGCGGATCGATGGTGTGGGCGTAGCGCTCGTCGCCGTTGCCCGCGTGGCGGCGGTAATCGCCCGAGGTGGCGATGCTGCGGTCGGATAGCGGCAGGGCCAGCGCATGGTCGTCGCTCGCGTCCGGCACTTCGATCGCGACGCGCCAGGGCTGGCCGTCGGGCCGTTTGCCGCGCGCGCGCAATTCGCCGCCCACTTCGACCAGGTATTGGGTGATGCCCAGGGCATCGAGCGCCATCGCGGCGCGGTCCACGCCGTAACCCTTGGCGATGGAGGAAAGATCCAGATAGGCGCCGCCCGGCTGCAGCGCGGCGTGGCGTTCGGTGTCGAGCCGCACGCGGCGCCAGCCGCAGCGCGCGCGCGCCGCCTCGATGGCGGCAGGCGCGGGCGGCTCGAAGGCGCGCTGGTGCGGTCCGAATCCCCAGGCGTTCACCAGCGGTCCTACCGTGGGGTCATACGCGCCGCCGGAGTCCCCGGCCAGCGCCAGCGCGTGGCTCAGCACATGGAAGAATTCCGCGGGCAATTCCTGCCAGCCGGCCGCGGCCTGGTTGTAGCGCGTGATGTCGGAATCCGCTTCCCAGGTGCTCATCTGGGCGACCACTTCGTCCAGTGCCGCCTGGATGGCATGGCGCGCCGCGGCTTCCGTGCGTCCGGCCGGCAGCGCCATGCGCGCCGACCAGGTGGTGCCCATGGTGGCGCCGGCCAACGCCGCGGGCGCCGCCGGCATTGCCGGCATGGCGCCATAGGCGACGCGCACGGCCGCGGCCGGCGCGCCGCGCTGGGCGTAGGAAGGAGAGTTGGCCATGCGCCTGCGGCGGCTTAGGGCTGCAGCACTTCGACCGTGCCCGCGTAGGACAGGCGGCGCTTCTTGGCTTGCGGCACGCTGACCTTGGCGTCTTCCATGCCGGCCTCGATCCAGTACAGGCCGGGCTGCGGCCACTTCACGGAGAACTTGCCGTCCTTGTCCGTCTTCAGCTGGATTTCGCCGACCTTGTCGCGATAGCGGCTGCCGCCGGGCACCACGTTGACTTCCAGTTCGGCGGCGGGCTTGCCGTCCAGCAGCATCTGGAAGGTGGCGGGCTCGTCGGTGAACAGGTCGTTCGGGTGGGTCACGGGCGCCAGTTCCAGGCCGCGGCCGACCGGCTTGACGGCCGAAGGCTTGCCGGCGGTCACGAAGGTTTCGACGCGGCCCAGGCTTTGCGAGACTTCCAGTTCATCGGCCTTGGCCGGCACGGCCTGCGCCAGGCCTTCGGGCTTGCCGAAGTAGCGCTTGTTCTTGCCGTCTTCCTTCCAGCGCGCGAACACGCCGTCGTTGACCACGGCCACGCGGTAGGTACCGGCCTGCTTCAGTTGCAGGTCGAAGGTGCTGCGCAGCTTGCCCTTGTTGATGTTCTCGGCTTCGGCGGCGCTGCCGTCCGGGGCAGTCACGGCCAGGCCGTCCAGGCGCAGCGGGGCGTGGTTGAAATAGAACTTGTCGTTGCCGACGGCGGCGTCGACGGTGACCCAGCTGTCGGTGCCCGACAGCACCGTCGAGGACGGCACCATCCAGACGTCATGCGCCTGGGAGGCGAAGGGCAGGCACAGCGCCAGGGCGGCGGCCAGTTTGGCGGCGGATTTCATCGTTGCGCTCCTAGGGGATCTCAAGGTTTCAGGTCGAGCGCGATGGCGCCCAGTTCGTGTTCGCCGCGCGCGGTCAATTGCTCGGCTTTTTGCGGCGGCCATTGGAAGGGAATGCGCAGCAGCTCGCGGCCGCCGACTTCGCGTGCGGCTTCGACCACCACGGCGTACTGGCCGGGCTTCAGGCCCGACAGCGGCTTGCTGGCCGCGTCAAAGCTCAGCGCATGCTTGCCCACGGGCTTGGTCGCGCCGCTGACGCCGTCCACCGGGAACTGCTGGTTGCGGCCGCTGCGGCGCCACCATTGGCGCATGTCCTTGAGCCATTCCGTGCCTTCGTTGTTCTTCTTGGCCACGTCGTACCAGACGGCCAGGTCGCTCGCGACGCTCTGATCCGGGTTTTCGATCCAGATCGCGACGTAGGGGCGGTGGTACTCCGCCACGTCCAGGCGCGGGATCTCGATGGACAGGCCGATGTCGGCCGCTTGGGCCGTTCGGGCGATCAGGCCGGCCAGCAGGGCCGACAGCAACAGCTTGCGCATGGAAATCTCCAGGGGCGGATCGTTGGAATCAATGTATGAAAAGCAGGGCCAGCACCACCGGGATCACCACGCCCAGGCCGACCATGGGCCAGGTCGCGCTGCGGTTGCCGGCGTGCATCTTGAGCAGCACCAGTCCGGTCAGCGAAAAGACCAGACAGGCGACGGCGAAGATGTCCAGGAACCAGCTCCAGGCCAGGCCGGTGTTGCGCCCCTTGTGCAGGTCGTTCAGGTACGAGATCCAGCCGCGGTCGGTGCGTTCGTATTCCACGTCGCCGCTGGCCAGGTCGATGGACAGCCAGGCGTCGCCGCCAGCGCGCGGCAGCGACAGGTAGACCTCGTCGGCCGACCACTCGGCCGGTTTGCCGGCGGCGGAGGCATCCAGCGTCTGGTCCAGCCATTGCGCGACGGGCGCGGGCAGCGGCGCCTTTTTTTGGGCTGGCGGGGGGGACAGTTGCTGCAGCACGGCGTCCGGCATGCGGGCCTCGCGGCTGGTCACGACCGCCCGGGACTCGATATGCGAGGCATTGTTCAGGGTCAGGCCCGTCACCGCGAACAACAGCATGCCCAGCAGGCACAGCGCCGAGCTGATCCAATGCCATTGGTGCAGCGTCTTGAGCCAATAGGCCCGGCGGCGGGGAGTGGGTTGACTGTCCATGGGGTATAGGGTGAAAGCCCGCGGATTCTAACATTTAATGAGAATGACTCTTATAAATGCCTCCGTGGTCCGCCCAAGGAAATTTCAATTGGTTTCGGGGCAAGCGTCGGCAGAAAAGGGCGCGTCGTGGCGCCTGCCTGCCAGCGGCGATAAGATAGGCCACCCGTTACAAACACCGGAGGTCGTCATGCTTGAACAGCAAGTCGTGGATCAGATCGGTCGTCATTGGGGTTGGGTGGCGTTGCGCGGCGTCGTCGCCA
Organism: Achromobacter sp. ACM03; assembly: GCF_014851665.1. Classification (NCBI taxonomy): domain Bacteria; kingdom Pseudomonadati; phylum Pseudomonadota; class Betaproteobacteria; order Burkholderiales; family Alcaligenaceae; genus Achromobacter; species Achromobacter sp. ACM03. The sequence goes on along the minus strand of NZ_JACVAD010000001.1, from coordinate 1,694,574 downwards.
TCCTGTTCGGGCTCATGGCCTTGCTCATGCCTGCCATCACCTTGTCCGCGCTGGTGCTGGTGTGGGGCGCTTTCGCGCTGGTGGACGGCTTGCTGGCCCTGGTCGCCGGCGTGCGCATCCGCGACAACGGCAAACCTTTGTGGGCGCTTATCATCGTGGGCCTGCTGGGGATCGCGGCCGGCATCGTCACCTTCCTCTATCCAGGCCTGACCGCGCTCGTCCTGCTCTACATCATTGCGATCTGGGCGCTGGTGTCCGGCATATTCCAGGTTGTCGCCGCCATCCGTTTCCGCAAGGACATCCGCAATGAGTGGTTGCTCGGCCTCTCGGGCCTGGTGTCCATCCTGTTCGGCGGCATGCTGATCATGCAGCCGGGCGCGGGCGCGCTGGCGCTGGTCTGGGTCATCGGCGCCTACGCCGTGTTTTTCGGCATACTGCTGCTGGTCTTTTCCTTCCGCCTCAAACAGCACAAGGCGTCCTGAAATCCGATGTCCGCATACCAAACCCTGATTCCCCTGAATTTCCTGGCCGTGGGCCTGGGCGCCATGTTCGGCGCCTGGACCCGCTGGCTGGTCAGCATGTGGCTCAACGTGGAGTCCTGGCCCTGGGGCACCTTCGCGGTGAACCTGGCCGGCGGGTACCTGGTCGGATTGGTCCTGGCGCTGGTGGCCGGGCATCCCGAATGGCCGGCCTGGGTGCGGTTGGGCGCGATCACGGGTTTCATGGGAGGCTTGACCACGTTCTCGACCTTTTCGGCCGAGACGGTGGCGATGCTGGAGCGCGGCGCCTACGCCAGCGCGCTGGGCTATGCCGGGTTCAGCCTGATCGGGTCGCTGCTGCTGACGGCGGCCGGGCTGGCCACCGCCAGCCTGCTGCGCTAAGACCTGCGGGCGGCGTTCAGGCTGCTGCCGGATTCAGCACGCGGGCGGCCTGCAGGCCGCTGCGCACCGCGCCTTCGAGCACGCCAGGGTAGCCCGTGTCGGTCCAGTCGCCGGCCAGCGCCAGCGTGGGCCAGGGCGTGGAATTCAATGGCCGGGTCAGGCCCGGCACCGCCGCGAAGGTGGCGCGTTTCTCGATGAACAGTTCCGCGGCCGTCACTTCCGGCATGGCCGGCAGGCGCGCGGGATGGCGCGCCGCCTGTTCGGCCACCTGGTCGATCAGCGCTTCGATGACCTGCCGGCGGTTGCGTTCCGCGATGCCGGTGGCCGCGCTGGTCACCACGGCCAGTTCGCCGGCCTTGGTGTCGCCGGCCAGCTGCGCGCGGTCGAACAGCCATTGGCCGTAGTGGTCGCGGGCGGATTCCTCGCGCAGCATCATCATGGGTTCGGGCAGGCGCCAGGGATCCTGCAGCCGCAGGTTCAGCGTGGCGATGGGCATGTACTCGAATGCCTTGAGCGCATCCAGCAGCCCGGTGGCGCCCGCTTCCCGCAGCGGGGCGTCGAGCAGCCGCGCGGCAAAGGCGGGCGGCACCGCCAGCACGGCCGCGTCGAACCGTTCCTGGTTGATGTCGATGCCTTCAGCGGACGGGCGGAGCTGGCGCACGGTGCTGCCGTAGCGCATGGTCACCTGGCGCGCGGCGGCGTCGGGCCAGAGCGCGGACAGGTCGGTGCAGGGCAGCAGCATGTCGCTGTTTTCGCGGCTGCCGGTCAGGCTGTCGCGCAGCACGCGCGCGAACAGCGCGGCGCTGGCCGTGGCGGTTGGCGTGTTCAGCGCGGCCAGGCATAGCGGTTCCCAGACCTGGCGGATCAGTGCATCCGATTGCGCGTGGTAGTGCAGCAGGTGCAGGACGGTCCATTCGCGCGGCGGCGTCCAGGCCATGGTCTTCAGGCCGCGCATCAGGCGCAGCGTCGCCAGGCGGTCCTTCCAGGCCAGGCCGCGCGCGCGCAGGATCGCCGCCGCCATGTGCAATGGGGCCGGCAGCCGCGGCGCGGCCAGGCGGAAGCGGCCGTCCAGGCTGGCCAGCTGCAGCGGCCGGCGCATCAGCAAGGCGTCCGGGTTGCGGCCGACGCGGCGCATCAGCGCCAGCGTGTGCTTGTAGGCGCCCGACAGCAGGTGCTGGCCGTTGTCCAGCGGCGCGTCGAAATCGGTGTGGAAGACGCGCCGGGCGCGGCCGCCCGGCGTATGGCCGGCTTCGAAGACGGTGACTTTGGCGCCGGCTTCGCGCAGGGCGACGCTGGCTGCCAGGCCAGCCCAGCCAGCGCCGATGACCGCGGCCTTCACCGCGCCAACCGGCGGACCAGTCCGCGTCCGCCGCCCACCCAGGTCTTCCAGGCGAGCCACAGCTTGCGCAAAGGGGTGAGCGAGATGCGCTGATGCAGCACCTGCCAGTTGTCGCGCTCGATCTCGTCGAGCAGCGCGTGGTAGATGGCCGCCATCATCAGGCCCGGGCGCTGCGCGCGGCGGTCCGCCTCGGGCAGGTTGCTCATGGCCTCGCGGTACAGTCCGCGGGCGCGCTCGGCCTGGAACTTCATCAGCGCGCTGAAGCGGTCGGAGTACTCGCCGTTCAGGATGTCCGAGGCCTTGACCTCGAATTGCTGCATGTCGTTGACCGGCAGGTAGATGCGGCCGCGCCGGGCGTCGTCGCCCACGTCGCGGATGATGTTGGTCATCTGGAACGCCAGGCCCAGCTTTTCCGCGTAGACCAGGGTCTTGGGGTCGGAGTAGCCGAAGACGCCGGCCGACAGTTCGCCCACCACGCCGGCGGCGTGCCAGCAGTATTTGCGCAGGCCCGGCCAGTCCAGGTAACGGGTCTGGTCCAGGTCCATTTCCATGCCGTCGATGACGGCCAGCAGGCGTTCGCGCGTGATCGAACAGCTTTGCAGGTGCGGCTGCAGCGCGCGCGTCACCGGGTGGTCCGGATTGCCGTTGTACATCTGGTCGACCTGCGTGCGCCACCAGGCCAGCTTGACGCGGGCCAGCGACGGGTCGGTGCATTCGTCGACCACGTCATCCACTTCGCGGCAATACGCATACAGCGCCGTGATGGCGCGCCGCCGCTCGGGCGGCAGGAAGAGGAACGAGTAGTAGAAGCTGGAACCGCTCTTGGCGGCTTTCTCCTGGCAATATTCGTCAGGGGTCATATCAGGTAATTGCGCGCCACAACATGATGGCCCAATCTTTGGCGCCCAATTCGGGGCGATTCATGAATACATCGTAGCCGCCCGCCTCGATACGCTCCAGCACGCGCAGCCCGCCTTGCACCACCAGACGCAGCTCCAGGCCCATGCGGCCCGGCAGGCGGCGCGCTAGCGGAGCGCCGAAGTGTAGCAGTGCGCGGGCGCGTTCGACTTCGAAGGCCATCAGGTCGCGCCAGGCGGGCGTCAACCGGCAGGCGGCCAGGTCCTCGTCCGTCACGCCGTGGCGACGCAGGTCTTCCTGCGGCAGGTAGACGCGCTGCTTGTGCCAGTCCACCCGTACATCCTGCCAGAAATTCACCAGCTGCAGGCCGGTGCAGATGGCGTCGGCCTCGGTCACGTTATGCGGATTGGTGGCTTCGAACAGGTGCAGCATCAGCCTGCCCACAGGGTTGGCGGAGCGGGTGCAGTAGTCCGCCAGCGTGGCGTAGTCTTCGTAGCGCTTGACGCTGATGTCCTGTTCGAAGGCGGACAAAAGGTCGTAGAACGGCGTGATGGGCAACTGGTGGCGCGCGATGGTGGCCGCGAGCGGCACGAAGATGCCGGCCAGTTCGGGCGAGCCGGGTTCGGGCGTGGCGCCTGGTTCAGCGCCGATGCGGTGCAGCTCGGCGCGGAACGCGGCCAGCTGGCTCAGCCGTTCCGCATCGGTGGCGCTGCCTTCGTCGGCGATATCGTCCGCTGCGCGGGCGAAACGGTAGATATCGGTCACGGCGCCGCGCAGCCTGCGCGGCAGCAGCAGCGAGGCGACGGGAAAGTTCTCGTAGTGATCGATGGGCATATTTGGAATTGCGGATCTGGCCTGGAGGCCTGGACCGATCCATTTTAGAGTAGTCGCATTCCGGCGGCACGGCGCCATGCCGTGCGGGACGCGGATCAGTTAGACTTAAGCGCCACAGGATCCCACACCATGCCGCGTCCCATATCCGCCACCGTCTCCGTTTCCGCGCTTGCGCACAATCTTGCGGCCGTGCGCCGCCACCTGGACCAGACGGCCGCCGCGGCTTCCGGCCTGCCGCCCTCGATCTGGGCAGTGATCAAGGCCAATGCCTATGGACACGGCATCGAGCAGGCCGTGGCCGGCTTCTCCAAGGCCCAAGGCCTGGCGATGCTGGATCTGGACGAAGCGGTGCGCTGCCGCGAGGCGGGCTGGGGCGGCCCCATCCTGCTGCTGGAAGGCTTTTTCGAACCCTCCGACCTGGACATCGTCGACCGCTACCACCTGAGCACCACGGTGCACAACCGCGAGCAACTGGACATGCTGGCCCGCGCGCGCTTCTCGCGCCGCGTCGACATCATGCTCAAACTGAACAGCGGCATGAACCGCCTGGGCTTCAGCCCCGCCGCCTACGCCGCGGCGCATGAGCGCGCCATGCTGCTGCAACAGCAGGGCGTGCTGGGCTCGGTGGGCAAGATGACCCATTTCGCCTGCGCCGACGGCCCCCAGGGCGTGAACGAGCAACTGGCGGTATTCAATTCGGTGACGCATAAGATGCCGGGCGCCATCAGCGTCTGCAATTCGGCTGCCACGCTGCGCTTCGCGGAGATCGCGGTTGCCTCGGAAACCCAGGCGCACTGGGTGCGCCCGGGCATCTGCCTGTATGGCGCGTCGCCGTTCGCGGACGCCGAAGCATCTTCCTTCGGTCTGAAACCGGCCATGTCGCTGCGATCGGAAATCATTGCCGTGCAGGATTTGAAAGCCGGCGATTCGGTGGGCTATGGCGCCATCTTCCGCGCCGACCGCTCCATGCGCATCGGCATCGTGGCCTGCGGCTATGCCGACGGCTATCCGCGTCACGCCACCACCGGCACGCCGGTGGTGGTGGCCGGCATCCGCACCCAATTGGTGGGCCGTGTTTCCATGGACATGCTGATCGTCGATCTGGGGCCCGTCCCCGCCGCCGGCGTCGGCTCCCCCGTGTCGCTCTGGGGCGAGGAAGGCCCCTCCGTGGACGAGGTGGCCCTGGCCGCCGGGACCATCGGCTACGAGCTGCTGTGCGCCCTGGCGCCGCGCGTTCCGGTCACCCGGGACGTCTGAAAAGGGCCGGTCCCTTGCGGCCGGGCAGGCTGTCCGGCAGGCAAGAATTGCTACGCAATTTACAAGACAGGTGGCGCCGGATGGTGTCTACTTGGAAGACCGGGCGCCCAAGCGCCCGTTTTTTACCAAGAAAACAGAAGCGAGGTTTCAACCCATGAAGGACAAATGCGTGCTCGTCACGGGCGCCACCAAAGGCATAGGCTGGGCGCTTACTCAGCGGCTGTCCGACATGGGCTGTCATGTGGTGGGCATCGCGCGCAACACCACCGACGTGGACTTCCCGGGCTACCTCTATGCCTGTGACCTGGCGGACGCCGGCCGCACCGAAGAGGTGCTGCGCGAGATCCGCGAGAAATTCCCGGTCGACGCCGTGGTCAACAACGTCGGCATCGTCTCGCCCCAGCCGCTGGGCGAGATCGATCTGGCCACGCTGTACAACGTGCTCGACCTGAACGTGCGGGTGGCGGTGCAAGTCACCCAGGCCTTCATCGAATCCATGAAGGTGCGCCGCGCTGGGCGCATCGTCAACGTGGTCAGCCGCGCCATCCACGGCGGCCTGGAGCGCACCGCCTATTCGGCCGCCAAGAGCGCGCTGGTCGGCTGCACGCGCACCTGGGCGCTGGAACTGGCCGAATACGGCGTCACCGCCAACGCGGTGGCCCCCGGCCCGATCGAAACCGAGATGTTCCGCGCCACGCGGCCTGCCGGCAGCGACGCCGAAAAGCGCGCGCTGGCCTCCGTGCCCATGAAGCGTTTGGGCACGCCCGCCGAAGTGGCGGCCGCGATTGCATTCCTGCTGTCGGACGACGCCGGCTTCATCACCGGCCAGGTGCTGGGCGTGGATGGCGGCGGCAGCCTGGGCGGCCGTTCCTGACGTTTTCAGGCTTGTTTTCAGCCTTTCACTGCGCTGCGGAACGCCGCGCCCAGGGCCGTCAGCGCATCGCGCGCGCGGCCATCCCTGACCCTGGTGTGCAGTAAGACCGGCAGTTGCGGCAGGGCAGGCAGTCCCATCCTCGGGCCCGCGTCGACCGCGCCGAAGGGCAGCATGCGCGGAGACAGCGCCGCAACGCCGAGTCCCGCCATCACGGCGGACGCGACCGCCATTACGCCGCCGCCCACAAAAACTTCCGTCCACGGTATGCCCGATTCGTCGAGCAGTTGTTCGGCGATGGCGCGCACGCCGCAAGGTTGCGCCATGGTGGCCAGGGGCAGCGGTTCGCCTGCCCGGTGCTGCCAGTCGGGCGCCGCGTACCAACCGAATTTTTCCTTGGTCAGGACCTGGCCGTCATCGCGTCCCGCATGCAGGCGCACGATCACCGTATCGAGTTCGCGCCGGTCGTAGCTCTGGAGCAAATCGCCGGATGAGGCAATCCGGATTTCGATCAGCAACTGGGGATCCGCCGCGTTCATGCGCGCGATCAGCGCCGGCAGTTCCGGTCCCGCCACGTGTTCGCTGATGCCGACGGCAAGGCGCTGCCTGTCCTCGGCAGCCGCGGACAGCGCACGGTCATGCGCCGCCAGCAGTTCGCGCGCCTGTCCAAGAAAGGCGGCGCCCCTGGCCGAAAGCTCCACATACCGCGGCGTGCGTTCGATCAGGCGGAAACCGAGCCGGTCCTCGAGCCGCTTGAGTTTCAGGCTGATGGCGGCCTGCGTCGTCTGCAGGACTTCGGCGGCGCGCGTGAAGCTGCCCAGTTCGGCAATGCGGACAAAGGCCCTGACCGCGGCGATATCCAGTGGGCGTTCAGTCATTTCAAATGCTTATCATTGAAATATAGAGCCATAGCTTATCAGAATGGCTAACATGAAATGGCACAACAACGGAGAACCACCATGCCGCTAGTCCATGTCTCATTGCGCGCTGGCAAGCCGCAAGCCTATCGCCAGGCCATCTTCGACAATATCTATCTGGCCATGCGCGAAACGTTCAATGTTCCCGAAGACGACCAATTCATGACCATGACCGAGCATGAGGCGTCGAACTTCCGCTATAGCCCGACCTACATGGACGTGGCGCGCAGCGACGACCTCGTCTACATCCAGATCACGGCGAACAACACGCGCAGCCTGGAACAGAAGAAGGCGCTGTTCCAGCGGATCGCGCAGCGCCTGGGCGAAGATCCCGGCCTGCGGCCCGAGGACGTGTTCGTGAACCTGGTGGAGGTGGCGAAAGAGAACTGGTCTTTCGGTTACGGTCTCGCGCAATACGCCTGAGACCGGGAGGCGGCTGCGGCGCTACGCGCCCAGCGCGCCAGCTTCCACCCGCAGCGCGTCCAGAAAGCGCTGCAGCGCCGGCGCCGCTTCAACCTGCGCGCGCTGCACCACGCCTACCGGCGGCAGGTTCCAGTCGGGGCGGAATCTCAGGATGGCCAGCACGCCCAGCGCGGCATAGTGCTGCGCCACCGCGCGCGGCATGGCCGAAAGCAGGTCGCTGCTGCGCAACAGCACCTCGTTGGCCAGCAGCGATACCGATTCGGCCATGGGCGCGCGCAGCGTCAGTCCCTGTTCGGCGAAGTAGGAGTCGATGCGCTGGCGCAGTGGCGCCTGGGGCGGCGGCAGGATCCAGTCCTGCCGCGCCAGCGCAGCGGCGGTGATGCGGGTGGACTTGGCCAGCGGATGGCCGACGCGCGCCACCACGCAGATGGGCTCTTCGTACAGGACCTCGGTACGGAACACGGGCTGTGTCGCGTCCAGCATCAGGCGGCCCAGTACGCAATCGAGTTCGCCGCGCGCCAGGCCGGCCAGCAGCGCGTCGTGCGCGCCTTCCTGCAGCATGACGGTGACGCCGGCATGGTCGGCGCGCAGGCGCTGCAGGGCGCGCGGCACCAGCACGGGCAGGGCCACCTGCTGCACGCCGACGCGGATGCGGCCGCTGGCGCCGGCGGCCAGCGCGGCGATCTCGTTGCGCGCGCCGGACAGGTCGGACCAGAGCACATCCGCCTTGCGCGCCAGCGCATGGCCGAAGCCCGTGGGCACGATGCCGCGGCGCGTGCGCTGGAACAGCGGCACGCCGAACATGTCTTCCAGTTCCAGCAGCTGCTTGCTGGCCGCGGGCTGCGTCATGCCGAGCTCGGCCGCAGCCTTGTGCACGCTGCCCAGGGCATAGAGGGCGCGCAGCAGGTCCAGGTGGCGCATGCGCAGGCGTCCGCCAATGTGGTGCAGTTCGGGAATGCGGGGCGTGGCAGGCATTTTTTGCAATTCCTGTTGGTTATCACAGCATTCTAATAATTGATTAGATTGTATGCACCCCATCCCTATACTGGATCGCAGTTCAACCGACCTGTGCAAAAGGGGAAAACATGAAGATCACGATGCTGGGAACCGGAGCCGCGCTGCCCGATCCCGACCGGGGCCAGTCCGCCATCCTGCTGACCCTGGATGACGATACCCACTACCTGTTTGACTGCGGCGAGGGCGCCACGCGCCAGATGGTGCGCGCCAACGTCGATCCGGCCAAGGTCGGCTTCGTGTTCCTGACGCACCTGCACCACGACCACATCTGCGACTATCCCTACTTCGTCATCTCCAGCTGGATGCTGAACAAGACCGGCGCGCCGCTGGTGCTGGGGCCGAAGGGCACCCGCCATTTCGTCGATCACCTGTTCGAGAACGGCGCCTACCACACCGACTACCAGGCGCGCAGCGCCTATCCGGTACGCCAGGCCAATCTGGAAGCCATGCGGCCCGAGGTGCGGGAAGTCAGCCCCGGGCCGGTGTTCGACGACGGCAGGGTGCGCATTTCGGTCGATTGGGTGGAGCACATTCCGCGCGACGTCTGCGAATGCTTCGGCGTGCGGGTGGAGGCCGAAGGCAAGGTCATCGCGTTCAGCGGCGACACCGCGCCCTGTGAAGCCATGGTGCGCCTGGCGCAGGACGCAGACCTGTTGATCCATGAATGCACCTTTCCAGAATCATTCATCGCGCACCGCGCCAAGACCGGCGTGGGCACCTATGCGCACACCAGCCCCACGGACCTTGGCATCATCGCCAGCCGCGCGGGCGTCAAGAGCCTGGTGGCGACGCACTTCGGCCATTTCGATTCGACCAGTCCGGTGATCAAGCGCGCCGCGGCCAAGCATCTGCCGGTGGAACTGATGGGACCGCACTTGATGGACGAGATCGTGGCCGACATCCGCAAGAACTATTCGGGCCCGCTGCGGCTGGCCCATGACCTGATGCGCATCGACCTGTAGCATCCGCGAGGAAAACCTGCCGGCCGCCGGGCCGGCGCGCGCGGGCATGGCCCGCCGGCCAGGGAGAACACCATGACGTACCGGACTTGCGCCGTATCCGTTTTGCTTGCCTGGGGCCTGGCGGCATCGCCGCTGGCCGCCCGGGCGCAGTATCCCGATCATCCCATCCGCGTCGTCCTGCCGTACGCGCCGGGCGCGGCGGGCGACGTGGCCATGCGCCAGATCCAGCCCTTGCTGGAAAAGCGTCTGGGCCAGCCTCTCGTCGTCGATTACAAGACGGGCGCCGGCGGCAACATCGGCGCGCTGGAGGTGGCGCGCGCCAAGCCCGACGGCTACACGCTGGTGCTGGGCGCGACCAACAACTTCGTCATCAACCAGTTCCTGTACCGCAAGCTGGGCTTCGATCCGCTGGCCGACCTGGAGCCGGTGGGCAAGCTGGCGGACGTGCCGGCCTTCGTCTACGTCAGCGCGCAAGTGCCGGCGCAGGACTACGCGCAGTTCGCGCAGTATGCGCGCGCGCAGGCCGGCAAACTGAACTACGGATCGCCGGGCATGGGCACTACGCCGCATCTTTCCGGCTACCGCCTGTCGCATGCCATGGGTGCGGGCATGACGCACATCGCCTACCGCGGTTCCTCGCCGGGGGTGCAGGCCTTGCTGGCCAACGAGATCCAGATGTACATCGGCGGCTACAGCATCGCCGCGGCCTACATGCCGCAGGGCAAGGTGCGGGCCTTGGCGGTGGCGGCTCCCGAGCGCTTTGCCGGCCTGCCCGACGTGCCGACCGCGGCCGAGGCTGGCATGCCGGACGTGGTGCAGGGCAACTGGTGGGGCTTTGCCGCGCCCAAGGGCACGCCGCCCGAGCGCGTGGCGCGCTTTGCCGACGTCTTGCACGAGGTGCTGGCCTTGCCGGAGGTGCGCCAGGCGTTCCTGGCGGGCGGCTTCGTACCGGGACAGGATACGCCCGCGTCGTTCGCCTCGGCCTGGCGCAGCGAAGCGCCGCAATGGCAGGCGGTGGTGCGTGAATCCGGCGTGGTGCTGGACAACTGAGGAGCGGGACATGAAGTACACGCGCCGCGGTTCAGGCCGCCCGCTGTTCCTGCTGCATGGTTTCTGTTCATCGTCCGCGATCTGGAGCGGCCTGTTGGGCGCGCTGGCCGAGGAGCATGACGTGATCGCCGTGGATTGGCCGGGCTTCGGACGCGGCGCGCAAGCGGCTCCCTTGCAGGGTTTGCCGGCCTACGCGGACGCGCTCGTCGCGCTGGCGGATGAACTGGGCATCGCCAGCTTCGACGTATTGGGGCATTCGTTCAGCGGCTTCGTTGCGCAGCAGCTGCTGTGCGCGGTTCCGGGGCGCGTCGGCCGTGCCGTGCTGTACGGCGCGGGCTTGAGGGTAGATGGCGCCGCGCGCTTTGAGCCCATGGACCAGACCTTGGCGCGCCTGCGCGCGGACGGCCCGCGGGCCACCGCCAGGCGCGTGCTGGGCGCCTGGTTCCGGCAGGGGGAGCAGGCGCCGGCCTACGCGGGCTGCCTGGAAGACGGCATGTCCATGAGCGCAGCCGGCGCGGCCTCGATGATCGCGGCGGTTGCGGGCGTGGACTACACGCAGGCGCTGGCGGTGGTGCGCGCGCCGGTGCTGGTCATATCGGGCGAACTTGAACGCAGCCATCCGCTGCCCTCGGCGCTGGCCTTGCGCGCCGCCTTGACCCACGGCAGCCTGTGCGTGCTGCCGGACTGCGGGCATGCCGCGCACCTGGAGCGCCCGCTATTGTTCAATACCGCCGTGCGCGAGTTCCTGGCGGGCCGGGACGGTGCGCCCCGGCCTGCGGGTCAGTAGGGACCCTTGGCCGCCACGGGGGCGGCCGCGTTCTTGAATTGGCCCGCCAGCTGTTCGGCCGCGCGCGCCAGCAGGGTTGCGTCCACGCCCACGGCGACGAAGGTCGCGCCCAGCGACAGATAGTGCTTGGCGCGGTCCACGCCGCTATGCAGGATGCCGGCGGCCTTGCCGCTGCGCACGATGCGCAGGATGGCGTCGTCGATCGCCTTGACCACTTCCGGATGCTCCGGCTGGCCCAGGTAGCCCATGCTGGCCGAGAGGTCGGCCGGGCCGATGAAGGCACCGTCCACGCCGTCCACCGCGAGGATCTCTTCCAGCGCGTCCACGCCGCGCGGCGTTTCGATCTGCACCAGAACGCACATTTCGTCATTGGCGCGGCGCAGGTAGTCGGGGATGCGGTTCCAGCGCGACGAACGGGCCAGCGCGCTGCCCACGCCGCGCACGCCTTGCGGCGGATAGCGCACCGCGGCCACGGCGGCCGCGGCTTCTTCCGCGGATTGCACCATGGGCACCAGCAGCGTCTGCGCGCCGGTGTCCAGGATCTGCTTGATCTGCACCGCGTCGTTCCAGGCCGGCCGCACCACCGGAGCGACCGGATAGGCGGCCATGGATTGCAGCTGTTGCAGCGTGGTCTGCAAGGTGTTGGGCGCGTGCTCGCCGTCGATCAGCAGCCAGTCGAAGCCCGCGCCGGCGATGATTTCGGTGGAGTAGGCGCTGGCCAGGCCCGCCCACAGGCCGATCTGGGGCTTGCCGCTGCGCAGGGCCTGCTTGAAGGTGTTGGTCAGTATGTCCATGGATGGTGGCGTGGTCAGATGAAATGGCAGTTGACGGAACCCAGCACGCCGTAATCGACGTTGAAGGTATCGCCAGGGCGGGCCAGCACCGGCCGGGTGAAGGAGCCCGACAGGATGATCTCTCCCGCTTCCAGCGCCACGTCGTGGGCGGCCAGCTTGTTCGCCAGCCATACTACGCCATTGGCGGGATGGTTCAAGACGCCCGCGGCCACGCCGGTTTCCTCGATCACGGCGTTGCGCGACAGGATGGCGCCGATCCAGCGCAGGTCCAGCTCGCCGATCTTCACCGGCCGTCCGCCCATCACCACGCCGGCGTTGGCGGCGTTGTCGGCGATGGTGTCGAACACCTTGCGCGGGCGCTTGCTGTCGGGGTCGATGCTGTGCGAGCGCGCGTCGATGATCTCCAGCGCCGGGACCACGTAGTCGACCGCGTCATAGACCTGGAACAGCGTGACGTCGGGGCCTTGCAGGCGCTTGCCCAGCACGAAGGCGAGTTCGACTTCCAGCCGCGGCAGGATGAAGCGGCCCGCGGGTATGTCCGCGCCGTCATTGAAGAACATGTCGTCCAGCAGCATGCCGAAGTCGGGTTCGTCGATCTGCGAGGCCTGTTGCATGGCGCGCGAGGTCAGGCCGATCTTGTGGCCGCGCTTGATGCGGCCTTCGGCCAGCTTGATGTCCATCCAGGCGCGCTGGATGGCATAGGCGTCGGCAATGGTGATGTCTGGGTACTCGAGCGAAATCTGGCGGATCTGCTGGCGGGTGCGTTCGGCTTCGTGCAGGCGCGCGGCGATGGCGCGCACGGTATCTTTATCTAGCATCGGAGTTCCAGGTGTCATGGAGTTGGAGTGGAATCAATTGGGGAAGGGGACGAGCGTGTTGACCAGCCGTCCCACGCCTTCGATCTCGGTCACGACTTCGTCGCCGGGCTGCACGTTGACGATGCCGTCGGGCGTGCCGGTCAGGATCAGGTCGCCGGGCGAGAGCGTCATGAAGCTGCTGAAGTACTCGATCAGCGCGGGCACGTCGAACACCATGTCGCGGGTATTGCCGCGCTGCGTCTCCACGCCGTTGACGGTGGTGCGCAGGTTGAGGTTCATGGGGTCGGGCACGTCGTCGCGGTCCACCAGCCAGGGGCCTAGCGGTGTGCAGGTGTCGCGGCTTTTCACGCGCAGATTGGGGCGGTACCAGTTTTCCAGGTAGTCGCGCAGCGCATAGTCGTTGGCCACGGTGTAGCCGGCCACGCAGTCATAGGCCTGGGCGCGGCTGACCTTGCTGGCGGTCTTGCCTATCACCACCGCCAGTTCGCATTCGTAGTGCATGAAGGCGACGTCGGCGGGGCGCAAGGTCTGGGCGCGGTGCCCGACAAAGGTGTTGGCGGCCTTGAGGAAGCCCAGCGGCTCGTCCGGGGCCTTGAACGCCAGTTCCTTGGCGTGGTCGGCATAGTTGATGGCCAGCGTGAAGGTGGTGCGCGGCTCGAAGGGCGGCAGCCATTGCACCGCGTCTTCGGCATACACGCGTCCGTCGGCCAGGCGGACCTGGCCGGGGCCGGCTTCGGTGGCGGCATGGATGACGCCGTCCAGGGAAATACGGGCATGTTTCATGGCGGGCTCCTGGGCTTATCGGGCGGCGGCCAGCGCATTGCCCAGCGTGCCAACCCGGGAAATGCTGATCTCGTAGCGCTGTCCGGCGCGCGCGCGCGGCGCGCCGTGGGGCGTGCCGGCCAGCAGGATGTCGCCCGCTTCCAGCGTCATGAACTGGGTCACGTCGGCGATCAGCCGCGCTACGGGACGGATCAGGTCGGCGGTGCTGGCGCGCTGCGCCACCTGGCCGTCGATGCGCACTTCGATGTCCAGGGCATCCACGTCGCCGACCGCGGCCACGGGGGCGAGATCCTGGCCGATGGGGCAGAAGCCGTCGCGGCATTTCTGCTTGAGCGCGGGGCGGAAGTAGCTGGCGTGCGGCACGGACAGGTCCGCCACCACGCGGTACCCCGCCACATAGTCCAGCGCCTCGGCTTCGCTCACGCGGGTCGCACGGCGGGCGAACACCACGCCCAGGCAGGCGCCCACTTCGACCTCGTCCACGTCGGCGGGCAGGGCGATCACGTCGCCATTGCGGGCATAGGTATTGGCCGGCTTGATGTAGAGCACGGGCGCCTTGGGCGCGGCCTTGTAGGGGGGCGCGTCCACGGCCTCGCCCAGCGCGGCCAGCGCCTGGCGCGTGTTCAGCGCCGCGCCCACCACGGTCCGCGGCCACGGCGTCGCGGCCGCGGCTGCGCGCGCGGCCAGGTGTTCGCGGTAGTTGTTGAGCTTGTAGTTCAGCACCGGGTCGGCTTCCTCGATCTGCATCGAGATGCCGAGCGGGCGCGCCGCCATCTGCGGCGCGAGCGCGGCGGTCAGCGCCTGGAACACCCGCTCGCCCAGAGCGGCTTTCTGTTCGGCATTGCGGCCGTGGCCGATGCGCAGCACCACGTGGACGAAGGCGTTGTCGGGATGGCCATCGACGATCAGGCAGTCATCCACGCGCAGCGCGCGGGTGCGCGCGCCGGCCAGCGGGAACAGGCTGCCGTCGCCCACGGCGGCGTCCTGCACGGTCCGCATCAGCGCCTGCGTATCCAGGGCCAGATTGCCTGAGTATTCGATCCAGATATGGGGCATGGCCTTGCTCCGCATGATGTAATTATCATGTTAACTAGTTTAATGAAAAACTGCGATGGCAACAATCGGCCATAGGGTTGCCGGGGCCTGTTCCGCCTGGGGGTTTCCCGACGTTGACAGCGTGTTCCGGCAAGCATAACGTTAACTTGTTAATTAAATTTGCGCCGGACGGTCCGGCGCGGACAGGACGAGGAGCCGCGCGTGAGCATCAAGCACTGGATCAACGGCAAGCAGGTCGACAGCCGCGACCGCTTCATCACCAGCAACCCGGCCACGGGCGAACCCATCGCCGAGGTGGCCGCGGGCGGGCAGGCCGAGATCGACGCGGCCGTCGCGGCAGCCGCCGAGGCCTTCCCCAAATGGGCCAACACGCCCGCCAAGGAACGCGCCCGCCTGATGCGCAGGCTGGGCGAACTGATAGACCAGAACGTGCCGCAGCTGGCCGAACTGGAAACCCGCGACACCGGGCTGCCGATCTCGCAGACCCGCAAGCAGCTGATCCCGCGCGCCTCGGAGAATTTCAATTTCTTCGCCGAGGTCTGCACGCGCATGAACGGCCACACCTATCCGGTGGACGACCAGATGCTGAACTACACGCTGTACCAGCCGGTGGGCGTGTGCGCGCTGGTGTCGCCCTGGAACGTGCCGTTCATGACCGCCACCTGGAAGACGGCGCCTTGCCTGGCGCTGGGCAATACGGCGGTGCTGAAGATGTCCGAGCTTTCGCCGCTGACGGCGGACCAGCTCGGGATGCTGGCGCTGGAGGCCGGCATTCCGGCCGGCGTGCTGAACGTGGTGCAGGGCTACGGCGCCACCGCTGGCGATGCGCTGGTGCGGCATCCCGGCGTGCGCGCAATCTCGTTCACCGGCGGCACCGTGACCGGCAAGAAGATCCTGGCCAGCGCTGGCGGCGTCAAGAAGTATTCGATGGAACTGGGCGGCAAGTCGCCCGTGCTGATCTTCGACGACGCGGACGTGGAGCGCGCGCTGGACGCGGCGCTCTTCACCATCTTTTCGCTCAACGGCGAACGCTGCACCGCGGGTTCGCGCATCTTCATCCAGCAATCCATCTACGACGATTTCGTGCGCAGGTTTGCCGAACGCGCGCAGCGCCTGGCCGTGGGCGACCCCACCGATGACAATACCCACGTGGGCGCGATGATCACGCGTCAGCACTGGGAAAAGGTCACGGGCTACATCCGCCTGGCCGAGCAGGAAGGCGCGCGCATACTCGCGGGCGGCGCGGACCGGCCCGCAGGCTTGCCGGCCCATCTGGCGGGCGGCAATTTTGTCAGCCCGACGGTGCTGGCGGATGTCGACAACCGCATGCGTTGCGCGCAGGAAGAGATCTTCGGACCGGTCGCCTGCCTGCTTCCGTTCAAGGACGAGGCCGAGGGCCTGGCGCTGGCCAATGACGTGAAGTACGGTCTCGCGTCCTACATCTGGACCCGCGACATTGGGCGGGCGCACCGACTGGCCCGCGGCATCGAGGCGGGCATGGTATTCATCAACAGCCAGAATGTGCGCGACCTGCGCCAGCCCTTCGGCGGCACCAAGGAATCGGGCACGGGACGCGAAGGCGGCGAATACAGTTACGAGGTCTTTGCCGAGATCAAGAACGTGTGCGTGTCCATGGGCAGCCACCACATCCCCAGATGGGGCGTCTGAATCCGGCCCCGACCACAAGAACGAGGAGACTAGCATCATGGGCAAGCTCGCGCTGGCGGCCAAGGTAACGCATGTGCCGTCCATGTATCTTTCGGAACTGCCTGGCAAGCACCAGGGTTGCAGGGAGGCGGCGATCCAGGGACATCGCATCATCGGCCAGCGTTGCCGCGACCTGGATGTGGACAGCATCGTGGTGCTGGACGTGCACTGGCTGGTCAACGGCGGCTATCACGTGAACTGCAACAGCGGCTTCAAGGGCCGCTACACCAGCAACGAGCTGCCGCATTTCATCAAGGACATGGATTACGCCTACCGCGGCAATCCGCAACTGGGGCGCCGCATCGCTGAATGCGCCAACGCCGCGGGCGTGGGCACGCGTTCGCATGAAATCGACAGCCTGGAACTGGAGTACGGCACACTGGTGCCGATGCGCTACATGAATGGCGACGGGCGCTTCAACGTGGTGTCGGTAGCCGCCTGGTGCGCCTGGCACTCGCTGGACGAAAGCCGCCGCTTCGGCGCGGCGTTGCGCCAGGCCATCGAGGCCAGCGACAGCCGCGTGGCGGTGCTGGCCAGCGGTTCGCTGTCGCATCGCTTCAACGACAACGGCAGCCCCGAGGCCGCCATGCACCAGATCAGCCGCGAGTTCTTCCGGCAGGTGGACTTGCGGGTGGTGGAGTTGTGGCGCCAGGGCGACTGGAAGGCCTTCTGCGCCATGCTGCCCGAATACGCGGACCTGTGCGTGGGCGAGGGCGGCATGCACGATACCGCGATGCTGCTGGGCCTGTTGGGCTGGGACGGCTACGACCAGCCGGTGGAGATCGTGACGGATTACTTCGCCAGTTCCGGCACGGGGCAGATCAACGCGATCTTCCCGGTGCCGGCCTGATCATTCCTCTTCGGAGGCGCGCGCGTCGGCGGGCTCGCGCTTGATCAGTTCGACCATGGTGTCGACGTCGCGATACAGGCGGTCCAGCAATTCCTTGCCGATCCGGGCCTCGATTTCCTGGTACTTCGCGTCCACTTGCGGACGCATGCGGTCGATCAGCTTGTTGCTCTTGGGCGTCAGCGAAATTTCCTGGCGCCGCTGATCGGCGCTGGAGCGCGTGCGCTTGATCAGGCCCTGTTCCTGCATGCCCGCCAGCATGCGCGTGAGGCTGGGGCTGAGAATCTGGCAGGTGCGGGCGATCTGGTTGGGTTCCATGGAGCCCACTTCGCTCAGCGTGCGCAGCACCCGCCATTGTTGTTCGGTGACGCCCGCGGCGTGCAGGATGGGGCGGAAGTGCGCCATCAGCGTTTCACGCGCGTAGAGCAGCAGATGGGGGAGATTGCGGTGGTGGAAGCTCGGACTCATGGCGGCTATGTTAGCAAGAAGCCGGGCCGCGCCGCAGCGAAATCGGACGCGCGCGCCCATCGGTCCGCGCCGGGCGCGGCGCCGATGGGTGGCGGTGATCAGGCGGGGTTCTGCTGGGCCAGTTCCTGCAGGTCGTCGGGCAGGGTCAAGTCGGGGGCGGCCTGCTGCAATTCGCGCAGCGCCTGTACTGCCTCTTCCTGCTGTTCCTCGCGCACCAGCGCCCGGATGTGGGTCACGCGGGCTTCGATGTCTTGATCGCTGAGGGCGGGCGTTTCCGGCGCGGCGGGCTCGGCGGCTGGTTGTTCCGCGGGCGAGGTTTCCTGGGCGGCGGGGGCGGCTTCCTGGGCAGGAGCGGCTTGCGGCGCCGTTTCTTGCGGCGGCGCGGCCACGCGTTCGGTGACGGGCGCGGACTGTTCGGCGGGCGCTTGCGCAGGCGTGGACAGCAGCGCGGGCGCGCGTTCCGAGCTTGTCCCTATTTCGTGGGGGGTGATGACAGGCGTGTTCTGCTCGGGAAAATCCTGGGCTTCGCGCATCTCGGTCCAGGCGAACAGGCCGAAGACCATGGCCGCGCAAGCGGCAGCGCCCCAGGCGGGGTGCCAGCTATGGCCGGGATGCCAACGGCGGCGCACTGCCGCGTCCAATTCGGGATTGGCGCCGGGACCGTGCCTGCGATACAAGGCGCGCAGATCCCGTTCATCGTCTTCGTCGAAAGGGGGGCGGTAGGTAATGCTCATGCGCGTACTCCTCGCACATGCGCCTGGTGGCAAGGCGCATCCGCGTCTGACCTCTGCGCACGCCGCGCCGGTGGTCCGGCGGTCTCGTCGTAGCTCGGGTCCTGTTCCGGTTTAGGCGGCTTCCTGGAAAGCCGCGGGTGATTGCGCCGCGATTCCCGCCGCCGCGCCCCGAGGGCGTCTGGCTGCAGGTATGCCGCCCTGGGCCGGGCGGTTCGTCAATGCGCTGCACCTGATGATTATGCGCGATTTGGAGAAATCCGCCAGAGAATTTCTTGAGTTTGCATCATGTAACTTCAGCACGTCCCTGTTTTTGAAAGCAGAATGACAGATACCGCCCCATCATGGGGCGTGCGAGGACGAAAGCGCGCGTGTGCGCGCGCATGCCGCCCTGGCTTGCCGGTACACTTTCGCGCATGGCCAAATCCCGAACCGTATATGTGTGCTCCGATTGCGGCGGCACCACCCCCAAGTGGCAGGGCAAATGCCCACATTGCAACGCCTGGAACACGCTGGAAGAAACCGTGGAATCGTCGGCGCCGGCCGCCGCCTCCCACCGTTATGCGCCGCTGGCGGCCGCCAGCCCCGTGCGCAGCCTGTCTGAAATCGAGGCCCGCGAAACGCCGCGCCAGCCTACCGGGCTGGAAGAATTCGACCGTGTGCTGGGCGGCGGCCTGGTGGCCGGCGCCGTGGTGCTGATCGGCGGCGACCCGGGCATAGGCAAGTCCACCTTGCTGCTGCAGGCGCTGGCCTCGCTGTCCGAAGTCACCAACGTGCTGTACGTGACGGGCGAGGAATCCGCCGAACAGGTGGCGCTGCGTGCGCGCCGGCTGGGCCTGCAGACGGGCAACGTCAACCTGCTGGCCGAGATCCGGCTGGAGTCGATCCAGGCGGCGGTGTCGGAGCAGAAGCCCACTGTGGCGGTGATCGACTCGATCCAGACCCTGTACAGCGGCGAACTGACCGCGGCGCCGGGGTCGGTGTCGCAGGTGCGCGAATGCGCGGCGCAGCTCACGCGCCTGGCCAAGCAGACGGGCATCGCCATCGTCATGATCGGCCACGTCACCAAGGACGGCGCGCTGGCCGGGCCGCGGGTGCTGGAGCACATCGTGGACACCGTGCTGTATTTCGAGGGCGACACGCATTCCTCGTTCCGCCTGGTGCGCGCCTTCAAGAACCGCTTCGGCGCGGTCAATGAACTGGGTGTCTTCGCCATGACGGACCGCGGGCTGCGCGGCGTGGCCAACCCTTCCGCGCTGTTTCTGTCGCAGCATGAACAGCAGGTCGCGGGATCCTGCGTGATGGCCACGCAGGAAGGCACGCGCCCGCTGCTGGTGGAGATCCAGGCGCTGGTGGATAGTTCGCACGCGCCCAACCCGCGCCGGCTCACGGTCGGCCTGGAGGGCAACCGCCTGGCGATGCTGCTGGCGGTGCTGCACCGGCACGCCGGCGTGTCCACCTTTGACCAGGACGTGTTCGTCAACGCGGTGGGCGGCGTGCGCATCACGGAACCTGCGGCTGACCTGCCGGTGCTGCTGGCCATCATGTCCTCGCTGCGCGACAAGCCGCTGCCGCGCGGCCTGATTGCTTTCGGCGAGGTCGGCCTGGCGGGCGAGATCCGGCCCGCGCCGCGCGGACAGGAACGCTTGCGCGAAGCGGCCAAGCTGGGCTTTTCGATTGCGCTGATCCCCAAGGCCAACGCGCCGCGCCAGCCCATCGAAGGACTGGAGATCTGGGCGGTGGACCGGCTGGACGCCGCGCTGGACAAGCTGCGCTGACGCCGAGAGCGGCGGCCTGCGGCGGTTTCATATCGACATTCTGATTGCCCGGCCTGCACTGGCCGGGCCTGCTGGAGCAAGAAGTGAGTCTGTTAGTTATCGCCGCGTGCCTGGCTGCGGGCGGCCTGATCGGTTTCATGGGCGGCGTGCTGGGCATCGGGGGCGGCCTGATCGCGATTCCCGCGCTGGTGCTGTTGATGGGCATGTCGCAGCAGTTGGCGCAGGGCACGGCGCTCATCATGGTCCTGCCCACCATCATGATGGCGGTGCGCAAGTACAACCAGCAGACCCGCATCGACAAGCGCGTGGCGTTGGCGGGAGCGGCCGGGGCCGTGGTGTTCACCTGGGTCGGCGCGCAACTGGCGCTGGGCATAGATTCCGGCATCCTGCGCCGCAGCTTCGCCGTGTTCCTGTTCTTCATTGCGCTGTTTTATGTGTGGCAGACCTGGCGCGCCTCGCGTCCCGTTGCGACGCGCAAGCCGGCGGCCAAGGGCGATGCGCCGGTCTTCACGCCGCGCCGCGCCAGCGTGCTGGGCATTTTGTGCGGCACGCTGGGCGGCTTCTTCGGCGTGGGCGGCGCGGTGCTGGCCGTGCCCATCATCACGTCCGTGTTCAGGTTGCCGCAGACCACGGCGCAGGCGCTGGCGCTGAGCATGGTGATTCCGGGATCTTTCATCGCGTTGATCACCTACTCCTGGGCGGGGCAGGCCGATTGGCTGGTCGGCGCGCCGCTGGCGATAGGCAGCCTGCTGTTCGTGCCGGTGGGCGTGAAGCTTGCGTACCGTCTGCCTGAACGCAAGCTGAGAGCCTGCTTCGCACTGATGCTGTTCGCCACCGTGGCGCTGCTGGCGTTCGAGAGCTGAACCGTCCGCGCCATATTTCGAAGCGTTAGCGACCGAAATTTTCTGGTTCCGCGCTGAACCTTCTGGATGGGGCCGGTTCAAACGGGAACGGGTAAAGCGGCGATGTTGCCGCCCCGTGTCGAAAAAAGGACTTCGGTCCTTTTACATTCAGGAGTTCATGAAATGACGACTCACTCCCGTATTGCTGCGTTCCTATCCACCTCGGCCCTGTGCCTCGGTCTGGCTGCCGCGCCTTCGGCGTTTGCAGCGGGCGCCGATGCCACGTCCAAGACGGGTGAAACCAAGACCCAGGCGCAGCACAAGCATCACAAGTCCGACAAGACCTCCGCCAAACCGGCGGCGGCCAAATCGGGCGGGGCCGCGAAGACGGATCATTCCGGCGCAGCGGCGCCAGCGAAGTAAGCACTGAGGGCCTGAGCGCCCGGTAGTTCCTTTGCGCAAACGACTTCCGATTCCCGCGGGGGCCGGAAAGTCGAAAGCCTCTCGGTATGGGCGCCGAGAGGCTTTTTCATTTGGCGCGCCGCGGCTGCGGCGCAGGGCGGGCCTTACTCCGCAGGAGTGATCACGCGGCCGGTCTCGAAGAACGCCTGCAGGTTTTCCAGCATCAGGTTCTCCATGGCCACGCGGGTTTCCAGCGTGGCGCTGCCGATGTGCGGCAGCAGCACTGCGCGATCGGTCTTGAGCAACGCTTCGGGCACCTTGGGCTCGTGCTCGAACACGTCGAGCGCGGCGCAGCCCAGCTTGCCGGCTTCCAGCGCGGCGACCAGCGCGGTCTCGTCGATGACGGGGCCGCGCGCGATGTTGACGATGATGCCCGTGGGGCCCAGCGCTTCCAGCACTTCGCGGTTGACCAGATGGCGCGTGCTGGGACCGCCGACGGTGGCCACGACGAGGAAGTCGGCCCACTTGGCCAGGTCGGTGAGCGAGGCTTCGTAGCCGTATTCCACGTCATCGCGCTTGCGGCGGTTGTGGTAGCGCACGTCCATGTCGAAGCCCATGCCGCGGCGGGCGATGGCCTCGCCGATGCGGCCCAGGCCGACGATGCCCAGCTTCTTGCCGCTGACGCGCTGGCCCAGCGGGATGCCGCCATGCACCTGGCCCCACTGGCCCGCGCGCACGAAGCGTTCGCCCTGGCCCATGTGGCGCGCGCCCGCGATCAGGAGGCCCCAGGCCAGATCGGCGACGCAGTCGGTCAGCACGTCGGGGGTATTGCTGACCTGCACGCCGCGCTGCTTGGCGGCCTGGACGTCGATGGTCTCGTAGCCCACGCCCCAGCTGCAGATGGCCTTCAGGTCGGGCAGGGCGTTGATGAGTTCGGCGTTGGCGCCGTAGGTGGCGGACGTGACGACGGCGGTGACGCCCTTGCCATGCTCGGCCAGCGCCGCCTTGCGGTCCGGGTACTTCCATAGTTCGACGACGTCGTAGCGGTCCGCGAGCGTCTTGTTGGCGTAGGGGGAACCGGCCAGCGAGCCGACCTGGATGATGCGATGCTTGGTGGTCATGTTGTCGTACAGGTGGGTGGCAAAACGTTGATGCTACTTGATCCGGCCTTGATGCAGGCTGACAGGATGCCCGCCAGGGGCATCCCGGGTCCAGGTCGCGACCTTACTCGAGCTGGATGTTGGCTTTCTGGATGACGTCCTTCCAGCGCTTGACCTCGGCCTGCTGGAATGCCGTGAACTGCTGCGGCGTGTTGGCCACGACCTCAAAGCCCAGGCCTTGCAGGGTCTTCTCGGTCTGGGGATCGCGCAGCGCGGTCTGCAAGGCCTTGGACAGTTGCTGGACGATGGGCGCGGGCGTGCCCTTGGGCACGGCAAAGCCTTGCCAGGAGTACACCACCATGTCCTTGATGCCGGCCTCGGCCAGCGTGGGCACGTCCGGCAGGTCGGCGGCGCGGGCGTCGCCCGTGATGGCCAGCGCCTTGAGCTTGCCGGCCTTGATGTGGGTCTGGACCGCGCCCAGGTTCTGGAATGACACGTTGACCTGCCCGCCGATCAGGTCGGCGATGGCCGCGCCGCCGCCGCGGTAGGGGACGTCCACGCCCGTGCTCTGGGTGCGCTGGCGGAACAGCACGGCGGACAGGTGGTCCGACGAACCCGTGCCCGACGAGGCATAGGACACCTTGCCCGGATTCTTCTTCGCGTATTCGACCAGCTCGGCGACGGTGCTGGCCGGAAACGTCGGCGCTGCCACCAGCACGTTGGGATTGCGCACCGCCTGCGTCAGGTATTCGAAGTCCTTGCTGGGGTTGTACGACAGGTTCTTGTAGAGCGCCTCGTTGATGGCGAAGGTGCCGATGGAGCCGACCATCATGGTGTACCCGTCAGGCGTGGAGCGGGCCAGCGCCTGCGCGCCGATGGCGCTGTTGGCGCCGGGCTTGTTTTCGACCACGAAGGTCTGCCCCAGGATTTTCGTCAGCCCCGGCGTGACCGAGCGCGCGGTAATGTCGGAAGAACCGCCCGGCACGAAAGGCACTATCATCGTCACGGGTTTGTCGGGATAGCCGGCGGCCTGCGCCGCGGGCATCCCGGGCAGCACGGCGCCTGCGGCGACGGCGGCTGCGACGGCCGCGGCGCTCATCAGTTTGTTCATGGTGTCTCCTGGTTCGCGTGCTGATGAAGAGCCCGCCGCCCACGCGTTGCGGACGGACCCGGATCGGCTTGGGGTCAGTCGACCTTGGCGCCGGATTTCTTCACGACCTCCGCCCATTTGGCGGATTCCTGCGCCATGAACTGTTTGAACTGGGCCGGCGTGTTGCCGGAGGGCGTGGCGCCTTGCGCCTGCAACTGCGTGCGCACGGATTCCTGCTTGAGGGCCGCGGCCACGTCGCGCTGGATCTTGTCGACCACCGCCTGCGGCGTGCCGGCGGGCGCCAGCAGGCCGAACCAGCTGGACGCGTCATAGCCCTGCACGCCGGCCTCGGCCATGGTGGGGACGTCGGGCAAGGCGGGTGAACGCTGGGCGCTGGTGACGGCCAGCGGGCGCAGCTTGCCGCTCTTGAGGAACCCCATGGAGGACGGCAGGTTGTCGAAGATCAGATCGGCGGAACCGGCCATCACATCGGTCAGCGCGGGGCTGCTTCCCTTGTACGGCACGTGGGTCATGCGCGTACCCGTCATGTTCTGGAAGAGCTCTCCCGACAGATGCGTGGAGGTGCCGTTGCCGGTGGACGCCATGTTGACGCTGCCCGGATTGGCCTTCAGGTACTTGATCAGGTCGGCCACCGTGCGGATGCCGTGCTTGTCGGCAAACGCGGGGTTGAGTTCCAGGATGTTGGGCACGGGGATCACCAGCGTCACCGGCACGAAGTCCTTGACCGGGTCGTAAGGCAGCTTGGCATAGACCGACTGGTTGATCGCATGGGTGCTGACGGTGCCCATCAGCAGCGTGTAGCCGTCCGGCGCGGCCCGGGCTGCTTCGGCCGTGCCGACGTTGCCGCCTGCGCCTGCCTTGTTGTCCACCACCACGGCCTTGTTCCAGGTCTTGCCGAGTTCGGCGGCGACGATGCGGGCCGCGATGTCGGTGGTGCCGCCGGCCGGGAAGGGCACGATGATCTTGACGTCCCGTTCCGGGTAGTCTGCCCGCGCCGGCGCGGCCGGCGACAGGAAGGCGGCCGCCGCCAGGGCGGCGCTGCAAAGAACGGCCAAGGCGGACCGGCCTCGCGCAGGGGCTGCATGCATGGAATTCGTCTCCTCGGTGTGCGCGTGGCCGCGCATCGTTTCTGGGGGTATTCCGCCCCTGGCATGGCCCGAGGCTTTGACGCCGCATGGCGCCCCGCGGCGCCCTGCGTTTTGCTGCCGGACTACTTGTAAAACAAATATATGTATTGAGCTTGTGCTTGTCAACCAAGTATACTTTTTCGAACCCCCACACCCGATAGCAGGATCAGCCAGGAGCCCCGTCCATGAAAACCTCCCCGGTCACCGCGCAGGATTTGCAGCGTTCGGTCATCGCCGTGCCGCCGCTGGCGCGCCAAGACGATCTTTCCCTGAACGAGGCGGCCAACAAGGCCTTGCTCGGCCATCTGGAAGCGGGCGGCGTGCGCAACGTGATGTATGGCGGCAACGCCAACTTCTACAACGTGGGCGTGGGCGAGTACGCGCGCATCGTCGACATGCTGGCCGGATTGGCGGGCGCGGACACGTGGATCCTGCCTTCCGTGGGGCCCGACTACGGCAAGATGATGGACCAGGCGGCGATCCTGCGTACGCGTGCGTTTCCCACGGCCATGTTGCTGCCCATGTCCTTTCCCTACACGGACGCGGGCCTGGCCGAAGGCGTGCGCCGCTTCACGGACGCGCTGGGCAAGCCCGCGGTGATCTACATCAAGTCGTCCGGCTACCTGGCGCCGGAAAGCGCCGCGCGCCTGATCGAAGAGGGCCGCATCGTGGCCTTCAAGTACGCCGTCGTGCGCGATGATCCGTCGCAGGACGCCTACCTGTCATCGCTGCTGCAGGCGGTGGACGCGCGCTGGATCGTCAGCGGCATCGGCGAACGTCCGGCCATCGTGCACTACCGCGATTTCGGCCTGAAGAGCTTCACCTCCGGCTCGGTCTGCGTGGCGCCGCGCGGTTCGATGCGCCTGTTGCATCTGTTGCGCGACGGCCGCTATGACGAAGCCGAGGCTGTGCGCCAGCAGTACCTGGGCCTGGAAGACTGCCGCGACAGCATCAGTCCCATTCGCGTGCTGCACGATGCCGTGACGCTGTCGGGCGTGGCGGACATGGGGCCGATGCTGCCCCTGCTGACCGGCATCTCCGCCGCCGAGCGCGAGCGGGTGGCGCCGGTGGCGCGCGCCCTGGCGGCCTGGGACCGGGAGGCGGCTGCTGCGTGAGCGCACTGGCGCCGCGCATTGACGGTACGATGAGCGCTGTCCCGCCATCGCGGACAGCGCCATAGCATCGAGGAGGTTTCGTGGCCCGACCCAAAGCAACACCCGCGCCAGCGCCGCAGGCGCCCGCCGAACACGATGCCGCGGGCGCGCTGGTGCTCGAACGCGGGCACCGGGTGCGGCTGGCGGATCAGCTGTACGGCCAGATCTTCGAGCAGATCGTCTCTGGCGGGTTGAACGTGGGCGACAAGCTGCCTTCCGAGAACGAAATATCCGAACGCTTCGGCGTCTCGCGTCCGGTGGTGCGCGAAGCGCTGCTGCGGCTGCGCGCCGACGGCCTGATCACCGCGCACCAGGGGCTGGGCACCTTTGTCAGCCATGCGCCCGCACCGCGCCTGAAGACCTTCAACGACGTGCAGAACGTCAGCGCCTACCTGCGGGCCCAGGAGGTCCGGGTGGCGCTGGAGGGCGACGCCGCGCGCCTGGCGGCGCTGCGCCGCACCGACGAGCAGCTCAGGAAGATCGCCGATGCGCATGCGGCCTTCGCCGACAGCCTGGCGCGCGGCCAGGTGTCGGCCGAGGCCGACCTGGCCTTCCATGCCAGCATCGCCGAAGCCAGCGGCAACGACTTCTATCTGGGCGTGCTGGAAAGCATCCACGAATCCATCAGCGGCTTCATGCGGCTGACCTTGAACCTGACCCGCACCGGTTCGCGCCAGCGTGCGCAGCGCGTGGTGGACGAGCATGCCGCGATCCTGGACGCCATCCGCGAACAGGACAGCGAGCGCGCCCGCGTGGCCATGCAGTTCCATCTGGGCCAGGCCCGTCACCGGCTGGTGGACCGCGAGCGCGATTGATCCCTTCCGTCCGCCCGCTGCGATCAAACCAAAACTACAGGAGACCAGAGTGCAAGGGAATATCGCGGCGGAAGTGCCGGTGGAGCAGGTCCGCGAGCAGATCCTGCAGGTGCTGATGGCCTGGGGCATGGCGCAGGACCTGGCGCACATCACCGCGGGCCTGATGGCGCGCACCGACCTGCTGGGCATCGACTCGCACGGCATCTCCATGCTGCCGGCATACGAGGACAAGCTGCGCGCTGGCGCCCTGCGGCTGGACGCCAGGCCGCGGATCCTGCGCGACGGCGGCGCCAGCGCGCTGATCGACGGCATGGGCGGCCTGGGCTATCCGGTGGCGGCGCAGGCCATGAACCTGGCGGTGGACAAGGCTTTGGAGCACGGCGTGGGCGCCGTGTCGGTCTGTAATTCGCATCACTTCGGCGCGGCCGGCGTCTATGCGCGCATCGCGGTCGAGCGCGGCGTGGTCGGGCTGGTGACCAGCAGCGCCAACGGCGTCATCATGGTGCCCACGCGCGGCGCCATGCCCATGCTGGGCACCAATCCCATCGCCTTCGGCGCGCCGGCCGCCTACAACGAACCCTTTGTGCTGGACATGGCGACCACCACCGTCGCCGCCAACAAGGTCAAGGTCTACGACTTCCTGGATCAGCCCTTGCCGCCAGGCTGGGCGGTGGACGGGCAGGGCGGCGCGGTTACCGATGCGGCGGCCGCCATGCAATTCATCTTCACGCATCCCGAGGGCGGCCTGACCCCGCTGGGCGGCACTGCCGCCATGAGCAGCCACAAGGGCTACGGCCTGGCGATGATGGCGCAGATCCTGGGCGGCACGCTCAGCGGCAGCGCCTTCGCCGCGCGCCGCGCACCGACGCGCCGGCCGGGCGAACCCGACGATGTGGGCCATTTCTTCCTGGCCTTGAACCCCGACGCCTTCCGCGCGGCGGGCTCGTTCGAGTCCGACATGGACGACATGATCGACGCCATGCACGACACGCCGCCCGCCAACCCGGACGAGCCGGTGCTGGTGGCGGGCGAGCCCGAAGCCGCCGAGCGCGCGCGCCGGCTGCGCGCAGGCATACCCATTTCCGCCGCGCTGGCCGAACGCCTGCGCGCCATCTGCGAGCGCGCCGGCACGCCTTATCTGCTGGACCCGGCGTGATTCCGTTTTCCCTATAAACCCTTGCCCAAGAGCACAGGAACAGAGACATGAGCAATTCAGACAAGCGCAAGAAACCCGAAGAACTGCGCAGCCACCGCTGGTATGGCGTGCGCGACCTGCGCTCGTTCGGCCACCGTTCGCGCACCGCGCAGATGGGCTATCACCGCTCGGACTACGCCGGCAAGCCGGTGATCGCCATCATCAACACCTGGAGCGACATCAACCCCTGCCACAGCCACTTCAAGCAGCGCGTCGAAGAGGTCAAGCGCGGCATCTGGCAGGCGGGCGGCTTCCCGGTGGAAATGCCCGCCATGAGCCTGTCGGAGCCCTTCCAGAAGCCGACCACCATGCTCTACCGCAACCTGCTGGCGATGGAGACCGAAGAGCTTCTGCGCTCCTATCCCGCTGACGGCTGTGTGCTGATGGGCGGCTGCGACAAGACCACGCCCGCGCTGCTGATGGGCGCGGTGTCCATGGACTTGCCCACCATCTTCATGCCGGCCGGCCCCATGCTCCGCGGCAACTGGAACGGCAACACGCTGGGCTCGGGCTCGGACACCTGGAAATACTGGGCCGAGCTGCGCGCCGGCAACATTACCGAGGAAGACTGGCAGGGCGTGGAGGACGGCATCGCCCGTTCGCCCGGCCACTGCATGACGATGGGCACCGCGTCCACCATGACGGGCGCGGTCGAGGCGCTGGGCCTGTGCCTGTCGGGCGCTTCGTCGATCCCCGCGCCGGATTCGCGCCACGCGCAGATGGCCAGCCTGACCGGCAAGCGCATCGTGGAAATGGTGTGGGAAGACCTGAAGCCGTCGGACCTGCTGACCGCCGCGTCGTTCGACAATGCCGTGCGCACGGTGCTGGCGCTGTCCGGCTCAACCAATTCCGTGGTGCACCTGATCGCCATGGCGCGGCGCAGCGGCTTCGGGCTGGACCTGGACCGCTTCGACCATCTGGCGCGCACCACGCCGGTGCTGGCCAATCTGCGGCCGGCCGGCAAGTACCTGATGGAAGACTTCTATTACGCCGGCGGCCTGCGCGCCATGCTGGTGCAGCTGGGCGACCTGCTGGACACGACGCAGCGCACCGTGGACGGCCGCACGCTGGGCGAGAACATCGCGGGCGCGCGGATCTTCAATGAAGACGTGATCCGGCCGCGCGCGCAGGCGCTGATCGAGCGCGACGGGCTGGCGGTGCTGCGCGGCAACCTGGCGCCCGACGGCGCGGTGATCAAGCCGCCCGCGATGGAGGCGCATCTGCAGGTGCACACGGGCCGCGCGGTGGTCTTCAAGGACTACAACGACATGGCGGCGCGCATCGACGACCCCGACCTGGACGTGGATGCCGACAGCGTCATCGTGCTGCAGAACGCGGGGCCGCAGGGCGCGCCCGGCATGCCCGAATGGGGCCAGTTGCCGATTCCGCAAAAGCTCCTGAAGCAGGGCGTGCGCGACATGGTACGCATTTCGGATGCGCGCATGAGCGGCACCAGCTATGGCGCCTGTGTGCTGCACGTGGCGCCCGAGGCCTATGTGGGCGGCCCGTTGGCGCTGGTGCAGGACGGCGACCGCATCACGCTGGACGTGCCGGCGCGGCGCCTGGAACTGCTGGTGTCCGACGAGGAGCTTGCCGCGCGCCGCGCCGCCTGGCAGGCGCCGCCGCCGCGTTTCGAGCGCGGCTATGGCGTGCTGTACCTCAAGCATATCGGCCAGGCCGACACGGGCTGCGATTTTGATTTTCTTCAGACCGAAACGCGCGCTCCGGCCGCGGGCGAGCCTGAAATCCACTGACCCGGACACCGGACGCACATACTAAAAAAACCATAGAGGAGACAACCATGCAACAGAAGAAACCGGCGGCGCGCGCGCGCCTGGCCATCCTGGCGGCGGCGGGGACACTGGCCATGCTGCCCGGCATGCTGATGGCGCAGGGCGCGGCCTGGCCCGCCAAGCAACTCAAGCTGGTGGTGCCGTTCCCCGCGGGCGGCAGCACCGATTCGGTGGGGCGCCTGCTGGCGGCCGAACTGTCCAAGGAGCTGGGCCAGACCGTGGTGGTGGAGAACAAGGGCGGCGCCAATGGCAATATCGGCTCCGACATGGTGGCCAAGGCCGAGCCCGACGGCTATACCCTGCTGCTGTCCGGCGTGGGGTCCAACGCCATCAGCTACGCGATCTACCAGAACATGCCATACCGCAACAGCGACTTCGCGCATATCTCGCTGCTGGCAACGGGCCCCAATGTGCTGGTGGCCAACAACGACTTCCCGGGCAAGACTTTCGCGGACTTCATCAAGCTGGCGCGGGAGAATCCGGGCAAGTACACGCATGCGAGTTCGGGCAGCGGCTCCTCCGGCCACCTGGCCATGGAGATGCTGAAACAGGACGCCAAGATCGACCTGGTGCACGTGCCCTACAAGGGCGGCGCCGCCGCCATCACCGATACCATCGGAGGCCGTGTCTCGGTATTGTTCCTGAACCAGGACGCGTTGCTGCCGCAGGTCACGTCGGGCAAGCTGCGTGCACTGGCCGTGGCCAGCGCCAAGCGCAATCCCGCCTATCCCGATACGCCGACGGTGGCGGAATCAGGCTATCCGGGTTTTTCGGCCGAGTCCTGGTTTGGCTTGTCGGCGCCAGCGAAGACGCCGCCCGCCGTGATCCAGCGCCTGAACCAGGCGACGGTGAAGGCGCTATCCTCGCCCGAGATCCGGCAGAAGCTGGAGAGCGTGGGGTTCGTGGTGGTGGCCGACGACCCGAAATCGTTCTCGGCGTTCGTGGATAACGAGATCACGAAATGGGGCAAGGCCGCCAAGGCCTCGGGCGCGAAAATGGATTGAATGCGTGGATTGAATGCGCGGCCGGGCTTGCTGGCCCGGCCTGACCTGTTTTTCTTGATGAAGTGAAAAGTGCAATGAACTCACCCCTACCCAACCGTTTCCGCCAACGCATCCTGGCGCGCGAACGGCTCATCGGATTCTGGATGTGCATGTCCAGCCACATCACGGCCGAGCTCGTGGGCCTGGCCGATTTCGACTGGCTGCTGCTGGACGGCGAGCACTCGCCCAACGAGGTGCCGATGTTCCTGCAGCAGCTGCAGGCCTTGCAGGGCAGCGCCAGCGCCGCTGTCGGCCGGCCGTCGTGGAACGATCCGGTGGAGATCAAGCGGCTGCTGGACATCGGCTTCTACAACCTGCTGATTCCGTTCATCGAATCCGAAGAGGACGCGCGCCGGGCCGTGGCCGCCACGCGCTATCCGCCGCAGGGCATGCGCGGCGTGGCGGGCGCCCAGCGCAGCAACCGCTATGGCACGGTGCCGGACTACCTGCACACCATCAACGACAACATCTGCGTGCTGCTGCAGATAGAAAGCCGCCCGGGCATCGCCGCGGTGGACGAGATCGCTTCGGTGGAAGGCGTGGACGGCGTATTCATCGGGCCGTCCGACCTGGCCGCGGCGCTGGGACATATCGGCAATCCCGGCCATCCCGAAGTCCAGGAGGCCATCCACCATCTGTACCAGCGGGTGTCCGCCCAAGGCAAGGCCGTGGGCATTCTTGCGCCGGTGCATGCGGATGCGCGGCGCTACCTGGACATGGGCATGCACTTCGTGGCGGTGGGCACCGACCTGGGCGTGTTCAAGCAGGCAACCTTCGCCTTGCGCGAGGCGTTCCCGACCTGATGGCGCTCAGGCGTCTTCCAGCGCCAGCAGTTCGCCTATCGTCTGGCGCCGGCGGATCAGCCGCGCCGCGCCGTTGTCCAGCAGCACTTCGGGCGCCAGCGGGCGGCTGTTGTAGTTCGAGGACATGGACGAGCCGTAGGCGCCCGCGTCGTGGAACACCAGGAAGTCGCCGATGCGCGGCTGCGGCAGCAACTGATCCGACACGACGCCGCCGGCGTCCTGGGTGAACACGTCGCCCGATTCGCACAGCGGGCCGGCTACGGCGATGCGGGTCTCCGCCGCGCCCTGCGGCTTGCCGCCATCGGGCGCATGCACCGAAATGCGGTGATAGCTGCCGTACATGGCCGGGCGCATCAGGTCGTTGAAGCCGGCATCGACCAGCGCGAAGTCGCGCTCCGGGCGGCGGTTGATCGAATGCACTTCCGACACCAGCGCGCCGGCCTCGGCGACCAGGAAGCGGCCCGGCTCGATCTCCAGGCGGATCTCGTGGCCCAGGCGTTCGGCGATGCGGCGGCGCGCCGCGTCCCATTGCTCGAAGTAGTGGTCGCAGTCGATACGGGCATCGCCTTCGCGGTACGGGATGGACAGGCCGCCGCCCGCCGAAATGGCTTCGATGTCATGGTCCAGCGAGGCGACCACGTCGACCATGGCGTCGCACACGCTGGACAGGTGGGCGTAGTCCACGCCCGAGCCGATATGCATGTGGATGCCGACCAGCTTCAGGCCGTGGCGGCGCACGATGGCCATGGCTTCGGCCACATCGCCGATCCAGATGCCGTGCTTGCTCTGCGGGCCGCCGGTATTGGTCTTGTTGCTGTGGCCGTGGCCGAAACCCGGGTTGATGCGCAGCCAGACGCGATGGCCGGGCGAGGCCTGGCCCACGCGGGCCAGCATGTCCAGGGAACCGGCGTTGACGGTGATGCCGTGCTTGAGCACCGCGGCCAGCGTGGCGTGGTCGATCAGGTCCGCGGTGAAGACGATGCCTTCCGGCTCGCCCTGGGGCTGGAAGCCGGCAGCCAGGCTGCGCTCGATCTCGCCCAGCGAGACGGCGTCCACCACGGCGCCTTCGGCGCGCATCAGGCGCAGGATGTGCAGGTTGGAACAGGCCTTCTGCGCATAGCGGATGGTGTCGAAGCGGCGCAGTTGCGCAATGCGTTCACGGATGACGGCGGCGTCGTACACCCAGAGCGGCGTGCCGTGCTCGGCGGCGAGTTGGGTGAGTTGGCGCGGATCGAAGGCCATGGCGGGCGAAACCTTGTTGGTGGAAGTGAAAACAAGGCGGCATGATGCCCGGCTTCGGTCATCCAGTAAAATGCTTAAAATTCCTTGATCGATTCATTTTTGATATGGGTAGGCGATGCTGACGCACCGGCAAATCGAAGTCTTCCGTGCGGTCATGATCGCCGGCAGCGTGACCAAGGCGGCCGAGCTGCTGGGCTCTTCCCAGCCGACCGTCAGCCGCGAGCTGGCGCGCATGGAGCAGGGCATAGGCTTCACGCTGTTCGACCGGGTGGCAGGGCGGCTGCGGCCCACCATGCCGGGCCTGGCGCTGTTCGACGAGGTCCGCCAGTCCTACGCCGGCCTGGAACGGGTCGCTTCGGCCGCGGCCCGCCTGCGGGCCTACAAGGGCGGGCAACTGTCGGTGATCGCGCTGCCGGTCTTTTCCCATTCGATCCTGCCGGACGCGTTCCGGCGTTTCCATGAGCGCCATCCCGGGGTGAGCCTGGCGCTGGAAACCCAGGAATCGCCCTTCCTGGAGGAATGGCTGAGCGCCCAGCGTTACGACCTGGGCCTGACCGAGCACGACGCGGCGCCGGCCGGCACGCGCGTGGAGCTGCTGCTGGAAGTGGACGAAGTCTGCGTGCTGCCCGACGCCCACGAACTCCTGGGCAGGCAGCGCATCGAGCTGGCCGATTTCGAAGGCCATGCGTTCGTCAGCCTGTCCTCCAGCGATCCCTACCGTATCCAGATCGACGAAGCCTTTGCCGAAGCCGGCGTGCTGCGGCGGTCCATCGTCGAGACGACGACTGCCGTGTCTGTGTGTACCTTCGTGCGCCAGGGCCTGGGCCTGGCCATCGTGAACCCGCTGACTGCGCTGGATTTTGCCGGCCGGGGCCTGCATATCCGCCCCTTGGCGCGCTCGTTTCCGTTCCGGGTCAGCGTGGTGTTTCCGGAGCACCGGCCGGGCAATCCGCTGGTGGATGCATTGATGGCGTCGTTGCGCGAGGCGGCGCAGGCGGCCCGGAGCCGCCTGGCGTCTGGCCTGGATCAGGAAGTGCCGCGCAGTCGTCGCTCTGCCGCCAGCCGGTAGGCCTGCAAGCGCGCCTTCAGCAACGGGTCGCCCGCGAACGCGATGCCGGCAGGCAGGATGGAAGGGTCGAATACCAGGGTGCGCTGTGCGTCCTGATCTGGCGCAAGGCGTTCCAGCATCAGATATCCCAGGAGCAGCGAGCCGCCATGCCCTGGCCAGCCCGTGGACGGGTCGTCCGTCGTGCCTCGTTCCGGCTCCGGGGTAAACGCCAGTTCCAGTGCCACCGGGCCCGCCGCCATTGCATGGCGCAAGGCCTCGTCCATACAGTTCCGACCGGTCAGGGCCTTGTGAGCGCCATCGGCGTTCCTGCCCCGGATCGTCAACCTGCCAGTTCGCGTTCCGCCATCCGCGGCGGTCAGGCGGTAGGAATGAAGCATGTGATAGCTGCGGGAGGCGTAGCCCGTGGGCAGGGCGTCTTGCTGCAGTTGGCCGAAGCGTTGCGCCGGCGCATTGGTCGCCAGATGGGCTTGCAACGCCTCGGGGGCGGTGTGCTGCGTGTTCAGGGCCTGTATGAATGCAAGAAACGTCTGCGGGTCTTGTGCGGGAAAACCTTCGATCGAGTGGCCTACGAGCACCAACTGCGAACCCTGTCCGATACGCACGGCCAGGCCGCGCGGTTCGGCTTGCGGACTGTCCTGGCGAATCCGCGGGTCGGGGCCGGAGTCCGAGAATCGGGCGAGGAGCGGCTGCTCAGCGTCGTTGAACATGGGCGAAGCGCAGAATTGCGCTGCCCGGGGCACGCCAAGGAATCTGCCTTCCACAAGCAGTCCGCGCGCGTGATTGACGCGGCAGCCTGGCGGGACATCCGCGCCCGCATGGAGCGCGTCAATCAGCTTTGCGGCGATGGAATCCGGCATGGGAGCCTCCTTTTTTCTAATGGACGTTCTGGCCGGTCGGCATTAGCCGAGGCCGGATTTGAGCGCGATGTGCTTGTATTCGATGAAGTCCTCCAGCGCGGCCACGCCATTCAGGCGTCCCAGCCCGGATTGCTTGAAGCCGCCTTCCTCGGTGCTGTCGTAGACTTTGGCCCAGTCGTTGATCCATACCGAACCTGCGTCGATGGCTTGCGCGACACGCAGCGACCGCTCGACGTCGCGGGTCCAGACGCTGGCGGCCAGGCCGTATTCGCTGTCGTTGGCCAGGCGTATGGCTTCGGCCTCGTCGGCAAAGCGCTGGATCGTCAACACCGGGCCGAAAGTTTCTTGCTGGACGATGGCCAGGCTGTTTTCGGTCACCTCCAGGAGCGTGGGGCGGTAGAAGGCGCCGCTGGCCAGCGGGCCTGTGTCCACCGGCCCGCCGCGCTCGACTGCCGTGGCGCCCGCGGCGATCGCTAGGACGACGGCATGGTCGACGCGTTCGACGCTGGCGCGGTCGATCAGCGGCCCCATGTCGCTGTCCGGATCGGCAGCCGGGCCGACCTTGACCTTGCGCAGCCGGCAGGCGAGTCCGTCGCGAACCTTGGCGTAGATGCCGTCCTGGACCAGCAAGCGGGAGCCGGGCATGCAGAACTGGCCGCTGAAGACAGTCAAGGCCTTTTCAAGCACGGGCAGCGCCGCGTCCACGTCCGCGTCATCGAACAGGATCATGGGAGTCTTGCCGCCGAGTTCCATGCCGAAGCGCTTCAAGTGCCTGGCGCCGGCGGCGCTGATCGCGCGGCCCGTGCGGGTGGAGCCGGTGAAGCTGATGACGGGAACCAAGGGCGAGTCCACCAGATAGGCGGAGCCATCGGGTCCGCTTTCGAAGAACAGATTGATCACGCCGTCCGGAAGGTCCTCCGCCTCGGCCATGATCTCGGCCATGAAGCTGGCTGTTTGCGCCACCTGGCCGGGCAGCTTGACGACCGCCGTGCAGCCGGCCGCCAGCGCCGGCGCCAGCGACCGTATCGTCAGCACGGCCGGTGAATTCCAGGGCGCGATCACCGCCGCTACGCCCATGGGTTGGCGCAGGACCATGGAAATGCTGCCGGGCCTGGGCGTCAGCGCCCGGCCGCTTTCGAGCAGGGCGGCGGCGGCCGCGTAGCGCAGCTTGCTTGGAATCATGTCGAGCTCGAAGCCGGCTTCGCCCTTGATCTTGCCGTTTTCGAGGGAGAGGATGTCCAGCAGCCGGTCGCGGTTGCGCTCGAATGCCCGCGCCAACTGCTCCAGCACGCGGGCGCGCAGTTCGTGGTCATGGGCCCAAGGCGTCGTGCGGAAGGCGCGTACGGCTGCCGTGACGGCCGACTTTGCCGCCGCCAAGCCGTTGTCGGGGTAGTGGCCGATGATGTTGTAGGTGGCAGGGTCGATCGATTCCCTCAGGGCGCCTTCGGAGCGCTGGACGCCGCCGATCCAGTTGTAGGCCTTGCGGGTCCAGGCGGTGTTTGCGGCATCTTTCATGATCTGGCCTCCGTGTTCCTGATCCAGTGGCTGACGCGTTCGGCCAGCATGACTACGGTGGGATTGGTGGCGACGGAGGGGACGTCCGGGAAACAGGATGCGTCCGCGACTCGCAGTCTGGCGATGCCGCGCACGCGTCCCTGATAGTCCGTTACCGCGCCAGGATCGCCGTCGCCGCCCATGGGGGCGGTCGAGGTGGGGTGGTGATAGATGTCCAACGCTGTCGGCAGGGCCGCTTCCAGCGCCGCAGCGTCCGCTGCGGCGGGGCCCGGCACGAGCTCCTGAGCGATGATCTCGGACAGCGGGCCCTGGCTCGCGATCCGGCGGATCAATTGAATGCCTTCGACCATCAGTTTCCGATCGCGCGCAGTCCCCAGGATGTTGAGGTCGATGAGCGGCGCAGTGCGGGGATCGCGGTCTTGCAGCTTGAGGCTGCCGATGGAGCTGGGACGAGTCAGCGCCAGGGCCAGCATGAAGATTGCGCCGGTGGGCGAGTCGGCGGGGTCGCCATAATGCACTGCGCTGACATGCAGGTCGCCGTCGCCGGGCCCGGCCCGGGATGACCGGGTCCACAGGATGGCGCCAACCGGCGGGATGGGCAGCCCCAGCCGGTCGGGATGCGCGGCCCAGACCGTGAAGTAGAAGGGATGCTCCTGCAGTCGCAGGCCGACCGGAAGATCGGCGACCAGGGGGATGTCCAGGGCCTTGAGGTCCGCCGCCGGCCCGATGCCGGAGCGAAGCAGGATGGCCGCCGATCCATACGTCCCAGCCGCGAGTACGACTTCGCCGGCTGCGATCCGCTCGCCATCGGCCAGGATCACGGCCTGCGCCCGGCCATTTTCAATCTCGACGCGGTCCGCCAGCGTCTCGCTGTAGATCGTCAGGTTGGGTCGGGCGCGCACGACGTCCGACAGGTAGGTCATACCCGTGTTCAGCCGTTGGCCCATGCGGTTGTTCATCGGGTAGGGGCCGACGCCGAAAGGCGCGTCGCTGTTGAAGTCCTGCACGCGGGCATGGCCCGCCATCTGGGCCGAAACCAGGAACGCGCGCTGCATGTCGGAGATTTCGTCGTCCTGCAACTGGTGCACCGGCTCCGGGCCGGTGCGGCCATGGCATTGGTCCGCGCCCGAGGCGGTCCATTCACTGCCGCGGAAGAATGGCAGCGCGTCGGTGATGGACCAATGCGGCAGTCCTGCTCGGGTCCAGCGCTCGAAGTCGGCTGCGGGCGCGCGCATCCAGACGCCGGCATTCACGGCCGAGGAGCCGCCCAGCACCTTGCCCCGCGGAACCGGGAAGGACTTTCCGCCCCAGCCTGGCTGGGACACGTATCCCCAGTCGTGTTTGGCGTCGCCGCCGATGATGTTCTGGGCGCGGACGGCGTCCGGGTAGGCGTGGGGCGGATAGGCCTGGCCGGCCTCGAGCAGCAGTACCCGGCGGGCGGGATCCTCGCTCAGGCGGCTGGCCAGCACGGCGCCCGCCGAACCGCCTCCCACCACGATGATGTCGAAGGCAGCGTGCTGAAAGTCTGAATTTTCTGACGCCGAAGGGTGGCGTAGTCCTGTATTCATTGTGGTCTCCTCTAAAAATTCCAGCCTTGTGTCAGGATCGGAGGTTCAAGCGCATCGACGGCTGATCGAATCAGCTGTAGCCAGCGTTCAGCCCGGCATCCCATTGGGATGCATCATTCATCGGTACCGCCTCCGACAGAAGACGGGTGGCGGTCTTTAGAGTCGCGAACATATGTCCGGAACCTTTTCGATCGAATCGTTCAGTGGAATGGTGGCCTTCGCGGCCACGGTGGAGTCCGGCAGTTTCGCTGCGGCCGGGCGCAAGCTGGGCCTGTCCGCGTCCGCGGCGGGCAAGGCGGTTGAAAGGCTGGAGCTCAAGCTGGGCGTGCGGCTGCTGCATCGCAGTACGCGCTCTCTGGGGCCGACCGGTGAAGGCGAGGTCCTGTACCGCTATGTCAGCAAGATCCTGAAGGATCTCCAGGAGGCGGAGCGCGAGTTGCAGCTGGTGCAGAACGCGCCCCGCGGCCGGCTCAAGATCAGTGTTCCCACGGTGATGGGCCGCAGGATCGTGTTGCCGGCGCTCAGCGACTTCCACGCGCGCTTTCCCGAGGTGATGGTCGACATCAACCTGGACGACCTGATCGTCGACGTGATCGAGGACGGATACGACCTCGTATTGCGCCTGGGCGAACTGGAGGATTCAGGGCTGCAGGCCCGCAACATCGGCCCGCACGCGTTCACGACTTGCGCCTCGCCCGCCTACCTGGCCCAGCGCGGCACGCCGCGTACGCCTGCGGATCTCAGTGAGCATTGCTGTATCTACTATCGGTTTCCAACGACTGGCAGGACGGAAACCTGGGCTTTCAAGGGAGAGCCGTCGGGCAGGGTATTCAAACCCTCCAGCATATTGAATGATGGCGAGGCCCTGGCATCCGCGGCGATCGGCGGCTTGGGGATCGTGCAGGCGCCCAGCTACCTGGTAAAGGAAGACGTGGCGGCGGGGCGGCTGCGGCCGGTGCTCGAGGATTACACGGAAAACCGGGGCAGCGTTTCGCTGCTATGGCCGCCCCGATCGGCGGAGGTTGCCCGGGTGCGCGCGTTCATCGATTTCTTCGCCGAGCGGATCGCGGCGCATTTATAGCCGCGGCGGGCGCAAGGGGCAAAGGGGAGTATATGGACGCCGCAAAATAGAGCCTTTGCGGCAGCCCGAAACGCAAAAAAGGATGCCCATGGGCATCCTTTTTCATTTGCCGTATTCGTGACGCCCTGAAAACAGGGCGGCAGAATGGCTTAGGCCAGCGCCTTGATGGCGGCAGCCAGGCGGCTCTTGTGGCGAGCGGCCTTGTTCTTGTGGATGATGTTCTTGTCGGCCACGCGATCGATCACGCTGGAGGCCTTCTGGAACACTTCGCCAGCCGCAGCCTTGTCGCCAGCGGCGATGGATTGGCGAACGCGCTTGATGGCGGTGCGCAGCATCGAGCGCAGGCTGGAATTGTGCTTGTTGCGCTCAACGGATTGGCGAGCGCGCTTGCGGGCTTGGGCGGTATTGGCCATGTTGCTATATAAGTTGAATTCGGCAAAGTCGAACATTGTAGCAAGTCCCTACGGGAATGCAAGCTTTTAATGTTTGATCAGCCGATGGAGCGCCCGTCAACCGGGCGGGGGGCGCTGCGGGAGGAATTCCCTGGGCTGGAGAGCCCTTGCGGATGGTCCTCATGCGTTTGAGGAAAACCCGTGGCGCCTACTGGATAAAAACACCGTGCTTAGTATACAACGAAGCCGCTCCGGCGGCACGGGGCGAATGCCGGCGTTGTCAGGTGGCGACGCTGATGGAGACGAACCAGGGCGTGAAACGGCGGACGTGGATGGGCATGATGTCGCGCAGCGTATCGAGCGCGGCGTCGGTGTCGTCCAGCGGGAAGTGGCCGGATACCGGCAGGCCGCCAGCGGCCATGGATACTCGCAGCGTGCCGCTGCGGTAGGGGCGCAGGGCGGCGATCACTTCGGCCAGCGGGCGGCCGCGGGCTTCGACCCAGCCGGCTTCCCAGGCGGCTTCGGCCATGAGTTCGGCGCGCGGGGTGTCCATGCGGGCCGCGTCGAACCGGGCGCCGGTGCCGGCGCGGACGGTGCCGTGGGCCCCGGACATGGTTTCGACCTCGACCTCGTGCTCATGCACCACCACCAGGGTGCGCTGGGCTTGCTGGCGCACCATGTAACGGGTGCCCAGCGCGCGGACCGTGCCTTCTGCCGTCTGGACCAGGAAAGGGCGGCGCGCGTCAGGAGCCACCGACAC
Source organism: Achromobacter sp. ACM03 (assembly GCF_014851665.1). Lineage (NCBI taxonomy): Bacteria > Pseudomonadati > Pseudomonadota > Betaproteobacteria > Burkholderiales > Alcaligenaceae > Achromobacter > Achromobacter sp. ACM03. The sequence continues at coordinate 1,654,527 of NZ_JACVAD010000001.1, read as the reverse complement.
CGTCACGGCGCCGTCCAGCAGGCGGACCTGGCGATACGCGGGAGTGAAGTCCAGGTTAACGCGGCTGCGCGCGTCCAGCAGCAGTTGGCTGCCGTCGGACAGCACGTAGCGGCGACGCTCGCCCGTGGCCGTGGCGGCATCCGCCGCGACGTTACCCAGGGGATAGAAGGCATTGCCCACGTAGGCGGCGCAGGCGCCGGTACCGGCGAGCGCCAGCGCGCCGGCCAGAAAACGGCGGCGAGGGGGCGCAATGGCGGGGCCGGGAGGGGCCGCGAGATGCGGGATGGCCGGGCCGGTGGTCGCGTAGCCGGCGGGATAGGCGTCGCCAAGCCGGCCGAACGTCGATCCTTCCAGCGAGCCGGTCAGCTGCTGCCAGGCGTTCTCGTGGGCTGGGTCGGCAGCGCGCCACGCCAGGAAGTCGTTATAGTCCTGGGCGGTCGCCTTGCCGGAGCGCAATAACAGCAGCCAATTGATTACCTGGTCCGCCATGGGTTGTCCTTGGGCGTACTTCACTTCATGTCCCCGCAGTGCTTCAAGGGGGATCCTTTCGATGGCAATTTGTAAATAATAAAGGTTTTTTACCAAAGATTACCGGCTGATTGTCAATTCTTGACGAATCTAATGCAAAAAAAGCCGGTACTAGACCGGCTTTTGACGTGTATATAGGCAGATTGTCCGAACTTAGCGCGCCGGACGTCGGCCGAAGTCCCTAGGGCGGAACCCAAACAGTAACAACATTCCGAAGTAGACCGCGCCGCTGGCCGCCAGCACGCCAGCCAGCCAGGCCACCCGCTGACCGGAGTGGGCCTGCAGGGCGATCCAGTCGATGCGTCCGTCCGCATACCAGAGCAAGGCCGCCAGCGCCGCCAAGGCGGGCAAAAGGCGCAGCGCGAACGCCGCCCAGCCGGGCCCGGGCTGGTAGACGCCGCGGCGGCGCAGGCCGATCAGCAGCGCCAGCGCATTCAGGCAGGCGCCCAGGCCGATTGCCAGGGCCAGCCCGGCATGCGCCATCAGAGGCACCAGCACCAGGTTCATCAACTGCGTCATGATCAGCACCCCGATGGCGATCTTCACCGGCGTGCGGATGTCCTGCTTGGCGTAGAAGCCGGGCGCCAGGATCTTCACCGCCAGCAGACCGATCAGTCCGGCGGAATAGGAAATGACCGCCAGCCGGGTCTGGCTTACGTCCTGGGCGGCGAAGGCGCCGTAGTGGAACAGGGTGGCGACCAGGCCGTCGGACAGCAGCGCCATGCCCACCGCCGCCGGCAGGCCCAGCAGCAGCACCAGGCGCAGGCCCCAGTCCAGCAGTCCGCTGTAACCGCCGTGGTCGTCGCGGGCATGGGCGGCCGACAGGCTGGGCAGCAGCACCGTGCCCAGCGCCACGCCCAGCAGCGCCGTGGGGAATTCCATCAGGCGATCGGCGAATGACAGCCAGGTAACGCTGCCCGGCGTGAGCCAGGTGGCGATGTTGGTGTTGATCAAGAGCGAGATCTGCGCGACCGAGACGCCCAGGGTGGCGGGCGCCATCTGCTTGAGGATGCGCTGCACCGTGGGGTCGCCCCAGGCCTCGCGGAACCGCAGGGTGAAGCGTGGCGTCAGGCCGAGCCGGGCCAGGGCGATCCATTGCACAGCCAGTTGCGCGACGCCGCCGATCATGACGCCGATGGCCAGCGCGTAGACCGGCACGTCCATGCGCGGCGCGAGCCAGATGCAGGCCGCGATCATCGCCAGGTTGAGCAGCACCGGCGTGAAAGCCGGCACGGCAAAGCGCCGCCAGGTATTGAGCACGCCCGAGGCGAACGCGATCAGCGACATGCAGAAGATATAGGGGAACATCACCCGCGTCATCCATACCGCGGCGCCGAATTCGGTGTCGCGGGCGGCTCCGCGCAGGCCGCTGGCCATGGCCGATACCACCCAGGGTGCGGCGACAATGCCGATGAGGGTGATGAGCATCAGCGCCGCGGTCAGCAGCAGCGCCACGCGGTCCAGCAGGGTGCGGACTTCGGCTTCGGAACGGTTGTTGCGCGCGGCGCCCAGGATGGGCACGAAGGCCTGGGCGAAGGCTCCTTCGGCGAACAGGCGGCGCAGCAGGTTGGGAATGCGGAAAGCGACCCAGAAGGCGTCGGTGATGGGGCCGGCGCCGAAAGCGCGGGCCACCAGGATGTCGCGGATCAGGCCGGAAATGCGGGACAGCAGGGTGAAGCTGCTGACCGTGGCCGCCGAACGAAACAGGCTCATGGAGGACTACGTAAAAAGGGGGCCGGCAGGCCCCATAACCAACATTGCCCCTTGAATGGGGCAACACTTCGCCCTACGTTTTTTCTCTACGCCGGAGCGCCTTTTTCCCTTGGGCCGCCCCAAGGGAAAAAGAGCCCCCTCGGGGGGCAGAGAGCCCGCGCAGCGGGCGAAGCGTGGGGGCATTATTTCGGCGGCATGCGGATGGCGCCGTCGAGGCGGATGGTTTCGCCATTGAGCATGTCGTTGGTGATGATGCTGTGGACCAGCTTGGCGTAGTCTTCCGGGCGGCCCAGGCGGGCGGGGAAGGGAATGCTGGCGGCCAGCGAGTCCTGCACTTCCTGCGGCATGCCGAAGATCATGGGCGTGCCGAAGATGCCCGGGGCAATGGTCATGCAGCGGATGCCGGTCTTGGACAGGTCGCGCGCAATGGGCAGGGTCATGCCGGCCACGCCGGCCTTGGAGGCGGCGTACGCGGCCTGGCCGATCTGGCCGTCGAAGGCCGCGACGGAGGCGGTGTTGATCATCACGCCGCGTTCGCCGGTGGGTTCGGGCGCGTTGGCGCTCATGGCCTCGGCGGCCAGGCGCATCATGTTGAAGCTGCCGATCAGGTTGATCGACACGACCTTCTGGAACAGTTCCAGCGGATGCGCGCCGTTCTTGCCCACGATCTTGGCGGCGGGCGCTACACCGGCGCAGTTCACCAGGCCAAAGAGCGAGCCCAGCTCGAGCGCGGCGGCTACGGCGTTCTTGCCGTCGGCTTCCTGGGTCACGTCGCAGTGGACGTAGCGCTGGCCCAGTTCCTTGGCCAGGGCCGAGCCCGGCTCGTCCTGCACGTCGGCGATGACGACCTTGGCGCCGTTTTCGACCAGCATGCGCACCGTGCCGGCGCCCAGTCCGGACGCGCCGCCCGTGACGATGAATACCTTGTTCGCGATTTCCATGTGTCTACCACCAGTAGTTCTAGGGATGAAAGCGGCGCGGCAGGCGCCGGATATGACTAGGCCTTCGGGGCCGGCCGGACGCGTTGCGTTCCGGTGCCAGCGCCGAAGGCCTGTGAGCCATCGAGGCGCCGATCAGCCTTGGACGGCTTCGAACAGGCGCGCCTTGATTTCTTCGACCGCGCCGACGCCGGAGATCTTGCGGTACTTCGGCGCGTCGGCGGGATTCTGCTGCGCCCAGGACGAGTAGTAGTCGACCAGGGGGCGGGTCTGGTCGCGGTACACGGCCAGGCGGTTGCGCACGGTTTCCTCGCGGTCGTCGTCGCGCTGGATCAGCTCTTCGCCGGTGACGTCGTCACGGCCTTCGACCTTGGGCGGGTTGAAGCGCACGTGGTAGCTGCGGCCGCTGGGCTGGTGCACGCGGCGGCCGCTCATGCGTTCGATGATGTCTTCTTCGGGGACTTCGATTTCCACCACGTAGTCCAGCTTGACGCCGGCGCTCTTGAGCGCGTCCGCCTGCGGGATGGTGCGGGGGAAACCGTCGAACAGGTAGCCGTTGGCGCAGTCGGGCTGCTTCAGACGGTCCTGTACCAGGCCGATGATGATCTCGTCGGAAACCAGACCGCCGGCATCCATGACCTTTTTGGCTTCAATGCCCAACGGCGTGCCCGCTTTGACCGCGGCGCGCAGCATGTCGCCGGTGGAAATCTGGGGAATGCCGAAGTGTTGGGTGAGAAACGCGGCCTGGGTGCCTTTGCCGGCGCCGGGAGGTCCGAGCAAGATGAGACGCATGAGTGCTCCTGAAGGGGTGTATTTTTTGTGATCCGGGGAATTATGCCGCAATGCAGCAGCCGATGCGGAGCCGCGCCATAGGAAATAACCCTTATATCTGCTTGCTGTAGACCAGTCGGACGCGTTCCAGATCTGCCGGGGTATCTACGCCTGCGGCAGGAGGGTTGGACGTCCGATGGACGACGATGACGTGGCCGTGTTCCATGGCGCGCAGCTGCTCCAGAGATTCGAAACGTTCCAGCGCGCCCTGCGGCAGGGACGGATAGCGGCGCAGGAACGACACCCGGTACGCGTACAGGCCGATGTGGTGCCAGGCCGGCAGGCCGTCGGCCAGCACGCGTTCGCCCGAGGCCAGCGCATCGCGGGCCCAGGGGATCGGGGCGCGTGAAAAATACAGCGCGCGGTCGTTCGCGGCGCAGACCAGCTTCACCACGTTGGGGTTGAACAGGGCCTCGGCGTTGGCCAGGGGACAGGCGCAGGTCGCGATGTCGGCCTCGGGGCTGGCTTGCAGCTTGGCCGCGACCGCGTCGATGAGTTCGGGTTCGATCAGGGGCTCGTCGCCCTGCACATTGACCACGATGGCGTCGTCAGGCAGGCCCAGTTGCTCCACGGCTTCGGCCAGGCGGTCGGTGCCCGTCGGGTGGTCGGCGCGGGTCATCAGCGCCTGCAGCCCGTGCGCCTGCGCCGCCTGTTGCACGCGGACGTCGTCCGTGGCCACATAGACGCGGGAAGCGCCGGACAGCGCCGCGCGTTCGGCGGTGCGCACGACCATGGGCTTGCCGGCGATGTCGGCCAGCGGCTTGTCGGGCAACCGGGTCGAGGCGGTGCGCGCCGGGATCAGGGCGATGAAGCTCATGCTCGGCGGTTCAGTGGGAAGCGGGGGCGTCGTCCAGCGCGCGGGCTTCCGATTCCAGCATGACGGGGATGCCGTCGCGCACAGGGAAGGCCAGGCGGTCGGCGCGGCAAACCAGTTCGGCTTGCTGCCGGTCGTGTTCGAGGCGGCCCTTGCACAGCGGGCAGACGAGGATGTCGAGTAGGCGGGATTCCATGACCGGAATTCTAAAGCAGTTTGCCGGGGGCCGGGCCGCGCGGCGCTGCCAGGCGGACGGTTTGCTAGGTCCGGACTGGCTGGCGCAGCGCCTGCGCCAGCCAGTCGAACAGTTGCGGATCGGAGAAGCCGGCGCGCACGGGCACTTCCCACAGCCGCGGATCGTCCAGGGCGGCGCATTTGATCGCGTCCTTGGAGGTGACCAGGATGGCCTCGGCTGTCAGCGCCTGGAAGGGCGACTCGGCGTAATCGTGATGATCGGGCAGGGCGAGCGCGGTTTCCAGCTGGATGCCGGCGCCGCGCAGGGTGGTGAAAAAGCGTTCCGGATTGCCGATGCCGGCCGCCGCCGCGATGCGCGGCTGGCCGGCAAAGGCGGCCAGGGGGCGCGCGCCGCGGCCCGAGACCTGGCGCGTATCGCCCGGTTCCAGCCACATGCGGACTTGCCGCGGCCGGACGCTGCCCCCGGTTTGGGGCTGGCCGTCGGGGGTGCCGATGTTCGTCACGACCACGTCGACCTCCCGGAGCCGTTCGGCGGGCTCGCGCAGGGGGCCCGCCGGCAGCAGGCGGCCATTGCCCACGCCGCGCTCGTCCTGCACCACGATTTCGATGTCGCGCGCCAGCGCCAGATGCTGCAGGCCGTCGTCCGACACGATCACGTCCACCTTGGGGTGCGCCTGCAGCAGGGCCTGGGCGGCCAGGGCGCGCTTCGGGTGCACGGAAACCGGCGCCCCGGTGGCGCGGGCGATCAGCGCGGGTTCATCGCCAAAGCGGGCGGCTTCGAGTTGGCCCAGCCCGACGCGGGCGTGCGGCCCGACCTTGACGCCGTAGCCGCGGCTGACGACCCCGGGGGTGTAGCCGCGGGCCCGCAACGCTTCGACGGTGGCGATGACCATGGGGGTCTTGCCCGTGCCGCCGACGTAGACATTGCCGATCACCACGACGGGAACGGGGGCGCGGTACGAGCGGCGGGTGCCGTCCAGGTAGCGCTGGCGCTTGCGCGCCACTTCCCAGGCGGTCAGCCTGGACAGCGGCAGCAGCAGATTGGAGAGCCAGCCGCCGTGCTGCCATTGGCGCGCCAGCAGCGTCGAGGCGCGCTTGGCGGTCACCGGGTGGTCTGCGCGGCGAAGTTGACGCGGCCGATGCCAGCCAGCCGGGCGGCTTCCATGATGTTGATCACGGACTGGTGGGTGGCCTGGGCGTCGGCGTTGATGACGACCAGCGGTTCGGTCTTGCCGGCGGCGGCCTGGCGCAAGGCCTCGGCGATTTCGGGCGGCGTGGAGACGTCGATGAGCGTGCCGTTGAGCGCGTAGCGCCCGTCCTGGCTGACGGCGACTTCCAGCGCCGGAGGCGTGTCCTGTTCCATCGAGGCCTGGGGCAGCGTCACCTTCAGCTGGGTGAAGCGCGCGAAGGAGGTGGTTGCCGCCAGGAAGATCAGGATGACCAGCAGCACGTCGATGAGCGGAATCAGGTTGATATCCAGCTCATCGCGCTCGCCGCGGGGGCCGCGGAAATTCATGAACGGCCCTCGCGCATGGCGGACCCGGGGGAGACGGCGCGGACCAGGCGCGACGCGGTCTGTTCCATGGCGCTGAGGTAGCCGTCCACACGGCCGCGCAGATAGCGGTGCGCGATCATGGCGGGAATGGCGATGAGGATGCCGAAGCCGGTGTTGTACAGCGCCATCGAGATGCCGCGCGCCAGTTGCGCGGGATCGCCGCCGCCGGGGGTGTAGGAGCCGAAGATCTCGATCATGCCGACCACGGTGCCGAACAGGCCCATCAGGGGCGCGACCACGGCGATGGTGCCGATGGCGGAGATGTAGCGGCTGAGGTCGTGGGCGACGGCGCGGCCGGTATCCTCGACCACGTTGCGCAGTTCCTCGCGCGGCAGGTGGCGGTGACGCATTACCTCGGCCAGGATCCGGCCCAGCGGCGAGTTGCGCTCCAGGCGGTTGATCGCGTCGGGAGTGTCCTGGCGGTTGCGCAGCATTTCAGCCACTTGGTCGCTCAGGCCGCGCGGCATGACCAGGCCGCGGCGCAGGGAGAGGAAGCGCTCGAAGATCAGCGCCAGGCCCAGGACGGATGTCGCCAGCAGGGGCCATATCGGCCAGCCGGCCTCGCGCAGTATGGAAAGCAAAGCGTTCAACTCCCGGGGGACCGGTGCGCAAGGCGGCGCGAACCGGCATCTGATCAAGCCGAAACTGTAACGGTGCGGCGGGGGTGTGGCAAGTCGGTACGACCCCCAATCTATCCACAGATCTTGTGGATAATTCTGTGCAAAACTTCCCGGAAGTGCTTGTGGGCACAGGGCTTGCACTTGTTTGCTTCAATTTCGAGCAGCTTTGTTTTCAATAAAGTTATATAAAAATCAATGATTTAGTTCGAATTTGCTGGCTTTCGGGCCGGTTGGGGAAAATCTGCTGGGACGCGGTATGATTGCGGCCCGCTACGCGGCTCCTGTGGACAGGTACGCATCGGAAAGCCCCATGACAATTGAATCTACAGTCACAAACAACGTATTTGCGCGGGATATCCTGACGGTTGCCCAGCTGAATCAAGCTGTGGGGCAGTTGTTGGAGCGCAGCATCCCGGCGCTATGGGTGCGTGGAGAGATTTCCAACTTCACGGCGGCGGCTTCCGGGCATTGGTACTTCACGCTCAAGGACAGCCGGGCCTCCGTGCGGGCAGTCATGTTCAGAAGCCGCGCCAGTGCGGTGGGTTTCACGCCGCGGGCCGGTGATCAGGTCGAAATCCGGGCCCGCGTGTCGCTCTACGAGCCCCGTGGCGACTATCAGCTGCAGGCTGACGCCATGAGGCGGGCCGGACTAGGCAATCTGTACGAGGCGTTTCTGCGCCTGAAGGAGCAACTGGCTTCCGAAGGCCTGTTCGATCCCGCCGCCAAGCGCGAACCCGTGCGCCTGCCGCGGGCGATCGGCGTGGTGACGTCCCTGCATGCCGCGGCGTTGCGGGACGTGCTGTCAGCGCTGGCGCGCCGCGCACCCCAGGTGCCCGTGTTCATCTACCCCGCGCCGGTCCAGGGGGCGGACGCCGCCGGGCGGCTGGCCGCCCAGGTGCGCATGGCCAACCAGCGCGCCGAGGTCGATACGCTGCTGCTGGTGCGCGGCGGGGGCAGCATCGAGGATCTTTGGAGCTTCAACGACGAAGCCTTGGCCCGCGAGGTTGCGGCCAGCGCAATCCCCGTCATCAGCGGGGTGGGGCACGAGACGGATTTCACCATCGTCGATTTCGTGGCCGACGTGCGCGCGCCGACGCCGACCGCAGCCGCCGAACTGGCCTGCGTGCCGCGTTCGGAATTGCTGGGCCGGGTCATGCAGGCGGCAGAGGCCATGACGCGCGGTCAGCAGCGCCGCCTGGAACGCGCTGCCCAGCGGCTGGACCGCGCCGCCGCGCAACTGGTGTCTCCGGCCCAACGGCTCGAACATCAGCGGGAGCGCCTGAACAGCCTGCGTTTCCGCCTGGCCACCGCCTGGTCCGGTCCCCAGGAGCGCCGCGCCGCGCGCGTCAATCTGCTGACGCAGCGTCTGGCGCATCGCGTACCCGACACGGGCCGCGCGGCCGACCGGTTGGCCGGCGCGGCACGCCAGCTCGGCCAGGCGCATGCGCGGCTGCTGGTGCAGCGGCGCAACCGGCTGGCCGCCGCCACGGCGCAATTGCGCGCGCTGGATCCGGGCAACACACTGGCCCGCGGCTACGCCATCGCGCGCGACGAACAGGGCCGCATCGTGCGGGACGGGGCCGCGCTGACGGCGGGGCAGGCGCTGGACCTGAGCTTCGCGCAGGGCGGAGCCGAAGTCGCGGTCACGCGCAGCCGCGAGACGCGCGAGGCTTCCTGAAAGAGGGCGGTCGCGCGCGCTTGGGGCCGCTGTCATGAACACATGCTTCCAGTCATAAGCAGATGCGTCCCTTAACCCCGCGCGGGCGGGGGGTTAACGCGGTATCCTCAGTAGTTGCCGATACAATTGAACGGCTTGATCGTGCACTCAACAGAAGGAACCTCACATGGCACATACTCTTCCCCCCCTGCCTTACGAACTGGACGCGCTGGCTCCGCACATCTCCAAGGAAACGCTGGAGTTCCACTACGGCAAGCATCACCAGACCTACGTCACGAACCTGAACAACCTGATCCCGGGCACGGAATTCGAAACGCTGTCGCTGGAAGACATCGTCAAGAAGTCCTCGGGTGGCATTTTCAACAACGCCGCCCAGATCTGGAACCACACGTTCTACTGGAACAGCCTGGCTCCCAAGGCCGGCGGTGCGCCGACCGGCAAGCTGGCTGACGCCATCAACGCCAAGTGGGGCAGCTTCGACGCTTTCAAGGAAGCCTTCAACAAGTCGGCCGCCGGCAACTTCGGTTCGGGCTGGACCTGGCTGGTCAAGAAGGCCGACGGCTCGGTCGACATCGTCAACACCAGCAACGCCGCCACCCCGCTGACCACGGCCGACAAGCCGCTGCTCACCTGTGATGTGTGGGAACACGCCTACTACATCGACTACCGCAACGCCCGTCCCAAGTACCTGGAAAACTTCTGGGCGCTGGTGAACTGGGAATTCGCGGCCAAGAACTTCGCCTGATAGGCAAAGCCAGGCCCGCCGCGGCGTCAGCGTCGCGGCTCCTGCTGATCAACCCCTCGCGCAAGCGTGGGGTTTTCTTTTTTGTTCAGGAAAAATTCAGCCTGCGAAATCCCTGTCGATTGTCGAATTCATTGCGGGGAAATGAAGAACAAACCGGCTTTTCTTCCGGGTAATCCCTAGGTTTGCCAGCCACTATCGTTGGCCCCGGTCGGCGACTGAACCACGGGGTCCACGGCCGCGGCATGCCCGCCATAAACCGTGGTACTTACAGGGAAGGGAAGCATGTTGCGGTTATTTTCGGGTTTGCGCATCGGCGCGCGCCTGTCGGGCGCGTTTTTGCTGGTGGCGGTGATAGGCGGTGCGATTGGCGGCTTCGGGGTCTGGGGCCTGGCGCGCATCAATGAAATGAACGACCGGCTTTACGACACCGAGCTGCGCGGCATCTCGGACGTCAAGGAAGCCAACATCAATCTGATCTATGCGGGCCGCGCCCGCAACGGCTACCTGGCCGCGTCCACCGACCAGGAACGCCAGGCCCTGCGCAAGCAGTTCGACGACGCCGTCGCCAACATGGACGCGCTGCGTGAAAAGGCTGCGGCCAACTTCTATTCCGAAGAAGGCAAGCGCGCGCTGGCGCAGTTCACCGAGACCGAGCAGGTCTGGAAGCGCGAGTCCGCGGCCTTCTTCGCCGCCGCCCAGGCGCGGCCGCTGACCCAGGCCGATCCGCGCGTTGCCGAAATCGAGGCGCGCGTGATCGCTTCGTCGCAGAAGCTGGATGACCTCATGACGACCTTGGCGAAGACCAAGGAAAACGCCGCCGCCCAGACCGTGCAGAGCGGCACGGATCTGTATGAAACGTTGCGCGCCGTCATGGTCGCCCTGGCCGTGATCGGCGTGGCGGTCGGCATGTTGCTGGGCTGGCTGGTGACACGCGGCATCGTGCGTCCGCTGGAACAGGCCGTGACGGCGGCGCGCCAGGTTGCGGCCGGCGACCTGACGACCGACATCCAGGTCGCCACGCGCGACGAAACCGGCGACCTGATGGGCGCGCTCAAGACCATGAACGAAAGCCTGGCGCGCATCGTCAAGGACGTGCGCGACGGCTGTGAGAGCATCGCCTCGGCGTCCTCGCAGATCGCGCAGGGCAACGCAGACCTGTCGCAGCGCACCGAGGAGCAGGCCTCGTCGCTCGAGGAAACCGCGGCGTCGATGGAGCAGCTGACCAGCACCGTGCAGCAGAACGCCAACAACGCCAGCGAAGCCGACCGGCTGGTCAACCAGGCTTCCAGCGTGGCCGTGCGCGGCGGCGAAGTGGTGGAGGGCGTGGTCCAGACCATGAGCGCGATCTCCGACAGCTCGCGCCGCATTGCCGACATCACGGGCGTGATCGACGGCATCGCCTTCCAGACCAACATCCTGGCGCTCAACGCAGCCGTGGAAGCGGCGCGCGCCGGCGAGCAGGGCCGCGGCTTCGCCGTGGTGGCGGGCGAGGTGCGCACGCTGGCGCAGCGCTCCGCAGTGGCCGCGAAGGAGATCAAGGCCTTGATCGACGAGTCGGTCACGCGCGTCGAGGGCGGCACGCGCCAGGTCGACGAAGCCGGCCGCACCATGCGCGAAGTGGTGGACAGCGTGCGCCAGGTCGCCACGCTGGTGCGCGAAATCGCCAGCGCTTCGGAAGAGCAGTCCGCCGGCATCGGCCAGGTCAACCAGGCCGTGGCGCAGATGGACACCGTGACGCAGCAGAACGCCGCGCTGGTGGAAGAGGCGGCTGCGGCGGCGGCCAGCATGCAGGAACAGGCCACGCGCCTGGCGCAGGAAGTGCGCCGCTTCAAGGTCGAAGCCGGCAGCGGATCGGCCCGTGAAGCCCAGGTCCGTCTGGTGCAGGCGGTGCCTGCGGCGCCGCGCAAGCCGGCCGCGCCGGTGGCGCGTCCCGCGCTGGCGCAGGCCTCTGACGACGACTGGTCGACGTTCTGATCCTGCGCTGTGGGCTGGCGGTCAGGTGGGAGTGGTAAGGTTAGCCACTTTCAACCGCGCCGGCTTCTGCCCATGAACCTGCCCGACCCTCTACGCCGGCTGCTGGCCGGCCCGCGCCGATGGGCGCATCGCAAGGTGCGCCAGATCAACCGCCTGTCGCGCAAGAGCGTGCAGATGGGGCTGCTGCTGGGGGGCGCCGGCCTGGTGGCGCTGATGTCGCTGGGCTTTGCCTATCTGGCCGACAAGGCGCTGGAATGGAACCGCGAGTGGGTCGCCTACAACGGCTGGCTGGCCTTGCTGGTCCTGCCGCTGAGCCTGGCGGCCTTGCGCTGGCTGACTTTGCGCTTCGCGCCCAATGCGTCCGGCAGTGGCATTCCCCAGGTCATCGGCGCCTTGTCGCTGCCGCCGGGCGCCAGCCAGAACAGCCTGGTGGCGCTGGGGCAGACCCTCTGGAAAATTCCTCTTGCGTTCGGCGGCATGCTGGCCGGCGCCTCGATCGGCCGCGAAGGGCCGTCCGTGCAGGTGGGCGCGGCCTTGATGCTGGCCTGGGGCGACTTCTGGAAACGTCGCGGCGTGCAGCTGCGCGGCTTTCACGCCAACGAACTGATTGCCGCCGGCGCCGCGGGCGGCCTGGCGGCCGCCTTCAACGCGCCGTTGGCCGGCGTCATCTTCGCCATCGAGGAGCTTGGGCGCGGCACGGTGCTGCGCTGGCAGCGGCTGGTGTTGATCGGCGTGCTGGCCTCGGGCTTCCTGGTCGTGGCCGTGGTCGGCAACAATCCCTATTTCGGCGTGTTCGGCGGCGCGCCGCTGACGCATGGCATGGTGATGTGGGTGGCCATCTGCGCGGCGCTCAATGGCGCATTGGGCGGCATATTCGCCCGCCTGCTCGGCAAGGGGGCTGCTGGCAGCGCGCCACAGTCCTGGCGCGCCTGGATCCGCGCCCATCCAATCTGGACCGCCTTCATCATGGGCCTGATCCTGGCCATGATCGGACTGGCTACCGCCGGCAGCGTCTACGGCACGGGATATGGCGTGGCCGCGGACCTGCTGTCGGGCAAGGACACTGCACCCGCGAGCTTCGGGCTGGCCAAGCTGGCCGCGACGGTCGCCTCCTATTGGGCGGGCATACCGGGCGGCATCTTCACGCCGGCCCTGACCACCGGTGCCGGCATCGGCCATCACATCTGGCAACTGGCGGGAGAGGGCGTCGACCATCGCGTGCTGGTGCTGATCTCGATGGCCGCGTTCCTGGCCGCCGCGACCCAGGCGCCGCTGACCGCCAGCGTGGTGGTGATGGAAATGACGGGCAGCCAGCCCATGCTGTTCTGGCTGCTGGTCGGCTCTCTGCTGGCTTCCGGCGTGTCGCGCCAATTCTGCCCGCAACCCTTCTACCACCTGGCTGCGGGGCGTTTCCGCCGGCAAGCCATCGTCGATGCCGGACGCGCCGCCAAGCCGCCGGCGTGAGTCCATAAGCCGCGCCCGCGCCCCGGCGCGGTGCACGGGGCGCGCACAGGCAGGGTGAACAGCCATTGGACACTGTCCGTGCAGCGGACATCCCGCAGGCGCACCAACTTGGCGCGAAAGCGCTGCGTTAAGATCGCCCGATCCGGATTTTTTCTCACTGACTTCGAGCCTCCCATGACCGTGCATGCTTTTATTTGTGATGCGATCCGCACCCCCTTCGGCCGCTACGGCGGCGCGCTGGCTTCCGTGCGCCCCGACGATCTCGCTGCCGTAGCCATCAAGGCGCTGGTGGCGCGCAATCCTGGCGTGCGCTGGGAAGAACTGGACGACGCCATCATGGGCTGCGCCAACCAGGCGGGCGAAGATAATCGCAACGTGGCCCGCATGGCCACGCTGCTGGCCGGCCTGCCGATCGAAGTGCCCGGCGCCACCGTCAACCGCCTGTGCGGTTCGGGCCTGGACGCCATCGGCGGCGCTGCCCGCGCCATCCGAGCTGGCGAAGCCGGCCTGATGCTGGCCGGCGGCGTGGAAAGCATGAGCCGCGCGCCCTTTGTCATGGGCAAGGCCGACAGCGCGTTCTCGCGCAATGCCGCGATTTACGACACCACCATCGGCTGGCGCTTCATCAACAAGCTGATGAAGGCGCAATACGGCGTGGACTCGATGCCCGAAACGGCCGAGAACGTCGCCGACGATTTCAAGATCAACCGCGAAGACCAGGATCTGTTCGCGCTGGCCAGCCAGCAGAAGACCGCGCGCGCGCAGAAGGAAGGTTTCTTCGACACCGAGATCGTGCCGGTGTCGATCGCCCAGAAAAAGGGCGACCCGATCATCGTCAGCAAGGACGAGCACCCGCGTGAAACCACGCTGGAAGCGCTGGCCAAGCTGAAGGGCGTGGTCCGCGAAGGCGGCACCGTCACTGCCGGCAACGCCTCGGGCGTCAACGACGGCGCGGCTGCGCTGCTGCTGGCCGACGAAAAGGGCGCCGCCCGCCATGGCCTGACCCCGCGCGCCCGCGTGGTCGGCATGGCCACGGCCGGCGTCGCGCCGCGCATCATGGGCATCGGCCCGGCGCCCGCCACGCTGAAGGTGCTGGCCCAGACCGGCCTTACGCTTGCGCAGATGGACGTCATCGAACTGAACGAGGCGTTTGCCGCCCAGGGCCTGGCCGTGCTGCGCCAGTTGGGCATCGCCGACAACGACCCGCGCGTGAACCCCAACGGCGGCGCGATCGCCCTGGGCCATCCGCTGGGCGCCAGCGGCGCACGCCTGGCCACCACCGCGATCAATCAGTTGCACCGCACCGGCGGCCGTTACGCGCTGTGCACCATGTGCATCGGCGTGGGCCAGGGCATCGCGCTGATCATCGAACGCGTGTAATCGGGCTGGCGCGCAGCGGCTTGCTGCGCGCAGGAACGAAAAGGGAGCCTGCAGGCTCCCTTTTCATATCCGCCGGCGGTTCGCCTCAGGGCAGGCCGTCCAGCTTCTTGCCGGCCTTGATGCCGTGCTGTTCGAACCAGCCTTGGGCCATTTCCAGCGCGTAGCGCACCGGCTTCTTGGCGCAGTGCGGGTCTTCGGTCTGCGGCGGCATGTCTTCAATGTTGACGATCGTGCCATCGTCGGCGATAAAGGCAATCGAGAGCGGAAGGATGGTGTTGCGCATCCAGAAGCACTGCACGTCGGGCTGTTCGAAGACGAACAGCATGCCGTCGTTGCCGGGCAGCTCCTTGCGGAACATCAGGCCGTCGCGGCGGGTCGCTTCCGTGTTCGCGACTTCTGCGCGGATAATATGGATGCCGGCCGAAAGCTGGGTGGTGGGCAGCGGGGCTTGCGGTCCGGTTTGCTGTGCGCTGGCCGCCAGAGGCAGGGCCATGGCGATGGCTGCCAGGGCTTTCGGCAGGAAGTTTCTGAAGAACGCTGTCTTGAACAACGTGAGGCTGACAGGATTTAAAACGGCGTTCTTGGGCATGACCTGGCGCAATGAATGAAAAATAACAAGGCGGGGCTCGAAAGCCCCGCCTGAATAATGGCGCAACCTTACCGTTGCGCTTTAAGGGTAACTCAGGCAGCTGTGATATTAAGCGCCTGTTTGCCTTTGGGCCCCTGGATAATCTCGAAGGCCACTTTCTGGCCTTCCTTCAGGGTTTTAAAACCATTCATCTGGATGGACGAAAAATGGGCGAACAGATCTTCACCGCCGTCGTCGGGCGTAATGAAGCCGAACCCCTTTGCATCGTTGAACCATTTGACGGTGCCCGTCGATTTGGGATTGTCCCCTTGGACGGCGGTTGCGGTCGTATCAGACATGCGGACTGCCTCATTGAATCGTATGTTGACGAAGGGCATCGCGGCCTAGACCCCTGTCCCCCCTCCGGCTTCCTGGCAGATTTTCGGTGCTTTGAAAACCCCAGAATGCGTGGATAATGCGCCGCTTTTCTTTGCGGCGTCAAGTATGGAAACTACGCATTTCTACGTGTAATTTTCCGTAAGTTACACGCTAGCCGTCCCCCGTTTAAATAGAATAGCGGCCCTATGAGTTCTACCTTGGATACCCAGCATGATTTGGCCGTCGAGAAGGCTCCGGCGCGCGCCGCGCCGCCTCCGATGTACCAGGTCCTGCTGCTGAACGACGACTACACCCCGATGGAGTTCGTCGTGAAAGTACTGCAAAAGTTCTTCAATAAGAATCACGAAGAGGCTACGAGGATCATGTTGCAGGTGCATCACGAAGGGCGTGGTGTATGCGGGGTTTATCCCCGGGACCTCGCCGCCACGCGCATCGCGCAAGTGGCCCAATACGCACGGGCGCGCCAGCACCCCCTGCAATGCGTGATGGAACCCGTCTGAACCCCAGAATCAATGCGCCGCCTGTCATGGCGGCGTTGTGTTGTCCGGTTATTTTGTTTTGACAAGCAGTATCCGCGTACCCGAGAAGCGCGCGGAATGATCAGGTCGGCAGCTCCGCCGCTTAGGAGCGGTGCGTCTGCATTTGAGTAAGCGGGAGATTTACCGTGAGTGGAAAGATAAGCAAGGCCTGGCTGGCGACAGCCGGGGTCGTTGTATTGGCCGGCGCCATCGGCGTGGGCTGGTGGATGGGCAAGGAACGTCAGCCCGCCAATCCGGCGCCAGCCGTCGTGTCGCAGCCTGCTGCCCCGGCGGGTGGCGGAGATGCCAAGCCGGCATTGCCCGCCAGCGCGGTGGTCGGCGCGGCCGACCCGTTTGCCGCGCTTTCCTGCCAGCCGCGCCAGTACAACGATACGCTGGCGCTGGCCGTGACCTTCACGCAGCCGGTGGATGCCAAGTCCGACCTGGACAGCTTTCTGCAGGTGACGGACACGGGTTCGGCCTCCGACAAGGACAGCGAATCGGCCGCCAGCAACGGTGACCAGCCCGCCTCGGTCCGGCCGGGCGACTCGGCGCCCAAGGGCAAGATCCTGAAGGGCAACTGGGTGGTGGGCGACAACCCCCGCATGGTTTATTTCCCCTACGTGCAACCGCAGCGTTCCTACGCGATCTCCGTGCGTGCCGGGCTGCCCGGCGCGGGCGGCATCAAGCTGGCAGAAGCGTCGAATTGCGAGGTGAACACGCAGGCCATGCCGCCGTCGTTCTATTTCGCCAGCCGCGGCGTGGTGCTGCCGGCCGGCCAGAATGGCGGCCTGCCCGTGGCCACGGTGAACGTGTCCGAAGTGGACGTGCAGTTCCTGCGCGTATCGCCTGAGCGCGTGCCTGAACTGTTCGACACCGTGCTGGGCATCGGCCGCAGCACCGGCTCCGGCGAAGAAGAAGACAGCAGCGACGAAGATGACAACTGGCGCTATTCCGACAACCGCAGCCTGAAGGGCTCGGTCAGCAACTGGGACCTGGACCGCCTGAACTCGCTGACGACCAGCGTCTATCAAGGCCGCTTCGTCACCGACGACAAGCCCAACCGCCGCCATGTCACGTTCCTGCCGGTCGAAGGCATCAAGGAATTGCAGGAGCCCGGCATCTACATCGCGGTGATGAGCCAGCCCGGCCGTTTCCGCTACGAATACCAGGTGACGTATTTCTACGTCAGCGACATCGGCCTGCATGCGCGCCGCTACAGCGACCGCATCGAAGCCTATTCGGTATCCCTGAAGAGCGGCACCGCCATCTCGGGCGCCGTGTTCGAGCTGGTGGACGGCGCCGGCAAGTCGCTGGCCAAGGCCGCGGCCGATGGCCAGGGCCATGTCCGCTTTGACGGCAGCTTCGCCAATGCGCGCGTCATCCGCGCCTCGCGCGACAAGGAAATGACGGTGCTGGCCCTGGGCGAACCTGCCCTGGACCTGTCTGAATTCGACACGGGCGGCCATGTTTCCCGCCCCAACAACCTGTTCGTCTACGCTGGCCGCAATCTGTACCGCCCCGGCGAAACCTTCAACGTCTCGGTCCTGCCGCGCGATCTGGACGGCCGCATGCTGGCGCCGTCGCCCCTGACCGCGACCATCAAGCGCCCCGACGGCCGCACGGTGCTGAGCACCCTGTGGCAGCCCCAGAAGGATCTGCCCGGCTATATCGAGCGCAGCATCGACCTGCCGCTGGATGCGCAGACCGGCACGTGGCTGCTGGAACTGCGCGTGGACCCCGCGTCGCGCGCGCCGGACGCGTCCTGGAAGTTCCAGGTCGAGGAATTCCTGCCTGAACGCATGAAGATGGCGCTGACCTCCGACCAGGAGGTGCTGTCGCCGGAGGAAACGCTGACTGTCGACGTGCAGGGCGACTATCTCTACGGCGCGCCCGCCGCTGGCAACCGCCTGCTGTCCAGCTTCCAGGTCAAGCGCGACCGTTTTGCGCTGCCCCAGCAATGGCCCGGCTTCATCTTCGGCGACGTTGCCGACGATGCCCGCCGCCATTTCGAAGAGCTGCCCGAAACGGCCCTGGACGACAAGGGCCGCGGCCAGCTCGAGGTCGATCCGCGCACCGGCGGCACGCGTTCGCCGATGAAGGTGCGGGTGTCGGCCAGCCTGCTGGAATCCGGCGGCCGTCCGGTGGTGCGCTCGATCGAGCGCAGCGTCTGGCCCGCCGACCGCCTGATCGCCGTGCGTCCGCAATTCGACGGCGACGTAGCCCGCGAAGGCGCGCCCGCCGGGTTTGAAGTGCTGCGCGTGGATGCGCAGGGCAAGATTGCGCCGCTGGCGCAGGCGCAGATGCGCCTGTACCGCGAAGACCGCCAGTACTACTGGCGTTTCGACGACCAGCGCGGCTGGAACAGCGGCTACACCGAAACCGAGGAATTGCTGGATTCGCGCGAGATCGCGCTGAACGACCGCTCCCAGCTGACCGTGCCCGTGAAGTGGGGCCGCTACCGCCTGGAAATCGCCGATCCCGAAACCGGCCAGACCCTGCGCTACCGCTTCTACGCGGGCTGGAACGCGCAGGACTCCGACGCCATGGGCAATCGTCCCGACCGCGTGCAGATGAAGCTTGAAGGCGTGCCGGCCAAGCCGGGCGACACGGTCAAGCTGACCCTGACGCCGCCGCATGACGGCCAGGCGCTCATCACCGTGGAAGGCGACCGCATGCTGTGGTCCACCTGGGTGGCCGTGAAAGCGACGGGCACGCAGGTCGAGATTCCGGTCGACAAGAGCTGGAAGCGACACGACCTGTACATCGCCGCCGCAGTGTTCCGTCCCGGCAGCGAAGGCGACCGCGTGACGCCGGCGCGCGCGCTGGGCCTGACCTTCCTGCCCATCGCCAGCGCTGACCGCAAGCTGGACGTGAAACTGACGGCGCCGCCCAAGGCGGTGCCAGAGACCAAGGCGACCGTGCGCGTCAAGGTGGACGGCGCCCAGGGCAAGCAGGCCACCGTGACCCTGTCGGCGGTCGATGTGGGCATCCTCAACATCAACCAGTACAAGACCCCCGATCCGCTGGACTACTTCTTCGGCAAGCACCGCTACGCGCCCGAATTGCTGGACATGTACGGCAAGCTGATCGAGAAAATGGACGGCACGAAGGGCAAGCTGAAGTGGGGCGGCGACGCCGCCATGCGCGGCGACAGCAAGAGCCTGCCCAAGAAGGTCAAGCTGGTGGACCTGTTCTCCGGTCCGGTCAAGCTGAACGAGCAGGGCGAGGCGGACATCCCGCTGGACCTGCCTGATTTCAACGGCACGCTGCGCCTGATGGCCGTGGCCTTCACGCCCGACAACTACGGCAGCACCGACACCGAAATGGTGGTGGCGGCGCCCATCGTGGCCGAGCTGAACACGCCGCGCTTCATCACCCCGGGCGACCAGGCCGCGATTGCGCTGGACGTGACCAACCTGAGCGGCGCCGAGCAGAAGGTGACGGTCAAGCTGGAAGCGCTGGACCCGCTGGCCATCGTCGACGGCGTCAAGACCGTGACTCTGAAGGACAAGCAGCGCACCACGCTGCGCTTCACCGCCACCACCACCGGTTCGTACGGCCTGGGCCTGATGCGCCTGACCGTCGACGGGCAGGGCGGCGGCAAGCCCTTGCGCATCGTGCGCGAATCGGTGCTGCAGGTGCAACCGGCCTACGCGGCCGAGCGCCAGGTGCGCCGACTGCGCCTGAATCCGGGCGAAGCCAACGCGCCGCAGGCGTCGTGGGTGGCGTCCTACTACCCGGACTCGACCACGGTCAGCATGACGGTATCGAACCGTCCGCCGATCAACGTCAATCGCCTGGTCGAAGGGCTGCTCAACTATCCCTACGGCTGCACCGAGCAGACCATCAGCGCGACCCTGCCGTGGGTCATGCTGGATGAGGCCGCGGCCAAGCAGTTCGGCCTCAAGCCGCGCACCAAGGCCGAGCGCGACGCCAAGGTGGCCGGCGCGATCGGCCGCCTGGCGGGCATGCGCAACGCCGTCGGTTCGTACAACCTGTGGAGCAGCTCTTCCTCGCGCGATGTGTGGCTGACGGCCTACGCCGTCGGCTTCATGCAGGACGCCCGCGACAACGGCTTCGAAGTGCCCGAGGCATCGCTGGACCGTTCGCGCCAGTGGCTGCTGGAGCAGGTGCAGCAGAGTTCGGGCGCGTTCGGCACCTGGTCGGCCAACCTGAAGCGCGGCGTCGAATCCGGTCGCTACGACTCCAGCGACGCCAACATCCTGCGTGAGGACCATCGTCGCTTCGCCGGCCTGGCCACTGCCGCCTTGGCGCTGGCGCGCGACAAGAAGGCGCCGCTGTCCACGGTGCGTCAGCTGTACGACAACTACCAGGAGCGCGCGCGCTCGCCGTTGCCGCTGATCCAGCTGGCGGCCGCGTTCAAGCTCATGGGCGACGAAGGGCGCATGAAGAGCGCGCTCGACCAGGCCGTGGCGCGCGAGTACGGTCTCAACAATCGTCGCAACTCCGGCTATTACGACGAATGGCTGGGCGACTACGGCAGCGGCGTGCGCGACTATGCGCTGGCCTTTGCGATCGCGGAAAAGTACGAGCTGCGCCATGAGCGCCTGGACAACCTGCTGACGCAGCTGGCCAGCCGTCTGGGCAACCGTTCGTACCTGTCGACGCAGGAACAGATGTCGCTGTTGCTGGCCGCCCGCGCTATGGGCGGCGACAAGGCTACGCCCTGGTCCGCCACGTTGACCGTCAATGGTTCCACCAAGGCGCTCGCTGGCGGCACCAGCGACCAGACCGTGTCGCTGTCGGCGGCCGACCTGGCCGGCGTGCAGTTGCTGAACACCGGCAACCAGTCCCTGTTCGTCGAATACGACATCCAGGGCAGTCCGACCACCACGCCTGCGCCGCGCAATGACGTGATCCAGCTCAAGCGCGGCTGGTACCGTCCGGACGGCCGCCCGTGGGATGGCGGCAGCCTGCAGACCGGCGACATGCTGGTGGTGTGGGTGCAGGCCAGCGCCAACCAGAACATTCCGGATGGCTTGCTGGTGGACCGCGTGCCGGCGGGTTTTGAAGTCGAAAACCTGAACCTGTCGCAAAGCCCCGAGATGCAGGAATGGACGATCGGCGGACGCCGCGTGGCCGAAGCCATGTCCGATCCCAACATCAAGCACCGCGAGTTCCGCGACGACCGCTATGTGGCCGCGGTGTCGCTGGGTCGCGGCAAGGTGGACGTGTTCTATCTGGTGCGCCTGGTGACGCCGGGCCGCTATGCGGTGCCGTCGACGGTGGCCGAAGACATGTACCGGCCTGAAATCCGGGGCGTAGGCGAGCAATGGAGCACGGTAGAGATCCGCGACCGCGGCGCCAAGCGTCCTTGAACCCCGCCGCCACCCCGGTGGCGGGCGCCTCGCGCGCCCGCCGCTGGCGGCGGCGAGGAATCTTCGCGGCCAGCGCGTTGTTTGCGCTGGCCGCGTTGTTATTCACGCTCGACCGCCTCTATCCCTTGCCGCCCGTGGATTCGGGCGGCGCCGCCGTCGTCGTGGCCGCCGATGGTACGCCGCTGCGCAACTATCCCAGCCGCGACGGCATCTGGCGCTATCCGGTCAAGCCCGACCAGGTGTCCGAGCGCTATCTGGAAACGTTGCTGACCTACGAGGACCGCTGGTTCTACTGGCACCCGGGCGTCAACCCGGTGGCGATGGCGCGCGCCGGCTGGCAGTGGGCCACCAACCGCCGCATCGTGTCGGGCGGGTCCACCCTGACCATGCAGGTCGCGCGGCTGATCGATCCGGAACTGGCCGGCAAGCCCTCGCGCTCGATGTCGGCGAAGCTGCGGCAGGCCTGGCGCGCCATCCAGCTGGAAATGCACTACAGCAAGGACGAGATCCTGTCGCTGTATCTGACCCACGCACCCATGGGCGGCATCGTCGAGGGCGTGGAGATGGGCTCGCGCCTGTGGCTGGGCAAGCCCGCCCGCGATCTGAGCCCGGCCGAAGCGGCGATGCTGACCGCCTTGCCGCAGGCGCCATCGCGGCTGCGGCCGGATCGTCACCCCGAGGCCGCGCAGGCCGCGCGCGACAAGGTGCTGGACCGCATGGTCGAACTGGGCCGCTGGACCCCGGCCGAGGTGGCCGACGCCAAGATCGAGAACGTGGTTGCGCCGCCGCTGCGCGCGCGCTGGCTGGCGCCCCTGGCCGCGCAGCGGTTGCTGCAGGAGGCGGGCAGCCAGCGCAAGGCGGGCCGGCGTCCTGGCGAGCGGCCCGCGGTGGTCACGTCCACCCTGGACGCGGACATGCAGGCGGCGGTGGAGCGCATGCTGCAGGATCGGGTGGACAGCCTGCCGCCTAAAGTGTCGATGGCCGTGTTGGTGATGGACAACGATACGCTGGAGGTCAAGGCCTATGCCGGCTCCGCCGATTTCTCCGACGAAAGCCGGGCGGCCCACGTGGACATGGTGCGCGGCGTGCGTTCGCCGGGCTCCACGCTCAAGCCTTTTCTGTATGCGCAGGCGCTCGACGAAGGCCTGATCCACTCCGAAAGCCTGCTGATCGACGCGCCGATGTCGTTTGGCGGCTACGCGCCGGGCAACTTCCAGGCCGCGTTCGCCGGCCCGATCAGCGTCGCCCAGGCTCTGCAGCGTTCGCTCAACGTGCCGGCGGTGGATCTGCTGGACCGCGTCGGGCCCAGCAGTTTCGCCTCGGTCATGCTGGCCGGTGGGGTACGGTTACGTTTGCCCGCGGGCGCGGAACCGAATTTGAGCTTGATTTTGGGCGGGGGCGGCACCACATTGGAAGAACTGGTGGGCGCTTACCGGGCCCTGGCCCGCGGCGGCGTCTCAGGGCGGCCCCGGCTGCGGCCGGAGCAGCCGCGGATCGAGTCCCGTATGATGAGCCCTGGGGCGGCCTGGATCGTCCGTGACATTCTGGAGAGCGGCGGCCATCCCGACCGGCCGTTCTACCAGTCGGGCAGTCCGGCGCGGCAGCTGGCCTGGAAAACCGGGACGAGTTTCGGATTCCGGGACGCCTGGGCCGTTGGAGTGACCGACAGGTGGACGATGGGCGTTTGGGTCGGCCGTCCGGACGGGACGCCCAACCCCGGATTTTTCGGGGCCAACGTGGCGGCGCCGCTACTGCAGGATATCGTGGCGGCCTTGCCCGAAGGCGCTCAGCAGGTCCGCGTCAGGCCCGAAACGGTGCAGGCCGCGGTGACATGCTGGCCCCTGGGTTACAAGCTCGGCAGCGTGCCGTCCGGCGAATGTCCGGAGCAGCGCGCGGCCTGGGTGCTGAATGAAACGGCGCCGCCGTCCTTTGCCGGCTACGCCGACGCCTCGCGCGGACCGTTGCGTCTGGGCGGCGTGGCCAGCGGCTCGGTGCTGCGGCCCGTGCCGGGTGGGCGCGAAGTGGCGCTGGATGTGGATGTGCAGGGAACTGAAGGCGAAGTATGGTGGATGCTGGACGGGCGCGTGGTTGGCCATGGCGCGTCGGGTCATCCGTTTAAATTAGTGTTGGCCATGGACGGCCGGTATACGCTTACCGTCATGGATGCGCAAGGCCGCCACGATAGAGTGGTTTTTGAAATCTCTGGCGTTACGCCATGATCGGCATAGAATATGAATCGTGTATTTGCCCGCTTCGATGCGTTACGGAGGAAGCGTGATTTCTCAAGAGCTTGAAGTCAGCCTGCATATGGCTTTCGTCGAGGCCCGTTCGGCCCGGCATGAATTTATTACCGTCGAGCATCTGCTGCTCGCGTTGCTCGACAACGCTTCGGCCGTTGAAGTGCTGCGCGCCTGCGCCGCGAACCTGGACGACCTGCGCCGCAATCTGCGCCAGTTCGTCTCGGAGAACACCCCGGTGATCCCGAGCGGCGCCGAGGTCGACACGCAGCCCACGCTGGGATTCCAGCGCGTGATCCAGCGCGCCATCATGCACGTATCCGCGGGAGGCACCGGCAAGAAGCCGGTTACCGGCGCCAATGTGCTCGTGGCCATTTTCGGCGAAAAGGATTCGCACGCTGTGTACTACCTGCAACAGCAGGGCGTGACGCGGCTGGACGTCGTCAATTTTCTGTCGCATGGCATTACCAAACAGCCCCAGGTGGAGTCCGCCGCCGTGCAGAAAGAGCAGCAGACCAATGGTGAAGAGCAGGGCGAATCGCGTCAGTCGCCGCTGGACCAGTACGCCACCGACCTGAACGCCGCCGCGCTGGCGGGTCGCATCGATCCCCTCATCGGGCGCGAGCACGAAGTCGAACGCGTGATCCAGGTGCTGTGCCGCCGCCGCAAGAACAACCCGCTGCTGGTCGGCGAGGCCGGCGTGGGCAAGACCGCGATCGCCGAAGGCCTGGCCTGGCGCATCACGCGCGGCGAAGTGCCCGAGATCCTGCAGGCCGCCCAGGTCTTTTCGCTGGACATGGGCGCCTTGCTGGCGGGCACCAAGTACCGGGGCGATTTCGAGCAGCGCCTGAAGGGCGTGCTCAAGCAGATCCGCGGCAACCCCGACGCGATCCTGTTCATCGACGAAATCCATACGCTGATCGGCGCCGGTTCGGCTTCGGGCGGCACGCTGGACGCGTCCAACCTCTTGAAGCCCGCCTTGTCTTCCGGGCAGCTCAAGTGCATCGGCGCGACCACTTACACCGAATACCGCGGCGTCTTTGAAAAAGACCACGCGCTGTCGCGCCGCTTCCAGAAGATCGACGTGGCCGAGCCCAGCGTCGAACAGACCGTGCAGATCCTGCGCGGCCTGAAGAGCCGCTTCGAAGAGCATCACAGCGTGCGCTACTCGTCCGCCGCCCTGTCGGCCGCGGCCGAACTGTCGGCGCGTTTCATCAATGACCGCCATCTGCCGGACAAGGCCATCGACGTGATCGACGAGGCCGGCGCCGCGCAGCGCCTGTTGCCGCGTTCGCGCCAAAAGAAGGTGATCGGCAAGGTGGACATCGAGAACATCGTGTCCAAGATCGCGCGCATCCCGCCGCAGTCCGTCTCCAACGACGACCGCAGCAAGCTCGCGACGCTGGACCGCGACCTGAAGACCGTGGTCTTCGGCCAGGACAACGCCATCGAAGCCTTGTCCGCCGCCATCAAGATGGCGCGCTCGGGCCTGGGCAAGCCGGAAAAGCCGATCGGCGCCTTCCTGTTCTCCGGTCCCACCGGCGTGGGCAAGACCGAGGTCGCGCGCCAGCTGGCGTTCACGCTGGGCGTGGAGCTGCTGCGTTTCGACATGTCCGAATACATGGAGCGGCATGCGGTGTCGCGCCTGATCGGCGCGCCTCCGGGCTACGTCGGTTTCGACCAGGGCGGCCTGTTGACCGAGGCCATCACCAAGCAGCCGCACTGCGTGCTGCTGCTCGATGAAATCGAAAAGGCGCACCCGGATGTGTTCAACATCCTGCTGCAGGTCATGGACCACGGCACGCTGACCGACAACAACGGCCGCAAGGCGGACTTCCGCAACGTCATCCTCATCATGACGACCAACGCGGGCGCTGAAACCTTGAACCGTCCGTCGATCGGTTTCGCGAATTCGCGCGTGGTGGGCGACGAAATGGCGGAAATCCGCCGCATGTTCACGCCCGAGTTCCGCAACCGCCTGGACGCGATCATCCCGTTCGCGCCGCTGGACCGCGAAATCATCCTGCGCGTGGTGGACAAGTTCCTCATGCAGCTGGAAGACCAACTGCACGAGCGTCGCGTGGAAGCCATCTTCACCACGGGGCTGCGCGAGCATCTCGCCAAGGAAGGGTTCGATCCGCTCATGGGCGCACGCCCCATGCAGCGTCTCATCCAGGACACCATCCGCCGCGCGCTGGCCGACGAGCTGCTGTTCGGCAAGCTGGTCGATGGCGGCACGGTTACGGTCGACCTGGACGAGGAGGGCAAGGTCAAGCTGGACTTCGACGACAACGGCAAGCCGCCCTCGTCGGATGCACCTGACAAGCAGGAAGTCGAACTGGTCGATTAAGGCTCTCAATGACCGCGGACCGCCAGCCGCTGATCGAGTGCGAACACTGCGCGAGCATCTATCGCCGGCATCAGCTTGAACCTGGAGAGACCGCCAATTGCGCCCGCTGCGGCGCCACTCTGTGGCGTTACAGCGGGCTTACTTTGTCCAATTGGCTGGCGCTCGCCATTTCCGCCCTGATCGTGTTCGGGGTGGCCAATGCCTATCCCGTCGCTTCCATGTCCGTGCAGGGCATGGTGCAGCAGGCATCCTTGCTGGACGCTATTGCCATCACCTGGCGCCAGGACCATTGGGTCGTCGCCATCATGACCGGCATGGCCGGCTTTGCGCTGCCGATGCTGCAGCTGTCGGTGTTGCTGTGGGTATTGGGGCCGCTGTCGCGCGGCCGGGAACCCCTGGGCTTTCGTACTGCGATGCGTTTGTTGGGCATTCTGCGGCCCTGGTGCATGGTTCCGGTGTTCCTCCTGGGCGTGCTGGTGGCGGTGGTGAAGCTGGCGGGCATGGCCGCCGTGACTCCGGGTATCGGGTTGGCGGCGTTCGGCATCCTGACCATCCTGTTGACGATGCTGGGGCGGCTGTCGCCGCATGTGCTGTGGCGCTACGCCGAGAGCGTGGGCGTGGTGCCGGTGCATATCCCCCAGGCTGCGCCGGACACGGTTCTGACCGGATGCCATGTCTGTGGTCAGGTGCAGGCGTTGCCCCGCGCGGCCGATCCGGAAGAGCATCACCACTGTGTGCGTTGCGACGCCCTGGTGCATTTCCGCAAGCCCGATCATCTGGCGCGCACCTGGGCGCTGTTGCTGGCGGCCGTGGTGTTCTACATCCCCGCCAACGTGCTACCAGTGATGCAGGTCAGGTCGGTGCTGGGGGACAGCGCCCACACCATTCTGGGCGGCGTGGTCGAACTCTGGGAAATGGGTTCCTGGGATATCGCGCTGATCGTCTTCATTGCCAGCGTGGCGGTGCCCTTGACCAAGCTGCTGGCGCTCATGCTGTTGCTGTTGACGGAACAATGGCGCAGCACCACCAACCTGCGTCCGCGCACGCGCCTGTATCAAATGGTCGAGTTCATCGGCCAATGGTCGATGCTGGATGTTTTTGTCGTTATATTGCTGGCGGCGTTGGCGGATTTCCAGGGCCTGATGGAAATCAGCGCCGGCGCGGGTGCGGCGGCGTTCGGGCTGACAGTGATCCTGACCATGTTGTCGGCCATGAGTTTCGACCTGCGCCGTAGTTGGGATCTGGAAGGACAAAGTGAAATAGAATCGCCGCCAGTGGGAGGCGGGCGCCAGCCGGCGTCTCTCGCCGGCAAGGAAATGGGCTAGGAAGCGCCGCGGCTTCCGTCCACGAACAAGGAAGAGTAGATGTCCGAGCAAGCACCCGGATCCGGTGAAGAGAAGTTTGCGTCACCCGCGATCTCGCGCAAGAAGAAGAGCCGGATTTCATGGATCTGGCTGGTGCCCATCGTGGCGGCCCTGATGGGCTTGTCGCTGGTCGTGCGAACCTGGATGCAGGCGGGGCCCGACATCTCCATTTCGTTCAATACCGCAGAAGGGCTGGAAGTCGGCAAGACCCAGCTGCGCTACAAGGACGTCAACATCGGCACCGTGAAGTCGATCGGCTTCAACGAAGACCGCACCAAGGTGGTGGTGCAGGCCGAACTGTCCAAGGATGTTTCCGATCTGGCGCGCGAAGGCACCAACTTCTGGGTGGTGCGCCCGCGTCTGGACGTGAGCGGCGTGTCCGGCCTGGGCACGCTGTTGTCGGGCGCCTATATCGGCGTGGACGCGGCCGAAGGCAAGGACGGTTCCAAGAAGGCCACCAAACTGCATTTCGAAGGGCTGGAAGTGCCGCCCGCGGTCACGCATGACCGCGCCGGCAAGCGCTTCAAGCTCAAGGCGTCCGACCTGGGTTCCCTGGATATCGGTTCTCCCGTGTACTTCCGCCGCATCAACGTGGGCCGCGTGATCGGCTACGCGCTTGATGAAACCGGCAAGGCCGTGAACGTCGAGGTGTTCGTGGACGCGCCCAACGACAAGTTCGTGACCCAGGGCACGCGCTTCTGGAATGCCAGCGGCGTCGACTTCAGCGTCAATGCGGACGGCCTCAAGGTGCGCACGCAATCGCTGGTGTCGATGGCGGTGGGCGGCGTGGCCTTCGAGCCGGTCATCAGCGCGCGCGATGCCGGCAAGCAGGCGCAGGCCGACGCGCAATTTGACTTGTACGCGACCGAGGCCGCAGCCAAGGCCAATCCGGACGGCGAGGCCTTCCCGATCCGCATGCGCTTTGACCAGTCGATCCGCGGCCTGACGGTGGGCGCGCCGATCGACTTCAGCGGCATCACGCTGGGCAACGTCACGCAGATCAACATGGACTTCGATCCGGTCGCCAAGCGTTTCTACTCGATGGTGGATGCAACCCTGTATCCGGAACGTCTGGGCCGCGTGTTCGACGAAGTGCGCGATCGCGCCACCAAGGACGGCGACGTTGCCGGCAACCGCTTGTTGGGCGGCATGATCAAGCACGGCCTGCGCGCGCAGCTGCGCACCGCCAACCTGCTGACCGGCCAGCTGTACGTGGCGCTGGACGACTTCCCGAACGCCAAGCCGGTTGAATTCAAACCCTCGGATCCGGCGCTGATCCCGACGGTGCCAGGCAACCTGGATCAGTTGCAGCAGCAGATCAGCAACATCGTCGCCAAGATCGAGAAGATTCCGTTCGACAAGATCGGCGAGGACCTGCGCACCACCTTGGCCAGCACCTCCAAGCTGATGAACCGCCTGGACAAGCAGGTCGCGCCTGAAGCGCAGAACATGCTCAAGCAGGCCAAGGAGTCCATGGCGCAGGTCAACGCGCTGCTGGCATCCGATGCTTCCTTGCCGGTCAATACGGAAAAGGCGATGCAGGAGCTGGGCCGCGCGGCCCGTTCGCTGCGCGCCCTGGCCGATTTCCTGCAAGCCAATCCCGAGGCCTTGTTGCGCGGCCGCGGCCCAGACCCGATCCCCGGCGCCGGTCCTGTCAGGAACTGAATCCCATGATGAATAGACGCCCGTCCCCCCACGCCCGCCAGGCGGCCCCGAGTTCCGAGCAGCCCCGATGCGCGGGCAGGCTGACGCCCCGTCTGCGCCCGGTCCTGTCCTTGCTGGCCTTGTCGGCGGCGCTGGCCGGCTGCGGGGCGTCCTCGCCCGTGCACTATCACACCTTGCAGTCGCCGGCGGCCCAGGCTCCGGGCGGTGCGGTGGCGCCGGCCAGCTTCCTGATCGAGGTGCAACCGGTCAATATCTCGACGCAGGCGGATCAGCCCCAGCTGATGGTGCGCACCGGCGAAGGCAGTCTGTCCGCGTTGTATTCCGAGCGTTGGAGCTCACCGCTGGGCGACGAGTTGCGGGGCGCGCTGTCGGACGCGCTGAAGCGGGAACTGGGCGCGCTGGATGTGCAACTGGTCAAGCCAGGCCCCGGCGCTGCGGTCTGGCGGGTGCAGACCGACGTACAGCGTTTCGAGCTGGAGCCGGGCCGCATGGCCCAGCTGGATGCGACCTGGCGCGTGCGGCCGGTCAACATGAAGGGTTCCGGCCTGCTGTGCCGCAGCGTGGTGACGGAACCGGTGGCGGAAGAGGGCGTGCCCGCCATGATCACTGCCCAGCAGCGCGCAGTGGTCAGTCTGGCCGGCGCCATGGCCTCGGCCATACGGGGGCAGACCCCGGCGGGATCGGGCTCGGTGCAGATGCTGGGCTGCGCGGCGCTCAAGGATTGATAGCCCTGGGCCAAAATTCCGCCTGATCTCAACTGGTTAACCTAGGGTTAACCATAGTGCAAACCAAGTTGCAACCTGTCTAGCATACGGTCCTACCCATGCCGGGTCCCGTCGGGCCCGGTACTACCTTTGCCATGCGACAGGAAGCAATCTCTTATGGCCAGCACGACCCTAGGCGTTAAAGTCGACGACGCGCTCCGCGACCGGCTGAAGGCCGCCGCGCAAAAGCTCAACTGCACGCCGCACTGGCTGCACAAGCAAGCGATCCTTTCCTACCTGGACAAGATCGAGCGCGGCCACCTGCCCGCCGAGATGTCGCACCTGGGCATGGACGCGGGCGGCGAGGACGAGGCGGGCGAAGGCCATTCCGCGCCGACGCCGCCGTTCTACGAGTTCGGTCAGGACGTGCAGCCGCAGTCGGTGTTGCGCGCGGCCATTACCGCCGCCTACCGCCGCCCCGAGCCCGAGTGCGTGCCGCTGCTGCTGGGCCAGGCCCGCATGCCCAATCTGGAAAAGATCCACGCCATGGCCGCCGACCTGGTCCGGAAGCTGCGCGGCAAGCGCAGCGGCGGCGGGGTGGAAGGGCTGATCCAGGAGTTCTCGCTGTCCAGCCAGGAAGGCGTGGCGCTGATGTGCCTGGCCGAAGCGCTGCTGCGCATTCCCGACCGCGCCACGCGCGACGCGCTGATCCGCGACAAGGTGGCCCGCGGCGACTGGAAGTCGCACATGGGCGGCTCGCAATCCCTGTTCGTCAACGCCGCCACCTGGGGGCTGATGATCACCGGCAAGCTGGTGGCCGTGAGCAGCGAGCAGTCGCTGTCCAAGGCGCTGACCCGCCTGATCGGCAAGGGCGGCGAACCTTTGGTGCGCAAGGGCGTGAACATGGCCATGCGCATGATGGGCGAACAGTTCGTGTCGGGCCAGACCATTTCCGAAGCCCTGGCCAACAACCGCAAGATGGAAGCACGGGGCTTCCGCTATTCCTACGACATGCTGGGCGAGGCCGCGACCACGGCCGAGGACGCCGGCCGCTATTACGCCTCGTACGAGCAGGCCATCCACGCCATCGGCAAGGCCGCGGCCGGCCGCGGCATCTATGAGGGACCGGGCATCTCGATCAAGCTGTCGGCGCTGCATCCGCGTTATTCGCGCGCCCAGCGCGAACGCGTCATGGCCGAGCTGCTGCCGCGCGTGAAGGCGCTGACCGTGCTGGCGCGCAGCTACGACATCGGCCTGAACATCGACGCCGAGGAAGCCGACCGGCTGGAAATTTCGCTGGATTTGCTGGAAGCGCTCTGTTTCGAGCCCGAGCTGGACGGCTGGAACGGCATCGGCTTCGTCATCCAGGCGTACCAGAAGCGGGCTCCCTTCGTGATCGACTACGTGATCGACCTGGCCCGCCGCAGCCGCCATCGCGTGATGGTGCGCCTGGTCAAGGGCGCGTACTGGGACAGCGAGATCAAGCGCGCCCAGGTCGACGGCCTGGAAGGCTATCCGGTCTATACCCGCAAGGTCTACACGGACGTGGCCTACCTGGCCTGCGCCCGCAAGCTGCTGGGCGCGCCGGAAGCGGTGTTCCCGCAGTTTGCCACGCACAATGCCTACACCCTGTCCGCGATCTACCAGCTGGCGGGCCAGAACTACTACCCGGGCCAGTACGAATTCCAATGCCTGCACGGCATGGGCGAGCCGCTGTACGACGAAGTCGTGGGCGCGCTGTCGCAGGGCAAGCTCAACCGTCCGTGCCGCATCTACGCGCCGGTCGGCACGCATGAGACGCTGCTGGCCTACCTGGTGCGCCGCCTGCTGGAAAACGGCGCCAACACCTCGTTCGTGAACCTGATCGGCGACGACAGCATTCCGGTCGAGCAACTGGTGGCCGACCCGGTGGAAGCCGCTGCGCGCATCACGCCGCTGGGCGCGCCGCACGAGAAGATTCCGCTGCCGCGTGAACTTTATGGCGACCCGCAGGAGGGCGCCCGCGCCAACTCGGCGGGCCTGGACCTGAGCAACGAACATCGGCTGGGTTCGCTGTCCGCGGCCCTGCTGGCCAGCGCCGCCATGCCGTGGCGCGCCGGCCCCATGCTGGGCGAGGGCGACGGCGCCTGGGACGCCTCGCGCGCCATGGAAGTCCGCAACCCCGCCAATCTGCGCGACGTGGTGGGCCACGTGGTCGAAGCGCAGGCAGACGAGGCCGAGGCCGCGCTGCGCGCCGCCGCCAATGCCGCTCCCATCTGGCAATCCACGCCGGTGGCCGAACGCGCGCAGTGCCTGCGCCGCGCCGCGCAACTGCTGGAAGAGCAGATGCAGACCCTGCTGGGCCTGATCGTGCGCGAAGCCGGCAAGTCTCTGCCCAACGCCATCGCCGAGGTGCGCGAGGCCGTGGACTTCCTGCGCTATTACGCGGACCAGGCCGAATCGGAATTCAGCAACGACACGCATCGTCCGTTGGGCACGGTGCTGTGCATCAGCCCCTGGAACTTCCCGCTGGCCATCTTCACCGGGCAGGTCGCGGCCGCGCTGGCCGCCGGCAACACGGTGGTGGCCAAGCCCGCCGAACAGACGCCGCTGATCGCCGCGCAAGCCGTGGCCATCCTGCGCGCGGCCGGCGTGCCTGCCGGCGCCGTACAGCTGCTGCCGGGCCGCGGCGAAACCGTGGGCGCGCAACTGGTCGCAAGCCCTGGCGTGCGCGGCGTGATGTTCACCGGCTCCACCGACGTGGCGCGCATCATCGCGCGCACGCTGGCGGATCGCCTGGATGACGCCGGCCACACCATTCCGCTGATCGCCGAGACGGGCGGCCAGAACGCCATGGTGGTGGATTCCTCGGCCCTGTCCGAACAGGTCGTGTTCGACGTGCTGACCTCCGCCTTCGACTCGGCGGGCCAGCGCTGTTCGGCGCTGCGCGTGCTGTGCGTGCAGGAAGACAATGCCGACCACGTACTGACCATGCTGCGCGGCGCGATGCGCGAACTGAGCGTGGGCAACCCCGACCGCCTGTCGGTGGACGTGGGCCCGGTGATCGATACGGAAGCGCGCAACGGCATCCAGCGGCACATCGAAACGATGCGCACGGCGGGCCATCGCGTGGACCAGGTGGAACTCAACGGCGAATGCCGCCACGGCACCTTCGTGCCGCCGACCATCATCGAAATCGACAACGTCAGCGAGCTGACGCGCGAAGTGTTCGGACCCGTGCTGCACGTGGTGCGCTATCAGCGCGACGAACTGGACGCCTTGCTGGATGCCATCAACGGCACCGGCTACGGCCTGACTTTCGGCGTGCATACCCGCATCGACGAGACCATCGCGCACGTGACCGGCCAGGTCCATGCGGGCAACGTCTACGTCAACCGCAATATCGTGGGCGCGGTGGTGGGCGTGCAGCCCTTCGGCGGCGAAGGCTTGTCCGGTACCGGCCCCAAGGCCGGCGGTCCGCTCTACATGTATCGCCTGCTGGGCACGCGTCCGGCGGGCCTGCCGCCGGCGCTGGACGCGGCGGCGGCGCTGCCGCAGCGCATTGCGCTGCCGGGGCCGACCGGCGAGACCAATACCTATGTGGTCGAGCCGCGCGGCGCCGTGTATTGCGTGGCCGCCACCGAGGCCGGGGCGCGGGCGCAGTGGTCCGTCGCCAAGTTGACAGGCAACCACGCCTGGTTCGCGGACACGCCCGCGGCGCAGGCGCTGCTGGCCTCGCTGGACGCCGGCCAGCAGGAACAGGCGGGCATTCTGGCCGACGGCGAGGTCGACCAGGCGGACTACCAGGCCGTGCTGTTCGAGGGCGATGGCGACGCGCTGCAGGCGCTGAACCAGCGCATCGCGCAGCGTCCGGGCGCCATCCTGTCGGTGCATGGACTGACCCCCGACGCGATCGCGGCGGGCGCCGGCTACGTGCCGGAGCGCCTGTTGGCGGAGCGCTCCGTCAGCGTCAATACGGCGGCGGCGGGCGGCAACGCCAGCCTCATGACCATAGGTTGAGCCTGGTATAGGACAACCCTAGGGTATCCAAGGGTTATCTCCAATATCGGCAGAGGTTGCACTGGCACGAAAATTCGGTCGCACCTCAAATCCGGAAGTCGCAACCCGGCCTCCGGATTTTGCAGAACATGCACACGCAAGCTTCCGCCATATCGGACTTGCTAGTAGTGAAAAACCAAAAGCCTGGTTAAAAGCTCAGGTATAACAAGGTCTTAAGTCCGACACTCGGAGGATACCCATGAAGTTCCGCACCACTTTGAAGCTTCTCGCCGCCAGCATCGCCGCCGCCGGCATGGCCGCCTCCGCGCAGGCTGCCGACGTCAAGTTCGGTTTTGCCGCGCCGCTCACCGGCCCGCAATCGCACTATGGCGAGGACATGCAGAACGGCCTGAACCTGGCCCTGGAAGAAGCCAACAAGAAGGGCATCAAGGTCGACGGCGAAACCGCCAAGTTCGTGCTGGTGTCGCGCGATGACCAGGCCGATCCGCGCGTCGGCGTGCAGGTTGCCCAGCAGCTGGTCGACCAGGACGTGGTCGGCATCCTGGGCCACTTCAACTCGGGTACGACCATCCCTGCTTCGCGCGTCTACCATGAAGCCGGTCTGCCCCAGATCGCCATGGCGACCTCGCCGGAGTACACCAAGCAAGGCTACGAAACCACCTTCCGCATGATGACCAGCGACACCCAGCAGGGCGCCGCGGTCGGCAAGTTCATGGTGGAAAGCCTGAAGGCCAAGAAGGTCGCCATCATCGACGACCGCACCGCCTACGGCCAGGGCCTGGCCGACGAGGTCGAGAAGGCGGTCAAGGCCGCTGGCGGCCAGGTCGTGCGCCGCGAGTACACCACCGACAAGGCCAACGACTTCACCGCCATCCTGACCAACATCAAGGGGTCGGCGCCCGACGCCATCTTCTACGGCGGCCTGGACGCGCAATCCGGTCCGATGAAGCGCCAACTGGCTACCCTGGGCCTGAAGGCGCCGCTGGTTTCGGGCGAAATGACGCGCAGCGACACCTTCATCAAGCTGGCCGGCGACGCCGCCGACGGCACCTACGCCTCGCTGGCCGGCGTGCCGCTGGACAAGATGGCCGCGGGCAAGGACTTCGAGCAGCGCTACCAGGCCCGCTTCAAGAAGGCCCCCGGCGTCTATGCTCCCTACGCCTATGACGGCGCCTGGAACATGATCGCCGCCATCGAGCAGGCCGGCTCGGCCAAGCCCGAGAAGTACCTGCCGGCCCTGGCCAAGCTGAACCGCAAGGGCGCCACCAGCGAGCACATTTCCTACGACGCCAAGGGCGACCTGAAGGAAATCTCGGTCACCATCTACGAAGTCAAGAACGGCAAGTGGGAGATGGTTGAGACGATGGTCAGCCAAGCCAACTAAGGCGGCTGGACCGGGGCGGGGAGGCGGCTGAGCGCCGCGTCCCGCCCGTATTGCAGCGTGCGCGCCGTCAGGCGCGTGCCACGCGCGGCGCCGTGGCAGGCCCGAGGGCCGTCACCGCAAGGTCCGCGCGATTTTTCCAGGCTTATTCAGCGGCCCCTATGGATATCTTCATTCAACAACTGATTAACGGCGTCACGCTAGGCAGCGTGTACGCCCTGGTCGCCCTGGGCTACACCATGGTGTACGGCATCATCGGGCTGATCAACTTCGCCCATGGCGACGTCGTCATGATCGGCGCGATGGCGGCGACCACCATCGCCATCTCGCTGGTGGGCGGCGATCCTTCCACGTCCGCCTTCGTGGTGCTGGGCGTCGGCCTGCTGGTGTCCGTGCCGCTGTGCATGGCCGTGGGCTGGACCGCCGAGCGCGTGGCCTACCGGCCGTTGCGGCGCGCGCCGCGCCTGGCTGCCCTGATCACAGCCATCGGCGTGTCCATCATCCTGCAGAACGTGGCGATGATGGGCTGGGGCCGCAACTACCTGAACTTCCCGCAGGTGCTGTCGCCGCAGGTATTCGAGATTGCTGGCGCGCGCATGAGCTCGCTGCAGATTGCCATCGTGGTGATCGCGGCGCTGATCATGGGCGGGCTGCTGGCTGTGGTGCACAAGACCCGCCTGGGCACGGCGATGCGCGCCACCGCGCAGAACCGCGAAGTGGCCGGGCTGATGGGCGTGAACATCAACACGGTCATTTCGGCGGCGTTCCTGATCGGCTCGGCGCTGGCCGCGGTGGCCGGCATGATGGTCGCCACCTACTACGGCGTGTCGCAATACACCATGGGCTTCATGCTGGGCCTGAAGGCCTTCACGGCCGCGGTGCTGGGCGGCATCGGCAACCTGGTAGGCGCCATGGCGGGCGGCCTGTTGCTGGGCATCATCGAATCGCTGGGCGCCGGGTACATCGGGGACCTGACCGGGGGCTTCCTCGGCAGCCACTATCAGGACGTGTTCGCGTTCTTCGTGCTGGTGCTGGTGCTGATCTTCCGTCCGTCCGGCCTGCTGGGCGAGCGCGTGGGAGACCGGGCATGAACGCAACCCTGAAAAGCAGCGGGTTCTCCACCCGCAACCTGATCGGCATCGCGCTGATCGGCGTGGTGCTGGCGGTGCTGCCCTTCGTGATCGGCATGGCCGGGCAGAGCTGGGTCCGCATCCTGAACTTCGCGCTGCTGTACGTGATGCTGTCGCTGGGCCTGAACATCGTGGTGGGCTTCGCGGGCCTGCTGGACCTGGGCTACATCGCGTTCTACGCGGTGGGCGCCTACACCTGGGCGCTGCTGGCATCGCCGCATTTCGGCCTGCACCTGCCGTTCTGGGCGATCCTGCCGATCGCGCTGGCGGTGGCCTGCCTGTT
Organism: Achromobacter sp. ACM03; assembly: GCF_014851665.1. Lineage (NCBI taxonomy): Bacteria > Pseudomonadati > Pseudomonadota > Betaproteobacteria > Burkholderiales > Alcaligenaceae > Achromobacter > Achromobacter sp. ACM03. The sequence goes on along the minus strand of NZ_JACVAD010000001.1, from coordinate 1,618,152 downwards.
CGGCGTGCTGCTGGGCGCGCCCACGCTCAAGCTTCGAGGGGACTATCTGGCCATCGTGACGCTGGGCTTCGGCGAGATCATCCGCATCTTCCTGAACAACCTGAACGCGCCGGTCAACATCACCAACGGACCGCAGGGCATCAACCGCATCGACACCTTCAAGGTCGGCGAGTTCGCCTTCGGCCGCACGGAAAGCCTGCTGGGCCTGCGCGTGACGGGACCCGAAAAGTACTACTACCTGCTGCTCGCGGTGACGCTGATCATCATCGTGGTCTGCGTGCGCCTGCAGAATTCGCGCATCGGCCGCGCCTGGGAAGCGATCCGCGAAGACGAGATCGCGGCCAAGGCCATGGGCATCAATACCCGCAACATCAAGCTGCTGGCGTTCGCGATGGGCGCGTCCTTCGGCGGCGTGGCGGGCGCCTTGTTCGCCTCGATGCAGGGCTTCGTCAGCCCCGAGAGCTTTTCGCTGATGGAATCCATCTCGATCCTGTGCATGGTGGTGCTGGGCGGCATGGGCCACATCCCGGGCGTGATCCTGGGCGCGTTGATCCTGGCCGCGCTGCCCGAGTTCCTGCGCGCGGTGGTCGAACCGGTGCAGCACATGCTGTTCGGCGCCGTGGTGCTGGACCCCGAGGGCATACGCATGCTGCTGTTCGGCCTGGCCATGGTGTGCGTGATGCTGTTCCGTCCGGCCGGCCTGTGGCCGTCGGCGGTGCGCAAGCGTGAACTTGCAACCAAGACCCAGGGAGGCGGAGCATGAGCAAACTGCTGCAAGCCCAGGGACTGGGCAAGCGCTTCGGCGGCCTGCAGGCGCTGTCGGACGTCAGCTTCGACATCGAGCAAGGCGAGATCTACGGCCTGATCGGCCCGAACGGCGCGGGCAAGACCACGCTGTTCAATGTGCTCACCGGCCTGTACATCCCGGAAGAGGGCAGCTGCACGTTCAACGGCGAGTCCATGTCCGGCAAGAAGCCGCATGAAGTCGCCTATGCGGGCCTGGCGCGCACCTTCCAGAACATCCGCCTGTTCGCCAACCTGAGCGCGATCGAGAACGTGATGATCGGCCGCCACATGCGCACCAAGTCGGGCGTATTGGGCGCCGTGTTGCGCACGCGCGGCACGCGGGCCGAAGAGGCCGCCACCGAAGCGCGGGCGCAGGAACTGCTGGACTACGTAGGCATCGGCCATCGCGCCAACGACGTGGCGCGTTCCTTGCCCTACGGCGACCAGCGGCGCCTGGAGATCGCGCGGGCGCTGGCCACCGATCCCAAGCTGCTGGCGCTGGACGAACCGGCGGCCGGCATGAACGCATCGGAAACCGTGGTGCTGCGCAAATTGGTCGAGAAGATCCGCGCCGACGGCATCACCGTGCTGCTGATCGAGCACGACATGAAGCTCGTCATGGGCCTGTGCGACCGCGTGCTGGTGCTCGAATACGGCAAGGTGCTGGCCATGGGCAAACCCGCCCAGGTGCAGCGCGATCCCAAGGTCATTGAAGCGTATCTGGGCGCAGGCGCCGCGCAGGATCCGCAGATTCATCAGGAGCGCCCGGCATGACGGCAGCATCCCAACCCCTACTGGAATTGCGGGGCCTGCAGGTTTCTTATGGCGGCATCCGCGCGGTGCGCGGCATCGACCTGCGCGTGGACCAGGGCGAACTGGTTTGCCTGATCGGCGCCAATGGCGCCGGCAAGAGCACGACGCTGCGCGCCATCTGCGGACTGGTGCCGCTGGCGGGCGGTGAAGTGGTCTACGGCGGCCAGTCCGTCGGCGGCCAGAAGTCGCATGAGCTGGTGCGCCGCGGTCTGGTGATGGTGCCGGAAGGGCGCGGCATCTTCGGCCAGCTCACGATCGAGGAAAACCTGGCGATGGGGGCCTATATCCGTCGCGATGCGGCCCAGATCCGCCAGGACACCGACCGCGTCTTCACGCTGTTCCCGCGCCTGGCGGAGCGCCGCAAGCAGGCGGCCGGCACGCTGTCCGGGGGCGAGCAGCAGATGGTGGCGATGGGCCGCGCGATGATCGCGCGCCCCAAGCTGCTGTTGCTGGACGAGCCTTCGATGGGCTTGGCGCCGCTGATGGTGGAGAAGGTCTTCGAGGTGGTGCGTACCATCGCCAGCGAAGGCGTCACCATCCTGCTGATCGAGCAGAATGCGCGCCTGGCGCTGGAAAACAGCCATCGCGGCTACGTGATGGAATCGGGCGAGATCATCCTGTCTGGTCCGGCCGGCGACATGTTGCACGATCCCAAGGTGCGGGCGGCCTATCTGGGCGAGTCCGAGTAGGGCGCGGCCGGGATCTTGGGGCGGGCGCGGCAGGGCTTCGAGCTTGCCGACGCCAGGGTTCTTTAGCCGCCGAGGCTGCCCTGCGTCATTCCGATGCTCGCCCCGGCGGGGCTGCGCTTCGGATGACTCCGGGGTCCTCGGCTGGCAGTCGCTTAATGCGCTGGCTTTGGACCCCGTTCATGGGCAGACATCGTGAGCCGGTGGCCGGACGGAGGGATCCGAAGCGCAGCCCCACCGGGGCGAGCATCGGAATCCCGCAGTCCGGACGCCGGCGGCTCAAGAACCCTGCCGCACAAAAGAACCCAGCCTCACAAAGCCGCAGCGGCAGGGCTTCGAGCTTGCAGATGTCAGGGTTCTTTAGCCGCCGAGGCTGCCCTGCGCCATTCCGATGCTCGCCCCAATGGGGCTGCGCTTCGGATGGCTCCGGGCCGCCTCGGCTGGCAGTCGCCTAATGCGTTGGTTTCGGACCCGTTCGTAAGCAGATGCCGTGAGCCGGTGACCGGACGGAGGGATCCGAAGCGCAGCCCCACCGGGGCGAGCATCGGAATCCCGCAGTCCGGACGCCGGCGGCTCAAGAACTCAGCCTCATAAAACCGAAATGGCAGGGCTTCGAGCTTGCTGATGTCAGGGTTCTTTAGCCGCCGAGGCTGCCCTGCGCCATTCCGATGCTCGCCCCAATGGGGCTGCGCTTCGGATGGCTCCGGGCCGCCTCGGCTGGCAGTCGCCTAATGCGTTGGTTTCGGACCCGTTCGTAAGCAGATGCCGTGAGCCGGTGGCCGGGCGGAGGGATCCGAAGCGCAGCCCCACCGGGGCGAGCATCGGAATTCCGCAGTCCGGACGCCGGCGACTCAAGAACCCCAGCCGTACAAAACCGAACGTCAGCAATTCAGCCAAAAACGTCCTAAGCCGGCGCGCGTTCACGGTCCACGGCCGCGACCACGCCCGCATCGATCAGCGCTTCGATTTCCTTGGCGTCGTAGCCGAACTCTCCCAGAATCGCGATGCTGTCCTCGCCCAGCCGCGGCGCCGCGCGGTGGTATTGCGCGGGCGTGGCCGACAGCTTCACCGGCATGCCTACCGTGCGCACCGTGCCCGCGACCGGGTGCTCCTGTTCCACCACCATGCCGCGCGCCAGCGTCTGCGGATGCGATAGCGCCTGGGCGATGGAATGCACAGGGCCCGCAGGCACGCCGGCCGTGTCGAATACGTCCAGCCACTCCTCCGCGCTGCGCGTCTTGAGGATGGCGGACATATCCTCTACCAGTTGATCGCGGTTCTGCATGCGGTCGCGATTGCGGGCGTAGCGGGCATCCTCGGCCCATTCCGGCTTGCCCAGCGCCTGGGTGATGCGCTGCCAGTTCTTCTCGTTGGCGCCGCCGATGATGATCCAGTCGGTCGAGGTGGGGAAGGCCTGGTAGGGCGCGCTCAGCACGTGCGCCGAACCCGTGGGGCCGGGGGACACGCCGCTGCCGAAGTAGATGGCGGCGTGCCAGTACAGCTGCTGCAGGCTGGCTTCCAGCAATGACGTTTCCACGATCTGGCCTTCGCCCGTGCGCTGCTTGTGCTGGTAGGCCGCCAGCACGCCGAAAGCCGCCAGCAAGCCGGCGTTGATGTCCGCGACGGAGTTGCCGGTGCGCAGCGGCGGCCCGCCAGGTTCCCCGGTGATCGCCATCAGGCCGGAGAAGCCCTGCGCCACGAGGTCGAAGCCGCCCTTGTCGGCATAGGGGCCGGTGGTGCCGTAGCCCGACACCGCGCAATAGATCAGGCCCGGGTTTTCCTGGCGCAGCCGGTCGTAGCCCAGGCCCAGCTTTTCCATCGTGCCCTTGCGGAAGTTCTCGGTCACCACGTCGGCGTCGCGGATCATGCGCAGCAGGACTTTCTTGCCCTCCGGATGCTTCAAGTCCAGCGCGATGGCGCGCTTGTTGCGGTTGAGCATGAGATAGGGCGCCGAGATGCCGTTGATCTGCGGGTCCCGGTACTGGCGCGAATCGTCGCCGCCGTCGATCTTCTCGACCTTGATGACGTCGGCGCCCATGTCGGCCAGCATCATGCCGCAGGTCGGGCCGGCCATGATCTGCGACAGCTCGATCACGCGCATGCCGGAAAGGGCGCCGGCGGGGCGCTGGGTATCGTTATGCATGAGTCCTCCTTGCATGGGGTTCAGCGGGCGTTGAATTGCGGCTTGGCCTTGGCCAGGAAGGCCTGGTAGCCCGTGCGGAAATCCTCGGTGTCGAAGCAGTCGAAGGCTTCGTCGCGGTCGGCGTCGGTCAGGGCTTTGCCCTGCACCAGATTGCGGATGAACTTCTTGTGCCAGCGCGCCACCAGCGGCGCGCCGTCGGCGATGCGGCGGGCGGCGGCCTGGGCTTCGGAGGCGACCTGATCGTCGGGCGCCACGCGCGTGACCACGCCCAGGCGCAGCGCTTCCTGCGCGTCGAAGATGGTGCCTTCCAGCAGCACCTGCAGCGCGGCGGTCGGGCCCACCAGGCGCACCAGCGGCGCCAGTTCCGAGTACGACATCACCAGCCCCAGGTTCTTGATGGGCACGCCGAAGCGCGAACTCTGGCCGCAGATGCGGATGTCGGCCAGGCTGGCGATCTCCAGCCCGCCGCCCACGCAGATGCCGTGTATCTGCGCTACCACCGGATGGCGGCAGTTGCCGATGGCTTCTATGGTCCGGCGCATCACGGCGCCGTACTCGATGGCCTGGCGCTTGTTGCTGCGCGCGGTCTCGAATTCGCTGATGTCATTGCCCGGGGAGAAGGCCTTTTCGCCCGCGCCGCGCAGCAGCACGCAGCGCACGCTGTCGTCGGCGTCCAGCTCCAGGAAGGCGTCGCCCAGCAGCCGCCAGCTGTCTATGGTGAAGGCGTTGAGCTTTTCCGGGCGGTTCAGCACCACGGTCGCGATGTCGCCGTCGCGCTGGCACAGGATGGGGGAGGTGTCGGAAGTGGGGGTAGCGCTCATGGTGTTCCTTTGCGTGGGCGGGGGCGCACCCCCGCCGGGTTGCTGCGGGCTTACTGCTTGGTCAGGCCCAGGCTGGCGGTGAGCTTGCCGTACTTGCTCCATTCGTCCTGGACGTAGCTGGCGAAGGCCGCGGGGGTGGCCGGACCGCCACCCAGTTCCATGCCCTGGTCGGCCAGCTTGGCCTTGATCTCGGGATCGGCCAGCGTCTGGCTGAGCGCCTGGTCGAGCTTGTCCAGCACCGGCTTGGGCAGCTTGGCCGGGGCCAGCACCGCATACCACTGCACGATGTCCAGACCCTTGATGCCGGACTCGGCCAGCGTCGGCACGTCGGGCAGGCGCTTGCTGCGTTCGGTGCTGGTCACAGCCAGCGGCCGCAACTTGCCGGCCTGGATCTGGTTGATGGCGCCGGGCAGGGTGTCGAAGTTCATGTCCACGCTGCCGCCCAGCAGGTCGGTCATGGCCTGGCCGCTGCCCTTGTACGGCACGTGCTCCATGCTGACGCCCGCGATCTGAGAGAAGCGCGCGGCGCTCAGGTGTTGCGGGCTGCCCATGCCGGAGGAGGCGTAGGTCAGCTGCTTGGGTTTGGCGCGGGCGTCGTCCACCAGGTTCTGCACGCTGGCGTAGCTGTGCTTGGCCGGATTGACCACCAGCACGTTGGGCACCGACCCGATGTAGCGCACCGGCGTGAAGTCCTTGATCGGGTCGACGCTGGACTGCACCACATAGGGCGCGGCGACGGTGGACTGCATATTGGCGAGCAGCAGCGTGTAGCCGTCCGGATCGGCCTTGGCCACGAAGTCGGCCGCGATCAGGCCGGAAGCGCCGGGCTTGTTCTCGACCACGACCTGCTGGCCCAGCAGCGCCGACAGGCGCGCGGACAGGATGCGCGCCGATACGTCGGTGCCGCCGCCGGGCACGAAACCGACGATCAGGCGTACCGGCCGTTCCGGCCATTTGGATGCGTCCTGCGCCAGGGCGGGACTGGCGGCGGCCAGGCCGGCGGTCAACGCCAGGGCGCCGGCCCAGGCGCGAGCGTGCTTGTGCATGTGGGTCTCCTTTGGTGGTTGTCAGCCTGCCCGCGTGTTGCTTGATCTATGATGGGGTCAGGTTGGTATGCCTTTGGTGTTTGGTATACCAGATACGAAAATAGTCGAAATAGCGAGTGGCAACAACTCATGGCTAACCCTGAAGTTATGGACCAGTCCGTCCCCGATTTGGCCATTCATCACCCCACGCTGCCGGCCGTGGTGGCGGAAAAATTGCGGCAGCTCATCATCGACGGCACCTTCAAGCCGGGCACCTGGCTGAACGAGCGGGACCTGTGCGACCAGTTGAAGATTTCACGCACACCGTTGCGCGAGGCCTATCGCATGCTGGCCTCGGACGGCCTGGTGACTCTGCAGCCCAAGCGTGGCGCGATGGTGATCGAGCTGTCGGCCGACGACGTGGAGAACATCTTCGATGTGCTGTCGGTGCTGGAGGGGCTGGCGGTGCGCAGCGCCGCCGAACGCGCCACGGACGCGGAATTGGCGCACATCGCGCAATTGCACGCGCAGATGCTGCAGGGGTATGAGCAGCGCGACATCCGCGCGTATTTCGCGGCCAGCATGGGCACGCATATCGCCATCAACCGAGCGGCGCACAACCCGGCGCTGACGCATTCCTACGACCGCTTGAACCTGCAGGTGCAGGCGCTGCGCTACAAGTCGAACTTCGATATCGATGAATGGACGGCGGCGGTGGCCGACCACGAGGCCTTCGTGCAGGCGCTGATGCAGCGCGACGGCGAACTTGCGGAGTCGCTCATCCGCAGGCATGTAGGCAGCAAGAAGACCTACAACCTGCGCGGGCGGGGCGCCCAAGGTTTGAAGTGACCTGTCATCGGCGCGGACGGCGCGGGCCCAGGGCTCGGCCGTCCGCCCGCTGGCGCGTTCAGGCCGGCTGCGCCACCACGCGCTTCCTGCCTATCATCAGCGCAATGACGGCGGCGATCAGGCCCGTCATGCCGGAGATCACGAAGGCCATCAGATAGCTGCCCTGCGCTTCGCGCACGGCGCCCGCCATCCAGGCGGCGCTGGCGGCGCCCAGCTGGTGGCCGGCGACGATCCAGCCGAACACGATGGCAGCGTCGCGCTCGCCGAAGGCTTCGGTCGTCAGGCGCAGCGTGGGCGGCACCGTGGCGATCCAGTCCAGGCCGAAGAAGATGGCGAAGATCGACAGGCTGTAGAACGAGAAGTCGGAATAGGGCAGGTAGATCAGCGACAGTCCGCGCAGGCCGTAGTAGACGAACAGCAGCTTGCGGGGATCGTAGCGGTCGGTGAGCCAGCCGGACGCCGTGGTGCCGATCAGGTCGAAGATGCCCATCAGCGCCAGGAGGCCCGCGGCCTGCACCTCGGGCATGCCGTGGTCGCCGCAAAGCGCGATCAGGTGCGTACCCACCAGGCCGTTGGTGGTGAAGCCGCAAACGAAGAAGGTCGCGAACAGGAACCAGAACGTGCGGGTGCGCGAGGCCCGCGCCAGCGCGCCGAAGGTGGCGGCCAGCATGCCGGTGCGCGGCGCGGCAGGCGCGGGCGGCGCATGCGGATCGCTGCCGTAGGGGACCAGCCCGACGCTGGCAGGGCGGTCCGGCACCAGCCACCAGGCCAGCGGCACCAGCGCTGCCGCTGCGGCCGCCACGGTCCACACCACGCGGGTCCAGTCGCCCGACGAGGCCAGCGCGGCCAGCACCGGCAGGAACACCAGCGTGCCGGTGGCGGAACTGGCGGTCAACAAGCCCATCATCACGCCCCGGTGCTTGGTGAACCAGCGGTTGACGACGGTGGCGCCCAGCACCACGGCGACCGCGCCGGACCCCAGGCCCGAGAACACGCCCCAGGTCAGGAGCAGATGCCAGGACTGGGTCATGAAGGCGCTGGCCGCGCTGGACGCGGCCATCAGCATCAGCGCGCCGATCAGCACGCGCCGCAAGCCGAAACGCTCCATTGCGGCCGCCGCGAACGGTCCCACCATGCCATACAGGAAGATGCCGACCGCGGCGGCCAGCGAGATGGCGCTGCGGCTCCAGCCAAAGGTTTCTTCCAGAGGCACCAGCAACACGCTGGGCGAGGAACGCAGGCCGGCGGATACCAGCAGGGACAGGAAAATCACCGCGACGACGACAAAAGCGTACTTCTGGCCGGCGCGCCGGAAAGGGACGGGAGGGTGGGCTATACTCATGTTACTGACCGGTACGTATTGGGGTTTGCGAATAGTACGTACCGGTCAGTAACATCGTCAAGCGATTTTTAGTCGATCCGTCATCCGGAAAGGAGCCCATCCATGGCCAGTAAAACCTCGAGCGCCGATCGGCCCGCATCCAAGCCGCCGCTGGCGGCCGAGCGCATCCGCAAGACCGCGCGCGAAATGTTCTACCGGGACGGCATCCGGGCGGTGGGCGTGGACGCCATCGTCAGCGAAGCGGGCGTGACCAAACCCAGCCTGTACCGCAGCTTTTCGTCCAAGGACGAGCTTGCGGCGGCCTATCTGCGCGACTATGACGCTGAGTTCTGGGCGCGTTTCGACGCGGCCTGCGCGGCGCATCCGGGCGATCCCCGGGCCCAGATCCTGGCCTACCTGACCGGCCTGGGCGTGCGCGCGGTGCAGAGCGGCTACCGGGGCTGCGGACTGACGAACGCGGCGGTGGAATACCCCGAGGCCGGTCATCCCGCCCGCGCCGTGGCGGTGGAACACAAGGCCGAGCTGCGGCGGCGCCTGGCCGCCATGGCGGCGGAAATGGGGGCGGCCGATCCCGACGCGCTGGGCGATGGCCTGTTGCTGTTGTTCGAAGGGGCCTTCGTCTCCAGCCAGCTATTTGGCGAAGGCGGGCCAGCCGGCCGGGTCGCGCAGATGGCGGACATGCTGATCCAGGCGCATCTCGCACAGCCCTGACGGGCGTCTTCGGAAGGGGCAGCACAAGAAAGGTGCAGGCAGCAGTGCACATGTGCACCATTTTTGGTGTTTGTACCCATTGCGCAACGCACAAAAAAATGGTTAAGAAATTTATTGCGGCGCAGCAAGCACAGGTCTAAGATGGACTCGTGTTGTTCCACATCGCTTTCTCAAGGAGAGAACCATGAGCGATACCGCGCTGAAGAATGCCCGCATGTCGGATGAGCTGGAACGTACCCTGATCCATGACGCGATCATCGCGGAAAGCCTGTCCGGCCACGCGTCCGGCTCGCGCTGGCTGCGCCTGAAAGTGCGCCTGGCCGCCTTCGGCGGCGCCGTGGGCGAGGTGTTGCACGACATGGACGCCGGCCGCCGCCAGCACCCCGTGGTCTCCGCCTACCACTGAGCCCGACAGCGGGTACGAGAAAAACGCCAGCATCGCTGGCGTTTTTTTATGCCTGCCGATCCCCGGGGTTCAGACCAGCATGTCCGCCACCAGATAGCCATCCAGCAGCAGGATGCCGACCGTGGCTGCAACCGCGGCCCAGGCCCAGGCGCCGCGCAACACGTACTTGCCCATCAGGCTCTTGCGGCAAGCCAGCAGCACCAGCGGCCCCAGCGCGAAGGGCAGGGCCAGGCTCAGGATGACCTGGCTCAGCACCAGCAGGCCGTCCGGATCCTGGCCGCCGGTGAAGGCCAGCAGGCCGACCGCCGCGGCGCCCGCCACCAGCCGCGTCGCCAGCGCGCGGCGGCGGTCCGACCAGCCGCTGCCCACCTGGAAGCCCTGGGACAGGATGCGTCCGGCCAGCACGCCAGTGATGGTGGAGCTTTGGCCCGCGGCATACAGCGCCACGGCGAACACGATGGCCGCGCCGATGCCCAGGGTCTGGCCGATCACGGCATGCGCGTCGTCCAGGCTGGACACGATGATGCCCGAGCCCGACAGCGAGGCGGCGGCGACGATCATGATGGCGGCGTTGATCAGCATGGCCAGGCCCAGCGACACGACGGTGTCGTTGCGCGCCACGCGCATGGCCAGGTCGCGGGCGCTGGGCGGCAATTGCTGCGCACGCTGCGCGAGCGATCCGGAATGCAGGTACAGGTTGTGCGGCATCAGGGTCGCGCCAAGTATCCCCAGCGCGATCAGGAAGCCCTGCGAGTCGCGCAGCGCGCGGCCGGTCTGCGTGACGCCGTGCGCCACTTCCGTCCAGGCCGGGTTGGCCTTGAACAGCAGGAACACGAAGGACATGGCGACCACCGACAGCAGCAGGGCAATGAAGCGCTCGTGCTTGTCGGCGTTGCCGCGCGTCAGCGCCAGCACGGCAAACGTGCCGACGCCGGTCACCGCAACGCCCGCGATCAGCGGCAGCCCGAAGAGCAGGCGCAGCGCGATTGCGCCGCCGATGAGTTCGGCCAGGGCAGTCGCCAGGATCGCCGCCTCGCCGGCCAGCCAGGCGGCCTTGGCCAGGCGCGGCGACAGGTGGCGGGCCGTCAGCGTGGCCAGGTCCTGCCCCGTTGCCAGCGCCAGGCGCGACACCAGGATCTGGAAGCCCAGCGCCAGCAGCGCCGAGGTGATGACGACCAGCAGCAACCCGTAGCCGAAGCCGCTGCCGCCCGCGATGTCGGTGGCCCAGTTGCCCGGATCGATATAGCCCACGGCCACCAGGATGCCGGGGCCGGCGATGCGGCGCAGGCCCGCCGATACTTGGACGTCCTGCGCCAGCGCGGTCCTGCCGCCGGATATCGCGTAGATGAATTGGCCCATGCTCGCTCCTGAGAATGATTCTCATCATCCTTTTGGGGGACGGCATCGTCAAATTGATTTTGGGCAAGCAGGGGATAGGGCGGCCCAATGGCGCCATCCTTCTCGGACGGGCCATGGGCTGCACCGGGGATCAGGACTTGAGCTTGGCGTCCATGGAGATCTTGGCGTTCAGCACCTTGGACACGGGGCATCCTTTTTCCGCCTTGCGGGCCGCGTCCTCGAAGGCCTGGGCGCTGGCGCCGGGAATGACGGCTTCCACCGTCAGATGGACAGCGGTGATGGCAAAGCCGTCATCCACCTTGTCCAGCGTGACTTCGGCCTTGGTGTCCAGGCTTTGCGCGACCATGCCTGCTTCGGACAGGATGTTGGACAGGGCCATGGTGAAGCAGCCGGCGTGAGCCGCGCCCAGCAATTCCTCGGGATTGGTGCCCGGGGTGTCGCCGAAGCGGGTGTTGAAGCCGTAGGCCTGTTCCTTGAGCGCGCCGCTCTGCGTGGAGATCGTGCCCTTGCCGGTCTTCAGGTCGCCCGACCAGTGGGCGGTTGCGGTTTTCTTCATGCGTGACTCCTGTAGAAGGACCGCGCCCGTCGCGCGCGCGGCCGGTGTGGGAGGGCGCGGGCCGCCCGCTGGGGGCGGGGCGCGCTGCCTGGAATGGCATGAACGATGATAAGGCGGCTGCGGGCGCCAGGCGCGGAAAGCGTCTGCGCGCAACGGCAAGCCTATGTAACCGCAGACCGGCTTTCTTGATGCGCGTCGCAAGGCGGCACGCGGCCATCAGGCAAAATACAGGCATCTGCTCACACCTCGCCGAGAACTGCTGTCATGTCTTACAAGCTCGTCCGCTACGCCTGCGCCATTGCGCTGGCCGTCCCCGCCTTGTCCGCCCAGGCTGAAATCGTCATCGGCGTGGACGTGTCCACCACCGGTCCGGCCGCGGCCATCGGCATCCAGACCAATAACGCGATCCGCTTGTGGCCGGCCACGCTGGGCGGCGAGCCGGCCCGCTACGTGGTGCTGGACGACGGTACCGACGTCAGTCGCGCGGTGAAGAACATGCGCAAGCTGACCTCGGAAGACAAGGTCGACGCCATCGTCGGCCCCAACACCACGGCCGCCGCGCTGGCCGGCCTGGACGTGCTGGCCGAAACCGGCACGCCCATGATTGCGCTGGCCGCCTCCAGCGTCATCGTCGAGCCGCTGTCCGATCCGAAGCGCGCCTGGGCCTTCAAGATGCCGCAGAACGATTCGTTGATGGCCACCGCGCTGGTCGCGGACATGAAGAAGAAGGGTCTGAAGAACGTGGCTTTCATCGGCTTCGCGGATTCCTACGGCGACAGCTGGTGGAAGGAGTTCACCGCCGCTGCCGGGACCGACCTGAAGATCGTGGCGCAGGAGCGCTTCCAGCGCACCGACGCGTCGGTGGTCGGACAAGTCCTGAAGGTCATCGCCGCCAAGCCGGACGCCGTGCTGATCGCCGGCGCCGGCACCCCGTCTGCCTTGCCGCAGAAGACGCTGCTGGAACGCGGCTACACCGGCGCCATCTACCAGACGCACGGCATAGGCACGTTGGAATTCCTGCAGGTCGGCGGCGCGGACGTGGAGGGAACCCTGTTCCCCACCGGCCCTGGCGTGGTGGCGCGCGAGCTGCCCGACGACAACCCGGTCAAGAAGGTGGCGGTGGCCTTTGCCGACAAGTACGAAGCGCGCTACGGCGCCAACACGCTGACCCAGTTCGCGGGCGACGCCTATGGCGCCTGGATGCTGCTGGACTCGGCGGTGGCGCGGGCGCTCAAGACCGGGGCCAAGCCCGGCACGCCGGAATTCCGCGCGGCGCTGCGGGATGCCCTGGAAAACACGCGCGACCTGGTCGTGCCCAATGGCGTGCTCAACATCACCAAGGACAACCACCAGGGTTTCGACGAGCGCGCCCGCGTCATGGGCATCGTCCGGAACGGCCGTTTTTCCTACGCGGAATAAGTGGGGACATATAAGTCTACGATTCGTAACTTGTCCTGACGCCCATAGGGCGGCGAAGCAAAAAGCAGGCTGCGGCCTGCTTTTTTTCGGGCATATGATTCGTGTCGAAATCATTTAATAGCGTATTATTTTTAGTGAATCCATATACCTCGAAATAAATACAGGAGAAACTGCCATGAGCCTGATCCGATCCAGACGTATGCTGGCCGCCTTGAGCCTGGGGGTGCTGGCGGCATGTTCCGACTCGGGATCCGACAAGGCTGCTCCGGCAGCGAATGCGCCCGCCGCGACGTCCACCCTGGAAGCCGCCAAGGCCGCCGGCAAGATACGCATCGGCTACGCCAACGAAGCGCCGTTCGCCTTCATGGACAGCAAGGAAGCCAAGGTCACGGGCGAATCCGTGGAGATCGCCCGGGTGGTGCTCAAACGCATGGGCATCAACGAAGTGGAGGGCGTCCTGACCGAGTTCGGCTCGCTCATTCCGGGCCTGCAGGCCAAGCGCTTCGACATTATCGCCGCGGGCATGTACGTCACGCCCGAACGCTGCCAGCAGGTGGCGTTCTCGGACCCCACTTATGGGGTGGGCCAGTCCTTCCTGGTCAAGCAAGGCAATCCCAAGAATCTGCACAGCTATGAAGACGTGATGAAGAATCCCGACGCCAAGCTCGGCGTGGTGGTCGGCGCGATCGAAGCGGAGTACGCCTCCAAGATCAAGGTGCCGCCTGCCCAGGTGGTGGTGTTCCCGGATGCGGTCAGCGCGCTGTCCGGCGTGCAGGCGGGCCGTGCCGACGCCTATGCGGCCACGGCGCTCACGGTCAACGACCTGATGGGCAAGACCAGCGCGGCCAGCGGCCTGGAGAAGGCCGACCCGTTCAAGGATCCCGTCATCGACGGCAAGGACGTGCGCGGCTACGGCGCCTATGCCTTCCGCAGCGACGACAAGGCCTTTGCCGACGCCTTCAACGCTGAGCTGGCAAAGTTCATCGGCACCGAAGAACACCAGAAACTCGTGGCGCCTTTTGGCTTCACAGCAGAGGAACTGCCCAAGGGGGTCACGGCCGCCAAGCTGTGCGCCGGCCAGTAAGGGGGCGCGCATGCGGCTGATATCCGAGCATTTCGCCGAGCTGGCGCCGCCGCTCCTGCAGGGGCTGGCGGTGACCCTGGAGATCATGGCAGGCGCCGTGGTGCTGGCAGTTCCGCTGGCACTGGCCGCGGGCATCGGGCGCCTGTCGTCCGTGCGCCCGCTGCGCTGGATCGCGGCGGTCTACGTCGAGGTGTTTCGCGGCACTTCGGCCCTGGTGCAGCTCTTCTGGTTCTACTTCGTGCTGCCGCTGTTCGGCGTGCAACTGCCGGCCATGCTGGTGGGCATCGTGGTGCTGGCGCTGAACGCCGGCGCCTATGGCGCGGAAGTGGTGCGCGGCGCGATCCGCGCGGTGCCGCCGGGCCAGCGCGAAGCCGGCATCGCGCTGAACCTGACGCGCGGCCAGATCATGCGCCGCATCGTGGTGCCGCAGGCCGTGCCGGCCATGCTGCCGCCTGCGGGCAACCTGTTGATCGAGCTGTTGAAGAACACCGCGCTGGTGTCCCTCATCACCATCACGGACCTGACCTTCCGCGGCCAGCTGCTGCGCAGCGAGACCCTGCGCACTACCGAGATCTTCACCCTGATGCTGCTGATGTACTTCGCCGTGGCGCTGCTGATCACGGCCGGCGTGCGTCTGCTGGAACGCAAGGTGCGCGTGCGATGAAGCCGGTATTCGATTGGTCCTTCGCCCTGGAGATCCTGCCCACGCTGGGCTCCGCGCTGGTCATCACGATCGAGGCCACGCTGCTGGGCATGCTGGTGGCTGTGACGCTGGGCCTGGTGTTGGCCTTGCTGCGGCGTTCGCGGCTGCGCATCGTGTCCCTGCCCACCGCCTTCGTGATCGAGTTCGTGCGCAGCACGCCTCTGCTGGTGCAGATGTACTTCCTGTTCTACGTGCTGCCGCTGACCGGCGTGCGGATGTCGCCGCTGGCCACCGGCATCACCGCGCTGGGCCTGCACTACGCGACCTATTGCGCCGAGGTCTACCGCGCCGGCATCGAAGCCGTGCCGCGCGGCCAATGGGAGGCCGCCACCGCGCTGAACATGTCGCGCTGGCGCACGGCCGTGGGCGTGGTGCTGCCGCAGGCGATTCCGCCTGTGGTGCCGGCGCTGGGCAATTACCTGGTGGCCATGTTCAAGGACACGCCGCTGCTGTCGGCGATTACCGTGGTGGAACTGCTGCAGCAGAGCAAGATGATCGGCTCTGCCACCTTCCGCTACACCGAGCCCCTGACCCTGGTGGGCCTGCTGTTCCTGGCGTTGAGCCTGGTGGCGGCCTGGGGCGTGCGCGGCCTGGAGGCCCGCCTGCAACGATATGGAGGAAAGCGATGAGCGCCAGCGTAAGCATCAAGAACCTGCGCAAGCAGTACGGAGAACTGGAGGTGCTGCGCGGCATCAACCTGGAGATACCGGCCGGCCAGACCGTGGCAGTGATCGGCCCCTCCGGCTCGGGCAAATCGACCTTGCTGCGCGTGCTGATGACGCTGGACCAGCCCACCAGCGGCGACATCGAGATCGACGGCGTGCCCATGTGGACCGACGCGCAGGGCCGCCCCGCCAGCCTCAATTCAGAGCATCTGCGCAAGGTGCGCGGCAAGATCGGCATGGTGTTCCAGCACTTCAACCTGTTCCCGCACATGACGGCGCTGGCCAATGCCATGGAGGCCCCGGTCCACGTGCTGGGCATGTCGCGCGACCAGGCGCGCGAGCGCGCCGTGGAATACCTGGAGATGGTCGGGCTGGGCGACAAGCTCGATGTCTATCCCGCGCAGTTGTCGGGCGGGCAGAAGCAGCGCGTGGGCATAGCGCGCGCGCTGGCCATGTGCCCCGACATCATGCTGTTTGACGAGGTGACTTCCGCGCTGGACCCGGAGCTGGTGGGCGGCATCCTGCAGATCCTGCGCGACCTGTCGGCCCGGCGCAGCATGACGATGATCATCGTCACCCACCAGATGAAGTTCGCAGAACGCAGCTCGGACCGCACCCTGTTCTTCGACGAAGGCAACATCGTCGAGGACGCCGAATCGGCGGTGCTGTTCAGCCAGCCCAAGGAAGCGCGCACGCGCCAGTTCCTGGATTCGGTGATCGAAGGGCAGTAGCGCGGCGCTTGCGTGCCAGCCTTGACCCCGCCCCGGGCTGCGGTATTCAGGTTCCCGGGCGGGTCGGGGCGCTATGCTGTCGCATCCCACGCCCCGGAGGCTCCAGCATGTCCCTGCTTTTCAGTCCCACGTCCATCGGCCAGCTGGAGCTGGCCAACCGCATCGTCATCGCGCCCATGTGCGAGTACTCGGCTGAGGAAGGCCTGGCGACCGACTGGCACATGATCCACCTGGGGCATCTGGCCTTGTCCGGCGCGGCGCTGCTGTTCGTGGAAGCCACCGCCGTGGAGCCCGACGGCCGCATCACCCCGGGAGACCTGGGCCTGTGGTCCGATGAAACCGAGGCGGCCATCGGCCGCGTCGTTGCAGCCATCCGCCGCTATGCGCCCATCAAGCTGGGCATACAGTTGGGCCACGCGGGCCGCAAGGCGTCCAGCGAAGCGCCCTGGAACGGCGGCCAACTGGTGCCGCCCGAGGCCGGCGGCTGGCAGGGCTGGGCGCCTTCGGCCGTGCCGCACAATGCGTCGGAACCGCCGCCCCACGCGCTGGACACGGCGGGTCTGGCCCGCGTGCGCGACGCCTTCGTGGCCAGCGCCAGGCGCGCCGTGCGGCTGGGCTTCGACGCGATCGAACTGCACGCCGCGCACGGCTATCTGCTGCATCAGTTCCTGTCGCCGCTGTCCAACCGACGCGACGACGCCTACGGCGGTTCGCTCGAGAACCGCATGCGCTTTCCGCTGGAAGTCTTCCAGGCGCTGCGCGAGGCCATTCCGCCGTCGGTGACGCTAGGTGTGCGCGTGTCGGCCACCGACTGGGTCGAAGGCGGCTGGGACCTGGAACAGACCTTGGTCCTGGCGCAAGCCTTGAAGGAACGCGGCTGTGAATTCATAGACGTGTCCAGCGGCGGCGTCTCGTCCCAGCAGAAGATACCCGTGGGGCCGAACTACCAGGTGCCGTTCGCCGACGAAATCAAGCGCAAGGTGGGCATGCCGACCATCACGGTGGGCCTGATCACCGAGGCGCAGCAGGCCGAAGACATCCTGCAGAACGGCCAGGCCGACATGGTCGCGCTGGCGCGCGGCATGTTGTACGACCCGCGCTGGCCGTGGCACGCCGCGGCGCAACTGGGAGGCCAGGTCAGCGCGCCGCGCCAGTACTGGCGTTCGCAGCCGCGTGACCAGAAGGCGCTGTTTGGCGATACGCGCTTCGGACAACGCTAGGCGCAACCGGCAGGCTGGCAGCCTGCCGGACCCTGTTTATTGAGGCCGCCTGCCTTCGTAGGCGTTTTGCAGCAGCGCCCGCAAGGCCTCGCGTTCCAGCGGACGCGGATTGGGGTAGGGCGTCTGCATGGCGATGTCGCAGGCGCGGTCCAGGTCTTCCTGCCGCATACCGATGTCGCGCAATGCCGTGGGCGCGCCCAGCGTGCTGGCCAGATCGAATACGCCTGCCGCGGCAGCCGGCGCGCCCAGCGCCATGGCGATTCGTTCCATGGCCCGCGGCGCGGCCGCGGCGTTGTAGGCCAGGGCATGCGGCAGCACCACGGTGTGGACTTCCGCGTGCGGCAGGTTGAAGCTGCCGCCCAGCGTATGGCAGAGCTTGTGATGCAGCGCCATGCCCACGCTGCCCAGCACCGTGCCGCAAAGCCAGGCGCCGTAGAGCGCGTCGCTGCGCGCCTGCAGCAGGTCCGCGCCGCGGGCGCCGGCATGTATGGCGGGCAGCGCCTGGGCCAGCGCGCGTATGCCTTCCTGCGCCATCAGCTCCATGATGGGATTGCCGTCGCGCGCGTACAGACCCTCTGCCGCATGGGCGATGGCGTTGATGCCGCTGGTCACGCTCATCGACACCGGCAGCGACAGGCTCAGTTCTGGGTCATACACCACGCTGCGCGGCAGCACCCGGTCATCCTTGCCGGTCTTCTTCAGGCCGCTCTCGGTGAGACCGTAGATCGGCGTCATCTCCGAGCCCGCATAGGTCGTGGGAACGGCAATGACCGGCAGGCCCGAGTCCAGCGCGATGGCCTTGCCCAGCCCGATGGTGGAGCCGCCGCCCACGGCCACCGCGCAATCGGCGCCCAGCTCGCGCGCCGCTTCCCGCGCCTGGCGCGCGATTTCCATCGGCACGTGCATCACGGCCTGGTCGAAGATCCCGGCAACCCGCGCTTCGCCCAGCAGCGCCGCGACCCGTTCGGCCTGCGCGCGCTGCGGCGGCGTGCAGAGCACCAGCGCGCGCTGCAGCCCCAGCGCATCGAGTTCGGCCGCCAGGCCGCCCAGGCTGCCCGGCCCGAAGACCACGCGCTGGGCGCGGCTGGCGTAGATGAAGGATTGCATGGCGTTCCCAGTCTGCATGTCGGTCATTGTGCAACGATTCCGCGGCTCTTGATGAGCTCGCCCCAGCGCTGGGACTCGGCCTGCACCAGCCGGTTCATGTCATCGCGGCCGCCGGCCACCACTTCGAATCCCGATTCGGTGATGCGTCCGGCCACGGCCGGGTCGCGCAGCGCGGCGATGGTGGCGTCGGCCAGCTTGTCCAGCGTCGCCGCCGGCGTCCTTGCGGGCGCCACCATGCCCACCCAGGAATAGATCTCGAAGCCCGGATAGCTCTCGGCGATGGCGGGCACGTCCGGCAGGGCCGCGACCCGCTTGGGCGCCGTCACCGCCAGCGCACGCAGCTTGCCGCTCTGGATGTGGGGCAGCACCAGCGGCAGGCTGGCGATGATGGACTCCACGTGTCCGCCCATCAGGTCCGATACCGCCGGGCCGCCGCCGCGGTAGGGCGTGTGGATGCCGCTGGTGCCCGCAGCCTGATGGAACATTTCAGCCGCCAGATGGTTGGAACTGCCCGCGCCGACCGAGGCGTAGGACACGCTGCCCTTCTTGCCGGCCGCGACGTAGTCGGCCAGCGTCTGGTATGGACCGCTGGCGGTCACGGCCAGCACCATGGGCGAGCGCACCATGTACGACACGCCCGTCAGGTCGCGCGCCGTGTCATAAGACAGCTTGGGGTAGATGTGCTGCTCGGTGGCGTAGGAATCGAACACCATTTCCACCGTGTAGCCGTCGGGCGCGGACTTGGCCACCAGCGCTGTGCCTATGGTGCCGCCGGCGCCGCCGCGGTTGTCGATGACCACCGTCTGGCCCAGCTTGTCCTGCAGCGCCTGCTGCACCTGGCGCGCCACCCGGTCCACGGTGCCGCCCGCAGCAAAGGGCACCACCACCGTCACCGGCTTGCTGGGATAGGAATCCGCCAGCGCGGGCAGGGCGGCAGCCCAGGCGCCTGCGGCGAGGGCGGCGCTGGCCAGCAGGGCGCGGGGCGAGCGGCGGGGGGCGTTGATCGGGGGCATGCGGGTCTCCTGGGCTTATCGTCGTTGTGTCCGGCCGTCTATCTTTGTCTAAATTGCCAAAGTGCGTCCATGCGCAGTATCGTAATTGCCAAATCTCCCAGGAAAGCTGGCGTGCCACGCCAAAGCCTTTTGCGCCACACGCACAAATGAAAACCGTCAAATTCGCGGAAAGCCTCTCCATCTTCGTCGACGTTGCCCGCGCCCAGAGCTTTTCCGAGGTGGCGCGCCGCCGGGGCATGGTGGCCTCGTCCGTGGCGCGGCAGATCGGCGCGCTGGAGTCCGAGCTCAAGGTGCCGCTGTTCGTGCGCTCGACCCGTGCATTGATGCCCACCGAGGCCGGCGAGGTGCTGTACGAGCGCGCCGTGAAGATCCTGCACGACATGACCGAGGCGCGTTCCGAGGTCATTTCGCTGGAGCAGACCGTGCAGGGCCTGTTGCGGGTCAGTTGCCTGCCGGCGTTCGCGCGGCGCTACGTGGTGCCCATGCTGCAACAGCTGGGTGAACGCCATCCGCAATTGCAGGTGGAGCTGGAACTGACCGAGCGCGTGGTGGATCCGGTGGTCGAACGCATGGACGTGGTGGTGCGGGTGGGGCAACAGCCAGACAGCAGCCTGATCGGGCAACGCATCGGCAGCCATCGCTACCTGATCTGCGCCGCGCCCTCATACCTGGAACGCCATGGCGTACCGCGCACGCTGGCGGACCTGTCGCGCCATCGCCTCATCGACCGGCGCCACAGCACCAGCGTGCGCGGCTGGCGCGAACTGGGCGACGGCCAATGGGCCCAGGACGCCAGGTTCGTCCTGGAGTGCGACGACTGCGACGCGCGCCGGTTCGCGGCGCTGGAAGGGCTGGGCATCGCGCTCATGCCCAACTGGTCCGCGGGCGCGGACCTGGGTGCCGGCCGGCTGGTGCAGCTGACCTTGCAGGACGCCAGCCCGCCGCCCGAAAGCGGCATTTACCTGCTGCGCGCCATGCCGCGCGCCAATGCGCGCATCCGCGCCTTCACCGAACAATTGCGGCGGCAGATCGGCTCGCCTTCCGTGTGGGATGCGGCCATCGAGGCTGCGCGCGCGGCCTGACGATCGCGCAGCCTTAAGTGGCATCGTGGAAGATGATGCCCAGCGTGTGCCGCTCTCCGTTGCGCAGCCGGCCGACCCCATGCCGCAGATTCGCGCGGTAATAGCCGCGCGCCGACCGCACCGGCCTGTGATTGACGGCAAGCACCACGGCATCGCCTTGCCGCAAGGGCACCACGTCGGCCCGTCCGGGTTGCTTGGGATTGCTTTCGGCCAGCAGCAGCTCTCCACCTTCGAAATCGCGTCCCGGCTCATTGAGCAGGAAGATGGCCTGGAACGGAAAGACATGGTCGCCGTACAGGTCCTGATGCAGGCAGCAGTAGTCGCCCGCCTGGTAGCGCAGCAGCAGCGGCGTGGGCCGGCGCTGTCCGGCGGCGTGGCAGATACTCCGGAATTCTTCATGCGTTGCGGGAAAGCGCGCTTCGAGGCGCATGGCCGCATGCCAGCGGTTGGCGATGGGCGCCAGGCGTGGATAAAGCGACTGCCGCAAGCTTGCGACGATATCCGGCAGCGGATAGCTGAAGTATTTGTACTCGCCGCGGCCGAACGCATAGCGTTCCATCACGATGCGGCTGCGAAAGCGCGTTTCGTCGCCGTAGCCGGCCGCAAGTTCCTCGCACTGGGCCTGCGTCAGCAGTCCCGGCAGCACGGCGTAACCATCGCGGCCCAGATCGTCTTCGACGTCCTGCCAGTCCGTATCCGCAATCCGGGTTTCAGGCAGGCCGTGCAGCATGGTTGATGTAGGCATGGCTGGGGCTGGCATCAGGGCGCATCGTGGAAAAACAGTTCAAGGCCGATGCGCGTGCCTTTGCGCACGCGGCTGACGGCATGCTTGAGGTTGACGCGGTAATAGCCCTTGGAACCGTGAAAGGGGCGTTCCCCCGTGGCGATGATGGCGACGTCGCCGAAACCGAGCGGCGCCACCAGCGGACGCGATTGCATGCGCGGGCGCTGCTCCGTCATCACGAACTCGCCGCCCTGGAAGCCGTCTCCCGGCTCGGACAGGAGCGCGACCGCCTGCATGGGGAAGACCTGTCCGCCTGTATTGCGCTGGTGCAGCGCGATGTAGTCTTCGACGCCGAGCCGGCTCAGGTGCGATTGCGCCCGGGTCTGGCCGGCGTCGCGGTTGCGCTGAAGAAAATCTTCCAGCTCATCGGGATAGCGCGCGCGCACGTCCAGAAGCTCGTTCCAGCGATTGGCGTGTACGACGAGCCGACGGTACAGCGCCGAGCGCCATTGCTCCAGCGGCGGCGGGATGCCGGCATCGAAGTAATACAGGTCGCCGCGCCCCAGGCCGGCGGATGCCAGGCTCACCCGCCGGGCGTCTGGCGCGTCGGCTTGCCGCGCCAGACTGCGCGCCGGTTCCGCGCCCAGCAGTCCTGGCAGCACGGCATAGCCTTCGGCGTCGAGCTGCGATCCGATGTCCGGCCAATCCAGGTGGTCCAGGCTCGTTTCGAGGGCGGTCATGCCGCTGTGATGCATAGGGTCCTCATCGATGGTCGCAAGCGTGCGCGGCATCATGCCGCGTCATGAAAAATGATGCCCAAGGTATGGCGCCGGCCGCTGCGCACGCGGCTCACGCCATGCCGCATGGCGACCTTGCGCGGCCCGCGCGCGCCCGCCGCGGGCCGTTGATTGACGGTGAACACCACCGCGTCGCCCTGGCCCAGCGTCACGACGTCGGCGCGCTGGCTTCTGGCCGCAAGCTCGGTCATGACGAATTCGCCGCCGGTGAAATCCTTGCCCGGCACGGCCAGCAGAATGGCGACCTGCAGCGGAAACACATGTTCGCCATAGAGATCCTGGTGCAGGCAGTTGTAGTCGCCCTCGCCGTACTGGAGCATCAATGGCGTTGGACGCGTCTGGCCCGCCCGGTGGCAGCGTTGCAGGTAGGCGTCCAGTTCGGGCGGGTACTGCGTATCCGCGCGCAGCCGCTGGTTCCAGCGGTTGGCGATCGGCGCCAGCCGGGCATAGAGCGCGTGGCGCAATTGATCGAGCAGCGGCGGCAAGGGGTAGGCGAAGTACTTGTACTCGCCGCGGCCGAAGCCATGCCGCGCCATGACGATGCGCGAGCGAAAGCGCGCTTCATCCGGGTAGAGGGCGGCGAGGGCGCGGCATTGCGCGGGCGTCAGCAGTCCGGGCAGCACGGCGTTGCCGTGGGCATCGAGCGCTTGCTCCACGTTCTGCCAGTCATAGTCGGCTGCTGCTGTCATGTCCTTGTCTCCGCTTGCCGCGGCGCGCATGCCCGGTCCTCCCTGTGATTACAGGCGAGGCCAGTGTAGAAATCCACCGCCTTTTTGAAACTCCGTTTGTTGCGCTTGTTTCCTCCAAAACAAAAAACGCCGCGGATGGCGGCGTCTTCAGGCGGGCAGGAACCGTCGCGGCTCAGAGGCGCGAATAAGCCTGCTCCAGTTCGCGGTGCAACTGGTCGGCGAAATCCTCGCGCGCGGGATCCAGCTGCGACAGCAGGCGGGCCAGCACGACGTTGTCTTCCTCGCCGTTCCAGATCTTGATGTAGGTGCCTTCCTTGTAGCCATGCTGCTGGCGGAAGATGTTCAGCACGTTCTTGGACACGTATTGCGTGTAGGCGTCGTTCCAGCTCATCTCGCAGGACGTCATGGTCTGTTCCAGGACCTTGAAGCTGGCGCGTCCGCACACGGCCAGGCCGCCGATCAGCTCCAGCAGTTCGGGCACGTTCAACTGGTCCAGCGCATGGGTCTTGCCGTCCAGGGCGACCGAGGCCGGGCCGGACAGGTCCGCGACCAGCGCGTCGGCGGCGGCGCCGATGTCGCCGCGGGACTGGACGATGGTGTGCGACAGATAGAAGTGCAGGATGTCCACCAGCTCCATCTGCACTTGCGGCAGGTCGATGGTCTGCTTCTTCCACCATTTCCAGCCGTAGTGTTCCAGCGCTTCGGCGGATTCGACGAAGGCGGCGCGCAGGAAGCGGGCTCCGCCGTTGACCCAGTCCGGATTGATCATGCTGTTCAAGTGGCCCTGCAGCTTCAGCATCGTGGCCGCCTGGGCCTGGTTCAATCCGACTACGTTATTCACTTTCACTCCGTGGTTCATGGGTCTTTCGACAGCGGCGGAAATGTTAGCACCATTACCCGCGGGGGCCGTGCCGCCGTGATGCCGGAATCAGGCGTCGCCGTCCTTGCGGTAGGAAGAGCGCTTGAGCGGAGGCAGCGGCGTCTTGCCGCGCGGATTGCGCGCGTTGCGGGCCGCCTTGAACAGCATCATGGCAAAGAAGAACAGGAAGACGGCGGGCATGGCCTCGTCCAGGTCGAACCCGGGGCCGCGCAGGGCTTCGAAGATGATGCGCGCCCCGGCCCAGCCGGCCAGGATGCCGCCCACCGTCAGGATGACGCCGATCTTGCGCTGGGTGGCTTGGCGGGCCATCGATACCTCGGCGGCATCGGTCTGGCCCGGGGCCGCGGGCGGCGCTTGCCGCGATTGCAGGGGCGGCGGGGCCGGCTTGCCCCAGGGCGCGCCGGATAGCGTTTCAGACGGAGAAGCGGGGGGCGGGGGCGGCGGAGCTGCCGGGCGGGATTGCGCCCGCTTGTCGGGAACCTGTCCCGGCGATGCGCCGCCGGCGCGCGTCAGGTTTTCGACGTAGCGCGCGAAATCGCCATTCCTGGGTTCCCCATCTATGGCCATTGCCCCTCTCTCCGGTTCAGTTGCCGCGGCGTTGGCGTGCCGGGACCCGGCGCTTGCGCAGCATGGCTATCAACAGCCCGCATCCTAGCAGTACCGAGAGGCCCGCGCCGATCATCATGGCAATCTGTTGCGCATTGTCCGCCGTACCCAGGCTGCGCGCGGTGATATAGCCCGGGGCCAGCATCAGCGGCATCCAGAGGATGGCCGAGGCGACGTTGGCCATCTGGAAGCGGCTGTGCCCCATGCCCATCACGCCGGCGACGGTGGGAATAGTGGAGCGGATGGGGCCGAGAAAGCGGCCGATCAGCACGGAGGCAAAGCCGTAGCGGTAGAAGAACAGGCGTGCGCGCGCCACGCCGCTGCGCTGCTGCTTCAGCGGCCAGCGGCGCAGGATGCCAGGGCCGGCCCAGCGGCCCAGCCAGTAGGACAGGGCGTCGCCCACGATGGCGCCGGCGATGCCCCAGGCGATGATGGCCCAGGGATTCAGGGTGCCCGCGCCGATCAGGCCGCCGGTCAGCAGCATCAGGGCCGTGGCCGGGATGAACAGGCCCAGCAGCACCATGGATTCGCCCAGCGTGAGCAGAAAGGTGATCGGTCCCGCCCAGGCCTGGTTGGCCTCGATGAACATCGCGATCTGGTCGATGTATTGGTCCATATTTACGAAGTTGAAAATTAGCTGAACGCAATCAGGTATGTTAACGCCTGCGGAACTGCCGGTGCACCGTATAGTCCGTCTGGATGAAGCTAATTGTTGGAGAGTTATGGATTCGGTTACGCAGGCGGTACTGGGCGCGGGCATACAGGGCGCCCTCCTGGGGCGGGTGCAGGGGCGGCGGGCGTTGATCTACGGCGCGGCGCTGGCCACGGTGCCGGATCTGGACGTCCTGATGCGCTATCCGGACCCGGTGTCGCTCATGACCTACCACCGCGGCTTCTCGCACTCGGTCTTCGTGCTGACCGGCCTTGCGGTTTTCCTGACCTGGCTGATCCGCAAGTACTGGCCGCAGGCGCCATACAGCGGACGCCGGCTGTTCCTGACCTTATGGCTGGTGCTGGTGACCCATCCCGTGCTGGACTCCTTCACGGTCTACGGGACGCAGCTGTTCTGGCCGCTGGCGCTCATCCCCGAAAGCTGGGCCGCCGTGTTCATCATCGACCCGGTCTATACCGTGCCGTTGCTGCTGGCGGTGTTGTTCGCCATCGGCTTCGGCATGACGCTGACGGCGCGCCGGCTGCTGGCCGCGGCGCTGGTGTTCAGCACGGCCTACCTGGGATTCGGGCTGGCCGCGCGCATCGCCGCCGAGGACCGCGTGCGCGAGGCGATGCAGGCGCAGGGCATTGCGCTGAGCGAACTGCGCGCCGTGCCCATGCCCTTCAACACGCTGGTGTGGCGCGTCATCGCCAAGACGCCCGACGGCCACTATTACGAATCGGTCAGCAGCCTGTTCGACAGCGATCCGCCGGAATGGCTGCGCCAGCCGCTGAACCTGGATGTGGCGCGGGCGTTGGCGGACGTGCCGTTGCACCAGCGCCTGCGCTGGTTCACGGACGACTGGCTGCGCTACGACGTCATCGGCAATGCGTTGGTGGTGACGGACCTGCGCATGGGCATGGCGGGGCATTACACCTTCCGCTTCAAGATGGCCGAACGCGCGGCGGACGGCAACTGGCAGGCGGTGACGCCTTCCATCTGGCCCACCGAGCGCGGCGGTTGGGCCGAACTGAAGCTGGTGCTGGCGCGCATCCTGCATGCGCAGCCGCCCTTGCCGCTGGCGCAGTGGTCGGAGCTGTCGACCAGATAGGAACGTGATTCAGGTTACCGCCGGCGGCCGCGGCAGCGGAGTGCCGGCTTGCTCATAGGCTTCGGCCGCCTGCAGCAGCTGCAGGTCGGCGTGGCAAGGGGCAACCAGCTGCAAGCCTATCGGCAGGCCATCCTGGCCCAGACCGCAAGGCACGCTGACGGCGGGGTGCCCGGTCAGGTTGAACAGCATGGTCCACGGATACCAGTGCGCGCGGATGTCGCCGTACGAGCGCCCGTCGATGTCCATGGTGTCGAATATGTCCGTGCCCAGCGGCAAGGCGGTGCGTGACATGGTCGGCATGGCCAGCAGGTCGGCCTGGCCGAACAGCGCCTGCACCTTGCGGTAGAGCGCGGTGCGGGCAAACATGGCTTCCTGGTATTGCTGGGCGCTGAACGCCGCGGCGGTGGCGATCTGCCGCCGGAAGGTGGGGCTGTAGGCGTCGGGTTCGCGTTCTATCAGTGGCAGGAAGCGGGTGCGCCAGACCGTGTGGTTGATGACGCGCCAGATGGGCTCGACATCGAAGCCCTCGCCGTCGAACGGTTCTACTTCCGCGCCCAGGTCGGCCAGGCGCGCCAGCGCCGCTTCGAATGCGCGGCGCACGTCGGCGGCCACGGGGCGGCCGGGCGGGGCGGCGCAATAGCGGACGCGCTTGCCGCGCAGCATCTCGGGATTGGCCGCCGCGCCGGCGTAGTCGGTCCTGGGTACGCCCAGCGACCACGGATCGCAGTCATGCGGGCCGGCCATGGCCGCCATCATCAGGCGGGTATCGGCCACGGTGCGCGTGGTCGGCGTCACGTAGGTCTGGTTGCCGATGGCGTCCTGCGCCTGGCTGTGCGGTATCGCGCCCAGGCTTTGCTTGAATCCCACCACGCCGTTGCACGCCGCGGGGATGCGGGTGGATCCGCCGCCATCGCTGGCCACCGCAAGCGCCGTGATGCCGGCGGCCGTTGCCGCCGCGGCGCCGCCGCTGGAGCCGCCGCAGGTGCGTTCCAGGTTCCAGGCGTTGCGGGTGTGGCCGAACAGCGGCGAATCCGTCATGGACTTGGAGCCGAATTCCGGCGTCGTGGTCTTGCCGATCAGGACGGCGCCTTGCTGGCGCAGCCGCGCCACGGCCACGGCGTCCTCGGCCGGCACGTTGGCGCTGAACGGCACGGCGCCGAAGGTGGTCCGCACGCCCGCGGTATTGACCAGATCCTTCACCGTGTAGGGCAGGCCATGCAAAAGGCCCGGCGCATCGCCGCGCATCAGCGCGGCCTCGGCAAGCCGGGCTTCGGCCATGGCCTCTTCGGCGCACAGCGTGATGAAACAGTTCAGGACGGGCTGCAGGCTTTCGGCCCGTTCCAGCGAGGCGCGCACCAGCTCGACCGGGGACACTGCCTTGGTCCGGATCAGGCTTGCGGCCTCTACCGCGCTCAAGTCGCAAAGGGAATCGCTCATCGAAGCCACGTTGCGCCTATTCGTCGAAGGAAATGCCGGCGGCCTTGACGATGGGGGCCCAGTGCGCACGCTCGACGCCGATGCGGCGCTTGGCGCTCTGCGCGTCCTGGGGGTCGACCAGGAAGCCCGCGGTCTGCAGTTTTTCCACCAGCGCCGGCCGCTTGCCGGCGGCGACGAAAGCCTGTTCCAGTTGGGCGATCGTGGCGTCCGGCGTGGCCGCGGGAGCGTACACGCCATACCAGCTGGCGGCATGCTGGTACTGCGGGTAGCCCTGTTCCAGCAGCGTCGGCACATCGGGCAGGGTGGGCAGGCGGCGGCTGCCAGCCACGCCCAGGAATTTCACCTTGCCGGCGTTGTAGAGCGGCAGCATGCTGGCGACGGCGTCCCAGCCCATCGACACTTCGCCGCCCGCCACGTCCACCAGCATCGGCGCCGCGCCGCGGTAGAGCACGGGCACGACCTCCAGGCCGTTCTGGCCGCCCATTTCTATCGTGCCCAACTGGCCGGGGCTGCCTTGCGTCGCCAGGCCCAGGGTCGCCTTGGCGCGCGCCTGTTTGGCCCATTGCACGTATTCGGCCATGTTGCCGTAGGGTTGGGCGGCGCCCGTGACGGCGCCGGTGGGCACGTCGGCGACCAGGGCCACCGGGCGCAGGTCATGGTCCGGGTCGTATCCCAGCTTCTTGTAGGTCAGCGGAAAGATCACGAACATCGGCGACGAGCCCAGGTACAGGGTGAGCCCGTCCGCCTTGGCGCGCTTCACCACGTCGAAACCCAGGCGTCCCGATGCGCCGGGACGGTTTTCGACGATGACATTGGCGTAGCCCGCCGTCTGCAACTGTTCGGCGTAGGCGCGGGCCACCGCGTCGGCGGCGCCGCCCGCGGCGTAGCCGACCACCAGGCGCACGAGCTTGTCGCCGCCGGCTGGCTCCTGGGCCATCGCGCAGGGTTGCAGGCCTGCCGTCGTCGCGGCGGCAAGGATGAAGGCGAGAAGTCGGGGGCGGGCTAGCAAGGCGGTCTCCTGTTTGCGCTCTGTTGCTCCTGCGGCCTGGCCGGCCGCGGATCGGCTCATGGCCAATGCGCTATGCCGTTATCATCGGTCCGCCCGGGTTTACCGTATAGTGAATTATTCGACTAATGGATTGAGAAAATGGTCAAGTCGCAGCCCATCGAGTCGCTGGCTTCGCGCCTGAAGCTGCGGCATCTGCAGATCGCGCTGGCGTTGCGCGATGCGCCGTCGGCCAAGGAGGTGGCCGCGGCCGCGAACGTGAGCGAGTCCGCGGTCTCCAAAACCTTGGCCGAGCTGGAATCGCAGCTGGGTTTCAAGCTGTTCGAGCGCATCGGCAATGCCAAGCGCCCGACGAAAATGGGCCGCCAGATCCTGCCCATGATGGAGGCCGTGGTGGCGCAATCGCGCGGGCTGGCCCAAGCCGTAACGGACGTACGCAGCGGCCGCCTGGGCGAACTGCGCATCGGCGTGGCGACCGACATGGGCAAACTGACGCTTGCGCCCTTGATCCATGCCTTCAACCAAGCCCAGCCCGCCGTCGCGCTGGATGTGCAGGCTGGCGGATACCGCGCCATGGCGGACCTGTTGCTGGACGACAAGCTGGACGCGCTGGTGTGCTACGACGCGCCCGAGCTGACAGCGCCTGGCCTGGGGCGCTTGCGGCTGGTGCCGCCGCAGCCGCTGGTGGTCGTCGCCAATGCCCGGCTGTCGCCGCTGGCCGCCCGCCGCCGCCTTACGCTGCCGGAGTTGCACGCAGAACCCTGGTGCAAGCCGCGTCCGGGCACGATGATGCACGACAAGCTGACCGCGCTGTTCCTGGGATGCGACCTGGGACTGCCGCCGCGCGGCATTCAGGTAAGTGATCTTTTGCTGACCGATGAATTCGTGCGCACCACGGATTACCTGGTCATGCTGCCGCTGGCGGCGGCCGAGCGCCTGACCGTCGCGGCAGAGGCGGTCATCCTGCCGGTCGAGCTGCGTGAACAGAATCCGCCCACGGTCGTCGTATGGCAACGTGCCGCCGAACGGCAGACTCCGCTGCATCGATTCCTGCAGTTCTGCGAGACGCCGGTTGGCTGAGGCATTCCGTTGATCTACATCGGGGGCTGGCGGCTCCCGCGACCAGGCCCCGGGCGACCCCGGGGCTTTTTCATGCTGTTCCCATATTGACCGCCGTCGAGCCCCGCATTATTCTTGTTCAACTTAAAGGAACATAAGTTCCGTTTTTTGGAACAAACATGAGTATTCTCGATGGCGTCCAGCGCGTGCTGGGGCTATACGCGGAAGGCGCGTCGGAGCTGAGCTTCACGGAAGTGGCGGCGCGCCTGTCCATGCCCAAGAGCAGCGCGTCGCGCCTGCTCAACCAGATGCAGCACTACGGCTTGCTCGACCAGGACGCCGCCACGCGCCGCTACCGCGCGGGGGCGATGCTGGCGCAGGCGGTGCGCGCCGGCATGGCGGCCACGCCGCTGGACGACGCCTGCCGCGCGGTGCTGGCCCGGCTCTCCGACGACAGCGGCCTGACCGCCTATCTCTCCACCCTGAACCAGCGCGAGACCGTGGTGCTGCAGCGCCTGAACGGCTCGCACCCGGTGCAGGTGCTGTCGCCGCCCGGTTCGCGCCGCGCCGCCTCGGGCACCGCCATGGGCCGGGCGCTGCTGTCGCGCCTGAGCGAAGCCGAGTTCCAGGCGCTCTACGGCGCCGACGCCGACCAGCCGCTGCCCACCGAAGGCCGCGACTGTCCCGCCACGGTCGGCGATCTGGCCCGCCTGGTCGCGCAGACCCGCGCGGACCATTGCGGCGTGGCCATCGACCAGGCCATGCCGGGCATAGGCGCGGTGGCGGCCGCCGTGCGCGACCCCGCCACCGGCGAACTGCGCGGCCTGTGCTTGTCCTTCGTTTCCTTCCAGGCCGATGCCGCCCGCGTCGCGCGCTTGCGCGAGTCGGTGCTGCGGCAGGTGGGGGCGCTGGGCCGCGAACTGAACGATCCCTATTGGCTGGCCTGAACGCTTTCAGGCCCACAGATGCGTCCGCGCCGCCGGACACCCAGAAAATCCCCTTACGGAAATCCTCCACATGAACCTACTGCTCCTCAGCAATTCCAGCAGCGACGCCGGCTATCTGGTCCACGCGCTGCCCGACATCCGCGAACTGATCGCGTCGCTGCCGCAAGGCGCGCCGGCCGTCTTCGTGCCGTACGCTGGCGTCACGCGCGACTGGGACGACTACACCGCGCTGGTGGCGTCGGCCCTGGCGGATACCGGCCTGGACATCCAGGGGCTGCATCGCGCCGAGGATCCCGTGGCCGCGCTGGAAGGCGCCGCGATCATCATCGTGGGCGGCGGCAACACCTTCAACCTGCTGGGCCAGCTGCGCCGCCAGGGCCTGCTGGACGTCGTGGCGCGCCGCGTGCGCGAGGGCGCGGCCTATCTGGGCTGGAGCGCAGGCTCCAACCTGAGCTGCCCCAGCATCTGCACCACCAACGACATGCCCATCACGGACCCGCAAGGCTTCGACGCCCTGGGCTTGCTGTCGTTCCAGATCAATCCGCACTACACCAATGCCCATCCGCCCGGACACCGCGGCGAAACCCGCGCCCAGCGCCTGGCCGAGTTCTGCACGCTGAATCCGCAGATGCCCGTGCTGGGCTTGCCGGAAGGCTCCGCGCTGCGCGTGCGCGGCAATCGAATCGACCTGGTCGGCCCGCACGACGCGCCGCTGTTCCTCGGCAACGAAGAGCCGCGCGTGTTCCGTCCGGGTCCCGTGGAGATCCCGGCATGAAGCACGTCATCGACGCCATCGAACTGCTGTCCTCTGCGCACATCAC
The DNA here is from genome assembly GCF_014851665.1 of Achromobacter sp. ACM03. Taxonomy (NCBI): domain Bacteria; kingdom Pseudomonadati; phylum Pseudomonadota; class Betaproteobacteria; order Burkholderiales; family Alcaligenaceae; genus Achromobacter; species Achromobacter sp. ACM03. The sequence goes on along the minus strand of NZ_JACVAD010000001.1, from coordinate 1,586,902 downwards.
GGGCGAGGCCGTGGCCGAACAGCTGCGCGCGGCGGGCAACTGTGAAGTCGAAGTGACCCGGCTGGAGCGCGACGGCGCGGCCACCGAATTCCTGTCCATCGTCATTCCGGGCCTCGACGAAACCGCGCCGCAACTCGGCATCGTCGGCCGCCTTGGCGGCATCGGCGCGCGTCCGGCGGTCACCGGCCTGGTGTCCGACAGCGACGGCGCGGTGGTCGCGATTGCCGCGGCGTTCAAGCTGATGGCCATGGCGCGCCAAGGCGACGTCATGCCGGGCACCGTGCGCATCCGCACCCACATCTGCCCGCGCGCCGGCACGCGGCCGCACCATCCGGTGCCGATGATGCGTTCGCCATTCCCGATGCGCGAGATGATGTCGCATGAAGTCGACCCGCGCATGGACGCGATCCTGTCCGTCGACACCACGCGCGGCAACCGCCTGGTCAACAAGCGCGGCGTGGCGCTGACGCCGGTCGCGCGCCAGGGCTATCTGCTGCGCATTCCCGAGACCATGCTGGACGTCATGGGCTGGGTCAGCGGCGAACTGCCGGTGACCTTGCCGCTGACCACGCAGGACATCACGCCTTACGAAAACGGCCTGTGGCACGTGAACTCGTTGATGCAGCCCACGATCGTCACCGGCGCGCCGGTGGTGGGCGTGGCGCTGACCGCGCAGACCACTGTGCCGGGCTGCGCCACGGGCGTGACCAACGCCGTGGACGCCGACGTCGCCATGCGTTTCTGCATCGAGATCGCCAAGCTCTACGGGCAAGGCGCGATGAGCTTCGTCGACGAAACGGAATGGGCCGCCTTGCAGAGCCGCTACGGTTCGATGGCGCATCTGCAGACCGTGGGCCGCGAAAGCGCGGGCGAGGCATGAGCGCGCAGCCGCGCCGCGTGGCGTTCTTCACCATCGGCCAGTCGCCGCGCAGCGACGTGGTGCCCGAGATGGCCCCGCTTTTGGGCGCGCAGGTGCGCATCGACGAATTCGGCGCGCTCGACGGGCTGGACGCCGCGGGCCTGGCCGCGCTGGCGCCCAAGCCGGGCGAATACCGCTTCGCCACCCGCATGCGCGACGGCTCGCAGATCGAACTGGACGCGGCCGCCGCCGAGGCGCGCTTGGCCGAGGTCATGCGCCAGGCCGATGCCGCGGGCTATGACGTGCTGGTGCCGCTGTGCACCGGCACCGCGATCGCGCCGATGCGCACGCTGGTGGTGGAGCCGCAGCAGGTGGTGGACCACCTGGTCGTCGGCCTGGCCGAGCATTGCCGCAAGGTGGGCCTGGTGGTGCCGCTGGAGGCGCAGGTCGATGCCTTCCACATGGTCGTGCCGCTGTCCTGCGAGACCGTGGTCGTGCATGCCTCCCCCTACGAAGCCGACGCGGCCCAGGCCGCACTCAACTTCGAGCGGGCCGGCCGCGAACTCGCGTCCTGCGACCTGATCGTCATGCATTGCATGGGCTACGCCGAGCGCATGCGCCAGGCCGTGGCACAGGCCTCGGGCCGGCCGGTGCTGCTGTCCAACCGCATGGTGGCGCAGACGCTGGCGCAAATACTGGAATAACGCCGCAGGTACCGCTCCGCTACCGGGCCGCGCATGGATGCGCGGCGCGGTGTGGGACGGGCGAGCGGCGAGAGGAGACGAAGCGGGCTTCGTCAATCAATCGTTGGGAGTGTTTTTCATGTTCAGCCGTAATCTGCATCGCGCCGCTGGCGCACTGTTCGCCGTCACAGCCCTGACGGCCGCGCCGGCCTTCGCCGCCGACGCCTGGAAGCCCGCCAAGCCGGTGCGCCTCCTGGTGGGCTTTGCGCCCGGCGGTTCCGCCGATACCCTGGCGCGCCTCCTGGCCGAGCCGCTGTCGCAGCGCCTGGGCCAACCCGTCGTGGTCGAAAACCTGGCCGGCGCAGGCGGCAACATCATGGCGTACCGCCTGGCCCAGTCGCCGGCCGACGGCTACACCATCGGCATCGCCGCCGCCGGTTCCATGGCCATCACCCATGTCCTGAACCCCAAGGGCACCAACTACAAGCCGGCGGACTTCACGCCTGTCACGCTGGCCGCGGTGCAGCCCAACGTGGTCATCGTCAACAAGGACGTGCCGGCCAACAATCTGGCCGAGCTGAAGGAATACTTCCAGAAGACGCCGACCGCCACCTACGGCACTGCCGGCGTGGGCATTTCCAACCACCTGATCGCCGAGACCATGCTCTACAAGCTGGGCGTGAAGGTGCCGCACGCCGCCTACCGCGGCGCCGCGCCCGTCATCACCGACCTGCTGGGCGGCCACATCGCCATGACGATGGACAACATCTCCACCGCCGCGCCGCTGGCCTCGCAAGGCAAGGTCAAGGCCATCGCCGTGGCCTCGATCAAGCGCGCGCCGCAGCTGCCCAACGTGCCGACGCTGGACGAGCAGGGCCTGAAGGGCTTCGACATGCCGACCTGGCAAGGCGTGTTCGCGCCCGCCGGGCTGCCCGCCGACGTGCTGGCCGCCTACTACGCGGCCATGCAGGACGTGCTGAAGCAGCCCGCGCTGGTCGAGAAGATGGCCGGCCTGGGTTCCGAGCCGGTCACCGGCATGACGCCCGAGCAGTTTGGCCAGTTCCTGGAGAAGGACCGCCAGCAATGGGCCGACATCGTCAAGGCGGCCAACATCAGCCTGGAACAGTAAGCCGGGTTGTCCAACAAAAACCCTCCGGTGGCACGGAGGGTTTTTTTCATGGCGCGAGCCGCCGCGCTTGACTCTGAAGCCGCTACAGGCTTTGTCATGGTGCCTTTCCCCGACCAGGACAGCCATGAGCGACAGCCATCAGCACGGCGACGTGCGCGCCTTGCCCGAATCCCGCCTCTGGATTGCCTTGGGCCTGACCGGCAGCTTCATGCTGGTCGAGATCGCGGGCGGCCTGATCACAGGCAGCCTGGCATTGATTTCCGATGCCATGCACATGATGACCGACGCCATGGCCTTGCTGCTGGCGCTGGTGGCGATACGCGCCGGTCGCAAGGCGGCGGACCTGATGCGCACCTATGGCTACGCCCGCTTCGAGATACTGGCGGCGGCGGTCAATGCGCTGGTGTTGTTGGGCGTCGCGTTCTACATCCTGTACGAGGCCTACCAGCGCCTGTCGGCGCCGCAGGAGATCCAGTCGCTGGGGATGCTGGCCGTCGCCGTGGTGGGGCTCATCGTCAACCTGATCTCGATGCGCATGCTGGCAGGCGCCAAGGACGAAAGCCTGAACGTGAAGGGCGCCTATCTGGAGGTATGGGCCGACATGCTGGGCTCGATCGGAGTGATCGTCGGCGCTGTGCTCATCTGGTTCACGGGCTGGCGCTGGGTGGATTCGGCGCTGGCGGTGGGCATAGGCTTCATGGTGTTCCCGCGCACCTGGCTGCTGCTGCGCGAGTGCGTGAATATCCTGCTGGAAGGCGTGCCGCCGGGCATGAACCTGCAGGCCGTGCGCGCCGCCATCGCCGGCACGGCCGGTGTGGCTTCCATCCATGACATACACCTGTGGGCGGTGACGCAGAGCAATCCCATGCTCACGGGGCACGTGGTGCTGGCGGCCGGGGCCGACGGCGAACAGGTACGCCGGGCCATCGAGGACAGGCTGCAGGCGGATTTCGACCTGCACCATACGACGCTGCAGATGGAGCGCGAGGATCGTTCCTCGCAGGAGCATATCCACTGACGACGGCCGCATGAGCGGCAAGCCCGCAAGCAAATAAAAACCCCTGTCCGCAGACAGGGGTTCATCGGCAGCCAGGCCAGGCCGCGAGGCCTGCTCTTTTTATTTGCCTGGCACTCTGGCCGCGATCTCGGCGATCAGTCGCCGCGCCGCGTCCAGCTTGTCGGCGGCGGGCAGGGGATGGGTGCCTTGCTCGTCGAACAGCACCAGTTCGGTGGTGTCCGCATCCATGACCTTGTGCGCCAGGTTGCCCACCAGCAGCGGAATGCCCTTGCGCGTGCGCTTGGCTTCGGCGTGTTCGGCCAGCTTCTCGGTTTCGGCGGCGAAGCCGACGCACCAGGGGCCGTCGGGCAGCTTGGCCACTTCGGCCAGGATGTCCGGATTGGGTTCGAATTCCATCACGGGCGCGCCGCCGCCTTCGCTGGTCTTCTTCAGCTTCTGGTTGCTGACGTTCTTGACGCGCCAGTCGGCCACCGCGGCCACCGCGATGAAGATGTCCGCGTCGGCCGCGCTGGCCATCACGGCGTCGTGCATCTGGCGCGCGGTCGTGACCGACAGCGCGGTGACGCCGCGCGGCACCTGCAGGAAGGTGGCGCCGGTGATCAGCGTGACGCGGGCGCCGGCCTCGCGGGCGGCGCGAGCCAGCGCGTAGCCGGTCTTGCCCGACGAACGGTTGCTCAGCACGCGCACCGGGTCCACGGGTTCGGACGTGGGACCGGCGGTCAGCAGCACGTGGCGGCCGGCCAGCAGCTTGGGCTGGAAGAAGGCGATCAGGTCGGTCAGCAGTTCATGCGCTTCCAGCATGCGGCCATCGCCGGTTTCACCGCAGGCCTGTTCGCCGGCGGAGGGGCCCAGCACGCTGATGCCGTCGGCGCGCAGTTGTTCGACGTTGCGCTGCGTGGCCGGGTTGGCCCACATCTCGCGGTTCATGGCGGGCGCCACCAGCAGCGGACAGGCGCGCGCCAGGCACAGCGTGGACAGCAGGTCGTCGGCCATGCCGTGCGCCAGCTTGGCCATGAAGTCGGCGCTGGCCGGCGCAATCAGCACCGCGTCCGCGCCGCGCGTCAGGTCGATGTGCGCCATGTTGTTGGGCACGCGGGCATCCCAGGCATCCACGAACACCGGACGGCCCGACAGGGCCTGCATGGTGACCGGCGTGATGAAGTGCGTGGCCGCCTCGGTCATGACCACGTCGACGGTGGCGCCTTGTTCGGTCATGCGCCGCACCAGTTCGGCGATTTTGTAGCAGGCGATGCCGCCGGTCAGGCCGAGGACGATGCGTTTGCGGGCGAGGTCGAGCATGAGGGAGGCGGCGGGTTCAGCGCCGTGTAAACGAGGAACGGACAGTGATTTTATTCTGCATTGCGGCATTGCGCCTTTCGCGATGCGTTCAGGGGGCATCAAGCAGGACAAAAACCGTGGGAAATGCTGAAGGAAGCCGGGGCGTCGCGCCCCGGCCGGGCCATCTTCAGGCCTGGGTCTTGGCCTTGCGGCCGCGCAGGAGTTCGTCCAGCACCAGCAATATGGCGCCGCAGGTGATGCCCACGTCCGCCAGGTTGAAGGCGGGGAAGTAGGAGGTGTTCCAGTAGAACAGCAGGAAGTCCACCACGTGGCCATAGACCACGCGGTCGATGACGTTGCCGATGGCGCCGCCCAGGATCAGGGTCAGCGCCAGGCTGAAACGCGGCTGGCCATGGGTACGGCGCAGGATGATGGTGATGACCACCGCCGCCACGCAGCCCAGGCCGGTGAACAGCCAGCGCTGCCAGCCTTCTTCGGACGCCAGGAAACTGAAGGCGGCGCCGCGGTTGTACATCAGCGTGAAGTCGAAGACCGGCAGCACGTTGACGCGTTCGCCGTACTGGAACGAGGTGTTGAAGTAGACCTTGGTCAACTGGTCCAGCACGATGATGAGCAATGCCAGGGCCAGCCAGCCGCCCACGCGCGCCGGCGCGGCGCGGACGGGGGCGGCGCCCGTCACTCCGGGGTCGGAGGGGCGGGCCATGCTCAAGCCTTGTCGCGGGCTTCGCCCGTGCCGAACAGGTTGGACACGCAGCGGCCGCAGATCTCGGGATGATCCGCGTCCTGGCCCACGTCCAGGCGCCAGTGCCAGCAGCGTTCGCACTTCTTGTGCGTGGACGGCGTGACCTCGATGCGGGTCTCGCCTTCGCCCGCGTGCACCGTGGCGCGCGAGACGATCAGCACGAAGCGCAGGTCGTCGCCCAGGCTGGCCAGCAGTTCCTGGTCGGCGCCGTTGGCGTACAGGTCCACTTCGGCCTGCAGCGAGGAGCCGATGTCGCCGGCCGTGCGCACTTCTTCCAGCTTGCGCTGGACTTCGGCGCGGATGGCGCGCAGACGCGCCCACTTGGCCGACAAGGCGTCGGCATCGGCGAACGGGGGCAGCGCGTGGTAGACCTCGGTGAAGATCGTGGTGCGGGCGGCGTCGGCCTGGTTCTTCAAGGCCGAGTTGACCAGTTCCTTCCAGGCTTCTTCAGCGGTGAAGGACAGGATCGGCGCCATCAGCTTGAGCAGCGTCTGCGTGATGTCCAGCAGGGCCGTCTGGGCCGAGCGGCGCGCGCGGCTGTCCTCGGCCGAGGTGTACAGGCGGTCCTTCAGGATGTCCAGGTAGAACGCGCCCAGGTCTTCCGAGCAGAACGTCTGCAGGCGCGAGACGGCGGGGTGGAAGTCGTAGCGTTCGTAGTTGGCCTGGACCTCGGCCTGCATCTGCGCCGTCATGGCCAGCGCATAGCGGTCGATCTCGAACAGTTCGCCATAAGGAACGGACTGCGTCACCGCGTCGAAGTCGGCCAGGTTGGCCAGCAGGAAGCGCAGCGTGTTGCGGATGCGGCGGTAGCCTTCGACCACGCGCTTCAGGATCTCGTCCGAGATGGACAGTTCGCCCGAGTAATCGGTGGACGCCACCCACAGGCGCAGGATTTCCGCGCCCAGCGAGTCGGACACCTTTTGCGGGGCGATCACGTTGCCCACCGACTTGCTCATCTTGCGGCCCTGGCCGTCCACCACGAAGCCGTGCGTGAGCAGGGCCTTGTAGGGCGGTTGGCCGTAGAGCATGCAGCCAGTCAGCAGCGACGAATGGAACCAGCCGCGGTGCTGGTCCGAGCCTTCCAGGTACAGGTCGGCGGGCCAGGCGAGTTCAGCGCCATGCGAGCCGGCGAAGTCGCCGTCCTTGCCGCCCAGCACCGTGGCGTGCGTGCTGCCCGAGTCGAACCACACGTCCAGCGTGTCGCGGTTCTTTTCGTACTGGTCGGCTTCGTCGCCCAGCAATTCGCGCGGATCCAGCGTCTGCCAGGCTTCGATGCCGCCTTGTTCGACGCGCTGCGCCACCTGTTCCAGCAATTCAGAGGTGCGCGGGTGCAGTTCGCCGGTTTCCTTGTGCACGAAGAAGGCCATCGGCGTGCCCCATTGCCGCTGGCGCGACAGCGTCCAGTCGGGGCGGTTGGCGATCATGGCGTGCAGGCGGGCGCGGCCCCAGGCCGGATAGAAGGCGGTGGCGTCGATGCCGGCCAGCGCCGATTCGCGCAGGGTCGGGCCGCCGTCCTTGGGGGCCACGTCCATGCCGGCGAACCACTGGCTGGTGGCGCGGTAAATGATGGGGGTCTTGTGGCGCCAGCAGTGCATGTAGCTGTGCTTGTGCTTTTCCACGTGCATCAGCGCGCCGGCTTCCGTCAGCGCCTCGACGATCTTGGGGTTGGCGTCCCAGATGGACAGGCCGCCGAACAGCGCCAGGCTGTCCACATACTTGCCGTCGCCCATGACCGGGCTGATGAAGTCGGTGTCCTTCATGCCGTGCTCCTTGCACGAGATGAAGTCCTCGATGCCGTACGCCGGCGCCGAGTGCACCACGCCGGTGCCGGAGTCGGCCGTCACGTAGTCGCCCAGGTAGGCGGGCGACTTGCGGTCGTAGGCGGCGTTGAACTGCGCCAGCGGGTGGCGGAATTCGATGCCCGACAGCGCCGCGCCCGGGGCCGTGGCAATCACTTCGCCTTCCAGGTTCCAGGCTTTCAGGCAGGCTTCGACGCGTTCCTTGGCGATCAGCAGGAGCGGACCGAACTTGGGAACCGGCGTCACGCGCACCAGCGCGTATTCGATTTCGGGATGCAGGTTCAGCGCCTGGTTGGACGGGATGGTCCAGGGCGTAGTGGTCCAGATGACGATGGCGCCGTCTTCCACCGAGTCCAGGCCGAAGGCGCTGGCCAGCTTGGCGTGTTCGGCGAACGGGAAGGCCACGTCCACCGCCGGGTCGACGCGGTCGGCGTACTCGACCTCGGCTTCGGCCAGGGCCGAGCCGCAGTCGAAACACCAGTTCACGGGCTTCAGGCCGCGGAACACGTAGCCCTTGTCCAGGATGCGGCCCAGCGCGCGGATTTCGTCGGCTTCATTGCTGAAGTTCATCGTCATGTAGGGACGATCCCACTCGCCCAGCACGCCCAGGCGCTTGAAGTCCTTGCGCTGGCGGTCGATTTGTTCGAGGGCGTAGGCGCGGGCCTTGGACTGCACTTCCGCCACGGGCAGGTGCTTGCCGTATTTCTTTTCGATCTGGATTTCGATCGGCATGCCGTGACAGTCCCAGCCCGGCACGTAATGCGCGTCATAGCCGGCCATGTTGCGGCTCTTGACGATGATGTCCTTCAGGATCTTGTTGACCGCGTGGCCGATGTGGATGTCGCCGTTGGCGTAAGGCGGGCCGTCGTGCAGCACGAAGCGCGGCCGGCCGCGGCTGGCGGCGCGGATCGCCTGGTAGACGTGGTTTTCTTCCCACTGCGAAATCCAGGCGGGCTCGCGCTTGGCGAGGTCGCCCCGCATGGGGAAGGGGGTATCGGGCAGGTTGAGGGTCTTTTTATAGTCCATGAACGGCAAAATAGGCGCGCGCGTTTCGCGCGTCTTCGGCGATGGCGGCAGTCAGGGAAGGGAGGTCAGGAAATTTTTCTTCGTCCCGCAGCTTTTGCAGGAATTCGACGCGTACGAGTTTACCGTAAGCGTCGACGGTCTCGTCGAGCAGGTGCGACTCCAGCAGCACGCGGCCGCGGTCCTCGACCGTGGGGCGCACGCCCAGGCTGGCGACCGCCGGCAGCGGGCGGTCGGCCAGGCCGTAGACCTGCACCACATAAATGCCCGAGCGCGCGGCGCAGCGCTCGGCCACCCGCAGATTCATGGTGGGAAAGCCGAGCGTGCGGCCCAGCTTCTGGCCGTGGATCACGTGGCCGCTGATGTGGTACGGGTGGCCCAGCAGGTGGCGGGCGCGTTCCAGGTCGCCCACCGCCAGCGCGGTGCGCACCTCGGAACTGGAGATCCGGTGCCCTTGCTGGTCGGTCACGTCCGCCAGGGTCTGCACCTCGAAGCCATGGCGCAGGCCGGCCTCGCGCAGCAGGTCGATGTCGCCGCTGCGCTTGTGGCCGAAGCGGAAGTCCTCGCCCACCAGCAGCCATTTGGCATGCAGGCCCTGGACCAGCAATTGTTCGATGAAGGCGTTGGCCGACATTTCGGCCAGGCGGGCGTTGAAGCGCTCCACCACGACCTGGCTAATGCCGTAACGCGCCAGCGCCGCCAGCTTGTCGCGCAAACCCGAAATACGGGTGGGCGCCAGCTCCGGGCGTTGATTCAGGGTGGCGAAATACTCCCGCGGATGCGGCTCGAAGGTCATCACGGCGGGCGTCAGGTTGCGGTCGCGAGCGACTTGGCAGACGCGCGCCAGCATGGCCTGGTGTCCGCGGTGGACGCCGTCGAAATTGCCGATCGTCAGCGCGCAAGGGGCGCGCCGGTCGGGCGGGGGCAGGGATCGGTAGATGCGCAGCGATGGTTTCACGAGCGAGAGTTTACAATTTTGGATTCCGGGTTTGTTCCTGTCCTTACCTGCCGCGCGTCCAGGCTGTCGCCGCGCGCGGGATTGCGTAGGGCGGACGGGCCCGATTTCCCTTGGAATTCCTTATCTTGCCGGAAATATCTACCACCAAGCGCCGCATCGTCATCCTGATTTCGGGACGCGGCAGCAATATGCAGGCCTTGGCCGAGGCCTGCCGCAATGAAGGCTGGCCGGCCGAAGTCGCCGCCGTCATCGCCAGCAAGCCCGATGCCGCCGGCCTGGAATGGGCGGCCCAGCAGGGCATCCCCACCGGCGCGCTGTATCACAAGGACTACGCCAGCCGTGAAGCCTTCGACGCCGCGCTGGCCGCCGAGATCGACCGCTACGAACCCGATTACGTCATTCTGGCGGGCTTCATGCGCGTGTTGACGCCGGGCTTCGTCAATCACTATGCCGGCCGGCTGGTGAACATCCACCCGTCGCTGCTGCCGGCGTTTCCCGGGCTGCACACGCACGCCCAGGCCCTGGCCACCGGGGTGCGCGTGCACGGCTGCACCGTGCACTTCGTCACGCCGGTGCTGGACCACGGTCCCATCATCGCCCAGGGCTGCGTGCCGGTCCTGGCGGGCGATACGCCCGAATCCCTGGCCGAGCGCGTGCTGGCGGTCGAACACCGGGCTTTCCCGGCGGCGGTGCGCTGGCTGGCCGAAGGCCGGGTTACCCTGACCAGCGACCACCGCGTCAACGTGCAAGGCGATCCCGATCGCCTTTTCGCCTGGTCGCCGGCCGCCTGAGCGGCCCCGAATCGAATTTTTCGGGCGGAAGCCCTCCGCCCCACTGGAATACACCATGACCAAACCCCAATCTCCGCGTTCCCGTCCGGCTGGCGCCGCCAGGGCCGCGTCCGAAGGCCGCGACGGTCGGTCCTTCTTCTCGCGCCCCAAGGGCGAGGCGCGCGCCCCGATCGCACGCGACAGCGCCCGTGACGAGCGCTCCGGTGGCAGCCGCGACGAACGCTCGGCCGGCCGCCCGACGCCGCGCCCGTCCTACGACGCGCCGCGCGGCGAAGGACGCGGCGGTGAACGCGGTTCCTACGGTTCGGACCGTCGCGAGGGTCGACCGAGCCCGCGTCCGTCCTTCGATCCGGCGCGCGGCGAGGGCCGTGGCGAGCGCGGTTCTTATGGTTCCGAGCGCCGTGATGGCCGCCCGGGCCAGCGTCCGTCCTACGACGCCCCGCGCGGCGAAGGCCGCGGCGGCGAGCGCGCTTCCTATGGTTCGGAGCGCCGCGACGGCCGTCCGGGCCAGCGTCCGTCCTACGACACCCCGCGCGGCGAAGGTCGTGGCGGCGAGCGCGCTTCCTATGGTTCGGAACGCCGCGAAGGCCGCCCGGGCCAGCGTCCGTCCTACGACGCCCCGCGTGGCGAAGGTCGTGGCGGCGAGCGCGCTTCCTATGGTTCGGAACGCCGCGAAGGCCGTCCGGGCCAGCGTCCGTCCTACGACGCTCCGCGCGGCGAAGGTCGTGGCGGCGAACGCGCTTCCTATGGTTCGGAGCGCCGCGAAGGGCGTCCGGACTCGCGTCCGTCCTATGACGCCCCGCGTGGCGAAGGCCGTGGCGGCGAACGCGCCTCCTATGGCCCGGATCGTCGCGAAGGCCGCGCGGACTCGCGTCCGTCCTATGGCTCGCCGCGAGGCGATGATCGCGGCGGCGAGCGCGGCGGCGAACGCGGCCAGTATGGCGGCCCGCGCGGCGGCGATGGCGGCCAGGACCGCCCGCCCAAACCCCAATTCAATCGCCCGCGCCAATCGCACGCGGCGATCCGCATCGACCAGGTCCAGCGCGTCCTGGGCGAAATCCTGCAATGGACCTATCCGGCCGACGCGGCCCTGTCGCACTGGCTGCGCAATCATCCGAATCTGGGCGCGCGCGATCGCTCCGAGGTCGCTGAAGCCGTCTACGACGTGCTGCGCCATCTGCGCCGCTACCGCCAGTTCGGCGAAAGCGGCGTCGGTCCTGCTTCGCGCCGCCTGGCAATCCTGGGCCTGGCCGCGACGCTGGGCGCCGAGGCGCTGGCCGAAGGCATGGACGCCGGCGAAGCCGAATGGCTGCAGCGCGTGTCGCAGATCGACCTGGCGACACTGCCGCGCGCCGTGCGCGGCAGCATCCCGGACTGGCTGGACGAACGCCTGGGCGCCATGGACAGCCCGGAAACGCTGATCGAGGCGCTGAACCGCCAGGCCAGCCTGGACCTGCGCGTCAACCCGCTGAAGGTCGAGCGCGACGCCATGCTGGCCGAATTGCAGCAGGGCGCCGGCCGCTACGAACCTGTCGCCATGCCTTATTCGCCCTGGGGCATCCGCATGGAAGGCCGTCCGGCCATCAACCGTTGGCCGCAGTTCGAGAACGGCAGCATCGAAGTCCAGGACGAGGGCAGCCAGTTGCTGGCGCTGCTGGTGGCGCCGCGCCGCGGCGAAATGATCATCGACTTCTGCGCCGGCGCGGGCGGCAAGACACTGCTGCTGGGCGCGCTGATGCGCTCCACCGGCCGCCTGTACGCGTTCGACGTGTCCGCGGCCCGCCTGCAGCGCGCCAAGCCGCGCTTTGCGCGCAGCGGCCTGTCCAACGTGGTGCCGGTGGTCATCGACAGCGAAAACGACGCCCGCGTCAAGCGCCTGGCCGGCAAGGCCCAGCGCGTGCTGGTCGATGCCCCGTGCAGCGGCATTGGCACCCTGCGCCGCAATCCGGACCTGAAATGGCGCCAGCACCCCGAGGCGCTGGCCGAACTGGGCCAGCTGCAGGAACGCATCCTCAACAGCGCGGCGCGCTGCGTCGCCCCGGGCGGCCGCCTGGTGTACGCCACCTGCAGCCTGCTGGCCGAGGAAAACGAGGTCCAGGCCGAGCGTTTCCTCGCCAGCCATCCGGATTTCGAGCGCCTGGACGCCGCCGAGATCCTGGCCGCGCGCTGTGAAAACCTGAAGCTGGACGGCCCCTACGTGCAGCTGCGCCCCGACGTGCACGGCACCGACGGCTTTTTCGCCGCGGTATTCGAGCGCAAGAAGAAGGGCGCGGCGACCGTGGCCGAAGCAGCTTCGGAAGCGGACGAGGTTTCGACTGAAGAAACGTCCGACGGGGACGCGGCCGGTCCACAGGACCAGCCGGCCTGATCGGGAGCGCCGGGTCAGGGACCCGGCGTCACCACCACCGTGGCGCTGTAGCGGCGCGTGCCCAGGGTCTTGTTCTGGTACTTCACTTCCCAGGCCAGGCTGTCATTGCCTGGCTGGTCCGCCTGGTAGACCACCTGGGATACCGGCACGGTCTGGTAGGCGCAACGCCCGGAATCGCTGGACTGGCCCCGCGTCTGCATGATGTTGGCCTTGCCCAGGCGCGGCGTCATGGTGAGCGATACGCGCGGCGCGCGCAGCGCTAGGCAGTCCGATCCGCGGATCTCGTAGTACGAGGCCAGCACGGCGACGTCGCCCGATTTCAGCGTTTGCGCGGAAACGGTGGCGGGCAGGGCGGTGCCCAGCGCGGCCAGGGCGTAAAAAAATTGGGGACGGATTTTTTTCAGCAACATCAGTGGGACAAAAGAGACAGTTTGGTCGGTAAAGCACCCGCAGTGTGCGCCAGCCGCAAGTCCGCTTCAAGACCGGACGCCAAGCTGACAGGAACTTTAACGGCGAAATCGAGCCCAAACCTTGCGCCTTCGCGTATGCCCCCCACCTACCCTGGGGAGGACGGCCCTAGCGCCGCGTGCCGCAAGGCTCGGCCTCGCAACCCGCATTTTTGGTGGCGAGAGTGGGTTTTTGCCCTGAAAAACCGGGGCTTAGTCCTTGATTTCGCTCAAAAACTATTTTGAAACTACCTTGTCATAAGTCAGCCAAGGTAAGCTAAACTCCAGGCACTTCTCTAGCGAGGCTCCTAACAGCTTTATGGATTACATCCTTTCCTTCATTGCCGGCGGTCTGACCCAAGCCACTTGGTGGCAGGTTGTCGTGTTCACTCTGGTTGTGACGCACATCACGATTGTGTCGGTCACGGTCTTTCTCCATCGCAGCCAAGCGCACCGTGGTCTGGATCTGCATCCGGCCGTCATGCACTTCTTCCGTTTCTGGCTCTGGATGACGACCGGCATGGTCACCAAGGAATGGGTGGCCATTCACCGCAAGCACCACGCCAAGTGCGAAAAGGAAGGCGATCCCCATTCGCCCATCCTGTTCGGCATCTGGAAGGTGCTGTTCCGCGGCGCGGAACTGTACCGCGAAGAATCGAACAACAAGGAAACCATGGCCAAGTTCGGCCACGGCACGCCTGACGACTGGCTCGAGCGCAACGTCTACAGCAAGCACAGCCTGTGGGGCGTGCTGACCATGCTCGCCATCGACATCGCCCTGTTCGGCGCCATCGGCGTCACGGTATGGGCCGTGCAGATGGCCTGGATCCCCTTCTGGGCCGCCGGCGTCGTCAACGGCATCGGCCACTACTGGGGCTACCGCAACTACAACAGCCCGGACACCAGCACCAACGTGTTCCCCTGGGGCATCGTGATCGGCGGCGAAGAGCTGCACAACAACCACCACGCCCATGGCACGTCGGCCAAGTTCTCGGCCAAGTGGTACGAATTCGACATCGGCTGGTGCTACATCAACATCCTGAAGTTCTTCGGCCTCGCCAAGATCAAGAAGGTTGCGCCCAAGCTCAAGCTGGACGACAGCAAGACCGGCATCGACCTGCGCACCCTGCAGGGCGTGATCACGCACCGCTACGAAGTCATGGCCCGCTATGCGGACGTGATCAAGAGCGCCGCCCGTGAAGAGCTGGCCAAGCTGAAGGATTCGCGCAACAAGGACAGCGCCGAGTGCGACTGGACCAAGCTGCACAGCGTGCGCCGTGCCATCCACCGCAACGAGGACATCCTCCAGCCCGAACAGGTTGCCGCCGTGGATCAAGCCATCGCCCGCAACAAGTCGCTCGCCACGCTGGTACAGATGCGCCGTGAACTCGGCCGCATCTGGGAAAGCTCCAGCGCCAGCAGCGAACAGCTTCTTCATGACCTGCAGGCCTGGTGCCAGCGCGCCCAGCAAAGCGGCATCGCCGGGCTCGAGCAATTCGCTCAACGTCTGCGCCGCTACGCGGCATGATGCTAGAGAAGCTCAATCCTGAACAACGCGCCGCAGTAACGTTAGAACCGCAGCACGCCCTGGTCCTGGCCGGGGCGGGCAGCGGCAAGACCCGGGTGCTCACCACCCGCATGGCCTGGCTGATTCAAACCGGCCAGGCCTCGCCTTTTGGGCTGCTGGCGGTCACGTTCACCAACAAGGCGGCGCGCGAAATGCTCGCGCGCATGTCGGCCATCCTGCCGATCGATACGCGCGGCCTGTGGATCGGCACCTTCCATGGCCTGTGCAACCGCATGCTGCGCGCGCATCACCGCGATGCCGGCCTGCCGCAAAGCTTCCAGATCCTGGACGTCACCGACCAGCTCGCGGCGATCAAGCGCCTGATGAAGGCCAATGGCGTCGACGACGAAAAGTATCCTCCGCGCGACGTGCAGCGCTTCATCAACGGCGCCAAGGAAGAAGGCCTGCGTCCCGCCGACGTGGAAGCCTACGACGCCCATCGCCGTCGCCTGATCGAGATCTACCAGCTCTACGAGGCCCAGTGCCTGCGCGAAGGCGTGGTGGACTTTGCCGAGCTGCTGCTGCGCGCCTACGAACTGCTGTCGCGCAATGCGCCGGTGCGCGAGCACTACCAGCGCCGTTTCCGCCACATCCTGGTCGACGAGTTCCAGGACACCAACACGCTGCAGTACAAGTGGCTGCGCCTGTTGGCCGGCGGCGGCGCCGCAATCTTCGCGGTGGGCGACGACGACCAGTCGATCTATGCCTTCCGCGGCGCCAACGTCGGCAACATGGCTGACTTTGAACGCGACTACGCGCGCGGCACCGTGATCCGCCTGGAGCAGAACTACCGCTCTTTTGGCCACATCCTGGATTCCGCCAACGCGCTGATCGGCCATAACACCGGCCGCCTGGGCAAGAACCTCTGGACCGAGCAGGGCGACGGCGAGCCGGTGCGCGTCATCGAGCAGCCGTCCGACGGCATGGAAGCGCAGTGGATCGTGGACGAGATCCGCTCCCTGATCCGCGAAGGCAGCCTGCGCCGCGAGATCGCCGTGCTCTACCGCAGCAACGCGCAGTCGCGCGTGCTGGAACACGCCATCTTTTCCGCCGGCATTCCCTACAAGGTGTACGGCGGCCTGCGTTTTTTCGAGCGCCAGGAAATCAAGCACGCGCTGGCCTACCTGCGCCTGATGGCCAATCCGCACGACGACACCTCGTGGATGCGGGTCGTCAATTTCCCCACGCGCGGCATCGGCGCGCGCACGCTGGAGCAATTGGGCGACGCCGCGCGCGCGCACGACACCAGCCTTTACGCGGCCGTGGCCCTGGTGCCCGGCAAGGGCGGCTCCAACCTGGCGCAATTCGCGCAGCTGATCCATCGCCTGATCGAAGAGACCCGCGACCTGCCGCTGCCGGAAATGGTCGAGCACATGCTCGAGGCCAGCGGCCTGAACGCGCATTACAAGGCCGAACGCGAAGGCGCGGAGCGCCTGGAAAACCTGAGCGAACTGGTTACCGCCGCGGCGGTGTTCGCGTCCGAGGAAAACTACGACGGCATGCCTGCCGGCGTGGTGCCCGAACAGGACACGGCCTCCACGCTGAACGCGGGCGTGGTCGACGCGCCGGTCGTGGCATCCGACGGTTTGACTCCGCTGGCGGCGTTCCTGTCGCATGCGGCGCTGGAAGCGGGCGACAACCAGGCCCAGCAGGGCCAGGACGCCGTCCAGCTCATGACCGTGCACGCGGCCAAGGGCCTGGAGTTCGACGCGGTGTTCATCACCGGCCTGGAAGAGGGGCTGTTCCCGCACGAGAACAGCGTCCTGGAAGCTTCCGGACTGGAAGAAGAACGCCGCCTCATGTATGTGGCCATCACGCGTGCGCGCCAGCGCCTGTACATCAGCCTGGCGCAAAGCCGGATGCTGCACGGCCAGACGCGCTACGCGATGCGGTCGCGCTTCCTGGAAGAAATTCCCGAACAGCACCTGAAGTGGCTGTCGCCCAAGGCCGGCCTGGCCCAGGTTGGCGGCACGGGCGCCGGCTGGGGCGGCGGCAACCGCGGCGACGCTTTTGGCCGCAAGCCCACCAATACCATTGCGCCGCGTCAAGCCCGCAGCGTTACCACCGGCGTCACGGTGGGCGACAAGCAGTATCGTGTAGGTCAGGGCGTGCACCACGCGCGGTTCGGCGAAGGCACGATCATCGGCTTGAGCGGAGCAGGGCAGGACGCCCAGGCTGAAATCCAGTTCCGCGACGTGGGCGCCAAGACCTTGGCGCTGGGCATCGCCAAACTTGACATTGTTCAGGGTTGATACTCATGGCCGACAACGATACTTCCAAAGCCGAGCTGGCGTCGCTGCGCGCCGAGGTCGATGAAATCGACCAGCAGATCATGCTGCTGCTGGGCGTGCGGTTCCGCTGCACGGACATGATCGGCGAGCTCAAGCGCGATCTGGGCATGGACCTGGTGGATCCCAAGCGCGAGGAGCAGCAGGTCGCGCGCATCCGCCGCCTGGCGCAAGAGGCGGGCGTGCCGCCCGCGCTTGCCGAAACCATCCTGCGCGAAGTGATCGACACCGTGGTCGACCACCACACCCGCCTGCGCGAGCGCCCGTACTCGTAATGCCAGGCCGGCGGCGCATGGGAGCCTGCATCTGCAAGCTGCCGGGCGCCGCCTCTCCCTTTCCTACAAGACCTGCATGAACGCCAGCAAGGCGTCGATCTCGTCCGCGCTCAACGCGAGCGGCCGGATGTGTTCGGACTTGCGCGGCGCATACGGGTCGGGCGGATCGCTGGGCACAGGATCGCGGCCCATGCCGGCGTTGTACATCCGCAGCAGGCCCTTCAGGTCGGGAAACAGTCCGTTGTGCATCCACGGTCCGGCGCGCGACACATTGCGCAGGCTGGGCGTGCGGAACTTGCCAAGATCGGCGGGATTGCGCGTCGCTTCGTAGCGCCCCAGATCCTGGTTGCGGCGGCCATAGAAGGACAGGCCGATGTTGTGGAACTGGTGATCCGTCAGCATCGCGCCGCTGTGGCAGTTCATGCAGCGCGCCTGGGTGCGGAACAGGTGCATGCCGATTAACTCGCTGTCGTCCAGCGCATTCGATTGTCCATCCAGGAACTTGTCGAAGCGCGTGGTTTCGGGCCGAAGCGTAGCGACATAGGCGGCCAGCGCGCGCGCCAGGCGGTCGGCGTCCACAGGCGGCTGCGCTGCCGGGGCGGCGCCGAATGCTTGCAGGAACTGCGCAGGGTAGGGATCGGCCGCCAACAGGCGCGCCACGGCGCCGTCGGCGTCATGGTTCATTTCGCGGGGATCGTGGATGGGGCCCAGCACCTGTTCCTTCAGGCTGGCGGCGCGTCCGTCCCAGAACAACCGGGGCGCGAACGGCGCCGCATACAGCGGCGTGGAGCGCCGCCTGCCCATCAGCTTGTCTTCGCCCACGGCCAGCGCGAGGCCGTCGGTGAAGGCGCGCTGCGGCAGATGACAGGAGACGCAGGACACCTGCCCCTTGCGCGACAGCCGGGTATCGAAGAACAGCATCTGCCCCAGCGTCACCACCGCCGGGCGCGCGACGTCCGCAGCCAGTTCCGCTTGGCCGGCGTTGGCCGCGGTCCAGGATAGGGGCGGATTGGAGGCCGGCGGCACCGGCCCCCATTCGCGCCAGGCCACGCCAGGATCGATCGTGGGCGCTGGCCACGCCGAGGGCGGCCCAGCGTACAGCGGCCGCAGGCACGCGGCATTCCAGCCCGTGGGCGTGCGGCAGGCGGCCTGATCGTCCTGGGCGTCTGCGTCGGCGTGGGATAGGGACGCCGCCAGCGTCAGCGCCGCGCCCAGGATCAGAAGCGGTAACCGACTTGCAGCCATAGCTCCCGTCCCGTCTGATAGGTACTGCGGTTGGTCTTGACGTTGGGATTGCTGGCCGTCACGGCGGGCCTGCGGTCCAGCACGTTCAGGACTTCGACCGTGAATTCCAGACTGCGCGCAAACGTGGGATTCCAGGAAAGCTTGGTGTCCCAGGTCCAGTAGGACGGGATCTCGCCGGATTCGAATCGATCCAGGTAGTCGGGCCGCGGACCGCGCCCGACGTAGACGGTGGCGTCGCGCTTGCTGCGCCAGTTCACCATGTTGCTCCAGGTCAGGCCGGCGCGCGGCCACGCGCCGGTCAGGCTGAGGGTGGCGATCTGTGGCTGGTAGAAGGAGCTTGGAGGCAGGTCGATGGCGCGCAGGCGCGAGCCGTTGTAGATCACGTATTCGCCGGGGTCGCGCGCGTCGCCGTTGTAGCCTTCGACCAGGTCCGCGTTGGTCTTGCGCTTCTGCCAGCTCCAGCTTGCCTGCATGTTCCAGCGCGTCTCGCCCAGGCGCCAGGGCTCCAGCGTGCGCAGCGACAGGCTGACCCCGTCGGTGGTGGACAGGCCGTCGTTGGTGTAGCGGTAGCCGTCCTTGTCGTTGCCGGTCGTGGCCCACTGGTCGCGGCCGTTGCGGCGCACGTAGCTCAGCACGCCTTCCATGCCCGCCATGCGCTGGCGCAGCGAGACCGCCCATTCATCGTCATAGGGCATGCGCAGGCCCTTGTACTCCACGTAGTACTCCTTGCTGCCATCCGCCACGGGCTTGCCGTTCTTGTCCAGCACCTGGCGCCGCAGGCGGCTGCGTTCTTCCTTGAGCGCCGTCTCCAGCACGCCGGCCCCGTAGTACCGCGACCAGCCGGCGCTGAGCAGGGTATCGCCCGAACCGAACATGTCCCAATCCAACCGCGTGCGCGGCGACAGGTTGTTGTTGCCGAGGAACGTCTCGCGGTCGTAGCGCAGGCCGGCGTCCAGCGCCAGCCGTTGCCATTCGATGCGGTCCGACAGATAGAGGCTGGCCATGTTGTAGTTCACGTTCACGGTGCCGGGCAGGTAGCGGACCTTGCTGAAATCCCGATAGCTGCCGTCGCGGTTGTAAGCGCGCTGGTAGGAGTGGCTTTCCTGGAAACGCTCGAAGTTCGCCTGCACCTGGTTCAGTTCCGCGCCTGCATAGGGGATGTGCGTGAACACGCCCGTGCGCACCGGATCCAGGTCGACCCGGCCCTTCAGCGTCCAGGTGTCCTGCCGCGTCTGCTCCTTGCCGAAGCCGCCCGCCGTGTACCGCGGCAGCAGGTAGGGGCTGAATGTCACCAGCTCGTCGCCGACGGATTCGCGGTTGCTGAGCGACCGGTCCCAGCCCGCCTGCAGCGCAAGCCGGCCGCCCTGGAAGTAGTGGTCTACGTTGACGCCTATGCCGCGCGCCTCATGGTTGTTGTCCCAGCGCGTGTGCCGGAACAGGTCGCTGGCCAGGGTTTCGCTGCGGTCGCTGTATTTCAGCGTCAGGTCGGCCGTGGTATCGGCGCTGGCGCGCACGCTGAACTTGCCCAGGAAGTTGTCGATCCGGTCGCTATAGGCGGCCTGGCCCGGCGCCGGCTGTCCCTTGTCGTCCACGCCCATGTTCCAGCGCGTGATGTCCGATTCGCGGCGCGACATGGCCAGCACGGCGCCTGATTTTTCATTGAAGGCGAGGTCGCCCACGGCGGAGTAGAAGCGCTTTTTCCATTCCGGCGAATAGCCCGGCTTGCCCTGCGCCCAACTGTTTTGTTCGCCCTCGGCGACCTCCTGCCGCGTCATTTTGGAAGTGTTCCAGCGGTAGTCCAGATTCAAGCGGTTTTCGCCGGAAAAGCGGCGCAGCCTGGCGTCGACGACGCCGCCCGTGAAGCGGCCGTACTCCACCGGCACGAAGCTGTCGTGCACGCGCACTTCCTCCAGCAGGCTCGTGTCCACGAAGTACGACTGCGGGTTGCTGGGCACGTTGCCGACCTGCAGGTTCAGGTTCTTGCTGGCCGGGTCCACGCGGTTGGTCGCGTCCATGCCGTCGAGCTGGAACAAGTTCTGGTAGGGGCTGGAGCCGTGGAAGGAAATGTCCTCCACATTGAGCGAGCCGCGGTTCTGCGAGCCGGCGGCGCCCGGATTGGTGCGCGCCGCCGGATGCGTCGCCACCAGCGTGCTGAGGTCGCGGTTGGAGCTGGGCGTTTCGGCGATGTCTTCGCGGGTATAGATGCGCTCGCCCACCTGCTCGCCGTAGACCCTCACGGCGTCCAGGCGCAGGGCGGAAAACTGGTTGGTCTTGTCCACGTAGACGATGTAGCGGCCAGGTCCGTCCGCGCGCAGCGCCAGTCCGGACCCCGCCAGCAGGTGGTTCAGCGCGAGCAGCGGTGAGTACTCTCCTTGCAGCGGGGGCGAAGTCTTGCCCGCCACGGCCGCCGGTGGAAACGAGATCTCCAGGCCCGCCTGTCGGCCCAGCGCGAGCAGTGCGTCGCCCAGGGGTTGGGCCGGCAGGTCATAGGCGACGGGCGCGGTCGACTGAGCGGGGGCCGGCGAAGCCGTTATCAACGCGGCGATGAGCAGCGCCGCCGAAGCGCCAGACCGGCGGGCGCGCCGGTTGAAGTGGGGAAACAGCATGAATGCGTCCAAGCGGGTGTTGATGTCAGCCGTAGGACGTGTGCAGGCACGGATTACCTCAGCGGATTGCCGATGAATAATTTATATCGATTCTCATTTACTGATTGGCAATCGGCTTCAACGCAGGATCAGCAGGCCTGGCAGCTCGGTAATGCCGACCTTGGCCTGCGCCAGCAGCAATTCCAGCGCTCGCTTGGGATCGTCGATACTGGCGATGCCCGAGACGCGCAAACGCCTGGCGGTTTCGCCCAGCACCAGGATGTGCTTGCCGCCATAGCGGGATAGCCGCGCAGCGGCCTCGGGCAATGCGACATCGTTGAAGGCCAGCAGGCCCTGGCTCCAGTCCGGCGCCGGTTCCTGCGGCGCGGCGAAGCGCGTGATGCCCGTCGCCGACACGGCAGCCTCCTGGCCCGCGTCCAGCGCCAAGGCGGCGTCATCCTGGCAGACCAGGCAATGGACTGCCACGCGATGTTCGTACACCGCCACGCGCGTGCCGCCGGCCTCGCGCGCCACGACATAGCGGGTGCCTAGTGCGGCTGCGGACGCGTCCGGCGTCACCACCGTGAAATCCGGACCACCAGGCGCGCGCGGTGCGGCCGTGAACAACGCTCGCCCGGCCAGGAGCCGTACTTCGCGCTTGCCCGGCGCGAAATCGATGGCGATGGCCGAGTCCGCATCCAGGGTGGCGCTGGAGCCGTCGGGCAGGGCCACGCGGCGCACTTCGGCGCCGGTCGTGTAGTCGGCGTCAGGATGGACCGTACGCAGCAATTGCCAGGCTGGCCAGGCGGCCAGCAATACAAGCGCGGCCGCCGCGCCGCGCTTATGCGCGCGCCGTGGCGCCAGCAGCTTGCCGCGTTCGATCTCGCCCATTCGCCGCCACAGGCGCGCCAGCCGTTCATAGGCGGCGGCGTGGCTGGCGTCAGCGCGGTACCAGGCTTCGAACTCCGCCTGGGCTTGCGCATCCATGCCCTGACCGCTGTGGCGCACGACCCAGCGCGACGCTTCTTCCTGGGCGCTGCCGGTCTTGGGGGCGGCCATGCTCAGGATGCCAGCGCCTGGTCGCAGGCCAGCAGGATGCGCATCATGTGTTTCTCCACCGCGCTGACCGAAATCGCGAAACGCTCGGCGATGGCCCGGTAGCTCAGGCCCTCGTGCCGGTGCAGCACGAACACGTCCAGGCTGCGGCGCGGCTGGGCCAGCAGCGCGGTTTCCAGCCTGCGCAGCATTTGCCGCGCGGCAGCCACGTCCAGGGTGTCGGGTTCATGCAGGGTGGGGCGCGAAGCGGCGTAGTCGGCGGTGGCGGCCTGTTCGCGGCTGCGGCGCCGGTGCCAGTCGGTAGCGATGTTGGCGGCCACGCGGAAGACGTAGGCGCGGTCGTTGTCGGGACGCGTCCTGTCCTTGAATTCCGCCAGCTTGATCCAGGTGTCCTGGGCGCAGTCTTGCGCGACGTCGCGCGAGCCGGTGCGCAAAGAGAGAAAACCCAGCACCTCTCGGTAATGGCGGAGAAATACATCCGTGAGCGTAGACATGTCGCCGGCGCCGGGCGCCAGATAGAGTCAAATTCGCGCCAGAGTATAAATGATAACGATTTCTATTTCTAGATAAGGAGAGAGCGCAGGAAGCGGCGGCGGGCAGGGCGCCCGCCGCAGGCCGTCAGGCCTCGGACTGTTCGATCTCTTCCAGAGAGCCCTGGATTTCGAGCCACTGTTCTTCCAGCTCGTCCATGCGCTTGCCGTGTTCGCCATGCTCGGCCATGACCTTTTGGCGTTCGGCGCGGCGCGCATCCGAGTACAGGTCCGGATCGGCGATGACGGCGTCCAGCGCATGCAGCTTGGCGCGCAGCTTCTCCATCTCGGCCTCGACCTTGGCGAGCCTGGATTCGAGCGGCTTGCGCAGCGCGGACAGGCGCTGGCGCTGTTCGGCTTCGGCGCGGCGCTGGGCCTTGCGATCCACCACCGGTTCGTTGCCTTCGGCGTTCTCGCGCGCGGCTTCCGCGCGTTCACCGGCGTTGCGGGCGGCGAGCCAGTCGCGGTAGTCCTCCAGGTCGCCGTCGAACTCGCGTACCGCGCCGTCGGCCACGATCCAGAAGCTGTCCACCGTGGTGCGCAGCAGGTGGCGGTCGTGGGATACCAGCAGCATGCTGCCGCCGAAGTCGGCCAGCGCGGCGGCCAGGGCCTCGCGCGTTTCCACGTCCAGGTGGTTGCTGGGTTCGTCCAGCAGCAGCAGGTTGGGCTTTTGCCAGACGATCAGGGACAGCGCCAGGCGCGCCTTTTCGCCGCCGGACATGGGGCCGACCTTGCTGGTCACCGTGTCGCCGGAAAAGCCGAAGCCGCCCAGATAGTTGCGCAGTTCCTGTTCGCGGGTCTCGGGGGCCAGGCGCGCCAGATGGGCGATGGGCGTGCTGTCCACGTCCAGCATGTCCAGCTGGTGCTGGTGGAAATAGCCGATGGCCAAGCCGCGCGAGGCGCGGCGCGTACCCGCCTGCACCGGCAGTTCTTCGGCCAGGGTCTTGATCAGCGTGCTCTTGCCGGCGCCGTTGGCGCCCAGCACGCCGACGCGGCTGCCCGCGCGCACCATCAGCGTCACGTCGCGCAGGATGGGCACGGCGTTGCCGTCGGCGTCCGTGTAGCCGGCCGACAGGTGCTCCAGGGTCAGCAGGGGATCTGGCACCTGGTCGGGCGAGGGGATGCGGATGTCGATGCCGGCCTCGGCGTGCAAGGGCGCCAGCACCTGCATGCGCGCCAGCGCCTTGACGCGGCTCTGCGCCTGCTTGGCCTTGGAGGCCTTGGCCTTGAAGCGGTCGATGAAGCCTTGCAGCCGGGCCGCTTCGCGGGTCTGGCGTTCGTAGGCGATATTGGTCTGGCGCAGGCGCTCGGCGCGCTGTGTCAGGAAGTCGCCATAGCCGCCGCGGTAGCGCACCAGCTTGGCGTGGTCGAAATGCAGGATGGATTTGGCGACCGCATCCAGGAACTCGGTGTCGTGGGAAATCAGCATGACGGTGCCGGGGTAGGCGGCCAGCCATTTCTCCAGCCACAGCATGGCGTCGAGATCCAGGTGGTTGGTGGGCTCGTCCAGCAGCAGCAATTCGGACGGCGCCATCAGCGCGCGGGCCAGGGCCAGGCGCATGCGCCAGCCGCCGGAAAAGCTCGCCACCGGCTGCATCCACTCGGCGGGCTTGAAGCCCAGGCCGGCCAGCAGTTGCTCGGCGCGCGAGGCCGCGCTCCAGGCGCCGGCTTCCACCAGCGCCGCTTCCACTTCGGCGATCTGCGTGCCTTGCTCGTCCGTCAGTTCGGCACGGCGCGCCTGCAGTTCGCGCAGATGCGTGTCGCCGTCGATGACGAACTCTCGCGCCGGACGCTCGTCAGCTTCGATTTCCTGCTTGACGCTGGCGATGCGCCAGCCGGCGGGCATGGCGAGGTTGCCCGCGTCCAGGTCCAGCGTGCCGGTCAAGAGCGCGAACAGCGAGGACTTGCCCGCGCCGTTCTTGCCGACGATGCCCACGCGCTCGCCCGGATGCACGACGAATTCAGCGCCGTCCAGCAGCACCTTGGTGCCGCGGCGCAGGGTCAATCCAGTAGCGCGTATCACAGGCTGAGTTGCTCGCGGGTAAGCAGCAGAAGCTGGTCGGAGGCTTCTTCGGTGTCCAGCCACACGGGCGAGAGCTGCGGGAAGGCGGCCTCGAAGAAGTCGCGTTCGTGGCCGATCTCCAGCACCAGCACGCCTTCCGGCGTGAGAAAGCGCGGCGCGGCTTCCAGGATGCGGCGCACCAGGTCCATGCCGTCGTCGCCGCCAGCCAGGGCCAACTGCGGTTCATGGCGGTACTCCTGGGGCAGGACGTCCATGGAGCCGCTGTTCACGTAGGGCGGATTGCAGATGATGACGTCGTACAGGCGCGGCGGCAGGCTGTCGAACAGATTGCTTTCGTGCAGGTCCAGCCGGTCCGCCAGGCCGTAGTCGTCGACGTTGCGGCGCGCCACTTCCAGCGCGTCCGGCGACACGTCGACCGCGTCCACATGGGCATAGGGGAAGGCCAGCGCCGACAGGATAGCCAGGCAGCCGGACCCAGTGCACATGTCCAGCACGTTCTCAACCGCCAGCGCATCCTGCACCCAGGGCGCAAGGCCCTGGTCCAGCAATTCAGCGATGGGCGAGCGCGGCACGATGACGCGCTGGTCCACGTAGAAGCGGTGGCCGCGCAGCCAGGCCTCGTTGGTGAGGTAGGCGGCGGGCAGGCGCTCGGTCACGCGGCGGTCGATCAATTCGAGCACGCGGTTGCGCTCTTCGCTGAGCACGCGGGCGTCCAGAAAGGGCTCCAGCGTGTCCAGAGGCAGATGCAAGGCGTGCAGCGTCAGGTAGACCGCCTCGTCCCAGGCGTTGTCGCTGCCGTGTCCCAGCGCCACCTGGGCGGCGTTCAGGCGCGATACGCCGTAGCGGATCAGGTCGCGCAGGGTCAGCAGTTCTTGGCGGGCGGATTGATACATGTGAGGCTTTTACTTGGGCGGCAGCAGGAGGTTTTCCAGCGTGCGCCGATAAATGTTCTTCAACGGATCCAGCGAGGCCAATTCGATGCGTTCGTTGACCTTGTGGATCGTGGCGTTGCAGGGACCGAATTCGATGACTTGCGGGCAGATCTTGGCGATGAAACGGCCATCGGACGTGCCGCCAGTGGTGGAGAGTTCTGCCGTCACGCCGGTTTCGTCGCGGATGGCCGAGACCAGCGCGTCCGTCAGCGAGCCGCGCGGCGTCAGGAAGGGCTCGCCGCCCAGCTCCCAGTCCAGCGTGTACTCCAGGCCATGGCGGTCCAGCACTTCATGTACTCGCGCCTGCAGGCTTTCCGGCGTGCTGGCGGTGGAGAAACGGAAGTTGAACAGCGCCACCGCCTCGCCCGGCACCACGTTGGTGGCGCCGGTGCCCGAGTTCAGGTTCGACACCTGGAACGTGGTGGGCGGAAAGTACTCGTTGCCCTGGTCCCATTCGATGCTGACGATGTCGGCCAGGGCCGGCGCCAGCTGGTGCACGGGGTTGCGCGCCAGGTGCGGGTAGGCCACATGGCCCTGGATGCCCTTGACCGTGAGCTTGCCCGACAGCGAGCCGCGGCGGCCGTTCTTGCAGGTGTCGCCCAGCACGTCGCCCGAAGTGGGCTCGCCGACGATGCAGTAGTCCATCTGTTCGCCGCGCGCCTTCAGCGCGTCGCAGACGATGGCGGTGCCGTCGATGGACGGGCCTTCTTCGTCAGAGGTGATCAGCAGGGCGATCGAGCCGCCATGCTGCGGGTGGGCCGCCACGAATTCCTCGGCCGCCACCACGAAGGCGGCGATCGAGCTTTTCATGTCGGCTGCCCCGCGGCCGTACAGGTAGCCATCGCGCTCGGTGGGAACGAAGGGATCGCTTTCCCATTTCTCGCGCGGACCCGGAGGCACCACGTCCGTGTGACCGGCGAACACGGTCAGCGGCGCCGCGTTGCCGCGGCGCGCCCACAGATTGGTGACACCGCCCTGTGCGATGGTCTCGCAGGCGAAGCCGATGCGCTCCAGGCGCGCGGCCAGCGTCGCCTGGCAGTCTTCATCGGCCGGCGTGACCGAAGGGCGGGCGATCAGGTCCTTGACCAGATCCAGTACAGCCGTCGTGCTCATTTAAGCCCTCAGCAGATCGTTGATGCTGGTCTTGGCGCGGGTCTGCGCGTCGACGCGCTTGACGATGACCGCGCAGGCCAGGCTGTGCGAACCGTCGGCCGAAGGCAGCGAACCCGGGACCACGACCGAACCCGAGGGCACGCGGCCGTACGTGACCTTGCCGGTGGCGCGGTCATAGATCTTGGTGCTTTGCGACAGGAACACGCCCATGGCCAGCACCGAGTTCTCTTCGACGATCACGCCTTCCACGACTTCCGAGCGGGCGCCGATGAAGCAGTTGTCTTCGATGATGGTCGGGTTGGCTTGCAGCGGTTCCAGCACGCCGCCGATGCCCACGCCGCCGGACAGGTGAACGTTCTTGCCGATCTGGGCGCAGGAGCCGACGGTGGCCCAGGTGTCGACCATGGTGCCTTCGTCGACGTAGGCGCCGATGTTCACGTAGGAGGGCATCAGCACCACGTTGCGGGCCAGGTAGGCGCCGCGGCGGGCAACGGCCGGCGGCACCACGCGGTAGCCGCCCTGCTTGAAGGCGTTATCGCCGTATTCCGAGAACTTGAGCGGCACCTTGTCGTAGAACTGCAGCGGAGCCTGGCCCATGATGGCGTTGTCGTTCAGGCGGAACGACAGCAGCACGGCCTTCTTGATCCACTGGTGCACGACCCAGTCGTCGTTGATTTTCTCGGCCACGCGCAGGCGGCCCAGGTCCAGGCCGTCGATGGTGCGCTCGACCGCTTCGCGCACTTCGGCGCTGGCGTCGGTGGGCGACAGGTTGGCCCGGTCGTCCCAGGCTTTTTCGATGGTGGTCTGCAGGTCGAGAGTCATAGCGGCTCAGCTTTTAAAGGTTGATCAAACGGAAGTATGCACAAAATGGGCGATGCGCTCGGCTGCCTGTACGCAGTCAGCCAAGGGCGCCACCAGAGCAATGCGGATGCGGCCCTGGCCGGGATTCACGCCATGCGCCTCGCGTGCCAGGAAACTGCCCGGCAGCACGGTAACACCAGTACGGCCAAAAAGGTCGCGCGCGAACGCCGTATCCGAACCGGGCGTGGCAGCCCACAGGTAGAACGAAGCCTGCGGCCGGGACACGTCCAGCACCTTCTGGAGGATGGGCACCACGGCGTCGAATTTTTCGCGGTACAGGCGCCGGTTGTCCTTCACGTGCGCCTCGTCCGTCCAGGCGGCGATGCTGGCCGCCGACACGATGGGGCTCATGGCGCTGCCATGATACGTGCGATACAGCAGGAAGCGGCCGATCAGCGCGGCGTCGCCCGCCACGAAGCCCGAACGCAGGCCGGGCACGTTGGAACGCTTGGACAGGCTGGAGAACGCCACCAGGTTGCGGTAGGTGTCGCGGCCCAGGCGGCGCGCGGCCTGAAGGCCGCCCAGCGGCGGGTTGCCTTCGTCCAGGTAGATTTCCGAATAGCACTCGTCCGAGACGATCACGAAGCCGTGGCGGTCGGACAGTTCGAACAGCGTTTTCCATTCGTCCAGCGACATGACGTTGCCGGCCGGGTTGCCCGGCGAGCAGACGAACACCATGCGCGTCTTCTTCCAGATTTCGTCCGGCACCTGGTTCCAGTCGCTGGCGAAACTGCGCACCGGATCGGCGTTGACGAAGTAGGGCGTGGCGCCGGCCAGAAGCGCCGCGCCTTCGTAGATCTGGTAGAACGGATTGGGGCAGATCACCACCGAGCCTGCGGCCGGGTCGATGACGGTCTGCGTGAACGCGAACAGCGCCTCGCGCGAGCCCAGCGCCGGCAGCACCTGCGTTTCCGGATCCGGGGCAGGGATGCTGTAGCGCCGCGCCAGCCACTCCGAGATCGCCCGGCGCAGCGCCGGGTCGCCCTTGGTGGACGGGTACACGGACAGGCCTGCGAGACTGTCGCGGATGGCCTGTTCGACGCGCGCGGGCGCGGCGTGTTTGGGCTCGCCGATCGACAGATTGATGGGCGTCAGACCGTCCGGCTGCTGGCTGGCCGAAGCCAGCAAAGCGCGCAGTTTTTCGAACGGATAGGGGTGTAGGGCATCGAGGCGCGGATTCATGACGCAAGATTTTAACAAGCAAGCTACAATAGCGGGCTTGGCCTATAGCGAAGGTGGCGAAATTGGTAGACGCACCAGGTTTAGGTCCTGACGCCGTAACAGGTGTAGGGGTTCGAGTCCCCTCCTTCGCACCAACCTTATTCAGGCACTGATCCGGCTTCATGCCACCAGTGTCCCGCAAGCCCCAAGGCATTGAATGCCTTGGGGCTTTTCCTTTGCCGGCGCGCCCTTGCGCTTAGGGATAACCTCCCGTGCCGAAAGCACATTTTTGATATATCTTCGCGCTCTTCGGTGGAGGCTTGCCGCTGGCCGGTATCGCAACAGCCTCTCAACAGCCCCGTACACAGCACGATAAGGAGAGCCTTCCATGGCGCTCAAGCACGCTGCATTTCTGGATGTCATCGATATACGCACCCCGCATCGCGAACACGGGGAGGCCGTCAGCGTCAGCCTGATGAAGACGGCGCATATGCAACTGCTGCAATTGGCGCTGCCCGCCGGCAAGGGCCTGCCGCAACATGCCGTGGCGGGCGAAATCACCATTCATTGCATCGCCGGAGAGGTGAGCTTGGCATTGCGCGATGGCGTGCGCCAGTTGCGCGAAAACCAGCTCGTCGCGTTGGCCGCGCACGAACCGCACGCGCTGCAGGCCGTGCGCGACGCGACCGTGCTGGTGACGGTGCTGCACGCCCCCGCCTAGTACTCCGATTCCTGACGCAGACGTGTTCCCTGAGAGGTGAGCCGTGCATGAGCTGTTGGCCGACTGGTGCGAAATCCTGAACCGCTTGCTGCGGGACGTGGCCGATGCCCACGCCACGGCGCAGGCGCGCGACAGCGCGCTGCGCCACGCCCACCGGCATTCCTGCCAGGCGCCGATCTGCTTCCGGATGTCCGGGACCACGGTCAGCCATCTGGCGGAAACGCTGGATTGCGCCATCCGCGCGTCCTGCACCCGCCACGACAACTCCGCCTGGGTGCAGGCGCTGGACGTGGCTTACACCAAGTTCCTGCTGTATCTGATCCGCGACGTGGACCGGTGGTCCAGGGGCGGGCTGCACCAAGAGGCGGCGTAGGAGAGGTTTGGTACTTCATAATTTACTGGATAAATAAACAGTAATTTGGTTCAATCCCATCATGCCTCCGGCGCATGCACCTGCAAAAGCGCCATTTCCCACGATCAGGACGAACCATGAAATTCGGATACACCATCATCTACGTACCGGACGTCGCCGCATCGCTGTCCTTTTTTGAACAGGCATTCGGTTTCGCCAGGCGTTTTCTGCACGAGTCCCGGACTTACGGCGAACTGGACACCGGCGAAACCACCTTGTCGTTCGCGGCGCATGAACTGGCCGACGCCAACTTCGGCGGCGGCCATGTAGCGGCATCGGCGTCGGCCGAGCCGTTGGGCATGGAAGTGGCTTTCGTGACGGACGACCTGGCCGCGGCGCACGCCCGCGCGCTTGCGGCGGGCGCCACGGAAATGAGCGCGCCTGTCTCCAAGCCTTGGGGGCAGGTCGTTTCCTATGTGCGCTGTCCGGACGGCACGTTGGTGGAGCTTTGCACTCCCATGCAGGGCTAGGCACGCCGCTCGTCGCCGTGGCCGGGGCCAAGCGCTCCGATACGCTGCCGCTGCGGCCCGCATCATCGGTGTCCGTGCGGCGTGCGCCTTTCCGTCTAGCCGGTCCGGACGATCCCCGAGTCCGCCCTACGCCGTTACCTTGGTTGCGGCAGGGGTGTCCGCGTCCGGCTGCGCTCAAGAATTGTCAAGAATTTACATTGCTTTGAAGTTGCCGTCGCCGCCCCGCGATACCGTGGCATTTTCGTTTTCGGGAGTCGACATGTATCCGCTTTCCAAGCGTTGCGGCGCGGAGTTCTTTGGCACGTTCTGGCTGGTGTTGGGGGGCTGCGGCGCCGCTGTGCTGGCCGCCGGTTTTCCGGAACTGGGCATCGGTTTCGCAGGCGTGGCGCTGGCCTTCGGCCTGACCGTGCTGACCATGGCGTTCGCGGTCGGCCATATTTCCGGCGGGCATTTCAACCCGGCCGTCACGGTGGGCCTGGTGGCGGGCGGCCGTTTTCCCGCCAAGGAAATCCTGCCTTACGTCATTGCCCAGGTCCTGGGCGCGATCGTGGCCGCTGCGGTGCTGGCCTGCATTGCCAGCGGCAAGCTGGGTTTCGATCTGAAGGGCAGCCATTTCGCGGCCAACGGCTACGGGGCCTATTCGCCGGGCAAGTACTCGATGGTCTCCGCCCTGGTGACGGAAGTCGTGCTGACCGCGGGCTTCATCTTCGTGATCCTGGGGGCGACCAGCAAGCGCGCGCCGGCCGGCTTCGCGGCGATTCCCATCGGACTGGCGCTGACGCTCATCCACCTGATCAGCATTCCGGTGACGAACACCTCGGTCAATCCGGCCCGTTCCACCGGCCCGGCGCTGTTCGTGGGCGGCTGGGCGTTGGAGCAGCTGTGGCTGTTCTGGGTCGCGCCCATCGTCGGGGCGATCGTCGGCGCCATCGCCTACCGGCTGGTCAGCGATCCCGCGCAGGAGCGTAGCTGAGCCAGGCGCTGCACCGGGCGATAATGGGGCCAAGTCTCTGATCCTGGTCCCATGAACGAATTTTCAATCGCCATCAATCTTGTGCTGGCCATGCTGCTTGGCGCCGCCATCGGCGCCGAGCGCCAATGGCGGCAGAACTATGCCGGCGTGGTCACGCATGCGCTGGTCTCGCTGGGCGCGGCCGCCTATACCGCCTTGCCGGCGCTGCTGGACGCCGGCAACGACATGCGCCTGGGCAGCCAGGTCGTGACCGGCATAGGCTTTCTGGGTGCGGGCCTGATCATGCGCGACGGCCTGACCATACGCGGCCTGAGCGCCGCGGCCACCATCTGGGCTACCGGCGCCGTAGGGGTACTTGCCGGCTATGGCTTCCAGGCCGAAGCCAGCGCGGTCACGGCGCTGATCCTGGTCACCAATGTGCTGCTGCGGCGCGGCGCCAGGCTGATGGACCGCTACGTGCCCGATGCGGAAACCGAAGAGCGTTACTACAACATCGCCTTGACCTGCGCCTCCACGGACGAAGCCATAGTGCGGGCGGAATTGCTGAACGCCCTGGGCAAGCACAGCCTGCGCCTGCGCGGCGTGGAAAGCCAGCAGCGCGACGGCGGCCGCTCCGAAGTGACCGCGGTGGTCTATTCCATGCGCCAGGAAGACGAGCGGGTGGAGCAACTGGTGGGCAGCCTCAGTCTGCTGCCGCAGACCTACTCGGCCAGGTGGACCTCCGACACCGGCAACGCCTGAAGCCGGCCCGAATCAGGACGCCGTAAGTCCGATCTCAATACGCTTGCACTCCGATTTCAAGAAGATGAGCGTATTCCGTGACGACAACGATTCCCCCTGCCGGGCCCGCCGGCCTGGCGCACTATGACCGCGTCAGCATCGCGTTTCACTGGCTGACGGCGGCGCTGGTGGTGGGCCTGTTCGCGCTGGCCGAAATCTGGGAATTCCTGCCGCGCGGCACGCCCACGCGGCGCCTGCTGCAGCACCTGCATATTTCGTTCGGCCTGCTGTTTGCCGCCGTGTTCGTGTTGCGCGCCATCTGGCGCGTGAGCGCGGGCAGGCGCCTGCCGCCGGCCGCCACGGGCTGGCTGCGCACGGCTAGTACGGGCGTACACGGATTGCTGTACCTGTTGATGGCGGCGCAGATCGCGCTGGGCTTTCTGTTCCGCTGGGCGCAGGGTGAGCCGTTCGCCTTCTTCGGCCTGTTCGACGTGCCCACGCTGATCGCCATCGACCACGAGCAGCGCCGCTTCATCGGCGGACTGCACAACACCGTGGCCTGGTGCATCATCGTGCTGGCGCTGCTCCATGCCCTGGCCGGCTTGTTCCACCACTATGTCCTGCGTGACGGCGTGCTGCGCCGCATGCTCTCCAGCCGCTGAGGAGCGCGCGGCAAGGGCGGGACGTGAAAGCCGGGCCGGGCAGGTTGTACATTACGCACTATCACTGCCTTACTTCCACAGGATGTACCCATCATGACCGCCCCTGAAGTGTTTATCTCCTCCTCGATCAGCTGCGCGAACGATCGCCCCTTCGTGCTGTTCGGCGGCATCAACGTGCTGGAATCCAAGGAACTGGCGCTGCGCGCCTGCGAGGAATACCAGCGCGTCACCCGCAAGCTGGGCATCCCGTATGTGTTCAAGGCTTCCTTCGACAAGGCCAACCGCTCGTCCATCCATTCCTATCGCGGCCCGGGCCTGGAAGAGGGCATGAAGATCTTCGAGGCGGTCAAGAAGGAATTCGGCGTGCCCGTCATTACCGACGTGCACGAACCCTGGCAGGCCGCGACCGTGGCCGAGGTCGTCGACATCCTGCAACTGCCGGCCTTCCTGGCGCGGCAAACGGACCTGGTGGTGGCGTTGGCCAAGACGCAGCGCATCATCAACATCAAGAAGCCGCAGTTCCTCAGCCCGACCCAGATGCTGAACATCGTCGAGAAGTTCACCGAGGCCGGCAACGACAAGCTCATCCTGTGCGACCGGGGTACCTGCTTCGGCTATGACAATCTGGTTGTAGACATGCTAGGGTTTGGCGTGATGAAGAAAGTGTCCGGCAACCGGCCGCTCATTTTCGACGTCACGCATGCCTTGCAGCAGCGCTCGGCGCTGGATGCGGCATCGGGCGGCCGCCGCGAGCAGGTGGCCGAACTGGCGCGCGCGGGCATGGCCGTGGGGTTGGCCGGCCTGTTCCTGGAAGCTCACCCCGATCCCAAGAACGCGAAGTGCGACGGTCCCAGCGCCTTGCCGCTGGACAAGCTGGAGCCCTTCCTGACCCAGTTGAAGATGCTGGACGACCTGGTGAAGTCCTTTGCCCCTATCGACATCGAACCCTGAATCCCGCGGTCATAACGGCTGCGCAAAGTTGTTATACGATCCGGGCCAAACATTGGGGAGGCCTGGATGTCTTTGTATGTGATCGTCGCCGTTCGAAAAGAGCCCGTCAGCGGGCACGTGGCCTATGTGCGCTGGGGCCAGGCAGAACGCGGCGTCCCCGGCTGGGTCACCGAGCCGGTGACGGCGGCGGCATCCGAGGTCATCGAGGCCATCAAGGACGGCGTGGAAGTCGAAACCGCCATCAGCCAGGACGGTATGAGCGTGGCGTTGCGGCCGGTGCGCGTGCTGGTGGATGACGACGGACGCGAACACCTCGCGTCCGCGCCGGTTCCCAGCTCGACCTTGTACACGCTCTTCGACCTGCCCGAATTCTGATGCGGGCAGCCCGGCAGGCGCCTAGCGCCGGCCCTGCGCGAAATTGAGCAGGGCGTCTCCGGCCATCCGGTAGCGCACCCATTCATCCTGCGGCAGCGCGCCGATCGACTTGTAGAAATCGATGGCGGGCGTGTTCCAGTCCAGCACGCTCCATTCCAGGCGGCCGCAGCCATTGGCCACCGCCTCCTGCGCCAGATGGCGCAACAGATCGCGGCCCGCGCCGATGCCGCGCTGCTCCGGCGTGACGTACAGGTCTTCCAGATAGATGCCGTTCTTGCCCAGCCAGGTCGAGTAGCTGTAGAAGTAGACGGCGTAGCCGATGGGTTTGCCGTCCAGCAGGCACATCAGGGCCTTGGCCGGCGCGTTCTCGGCGAACAGGGTGCGCTCGACGTCCGCGGGGCTGGCGATCACTTCATGCGCGGCGCGTTCGTACACGGCCAGCTCGGTGATGAAGGCATGGATCTGCGCCGCGTCCGAGGCGACGGCGGGGCGAATTTCGATAGTCACGGGTACTTCCTGCTGCTGCTTTTGGGGGCCTTATCCTACCCGTGAATCGGGCGGCGCGCATTTTTGGCCAGCGCGTCCATTCCGGGAATACCCTTACTTGCGCGCTGACCCTGCGGGCGCGATTCTTGAAAGCGTTCTGCCCTCGAGTCCAATGCGTACAACAGGGGACATCTCCCATGCCTGAATCTGGGTCCGCCGTTGCCAGCACGCCTGCCGCAAGCCGTAAAAGGCGTCGCCTGTCCTGGATCTGGCTGGTGCCTCTCATCGCAGCCGTGGGCGGACTGGCGCTGGTCGTACGCGTCTGGATGGAAGCCGGCCCCACCGCCACCATCAGCTTCCAGACCGCCGAAGGGCTGGAGGCCGGCAAGACCCAGGTCCGCTACAAGGAAGTCGTTGTCGGCGTGGTCGAACGCGTGGCCTTGAACTCGGACCGTTCCGGTATCGTCGCGACCGTGCGCATCAACAAGGACGCCGGCAGCCTGCTGCAGGAAGGGACGATGTTCTGGGTGGTCCGGCCCAGGCTGACCCTGAGCGGCGTATCGGGCCTGAGCACCCTGTTCTCCGGCGCCTACATAGGCGTGGACCCGTCCGACCAGTTCCGCCAGGAAACCGAAACCCGCGCCACCAAGTACAGCTTCGTCGGCCTGGAGACGCCGCCCGAGGTGCAGCAGGACCGCGCCGGCAAGCGCTTCACCCTCAAAGCCCACGACCTGGGTTCGCTGGACATAGGTTCACCCGTCTACTTCCGCCGCATCGCGGTGGGCGAGGTGGTCGCCTACCATCTGGACAGCAGCGGGGAAGGCGTCAACGTGCAGGTTTTCATCGACGCGCCCAATGACGACTTCGTCAACAGCGCCACGCGCTTCTGGAATGCCAGCGGCGTGGATTTCAGCGTTGATGCGCGCGGCCTGCAGGTGCGCTCGCAGTCGCTGCTGTCCGTGATCGTGGGGGGCGTTGCGTTCGACACCGTCGAGCAGCATGCGCATGTGGCGGCCAAGGCCGATGCCGAGTTCACCATCTTCTCGTCTGAAGGCGCGGCCCGCGCGCAACCCGATGGCACGCCGCTGCACATCCGCATGCGCTTTGACCAGTCGGTCCGGGGGCTGGTGGTCGGCGCGCCCATCGACGCGTATGGCGCGTCCATCGGCCAGGTGGACTCGATCCGCCTGGAGTTCGATCCGGCGATCAAGCAGTTCTATGCGCTGGTCGGAGCCACCGTCTACCCCGAACGCCTGGGCGCGCAGACGGTCGAGGAAATCAAGGAATACTCGGGTTCGACGCTGCAGCATCCCAGCGGCAAGCTGCTGGCCGCTTTGATCCAGCAGGGCCTGCGCGCGCAACTGCGTATCGGCAATCTGCTGACCGGGCAGCTATATGTCGCCTTGGCGGTGTTCCCCGACGCCAAGCCGGTGACGTTCAAGATGGAAGAGGATCCCTTCATTCCTACCGTGCCGAACAACCTGGATCAGTTGCAGCAGCAGATCAACAGTATCCTCACCAAGCTGGACAGGGTGCCTTTCGAAGGGCTGGGCGCCGATCTGGGCCAATTGCTGCGCGCCACTTCCAGCCTGATGAAGCGGCTCGATACCCGCCTGGCGCCCGAGGCGCAAGCCATGCTGCGCCAGGCCAGCAAGTCCTTGGCTGCCGTGGGCGGGGTGTTGAATCCGGACGCCGGCCTGCCGGTCAATGCCAATGCAGTCTTGCAGGAACTGTCGCGGGCGGCCCGGTCGCTGCGGGAACTGTCGGACTATCTGCAAGCGCATCCGGAGTCGTTGCTGCGCGGCCGCGCTCCCGATGCCCAGTATCAGCGCCAGCCGGCGCGCTAGGCTAGGCCGCGAGCCACTGCGCGATCTGGCGGGCGCTGGTTTGCGCGTCCGTGCCTGAAGTGTCCAGCACCAGGTCGCTGAACGGACGCGTGGCATAGCCTTCGCGGTACATCTGCGCGACGCGCTCCCGCTCCCAATCGGTCAATACCCGTCCGCCTCTGTCCGATTGCGCGGCCGCAAGCGAGGGGGCCAGGGTCACTACGCGCAAGCACGCGCCGTGTTGCCGGCACGCAGCCAGGATTTGCTCGTAGCTATCCTGCTCCAAGGGGTAGGCGATGACCAGATAACGCTCCTGCGCCTCGGCGATCAGCCTGGTGAGGCGGGCCAGCGCCAGCGCCCATTGCTCGGTGTATGGCAGATGGCTGGGGGCGTCGTGATCGTCGCCGTCGATGAAGCGTGCAGCGGGCAGCAGGCCGGCCAGCGCTGCGCCGACCGTGGATTTACCGCTGTTGATCGGGCCGTTGAGATGGATGACGGTGGTGTCGGGCGTTGAGATGGCTGTTCCTTTCAGTGCAGGCGGGCGCGCGAGGCGTCCGCGCCGGCCGAATCAGAACAGGCATTGTCGCAAAGCGAACTTGCGGCCGAAAGCCCGCACTTCGTCGCCGTCCACGGACGCCGCCAGGTCCCAGCGGTCGCCGCGCGTCACCAGGAAGGACCGGCCGGTCGCGGCATGCCGCAAGGCGAATTGCCAGAAGGCTGCCTCGGAGCCTACCGGTTCGAGGTCGTGCGGCCCGATCAGCAGCCGGCTGGGGCGGGGCGTTGCGCCCAGAGTCCAGCGCAGGGCGATACCCAGGAACGCGAAACGCGCCGAGAACGACGACGGCTGGACGGTCAGCACGCGGATTCTGTTGGTCATGGCCAGGACCCCTTGCAGATAGCGTCCAGCGTAGCAAAAGCGGCCCGGGCCATCCATACCGCCTTTGGCGGAAATTGGCGGGCCCGGCTGGCTGCTATTGCTGGATGGCGTCCTGCGCATGGCTGCGCGTGATGCGCCCGAGCAGCAGCAGGGCGCCGGCCGGCGCCAGCGCGAATGCAGCAAACAGCCATTGCGCCGCATGCTGTGCGCCCGCGACGCCCCCGGGATCCGCCAGGCCTGCGCTATTGGTGATGACGCCGGCCAGCGCCGCCGTCAATGCCGTCGCGTAAAGCTGCACCGTCGTGATGGACGAAGATGTCAGGGTTTCTTCGCCGGCAGGCGCCGCGGTGAATATGCGCGTCAGCAGGTGCGGCCAGCTCAGGCCGATGCCGAAGCCCACGCCGGCCAGCGCCAGCACATAGAGCGCCAGCCCCGGGTAGGACTGCAGTTGCGCCGTGCGCGGCGTCATATAGGCCAGGGCGGCCAGCGCGGCCAGGATCACCATGGGACTCAGGCGCACCAGGAAATTCGCCGCCGGGCCGCTGCGGGTGGCGCTGGGCATGGCGGCCAAGGTCCAGCCCGCCGCCATGGCCGCCGTCATGTAGCCGGCCGCCAGCGGTGTCATGCCATGGATGACCTGCAGGAAATACGGCACGAAGATTTCGGTGGTGATAGCCGCTACCACCAGGCACATCACCGCGTACAGCGCGCCCAGCGGCGTGGCTATCGAGTAGGCGCCGGTCGGCAGCAGCCGCTTTGCGGCGCGCTGGTCCACCGCCGCGATCAGCGCGGCGATGGCCAGTCCGGCGGCGATGCCCGCCAGATTCCAGCGCAGGTCCGTCGACAGGCTGGCCAGCGTGATCGCCAGCACACTGGCCACCAGCAGGCCCAGCGTGGTCACGGGCAGCGGGCTTGGCCGCGAGGCCGGAACCGATTCCTTGCCGCCTACCTTGAGGGCCACGATCGCCGCCAGGGCGGCGGCCACGGGCAACAAGGCCCAGAACGCCAGCCGCCAGTGCCCGGTCTGGGCGAAGACGCCGCCGATGGCGGGGCCGCACAGGGTGGCGACGCCCCACATGCCGGACACCAGGGCCATTGCGCGCGACCAGAGCGGCGCCTCGAATACCAGGCGGATCAGGGCATAGCTGAGCGCAAACAGGATGCCGCCACCCAAGCCCTGGATGCTGCGTCCGGCCAGCAGCGCCGGCATGCTCGGCGCCAGCGCGCACACCACGGAACCTGCGGTGAACACCGCGACGGCGAGCAGGTAGGCCGCGCGCGGCCCCAGCGTTTCGATCAGTCTGGCCGACAGCGCCGACCCGACGATGGAGGTCACGACGAACAGTGTGGTGTTCCAGGCGTAATACTCCAAGCCGCCGATGTCCTTGATGACGCTGGGCAGGATGGTGGTGACGATGTAGACGTTGATGGCGTGCAGCGCCACCCCGCCCGCCAGCGCGATCGAGCGCAGGGCATTGGTCCCGTGCAGCAGATCTGCCCAGGACGCGCTTGAAACATGGGTTGTGCCGGTGCTCACGCGGTCTTCCGCCTTCGAGAGAAATTATTTAAACAAGGTATTTATTGGATAATACGCATGCCGGCGCGCAACAGCAAACGCTGTGTACGAGCGCCGCAGTCCTCGCCGCGGCGGCGGTCAGCGCTTGAGCAAGCCGCGCAACAGCAGGTCCAGCGCCTGCAAGGCCTGCGCCAGACGCGGGCCGTCCTCGGCGTCCTGCGCGATCCAGAAGGCACTTTCGACCAGGCTGCCGTTGATCAGCCGCGCCAGCGCCTGCGGTGCGGCGGCTTCGATCAGGTCCTGATCCATCATCGTCTGCAACAGCGCGGCGAGGGAAGCAATGCAGTGTTGCTGCGAGCCGTCCGCCGCCCCGCCCAGCACCGCCCGTGCATCTTGCAGCACGATGCGCCGGATCTCGGTTTCGGCCGCCATCTGCAGATACGCGCGGCAGCGTCCCTGCAAGGCGGACCAGGCATCGGGCGCCTGCGCTGCGATGGCCGCCAGGCGCTGGTCCATTTCGCCGTCGATCTGTTCGACCACGGCGGCGAGCAGGCCTTTCTTGTCGCCGAAGTGGTGGTACAGGGCGCCCCGGGTCAACCCCGCCGCCGCCGTGAAGTCGTCCATGGACGTGGCCGCATAGCCGCCATCGCGGAAGGCTTGCCGGGCCGTGGCCAACAGTTTCGCGCGGGTGGCTTCGATCATCTCGGCGCGGGAACGCGTCATGCTCTCTCCATGCACATACGATACGTATGTAAATTGACATACGCATCGTATGTGAATACGATGCCGCTGTCCATGGCAATCAAAGGTTTCCGGTGTCGAATCCGTATCGCGAGTTGTTCCAGGCGCCCGGCGCACTGGGTTTTGTCCTGGCCGGCGCCATCGCCCGCCTGCCTTTGCCCATGATCGGCATCGGCATCATCACCATGCTGTCCGAGGTTCGCGGGTCCTACGCGTTGGCGGGCGCCGTCGCCGCCACGTTTGCGCTGGCCACGGCCTTGCTGGCGCCGCGGATTTCCCGCCTGGTGGACCGCCATGGCCAGGGCAGGGTGCTGCCGGTAGCCGCGGGCCTGTGCGTCGCGGGGCTGGTTGGCCTGGCGGCCTGCGTGCAATGGAATGCGCCCGAGTGGACCCTGTTTGTCTTCGCCGCGCTGGCTGGCGCCTTGCCCAGCATGCCGGCGATGATACGCGCGCGCTGGACCGAGATATTCAGGGACCAGCCGCAGTTGCGCACCGCCTACGCGCTGGAGTCCGTGGCCGACGAGCTGAGCTTCATCGTCGGCCCGCCGCTGGCCGTCGGGCTGAGCGCGCTGTTCTTTCCGCAGGCTGGCCCCTTGTTCGCGGCGTTGCTGCTCGCGGTGGGCGTCACGGCCTTCGTGCTGCAGCGGGCCACGGCGCCTGCCGTGCGGTTTACGCAGGAAGGGCGTCAGGCGTCGGTGTTGCGCATGCCGCCGATGCGGTCCCTGCTGGCGATGATGGCCGCCATGGGCGTCATCGTCGGCACCATCGACGTCCTGAGCGTCGCCTTTGCCCGGCAGCAGGGCATGCCGGCCGGCGCCAGCCTGGTGCTGTCGGCCTATGCCCTGGGTTCCTGCGTGGCCGGCCTGGTGTTCGGCGTACTGAAGTTCCAGATGCCGCTGGCCCGCCTGCTTGTGGTCGCGGCGGCGGTCACGGCGTTCACCACGGTTCCGCTGCTGCTGGTGAACGATCTGCCGACCCTGGTGCTGGGCGTGCTGCTGGCCGGCCTGTCGTTCGCGCCGACCATGATCATCGCGATGGCGCTGGTGGAAAGCAGCGTGCCTGGCCATCGCCTGACGGAAGGCCTGACGTGGCTGGTGACTGGCCTGGGTGCGGGCGTCGCGGCGGGCGCGGCGCTGGCGGGCTGGGTGGTCGACCACTACGGCGTGGGCGCGGGATTCTGGACGGCGGTAGGGGCGGGCGCCATCGTGCTGCTGGCCGCCATGCCGGTGGGACGCAGTCCCGTGGCCGGTCGCGCCGGCGCCTGACCAGGCCGGCCGATAGAATGGGGAGTCCGGCGCCCTCACCAGGCGCGCCGCAAGGAGAACCGCATGTCCAGAACAGTCGTCAATCCCGACACCGTGTTCAACACCGTCCAGTATGGATTCAGCCAGGCCGTCATCGTCACGGGGCAGCGCCGCATGCTGCTGTCCGGCCAGGTTGGCGTCGACATCAACGAGCGTACGGCGGGGCCGGGCCTGCAGGAGCAGACCGAAGCCGCGCTGGACAATGTCGAGCGCGTGCTGGCTGCGGCCGGCGGCACTTTGGCGCAGGTGATCATGCTGCGCATCTACATCTGCGAAACGGCCAGGGAAGATCAGGAAGTCATTGCGCAGGCGCTGCGCGACCGCTTCAAGAAAGATCCTCCGCCCTCATCGTGGATCATCGTCAGCGGCCTGTCGCTGCCGGAATGGCTGATCGAGATCGAGGCCGAGGCCATGCTCGACTAGGCGCGCCAGGGCGCCGTTGCAAAGGCGGCGCGCAGATGCGCCAGAAAGCCGGCCGTGCGCGCGGGCAGTTCCTGGCGCGATTTCACCAGGGCCACCACGTCGGCCGACGGCAAGGTCCAGCCGGGCAGCAGCGGCACCAGCGCGCGCGCCTGCAGATGCGTGGCCACATCCCATTCCGAGCGCACGATGATGCCGTGCCCGGCCAGGGCCCACTCCACGGCGGTTTCCCCGGCATTGCTGGACAGCACCGGCGCCACGCGCACCCCCACGGCCGGGCCGCGTCCATGCTTGAAGCGCCACAAGGTCACGTCTTCATCGTTCTCGCGCAGCGCGATGCAGTCGTGCCCGCGCAGGTCCTCGGGCTTGGCAGGAGCGCCGTGGCGCGCCAGGTAGGAGGGCGCCGCGCACAGGATCCGGCGATTGGGCGCCAGCGGGTACGCGACCAATGTCGAATCGCGCAGCTCGCCGATGTGAACCATCACATCCCAGTCATCGGAAGCCAGCCGCGGCGGCCCGTCGGATAGCGTCAGGCTGGCGGTCACGTCCGCGCTTTGGCTGCGGAACTCGGCGACCAGCCCAGCGATGTAGCGCTGCCCGAATCCCAGCGGCGCGACCACGCGCAGATGGCCTGCCACCACGCCCCTGCGGCCTGCCAGTTCGTCGGCCAGGTCGCCCAGTTCGCCGCAGATCTGTTCCGCCCGCAGCGCCAGCAGCCTGCCTTCGTCGGTCAGCGCGGTGCCGCGTCCCGAACGGTTGACCAGCCTGACCCCCAGCCGTTTTTCCAGCGTATGCAGTCTTTGGGTGACTGCGGGCGGCGTGACATCCAGCGCGCGCGCCGCTTCGGCCAGCGAGCGGGTGGCGGCCAGGCTAAGGAAGAAACGCAGGTCTTCGGTCGTAATCATGCAGGTATGGATTAATGGATAATTAAGTCTAGATTAAACACGCGGAACCGCCGTCGCGCCATACTTCAGCCATTCCGATACGCCATGCCGAGAACGCCATGAACCAGAACGCCACGCCTACCTCCCTCGAGACCCTGGATACCCCGTGCCTGCTGCTCGACGAGACGCGCATGATGCGCAACATCGAGCGTCTGAACGCGCTGATGGCCGGGCACGGGGTGCAACTGCGTCCGCACCTGAAGACGCCCAAATCGATAGATGTCGCGCGCCGGCTCATGTCTACACCCCAGGGGCCGGCCGCCGTGTCCACGCTGCAGGAGGCCGAACAGTTCGCGGCTGCCGGCGTCACCGACCTGCTGTACGCCGTGGGCGTGTCGCCGGCAAAGCTGGACCGCGTGCTGGCGCTGCGCCGCCGCGGCGTGGATCTCACCGTGGTGGTGGACAGCCTGGAAGCGGCGCGCGCCGTCGCCCAGCGGGGGAGGGATGCTGGCGACGCCATCCCGGCACTGATCGAGATCGACTGCGACGGCCATCGCGCCGGGGTGCAGCCGGGTAATACGGCACAGTTGCTGGCGATTGCGCGCGTCCTGCATGAGGACGGCGCGTGCCTGCGCGGCGTCATGACGCACGCCGGCGAATCGTACGGCTGCGATAGCGTCGACGCCATTGCCGACATGGCCGAGCAGGAGCGCGTGGCGGCCGTGAGTTGCGCCGAGGCGATCCGCCAGGCTGGCCTGCCATGTCCCGTGGTGAGCGTGGGATCCACCCCCACCGCGCATTTCGCCCGCAAGCTCGATGGCGTGACCGAAGTGCGCGCGGGCGTATACGTATTCTTCGATCTGGTGATGGCCGGGCTGGGCGTGTGTACGGTCGACGACATCGCCGCCACGGTGTTGACGACCGTGATCGGCCATCAGCCGGACAAGGGCTGGATCCTGGTGGATGCTGGATGGATGGCCATGTCGCGCGACCGGGGCACGGCCAAGCAGCGGGTGGACCAACTGTACGGGCTGGTGTGCGACGCCAGCGGCACGGTCTATCCCGACTTGCTGCTGGCCGAGACCAACCAGGAGCAGGGCATCATCAAGGTGCGTCCTGGTAGCGGCGCCGCCTTGCCCGAGCTGCCGCTGGGGGCGAAGCTGCGCATCGTGCCCAATCACGCCTGCGCGACCTGCGCCCAGCATGATGCCTACGAGGTCGTGCGTCCGGATTCGTCCGGGGTGGTGGCGCATTGGGAACGCTTTCGCGGCTGGTAAGCCGCCTTTCACGAGGAGGCATGCATGGATCTCATCCATACGAATCGGGCCACGCCGCCCGCGGGCCATTATTCGCAGGCGGTCCGCGCCAACGGTTTCATATTCGTTTCGGGGCAATTGGGCTTCCTGCCGCCCGCTGCGCCGGGCGCGCGACCAGCGCTGGCCGATGGCGCTGCGGCCCAGACCCGGGAAGCGCTGCGCAGTGTTCGCGCCATACTCGAAGCGGCCGGCGCGTCGCTTGCCGCGGTCGCCAGCGTGACCGTGTACATCCCGGACGTGGCGCTTTGGGACGAGGTCAACCAAGTCTACGAGGAGTGCTTCGGCGCTCACCGGCCCGCGCGGGCCATTGTGCCCACCCGCGAGCTGCACTACGGCGCCCAGGTGGAGATCAGCGTGGTCGCCGTCGCCTAGCCCGCGGCGGACCGCGCAGGCGGACGCCTATAATGCCTGCGCCTCAATACCTTCGGGGGAGACCGTCCGCATGCAGTACGAATACCTGTTCTGGTCCATGGCCGCTATGGTGGCGGCGGCGCTGGCAGGCGGCTCGCTATGCGGGCGCCTGGGCTCCGTCAAGCGGGTGCTGCTGGGGGTTGTCGCGCTGGCCGCGGCGGTGGGCGTGGCGGTGTTCCTGCTGTCCCGCCACGGCGGCTTCAGCGAACTGTCGGCGATGCTGTCGATCGCCGCCTTCATGTTCAGCCTGGTGATCGGCGCCGCCGCATCGCTGCTCACGCGGCGCATA
This sequence comes from Achromobacter sp. ACM03, assembly GCF_014851665.1. Classification (NCBI taxonomy): domain Bacteria; kingdom Pseudomonadati; phylum Pseudomonadota; class Betaproteobacteria; order Burkholderiales; family Alcaligenaceae; genus Achromobacter; species Achromobacter sp. ACM03. The sequence goes on along the minus strand of NZ_JACVAD010000001.1, from coordinate 1,542,797 downwards.
CTCTTGCGCCGCTGAGCGCTTCGCGCCTTATTCTTCGGCGTCGAAATCTTCGTCGTCTTCGTCTTCTTCATCCTGTTCCAGGGCGTCGTAGCCCTTCCAGGTGATGCGCCAGCGCGTCGCGCCCGCGGTGGCCGCCGTCTCGCTGATCTGCTTGACCAGGCCGGCGTCTTCCAGCAGGTCGAGGTGATGCGCAATCAGTTGCAGGCCTTGCTCTTCGGGATGCGGCGCCAGGGCCACGTTTTTGATGTCGTGCGTGCTCAGGTTGGGGCCGGGGGCGTCGCGCAGGGCGCCCAGGATAGTGACGACCAGGTCGAAATCGCGTTGCATGTTGTCCACCATTCATTGGGGGTAAAAGACAGGCCGACGATAGCAGAGATCCATTGCCGCGACGCGACAGGGGCCGCAGCCGGGTTACAGTCCAGGGTTCTCGATAACCGATACATGCAGATTCCATGAAGAAACCCGCAGAGCGCGATTGCCTCGCGCTGATCCCCGGCTACACGGGCCAGGCCGCCAAGCTCTTTCTCACGCGCAGCGAGGACGGCCGCATCGAAGGCGTGACCGTGTTCGATCTGCTTGGCCATATCAAGCTGCAGGGCGATGCGGATGCGGCGGCGGCGTGGGTCGGCGACTGGCTGGCCCAGGAGGCCGGTAACCGCAAGGCCCGCCGTACGCAGCTCCTGGCCCAGATGTTCGTCTGCAAGCTTGCCGGCGAGGAGAAGGACCGCTTCCTGGCGGCGCAGAAGCCGCTGGTCCGGGTTCTGGCCGATGCCGGGGTGCGGACCCGTCCCGTTGCCGCCACCTCCGGCGCCGCGCGGCAGTCGCTTGGTCCTACTGTCAAGAAGCATTAGCCCAAGGCTGTTATAGTCGCGCCTGGGCGTGCGAGTGCACCTGCAAGGTGCGTGCCCAGGCGGGCAGCGCCCGCAAGTCAAGGAAGAGTGATCATGGAAATAGTAAGTCGGCAGGTTGCCGACGTAGCGGGCGGCGTCGAGCTGCACACCACGCTGGATGGCGAGAGCATCAGCGTCTACGTCCTGGAAGGCGTGGCGGATCTCAATGCGATCGCAGACATCGTGCCGCGTGAAAAAGTCGAAGCAGGGGCTGACATACACGCCTCTAGTGTCGACAATGTTGATAATGCGCAAGAACAGATCGACCAAGTCCTGGAGAATATGAATCCCGGCGACGTGGCGGTTTTCCTTTGCTCGGGTCCCGATGCTTTCGGCGCGGCGCTCGATCTGCTGGGTTTACCTATCGACGAGTAAGCCTGGCGGCAAACCAAAGTGCTAGCCCGAACGGCGTATGAAGAAATCCTCGTACGCGGGCAGGCGGCATTTATATAAGCCTAGATTGTTTTTTTATGATGCGTGGGTGTAAACACCTATGCAGGACTTCTTATTGCCTATGAAAATGTGTGGAATCCGCGTGCAGTTTCTCTTTGTTGCATTATTGGCACGCATTTTTTAGGATTATGTTGACTTGTGAGGGGAACCTAACGATAGTGTCGGCACACGATCACAAGCGTTGCGATTTTCGTTCAGTGCCGTGCCTTTTCCGGCTCAGCGTTATTGTTCTACTGTCCCCTCCTTGATTGATTCGTGACCTCCGGGCATTTGCCCATTATCTCTAGGAAATACAGTATGGAAACCGGCGTCGTTAAGTGGTTCAACTCGGAAAAGGGCTATGGCTTCATCACTCCGGAAGCGGGTGGTAAGGATCTGTTCGCTCACTTCTCCGAAATTCAGGGCTCGGGCTTCAAGTCTCTGGAAGAGAACCAGCGCGTCAGCTTTGTGACGGCCAACGGCCCCAAGGGCCCGCAAGCTACGAAGATCCAGGTCCTGTAAGGGTCTGAGTTTTCGATAGAAGCCCCCTCGTGGGGCTTTTTTGTTTTCTGCCGCAGCGTTCCTAAACATGGAAAGTATCGCTGCGCTTGTAATCTCAGGGTAATCCCTAGAGTGCGTTATTCAGGTTTCCAAGTCACACCCGATTCATTCATTCGGTGTATGGATCCTAATATGGTGCGCGTCTCTGTTATTGTCGGCCTTGCTTTCGACTTCAGGATATGCGCGCTCATGACTTCTACCCCCGCCACGCAAATCGTTCCGCAACCCCACGAGGTGGTGGCGTTCTGGCGCGATGCCGGCCCGCAACAGTGGTTCAACAAGAGCGCGGACTTCGACGCAGCCTTCCGCGCCCGTTTCGAGGCCGCCCACATGGCTGCGGCCGCGCGCCAGTTGGATGCGTGGCTGGACGATGCCACCGGCGCCTTGGCCCTGATGGTCCTGTTGGACCAGTTTCCGCGCAACGCCTACCGGGGGACGGCGCACATGTTCGCCACGGACCCTTTGGCCCAGTACTTCGCCGACCGGGCCATCGCGGCCGGCCATGATCTGGGGGTGGACCCGCAACTGCGTCAGTTTTTCTACCTGCCCTTCGAGCACGCGGAGAACCTCGCCGCGCAAAACCGCGCCGTGGCCTTGATGGAACCATTGGACGCCGACTCGCTGCGCTGGGCGGTCCTGCATCGCGACATCATCAAGCGCTTCGGGCGCTTTCCCCATCGCAATGCCGCGTTGGGCCGGCAAACTACGCAGGCGGAGCAGGAGTTTCTCGATTCCGGCGGGTTTGCGGGGTAGGCGCACCGCGCGCGGCACGTGGGTCCAGGCGCCTTTCCGGCAGCAGGTATCCGCATGTGTCTACGCGTGCCAAGTTGAAAATTTCCGGGCTGCCTGGCGGTGTCAAACCCGCGCCGGCCTTGCTTCTCCGCTGCTTTGGCGGTGCTCCTGAATTTGCGGATGTTTGACGTTTTTCGGGGTTCGCCAATACACTGGGTTCAGCGAGATTTTCAAGCGACGCGGTCTGCGTTTCACTTGTCGCCGTCAGTGGTACTGCGGTTGCTTCCTCTCCCATCCTTGATGATCTGGCGCCCCGCGAGCAATCGCTTTTTCTAGGTTCAAGGACACTCCATGGCAACCGGCATCGTTAAGTGGTTCAACGCCGAAAAGGGTTATGGTTTCATCATGCCCGATGATGGCAGCAAGGATCTTTTCGCTCACTACTCGGAAATCCGCAGCGAAGGCTACAAGTCGCTGCAGGAAAACCAGCGCGTCACCTTTGAGGTCGGTACCGGCCCCAAGGGTCCCAGCGCAAAGAACATCAAGGTAGCGGCCTGACCTTCGCAGGGCAGCGCCCCGGGCCGGCCCGGCGCTCCGCCCAGAAAAAAGCCCCCGCACGCAATGTGCGGGGGCTTTTTTTGTTGCCGGGCGGGCGCGCCTCTGGGGCGCTTGCCGGCGTCAGTGCTTCGCGTGGTTGGCCGGTGGCGTGGCCAGCTTGTCCACCAGCGCAATTCCCAGCGCCGACAGGATGAAGAGGGCGTGGATGATGGTCTGCCACATCACGCCGGCCTCGGAGAAGCGCGCGTTCGGCGTGCCCAGCGTGCCGGCCTCGATGAAGGTGCGCAGCAGGTGGATCGAGGAGATGCCGATGATGGCCATGGCCAGCTTGACCTTGAGCACGCTGGCGTTCACGTGGCTGAGCCATTCCGGCTGGTCCGGGTGGCCTTGCAGGCGCAGGCGGGACACGAAGGTTTCGTAGCCGCCCACGATCACCATGACCAGCAGGTTCGAGATCATCACCACGTCGATCAGGCCCAGCACGATCAGCATGATCTCCATTTCGCCGAAGCTGCTGGCGTGCGTCACCAGGTGCCAGAGCTCTTTCAGGAACAGCATGACGTAGACGCCTTGCGCGACGATCAATCCCAGGTACAGGGGCAGTTGCAGCCAGCGCGAGCTGAAGATCAGGCTGGGCAGCAGGCCCAGGCGGGGAGGGGGGTTGGAGATCATTTGGGTGCGAGCCCTATGGTGTGTGCGAAAAAATGGCGGGCGCAATTCTATCAACGCCGCGTTGCCGCAGATATCAGTTTCTTTGAGAGGGTCTGATCCAAGGGAATACCCGCTAGCACGATTGCGCAAATCCTGTTCGGGTTTTATGTAAGGAAAACTGGCATTTGCGAAACTGTGTGGCGAAACGCTTGGTGCGCATTGGTCGTATATAGAATTGCGGCCTCGTTCGCATAGAGCCAGTAAAGAGGAGTTTGTTCCCATGAAGATCCGCTACACCGTCGCCGCCCTGGGCGTTGCGCTCGCCCCTTTCTCCGCCTCCCACGCTTTGGACATCGGCGGCCTGGTCGGCGCCGGCAGCAAGGTCGTTCAAGCTGCCACGCTGAGCGATGCCGAGATCAAGACCCTGTCGGACAAGGCTTGCGCGCAGAGCGATTCCCAGGAAAAGATCGCCGCTCCCGGCAGCAAGTACGACGCCCGTCTGCAGAAGATCGCCAAGCAACTGGGCGGCACGGTCAACGGCCAGAAGGCCAGCTACAAGGTCTACATCACCAAGGACGTCAACGCCTGGGCCATGGCCAACGGCTGCATCCGCGTCTACAGCGGCCTGATGGACATGATGACCGACGATGAGGTGATGGGCGTGGTGGGCCACGAAATCGGCCACGTCGCGCTGGGCCACAGCAAGAAGGCGATGCAGACCGCCTACACCGTTTCCGCCGCGCGCGATGCCGCCAATGCGGCAGGCGGCGCCACCGTGGCCGCGCTCAGCTCGTCGCAACTGGGCGACCTGACCGAGAAGTTCATCAACGCGCAGTTCTCGCAGTCGCAGGAAAGCGCCGCCGACGATTACTCGTTCGACCAGCTGCAGGCCAAGGGCCTGAACACCCGCGGCCTGGTGACCGCGTTCCAGAAGCTGGCTGAGCTGGACGGCGGCAAGAGCGACATGATGAGCTCGCATCCGTCCTCGGCCAAGCGCGCGCAGCACATCGAAGAGCGCATCGCCAAGGCCAAATAAGGCTTTCTGGCTGACGTATATTCTCCCGTCCCGGGTGGAAAACGGGGCGCGAGTATCCGGACTTATCCGGGTGCTCGCGCCCCTTTGCGTCAGGGGACCGGAAGTTTCCGGTAAAATGCCCCGTTTATCCGCCCGTCATCTCTTTATCTCTCGGAAAATAGGTCTTTTAATGCAGCCTGTGGTTGAAACCCTCTCCGGCCTGGAGCGCCGTGTTGATCTGGCCGTCTCGGTGGCCGACGTCGAAAAGGAAGTCCAGGCGCAATTGAAGCGCGTGGCCCGGACCGCCAAGGTCCCCGGCTTCCGTCCGGGCAAAGCTCCGCTCGCCATGCTCGAGCGTAGCCATGGCCCCGGCATCCGCTACGACGTGATCAATAGCCAAGTTGGCCGTGCCTTTGAACAAGCTGTCGATGGCGCCAAGCTGCGCGTCGCCGGCGCCCCGAACCTCGAGCCCAAGACTGAAGGCGTTGCCGACGACACGCTGGCGTTCACCGCCACGTTCGAGGTCTACCCCGAAGTCGCCGTGCCGGATCTGTCGGCCCTGGCCGTCACCCGCTACGAAACGGCCGTCACCGACGCCGAAGTGCAGCAGACCCTGGACGTCCTGCGCAAGCAGCGCGCCACGTTCGAAGCCCGTGAAGGCCGCGCCTCGCAAGACGGCGACCGCGTCACGCTGGACTTCGCCGGCACCATCGACGGCGTGCCGTTCGAAGGCGGCAAGGCCGAAGCCTTCCCGTTCGTGCTCGGCCAAGGCCGCATGCTGCCGGAATTCGAAGAAGCCGCCCGCGGCCTGAAGGCTGGCGAAAGCAAGGTCTTCCCGCTCAAGTTCCCCGATGACTACCAGGGCAAGGAAGTTGCCGGCAAGACCGCCGAATTCACCATTACCGTCAAGGAAGTGGCTGAAGGCGTGCTGCCCGAACTGAACGGCGAATTCGCCAAGTCCCTCGGCCAGGCCGAAGGCGACATCGAAAAGCTGAAGGCCGACATCCGCAGCAACATCGAGCGCGAAGTCAAGGTCCGTTCGGCTGGCCGCACCAAGTCCAGCGTCATGGACGCCCTGGTCGAAGCCGGCAAGTTCGACGTGCCGAAGGCCCTGGTCGACAACGACGTGCAAGGCCGTGTCGCCGCCGCCCGCGAAGAGCTGAAGCAGCGCGGCATCCCCAACGCCGAATCCGTGCCGATCCCGGCCGAAGCCTTCGCCACCGAGTCCGAGCGCCGCGTGCGCCTGGGCCTGCTGGTGTCGGAACTGGTCAAGCAAGCCCAGCTGCAAGCCAAGCCCGAACAAGTCCGTGCGCGTATCGAAGAGTTCGCCGAGAACTACGAACAACCCGCACAGGTTGTCAGCTATTACCTGGCCGACCGCCAGCGTCGTGCTGAAATCGAGGCTATCGTGCTGGAAGACAATGTCGTCGCGCACGTGCTTGAAAAGGCCAAGGTCACCGAAGAGAAGGTGCCTTTCGATCAGTTGATGGGGATGGCGTAACACTATGCAGAGATTCACCGATTTCTATGCGGCAATGAATGGCGGGTCTTCGGTGACCCCCACCGGCCTGGGCTACATTCCCATGGTGATCGAGCAGTCGGGGCGCGGCGAACGCGCCTACGACATCTATTCGCGTCTGCTCCGCGAGCGGCTCATTTTCCTGGTGGGTCCGGTCAATGACGCAACGGCCAACCTGGTCGTGGCGCAGTTGCTGTTCCTGGAATCGGAGAATCCTGACAAGGACATTTCCCTGTACATCAACTCGCCCGGCGGGTCGGTGTATGCGGGAATGGCCATCTTTGACACCATGCAATTCGTCAAGCCGGACGTGTCCACCCTTTGCACCGGCCTGGCGGCCAGCATGGGCGCGTTCCTGCTGGCGGCAGGCAAGAAGGGCAAGCGCTTCACGCTGCCCAACTCGCGCATCATGATCCACCAGCCCTCGGGCGGCGCCCAGGGGCAGGCTTCGGACATCCAGATCCAGGCTCGCGAGATCCTGGACCTGCGTGAACGCCTGAACCGCATCCTGGCCGACAATACCGGCCAGACCATGGAACGCATCGGCATAGACACGGAGCGTGACAACTTCATGTCGGCCGAAGATGCGGTATCGTATGGACTGGTGGACAAGGTTATGACCTCCCGCTCGGAAGGCTGACTTCCCGGTTGACCCGAACCCGCTGCCACCACGTTTGAGTAAGCGCATGCGCTAGGCCTTTAGCCGGCCTGGCGCATCTTTACCTGAGATACGAACATATATGCCTGAAAAAAAGGGATCGGCAGACGCAAAAGTGCTGCATTGCTCGTTTTGCAATAAAAGCCAGCATGAAGTCCGCAAGCTGATCGCGGGTCCGTCGGTATTCATCTGCGATGAATGCATAGATCTTTGCAACGACATCATCCGCGAGGAGGCGCAAGCCACCGCGCGCGCGGCGATTCGTTCCGAACTGCCCACTCCGGCTGAAATCAAGACCTTCCTCGACCAGTACGTCATTGGGCAGAACTCGCCCAAGCGCATGCTGGCCGTGGCCGTCTACAACCATTACAAGCGCATCCGCCACGGCGAGATCAAGGGCGACGAAGTCGAGCTCTCCAAGAGCAACATCATGCTGATCGGCCCCACCGGGTCGGGCAAGACGCTCCTGGCCCAGACGCTGGCGCGCATGCTGAACGTGCCCTTCGTCATGGCCGATGCCACCACGCTGACCGAGGCCGGTTATGTGGGCGAAGACGTCGAGAACATCATTCAGAAGTTGCTGCAGAACTGCAACTACGAAGTGGAAAAGGCGCAGCGCGCCATCATCTACATCGACGAAATCGACAAGATTTCCCGCAAGTCCGACAACCCGTCCATCACCCGCGACGTATCGGGCGAGGGCGTGCAGCAGGCCCTGCTGAAACTGATCGAAGGCACGGTCGCCTCGGTGCCCCCGCAGGGCGGCCGCAAGCACCCGAACCAGGACTTCGTCCAGGTCGACACGACCAACATCCTGTTCATCGTGGGCGGCGCCTTCGACGGACTGGAAAAGGTCATCCGCGACCGCACCGAGAAATCGGGCATCGGCTTTTCGGCCTCGGTGCGCGCCAAGTCGGAGCGCGGCGTGGGCGAACTGTTCTCCGAAGTCGAACCCGAAGACCTGATCAAGTTCGGCCTGATCCCCGAACTGGTTGGCCGTCTGCCGGTGGTCGCCACCCTCGATGAGCTGGACGAAGCGGCCCTGGTGCAAATCCTGACCGAGCCCAAGAACGCCTTGCTCAAGCAGTTCCAGAAGCTGTTCGCCATGGAAGGCGCCGAGCTCGACGTGCGTCCCGCCGCCCTGAAGGCGATCGCCCGCAAGGCGCTGCGCCGCAAGACGGGCGCGCGCGGTCTGCGTTCCATCATCGAGCAGGCCCTGCTCGACACCATGTATGACCTGCCTTCCCAGGGCAACGTCAAGCGCGTGGTGCTGGACGAGAACGCGATCGAAGGCGAGGGCAAGCCATTGCTCATCTACGCCGACGAGGACGCGGCTTCAGACAAGCCAGAGCGCGGAGAAGTCCGCGACGCCGCAGCCTGATATTTCAAAAAAGCCCGTTCCTGTAACGGGTTTTTTTGCCTAAGGCGCATTCCCGGGTGCAAACACGCTTTTCCTGCAGGCGCGACGCTTGCATACTGAGGGTGCCGCCCCGCGGTTTTTTTCAGCCTTTGGGGGATCCAGGCGCCGAGATCTTGAATTTTCGGCTATTGTTCCCATAACAGACGTAACCGACGTGGATTGTCCGGGTATACCCAGGCCTCCCGTCCCCGATACGCCGAGTCATACCGAGGAACCTCCTATGTCTGCCAGCCAGACCCTGCCTTCCGACCCGATCGACCTGCCCCTGCTTCCACTGCGCGATGTCGTGGTGTTTCCGCACATGGTCATCCCGCTGTTCGTCGGCCGTCCGCGCTCTATCCGCGCGCTCGAGGTTGCGATGGAAGCGGGCAAGAGCATCATGCTGGTGGCCCAGAAATCCGCCGGCAAGGATGATCCCACCCCCGAAGACGTCTACGAGATCGGCTGTGTAGCCGGCATCCTGCAGATGCTCAAGCTGCCCGACGGCACCGTCAAGGTGCTGGTCGAAGGCACCCAGCGCGCCCGCATCAACAGCATCGAAGATGCCGATTCGCATTTCACCTGCCAGGTGTCGCCAATCGAACCGGACGCCATGCAAGGCTCCGAGACCGAAGCCCTGCGCCGCGCCATCGTCGCGCAGTTCGAGCAGTACGTAAAACTGAACAAGAAGATCCCCCCGGAGATCCTGACCTCGCTGGCTGGCATCGATGATGCCGGACGCCTGGCCGACACGATCGCCGCGCATCTTCCCTTGAAGCTCGAGCAGAAGCAGAAGATGCTCGAGATCGTCGGCACCTCCGAGCGCCTCGAGGGTCTGCTCACGCAACTCGAAACCGAAATCGACATCCTCCAGGTCGAGAAGCGGATTCGCGGCCGCGTGAAGAAGCAGATGGAAAAGAGCCAGCGCGACTACTACCTGAATGAGCAGGTCAAGGCCATTCAGAAGGAGTTGGGCGAAGGCGAAGAGGGCGCGGACATCGAAGAGCTCGAAAAGAAGATCATCGCTGCCCATATGCCCAAAGAGGCGCGCAAGAAGGCCGATGCCGAGCTCAAGAAGCTCAAGCTCATGTCGCCCATGTCGGCCGAAGCCACCGTGGTGCGCAACTACATCGATACGCTCATCAACCTCCCCTGGAGGAAGAAGAGCAAGATCAACAATTCCATCAGCAACGCCGAAACGGTGCTGGACAACGACCACTACGGTCTGGAAAAGGTCAAGGAACGGATCCTGGAATACCTTGCCGTGCAACAGCGCGTGGACAAGGTGAAGGCGCCGATCCTGTGCCTGGTCGGCCCTCCGGGCGTGGGCAAGACCTCGCTCGGCCAATCCATCGCCAAGGCGACGAACCGCAAGTTCGTGCGCATGGCGCTGGGCGGCGTGCGCGACGAAGCCGAGATCCGCGGCCACCGTCGTACGTACATCGGCTCCATGCCGGGCAAGATCGTCCAGAACATGTCGAAGGTCGGCGTGCGCAATCCCTTGTTCCTGCTCGATGAAATCGACAAGCTGGGCATGGATTTCCGCGGCGATCCCTCGTCGGCGCTGCTCGAGGTGCTGGACCCGGAACAGAACCACACGTTCCAGGACCACTACATCGAAGTCGACTTCGACCTGTCCGACGTCATGTTCGTGGCTACCAGCAACACGCTGAACATTCCGCCGGCGCTGCTGGACCGCATGGAAGTGATCCGCCTGTCGGGTTACACCGAGGAAGAGAAGATCCACATCGCCCGCGACCATCTGCTGCCCAAGCTGATGAAGAACAACGGCGTGAAGGATAGCGAACTCACGGTCGACGACAGCGCGCTGCGCGACATCGTGCGCTACTACACCCGCGAAGCCGGTGTGCGTGCGCTCGAACGCGAAGTGGGCAAGATCTGCCGCAAGGTCATCAAGCAGTTGCTGACCCAGAGCGACCGCGCCAAGGCCGAAGGCAAGACCGCCGAGGTCAAGCCGGTCAACGTCACGGGCGACAACCTGAGCGATTTCCTGGGCGTGCGCCGTTACGCCTTCGGCATGGCCGAAAAGGAAAACCAGATCGGTCAGGTGACGGGTCTGGCCTGGACGGAAGTTGGCGGCGACCTGCTGACGATCGAAGTCGCGGACATGCCGGGCAAGGGCGTCATCCAACGCACCGGTTCGCTGGGCGACGTGATGAAGGAGTCGGTCGAGGCGGCCCGCACCGTGGTGCGTTCCCGCGCCCGCCGTCTGGGCTTTGCCGACAGCGTCTTCGAAAAGCACGACATGCACGTGCACGTGCCGGAAGGCGCCACGCCCAAGGACGGTCCGTCCGCGGGTATCGCGATCACCACGGCCATGGTGTCGGCCTTGTCGCGCATTCCGGTGCGCGCCGATGTCGCCATGACCGGCGAGATCACGCTGCGCGGCGAAGTCCTGCCCATCGGCGGCCTGAAGGAAAAGCTGTTGGCGGCTCACCGTGGCGGTATCAAGACGGTCTTGATCCCGGAAGAAAACGTCAAGGATTTGGCGGAGATCCCGGACAACGTCAAGAACCACCTTGAGATCGTGCCGGTGCGCTGGATCGACAAGGTGCTGGAACTGGCGCTGGAGCGTCTGCCGGAGCCCCTGGCCGAGGAAGAAGCGGTCAAGGAACCCCTGGTGGCCAAGCCTGCCGAACCTGGTTCGACCGACCCGGTGCTCAAGCACTGATGGACACCGGGAGGGACGCCGCCGGTAAGCGGCGCCCCTTCTGGATAGCTTCCAACAAAAAACCCCGTCAATTTCTTGGCGGGGTTTTTTTCATGCCGCGCGCAAACGCGGGAGTAGTGGGGGGGCTAGTGCAGCGCGTGCGTGCGGATCAGGCCCACCGCGATGCCTTCCAACGCGAAATCCTGGCCGGCTTCGACCACGATGGGTTCGAAGTCGGGATTTTCGGGCAGTAGTTCGATGTGGCCGTTCTGGCGCTGCAAGCGCTTGACCGTGACGTCGTCGCCCAGGCGGGCCACCACGATCTGGCCGTTGCGGGCTTCCGAGGCTTTCTTTACGGCGAGCAGGTCGCCTTCCAGGATGCCGGCGTCACGCATGCTCATGCCGCGCACCTTGAGCAGGTAGTCGGGCGTCTGGGCGAACAGGTTGGGATCGACGCCGACCTCGCGTTCGACGTGCTCGGCAGCCAGGATGGGGCTGCCCGCGGCCACGCGGCCGACCAGCGGCAGCAGCAACTGCGCCAGGCCCGGCATGGGCAGCGAGCTTTGCGTGGGAGCAGGGGAGGTGTCTTTCAGGCGGATGCCGCGGGACGCGCCGGCCGTCAGTTCGATGGCGCCCTTGCGGGCAAGCGCCTTGAGGTGATCTTCCGCCGCGTTGGGGGAACGGAAACCCAGGGCCAGGGCAATTTCGGCACGCGTCGGCGGGAAGCCGGTGCGAGTGACGGTCTGCCTGATGAGATCCAGGATTTGTTGTTGGCGATCAGTGAGTTTGCTGGCCATGGCGATGATCCGGTGCTAGCGGACTGTACATATATACAGCGCCATTCTGGGGGACGCAGCGCAAAAAAGCAAGCCGGTCTGGACCAAAAGAAAAAGCCGGTCCGGACCAAAAGAAGAAGCTGGTCCGGACCAAAAGAAAAACGGGACCCGAAGGTCCCGTTCCTGACGGCAGGCCCGCGTGGGCCTGTGCGCTGCAAATGGCTTACAGCACGGCCGCGATGCCCTTGGCGACCTTGTCGATGTTGCCGCTGTTCAGCGCGGCCACGCAGATGCGGCCGCTGGAGACGGCATACACGCCATGCTCTTCGCGCAGGCGATCCACTTGCGCCGCGGTCAGGCCCGAGTACGAGAACATGCCGCGCTGCTGCAGCACGAAACTGAAGTCCTGCTTGCCGCCGTGTTCCTTGATCTTGTCGACCAGTTGCTTGCGCATCAGGCGGATGCGGTCGCGCATGCCGGCGAGTTCCTCTTCCCACATCGCGAAGAGTTCAGGCGTGTTCAGGACCGTCGACACCACCGTGCCGCCATGGGTGGGCGGGTTGGAGTAGTTGGTGCGGATCACGCGCTTGAGCTGGCTCAGCACGCGGGTGGCTTCGTCCTTGCTGCCGGCGACGACCGTCAGCGCGCCGACGCGCTCGCCGTACAGCGAGAACGACTTCGAGAACGAGGAGCTGATGAACATGGTCAGGTCCAGATCGGCAAACATGCGCACGACCGAAGCGTCTTCGGTCAGGCCGTCGCCGAAGCCCTGGTAGGCGATGTCCAGGAACGGGACCAGATTGTTTTCCTTCACGACGGCCGCGATCTGCTTCCACTGGTCGGCGGTGGGGTCCACGCCGGTCGGGTTGTGGCAGCAGGCATGCAGCACGACGACGGTCTTGGCCGGCGCGGCCTTCAGGTCGGCCAGCATGGCATCGAAGTTCAGACCGCGCGTGGCGGCGTCGTAGTACGAATAGGTACCGACTTCGAAACCGGCGCGCTCGAACAGGGCGCGGTGGTTTTCCCAGCTGGGGTCGCTGATCAGGACCTTGGAGGTCGGCAGCAGCTGGCGCAGGAAGTCAGCGCCGATCTTCAGCGCGCCGGTGCCGCCCAGGGCCTGAGTGGTCAGCACGCGGCCGGCGGCGGCCAGCGCGGAATCCTTGCCCAGCAGCAGGGCTTGCGCGCCGTTGTTGTAACCGGCGATGCCTTCGATCGGCAGGTAGCCGCGGGCGGCGGCGGCTTCGATGCGGGCGGCTTCGGCCTTGCGGACCGCGCCCAGCAGGGGGATGCGACCCTGATCGTCGTAGTACACGCCCACGCCCAGATTGACTTTACCGGGACGCGTATCAGCGTTGTATTGTTCGTTCAGGCCAAGAATGGGGTCGCGCGGGGCGAGTTCGACGGAATCGAAAAGGGTGCTCATGGGAGTCTGATGAGGTGGGTGGACGCAGTACAGGCTGCTGTGGATAATGAGGGGTTTACCCTGGAAGAGTCTAGCATGCCTAAGAGCGCAATAGACCCGATTACGGCGGGGGCCGCAGCGAACCTGGCGGCCGATCCCGCGGCGGCATCGGCCGTGGCGGATCCGTCCGCGCCAGGCCCTGGATTCATCGATTTCCCGGGCAGCCCGTTTCATCTGTACCAACCCTATCCGCCGGCGGGCGATCAGCCCACCGCCATCGAGGGGTTGACCCAGGGGGTCGAAGACGGCCTGATGTTCCAGACGCTGTTGGGCGTGACGGGCTCCGGCAAGACCTACACCATGGCCAACGTCATCGCCCGCATGGGGCGCCCGGCGCTGGTACTGGCCCCCAATAAGACCCTGGCCGCCCAGCTGTACGCCGAAATGCGGGAGTTCTTCCCGAAGAACGCCGTCGAGTACTTCGTTTCGTACTACGACTACTACCAGCCCGAGGCGTACGTCCCCACGCGCGACCTGTTCATTGAAAAGGATTCGTCCATCAATGAGCACATCGAACAGATGCGCTTGTCGGCGACCAAGAGCCTGCTGGAACGCCGCGACACCATCATCGTGGGCACCGTGTCCTGCATCTACGGTATCGGCAACCCCGGCGACTACCACGCCATGGTGCTGATCCTGCGCGCCGGCGACCAGATCTCGCGCCGCGAGATCCTGGCCCGCCTGGTCGCCATGCAGTACACCCGCAATGACGCCGAGTTCACCCGCGGCGTTTTCCGGGTGCGTGGCGAGACCATCGACATCTTCCCGGCGGAAAGCCCGGAACTGGCGCTGCGCCTGACGCTGTTCGACGACGAGATCGAAAGCCTGGAGCTGTTTGATCCGCTGACCGGCCGCATCCGCCAGAAGCTGCCGCGTTTCACTGTCTACCCCGGTTCGCACTACGTCACGCCGCGCGACACCGTGCTGCGCGCCATCGAGACCATCAAGGAAGAGCTGCGCGAACGGGTCAAGCGCTTCGTCGACGACGGTCATCTGGTCGAAGCCCAGCGGCTGGAGCAGCGCACCCGTTTCGACCTGGAAATGCTGCAGGAGCTGGGCTTCTGCAAAGGCATCGAAAACTATTCCCGCCACCTGTCGGGCGCGGCGCCGGGCGAACCGCCGCCCACCCTCATCGACTACCTGCCGTCCGATGCGCTCATGTTCATCGACGAAAGCCACGTCACCATCGGCCAGTTGGGCGGCATGTACCGGGGCGACCGGGCGCGCAAGGAAACGCTGGTGCAGTACGGTTTCCGCCTGCCGTCGGCCCTGGACAACCGGCCGCTGAAGCTCGAGGAATTCGAGGCCCGGATGCGCCAGTGCGTGTTCGTGTCGGCCACGCCGGCCGCCTACGAGAAAGAGCACACCGACAATGTGGTGGAGCAGGTGGTCCGGCCTACGGGCCTGGTGGACCCGCTGGTCCAGGTCTTGCCCGCCCGTACCCAGGTCGACGATCTGCTCGGGCAGATCAAGGCGCGCGTGGCGCAAGCGGAGCGCGTGCTGGTCACCACCCTGACCAAGCGCATGGCGGAGGATCTCACCGACTTCCTCAGCGAGCATGGCGTGCGCGTGCGCTACCTGCATTCGGATATCGACACTGTCGAACGTGTCGAAATCATCCGCGACCTGCGTCTGGGCACCTTTGACGTGCTGGTGGGGATCAACCTGCTGCGCGAAGGACTGGATATTCCCGAAGTGTCGCTGGTGGCGATCCTGGACGCCGACAAGGAAGGCTTCCTGCGTTCGGAGCGCAGCCTGATCCAGACCATCGGGCGCGCGGCGCGCAACCTCAATGGCCACGCCATCCTCTATGCGGACCGCATCACCGATTCAATGCAACGCGCCATGGAGGAAACCGAGAGGCGGCGTGCCAAGCAGCTGAAATTCAATGCCGACCATGGCATTACCGCCCGGGGCGTGCAAAAGGCCGTGCGGGAACTGATCGATGGCGTTGTCGCTCCAACCCAGCACGATGCGCTCGAGGCCGCGGTTCCGGCCGAGTTCCTGAAGGACGAAAAGGCCCTGGCTCGCGAGATCAAGCGCCTGGAAAAGCTGATGATGGATCATGCCCGAAACCTGGAGTTCGAACAGGCTGCCGCGGCGCGCGATGCGCTGACCGCGCTGAAGCAGCGCGTGCTGCTGGATGGGGCGGTGTAACGGCGAAATCATGTCTGAATGTTTCTATATGCTGACAGACGGCTGAATATGCCGGAAATCTGCTGCGTTGCAATCAGGCTGCCACGATTCGTCCGAATATCCGGATTCAGTGTTCACAGGCTGGATCCAGATTTCTTCCTAAGTATTTGATTTCATTGAATAAATATTGGGGTCATATTCGCCCGGTCAGAATCCCGCAGACGCAAAAAAAGCTTGCCTTATCTCGGGTTTTCCCGCACACTTACTTCCATGATGACCAAGGTACTTTTCGTTTGCATGGGCAATATCTGTCGCTCGCCGAGCGCAGAGGGCGTGTTTCGCCATTTGGTGAACGACGCGGGTTTGGGCGATGTGGTTCGCATCGACTCCGCGGGCACGCACGCGTTTCACATCGGCGAGGCGCCTGATGCCCGGGCGCAGGCCGCAGCGCGCAAGCGCGGCTACGAGATCACGCACTGCGAAGCGCGTCAGGTCACCGCGGAAGATTTCCGCGATTTCGACCTGATCCTCGCCATGGACTGGGACAATCTGTCCGCCATGCAGCAGCAGTGCCCCAAGGCCTACCAGCACAAGCTGATGCTGCTGATGCGCTTTGCCAATGAGTTCGAAGAGGCCACCGTGCCCGATCCGTACTATGGCGGCGCCGACGGTTTCGGCAAGGTCCTGGACTACCTGGAAGACGCCTGTCAGGGCGTCCTCGAGCTGGTGCGCAAGCGCGCTACCCAGTACCAGGCGGCTTGATCCGCTTTTGTCGCAGGGCTGCCCGCCGGGCGGTTCTCGGAGGTGCTTGGCAGTAAAAGACCGCGCGAATGCGCGGTTTTTTCTAGCCGGGAGCCATACCAAATTAGTCGGGAATAGGCTATACTTGAGGCAATTACTCGGGTATTGACCGCTGGATTCGCCTGCGGCCATTGCCGAATCACTGGGAACCTACCATGCGGCTAACTACCAAGGGGCGTTTCGCCGTGACTGCCATGATCGATCTGGCTATGCGGCAGCATAGCGGTCCGGTCACTCTTGCGGCCATCAGCCAGCGTCAGAACATTTCGCTGTCCTATCTGGAACAGCTGTTCGGGAAACTGCGTCGCCACGAACTCGTGGACAGCGTGCGCGGCCCCGGGGGCGGCTACTCGCTTGCGCGCCTCGCCCGCAACGTTACCGTTGCCGACATCATCTTCGCCGTCGATGAACCCCTGGACGCCACCAGCTGCGGCGGCAAGCGGGACTGTACGAGCGGCAACGACGGCAAGCCGGGCAAGTGCATGACGCACGAACTCTGGGCTACGTTGAATCGCAAGATGGTGGATTACCTGGATTCGGTGTCCCTGCAGGATCTCGTCGATCAGCAGCGCGTGCGCCAATTGCAGGAAGCCAACAATCAAGCGCAGGCTTGCGCGGTGCGCGTGAACCGGGTGGGGGGCGCCAAC
Source organism: Achromobacter sp. ACM03 (assembly GCF_014851665.1). NCBI lineage: Bacteria > Pseudomonadati > Pseudomonadota > Betaproteobacteria > Burkholderiales > Alcaligenaceae > Achromobacter > Achromobacter sp. ACM03. The sequence goes on along the minus strand of NZ_JACVAD010000001.1, from coordinate 1,525,889 downwards.
AACGCCGCCAACGCCCCGGCCGCGACCGTCGCCGCCAACGCCACCGTATAAGCAGTATCAGGAGTTGTAGAAATGACCACCCGCCCGATCTATCTGGATTATTCCGCCACGACGCCCGTCGACCCCCGCGTCGTGGACAAGATGGTGCCCTGGCTGTACGACAACTTCGGCAACCCGGCATCCCGCAGCCATGCGTTTGGCTGGGAATCCGAGGAAGCCGTTGAACGCGCCCGCGAAGAAGTCGCCAAGCTGGTGAACGCCGATCCGCGCGAAATCGTCTGGACCTCCGGCGCCACCGAATCCAACAACCTGGCGATCAAGGGCGCTGCCAACTTCTACCAGGAACGCGGCAAGCACATCGTCACCGTCAAGACCGAGCACAAAGCCGTGCTGGACACCTGTCGCGAACTCGAGCGCCAGGGCTTCGAAGTGACCTACCTGGACGTCAAGGACAACGGCCTGATCGACCTGGACACCTTCAAGGCCGCGCTGCGCCCCGATACCGTCCTGGTATCCGTGATGATGGTGAACAACGAAATCGGCGTGATCCAGGACGTGGCAACGCTGGGCGAGATCTGCCGCGAAAAGGGCATCATCTTCCACGTGGACGCCGCCCAGGCAACCGGCAAGGTGGAAATCGACCTGCAAAAGCTCAAGGTCGACCTGATGTCGTTCTCGGCTCACAAGACTTACGGCCCCAAGGGCATCGGCGCGCTGTACGTGCGCCGCAAGCCGCGCATCCGCATCGAAGCGCAGATGCACGGCGGCGGCCATGAGCGCGGTTTCCGCTCGGGCACGCTGGCCACGCACCAGATCGTCGGCATGGGCGAAGCTTTCCGCCTGGCCCGCGAAGAAATGGGCACCGAGAACGAGCGCATCCGCATGCTGCGCGACCGCCTGTGGGCTGGCCTGTCGCAGATCGAAGAGGTCTACCTCAACGGCGACATGGACCAACGCGTTCCGCACAACCTGAATGTCAGCTTCAATTATGTCGAAGGCGAGTCCCTGATCATGGCGATCAAGGAACTTGCCGTCTCCAGCGGCTCGGCCTGCACCTCGGCCAGCCTGGAACCGTCCTACGTGTTGCGCGCCCTGGGCCGCAACGACGAACTGGCGCACAGCTCGATCCGCTTCACGCTGGGCCGTTTCACGACCGAAAAGGAAGTGGACTACGCCATCGAGTTGCTCAAGAGCCGCGTCGGCAAGCTGCGCGATATGTCGCCGCTGTGGGAAATGGCCAAGGAAGGCATCGACCTGAACACCGTGCAGTGGGCTGCGCACTAAGCGCCCGCGCCTTGAAATTCGTGGAGAATTAACATGTCTTACAGCACCAAAGTCCTGGATCACTACGAAAACCCGCGCAACGTCGGTTCGTTCGACAAGTCGGACGAGTCGGTCGGCACCGGCATGGTCGGCGCACCCGCCTGTGGCGACGTGATGAAGCTGCAGATCAAGGTGAACGAAGCCGGCGTGATCGAAGACGCGCGCTTCAAGACCTACGGCTGCGGTTCGGCCATCGCTTCCAGCTCGCTCGTGACCGAATGGGTCAAGGGCAAGACGCTGGACGAGGCGATGAATATCCGCAACACGCAGATCGCCGAAGAACTGGCCCTGCCGCCCGTGAAGGTGCACTGTTCCATCCTGGCCGAAGACGCGATCAAGGCCGCGGTGCAGAACTACAAAGAAAAGCATTCGGCCCCGGCTGAAGCTGCTGTGGCGGGCTGAACATGTCCGTTACCCTGACCCAACAGGCTGCCACCCATATCGGCCGCTACTTGCAGAAGCGCGGAAAGGGTATCGGCTTGCGGCTCGGCGTTAGGACGACGGGCTGCTCCGGCATGGCCTACAAGCTCGAATACGTGGACGACGCGGCAGCGGAAGACGTGGTGTTCGAAAGCTTCGGCGTGAAGGTCTTCATTGACCCGAAAAGCCTGGCCTACCTGGACGGCACCGAACTCGACTACGCCCGCGAAGGCCTGAACGAAGGCTTCAAGTTCCGCAACCCCAACGAAAAGGCGACCTGCGGCTGCGGCGAGTCGTTCACGGTGTAAGTCTTGGCTGGAGACGATCACTTCGGCCTGTTCGGCTTGCCGGCGCGTTTCGATCTGGACGCCCAGGCGCTTGAGTCTGCGTGGCGCACCGTCGCCGCGCAGGTGCATCCCGACCGCTACGCCACTGCCAGCCCCGCGGAACGCCGCGTGGCCATGCAGTGGGCGGCTCGCGCCAACGAGGCCTACCGCCTGTTGCGCGATCCCTTGCTGCGGGCGCGCTACCTTTGCGAGCAGGCCGGCGTGGATCTGCAGACCGAGAGCAACACGGCCATGGACCCCGAGTTCCTGATGCAACAGATGACGTGGCGCGAGATGCTGGACGACGCGCGCGACGACGCCGACGCCCTGGCGGCCTTGCAGGCGGAATTGCAGCAGGCGCGCGCTGCCATGCGCGCCACGCTGGCCCGTCTGCTGGACCAGGACCGCGACTACGCCGCGGCGGGGCTCAAGGTGCGGGAGTGGATGTTCGTGGAGAAGTTGGCGGAAGAACTGGCGCACGCCCAGCCCGCCGCATAGCCCAGGCCGCGCCGGGGCGTCCGCGAGACGGGCGCCGGCACAGCGCCGCCTACTGACCAAAAAAACAGAATCATGGCCTTATTGCAGATATCAGAGCCTGGCGAATCGCCCGCGCCTCACCAGCGCAAGCTGGCGGTCGGGATCGACCTGGGCACCACCAATTCCCTGGTCGCGGCCGTGCGCAGCAGCGTCGCCGAAGTGCTGAGGGACGAGCAAGGCCACGCCTTGCTGCCTTCCGCCGTGCGCTATTTCGCCGGCGGCAAGGTCACCACGGGGCGCGATCCGCTCGCGCAGCAGGCCGAAGATCCTCTGAATACCGTTGTGTCGGTCAAGCGTTTCATGGGCCGTTCGCTGGAAGAGGCGCGCGCCAGCCGCGCGCCGTACGAATTCGTGGACGCGCCTGGCATGGTGCGCATCCGCACCGTCCAGGGCGACCTGAGCCCGGTTGAAGTGTCGGCGCAGATCCTGGCCGTCCTGCGCCAGCGCGCCGAGGACGTGCTGGGCGATGACCTGGTCGGCGCGGTCATCACGGTGCCCGCTTACTTCGATGACGCCCAGCGCCAGGCGACGCGAGACGCCGCGCGTCTGGCCGGCCTGAACGTGCTGCGCCTGCTGAACGAACCCACGGCGGCGGCCATTGCCTACGGCCTGGATAATGCCGCCGAAGGCGTGTATGCGGTGTACGACCTGGGCGGCGGAACGTTCGACGTTTCCATCTTGCGCCTGACCCAGGGCGTGTTCGAAGTCATCGCCACGGGCGGCGATACCGCCTTGGGCGGCGACGACTTCGATGCCTTGATCGTCGATCACGTGGTGGCCGGACTCGCTGCTGGCGAGTTTTCGCCGGCGGACCGCCGCCGCCTGCTGATGGCGGCGCGCGCTGCGCGCGAAGCCTTGTCGGACGCCGATGCGGCCAGCCTGAAGCTGGAATTGTCCGATGGCCGGACCGTGGACACGAACCTGACGCGGGCGGCATTTGAAGAACTGGCGCAGCCCCTGATCGTGCGCACGCTGGACTGCGCGCGCCGCGCCTTGCGCGACGCCTCGCTGACGCCAGCCGATGTGCGCGGCGTGGTGATGGTCGGCGGCGCCACGCGCATGCCGGTCGTGCGCGCTGCCGTGGGCAAGCTGTTCGGCACGCAACCGCTGACCGACCTCGATCCGGACCAGGTGGTGGCGCTGGGCGCCGCCTTGCAGGCCAATCTGCTGGCGGGCAACCGCGCTCCCGGCGAAGACTGGCTGTTGCTGGATGTGATCCCGCTGTCGCTGGGGCTGGAAACCATGGGCGGCCTGGTGGAGCGCATCATCCCGCGCAACAGCACGATTCCCGTGGCGCGCGCCCAGGAATTCACGACCTTCAAGGATGGCCAGACGGCCATGAGCATCCACGTGGTGCAAGGCGAACGCGACCTGGTCTCCGATTCGCGCTCGCTGGCGCGCTTTGAGCTGCGCGGCATTCCGCCCATGGTGGCCGGCGCAGCACGCATCCGCGTGACCTTCCAGGTGGACGCCGACGGCCTGCTGAGCGTGACCGCGCGCGAGCAGAGCAAGGGCGTCGAGGCCATGGTGTCGGTCAAGCCGTCCTATGGCCTGACCGACGACGAGATCGCGCAGATGCTGGCAGACAGCGTGGCGCAAGCCGACACCGATGCACGCGCCCGCATGTTGCGCGAGCAACAGGTGGACGCGCGCCAGTTGGTCGAGTCGGTGCAGGCCGCGCTGGCCGTCGATGGCGATCTGCTGGATGCCGAAGAACGCAAGCGCGTGGACGAATGCCTGCAGGCTGCCATCGCCGCCCAGGATGCGCAGGACGTGGACACAGTGAAGGACGCGGTCCAGGCCCTGTCGGCCGCGACCGATGATTTCGCTGCGCGCCGCATGGATCGCAGCATCCGCGCCGCGCTGGCGGGCCGCAAACTTGATGAGATTGCCTGATAACACGCTATGCCGAAACTGACTGTATTGCCTCATCCCGACTACTGCCCGGAAGGCGCCGTGATCGAAGACGCGCCCAAGGGCGTGTCGATCTGCCGCGTGCTGCTGGATAACCACATCGACATCGAACACGCATGCGAACTGTCGTGCGCCTGCACGACCTGTCACGTGGTGGTCAAGCAGGGCTATTCTTCGCTGGAAGACGCGACCGATGACGAAGAGGATCTGCTGGATAAGGCCTGGGGCTTAACCCCGACCTCGCGCCTGTCCTGCCAGGCGCTGGTGACGGACGCCGACCTGACGGTCGAGATCCCCAAATACACCATCAACCACGCCAAAGAGGGCCATTGATGAAGTGGACCGACACCTACCAGATCGCCGAGGCTCTGCTCGACGCGCATCCTGACGCGGACCCCAAGACGCTGCGCTTCGTGCAGCTGCGCGAATGGGTCCTGGCCTTGCCGGGCTTCAACGACGACCCCGCGCATTGCGGCGAGAAGATCCTGGAGGCCATCCAGATGGCCTGGATCGACGAGGCGGACTGATCGCCAAACCAGAAACGCTCCCTGCGGGGAGCGTTTTTGTTTTTGAGCGCGGCGGATCCGGGCCAAAGCTGCCGCGGCCATGCCCGCCACGGTATCATCAAGGATCTTCTTGTTGTCCCTACTTGCCTGAGTCCACCGATGCCCGCTGCCCAATTGCGCTTTGGCCTGGCCGCCAACCGGCTGCACCACGAAACTCCCGATGCCGCGCTGTTTACCTGGCTGCGCGCCTGTTCGGGCACGATACGCGAGCTGGGCGTGCAGTTGCACACCGTAGGCCGCACGCACGACGCGATCGTGCGCGAGGGCATGCTGCAGGGCTACGGCGGGTTGATCCGCTATCCGTACGGCCGCGAGGGCGGCCTGATGAAGCTGGTGGCCCGGGTGACGGAAGGGCGTGACGGGCAGGCGCCGTTCGACGGCGCGATCTATCTGATCGATCCCGTCGACCCGTCGTCGATTTTTCCGGAGGCGCTGGCGCTCAAGCGCCAGTGCATCACGCACGGCCGCCCGTTCATCTCGACGCTTGCCGGCGCCATCGAATGGATGGAAGTCGAACGCGTCCACGCCGGCTTGGCGCCGGACGTCTCGGCTTCGCGCCATTTCAACTTCACTGGCCAGACGGTGGCGCTGATTGCCCACGATGCGCTCAAGGACGAGATGGTGGCATTCGCCAGCGAGCATTTCGACGTGCTGTCGCAGTTTGCGCGGCGCGTCGCCACGGGCACCACCGGCGGCCGCTTGAACGAGCTGGCCTGGTCGCGCGGCTGGCCCAAGGATACGCCCTGGGTGCACCGCTACCTGAGCGGGCCGCTGGGCGGCGACGCCCAGATCGCGGAGCTGGTGCTGGAACACCAATGCCAGCGTGTGATCTTCTTCGAGGATCCGCATGTGGCGCGCCAGCACGAGGCCGACATCCAGCTGCTGGAACGCGCGGTGCGGGTGGTGACCGAGTCCGCGACCTGCGCGACTTCGCCGGTAGTGGCGCGGCGCTGGGCGCAGGCGGTGGAAAAGCGCGTCATCTAAGCCTGGCCCGGGTGGGCGGGTCGCCAGGCCGGGAGTCCGTAATGATGCGGCTGACCCGGTCGGCAACGGCGGACGCGGCCATGGACAATGGCAGGACATCGGACCTGCACAGGAACACAGGCCGCGCCAGGCGCGGCTTGACGATGCGATGCAGGAGGACCTCGCCGCGCGCGGCTTCCTGGTGCACCGCCGCGTAAGACAGGATGGTGTGCGCGATGCCAGCCTGCGCCAGTTCGATCAGTTGCGGAATGGCGTTGGCCTCGGCAATGACGCGGAATTCGGCGCGCTCCTGTTGCTGATAGTGGTCCAGCAGGCGGCGCAGGCTGTGCTGGCTGCCGGGCAATACCAGTGGCAATTCGGCGAGCGCGTGCAGATCCATGGCCGGCAGCGCATGTAGCGCGGCTGGGGCTGGCTTTTTGCGCGACTTGGCCGGCGGCGGCGAAACCACGACCAGTTCTTCATCTATCAGGTGCTGGAAGCGCAGGTCGACCGAGGCGTCGTCGCTGAACGTCAGTCCCAGGTCGGCATGGCCGGAACTGACGAAGCCCGGGATGTACCCGGTGCTGGATTCGATGATCTTCAGGTAGACGCCGGGCCAGTGTTCCAGGGAAAAGCGCAGGAGCGGCACAGTGAGCAGCTTGGCCATGGACATGGACATGGCCAGCGAGACGGTCCCGCGCGGTGCGCTGATGTCTTCGCGCACGTCGGCGCGCGCCGCGTCGATGCGGCCGAGAATCTCGCGTGCGTGCGCCAGCATGCGCGATCCCGCGGCCGTTGGCGTGACCCCGCGAGCGCTGCGATGCAACAGCACCACGCCCAGATCCTCTTCCAGATTGCGTATCAGCAGGCTTAGCGCGGGCTGCGCGACGTGCAGCGCGGCCGCGGCGCGGCTGATCGATCCGGTGGAGACCACGGCGACAAAGCATTGCATCGCGCGGATTGACATCGACATGCGTAAACCTCGTGCAGGCAGGCCATCACAAATTTATTATGGCCTGCATATTTAAACGGTATTTCTAATATATCAAGACGCTTCGCATAATGGACGCCATCCCTCTAAGAACACAACGGAGACATCATGGCGTTCCAAAGAATTCTTGTCGCTTGTGCGACTGCGGCGGCGCTGTCCGGCCCGGCGTGGGCCGATACCTGGCCTGCCAAGCCCATTACGTTGGTCGTGCCGTTTTCGGCCGGCGGTCCGACTGATTTCATCGCGCGTCTGGTGGCCGAGCCGCTGGCGCGCGAGTTGGGACAGCAGGTCATCGTGCAGAACAAACCAGGCGCCAGCGGCAATGTCGGCTACCAAAGCGTGCTGAACGGTCCCGCGGATGGCTACACGCTGATGCACAACACGGTGGCCATGCAGGCCATCAATCCACTGATGTACCCGAGCGCGAAGATGGCTCCGCTGCAGGACTATGTGCCGGTCGGCACGACGGGCGCCATGCCCAATCTGCTGGTGGTCAATCCCGAGCGCACGCCGGTCAAGACCCTGGCCGAGCTGGTCCAGCGCGGCCGCGACATGAAGAACGGGCTCAGCTATGCCACCTTCGGTCCGGGCAGTTCGCCGCATGTCTATGGCGCGTCGTTGCAGCAGCTTGCGGGCTTTCAGGCCGTGGGCGTGGCTTACAAGGGCAGCGCGAACGCCGTGACCGACGTTATCGGCGGACAGGTCGATTTCCTGTTCGACAGCATGTCGACCAGCCTCGGCCAGGTGCAAGGCGGCAGGCTGAGGGCCCTGGCGATTACCGCCGCCGAGCGTTCGCCCTTGCTGCCGGACGTGCCCACGCTGAAGGAAGCGGGCTATCCCAGCCTGGATCTCAAGTTCTGGTTCTCCCTGCAGACTCCCGCGGGCACTCCGCCGGACGTGGTGCGGAAGCTGCGCGAGGCCGTGGCCCGGGTGGTCGCGAGCGATGCCTACCGCAAGGCGATGCAGGAGCGCGGCGCAGAGGCTTTCCAGGTCGCCCCCGCCGAACTGGATGCGTTCTTCAAGCGTGAAACCGCGCAATGGACCCAGGCCGCGCAAACCATCGGCCTGAAGGGCGAGCAGTAATCATGTCGACTGAAGCACGCATGACGCCGTTGAAGAACATCACCGTCCTGGACCTGAGCAAGGTGCTGGCCGGGCCGCTATGCGGCCAGTATCTGGGCGAGTTGGGCGCGCGGGTGATCAAGGTCGAACCCGTGGGCAAGGGCGACGATACGCGCGCCTGGCTGCCGCAGGATGCCGGCCAATCCGCGACTTTCCTGGCTGTGAACCACAACAAGCGCAGCCTGGCCGTGGATCTCAAGACGCCGGCAGGGCGCGCCGTGGTGCACCGCCTCGCGCAACAGTCGGATGTGGTGTTGCAGGGTTTTGGCGGCAAGACCGCCGCGCGCCTGGGGGTGGATTACGAGACGCTCAGCGGTCTCAATCCCCGTCTGGTGTACTGCGAGATATCGGGCTATGGTCGCGAGGGCCCGATGGGCGAGGAGCCGGGCTACGACGTCATGCTGCAGGCCTTCAGCGGCATGATCAGCACCATGGGCGAGCCGGACGGAAATTTCGCGCGCGCCAGCTTCTCGCCTGTGGACCTGGGCACGGGCTCGTTCGCGCTGAGCGGGATTCTGGCCGCGCTGCTGGAGCGCAGCCAGACCGGCAAGGGCCAGTATCTGGACGTTTCCCTATTGGACACCTCGCTCGGCCTGATGTCGTACATGGCGCAGAACTACTGGCGCACCGGCCAGATTCCGCGCCGCATGGGCACGGGCCATCCGGCCATGTGTCCTTATCAGGCATTTCGCGCGGCCGATGGCGACATCATGCTGGGCGTGGGGAACGATGCGCAATGGCAGCGTTTCTGCGCGGTCGCGGGACTGCAGGACCATGTCGATGCGCCCCAATTCGCGACCAACGCCGACCGGGTCTGCCATTTCGCCGAGACGGTCGCGCTGGTCCAGGCGCGCATGCAGACGCGCAGCGTGGCGCAATGGCTGGATGCGCTCAAGCCCGCGGGCATCGCTTGTTCCGCCATCCACACGCTGGACGAGGCGCTGGCGCATCCGCAGGTCGCTGCGCGCGAACTGATCGTCAAGAGTGAGCACAAGGTGCTGGGCGAGGTCCGCAACGTCGGCCTGCCGATACGGTTTGGCCGCCAGCCTCGCCAGGCTGCGCTGCCGGCGCCGGTGCTGGGTGAGCACACTCGCGAAGTCCTGGCCGAGCTGGGCTACGCGCAAGCTGAAATCGAAGCGCTGCTGGCATCGGGCAGCGTGCAAACCCATTCCTGAATGCGAGAAGACAGATGACATTCCTGCGCTATGAAGTCCGCGATCGTATTGCGGAAATCCATATGTGCCATGCGCCCGTCAATGCTCTGGACGAGGACATGCTGGACGCGCTGATCGCCGCGCTGGAACGGGCCAATGCCGATCCCGCGGTGCGCGCCGTGCTGTTGGCCAGCGATTTGCCTGGGCGCTTCTGCGCCGGGCTGGACATGAAGAAGTTGCTGGACAGCACGCCGGCGCGGATCCACGCGCTGTTGTCCAAGCTGTATATCAAGCTCTACGACACGCAGTTCAACCTGACGAAGCCTTCAATCTCGGTGGTGTCGGGCGCAGTGCGCGGCGGCGGCATGACGGTGGCCATTTCCAGCGATCTGGTGGTGGCCGCGGACACCGCCACTTTCGGCTATCCGGAAATCGATGTCGGCGTCTTGCCGGCGATACATTACGTGCATTTGCCGGGCGTCGTGGGCAAGCACCGGGCGTTCGACCTGCTGTTCACCGGGCGCATCTTCGATGCGCAGGAGGCGCACGGGCTGGGGCTGGTGGCGCGCGTTGCGCCCACGGCGGAATTGCTGGAGCAGGCCCGCCTGCTGGCGCGCTCGCTGGCGGACAAGCCGCCGCAAGTCCTGGCCTTGGGGCGGCGCGCTTTCGTCTACAGCAATGACAACGAGTACCGGCGCAGGGTTGCAACGGCGGTAGAGGTGTTCTGCAACTCAGCCGCGACGTCCGAGGCGCGCGAGGGCCTGAGCGCCTTCGTGCAAAAGCGCGCGCCCGACTGGAGCGGGCTGCGGTGAGGCGGGGTGGAGCCGCCGCCAGACGTACCTCCGGGCCTATTCGCCCTTGAACTGCGGCGTCCGCTTCTCGCGGAATGCCCGTACGCCTTCCGCGAAGTCCGTGCGCGAGGCGCTGTCCAGAAAGCGCGCGGTTTCCTCGGCCAGTTGGGTTTCCAGCGTGGCGTGTTCGGCCGAGCGCAGCAGGTCCTTGGCCCCCGCGATGCCGTGCGGCGCGTGGCGGGCAATCTCTTGCGCGTAGGTTTGCGCGGCTTGCGCGAGTTCTCCGGTTGGGGCGGTGCGGGTGACGATGCCCCAGGCCAGCGCGTCGCTGGCGGGGAACGGGTCATGGCGCAATAGCAAGTCCAGCGCGCGACGGGCGCCCAGCACCCGCGTGAGACCGTGGGTCATGCCGGCGTCGGGAGTCGCTCCAAGCTTGAGGTAGGCCGTCATGAAGCGGGCGTCGGCGTCGGCGATGGCCAGGTCGCAGGCCAAGACCAGCGACAGGCCCGCACCCGCGGCAATGCCGTGGACCTGGGCAATCCAGATCTTGTCCATGCGGGCGATGCGCGCAATGAAGTCGTTCAATGGCGTGAACAGGTCCAGCAGCGTGGCGCGCACCAACGCGGGTTCGCCCGTGAACATACTGATGTCGCCGCCCGCGCAGAAAGTCTTGCCCGTCGCGCGCAGCAGCACGACGCGGATTTCATCGCGCGCTTCCAGCCATTGCGCGGCCCGTTGCAAGTCCTGCGCCATCGCCACGTCGATGGCGTTCAGCGCGTCGGGGCGGTTCAGCGTCACGGTCGCGATCGCGCCGTCGGTTTCCAGAAACAGCGTCTGGAAGGCGGGGTGTTCTTGGGTCATGGCGAGTCTCCGTTATCGGGTAAGTACCAACTGTCGATCCAAAAACCGCGATGCTATGGTCTGAACCGAGCGCTTGCTTGGTTTTCTTTTAAGCACGCTTAGCGTAACGCATAGAACGATTTTCCGGCGCTGTACTGGCGTAGGTAAAGACAGGTTCGTTGCATCTCCTGCCTCGCGGGTTCGCCAGACCAACGTCGATAAAAACTTCGCATGTAAAGGCGAGGAGACAAATGGTGGATCAGTCCGACAGCCCTCCCTTGCTGGAGGTGGATGGGGTCACGCTGGCGTTCGGCGGGGTCAAGGCGCTTACCGGTGTGGGCTTTCGCGTGGAGTCCGGGTCCATCACCACGGTCATCGGCCCCAATGGCGCGGGCAAGACCTCGCTGTTCAACACCATTTCCGGCTTCTACCGCCCCGCATCCGGGCAGATCCGCTTCCAGGGTCGCGACATCACGCGCGTGGCGGCGCCCGAACGCGCCCGGCTGGGCCTGGCGCGCAGCTTCCAGAACATTGCGCTGTTCCGCGGCATGACGGTGCTGGACAACATCAAGCTGGGCCGCCACGCCCACCTGCGGACCAATGTGTTGGATGCCTTGCTGTATTTCGGGCGGGCGCGCCGCGAAGAGATGGCGCTGCGCGCCGACATCGAAGAACGCATCATCGACTTTCTGGAGATCGACCACATCCGCCACGCGCCGGTGGCCGCGCTGTCCTACGGCCTGCAAAAGCGGGTGGAGCTGGCGCGGGCGCTGGCCATGAATCCCAGGGTGCTGATGCTGGACGAACCGGTGGCGGGCATGAACCGCGAAGAGACCGATGACATGGCGCGCTTCATTCTGGACGCGCGCTCAGAATGGGGCGTGACGGTGCTGATGGTCGAGCATGACATGGGCATGGTGATGGACCTGTCGGACCACGTGGTGGTGCTGAACTTCGGCCAAGTCATTGCCGATGGCACGCCGGCGCAGGTGCAGGCAGACCCGCAGGTCATCCAGGCTTATCTGGGCGCGGGCGACGTCGGCGATCTGCGGCGGCGCCTGCGGGAGGCGGCTTGATGGACATGCTGTTCTTCCTGGAAGTCACGCTGGCCGGGCTGGGCAGCGGTGGGCTTTATGCGCTGGCGGCGCTGGCCTTCGTCATCGTCTACAAGGCGACCCGGGTGGTGAACATCGCCATCGGCGAATTCCTGATGCTGGGCGCCTACGTGTTCTATGCCTTTGCCACCGGCATGGAATGGCCGATCTGGCTGGCCATCGTGGGAGCGGTGGTGGTGTCGGGCGCGCTGGGGGCGCTGGTCGAGCGGCTGACCATCCGTCCCATGCTGGGCGAAGCGCCGATCTCGGTATTCATGATCACGGTGGGGCTGGCGTCGATCCTGGTGGGCGTGGTCGAACTGATCTGGACGGCGGACCAGCGCCGCTTGCCGGAATTCATGCCGCGCTCGCCGGTGATGATAGGCGAGGCCTTCGTCGCGCCCAAGGTGTTCTACGGCTTCTGGGTGGCGGTAGTGCTGGCGCTGCTGGTGCTGGTGGTGTTCCGCTATTGGCGCGGCGGGGTGGCGCTGCGCGCAACGGCTTCGGACCAGGGCGCGGCTTACGCCATGGGCATCAACGTGCCGCGCGTGTTTTCGCTGGCCTGGGTGGCGGCGGGCGCGCTGGCCGCGGTGTCGGGCGTGATCGTGGGCGCGATCGGCGGCATCTCCTCGTCGATGGGCGTGTTCGGCCTGTCGGTGCTGGTGGTGGTCATCGTGGGCGGGCTGGACAGCGTGGCGGGCGCCCTGGTGGGCGGCGTGTTCATCGGCCTGCTGGAAGCCTGGGCCGGCGCCTACATGGGCGGCGAATACAAATTGCTGGCCACTTTCATCGTGCTGGTGGTGGTGCTGATGGTCAGGCCCTATGGCCTGTTCGGCACCCGTGAAATCGAGAGGCTCTGACCGATGCGCATCGCGACTGCCAAGCAGACTTATCTTGCGGACGAAGCGCTGTTCGACACCCGTACGCAGAAGGCGTGGCTGGTATTGCTGGCTGCGTCCCTGGTCATGTTTCCCTTCGTGGCGGATGCCTACTGGCTGTACCTGGCCTGCCTGGTGGCGATCAACGTCGCCAGCGCCACGGGACTGAATATCCTCACGGGCTATACCGGCCTGGTCAGCCTGGGGCAGGCCGCCTTCATGGGACTGGGGGCGTACACGGTCGCGGTGCTGGAGCAGCGGCTGGGCACGCCGGTGCTGCTCAATCTGGTGGCCGGCGGGCTGGTGGCGATGCTGGGCGGCCTGCTGGTCGGCATTCCGTCCTTGCGAGTGAAGGGCCTGTACCTGGCCATCGCCACGATCGCCGCGTCGTTCATCGCGCATTTCATCTTCGCCAACTGGCAGTTCACGGGCGGCACGACGGGAATGCAGGTGCCGCCGGCGCGGGTGCTGGGCGTGGACCTGGATACCTCGTTCAAGATCTACTGGCTGATCGTGCCGGTGACGGCGCTGATGGTGCTGGGGGCGGCCAACCTGTTCCGCACGCGCATCGGGCGCGCCTTCATCGCCATACGCGACCGCGACATTTCGGCCGAGGTGCTGGGCATACGCCTGCTGCGCTACAAGCTGCTGTCGTTCGGCCTGTCCTCGTTCTACGCCGGCGTGGCGGGCGGCATGTGGGCCTATTTCTTCCGGGTGGTCACGCCCGAGAGCTTCCCGCTGATCATGTCGATCTTCTTCCTGGCGGCCATCATCGTGGGCGGCATGGGCACGATCCTGGGGTCCATCCTGGGCGCCATCTTCATGACCATGGTGCCGGAACTGCTCAAGCTGATCGTGGGCTGGCTGCCGGTGGGCGGCGACGCGCTGCGCCTGATTTCGCCGGTGCGCACCATTGTTTTCGGCCTGCTGATCGTGGGCTTTCTGATCTTCGAGCCGCACGGGCTCGCGGAAATCTGGCGCCGCGTGCGCCGCTACTTCCACCTCTGGCCTTTCCGTACCTAGCCATGGCGGCGGCCATCCATAAGACCCTCAGGAGACTAACCATGAAGCGCATCCGGATCGGCAGCGGTTTATCGAGGTTGTTGGCCCCGCTGGGCCTGGCGGCGGCCCTGTCGGCGGCGCCCGCCGCGCAGGCGGCCGAGGACCTGGTGCTGGGCGGCTCCATCCCGCTGAGCGGGGTGTTCGCCTTCGCCGGGCAGGGCATCCACGCCGGCATCACCGACTACGTGAAGATCGTCAACGACCAGGGCGGGGTAAAGGGCCGCAAGCTGCGCTACGTGCCGGAAGACACCGCCTACAAGGTGGACGCGTCGGTGGCGGCCTTCAAGAAGATCACCAGCCAGAACAAGGTGAACTTCTACTACGGCGACTCGACAGGCTTCTCCAAGACCATCAACGCCGAGCTGAACCGCACGGGCGACATCCTGATGACAGGCGCGTCCTTTGCCACGGAACTCAACGATCCGGCCAAGTACCCGGCCCAGTTCATGCTGGGACCTGACTACACGGAAATGTTCGGCATCCTGCTGCGCTACATCGCCAAGGAACAGCCGGGCGCCAAGGTGGCTTTCGTGTATTCGGACACGGAGTTCGGCCGCGATCCCATCGCCAGCTCGCGCGCGGTGGCGGAAAAGCTGGGCCTGAAGGTCGCGACCGAGATCATGACGCCGCCGGGCAGCGTGGACGTGTCGACCGAGGTCATCAAGCTGCGCCGCGCCGATCCGGACTACACCATCTTCCACGGTTACGTGCTGGCGCCGATTCCGGAATTCGTGGGGCAGGGCAAGCGCATGGGCCTGAAGACGCGCTACATGGGCACGTTCTGGACCATGGACAACTCCACCGTGATGCAGATGGGAGAGGACGCCGAAGGCTTCATGGGCGTGATGCCGTACCGCTACTACTACGACACGGCGACCGACGCACCGATGCTGAAGAAGATCCGCGAAATGCGCCCGCAGTACCAGAGCACCGGCTACATGCAGGGCTTCCTGGCCGCCATGCTGTTCACCGAGGTCGCCAAGCGCACGCTGGACGCCGGCAAGGAACTGACCAGCGCCAACATGAAGGCGGCGCTGGACGGCATCAAGGACTTCGACACGGGCGGCCTGATCGGCGTGCCGATCTCGATCAAGGGCAACTCCATCCCGGTGGGCCGGATCTATCGCGCCGATGTGAAGCAGAAGCAGATGGTGCCGGCATCCGACTGGATCGTGCTGAAGTGAGGCGGCTGTGAACCCTGGACATGACGCGCATGCCGCAGCGCCCGCAGCGGCAGTGCTCGATATCAACAATATCGAAGTCGTCTACAACAAGGCGGTGCAGGTGCTGCGCGGCTTGTCCCTGTCGGTGCCCGCCGGCAGCATCGTGGCTCTCCTGGGCAGCAATGGCGCCGGCAAGTCCACCACCCTGAAGGCCGTGTCCGGCCTGCTGGATCTGGAGGACGGTGCGCTGGTGCGCGGGCAGATCGTCTTCAACGGCGGCGACACCGCGGGCGCCAGGCCGCAGAACCTGGTGCGCGCGGGGTTGGCGCATGTGATGGAGGGACGCCGGGTGTTCGAGGACCTGACGGTCGAGGAAAACCTGGTGGCCGCGACCTATGCCTTGACGGGCAGGCCGGGGGCGAAGGTCGACTTCGACCTGGTCTACGGCTACTTTCCGCGCCTGTTCGAGCGGCGCCGCGGCCTGGCAGGCTATCTGTCGGGCGGCGAGCAGCAGATGCTGGCCATCGGCCGCGCGCTGATCGCGCAGCCCAGGCTGATGCTGCTGGACGAACCTTCGCTGGGCCTGTCGCCGATGCTGGTCGAGAACATCTTCTCCATCATCGCGCGCATCAACCACGAACAAGGGGTGTCGATGCTGCTGGTGGAGCAGAACGCCTCGGTGGCCTTGGCGGTGGCGCATTATGGCTACATCATGGAGACCGGCAAGGTGGTGATCGACGGCAGCGCCGAAAAGCTGGCGGCGGATCCCGACGTGCGGGAGTTCTATCTGGGCGTGGGCGGCACGGGCGAGGCCCGTGGCTTTCGCGACATCAAGCACTACAAGCGCCGCAAGCGCTGGCTGTCATGATGGACAAGCATATGGATACCTCCGGCGCATCGGCGCAGGCGTGGCCGGCCTTGACGCTGCCGCAGATGCTGCGCGAACAGGCCCGGCGCCAACCCGCGGCCATCGCCATCCGGCAAAAGGATTTCGGCATCTGGAAGCCCATGACCTGGGCGGAATACTGGAGCCGGGCCTGCCGCGTGGGACTGGGCCTGCGCGCCCTCGGGCTGAGCGCGGGCGGGCGGGTCGCCATCGTGTCCGAGAACCGCGTCGAATGGCTGCTGACGCAGATGGGCGCGGGCGCGGTCGGCGCGGTGGCGGTGGGCGTGTACTCCACTAGCCCGGCCGAGGAGATGGGCTACGTGCTGGAACACGCGGACGTGGAACTGGTGGTGTGCGAGGACCAGGAGCAGACCGACAAGGTGCTGCAGGTGGCGGACCGGCTGCCCCTTTTGCGCCGCATCGTCATGATGGAGACCAAGGGCCTGCGCTCCTATGCGCCGGCCGAGCGCGAGCGCATCGTGACCTACGCCGAGATCGAGGCCGAGGGCGCGCGGCGCGAGGCGGCGGAACTCGCCGCGTTGAACGCGGCGCTGGACGGCCAGCGGCTGGACGATACCGGCCTCATGATCTACACGTCCGGTTCCACCGGCAAGCCCAAGGGCGCGATGCTGAGCTACGGCAATATGCGCGGCGTGGCGCCGGGCATTGCCGACCGCCTGGCGATGGACGGCGGCAGCGTGCACCTGTCCTACCTGCCGCTATGTCACGTGGCCGAACAGATGCTGTCCACCTTCGTGCCCATCTATCTGGGCGCGCAGGTGAACTTTGGCGAATCGATACGCACGGTGCAGGAAGATTTGCGCGAAGTCGCGCCCACGATCTTCCTGGGCGTGCCGCGCATCTGGGAAAAACTGCACGCCGCCATTTCGATCAAGATGCAGGAGGCCGGGCGTTTGCAGCAATGGCTTTACGGACGCGCGTTGGCCGCCTGCACGCCGTTCCTGGAAAAGTCCCCCGCGCAGTACACGTTGCGCGAGCGCTGGACGCGCTGGCTCTGGTACTGGCTGGTGCTGCGCGCCCTGCAGAACTTCATCGGGCTGCGGCGGGTGCGCGTGGCCATGACGGGCGCGGCGCCGATCTCGCCGGACGTGGTGCGCTACTTCCGCACGCTGGGCGTGCCGCTGATCGAGGTCTACGGGCTGACGGAGTCCGCCGGCATGATCTTCGGCCAGCATCCGGACCGCGTAAAGGTGGGCACCGTGGGCGAACCCATCCTGGGCGTGGAATGGCGCATGGGCGAGGCCGGCGAGCTGCTGGTGCGCGGCGATATGGTGTTCCAGGGCTATTACAAGAATCCGGAAGCCACCGCCAGCACCGTGCGCGACGGCTGGCTGTATACGGGCGATGTGGTGGCCGAAGACGCGGGGCGCGTGCGCATCGTGGACCGCCTGAAGGACATCATGATCACGGCGGGCGGCAAGAACCTGACGCCCTCCGAGATCGAGAACGCGGTCAAGGGCAGCCCTTACGTCAAGGAATGCATCGTGATCGCGGACGGCAGGAAGTACGTGTCCGCGCTGATCCAGCTGGAGTTCGACACGGTGGGCAAATGGGCCGAGTCGCGCCGCATCGCCTTCACGCATTTCCGCTCGCTGGCCGAATGTGCGCAGGTGCGCGAACTGGTGCAGCAGGAAGTCGCGCGCGCCAACGCCGGCCTGGCGCCGGTGGCGCAGATCAAGCGCTTCCATCTGCTGACCAAGGAGCTGGATCACGACGATGGCGAAGTTACCGCGACCATGAAGGTCAGGCGCGCCAGCATCTACCGCAGCTATGCGGATGAGATCGAAGCGCTCTACGTTGAGGAGACGACGGCATGAACGAAGCCGTGATCGTGGAGGCCGTGCGCACCCCTTTCGGGCGGCGCGGCGGATGGTGGGCGGATACCAGGCCGGATACGCTGCTGGCCGAGACGGTGTCCGGCCTGCTGGCGCGGGCCGGACTGCCAGGGGCCCAGGTCGAGGACCTGATCGCGGGCTGCGTCAGCCAGGCGGGCGAGCAGGGCGCCAACATCGGCAGGCTGGCCGCCATGCTTGCTGGCCTGCCTGAGAGCGTGCCGGGCGTGGCCCTGAACCGCATGTGCGGATCCAGCCAGCAGGCGGTGCATTTCGGCGCGCAAGCCATCGCCGCGGGCGACATGCGCTACGTGGTCGCGGGCGGCGTGGAGAGCATGAGCCGGGTGCCGATGTTCCTGGACGTGACGCTGGGCCAGGGCGAGTTCCGCGGCTTCGAAGGCTTGAACCCGGCCCTGCTGGAGCGCTATCCATTGATCCACCAGATCGAGAGCGCGGAGCGGATCGCAGAACGTTGGCAGCTGTCCCAGGCAGAGATGGACGAATGGGCAAGGGAAAGCCACGCGCGCGCCTGGAGCGCCGCGCAGGCCGGCCGCCACGCCGAGCTGCTGCCGGGGCCGCGGGCCGATGCCGGGCGTGACGAAGGCATACGCGAGAAAACCGACCCCGCCCGCATGGCCGCCATGGCGCCTGCCTTGCGGCCGCCAGGCCAGGGTGGCGTCACGGCCGCCAACGCCAGCCAGTTGGCGGACGGGGCGTCCGCGGTGCTGCTGGCCGACCGAGATGCGGCGCTGGCCGATGGCTTGCGGCCCCGCGCGCGCTTCCTGGCGCGGGTGGTGGTGGGATCGGATCCGGTGCTGCAATTGACGGGCGTGATCCCGGCGGCGCGGCAGGCGCTGGCGCGCGCCGGCCTGAGCCTGGAAGACATCGACTGGATCGAGATCAACGAAGCCTTCGCCAGTGTGGTGCTGGCCTGGCAGCGTGAACTGGGCGCCAATCTGTCGCGCGTCAATCCTTGGGGCGGGGCGATCGCGCATGGGCATCCGCTGGGGGCGACGGGAGCCGGCCTGATGGCCAAGATGCTGACGGGCTTGGAAGCCACCGAAGGCGAGTTGGGCATGCAGCTGATGTGCATCGGCCACGGCATGGCCACGGCGACCATCATCCAGAGGCTGTGACCGGACATGGAGAAACTGCGGGAGGCCGCGCAAGGGCGGGACGAGGGTTCGGAGTCCGAACGCCGGCGCGAGGTGATCCTGACGGCCGGGCAGCTGTTCTGCAAGCACGGCTATGAACGCACCACCGTGCGCGAGCTGGCGCGGGCGGTGGGTCTGCAGTCCGGCAGCCTGTTCCATCATTTCCGCAGCAAGGAGGAGATCCTGGTGGCGGTGATGAACAACGGCATCCAGGAAGTGATAGACGACGGCGAACGGGCGCTGGCGCGCTACCGGGCGCCGGCTGACCGGCTGGCGGCGCTGTTCCGCGTGCATATGTGGAGCATGCTGCACGGCGCGGGCGGCGACGCGATGAACGCGCTGGTCTATGAATGGCGCAGCCTGTCCGCACCCAGCCGCGCGGCCGTGAAATCGCTGAGCGACCACTATGAGGAGATGTGGCAGGACGCGGTTGCGGCAGCGGTCGCGGCGGGGCTGCTGCAAGGCGATGCGCGCGTCATCAAGCGCTGCGTGCTGGGCGCCATGAACCTGACGGTGCAGTGGTACAAGCCGGACGGCCGCTTGCCGCCCGCCGAATTCATCGATGCGATGTTGCAGGCCTCGCTGCCGTCGTTGCCGGCGGGCGCCGGCAAGTGGCCCGAATAGGCGCGCGGCAGGGGCGGGCGTTCAGCCCCGGCGCTTGAGGAACGCGCCTACGGCGCAGACGACGGCCAGCGCCAGCAGCGTGCCCGCCACGGGCAGCAGGAAATCCACCTGCCCGTGATAGCCGCCGCCGGTTACGCCGCCGGCCACGCCGCCCGCCCACAACAGGAAGGTCATGAGCGAAGCCGCCACCGACAGCGCCGCGGCGATACACAGCGCGATGAACGCCGGTCGACGCGGCCGCGCCGCCGGATAGGGGGAATAGGGCGAGCCGCTGCGGGGCTGTTTGATCCAGTAGACCAGCCCCGCCACGACCAGCAGCAGCATCAGGATCTTGAAGATCATGATGCCAGCGCCCGTTTAGTCTTCACGGCGCAGGTGCGGGAAGAGGATGACGTCGCGGATGCTGGGGCTGTCGGTCAGCAGCATGACCAGGCGGTCGATGCCGATGCCGCAGCCGCCCGTCGGAGGCATGCCGTATTCCAGGGCGCGGATGTAGTCCGCGTCGTAGAACATGGCTTCCTCGTCGCCCGCGTCCTTGGCTTCGACCTGCGAGCGGAAACGCTCGGCCTGGTCTTCGGGATCGTTCAGCTCCGAGAAGCCGTTGGCGATTTCGCGGCCCGTCATGAAGAGCTCGAAGCGCTCGGTGATGCCCTCGCGGGTATCGGAGGCGCGCGCCAGCGGCGAGACTTCCACCGGGTAGTCGATGATGTAGGTGGGGTTCCAGAGCTTGGCTTCGGCGGTCTCTTCGAACAGCGCCAACTGCAGCGCGCCCAGGCCGGCGCGCGACAGCACCGGGCCGTCGGCGTCGGCGCCCAGCTTCTTGAGTTCCGCGCGCACGAAGGCCGGATCGTCCAGTTGCGCCTGGGTGTAGCCCGGCGCGTACTTGAGGATGGCTTCGCAGATGGTCAGGCGGTCGAACGGCTTGGACAGGTCCAGTTCGCGTTCCTGGTAGGTCAGCACGGCGCTGCCGGTGGCCGAGATGGCGGCCTGGCGGATCAGCTCTTCGGTGAAGTCCATGAGCCAGCGGTATTCCGCGAAGGCCGCATAGAACTCCATCATGGTGAATTCAGGGTTGTGGCGCGGGCTCACGCCCTCGTTGCGGAAGTTGCGGTTGACTTCGAACACGCGTTCGAAGCCGCCCACGATCAGGCGCTTGAGGTAGAGCTCAGGCGCGATGCGCAGGTACATTTCCATGTCCAGCGCATTGTGGTGCGTGACGAAGGGCTTGGCCGCCGCGCCGCCCGGGATCGGGTGCAGCATCGGGGTTTCCACTTCAAGAAAGCCCGCGTTCAGCATGAACTGGCGGATGCTGCCCACGGCCTTGCTGCGCGCCTCGAACGTGCGGCGCGTGGCGTCCGTCATGATGAGGTCGACGTAGCGCTGGCGGTAGCGCAGTTCCTGGTCGGCCACGCCGTGGAACTTGTCCGGCAGCGGGCGCAGCGACTTGGAGAGCAGGCGCGCGCTGGCGGCGTGCACCGACAGTTCGCCCTTGTTGGTCTTGAAGACCGACCCTTCGATCGCGATGATGTCGCCGATGTCCCATTGCTTGAACGCGGCGTAGCTGTCTTCGCCCAGGGTGCCGCGGTCCAGGTAGATCTGGATGCGGCCGGTGCTGTCCTGCAGCGTGGCGAAGCTGGCCTTGCCCATGACGCGCTTGAGCATCATGCGGCCCGCGACCTTGACGGTGACGGGGTTGGCGGCCAGGGCTTCCTGCTCTTGGCCGTCGTACTTGTCGTGCAAGGCGGCGGCGCGGGCGTCGGGAACGAAATCGTTGGGGTACGCGACCCCGGCTTCACGCAGTTTGGCCAGCTTGGCGCGCCGTTCGGCGATCAAGCGGTTTTCATCCTGGGCGGGCGCCGGAGTGGTCGAGTGGTCGGTCATGGTCGGGGAATCAGTCGTAATTGCGGATGTCGTCGATCTCGGTCGTGCCGAAATCTTCGCGATCCAGGTAGGCGAGGATGCGGGAGGCCACGTTGGCGGGCGAGGACAGCTTGCCGGTCGCGTGGAACTCCTGGAACTTGGCCAGCGCCGGGAAGCTTTCCGGATCGCTGGAACGGATGGCGACCTGCATGTCGGTGTCGACGATGCCGGGGGCCAGCGCGACGATGCGCGCGCCGTCGGCGCCTTGCTCGGCCTTGACCACGCGCGAGTACATGTCGAGCGCGGCCTTGGTGGCGCAGTAGACGCCCCAGCCGGCGTTCGGGTTGCGACCCGCGCCGGAGGAGATGTTGAGCACGCGGCGGTCGGCCTTGAGGTCTTCGACCGCGGCCAGGAAGCGTGCGGTGAGCAGCATGACGGCGCTGACGTTCAGGTTGAAGGCGGCGGTGATGGCCGCGCCGTCGACCAGCGCGTCGGTGCCGGCGATGGGGTGCACCGTGCCGGCGTTGTTGATCAGCAGATAGCGGCTGGCATCGCGCGGCAGCGACGCGCAGATGCGCTGCGCCGCGGCTTCAACGGCGTTCAGATCCGAGAGGTCCACGGACAGCTGTTCCAGCTGCGCATCCTGCGAACGCGCATAGGCGGCCAGCTCGGGATCTTCCCGGCGCGCCAGGGTGATCAGGCGGGTGCCCGGTTTGGCCAGGCCGCGCGCCATGGCGGCGCCGATGCCGCGCGATGCGCCGGTGAGAATTGCAATGGTGTCGGACATTCGTGAACCTCTGGATGCGTTGAGGGGGAGTATCGCGAAACTTAGATGCCTTGCTTCAGGCTGGCCTGGATGAAGGGATCCAGGTCGCCGTCCAGCACTTTCTGCGTGTTGGAAATTTCAACGTTGGTGCGCAGGTCCTTGATGCGGCTCTGGTCCAGCACATAGGAACGGATCTGATGGCCCCAGCCCACGTCGGTCTTGGAGTCTTCCAGCTTCTGCTGCTCGGCCATGCGGTTGCGCATCTCGAGTTCGTAGAGCTTGGACTTCAGCATCTGCATGGCTTCGGCGCGGTTGCGGTGCTGCGAACGGTCGTTCTGGCACTGCACCACGATGCCGGTGGGCATGTGGGTCAGACGCACCGCCGAGTCGGTCTTGTTGATGTGCTGGCCGCCCGCGCCGGACGCGCGGTAGGTGTCCACGCGCAGGTCGGCGGGGTTCACTTCGACTTCGAAGGATTCGTCGACTTCCGGGTAGACGAAGACGCTGGCGAACGAGGTGTGACGGCCGCCCGAGGAGTCGAACGGGCTCTTGCGCACCAGGCGGTGCACGCCGGTTTCGGTGCGCAGGTAGCCGAAGGCGTACTCGCCTTCGATCTTGATGGTGGCGGACTTCAGGCCCGCCACGTCGCCTTCGGATTCTTCCAGCACTTCGGCCTTGAAGCCCTTGCGCTCGGCGTACTTCAGGTACTGGCGCAGCAGCATGGAGGCCCAGTCCTGCGCTTCCGTGCCGCCGGCGCCGGCCTGGATGTCCAGGAAGCAATTCAGCGGATCGGCCGGATTGGAGAACATGCGGCGGAATTCCAGCGCTTCCAGCTTTTCCTGGAAGGCGTCGGCGTCCTGCTCGATGGATTCGAGGGTGGCGTCGTCGTCGTCGGAGGCGGCCATTTCGAACAGTTCGTTCGAGTCGGACAGGCCCGTACCCAGCGCCGTGAGCGTTTCCACCACGTCTTCGAGGGCTTTCTTTTCACGGCCCAGGTCCTGGGCGTGCTTGGGGTCGTTCCAGACCGCCGGATCTTCGAGCTCGGCGTTTACGACTTGCAGGCGTTCAGCTTTGGCATCGTAGTCAAAGATACCTCCGTAGAGCCTGTTCGCGCTCCGCGTAATCGGCGAGGCGGGCTGCGAGCTGGTTCTGACGTTCGGCTTCCATGATGATCCTGTCCTGATGACTTTTGTGCGAAACCAAACATTTTACCGTGCTTGGGCCAAGTGCGCGGCCGCGTTGGCGGGAAGGGGGACGGATCGCGAGCAGGCGGTTTCCCGGCGTGGACCCCAAGTTGTTCAGTTTTTTGTCAAGTCAGCGGTTCTAGGCTGCGTATAAGCGGTCCAGCCGTTCCTGATCGGGATGACCGGGCCGTAAAGGCGCCGGCGCAGCCGGCCTATCCCGACAGAGGAATGGAGACATAGATGGAAAATGCGATGGCCCCCGGGGTTTCGCCGGCGATCCCGGCGTCTGAGGAAGACCGGATCTACCGCAAGGTAGGCTGGCGGCTGGTGCCGCTGCTGGTGGTTTGCTACGTCGTGGCCTACCTGGACCGCGTGAACGTGGGTTTTGCCAAGCTGCAGATGCTGCAGGAGCTTCAGTTCAGCGAGACCGTGTACGGGCTGGGCGCGGGCATCTTCTTCATCGGCTACTTCATTTTCGAAATTCCCAGCAACATCATCCTGCACAAGGTGGGGGCACGGATCTGGATCGCGCGCATCATGATCACCTGGGGGATCATCTCCGCCTGCATGATGTTCGTGACCAGCGTGCACATGTTCTACATCCTGCGCTTCCTGCTGGGCGCGGCCGAGGCCGGATTCTTTCCGGGCATCATCCTGTACCTGACCTACTGGTACCCCGCGGCGCGGCGCGGCCGCATCACGACCTTCTTCATGACCGCGGTGCCCATGTCCGGGCTGATCGGCGGGCCGATCTCCGGCTGGATCATGAGCACGTTCCATGGCGACCATGGCCTGTCGGGCTGGCAATGGCTGTTCCTGCTGGAGGGCATACCGTCGGTGCTGATCGGCGTGCTGGTGCTGATTTATCTGGATGACCGCATCAATAAGGCCAAATGGCTGACCGCCACGGAAAAGGCGGTGCTGATCCGCAATATCGCGGCCGAGGAACAGCAGAAGGAAGACCCGCCGATCCGCGCCGCGCTGGCCAAGCCGCGCGTCTGGGCGATGTCGCTGATCTACTTCTCGTTCGTGATGGGGCTTTACGGCGTGGGCTTCTGGATGCCGACCCTGATCAAGGGCACAGGGGTGCAGAGCCCGCTGGCCATCGGTCTGCTGACGGCGGTTCCCAACCTGTTCGCCGTGATCGGCATGATCCTGATTTCGCGCAACTCGGACCGCCACCGCGAACGCCGCTGGCACGTCGCGCTGCCCGCGCTGTTTGGCGCGCTGGGCCTGCTGTTGTCGGCGGTCTGGAGCGGCAATACCGTGCTGGCGATCGCTGCGCTGACGGTGGCGAACATCGGCATCTGCACGGTGCTGCCGCTGTTCTGGAGCCTGCCCACCGCCTTGCTCGGCGGCACGGCGGCCGCGGCCGGCATCGCGCTCATCAATTCGGTGGGTAATCTGGCGGGTTTCGTCAGCCCGTACCTGGTGGGTTGGCTGAAGGACATGACCGGCACCACCAATACCGGCCTCTACATGCTGTCGGGCTGCCTGGTGGTGGGGGCGCTGGTGGCCCTGGCGCAGCCGGCGAAGCTGGTGAACAAGTAGGAGGGAGCGCGCGGCCTGAGACGAGAGTTCAGGCGCCCGGCGCGCGCAACCCTACGCGGGTCGCGGCGGGCCCGCTTACATGGCGGGCCTTGTTAGCCCGCGTGCTCGATCACCAACTGCACCGACACCATCCCGTTCCACACGTTCTGCTCCAGCCGGTATGCCGCCTGGATGTGTTCGGGCAGCGACTGGTCGTGGCCGAACCAGATCGCGTCGAAGCGCTGGTGGCCGCGCTCCAGCGATAGTTTCAGGTGCTTTTCCCCAACCAGGCGCTGGTTGCGCACCACGAACTCGTCCAGGAACAGCGGCGCGGCGAAGCCGGCGCCCCAGACCTGCTGCTGCAGCATGCCGGCCACGTCGGCGTTGGCGTAGCCGGTGTCCAGCGAGCCGTCGGTCTCGATCACCGGCTCGAAGGTGTCGCGGCCCGTCAGCTCGCGCACGGCGGCGTCGAACGCGGGGGCGAAGGCCGCGAAGTCGTTGCGGCCCAGCGTCAGGCCGGCCGCCATGGCGTGGCCGCCGAACTTGCGGATCAGGTTGGGATGGCGCTTGGACACCAGGTCCAGCGCGTCGCGCAGGTGCACGTCGGGAATGGAGCGGCCGGAGCCGCGGATTTCATCGTCGCCGGCGGGCGCGAAGGCCAGCGTGGGGCGCCAGAATTTTTCCTTCAGGCGCGAGGCCACCAGGCCTACAACGCCTTGGTGCCAGCCCGGGTCGAACACGCAGACCGTAGCGCCGGCGGCAGCGTTCGGCTCTTCCATGGCGGCCAGCGCCTGTTCGCGCATTTCGGCTTCGATGGTGCGGCGCTCGCGGTTGATGTTGTCGAGCTCGCGGGCCATTTCCAGCGCCTGCGCCTCGTCGTCGGTGGTCAGGCAGGCGATGCCCAGGCTCATGTCGGCCAGGCGGCCGGCCGCATTGATGCGCGGGCCGAGCGCAAAGCCCAGGTCGAAGCCATTGGCTGCGCGCGGCTCGCGTCCGGCCACGGCGAACAGCGCGCGCAGCCCGGGTTGCAGGCGGCCTGCGCGCATGCGTTGCAGCCCTTGGGTGACCAGCAGGCGGTTGTTCGCGTCCAGCTTGACCACGTCGGCCACGGTGCCCAGGGCCACCAGGTCGGACAGCGCGTCCAGGCGCGGGCCGCCATCGGCCGCGTAGACGCCGCGGCGGCGCAGCTCGGCGCGCAGCGCCAGCATCATGTAGAAAATGACGCCCACGCCCGCCAGGTTCTTGGACGGAAAGCCGCAGCCCGGCTGGTTCGGGTTGACGATGGCCAGGGCCGCCGGCAGCGTGTCGCCCGGCAAGTGGTGGTCGGTGATCACCACGCCGATGCCGGCCTCATTGGCCGCGGCCACGCCGTCCACGCTGGCGATGCCGTTGTCCACGGTGATGATGATGTCGGGCTTGCCGGCGCGGTGCCGGACCGCCAGCTCGACCACGGCCGGCGACAGGCCGTACCCGGTTTCGAAGCGGTTGGGCACCAGGAAGTCCACGTCGGCGCCCATGGCGGACAGCGCGCGCAGTCCGACCGCGCAGGCGGTGGCGCCGTCGCAATCGTAGTCGGCCACGATCAGCAGCTTCTTGCCTGTCTGGATGGCGTCGGCCAGCACGCCGGCGGCGTGGTCCGAATGCGTCAGGCCGTTGGGCGGCAGCAGCGACTTCCAGGCGAGCTGGGTCTGATCGGGATGGGTGACGCCGCGGGCGGCCCACAGACGGGCCAGCAGCGGGTGGATGCCCGAGGCTTCCAGGATGCGGCAGGCTTGCAGGTCGGGCGTGCGGACGGTTAAGCGGGGTGAGACCACCAGGCGCTCCAGTTTTTCTTGGGCGCGGGCAGCAAGCCGAGCAGGCCCCCGCGCGGTTTCAGGGTGAGGGCGACCTTGCGGTCGTCGCCCAGCAGCAGCAGTTCGGCGGGCGCGGCCGGCAGGCCTTGCTTGCCGGCCAGCGGGCGCAGATGCTGTGCGTCCAGCGCGGCCAGGGCGTCCAGCCAGGCGGCCCAGTCGCCGGCCCGCTGGGGGGCGTCCAGGTTGCTGTAAACCTGCGCCGGGGCCGGCTGGGACTGCGTCCAAGGTTTGCCGCCGCCATACAGCCACAGCGCATTGACCGGAGGCAGGCCGCGCGCCGCGCGGGCGTCGTTGACCGGGTGTTCGTGCCAGGCCATCTGTATTTCATTGAGCAGCCGGCGCCACGGGCGCGCTTCCGCGTCCTGGCGCCACCAGTCGTTCAGGCGCTGTCCGGCCACGGCCAGCGGGCTGGCGGTCTGCGGCCGCAGGCCCTCCGGCAGGCGCAGGCGCCAGCGTTCGGGCGAGAGCGCTTGGACCTCGAAGCCCGTGTCTTCGAACAGGGGGCGGGCGGTCTCCAGCAGAGCAGCCGTTTCCTCGGCGCGCAGTTCCATCAGGCCGGGGTCCAGCAAGGCGGCCTGGTCCGTGCCCAGCGCCAGGTGGACCAGTTCGGCCAGCCAGACGGGGCCATCGCCGCCGGTTTGGGTGCCGGCCAGCAGCGGACCCAGTCCGGCGCCGGGCGGCAGGCCCGCTTCGGGGACGTAGCCGGCGCGGGCCAACTGCCAGGCTTCGTAGGGCGTACAGCCTTGCGCGCGCACGTCATGGGCCTGGGGCCGGGCGGCGCCGGCCTGGAGCCAGCCGTGCAGCGTGGGCGCGCGTTCGGGCAAGAGCTTGGCCAGTTCGGCGGCGACGGGAAGGGCGGGCAGGGCGCCCGGAATGACGATCAGCATGGGCGCGATTGTAGTCCGCGCGGGCCGCGGGAACTAAGCGGCGTCCGCCACTGCCATAGCTTGAAACGCCTGGTCTCGGAACCGCACATCCGCGGGGCGGAATCCAGGCGGTTAATGCCATAATGCGCTCGTGCTGAAAATACCCTACGAACTATGGATAGGCGCCCGCTATGCCGGGTTGGCCCGAATCCGCCAGCGACGCGGCCGCCGCGATCGCTTCATCTCCTTCATCGCCGCCAGTTCCATGGCGGGCATTGCGCTGGGCGTTGCCGCCCTGATCGTCGTGCTGTCCGTGATGAACGGCTTCCAGAAGGAAGTGCGCGACCGCATGCTGTCGGTGCTGCCGCACATCGAACTCTACATCCCCGGCGCGGCGCCGGAGCGGGTGCTGGAGAGATGGCAGGAGTTCGCTTCCGCCGCCGAGAAGAATCCCGCCGTCAAGGCCGGCGCTCCGTTCGTGGCGGCGCAGGGCATGCTGGTGCGCGGGCAGGCCTTGCGCGGCGTGCAGGTGCGCGGCATCGATCCGCAGACCGAAGGCAATGTGTCGGACCTGCCGCGCCAGATGGTGTCGGGCAAGCTCGCCGACCTCAAGCCTGGCAGCTTCGGCGTGGTGCTGGGCAATGAACTGGCCGACGGCATGGGCGTCAAGCTGGGCGACACGCTCCTGATGATGGCGCCGCAAGGCTCGATCAGCCCGGCGGGCTTCACGCCGCGCATGCGCCAGTTCACCGTGGTGGGCGTGTTCTCGTCCGGCCACTACGAATACGATTCTTCGCTGGCCTTCGTCGACGACGAGGACGCCGCCCGCGTGTTCCGCGACAGCGGCACCGCCGGCGTGCGCCTGCGCATCGCCGACATGCAGCGCGCGCCGGAAGTGGCGGCCGAATTGCAGAAGGTGCTGCCGCCCTACATGATGGCCAGCGACTGGTCGCGCAACAACCGCACCTGGTTCGCGGCGGTGAAGACCGAAAAGCGCATGATGTTCCTGATCCTGGCGCTGATCGTGGCCGTGGCCGCGTTCAACCTGCTGTCGTCCCTGGTCATGGCCGTGAAGGACAAGCAGTCCGACATCGCCATCCTGCGCACGCTGGGCGCGGGACCGCGAGAAATCGCCCGCATCTTCCTGGTGCAAGGGGCGCTGATCGGCGTGATCGGCACGCTGCTGGGGGTCGCGGGCGGCATCCTCATTGCCTATAACGTGGACGTGATCGTGCCGTTCATCGAAGGTCTGCTGGGCGTGCATTTCCTGCCGCGCGAAATCTATTTCATCAGCGCCTTGCCGTCGGATCCGCAGATGGGCGACATCGTCACCATCGGCGTGACCTCCCTGGTGCTGTCGCTGCTGGCGACCCTGTACCCCAGCTGGCGCGCCTCGCGCCTGCAACCCGCACAGGTGCTGCGCCATGACTGACATGCTGACTCCCGCGCTGCAGGCCGACAACATCGTCAAGGTCTACGACGAAGGCCCTGCGCGCATCGAAGTGCTGAGCAACGTCAGCCTGACCGTGGCGCGCGGCGAAATGGTCGCCATCGTCGGCGCCTCCGGCTCCGGCAAGAGCACGCTGCTGCATATCCTGGGCCTGCTGGACGTGCCCACCAGCGGCTCGGTGTCGGTGGACGGCCAGCTTGCCGTCGGGCTGTCCGAGGCTCGCAAGAGCGCCGTGCGCAACCGCAGCCTGGGTTTCGTCTACCAGTTCCACCACCTGCTGCCGGAGTTCTCGGCGCTGGACAACGTGGCGATGCCGCTGATCGTGCGCCGCGAGAACCGCGACAAGGCGCGGCAAGCCGCGCACGAGGTCCTGGGCATGGTGGGCCTGGCCGCGCGCGAAGGTCACTTCCCGGGCCAGCTGTCCGGCGGCGAACGGCAGCGCGTGGCGCTGGCGCGCGCCCTGGTTACGCGGCCCGTCTGCGTGCTGGCCGACGAGCCCACCGGCAACCTGGACCGCCACACGGCGCACAATATGTTCGAACTGCTGACGCGGGTGAACCAGGAGTCCGGCACGGCGTTCGCCATCGTCACGCACGACCCGGAACTGGCCGCCCGCGCCGACCGCCAGCTGCTCATGGAAAACGGCCGCCTGGTTTCGGGTTAAGGCGCGCCGGGGGGATAATCCGGGCAAGGAGGTCGCGCCCATGCTGATCGATACCCATTGCCACCTGGATGCCGCCGAGTTCGACGCCGACCGCGAGCAAGTCGCCGACGGCGCCTGCCAGGCAGGCGTGCAGTCCATTGTGATTCCAGCGGTCGAACGCGCCAATTTTTCCGCGGTGCGCGAGCTGGCCGGCAAGACGGCCGGCGGCGCCTATGCGCTGGGCATCCATCCGCTATACGTCCAGCGCGCCAGCGACGCCGATCTGGAAGCGCTGCGCGCTGCCGTCAAGGATGCGCTGGGCGATCCTCGCTTCGTCGCCATCGGCGAGATCGGCCTGGATTTCTTCGTTCCCGAAATAGCCTCCGGCGAACCGCGCGAGCGCCAGGAGCGCTTCTACGCCGCGCAACTGGCGCTGGCTGCCGAGTTCGGCCTGCCGGTGCTGCTGCACGTGCGCAAGTCGCAGGACATCCTCTTGAAGTACCTGCGCCGCCATCCGCGCATCGGCGGCATTGCGCACGCCTTCAACGGCAGCGCGCAGCAGGCGCAGGCATTCATAGACCAGGGATTCGCGCTGGGCCTGGGCGGCGCCATGACCTATGAGCGCGCCTTGCAGATACGCCGCCATGCGGTGGACGTGGACCTGGCGCACCTGGTGCTGGAAACCGATGCGCCGGACATCCCTCCGGCCTGGCTGCATCCGCCGCAGCGGCGCAATGCGCCTGCCGAACTGGTCCGCATCGCGGCCACGTTGGCGGAATTGCGTGGCATCACGCCGGCGCAGGTGGCCCATGCCACCACCGCCAACGCCATGCGTGTATTGCCGCGGCTGCCGGCCGCGATCCTGGCCGACGCCGACTGATCGACCCTGGCTTCAGCCGTTCAGGCGCGGCAGTTCCAGCCGCACGCTCAGCCCCTGTGGCGAAATATTGCGGGCCGACATCCTGCCCTTGTGCGCGGCCACGGCGGCCTGGGCAATCGACAGGCCCAGTCCGGCGCCGCTGCCCGGCTTGCGCGCGCCCGAGGCGGTGCGATAGAAGGGCTCGAACAGCGATTGCAGCTCTTCGGCGGCCACGCCGGGCCCATGATCCTCGATCTCCAGGCAGGCTTCGTGCGCGTTCGACAGCAGGCGCACGCGGATCGCGCTGTGCGCGGGCGCAAAGCGCAGGGCGTTGCGCAGTACGTTCTCGATGGCGCTGGCCAGGCTGCAACGGTCGCCGACCAGGGGCACGGGCGCATGTTGGCTCCACTCTATGCGGATCTGCCGGCCGCCAGCCTCAAAGCGTGCATCCTCGACGACGTCCGACACGAGTTCGGCCAGGTCCAGGGTGTCAGTAGGCACGGGCAGGGCGCCCAGGCGCGCCAGCCGCAAGGTGTTGCCGACCAGCGCGTCCAGGCGTTCGCATTCGAGTTCGATGCGGTCCAGCTGCAGATCCTGGCGCTCGTCCTTGCGCCGCGCGAGCTCCGCCGCCAGCCGCAGCCGTGCAAGCGGCGAACGCAGTTCGTGTGCGATGTTGTGCAGCAGTTGTTCGCGCGTGTCGACCAGCGCCTTCAGCCGGTCGGCCATGGCGTCGAAGTCGCGCGCAAGCTGGCCCAGTTCGTCCTTGCGGCGGGCCAGCTTGGCGGGCGTGTGCGCATCCAGCCGCCCCGCGGACAGGGCATGCGTGGTCTGGCGCAACTGCGCCAAGGGCGCCGTCACGTGGCGGCTCAGGGCCCAGCAGAACGGTGCGGTCACCGCCAGCGCGAACAGCACCAGGGCCAGCGCCACGGGCGACAGGGCCAGCACTTCCCAATGCGATGAATCGAACGGCAGGAACAGCAGCAGCAGTTGCGAACCATCGGGCAAGACCAGCTTTTGCGGTTCCCACCAGGAAACGCGCTCGCCGGTGGGGTCGGCGGGAAGGTAGTCGGCTTTCGGCGAACGGTCCGGCCCGGCGCGGAAATCGCTCAGCCAGTCTTCCATGCGGGCGGGCAGCCGCCGGCCCAGGATGTCCTTGTCCTGGGCGTCCATGACGTAGATCTTCAGCGCCGAGTAGCGCCGGTCCATGGCTTCGACCCAGCGTTCCAGGCCATCCACGCCCTCGCTGCGGGCGATCTGCGCAGCATCGCGCGTGAGATTGCCGGGATTCAGGCCATCCAGGGAATTGAAGCGGTACCAGGCGACCGCGGCCGTCAGCACCATGCCGCAGACCAGGATGACGGCCATCGCACCCCAGAAGGTCAGGAAGGCGCGTCCGAATAGCGAGCGGGTGGGCAGCCAGGCCATCAGTCAGCGCCCGCCAGCACGTAACCCAGGCCGCGCAGGTTGCGGATCGCCAAGGTCTCGGCGCCGCCGTCGCTGCGCAGCTTCTTGCGCAGCGAGCTGATGTGGGTGTCGATGCTGCGGTCGTAGCGGTCCGGCTTGCGGCCCAGCGCGTACAGGCCGATCTGGTCGCGCGCGACCACTTGGCCGGGCGTGCGCATGAGGATTTCCAGGATGCGCTGTTCGGCGCCGGTCAGCGGGATTTCGCTATCGCCCATCCGCAGCACGCCGGTGGCGGCGTCCAGCGACACTGCGCCCAGCGCCAGGGCGGGGCGGACCGTGTCCGGCACTTCCTCGAAACGGCGCAGCACGGCCGTGATGCGGGCCTTGAGTTCGCGCGGACTGAAGGGCTTGGCCAGGTAATCGTCGGCGCCGAACTCCAGGCCCAGCACGCGGTCCGTCTCGCCGCCGTGGGCGGTGAACATGATGACCGGCCGGCGCGAGCGCTGGCGGTATTGCTTCAGCAGATCCAGCCCGTTGCCGTCGGGCAGCATCAGGTCCAGCAGCACCAGGTCGTAGTCGTCCTGAGCCAACAGGGCCAGGCCCTGCGTGCCGCTATGCGCCAGGGTGAGCTGGCAGTGACCGGGTTCCAGGTACTCGCGCAGCATCTGCGCAAGCTCGACATCGTCGTCAATCAGCAGGATGCGGCGAGTCGCCGGTGCGTGGGAAAAAGGCATGCGTGTCGTCGGTTCTGCATCCGGCAGTTTGGCTTATGGCCGCGGGCCGGAGTGTCAAGAAGTTCAAAGAAGATAAAAGTTGCGGAAAGCGTGTTGCTGGCTCCCGGCAGGTCCAATTCTAATATGAGAATGGTTTTCATTAATAAATACGGGGCAGGACGGACGCCGCACGCGGGGTGGGGCGCGGGCCTGGGACGGGAGAAACTGGAATCATGAGCAGCAAAGAATTGGTCGCCGGCCGGCGCGGTCCGGGTTCGCGCACGCAGTTGGCGGCAGCCCTGTGCGCAGCGGGTTTCGGCGTGGCGCAGCCCGCGTGGGCGCAGAGCGCCGACACCGCAAAGACGCTGGATACCGTGGTGGTGACGGCCTCGGGTTATGAACAGCAGATCCAGGATGCGCCGGCATCGATCAGCGTGATCACCCGCGAGGACCTGGACAAGAAGTTCTACCGCGACATCAACGACGCGCTGGTGGACGTGCCAGGCGTGATCGTCACCGGCGGCGGCGATCGCCAGGACATCAGCCTGCGTGGCATGGGCCCCAAGTACACGCTGATCCTGATCGACGGCAAGCGCCAGAACTCGCGCGAGACCCGCACCAACTCGGACTCCACGGGCGTCGAAGGCGGCTGGACCCCGCCGCTTTCCGCCATCGAGCGCATCGAGGTGGTGCGCGGCCCCATGTCCTCGCTGTACGGCTCGGACGCCATGGGCGGGGTGATCAACATCATCACGCGCAAGGTGCCTTCGGAGTGGGGCGGCGAGATCCGCCTGGACACCACCATCCAGGAAAGCAACAAGTCGGGCGACATCTACCAGGGCAACTTCTACCTGTCCGGCCCGATCAAGACGGACCTGCTGGGCCTGCAGATCTACGGCCAGGCCACGCAGCGCGACGAAGACGACATCGTCGACGGCTTCCGCAAGCGCAACTCGGAAAGCGTCACGGCCAAGCTGGCGCTGACGCCCAACCGCGACCACGACATCGTGCTGGAAGCGACCACCATGCGCCAGAAGCTGCACGAAACGCTGGGCAAGACGGTCGAGCCGCTGCCGCCCGGCCAGGCTTGCGGGCGCAATGGTTGCCCGGCCTCGTCCGATACCGACTACCGCAGCAACAAGTGGGCGCTGTCGCATACCGGACGCTGGGGCTGGGGCGTGTCGGACAGCTATGTGCAGCAGGAAGAGTTCGACAACCGCTCGCGCCAGATGAAGATCAAGAACCTGGACATCCAGACGAGCTGGACCTTGCCCCTGGGTTCGCACATGCTGACCCTGGGCGGCAGCTACCTGAGCCAGCGCCTGAATGACCAGACCGGCAACCAGCTGGCCAACGGCCCCAGCAAGGTGGACCGCTACCAGTGGGCCTTGTTCGCCGAAGACGAATGGCGCCTGACCGAGACCTTCGCCGTCACCACCGGCCTGCGCATGGACGAAGACGAGAACTTCGGCACGCACTTCAGCCCGCGCCTGTACGGCGTCTGGCACATGGCCGACCGCTGGACCCTGAAGGGCGGCGTGTCCACCGGTTTCCGCGCGCCCGACCTGCGCCAGACGGTGGCGGGCTGGGGCCAGGTCAGCCGCGGCGGCAATATGTACGGCAACCCGGACCTGACGCCCGAGAAGTCGGTGACCGAGGAAATCGGCATCCTGTATGACGACGGCGAAGGCTTCAACGCCGGCCTGACGATCTTCAACAACGACTTCAAGGACAAGATCACCCGCGTGGCTTGCCCGGCGACCCAGTGCACGGACGGCCCGAACCAGTTCGGTTCGGACCCGACCACCTACATGAACGTGGACAAGGCCAATTCGCGCGGCGTGGAAGCCAACCTGAAGCTGCCGCTGTCGCGCGACTGGTCCCTGACCAGCAGCTACACCTTCACCAAGTCGGAGCAGAAGTCGGGCCAGTACAAGGGCCAGCCGCTGAACCAGCTGCCCAAGCACCTGTTCACCACCACGGTGAACTGGCAGGCCTCGGACGCGCTGCAGGCATGGGCGCGCCTGAACTACCGCGGCAAGGAAAGCCAGCCCATCACCGGCCCCTCGTCCTCGTCGGTGGTCGCGCCTTCCTACACGTTCGTGGACCTGGGCGGTTCGTACCAGGTGAACAAGACGGTGGCGGTGTACGCCGGCATCTACAACCTGTTCGACAAGCAGGTCACGTACGACGACTACGGTTACGTCGAGGACGGCCGCCGCTACTGGCTGGGCGTGGGCGTCAAGTTCTGAGTTTGAAAGGGCGCCTGGCGCCCGCAACATGAAGAGGTACGCATGAAGAAGCAAATGCAGGCAGGCCGCGTCCGGCGTTGGGCGATGCAGGCCGGGGCCGCGCTGGTCCTGGGCGCCGCCACGGCGGTATGCGCCGCGCAGGCGACGGTGCCGGTGAAGCACGCGCGCGGCGAAACCGCCGTGCCGGCCAACCCGGCGAAGACAGTGGTGATGGACCTGGCCGTGCTGGACACCCTGCATGCGCTGGACGTAAACGTGGCGGGCGTGCCGACGGTGGCCAAGTGGCCGCCGCAGCTCAGCCAGTATGCCGATCAGCGCTACCTGAAGGTGGGGTCGATGTTCGAGCCCAACTACGAGGTGATCCACGCCGCCGCGCCGCAACTCATCTTCGTCGCGGGCCGCTCCGCGCCAAAGTACGACGAGCTCGCCAAACTGGCGCCCACCGTGGACCTGACGGTCAATGCGAAGGACCTGGTCGGCAGCGTGACGCGCAACACCGAAACGCTGGCCGCCATCTACGGCAAGCAGGATGTCGCCAAGACCAAGCTCGACGCCCTGCGCGCTTCGATCGCGGACCTGAACGGCAAGGCGGCCAACGCCGGCACCGCGCTGATCGTGCTGACCACTGGCGGCAAGATGAGCGCCTACGGTCCGGGTTCGCGCTTCGGCGTGATCCACGACGCCTTCGGCATCAAGCCGGCGACGACGGGGCTGAGCGTGTCGAACCACGGCCAGGCGATCTCGTTCGAGTTCATCGCCCAGACCGACCCCGACTGGCTGTTCGTGATCGACCGCGACGCCGCCATCGGCCGTGAAGGCGTGTCGGCCCAGCGCATGCTGGACAACGAGCTGGTGCGTCCGACCAAGGCCTGGAAGAACAAGCGCGTGGTTTACCTGAACGGCTACAACTGGTACCTGCTGGGCAGCGCGGGCCTGACCGCCATGCAGCAGAACGTGGACGAGATCGCGGCCGCGCTGGCCGCGGGCAAGTAAAGCCTGATGCGTGAGCGGCGGGAGTAATCGCGGGTGAGTTGGCGGCAGTCGATAGGCGGTTGGGGCGGGCTGGCGGCGGCAGTGGGCTTGCTGCTGGCCCTGTGCGCGGCCAGCGTCAGCCTGGGCGCGGGGCAGCTCAGCCTGTCCGCGCTGTGGGGCAATGGCGACGAGGCCGAGCGCGCCTGGCGCCTGCTGATGGTCAGCCGCATTCCCCGCACGCTGGCCTTGCTGCTGGCCGGCATGTCGCTGGCGGTGGCGGGGCTCATCATGCAGATGCTGGTGCGCAACCGCTACGTCGAACCCACCACGGCCGGCACCGTGGAGTCCGCCACACTGGGCATACTCGTGGTCACGCTGCTGGCGCCGGATACGCCCGTGATCGGCAAGATGCTGACGGCCACGGGCTTTGCGCTGGCGGGCACCCTGCTGTTCCTGGCGCTGCTCAAGCGCGTGCCGCTGCGCACGCCCTTCATCGTGCCGCTGATCGGCCTGATCCTGGGCGGGGTGATCCACGCCGCCACCACCTTCGTCGCCTACCGCTACGACCTGCTGCAGTCGCTGCACGCCTGGACCACGGGCGATTTTTCCGGCGTGCTGCGGGGACGTTATGAACTGCTATGGATAGGCTTCGGCCTGGCCTGCGCGGCTTACGCGGCGGCCGATCGCTACACCGTGGCCGGCATGGGCCGCGAGTTCGCCGCCAACCTGGGCTTGAACCATGCGCGGCTGACGCTGGCCGGACTGCTGATCGTGTCGGCGATTTCGGCCGTGGTGGTGGTGACGGCGGGCGGCATACCCTTTCTGGGCCTGATCGTGCCCAACGCCGTCAGCCTGGTGCTGGGCGACAACATGCGTCGCTCCATTCCCTGGGTGGCGGTGCTGGGCGGCGTGTTCGTGCTGGCCTGCGACGTCATCGGCAGGCTGGTGATCCATCCCTACGAGATTCCCATCGGCACGGTGGTCGGCGTGCTGGGCAGCATCCTGTTCCTGTGGCTGTTGCGCACGCGGAGGAA
Source organism: Achromobacter sp. ACM03 (assembly GCF_014851665.1). Lineage (NCBI taxonomy): Bacteria > Pseudomonadati > Pseudomonadota > Betaproteobacteria > Burkholderiales > Alcaligenaceae > Achromobacter > Achromobacter sp. ACM03. The sequence continues at coordinate 1,488,842 of NZ_JACVAD010000001.1, read as the reverse complement.
CCGGCTTGGCTGAACTCGCCATCTCCGCGCCGGCGCCGGTCCGTGCGCCGCAAACCTGGCGTCTGTGGCTGCTGGGCGCTCTTGCGCTGATCTGCGCCATCGCCTTCATGACGCTGGGCGCCAACGGCCAGTGGTCCTTCGTGATTCCGTTCCGCGGCGCCAAGCTGGCGGCGATGCTGCTGGTGGCCTATGCCGTGGCGGTGTCGTCGGTGCTGTTCCAGACGATCACCCACAACCGCATCCTGACGCCGGCCATCATGGGCTTTGACGCCCTGTACCTGCTGATACAGGCCGTGGTGGTGTTCGGCTTCGGCCAGGCGGCCACGGCCGCCAGCCATCCGGTGGCCGCCTTCCTGCTGGAGGTCGGCGCCATGACGGCGTTCGCCTGCCTGCTGTTCCGCTGGCTGTTTTCGGACGCGGTGCGCAGCCTGCACCTGATGATGCTGGTGGGCATCATCTTCGGCCTGTTGTTTCGCAGCCTGTCCAACTTCGTGGTGCGGCTGATCGACCCCAATGAATTCCTGGTGTTGCAGGACCGCATGTTCGCCAGCTTCAATACCGTGCGCGTGGGTTTGCTGCCGATCGCGCTGGCCGCGGTGTGCGCGGCGTCGCTGCTGGTGTGGCGCATGCGGCGGCGCTACGACGTGCTGGCGCTGGGCCGCGACATTGCGGTGAACCTGGGCGTGGACTATCGCCGCACGCTGATGCTGACGCTGGCCGCCATCGCGGTGCTGGTGTCGGTGTCCACCGCGCTGGTGGGGCCGGTGACATTTTTCGGCCTGCTGGTCAGCAACCTGGCCTATCAGGCCATGGGGTCCGACCGGCACCGCCACACGGTTCCAGCGGCCGTGCTGCTGAGCGTGATCTTCCTGGTGGGCGGCCAGACGCTGCTTGAACGCGTGCTGGGCCTGAATACCACCGTCAGCGTGGTGATCGAATTCCTGGGCGGGCTGATGTTCCTCGTCCTGATCCTGCGCAGGGGGCGCCGATGATAGAGATCCAGCAAGTCAGCAAGCAGTACGGCGACAGCGTGGTGGTCGACGACGTCAGCCTGTCGCTGCCCGCGGGGGGCGTGACGGCCATCATCGGTCCCAATGGCGCGGGCAAGTCCACGCTGCTGTCCATGGTCAGCCGGCTGCTGCCGATGTCGGCGGGCCGCGTGCTGGTCGAGGGGCTGGACGTGACCCGGGCCGACAGCCGCGAACTGGCCCGCCGCCTGGCCATCCTGCGGCAGGATAATCACTTGCCGCTGCGGCTGACGGCGAGGGACCTGGTCGCGTTCGGCCGCTATCCGCACACGGGCGGCCGCCTGACGCTGGACGACAAGGCCCACATCGACCGCGCCATCGCCTACCTGAACCTGGAGCCGCTGGCCGACCGCTACCTGGACGAGATGTCGGGCGGGCAGCGCCAGCGCGCCTTCGTGGCGATGGTGCTGTGCCAGGACACGCGCTACGTCCTGCTGGACGAACCCCTGAACAGCCTGGACATGAAGCACGCCGTCGCCATGATGGGCACCTTGCGGCGCGCGGCGGACGAGCTGGGCAAGACGGTGGTGCTGGTGCTGCACGACATCAACTTCGCGTCCACATACGCGGACCGCATCGTGGCGATGCGGGCGGGGCGCATCGCGCATCAGGGGACTCCGGCCGAACTGGTCCGGCCGGAGGTCCTGAGCGAACTTTACGAGCTGCCGATCGAGGTGCACGAGATCGGCGGCCGGCGCATCTGCGTCTACTACCGCCAGCCTTAGCGGCTGAGGTCCACCGCGTAGCGCGACAACTGGGTCACGGAGTCGGGCGTGGCGTCGTGCACCGTGACGTTGTCCACGCCATGCGCCGCGGCCATGGCCAGGGTGCCCGGCACCGACGAAAACACCACCGGGCCGGCCAGGGCGCCCACCCGCGCAAAGCGCCAGCTGCGGTCCAGGCCGTAGGTCGCCAGATCCAGGTCCGGGTGCTTCCTGATGTAGCTGATCAGCACGTCGCGGCTGGCGTCCGGGGCTTGCAGCACGATGTCTCCCTTGCCGCCGGCCAGGCCGGGGAAGTCGCCGCCGCCGCTGGCGCGGTAGTTGTTCGTGACCACCAGGAACTGCGCGGCGGGGTCTAGCGGCGCGCCCTGGTACGTCAACTTCGTGATGCGCGAGCCCTTGGGGCGGGTGACGTCGATTTCATACCGCAGGGCATTGCCCGCGGCATACAGCACGTCGAAGTTGAAGGTCGGGAAGCCCGTGTCGATCAGGTCCTGCGGCGCGACCTGGCCCGGGTCGATCTGCCTGAACTGCTCGGCAGTCTTCTCCAGCCACTGGCGCACGATGTCGCCGCTGACCCGCACCACTTGCAAGGTGTTCGGGTACAGGTAGAGATCGGCGGCGTTATTGATGGCGATGTTGCCCTGCTTTACGTAGGTGAAGTCGCCCGGACCGTTGCGTCCGCCCTTGAAGGGCGCAGCCGCCGACAGGATGGGCAGGGCGGCGTATGACGGCTTGTTCTTGGCGATGTAGTCCGTCAGATAATCGATCTGCGCCATGTTGACGATCTGCAGCGCCGACACGTCGCCCGCCAGCGCGTAATAGGTCGCCATGTCGAACCGGCTTTGGCCGATGGGCGTTTTGACATAGGAAATGGTGGCGGCGTGTTCAGCCTGCACCAGCTGTTGCACGGCGGCATCGGGTTCGACGTAGGTCGCGGGCGTGGCGCCGTTCTGCGCGGTCAGGCGCGTGGAGATGCGCTGCACGCGCGTGGCGTCCTTCTGCACCTGCCAGCCTTTGTCATAGGCAAGCTTGAGCGTGATCTGGCCGAGGTTGTTGCCCCATTGGCCGGCCTGCACCGCCGGCACGCCGTTGATCAGGCCTTTCTCCAGATTTATGCCGGGCTGGCCCGCGAATTGCGACTTGGCATTGGTGTCGGGGAACAGCAGGTGCTGGTGGCCGGTGATCAACGCATCGATACCGGCCACCTGGCTCAGGTAGCCGGCGCCGTTCTCCATGGCCGGGCTGTACTCGGTGAGCATGTCGATGCCGCCATGCGCCAATGCCACCACCAGGTCCGCGCCGGCCGCGCGCATTTCCGGCACGTAGCGCTGCGCCGATTCCTTCCAGCCGGCGACTTCCACGTGGCCTTCCAGATTGGCCTTGTCCCATTGCAGGATGGGCGGGGGCGCAAAGCCGATCACGCCGACTTTCAGCGCGACCTCGATCTGCTTGCCGTTGGGGTCGGTGGCCTTGAAGGTCTTGTTCAGCAGGACCCAGGGCTTGAAGATGGGCTGTTTGCTGGCGGCGGACACCACGTTGGCGGAGACGAAGGGAAAGCCCGGCGCCGCGCAGTCCTTGGCGCCGGCGGAATTGGTCTGCGCCGTGCCCTTGCCGATGCCGGCCAGCCCGAAGTCCGTATTCGTGACTTGCGACAGGAAGGGCAGGCCGTAGTTGAACTCGTGGTTGCCCAGCGTGGCCGCGTCATAGGCCAGCAGCTTCATCTGCTTGTAAATCGCCAGCATGTCGCTGCATTGCACCGGCGCCACCAGCGCCTGGTAATCGGACAGGGCCGTGCCCTGGATGGTGTCGCCGTTGTCGAACAGCAGGGTGTTGGCGTTCTCTTTGCGGGCATTGGCGATCAGCGTGGCCGTGCGGTCCACGCCGTAGCTTTTGTCCTCGGCCAGCTTGTAGTAGTCGTAGCCCAGCACGTTGGCATGCAGGTCGGTGGTGCCGAGGATGGCCACGTCCAGCGTGGAACCCTGGGGCACGCTCGCCTGCGGCGGCGTCTGCGGCGCGTCATCGTCGTCATCATCGCCGCCACAGGCGGCCAGGCCCGCCAGCAGCGCGGCGCTGGCGGACATCGCAAGGATCTTTCCTAGATTCGGCTTCACCGTCTTTCCTCCGGGTTTGAAGGAAAGAAATTCTGGGGACAGTGTGTGACCCGCCCGTGACATGAGCGGATGCCGCGGTGTCCCGCCTAGCGCAGCGGCGATTCGCCGCCGAGGTCGTCCGCATCCAAAGCCGCCAGCGCATCCAGGAAGCGCCACGCGAAAGATCCGGGTCCTTCCGCCTGTGCGCCGGCGCGCCGCCCCGCGATGGCGAAGCACGACAGGGCGGCGACGGCCGCGGAAAACGGGTCATTCCTGGATACTGCGGCGCAGGCGCCTACGACCGCCGTCAGCGCGCAGCCGGTGGCTGTGACGCGCGGCATCAAGGGCGAGCCGCCCACGATGCGGACGGCGCGCGTGCCGTCCGTGACGTAGTCGGTCTCGCCCGTCACTGCCACAACGGTTCCGCGGTGGGCGGCGATGGCATGCGCGGACTGCTCCGCCTGCGAGACCGCGTCGCGCGAGTCCACGCCCTTGCTGGCGCTTTGGCCGCCGGCCAGCGCGATGATCTCCGAGGCATTGCCGCGAATGATAGCGGGCCGCAAGTCCAGCAGGCGCTGCACAGCGTCGCGGCGGAATGCGGTGGCGTGGTGCGCCACCGGATCCAGCACCCAAGGTATGCCGGCTTCGTTGGCCGAGGCGGCGGTCAGCAGCATGCTGTCCAGCCAGGGCGAGGACAGGGTGCCGATGTTGATCACGACCGCGCCGCAGACGCGCGCGAACTCGGGCGCTTCTTCTTGCGCGTGCACCATGGCGGGCGAGGCGCCCATGGCCAGCAGCACGTTGGCCGCGGTGTTCATGGAAACGAAATTGGTCAGGCACTGCACCAGCGGCGCGTCGCGGCGCAGGGCGGCGACCAGGTCGCGCGAGATCAGCGCCTGGGTGGAAAGGTCAGGAATGGATTGCATGCCGTAGGGTCCTGTTTATGCGCTGACGTCCGACAGTCCGGGCTGCGCGGGCAGGGCGCCGCGCAGCGATTCCAGCAGCACGCGCTTGTTTTCGCGGCTGCGGTAGGCGTGTTCGCGCATCAGGTTTTCGGCGCGCACGGCCTCGCGGCGCGTGATGGCGCGCAGCAGGTCTTCGTGGTCCGCCTGCGCGCGCAGCACGAAGGGCGTTTCAAGCAACGACGGCGTGGACGGCAGGGTCAGCGCGGCCGGGCCGGCCAGGGGCGTCTTGTTGTTGTGTTCCAGCGCCGACAGGAGCGCGCGGTTGCCCGCGGCTTCGCACAGGATCTCGTGAAAGCGCCGATTGATCTGCCCCCAGGCGCGCGCATCCACCGTGGTATTGGGATCGCGGCGGGCGGGCGCCAGCAGCGCGCGTCCTTCTTCCACCGCTTGCGACAGGCGGTCCAGCACGTCCTGCGAGGCGCCGCGCTCGGCCAGCAGGCGGGCGGCCATGCCCTCGAGCACGCCGCGCACGTCCACCGCGTCGCCGATTTCATCCACCGTAAACGCCCGTACCCGGAAACCGCGCGAAGGCAGCCGTTCCAGCAGGCCCTCTTTTTCCAGCTCGGTCAGGGCAATGCGCAACGGGGTGCGCGACACGCCCAGGCGCGCTGAAAACTGCAACTCGACCACGCGTTCTCCGGGTTGCAGGACGCCCGAAAGCACCATGTCCCGGAGTTCGGAAATGACTTTATCGATTTGTGCGGCCATAGAGAGGAGGGGGCTGGTTCCGGTCTGTGAGGGCTTTCAGTGTACCGTCAAAATTGCATGCAATAGTCAAGAAAAAAACCTTTATGACCTTGCGATTTATCAAAATTGCATGCAATAATTCGGAAAAACAGCGATTCAAGTGCGGTTAAGGCGACAAATGCATGCAAAGAAATCCGTCAATGCATGCCATAAGCCGCCGCAAGCACAGGAGACAACATGAAGCTCGTCAGCTTCGTTCAGGCAGGCCGTAGCGCCTGGGGCGTGGTGCGCGGCGCCGAAGTCGTGGCGTTGACCCAGGTCTGGCCCGACATGGTCGCGGCGCTGGAGGCAGGGGTGGAACAGATTGCGCGCGCCGCGGAGACGGCCGGCCAGCCCTGTATGCCCTTGGCCGGGCTGCGCCTGCTGCCGCCGGTCGTGGCGCCGCGCAAGATTCTCTGCGTGGGCCTGAACTACGGCCGCCATGTGGCCGAGGCCGGACGCGAACTACCGGCGCACCCCTCGCTGTTCGCGCGCTTTGCAGACAGCTTCGTCGGCCACGGCGAGGCGGTGTGGAAGCCGCAAGCCTCCGATCGCTTCGATTACGAGGCCGAACTGGCCGTGGTGATCGGCAAAGGCGGCCGCCATATCTCCGCCAAGGACGCCCTGGCGCACGTGGCTGGCTACACCTGCATGGCCGAGAACTCCGTGCGCGATTTCCAGAAGCACAACGCGCAGGTGACGCCGGGCAAGAATTTCGAGCGCAGCGGCGCGCTGGGTCCCTGCCTGGTCACCGCCGACGAGATCGGCGACCCGGCCGGCCTGGAAGTCATTTCCCGCCTCAATGGCGAGGTCATGCAGCACGGCCAGGTGTCCGACCTGATCTTCCCCATCCCCGAGCTGATCGCCTACATCAGCAGCTTCACCCGCCTGTCGCCGGGCGACGTGATCGCTACCGGCACGCCTGAAGGCGTGGGCTCCAGCCGCAAGCCGCCACGCTTCATGAGCGCCGGCGACACGCTGGAAGTCGAGATTCCCGGCATAGGGACGCTGGTCAACACGGTGGCGGACGAGCCCGCCGCCGACGAACAAGGAGACGCGCATGTCTGATGCGCTGCGGTACCTGACGGAACGGGACGTGGTCTCGGTCCTGGATATTCCCAAGGCGATCGAAGCCCTGCATGCCATGCTGGTCGCGCAAGGGCGCGAACAGGCGCGCAACCTGCCCAAGGCGCTGGCGACCTGGGGCGACGGCAGCTCGATGCATGCATTGGGTTCGGTGCAGACCGGCGCCGGCGGCTACGCGGGTTTCAAGACCTGGGTCCATACCAAGAGCGGCGGAGGCTCGCTGTTCAGCCTGTTCGACGCCGAGTCGGGATTCCTGCGCGCCGTAATCGAGGCGCGCGCGCTGGGCATGCTGCGCACCGCGGCGATCAGCGGAGTCGCCACGCGCGCGCTGGCGCCGGCCGACGCCGCCTGTGCCGCGCTGATCGGCACTGGTCCGCAGGCCGTCACCCAATTGGCCGCGCTGGCCGCCGTGCGCGACCTGCGCCGCGTGCGCGTCTACAGCCCCACGCCCGAGAAGCGCCGCGCCTTTGTCGCCAGCGTGCAAGGCAAGTATCGATTCGAGGTCGAGGAAGCGGCCAGCCTGGAACAGGCGCTGGCCGGCGCGGAGATCGTCACCTTGATCACGCGCGCCGTCGAGCCTTTCGTGGATGCGGCCATGCTGGCCGACTGCAGGCACCTGAACGCCGTCGGCGCGATCCTGCCGGCCAAGGCCGAATTCGCGCAGGACGTGTTCGAACGCGCGGACCGCGTGGTGGTGGACGACCTGGAGAACGCCCGCCGCGGTTCGCGTGAACTGCGCGAACGCTTTGGCGCGGACGGCGCGCCGTGGCAGGGCGTGGCGGTGCTGAGCGACTTGCTCGCCGCCGGCGAGGGCCGCCCGCAAGGCGCGCGGCTGACGATCTTCAAGGGCATGGGCATGGGCCTGTCCGACCTGGCGATGGCGCGCGTCGTGTACGAGCACGCCCGCGACTACGGCCTGGGCGTGGCGCTGCCGCCCCAGACCCGCGAGAACCTGCTGCTGGCGCAGCCCTGATACCGAATTCGCATAACCGTACAGCCGGCGCAGGGCGCCGGCGGCAAGAGGAGACATACATGTTCGTAGACGTCAGCGGCGCCAGTCCGCGGGAACAAAACAAATGGCCGTCCATCGTCATCCCCAAGGAGGATATCGATCTCGAGATCGCGCGCCTGACCGACGCGCCCCGGCCGGACAACGGCCGCCGCGCCTCCCTCATCGTGCACCCGGAAGCCACGGCGCCGGGCCTGGGCCTGGCCCCGGGAACGGACGTCACCATCAACGTGGTCAATCCGGGCGAAAGCACCTTCAACCTGCGCAAGAACTCCAACATGCTGGAGATCTGTATCAGCGGCGAGGGCGTGGCCACGGTGGCCGGGCGTGACATCCGCGTCGGGCATTGGGACGTCTGGAACACCCCCGCCATGCAGGTGCATTCCTATCGCAACGAGGGCAAGACGCCCTGGGTGCGCCTGTCGTATTCCAACGCGCCGCTCTTGGAAAAGCTGGAGATCCACTACGTCGAGGAGTTCGAGGGCAGCGTGCCGCCGGCCGATGCCAACACCAAGCCGGTGCCGCCGCGCGCGCCCGACGCGGCCCGTTCGCGCGACCTGGCGCTGCGCGAGCAGATCACGCCCGAGGGCGCTTGGCTGCTGGGCTATGAATGGCTGATCGACATCGACGTGCTGGAATCCAAGGCGCTGCATTGGCCCTGGGCCGCGGTGTCGCGCCAATTGCCCAGCGTCGAGGACATGGCGCGCGGCTACAACGGCCGTCGCCTGTTCGTGCTGTACAACCCGGCGACCGAACGCCGCATCGGCACCACGCACAGCTTCTTCGCGACGATTTCCTCGTCGCCGCCGGACAACCACCATGTGCCGCACCGCCACAGCTCGTCGGCCATCAACTACTACCTGCGCGGCAACGGCTACAGCAAGGTCAACGGCACGCGGCTGGACTGGAAGGCTGGCGACCTGATCCTGTCGGCGCCGGGCTGGGCCATGCACTCGCATCACTCGGGCACGGAAACCACCTCCGCGCTGACGGTGCAGGACCATCCGCTGCAGATCGCCATGGAGTCGCTTATCTGGCAGGAGCGCATGCAGGAACCCATCCTGGCGCTGGGCAGCCAGAGCGGCTTCGAGAGCAACCGCGCGCAGCTGGCCGCGGCCCGATAGGACGCGATTTCCTAGAACCGATACCTGGATCCGCAATGACCATGACCGAGCTTTCCGATACCCCGTCGCTGCGTGCGCGCCTGCGGGACTTCTATGACGATTACGCCTACTGCCTGGACGAAGACCGGCTGGAGGACTGGCCTGCATTTTTCACCGAAGACTGCCATTACCGGGTGCTGTCGCGGGAGAACCATGACGCCGGCCTGCCCCTGGGCCTGATCTATTGCATGAACAAGAACATGGTGCGTGACCGCGTTACGGCCTTGCGCGAAACCACCATGTTCGAGCCGCGTTCGCTGCGTCACTTCATCAGCGGCGTGCGCGTGCTGGAAGTGCAGGGCGACCACATCGTGGCGCAGGCCAACTTCGCCGTGATGGAGTCGCTGTCCGACCGCGAGCCCACCTTGAACATGGTGGGCCGCTATCTGGACGTGGTGCGCGTAACGCCCGAGGGCCTGGCCTTCAGCCGCCGCGATTGCGTGTACGACAACTACCGTGTGCGCACTTCGCTCATCGTTCCCATCTGAATCCGCCCCGAGGATACCCATCATGACCTGTACCCACAGCACCGCGCCAGAGGCTCCGGCGGCGGCTCCCATCCATATCGAGCGCCGCTGGCCCAAGGAAGGCTATACGCGCATCCCCAACTGGGTCTACACCGATCCCGCCATCTTCAAGAAGGAGATGGACGTTTTCTTCGGAGGCAAGACCTGGAACTACGTGGGCCTGGAATGCGAAGTGCCCGAGGTCGGCTGCTACAAGCGCAACTGGATCGGCGACCGCCCCGTGGTCATGGTCCGCAACGCGGAAGGCGAGATCAACGTGTTGGAAAACCGCTGCGCGCACCGCGGCGCGCAGATCTGCTGGCAGAACACCGGCAAGGTCGAGGACTTCACCTGCCCCTACCACCAGTGGAACTATGACCTGAACGGCAATCTGCAGGGCGTGCCGTTTCGCCGGGGCGCCATGGGCAAGGGCGGCATGCCGCGCGACTTCGATCCCAAGCAGAACGGCATCCGCAAGCTGCGCAGCGTGAATCGGGGCGGCTCGATCTGGGCCACCTTCGCCGAGGACGCGCCCAGCTTCGAGGACTATTGCGGTCCGGAAGTGCTGGCGGAAATCGACCACATGCTGCCGGGCAAGCCGCTCAAGCTGCTGGGCTACAGCCGCCAGCTGATCCCCAGCAATTGGAAGATGTACCTGGAGAACCTGAAGGATCCGTACCACGCCACGCTGCTGCACACTTTCTACATCACCTTCGGCCTGTGGCGCGCGGACTCCAAGTCCGAATGCATCCCCACCGGCGGCGGCGCGCACAGCGTGATGGTGTCGCACAACGAGGGCAAGAAGAAGACCGAGGCCACCACGGAAATGAGCCGTTTCCGCGACGACCTCGAACTGCTGGACCTGGAAACCGTGACGCCGCGCGCCGAGTTCAACCGCGGCCGCGTCGGCGGCGCGTGGGTGTTCCCGGCCGCGCAGTTCGGCATCCAGGCCAACTCGCTCAAGACCCGCCACGTCATTCCGCGCAGCCCGACCGAGCACGAACTGGTGTTCACCTATTACGGCTACGAAGACGACGACGAGGAGATGACCCGCCTGCGCCTGAAGCACGCCAACCTGCTGGGTCCGGCCGGCTTCGTGTCGATGGACGACAGCGAAATGCTGAACCAGGTGCAGATCGGCGTCACCGGCTATCCGGAAGAGCGCGGCATCATCGAGATGGGCGGCCGCGATACCGAGCCCGCCGACTACATGGTGACCGAGGTGTTGATCCGCTCCTTCTACGATTACTACCGCAAGGCGATGGGGCTGTGAGCATGGATACCTGGAAACCCGTGGCGATGGTGTCGGACATTTCCCCCGACACCGGCACCCTGCGCGTGGTGCATGAAGGCGAGGGCGTCTGCCTCTACAACCTGCAGGGCGATATCTGCGCCACGCAGGACCGCTGTCCGCACGGCAACGCCAGCCTGGCCGACGGCTACCTGGAAGACGGCACCATCGAATGTCCGCTGCACCAGGGCGTCTTCGACATCCGCACCGGCAAGCCGCAATGCCCGCCGGTCACGACGGACCTGCGCCGCTACGAGGTGCGGGTGGAGTCGGGCACGGTCTACCTGAAGGCGGAAGCCGCATGAACTCCGGCGCCATCGTGGTGGTCGGCGCGGGTCAGGCCGGCGGCTGGGCCGCGACGACCTTGCGCGAACGCGGCTACGAAGGCCGCATCGTGCTGCTGGGCGATGAGCCCCACGCGCCTTACGAACGCCCGCCCTTGAGCAAGGCGGTGCTGGGCGGCCAGGCCGTGCCCGAAAGCACCGAGCTGTTTTCGGCCGAGCGGCTGGCGGCGCTGCGCATCGAGTTCCAGCCGGGCGTGTCGGCGACGCGCCTGCGCGTGGCCGACAGGCAGGTGGATACCTCGGACGGCGGCAGCATCGCCTACGACAAGCTGATCCTGTGCATGGGGGGCAGGCCGGTAGTCCCCGCGCTGCCCGGCGTAAACGGTCCCGGCGTGCATGTGCTGCGCACCCGCGACGACGCGCTGCGCCTGCGCGCCAGCCTCGGCCCGGGCCGCCGCCTGGTCGTGGTCGGGGGCGGCTGGATCGGGCTGGAAGTGGCGGCGACGGCGCGCCAGTCCGGCAGCGCCGTCACCGTGCTGGAGCAGGGGGCGCGGTTGTGCGCCCGCAGCGTGCAGCCTGCGGTGTCGGCGCACCTGGCCGCGCTGCATGCCGCCCATGGCGTGGACTTGCGCTTGAACACCGGCCTGCGCGCGGTGCTGGCGCAGGCGGACGGCCGCCCCGTGGCGGAACTTGCCGACGGCACGCGTCTGGATGCGGACGCCATCGTGCTGGGCGTGGGCCTGCGGGCCAATGACGAACTGGCGCGTGATGCCGGCCTGGCCTGCGAACGCGGCGTGCTGGTCGACGAGTATTGCAGGACCTCCGCCCCGGACGTCTATGCGGCAGGGGACGTCGCGGTGCTGACGGCCGAGGACGGCCATGCGCGCATGGAATCGTGGCAGAACGCGCAGGACCAGGGCACGGCAGCCGCGCTGTCAGCCTTGGGCCTGGGCGAACCTTATGCGCCGACCGGCGCCGTCTGGTCGGAGCAATACGACGCCATGGTGCAGATCGTCGGATTCCCGGGCCTGGCCCGCAGCGAAGTGCTGCGGCCGCAGGCAGGGGAGCGCGCCTTGCTGTCGGTGGCGCTGGACGCCAGCGGCCGCGCCGTGGCTGGCGTATCGGTGGATGCGGCGCGCGATTTCCGCCAGCTGCGCAAATGGATCGCGCAGCGCGCGGCCCTGGACCCGGCGTTGCTCGAGCGGCCTGACGTGCCGCTGGCCAGCGCCCAGATCGGATGAGGATTGCAATGGAAAACCCGATTTTGCCCATGCTGGCCAAGACGGCCTGCGAATCCGTGGTGCTGGAGTTCTTCCACGCCCTGGACACGCGGCGTCACGAGGCCGCGGCCGCGCTGATGGCCGAGGACGGCGTCTGGCAACGGCAGGGCCGCCGGCTTGCCGGCCGCCAGGAAGTCCTGCAAGCCCTGAATGCCCGCGCGCCCGAGCGCAGCACCTGCCATGTCATCACCAATCTGCGGCTGGTCGAGCTGGCCGGCGCGCGCGCCACCGTCGGCTACTTCCTGACCGCCTACGAAAGCGTGCCCCATGAACAGGGTGGCGCGCCGCGCCTGGTGGCCATCCGCGAATGCCAGGACGTGCTGGTGGAGACGGACGCCGGCTGGCGGCTGGCCGACAAGAGCAGCCGCCGTCATCTTCCGCCCGAATGACGGGCCTCGAATCGATACCAACCCACGCGTCCGGACCATTCAAAAAGCAGCGGACGCGTACCGTAAATACCTCAGGAGACAAACCGTGAAACCCTCAAGAATCTTGCATTGCATGCTGGCGACCGCCTGTGCCGCCGTCGTGTCCGGCGCCCAGGCGCAGCAGGCCGACTGGCCGAACCATCCGATCACGCTGGTGGTGCCGTTCGCGGCCGGCGGCGGCGGCGACACGCTGGCGCGCCTGGTCGCGGAGCCGCTGTCGCGCGAACTCGGGCAGTCCATCATCGTCGAGAACCGCCCCGGCGCGGGCGGCAATATCGGCACCTCGATCGCGGCGCGCGCCAAGCCCGACGGCTATACGCTGTCATACGGCACCAACGGCACCCAGGCCACCAATCACTGGCTGTACAAGTCGCCGGGCTATGCGCCGTCGGACTTCGAGCCGATTTCGCGCTTTACCGTCATTGCGGCGGCGCTGGTGGTCAATGCCACGGACGAGCGCTTCAAGACCCTGCCGCAGCTGCTGGCCTACGCCAAGGCTAATCCGGGCGAACTGACCTGCGGTTCCGCCGGCAATGGCACGTCCTCGCACCTGGCCTGTGAATTGTTGAACCAGATGGCGGGCACCAAGGTCATGCACATTCCCTACAAGGGCGGCGGCGCGGCCATGACCGATCTGCTGGGCGGGCGTATCTCGTTCATGATCGACGTGATGCCCAACGTGTCGGGCCAGATCGCGGCGGGCAAGCTGCGGGCGCTGGGCGTGACGACGCCGGACCGCGTGGCCTCCAATCCGGACATTCCCACGATCAGCGAAGCGGGCCTGAAGGGCTATGAGTTCTTTGCCTGGGACGGCCTGTACGCGCCCAAGGGCACGCCGGCCGCCGTGCTGGACAAGCTCAACGCCGCGGTCAACCGCGCGCTGCAACAGCCGGAAGTCCGCAAGATGCTGGAGTCTCGGGGCGCGATTCCTGCGCCCACGTCGCGCCAGGCGCTGGCGGAGTTCGGCGCGGAAGAGTATGCGCGGCTGGGGAAGGTCGTGAAGGTGGCGGGCGCGTCGATCGATTGAGCGGCTGACGCCTGTACCAACCAAGCCGGCGGCGCGTGCCGCCGGCTTGCTTTTGTGCACAAGCAGCTACCAGGCCATGCGCAAGCGTCCCAACGCGGGCAATGCTCCCACTGTCGCCGCCAGGCCGCCAGGCGGCGGCTGTTCTTCATGGCGGGTCACGCGCCCGTCCGGATCGAGAAAATCGCTCAGCACGTCGTCGCGCAGGCGGATGAAGCGCGGATCGCTGCGGTTGCGCGGATGCGGCAGATCGACGTCGACGATGCGGCGGATGCGCCCCGGGCGCGGCTGCATCACCACCACGCGGTCGCCCAGGAACACGGCTTCCTCCACATCGTGGGTGACCAGCACCATGGTGATCTGCTCCTGCTGCCAGATGCGCTGCAACTCGTTCTGCAGCCGGGACCGCGTCAACGCGTCCAGGGCGCCCAGCGGCTCATCCAGCAGCAGCACGCGCGGACGGTTGACCAGGCCGCGCGCGATCGCCACGCGCTGCGCCATGCCGCCCGAGATCTGATGCGGGTAGGACTTCTCGAAACCCTGCAAGCCGACCAGCGCGATGTGCTCGGCCACCAGCTCGCGCTTTTCTGCCTTCGAAAGCGGCGCGTTGCGCAGCGCCGCCGCGATGTTGCGTTCCACGTTCAGCCACGGAAACAGGCGATGGTCCTGGAATACGATGCCGCGGTCCAGGCCTGCGCCGCGCACCGGGGCGCCGTCCAGCAGGATCTGGCCGGAGTACTCGCCGTCCAGCCCCAGGATCAGGCGCAGCAGCGTGGACTTGCCGCAGCCGCTGGCGCCCACGATGCTGACGAAATGCCCGGCGGGCACGTCGAGGTTGATGTCCTGCAGGACCTGCAGCGCTTCTGCGCCGTCGCCCGGGCCGGCATAGCGCTTGCCCACGCCGCGAATGTTCAATTCCTTGCCGAAGATGCTCGTCATTCCTTTCCTACTCCATCAGGCGGCGCCGTAGCGGTGCCGCGCCAGCCTGCGCTCCAGCGCGCGGGCCAAGGCGTTCATGGACCAGCCCACCAGGCCGATCACGAACATGCCGAAGATCACCAGGTCCATCTGGAAGTGTTCGCTGCCTTCGATCAAGGTGTTGCCGATGCCGTGGCCGGCCACCAGCAGATACTCCGCGCCTATCGTCGCCAGCCAGGAGTAGATCAGCGCCAGGTATACCCCGGTGAAGATCGAAGGCGCGGCCGCTGGCAGGACCACATGCAGCAGCGTCTGCCAGCGCGAATAGCCGAACACGCGGGCCACTTCCAGCAGCGCCGTGGGGGTGCTGCGTATGCCGTCGCAGGTATTGACGACCACGGGCACCAGGGCGGCAAGCGACAGGAACGTCACTTTGGCCACGTCGCCCAGGCCGAACCAGACCGAGATCAGCGGGATCCAGGCAAACAGCGAGATCTGCTTGAAAGTGTTGAAGCTGGGACCCACGATGCGGTTGAACAAGGGCAGCAGGCCCAGCAGCGCACCCAGTATCAGGCCGAGCGCGGTGCCTATCGCGAATCCGGTGAATTCCCGCGCCAGGCTGGCGCTCAGCGCGCGCCATAGACGGCCTGAGGAGATCTGGCTGGCCGCCGTCTCCAGCACCTTGCCCGGCGACACCAGCAGCGGCGTGGATACCCAGTCCAGCCGCGCCAGCGCCCACCAGGCCAGGATGGCGGCGGCGGGCAGCACCAGGCCGCGCCAGCGCGCGCGCAACCAGGCGCCTCCGCGTCGGACCACGGGAAGCGTGGAGATGGACGCCGCGCTCATGCCCGCGCTCCCGTGGATGCCGCGCCCAGGCGGGTGGCAGCCTGGCCGCCGCCCGCGCGGGCTTCGGCCAGGTCCAGCAGCTTGTCGATGGCGTAGCCGATGGCGCCCACCACGATCACCGCCGCCATCACCAGGTCCAGCTGGAACAGCTGCCGGCCGTAGACAATCAGGTAGCCCAGACCTTCGCTGGACGCGACCAGCTCCACCACCACCAGCGACAGCCAGGCCTTGGTGAAGCCCAGCCGCAAGCCGGTGAAGAGCGTGGGCAGGGCGTGGGGCAGCACGACTTCCAGCACCTGCTGGCGGCGCGTGTAGCCGTAGACGCGGGCCACTTCCAGCAGGCTGGCGGGCGTTTGCCGGAATCCCTGCAAGGTGTTCAGCGTTACCGGCACCAGCGCGGCCTTGGCGATCAGGATGTACTTCAAGGGCTCGCCTATGCCCACCAGCAGCAGCACGAAGGGCAGCCACGCCAGGACCGGGATCTGCACCAGCGCGTTGAAGGTGGGCAGGATGTAGGCTTCCAGCGGACGCCACAATCCCATCGCGGCGCCCAGCGCCAGGCCCAGCACGCTGCCGGCTGCGAAACCCACCAGCACGCGCTGCATGCTGGCCTGCACATTCAGCCAGAGGTCGCCGCTGCTGTAGAGGTCCTGCAAGGTAAGCCAGACGAAGTGGGGCGAGGGCAGCACCTGCGGCGAGATCCAACCCTGCGACGCGCCCAGCTGCCAAAGCGCGAGCAGCGCCAGCGGCAGCAGCCAGGGCAGCAAGCGGCTGCCGGCGTTGCGCAGCAGCGCGGCAGGCGCCAGGCGAGCGCCGCGGTGCGCGGACGCAAGCGGGGCGCTCAGTGTGTTCCCGGACATGGCGGCTCCTTATCGCGCGGCGGCGGCGCTGGCCTGGCGCTCGCCGGCGGCCGGCTGGCCTTGCGCATTGAACGCGGTCCAGCGGGCGGCAAGATTGGCCTTTTGCAGCGCGGCATTGAGGTAGCGGGGTTCGAACCAGCCATCTACGCTCACGGGACGGCGGATCAGCTTCAGTTTCAGCGCGTCGTCCGCCACGGCCTGGTAGCGCGCTGCGAGGAACTCGTCCAGCAGCGGCGAATTGCGCACGGCCAGCACCTCGCCGTCGAACTCCGCCTGCCAGGACGCGTAAGGCGTGCCGCTGCGCGCCCAGATCTTGAAGAGCGCGTCCCGGTTCTGCTCGTCCGAAGACCATTGCGCCGCACGCACGAACACGTCGACCACGCGTTGCACGGCTTCGGGGTTCTCCTTTTCGAAATCCTCGCGCACCAGCAGGGATGCCTGGCGCGTGAACGAGGGGTCCTGACCCTTGGTTGAGTAGATGATGCGCGCCAGCCCTTGGTCGCGCAGCTTGAAGTACTCATAGCCGCCGAACGCCGCATCCACGCCGTTGGAGACCAGCGCCGCCTGCGCGCTGCCGGTGTCGAGGTTTACACCCTTGATGTCGCGTTCGGTCAGCTGGCGCGAGGCCAGCACGTTGATGGCGACCAGATGGCCGTTGGTGCCGCGGAAGATCGAGACCTTGCGGTCCTTCAGGTCTTCCAGCGATTGCAGCGCGGAGTCCTTGGGCGTGGAGACGTACAGGTTGTTGCGCACGCCGCTGCCCAGCAGGATGCGGGTCTTCAGCCCGTTGGAGCGGCCTACCACCGACGGCAGGTCGCCCTGGTAGGCGAAATCGATCTGCTTGTTCGAGAGCGCTTCGTTGACCGCGGGGCCCGCGCCCTTGAAGAACAACCATTGCACTTCGGTGCCGGTGCCTTTGAAGGCCTCTTCCAGCCAGTTGTTGGCGCGCGCCACGCCGCCTGGCGAGCCGCCCCAGGTGATGGGGTCGCCGCCGCCGGCGGTCGCCACGCCGATGCGGACCACGTCGGGCGCGGCCAGGGAGGCGAGGCTGACAGCGCACAAGGCAGCGCCCAGCATCAGGCGTGAGATCAGGCTGAGGGGGGATGGCAGGGTGCGCATGGTTGTTCCGTATATCGATGATGAAAGACAGGTCCGGGCGGGCAAGCGCCGGCCGCGGACAGGGCCAGACGCCCGCCGGCATGTGCCGGCGGGCGGGATTGCAGGTATGCGATAAGGTCAGGCCGCGCGCTTTTCTGCGTGCGCCTGCAGCTTCTGCTCGATGCGCGTGCCCTTGAAGAACTCGGGGTTCGCCTGGGTGTAGAAGCGGTAGGGGTTGTCGAACACCAGGGCCTTGAAATCGGCCGCGGAGATCACGCCGTCTTCCACCAGGTCCCAGCTTTCGGCCAGCGGCTCGGTCAGGTCCGGCACATCCCAATGGCCGACGTCGGACGACCAGATCGCGTTGAGCTTGGTGTTCAGGGGATTGGCGCGGTCGTTGAAGGCCGCGCCTATGGTCCGGTCGTCGGCCTCCGATCCGAAGTAGAAGCTGTCGACCCAGCGTTTGCGGATATCCTCGACGCTCTCGATGCCGGCCGCGGCGAAGTCGTCGAGTTCGTCGCCCTGCGGTTCGCGGCTGTGGTGCAGCGCCGAGATGCCCAGGCTGTCGCGCAGCAAGGTGTCCTTGTTGAGCTCGCGTCCGTTGAGCAGGCTGGCGCCATAGCGTTCGAACAGGTCGGCCAGCAGCTCCACGTCCGCGTTGGCCGGGTTGTACTGCTGCACGGCGTTGCGATTGCGCTTTTCCCAGCGGTCCACCAGGTGCGCGTACACGTGCGCGCCCCAGTCCGCGCCGCCTTCCAGCAAGGCCACGCGCAGGTTCGGAAAGCGCCGCGTCACGCCGCCGAAGAAGAGCGCCTTGGCGAAGGCCTGGGAACCGTCGGCGAAGTGGCCGATATGGTTGAACATGTAGTTGCTGATGGAGTGGCGCCCGGTCCAGCCCTGGCTGCCGTAGTGGGTGGCCAGCGGCACGCCCAGCTCCACCGCCTTGGCCCAGAACGGATCGTAGTCGTACTCGCTGTCCAGGCCGAAGAAATCCACGTAGGACGCATGGCGCGCGATCTCCGGGAATTCAGCGGGCGGATACTTGTCGGCGATGGCCTTGATCGGCCGCCGCACGCCGCCGGGGATATTGGCCACCTTCAATCCCAGCGTCTTGACCGCGAATTCGAGTTCCTCGATGGCCTCCTGCGGCGTATTCAGCGGAATGCCCGCCACGGGCGTCAGGCGGTCGCTGTACTTGCGGTACTGGTCAGCATGGAAGTGGTTGATGGCGCGATGCAGCGGCTGACGGTAATCGTCGCCAGCGCCCAGCGGCGCCAGCACGTCGTTGGGAAACAGGATGGAGTAGTCCGAACCCTGTTCCTCCAGGCGCTCGTACAGCAGCTCGGGCAGCGTGACGGTCGCCAGGTCCAGGGTATTGCGCGTGACGCGCGCCCACCAGGGCGAGCGCAGCGTGCGGTTGCGCTGCCGTTCTTCCGGGGTCTGCTGGTACCAGTCCTTGCCCTGGGACTTGGTGGCAAAGCGCGAGCCCTGCGTCTTGCGCAGCACGTCCACCAGCTTGGAACCGCCATAGTGCTGGATGTAATCCTCCAGCACGGGCGCGTAGTCGTTGACGTGTACGTCGGTATCGATCACGGGATAGTCCAGCTTCGCCTTGATTGCGGCGGAGCGGGAAGCCTGGGTACGGTGCAGCCGGTCGTTCATGCGGGTCTCCGAGAGTGAAACGGACGCGGCGCCTTGCGGATTCGGCAAGGCCGGCGCGGACAGGTCACAGTACGGGAGATGACCGCCCGGCCAAACGACCGATTCGCAATTTCCAACTAAGTGATGTGCTTATGGCATTTGGGGAGACTCTCGGAATTCCGGCATCCCCATATTTTGTGCGGATGGTATCTGCGGCTGCGCCTCTCGTGCGACCGGAGGAGGGCTTGTCGGAACGTTATCGCGTACTGTCGGGTCACGCAGCCAATGTCCGAGCAGATCGGGGAGCGTCTCATGAAGCGTTTCGTCAGTGTCGAAGCCGTCAACCTGCGGTCCATTCCCAGTACCGAGAACAACACGCCTATCGGTAGCCTGACCCTGGGCCAGGAGGTGGAGGATCTGGGAGGCGCACCCGCGGGGTGGCACCATGTTCGGACGAAAATGGGCGGCCTGACCGTCGAAGGCTATTCGGTCGATGGCCTGGCGGATTCGAAATTCAAGTGGGCCCCCACTGCCAAGCAGCCAACGCTGCGGCCACTCGATACTCCGGCTCGCGAGGCGCTCGTGGCAGCGGCAGTGGAACAGTGGCTACGATTCGACAAAGGACGGGGAAAGGAGACCGTCGAACCCTATAGCACTTACATCCACGAGATGTGGAAGGCGCTGAAAAGGAATCTGACCGGAAAGGACACCGGCTATCCCTGGTCGGCCGTCGCCATTTCCCTCATGGTGAGCAATGCGGCGAAGACCATCCCTGAATTCCAGGCATTCAAGCGGTCCGTCGGTCACGCGGCCTATATGTGGGATGCCATCAGGAAGCGGGCGAGCGAGGACCGGTCCGCGCCGTTTTGGGGCGTACGCATAACGGAAGAAAAGCCGCAGGTCGGCGACATCATCGGCAGCTGGCGGGACAAGCCCTACACGTTCGATCAATATCTCGCAGCCTCAAAGAATCCGGAAGCTCCCAGCCATTCCGACATCATCGTGGCGGTAGGCACCGAGGTTGCGTTGGCCATAGGGGGCAACGTCAGCCAGTCGGTCTTCGTCACCGGGTATCAGCTGACGGCCGATGGCAACATCGCGAAGAACCAACGTTTCCTCAAGGGAAAACTGGTCGGAGAAGCCATCGTCCTGATGAAGAACCGAATTGATTGAGGGGCGCTGTTGCGCAGGCGATCTCAAGCCGCCGACTGCTTCGCAAAGTCCCCGCGCTCCAGGATGAAGCTGGTCGCCACGCCGAACACCACGCCCCAGAAGGGCGCGCCGATGCCCAGCAGCGGAAGGCCGCCCAGCGTCACCAGGAAGGCAACCAGGGCGCCCAGCGTGAAGTGCTGGCGGAACGCGGTGTGGAATGCGCCTTGCAGGATGCGCAAGAGCGCCAGTCCCGCCAGCGTGGCGACAAAGGCCGCGGGCGTGGCCAGCAGCGCCTGCGTGACCAGCGGGGAGAACAGCCCGAACACGATCACCATCACCCCGAGGAAGACCGCGGCCAGCCAGTGCCGCGACGCGTTGGCGCCGGAGGCGATGATGGCATTCGACGGCCCGGCCAGACAGGTGGAGACGCAGCCCAGGCAGGCGGTCAGCGCCGAGAACACGCCACAGGCATTGGTGATGGCGTTGACCGGCGGGCGGTGCAGCGAGTTGCGCAGCACGGCAATGCCTTGCGCGTTCTGCACCGCGATCACGGTCACGGCCAGCGGCAACACCAGTTCGAACGCGGCGCCCCAAGAGAATACCGGGGCGTAGAACTGCGGGCTTGCCAGCGAGGTCGCGAACGTCACATGTTCCAGCGCGGGCGTCCTGCCCGTGAACGCCAGCGTGCATACGCCGGCGATGAGCGCGCCGATGATGGGCGAGAGCCGCTTTTGCACCGCGGGGAACAACGAGACCGCGAAGAAGGTCGCGGTCATGGCGCCAGCCAGCCACGGATCGGAGGCGAATGATCGGATCCAGTCCAGCGCGAAGCTCAGAAAAACGCCCGCGACCATCCCCATGACGATGGGCATGGGGATGCGGTCCATGATGGCGCCGACCCAGCCGGTCAGCCCCAGTACCAGCATCAGCGCGGCGGTCAGCAAATAGGCGCCGACGACCTCGGCAAAGGGCAGGTGTTGCAGGGCGCTGGCGACCAGCACCGCGCCCGGGATGGTCCACAGGAAGGCGAGCGGCTGCCGGTAAATGGCCGACATCACGATGGTAAGGATGCCGTTGAGCACGAAGGCCGCAAAGATCCAGGAGGCGAGGGTGGCCTGGCTGAGTCCCCCTTTCACGCCCGCGCTCAGGATGATCGCTACCGGCGCAGACGCGGAAAACAGGAAAGCGACGAAAGCGTTGGTCAGCTCAGTCGCCGGGAACGAGGACGAGGCGGCTGGGATCGTTTCTGGAGGGGCCATGGACTTATCTCATTAATGAGTGAAGCATTTTGCCGAGCACCGAAACAATACAGGAAATATCGCGTGCGGCGGCACCCTGGCTGCGCTTGCGCCCAGCCGAGGTGGGCAAATCCGGTCACTCCCATGCCCATGCGGCAATGCATGCGCCTACGCTCCCCGGTTTTGGGAGATCGCTATCACTGGCCGAATTTTCTGCGTCGCGTTCGTGGCTGGCGCGGGACTGGTCCAGGTGTCCCCGCGGCTGCCCGGCGCAGGCGCCGCATGGTGGCTGGCAGGGGCTTGCCTGCTTGGGCTGGTTGCCTGCCTGCGCTCGCGGCCCGGTCTGGCGCGCCAGCTTGCCGCCTTGATGCTGGGCGTGTGTGCGGGTTCGCTGAACGCCAGTCTGCAAGCCCAAGCCAGGTTGGACGATGCGCTGTCGGATGAGCATCAGGACGCCGTGTCGCGCCTGGCGCTGCGCGTGGCCAGCCTGCCGGATGGCGACGAGCGCGGCCAACGCTTTCTGGCCGAACTGGATGAGCCCGCGCCACCCGGCATTCCCTCGCGCGTTCAGGTCTCGTGGCAGGCGCCGCCCGGCCCGCAGGCGCTGATTCCCGAAATCAAGCCCGGCCAGGTCTGGCGCATGGCGCTGGTGTTGCGGCGTCCGCACGGCTTGTTGAATCCAGCGGGGCCGGATGTGGAAGGGCGCCTGTTCGCGCAAGGGATACGGGCGGTGGCTACGGTGCGCGGACAGCCCAGGCTGCTGGCGGACAGGCCATGGGCAACGCCGGGCATTGCCATCGAGCGGGCGCGCCACAGCGTGCGGGAGGGTTTGCGCGCGGCCTTGGGGGAACATCGCTATGCGCCAGTGATGGTCGCCCTGGCCATCGGCGATCAGGCCGGCGTCGCGCGCGAGGACTGGCTGCTGTTCAACCGCAGCGGCATCACGCATCTGGTGTCGATCAGCGGCATGCATGTGACCTCGATAGCGGGCATCGCCGGGCTGTTGGTGGCGGCGTTGTGGCGGCGAGGGCGCTGGCGCGGCGCGGGGCTGGCCGAGCACGTGCCCGCGCGCGTGGCGGGCGGGGCGGCGGCCGCGCTGGTCGCACTGCTGTATTGCCTGCTGGCGGGCTGGGGCGTGCCGGCGCGCCGCACGTTCTTCATGCTGTCGGTGGTGCTGGCGGCCGCGGTGTCGCGTCTGCCGCTTTCGGGCGGCCGGGTGCTGGCATGCGCGGCTGCGGCGGTCGTGGCGTTGGATCCATGGGCGCCGGTGTCGCCGGGATTCTGGCTGTCGTTCGGGGCGGTGGCGGTGCTGTTGCGCATCGCAGATGCGCCGGTCGACCGCGAAGCCGGCTGGCGCCGGCGCTGCTCGGCCAGGCTGGCGCAAGCGGTGCGCCTGCAGCTGATGGTGACCGTGGGCCTGACGCCCTTGCTGGCCTACCTGGTGCATCAGGTGTCGTTGGGATCGCCGTTGGCCAATGCGGTGGCGATTCCCGTCGTGACCTTCGTCGTGACGCCGCTGGCTTTGGCGTGTGCCGCCTTGTCGGTCTTGCCGGGGGCGCAGGGGCTGGCCGAGTTGGCCGGGCTATGGGGCCTGCAGGCGTTCGACCTGATCATGGCGCCGGTGTCCTGGGTGGGCAACGCGTCCTGGGCCAGCGTGCCGGTTGCGGCGGCGTCGTGGCCCTGGCTGCTGCTGGCCTTGGCGGGCATGGTCTGGGCGCTGCAGGTGCGCGGATGGCCGGGCAGGCATCTGGGATGGCTCTGCATGCTGCCGTTGCTGTTTTGGCGGCCCGACCGGCCCGAGCAAGGATATTGGCGCATGAGCGCGATGGATGTGGGGCAGGGTAGCGCCATCCTGGTAGAGACGGCCAGCCAGGCCTTGCTGTTTGACGCGGGGCCGCGCCATTACGGCGGCAGCGACGCGGGCGAACGCGTCGTCGCGCCGTTCCTGCTGGCGCGGGGTATCCGGCGGTTGGACGTGTTGGTCCTGTCGCATGCCGACCTGGACCACGTGGGCGGATTGCGCGCGGTGCTGGCGGCGGTTCCGGCAGGGCGCAGCTACGCATCGTTCGATCTCGCTGCGTTCCTGCGCCGCGATATCCGGATGTGGCCGCAGGCCGGCAGCGCCACGCCGCCGTTGCCCGCCGATGTGGGGCGTTGCCGGCGCGGCATGAGCTGGGAGGTGGACGGCGTGACATTCACCTTCCTGAACCCCGCGGATGCCGGCGGCAGGAACGGGCAGGGCCGCAATGCCGATAGCTGCGTGCTGCTGGTGCAGGGGACATCGCATGCGCTGCTGCTGACGGGCGATGTGGGCGTGGCTCAGGAAAATGCGCTGGCCCGGGTATTGCCCGGAGTCGACGTGGTGATGGCGCCGCATCACGGTTCGGCATCGTCCTCGGGCAGGGACTTGGTGGACGCGTCCGCAGCCGGCCATGCGATCGCACAGGTGGGGCATTTGAACCGCTTTCGCCATCCGGCCCGCGCGGTGGAACTGCGGTGGACGCGCGCGGGCGCGGCGTTTTGGCGCAGCGACCGCGATGGCGCGGTGATGGCGACTTCAGGCGCTGGGGGTCTGCATATGTGGGCTGAGCGTGAACGCGGGCGGCGGTATTGGCATGGGCGCTGACTGAGGCCGCCCGCGGCGTTCAATTGGCGCCGAGCAGGTTCGCGCTCTTGACCAGCGACGATACGCGTTGCGAGTCGCGGTTGAGCAGATCGGAGAATGCGATGGGGCCGCGTTCCTGCGCGGCAGGCGCTTGCGCCGCCAATTGTTCCAGACGAGTCTTGAACTCTGGGGTGTCTATCGCCTGCGACAGGGCGGCGGCCAGTTTTTCGACCACAGGCTGCGGCGTGCCAGCCGGCGCCACCAGGCCATTCCAGATGGCCAGATCGAACTCAGGCAGTCCGCCCTCGGCAAAGGTGGGGATGTCCGGACTTTGCGCCAGGCGCGCGGTTCCGGTCACGGCGATGGCTTTGACGCGCTTGTCCTGATGCAGGGGCAGCATGGTCACGGTCTGGTCGATGACCCCGTCGATCATGCCGCTCATCAGGTCGGTCAGCGCGGGACCTGTGCCGCGATAGGGAATGAGTTCGCCGCGTGCGTCGGCGAAGTGCAGAAACATGGCCTCGGCCAGGTGCGCCGTGCTGCCCGGCCCGCTTGAGCCCAGGTTGAGCTTGACGGCGTTCACGTCGCGGATGCGCTTGAGCATGGCGGGCAGATCCTGGATGCCGCTCTTGTTGCTGACCGACAGCACCATGGGCACGGTCGCGACGATGCCGATGGGCGCCAATTCTTTTTGCGGATCGTAGTTGGCCTTGGGATGCAGATGCGGCAGGATCGCCAGCGACATGTTGTTGAAGGCCAGGGTGTAGCCGTCCGGTGCGCTCTTCTGCAGCTTCTGCATGCCGATGAGGCCGCCGGCCCCGCCTGAGTTTTCGACGACCACCGTCTGGCCCAATTGCTTGGACAGCGACGTGGCCACCAGGCGGCCCAGCGTGTCGCTGGTGCCGCCGGGCGCGAAGGGCACGATGACCGTGATGGCGCGGCTGGGATAGTCCTGGGCGGCGGCGGGAGCGGCAAAGGCTGCTGCGGTCAGGGCGGCGCACAGGAAGGGGGTGATGCGTAGCATGGGGTGTCTCCTCGTATTTTCTTTTCTAGGTGGGGGGCCTTGCCGTCAGCGCGACAACGCGCGGCAGACGGCCTGGGTCATGTCGGTGCAGCTTGCCGTGCCGCCCAGGTCGCGTGGCGCGTGGTCGCCTATGGCGAGCACCTGTTCGACCGCGCGCTCGATGCGTTGCGCGGAATCGGAGAGCGCGGCATCGGCATGCTTGTCGCCCAGCCAGCGCAGCATGAGCGCGCCCGACAGAATGGTGGCCAGCGGACTGGCGGCGTTCTGGCCGGCTATGTCGGGCGCGGATCCGTGCGCGCCCTGGAAGAGCCCGTGGGTGTCGCCCAGTTCTGCAGACGCCGACAGGCCCATGCCGCCTATCGTGGCGGCGCCCAGGTCGGAAATGATGTCGCCAAACATGTTTTCCGCCACGATCACGTCATAGAAATCCGGCCGCTTGAGCATGTGCACTGTGATGGCGTCGGCATAGGCGTAATCGATTTCGACGTCGGGATAGCTGGCGGCCACGTCATCGCAGACCGCGCGGAAGAAGGCGTAGGTGCGCAGGATGTTGGCCTTGTCGCACACCGTGACGCGGCGCTTGCCGTCACGCGGCGCGCCGTTGCGCTGGCGCGCCAGCTCAAAGGAAAAGCGGGCGACGCGTTCGATGCCCTTGCGGGTGACGACGATGGTGTCGGTCGCCACTTCATCGCGCAGCACGATTCCGCCGCCGCGGCTGGCGTACAGGCCTTCGGTGTTTTCGCGCACGATGACGTAGTCGATCTGTCCCGGCTTGAAATTCTTGAGCGGCGAATCGACGCCCTGGTACAAGCGGATCGGGCGCACGTTGGCGTACAGGTCCAGCCGGAAACGCAGGCGCAGATGCAGGTCGTTTCCGACTTCGGTGCCGTCGGGGTAGGTCACGCCCGGCATGCCGGCCGCGCCGTGCAGGATGGCGTCAGCCGCCTTGCAGGCTGCGTAGGTGTCGTCGGGCAAAACCTGGCCCGACCTGACGTAGTGGTCGGCGCCGCCGTCGTAGCTGCTGAATGAGAGCAGGTCGGCGCCGCAGGCTTCCTTCAGTACGGTGATCGCCGATTGGCAGACCTCCGGACCGATGCCATCGCCGTCGATGGTCGCAATTTCATACTTAGCCATGTGTGGCTGTCTCCTCGTGAGGGTTTTGCAATCAGAGGGACGGCCGCGCCCGGGACGCGGCCGTCAGGGCTTACCAATTGGTGGATATGTACTTGGCTTCCATGAACTCAAGCAGCCCATGGTGCGCGCCTTCGCGGCCCAGGCCGCTTTGCTTGACGCCGCCGAAAGGCGCCGCGGGATCGGATACCAGGCCGCGGTTCAGGGCGATCATGCCGCTTTCGATGCGTTCGGATACGCGCAGTCCGCGCGCCAGGTCGCGGGTATAGACGTATGCGACCAGCCCATACTCCGTGGCGTTGGCCAAGGCCACGGCTTCGTCCTCGGTATCGAACGCCACGATGGGCGCCACGGGACCGAAGATTTCCTCGGCAAGCAGGTCGGCGTCGGCGGGCACATCCACCAGCACGGTGGGCTCGTAGAAGTGCCCGGCGCGGTCCAGCCGCTTGCCGCCGGCCTTGATCCGCGCACCCTTGGCGACGGCGTCGGCCACCAGCGATGCCACCTTGTCCACCGCGCCCGCATTGACCAAGGGGCCGCATTGGGTGCCGGGATCGACGCCGTCGCCGGTCTTCAGCGCGGCCATGCGCGCGGCGAAGCGGGCGCTGAATTCCTCGACTGCGCCGCGCTGCACGTAGAAGCGATTGGCCGCCGTGCAGGCTTCGCCGCCGTTGCGCATCTTGGCGATCATGGCGCCTTCGACGGCGGCATCGATGTCCGCGTCGTCGAAGACCAGGAACGGCGCATTGCCGCCCAGCTCCATCGAGCAGCTGATGACGGAATCCGCCGCCTTGCGCAGCAGCACGCGGCCCACTTCCGTTGAACCGGTGAAGGAGAGCTTGCGCACGCGCGGATCATCCAGCACCGCGTTGGCGAACTTGCCAGCCGAGGAGGTCGTCAGTACGTTGACCACGCCCGCAGGCACGCCGGCTTCTTCCAGCAGGCGCATGACGGCGTAAGCGGTCAAGGGGGTCTCGGTCGCGGGTTTGAGGATGCAGGTGCAGCCGGCGGCCAGCGCGGGCGCGATCTTGCGGGTTGCCATGGCCGCGGGGAAGTTCCACGGGGTGACCAGCAGGGCGATGCCTATGGGCTGGTACTGCACGATGATGCGGCTGGCGCCGCCGGGCGATACGCTGATGTCGCCATTGATGCGCACCGCCTCCTCGGAAAACCATCGGAAGAACTCGGCGGCGTAGGCGACCTCGCCGCGCGCGTCCGTCAACGCCTTGCCGTTCTCCTGGGAAATCAGATGTGCCAGATGGTCGGCGTCGCGGACCATCAGTTCATAGCACTTGCGCAGGATTTCGCCGCGCTGGCGCGCGGGTGTAGCTGCCCAGCCTGCGGCAGCGCGCGCCGCTGCGTCCACGGCCGCGGCGGCGTCTTCGAGCGTGGCGTCCGCCACGCTGGCGATTACCTGCTCGGTCGACGGGTCGTACACGTCGATGCGACGGCCCGAGGTGGAGGCGCGCCAGGCGCCGTCGATGTAAAGGTCTGTAGACAGCTTGTTGGCCTCGATGGTCATGCGTCAGCTCCGGATGTGGGTGGAAGGCGGGTTATCAAGATGCGCGAAACGAGCCGCGTCCCGCGTAGGCGGCGGCCACGATGGCGGCGATGCCGTCCTGGTCCAGCGGTCGCGGATTGTTCGTGACCAGGCGCGCGGCCAGCATGGACTGCGCGGCGATCCATTCGAGCTGGTCGGCGCGCACGCCCAGTCCAGCCAGCGTTGCAGGGATGCCGATGCGCGAGAACAGGTCGTAGACATGGCGCGGCGCGCGGGCGGCGAGGCGCGCGGGATCGGTTTCCGTGTCCCCCATCGCCATAGAGATGGCCGCATAGTCCGCGCTGCAGGCCGTTGCGTTGAAATCCATGACATAGGGCATCAGGGTCGCCACGCCTGCGCCGTGCGCCGTGTGCGTCAGCGCGCCGATCGGGTACTGGATGGCGTGGGCCGCCGCGGTGCCCGCCACGCCGAAGGCCAGGCCAGCGGCAAGCGCCGCGGCCATGACCTGACCCCTGGCATGAAGGTCGGAGCCGTCGTCGACGGCGCGGGGCAGATAGGACGCGAGCGCGCGGATGGCAATCAGCGCCTGCTGGTCGCTGAAGGCGTTCTTGCCAACGAATACGCGGGTCTGCGCGATGTCGGCATCCGGACTGCGACGGACCGCGGTCAGGGCCTCGATGGCATGGGTCAAGGCGTCGGCGCCGGCGATGGCGGTCAGTCCCTTGGGGCAGGTCAGCGTCAGTTCAGGATCGCAGATGGCGGTGTGGGGAATCAGGTGCGGACTGGAGACGCCCACTTTCAGATCGCGGGCGCTATCGGCCAGCACGGCGACTGGCGTGACCTCGGAGCCCGTGCCCGATGTGGTGGGCAGCGCGATCACGGGTAGCACCGGGCCGGGCACCTTGTATTCACCGTAGTAATCGGAGGCCTTCCCGCCATGCGTCAGCAGCAGGCTGACGAGCTTTGCCATGTCCAGGCAGCTGCCGCCACCCAGTCCGACGATTACCTCTGGCTGGAACGCGCCGTGCGCTGCCACGCATTCGTAGACGCCCTCGACGGGCAGGTCCGGCTGGGTGCGGTCGTACACCTGGACGCGCACGCCGGCGCTTTCCAGCGTGGCCAGCAGTTCGGACATTTCCGCCGTGGCGGCGAAGCGCTCGTCGGTGCAGATCAGCGCGCGCTGGCCCAGGGCGGCTGCGACGCGGCCCAGCGCAAGGCGCTGGCCGTTGCCGAACAGCACGGCGCGCGGTGCGCGCATGATTCCAAACAATTCATTCATTGTGGATCCTTGAAAGGGTGTCTGGGGAAATTCAGGCGGCGCATTGCGCCAGGTCGAGGATGCGGCGCCAGACCTCGTCGGCCAGTTCGATGCCTGCATCCAGCCGCAGGCGGCGTTCGGTGCGCGCCCGATCGCCTGGCACCGCGACGGGCCGCCCGGGCAGCAGGGCAGGGCAGGCGCGGATGTCATCCAGGTAGCTCGTGACGCGGCTGGCAATCCCGCCCGACCCGGCCTCGATCGCGATGAAGACGTCGCCCTTGTTGCATATCTCGCGGGAATCCAGCGTGCCCCTGACGGCGTTGCCCAGCGCGGATGCCGTCAGGCTGGCGACCAGCACTTCGAACGCCAGGCCCAGCGCGTAACCCTTGGCTTCACCGAAGGGGGCCAGTGCGCCCGCTTTGGCAGCTTCGGCATCCGTGGTGGGGTTGCCGGCGCCGTCGAGCGCCCAGCCCGGCTCGAGTGGCCGGCCATGGTTGGCGTAGTCGTGGATCTTGCCCATGGCGACCTGGCTGGTGGCCATGTCCAGCACGAACGGTTCGTCCGCGGTGGGTACGCCGATAGCGATCGGGTTGGTGCCGATCAGGGCTTGACGGCCGCCCCAGGGATGGACCAGGGCTTCGCTGGTCGACAAGGCCAAAAGGATCTGGCCTTCGCGCGCCGCGCTTTCCGCGTAGAGCGCCAGCATGCCGATATGGTTGTTGTTGCTGACCGCGGCGATGGCGATTCCGGTCTCGCGAGCGCGTTCGCGGATCTGCTCCAGGGCCGCCAGCGCGATCACCGGCCCCAGGCCGTGCTCGCCATCCATGTCCAGGAAAGCTGGGGAGCGCCAGACGGCCGTGCCGCGGGTTTTCGGGTCGGCCACGCCGTTGTGGATGCGTTCGATGATGCGCGGCAGGCGTAGCAGGCCGTGGGACGCGCGCCCGCGCAATTCGGCTTCAAGCAGCAGGTCGGTCTGCGTCGCAGCGTGGTCGGTCGGGGCTCCGGCCAGTTCCAGCGCGCGGATGCAAACCTGCCTTGCCTCCCCCATTTTTATCGTTGTCGTCATAGTGTCGTTAAGTTGTTAAATCCGATCGGATCTGAAATACGATCTGATTTATGCTAACCTCGTAACAAATTGGACGTCAACACATAGTTGGCAAATCGGGTGAAACAACCATGACGACACTCTCTCGCGGTTCCGCAGCCGTACCCTCGACCATGCCCGCGGCCGGCCAGCGCCTGGGCGAGCGCGTGCGGTCGTTGGGCGACGAGGTCTATGAAACGCTGCTGTCGCAGCTCATTTCCCTGAAGATCGCGCCCGGCATGCGCATCGCGGTCGATGCGCTGGTGCGTGAGCTAGGCGTATCGCAAACGCCGATACGCGCCGCGCTGATCCGGCTTGAAACCGAAGGGCTGGTCGTCAAGACGCATCACGTGGGATACAGCGCGGCGCCCATGCCTACGCGCAGGCGTTTCGAGCAGATGTACGAACTGCGCTTGCAGCTGGAGCCATTCGGTGCCGGGCTGGCGGCGCAACGCATGACGGACGCGTCACTGCAGGAACTGGCGGCGCTGTCTGCGGCAATGAGCGCCCCGAGCGCCGATGATGCGCGCGTGGCCTATGGCAAATTCGCCGTGCTGGACGCGCAGTTCCACTCCTGGATCGCGGAGCAGAGCGGCAATGAACTGCTTGCCGAAGCGCTGGCCCGGCTGTACGCGCATACCCATCTGTTCCGGCTGCGCTTCCACTCGAGGGTCACGGAAGAAGCCGTGACCGAGCATGCACGCATCGTGCGGGCGCTGAGCGAGCGTGATGCCGATGGCGCTCAGGATGCCATGCGCGACCACATTCTCAGGTCGCGCGAGCGCATGGCGCCGTACTTCGAAATGTTGGATTAGCGCGCGGCCGGTGCAGCCGTATGCCCGCCCAGGCTGATGCCGTCCCGTATCTTGCGGAACGCGGGCAAGGCTGCCGGCATGTCCTCGGCAGTCGCGGTGCAGCGCATCGCGACGCGCAGCGTCGCGGTATCCAGCAAGGCGTTGTATTCCAGCAGGCGCGTGCCATCCGGTCCTGCGCCCGCGGGCGCGACATAGTCGATGCCCTTGGCGCCCTGCAACTCGAAGCCGCTGCGCTGCTCGGGCGATTCGCCCTGCGCGGCCAGGATCGCTTCGGCCGCAGCCATGCGCTCGGCGGCAGAGAGCGGCGCTTCGGCGCCGGGATGCGTCTTCAGCGATTTGCGCGGCGTGCTGAAGCCGACGCCGCACAGGTAGCCGGCCGCGCCCGCGGCTTGCGGCGCGCCGTTGGCGCGGACGATCTCGACCAGCACATCGAATTCGTCGGATTTGCCGCTCTTCACGATCCGATAGGCAGCGGGCACGGTGACGCCGAATCCGCGCGTCCGGTCGGCGTAGCGGCGCTCGGCGTCGCTGGCGGGCTCCTCGATCATCTGGAACCGCACCGGCAGCATCAGGATTTCCCTGTCGGCCTGCATGTCGCTGGTGAAGGCGGGCAGCGGGCTGGCGCGCCGGACCATGCGGACCGCGGCCTTGTCGATGGCGACATACCCCGAGGAACTGGCGAGGTCCACCGCGTCGATCTTGCCGTCCCGCAGGACAGTGAGGCGCAGGCGCAGGCTTAGGGGACCGTCAAGTTCGTACGCTTCCCTGGGCATTTCCAGATGGCTTTGCAGTTTGCGCATTGCGCCAGTGGTCCATTCGGCCTGATTCGCAGGGGCGGCGGCGGAAACAGCCGCGGACGCGCAGAGGGCGATCGCTGCCATGGTGCAAGCGCGTATCGGCCAGTTCATGTGGGCAAGTCTCCTGATCGTAGGAACCCGCAAAGGCGGGCGCGTCGGCAGCATAACCCGCTGCTAGCGTGAGCAAGCAGCACCCAGGTCCAGGCTGCTGGCCAACAGATTGATGAACTCGCGCACCTTGGGCGATGAGCGCCGCGGCTGCGGGTACACGGCATACAGGTTTCGCTCCGCGGGCTGCCAATCCGGCAGCAGGGACATGAGACGGCCGTCGGCCAGGTCCTGCGCGACCAGATAAGCGGGCAGCAGTCCGATACCGGCGCCGTTCAGCGTTGCGTCGCGCAGGGTCAGGCTGTTGTTGCTGCGCAGGGGGCCGCTGACATGCACGGTTTGCTTCAGGTCGTCTCGCGTAAAGCGCCATTCGTTGTGGTTGGCGCCGCGCTTATAGATCAGGCACTGATGGCTGGCGAGATCCAGGATGTCCTTTGGGGTGCCCTGGCGTTTTAGATAGGTCGGCGCGGCGACCAGCGCCCTGGGCAGGGTGGCGATGGTCTGGGCGCCCGCCGCGAAATGCTTGGGGGTTGCGCCGATATACAGCGCGACGTCGATGTCTTCGTCCGCCGGGTCGAGATACTTGTCGTTGAGTGTCATTTCAACGGTGACCTCGGGAAAAATCGCGGTGAATTCCGTGATCAGGCGGCCCAGATCCGCTGCGCCGAAGGCGATCGGCGCGCGCACCTTCAGGATGCCCCGTGGCGTGGTCTGTACCTGCCCCGCGGTGCGTTCGGCTTCTTCCACATCTTCGAGGATGCGGGTGCATTTTTCATAGTAGGTCTTGCCCGCATCGGTGAGCACGATGCGGCGAGTGGTGCGCGCAAGCAGCGGCGTGCCTATGTGGTCTTCCAGCGCAGAAACGTTCTTGCTCACCGAGGCGGTGGACATGTTCAAGCGCGTTGCAGCGATCGTAAAGCTTCCATGTTCGACGACCTTGCAGAAGACATTCATTGCGACCAGGCGATTCATATTCTTTCCCGCAACGAAACCGTTTATTTCCGGCGCGACCCTTTAATTGCGGGGTTTGGCGATGTCAATATCGCGGCTGATTATAGCGACGGAGACAGGCGTGGAACAGAAAAGAACAGACGCTTTGGTGCAGTCGCGAGGGGCGGGAAGGATGAGCAGGAATGCCTTCCTCCAATACGCGGGAATCAGTCCGATATCGACGCGGGAGTAGTAGGCATAAGCGGGGAATCCTGGCATTGGCGACGCAGGATCAGGATCTGCATGGCACCGAAGAAAACTATCTGGCAAAGCTGACCAACCTGTAGTCCGAGGCCGTTCGAACACCGGTTCGCGTGGCGCCGAGAGTTGCAGTGTCCTGGGGCTGGCTTATTGCCGACCACGACAAACATAACGATTTTCAAAGGGGGTGGTTCATGAAGTATGGAAAGCAATACAGGAAGTGTGGCAAGCAATTCAAGGTCCCGGCGATGTGCGCGGCATTGGCTGTCTATGCCGCGCACTCGCCTGCGGTGTTCGCGCAGTCCAGTCTCAAGTTCTACGGAATAGCGGACACGTATATCGAGTACAAGAGCAACAACATCGATAACAAGAAGCGCGGCGCGTCGGCGGGGCGATCGTCTTCGTCCGGCGGATCCTCGATGCGGATGGGCTCCGGCGGGTTGTCGGGTTCCCGTTGGGGTATGCAGGGAGTGGAGGACCTGGGTGGCGGGATGCAAGCTGTTTTCACGCTTGAAGGCGGCTTGAATACGCATACGGGAACCATGGCCGAGGAGGGACGTCCGTTCAACCGCCAGGCCTTCCTGGGTCTGAACAGCCCCTACGGCATGGTGACTTTGGGAAGGCAATACACCAGCATGTTCAGCCTGTTGTTCCCGATGGTGCCTCAGGCCTACGCGCCGGCCTACGAGCCTTCGGGGGCTCTCTTGGGTGGTGTGCGTCACGACAACTTGGTCAAGTATCGCGTCGGGACGGGGGCGCTGTCGGCGCAGGCGCATTATCAGCTCGATGATGCGGCGGGCACGCGTTATCAGCGGTCGGCCTGGGGCGGGGGAGCGAGCTACCTGTCCGGCCTGTTTGGCCTGGCGGCAGTCTACGACGAGGCCGGCGGCGCAAAGCCGACAACCGCGTCGAACCGGCTGCGCAAGCTGGCCTTGAGCGCTTCCTACGCGCCGGATCCTTGGCACCTGACGGCGGGCTACCGCTGGGCGCAGGACAAGACGGCCCGAGGCAGCTTGAACCAGCGCGACGACATGTGGTGGATCGGAGTCGGGTACCGCCTTTCGCGGGTCCTGCAGGTCACTGCCGCGTTTTACTACGACGACGTGAAGGCCGACGCAGGGGGAGGAAATCCGCCGAATCCCAAACAGCATGTCTTGCAGCTGCTTTACAGCGGGCTGTCCAAGCGCACAGACCTGTATGCGGTCGGCGCCTATGCGCGTAACTCCGCGCTGAACTTTGCGCCGCTTGCCACGCTACCCCCGGGCAAGGACAGCCAGGCCGCCCTGGCGCTGGGCATCCGGCACAAGTTCTGAGGGCATGGCGCGCCGTGGCGCGTCATGCCGGCTCAGGCCGCTCCCGACGCCAACTCATCGAACAGCAGATCGCCGCCCATCTGTCCGCCCTTGAGCATCAGTTCAATGCCGTCGGTCACAGGGTCATCGCTGCGCGTCAGGCTGACCGTCACGCCGGGCGCCAGCACGCAGCGGAACGCCAGGCCCCAGACGCCCAGGGCCAACGTCGCCTGGCTGGAGGTGTCGCCGCCGGCGATGCCGATGCGTGACAGGCGCGCGCCGGCTTGCGCGCTGGCGCGCACGATATCCGCCACCAGTTGACCGGTGGCGCGGGCGGTCGCGGCGGTCTGATGGGGTGCAAGGGGCTGGGCGGGCCGGTCGGTGTGCGCCAGCACGTTACGCCCCTGGGCCAGCGTGGCGGCGGCCAACTGGGCTTGCTGGGCGGCGTAGGCAGGGTCTTGCAAGAGCCGTTGCGCCTGCAGCGGCTGGAGCTGGTATTGCCGGCACGCGGCGATCTGCCTGGCCGTGACCGGAGACAGGCTGCCGGCGACCGCCAGCACGGGGCCCGAGGCCGGTTGCAGCGGCGCGGCTGCGGCGCTGCCGCCGCCGGCTGGCGTGGCACGGGCCAGCGCCTGCTGCACGCTGCTGGGGCCGACCGCCAGTAACGGCAGGCAGGACGCCGCGCGCCAGATGAGCCGGCCGATGATGGCCAGCTGTTCTTCGTCGACCAGATCCAGCAGCAGCGGTCCGTCGGTGCTTTCGATGACCTGGTCGATCCAGTCGTCCAGCAGCGGCGCATCCGCCGCCCGCCGCAGCCGCGGGTAGGCCGTGTGCGGCAAGGAGCGGATGTCCGCCAAGCCTTGCGCCGCCAGGTGCAGGCGCAGGTCGGCTTCGTGCATGGGAGTGACGGGATGCGCGCTCATGACCGGATGGCGGTCGATGCGATGGATCTCGGGCGCGGACCCCGCGCGCGCGAACAGCTGGGCGAAGCTGCAATAGCGGCCGATGCTGGGCTGCCCGCCCACGATAGGCACCAGCGGGTTGGGCATGTGGCGGTGCAGTTCGCGCACGGCGGCGCCGATGCTGCCCACGTGCGGCGCGCTGTCGAAGGTGGAGCAGCATTTGTAATGCAGCACGCGCACGCCCGCACCCGCCATGTAGCGGCCCACGGCCTGCAGTTCGGCCTGCATTTCGGCTGGCGCCATGCCGCGCGCCGCGCCGGCGATGCCAATGGCGTCCAGCGGTCCGGCGCGGCGCAGCTGGTCCGGCGTCGGCACGCCCAGGAACAGCAGGCTGCGCAGGCCGGCGCGCGCGGTTTCGGCCAGCGTATCCGTGGCGCCGGTGAAGTCGTCGCCGTACCAGCCCAGCCGCGGCCGCGTTGCGTCTTGCGCCGCTGAACTCATGCGCGGCTGCCGAAGAACTCGATGGCGCGCCGCAGTTCCGGGGCATTGCGCGCGTAGTCTTCCAGGCGCTCGCCGTCGCGCATGGCCTGCCAGGCCTGGCGGATGCTGAGCACGCCTGCGGCGGGTCCGTCCGGGTGGGCGAGGATGCCGCCGCCGGACATGAACAGCAGATCGTCGCTGCGCACGGCGGCCCAGGTGGCGGGCACGGTGCCAGCCCATTGGCCGGACGAAAACGCCGGCATGACGGGGTCATTGATCCCGGGAGTCAGCGAGGCCAGGCAGTCGCGCGCGGACTCGACGACTTCGGCGTCTTCCTGGGCGAACTTGCCTTGCAGGCCGTGCACGTGCATATGGTCCACGCCGGCCAGCCGCCATAGCGTCTGGTAAGCCTGGAAGCCCACGCCCAGCATGGGGTGGCGCGACAGCGCGCCGTAACCGTTGCGGTGGCCGTGCAGCGCCAGCGGGGTGCTGCGGCGCAAGGTCTGGATGGCCGAGTAGCCGCAATGGTTCAGGCTGGCCATGACGCAGGAGCCGCCTTCGCGTTCGATCAGGTCGGCGTGGCGGCGCATGGCGTCGGTCTCGTCGCTGATGTTGAACGCCACCATGACCTGCCGTCCGGTGCGCTCGCGGTGCGCGCGCACCACCGCCATGACGGCGGCGACGCGTTGCGCCAGCGGCGCGTGAGCGGGGTTGGCGCAGACCTCGTCGTCCTTGATGAAGTCCACGCCTGCATTGCACAGCTGCGCCGCCAGATGCGCGGTCTGCTCGGGCGACAGGCCGACGTTGGGCTTGATGATGGTGCCTACCAGCGGACCGTGCGCCACGCCGGTCAGTTGCCGCGTGCCGGCAATGCCCGCGCGCGGCATGTCGAACTGGGCGCGGTAGTTGGCCGGCAGTTCCATGCTTTCCAGGCGCAGCCCCGTGACTTCGCCCAGGTCGTACAGGTTGCCGCCTACCGTGGCTGCCAGCGTCGGCAGGTTGGCGCCGACGTTGGCGACGGGAAAGGCGATGCGCACGCGGGCGCGCTGGTAGCGGCCAGGCATGCCGCCCGGCTGCCGCGCCAGCCAGGCGTTGGGCAGGCTGGGCGCGGATGCGGACTCCAGGGGTTCGATGGACTCGATCCGCGCCCGGGCGCGGGCGCGCAGTTCGTCGGTTTCGCCCTGCACCCGCGTGAAGGTGCCGCAGGATTGCTCGCCAGCCATGATCTCCGCGACCTTGCCGGGGTCCAGCGGGGTTTCGATCAGGTAGGTGGCGGTAAACGATTGGGAATTCATGGCGGAGGTGGCAGGTAAGGGGATCAGATCCGGTTCAGATCGGGGAAGGGGCGCACGGGGTCCCTGCCGTCCCAATCCCGGGCGCTGTCGCGGATCAGGTCGAACAGGCGGCCCTTGGGACCGGCCACTTCGGACAGCTCGATCACGGTGCCGGGGTGGTACTCGGTGTCGAAGTAGATGAAGCGGCCTTTCTCGCCTACTTCGCCGCTCATCTTGGGCTTGAAGCCCTGCGCCAGCAGGCGCTCCAGGTCGGCGTCGTAGCTTTCGGTCCAATAGGCCACGTGCTGCAGCCCGGTGCGGCCGGCCTGCAGGAAGTCGCGGTACATGGAG
This sequence comes from Achromobacter sp. ACM03, assembly GCF_014851665.1. Classification (NCBI taxonomy): domain Bacteria; kingdom Pseudomonadati; phylum Pseudomonadota; class Betaproteobacteria; order Burkholderiales; family Alcaligenaceae; genus Achromobacter; species Achromobacter sp. ACM03. Next base: position 1,451,671 of record NZ_JACVAD010000001.1, on the reverse strand, counting down.
GGCACGTCGTTGCGCGTCTGGATCAGCTCGACTTGCACGAAGCCGGAATTCGCCAGCGCCACCGAGTTGTGCGGTTCGTGGCGCTCGCCGTCGTACTGGTAGTTCACGATGGGCACGCGCGGGTTGTAGTACCAGGGCCCCACGCCCAGCGTGCTGCTCCAGTAGTCCATGGCGGCTTCGATGTCGTGCACCACATAACCGAGTTGGCGGATTTCGCCCAGGAAACGACTCATGATGGATTCTTTGCGGGAGAGGTTTGAGGATGTCGGGAGGATGCGGTCCGGTGCGGGCCGCGGACCTCACAGGAAACCGATGGAGAACCAGGGGAAGGCAGCGACGATCACCAGGCCCACCAGCAGCGCGGCGACGTAGCCCCAGATCGGGCCTATGCCTTCGTTGGGATCGACGCGGCTGATGGCGCAGGCGCCGTAGTAGCCCACGCCGAAGGGCGGCGCGAACAGGCCTATGCCCATGGCGAAGATCACGACCATGGCGTAGTGCACCTCGTGCACGCCGGCCTGCGCCGCGATCGGGAACAGCAGCGGGCCGAACAGCACGATGGCGGGTATGCCTTCCAGCACGCTGCCCAGGATGATGAAGGCCACGATGGACACGGCCAGGAAGCCGTAGCTGCCGCCGGGCATGCCGGCCATCAGCTTGGCCAGGTCGCCGGAGAAGCCGGACTGCGTCAGCGCCCAGGCCATGGCGGTGGCGCAGCCCACGATCAGCATGATGGCGCCCGACAACGAGGCGGTCTCGATCAGCATGGGCTTCAAGCGGGCCCAGTCGAAGCGCCGGTAGATCAGCAGGCCGACCACTGCCGAATACACGATGCCGATGGTCGAGACCTCGGTGGCGGTGGCCACGCCTTCGACCACCGCGGCGCGGATCACGAAGGGCAGGGCCACGGCGGGCAGCGCGATGACGAAGAAGCGTCCGATCTCGCGGGCGCTGAAGCGCTGCGCCAGGCTCAGGTCTTCCTTGCGGTAGCGCCACCACACCACCGAGCACAGGGCCAGGCCCAGCACCACGGCCGGCAGCAGCCCGCCCGTGAACAGCGCGGCGATGGAAACGCCCGTCACCGAGCCGATGGTGATGAGCACGATCGACGGCGGAATGGTCTCGGTCTGCGCGCCGGTGGCCGACAGCAGCGCCACCAGGTCGCCGGGCTTGGCGCCGCGCTTCTGCATTTCGGGGAACAGCACGGGGGCGATGGCCGCCATGTCGGCGATCTTGGAACCCGAGATGCCGGACACCAGATACATGGCGCCGATCAGCACGTAGGACAGCCCGCCGCGCACGTGGCCCAGCAGGCTGGCGAGGAACTGGATCATGGCGCGCGCCATGCCGGTCATCTCGATCAGCGAACCCAGGAAGATGAAGAGCGGCACCGCCAGCAGCATCAAATGCGACATGCCCTCGTCCAGCCGGCCCACCATCACCACCATGGGCGTGTTGGTGGTCAGGGCCAGGTAGGAGAACGTGGCCAGCGCGAACGAAAAGGCAATGGGCACGCCCGAGAACACCGTGGCGGCGACGATGCCCACGAAGAAGATCAGCAGGTTCAGCTTGCCCAGCGTGGCGAAGAGGGGCTGCGCCACCCAGAACAGCGCGACCACCGCCGCGGCTCCCGCCAGCGCCGCCAGCATTTGCGGCGCGGTCTGGGTGCGCAGCAGGCGCAGCAGCGCCACCACCGCCATCAGTCCCATGCCCACCGGAATCGCGGCGGCGCGCCAGGCGTTGCTCAGCTCCAGCGCGGGCGTGATGATGAAGTGTTCTTCATGCGCGTACTCCACGGCGGGTGCCAGGATCAGCGCCAGGAAGGCCAGCGATGCGGCCAGCGCCAGCGTTTCCAGCTGGGCGCGGCGCGCGGGGCTGACGTTGTTGACCAGCGCCGTCATCCGCATGTGTTCGCCGCGCCGCAGGGCGACCACCGCGCCCAGCATCGACAGCCACAGGAACAGGATGGACGTCAGCTCGTCGGACCAGACCAGCGGACTGTGGAAGGCGTAGCGCGCGACGACGCCCGCGAACAACACGGCGATCTCGATCAGCACGATGGCCGCGGCCACGTGTTCGACCACGCTGCCCAGCAGCGCGTCTAGGGCGCCGGCGGCGCGGCGCAGCGGATGGGCCGGCAGCGCCTGCGGCGCGGCGTGGGGAGCGGACAGGGAGGACATGGCGCGTCCTCAGGCCAGCTTGCCGACGGCCTGCTCCAGCAGGGTCCAGGCTTCGTTGCCGAAGCGGCCCTGCCATTCCTTGTAGAAGCCGGCCGCGCGCAATTGCTCGCGGAAGCTGTCGGCCGACGGCTGGTTGAACAGCAGGCCCTTGCCCTCCAGGTCCGACTGCACCGAGGCATTGAGCTTTTTGATGTCTTCGCGCTGGGCGAGGCCGGCCTCGTTGATGCCGCGCGCCACCACCGTCTTCAGGTCCTGCGGCAGGCCTTCCCACATGCGGCCGTTGGCGATGAACCAGTAGCCGTCCCAGATGTGGTTGGTGAGCGAGCAGTATTTCTGCACTTCGTACAGCTTGGCCACCTGGATGATGGGCAAGGGGTTCTCCTGCGCGTCCACCACCTTGGTCTGCAGCGAGGAATAGACCTCGCTGAACTGCAGGCTGGCGGGGGCGGCGCCCAGGCCCTTGAACATGGAGATCGGCAGCGAGCTGACCGGCACGCGGATCTTCAGCCCTTCCATGTCCGCGGCGGACTTGACCGGCGCCTTGCTGCTGGTGGTCTGGCGAAAGCCGTTGTCCCACATCTTTTCGAAGGCGTAGAGGCGGCGCTGTGCGATGGCGGCGCGCACGTGGGCGCCCAGCGCGCCGTCCATGGCGCTCCAGACCTGGTTGTAGTCCTTGAAGGCGAAGCCCACGGCATTGATCGCCGCCACCGGCACCAGGGTCGCGATGACCAGTGCGGAAGGGGTGAAGAAGTCGATGCCGCCCGAGCGCACCTGGGCCAGCATGTCGGTGTCCCCGCCCAACTGGTTGTTCGGGAAGATCTTGATGTCCACGCGGCCGTTGCTTTCCTTGAGAATGCGTTCGGCGGCTTCCTGGGCGCGGATGTTCAGCGGGTGCGTGACCGGCAGGTTGTTGCCGTACTTGAGCGTGTAGTCGGCGGCGCGGGCGATCAGCGGGAAGCCCGAGGTCAGGGCGACGGCGGGAACCGCGCAAAGGCGGCGCAGGGCGCTACGGCGTGTCAGCAGCTTCATGGTTGTCTCCATAATCTTGGTTATGATGTGTTTTGATGTGCCACAACAGCGCCAGTACCATGCGGCAGAGTGGACAATAGTGAATCGTTGCCAATATCGTCAAACCTGATTAATGATGGATTTTGATGTGAATCGCATGCCTCCCGAACGCAAGCTCGCGCGTCTGGCCGATGTGGCGGAGCGCGCAGGAGTGTCCACCGCCACGGCCGACCGGGTCCTGAACCGCAGGCCCGGCGTGCGCGCCAGCACCGCCCAGAAAGTCTTCAAGGCGGCCATCGAACTCGACTACCTGCCCGAACAGGAGGTCCGCGCGGCGGCCGCGCCCGAGCCCCTGCGGCTGGTGTTCCTGCTGCCGCGCGGCAGCAACCGCTACCTGCGCATGCTGGGCGATACCGTCAGCTATGCGCAGGAGCACTTCGGGCCGCTCAACGCCAGGTGCCAGGTCGAGTACGTGGAGAGCTTCAATCCGGACGCGCTGGCGCAGGCCCTGGCCAAGCACGGCAAGCGCGCCGACGGCATCGCCTTCATGGCGCTGGAACACCCGGCGGTGCGTGAGGCCGTCAACCTGCTGGCGCAGCAGGGCGTGCCTGCGGTGACGCTGATCTCCGATCTGGCCAACAGCGCCCGCGTGGCCTATGTGGGCCTGGACAACCGCGCGGCCGGGCGCACCGCGGGCTACCTGATCGCACGCTTCATCGGGTCGCGCGCGGCGCACGTGGCGCTGATCGCCGGGTCGCGCCACTACCGCGCCCACGAAGAGCGGGAAGGCGGCTTCCTGCAGCTGTACGCCGAACAGTTCCAGGCCATGCAGGTGGTGGACCTGCGCGAAGGCTACGACGACGCGCAGCGCAACTACGAGCAGACCCGCCAGCTGCTGGAGCAGTATCCGCAGCTGGCCGGCATCTACAACATCGGCGGAGCCTCGGATGGCGTGGCGCGCGCGCTGAAGGAAGCCGGGCAGCAACACCGGGTGGTCTTCATCGGTCACGGCCTCACGCCCGACACCCGCGCGCTGCTGATCGACGGCACCATGGACGCCGTCATCACGCAAAGCCCGATGGAGGCGCTGATGAGCTGCGTGCGCATCTTCTGCAACCTGCGCGACAAGCGCAGTCCGATGAACGGGGTGGAGCTGGCGCGCAGCCAGGTGATCTTCCGGGAAAACCTGCCCTAGACGGAAAAGTCGGGAGTAACCCTGACTGCGGGGGCGTTATGCAAACTATGCATAAGCCCGCCGGGCGCGGTCCCTATACTGCCTCGCATTCACTCTGACGGCGCGGCGGTTGCAATGGATCTACGTTGGTTCCAGGATTTCCTGACCTTGGCGGAATGCGGACAGTTCACCACGGCGGCTGAGCTGCGGCATGTATCGCAGTCGGCATTCAGCCGCCGCATCCAGTCCCTGGAAACCTGGGCGGGCGCCGCGCTGATAGACCGCGGCTGCTTTCCCTTGCGTCTGACGGCGGCGGGCGAACAGTTCCGTTCCAACGCCGCCGAAATCGTGCGCAAGGTGGTGGATGCGCGCGGCGAGGCCGGCGTCACCGGCCATGACGGCGCGGTCCTCAGGGTGGCCATGCCCCATTGCCTGGCAACCTCGCACTTCCCGGGCTGGTGCGTCCGTTGGAAGGAAGAGAGCGGGGTCGAGTCGCTGCGCCTGCATGTGGGCAATGTGCATGATTCGGTCGAGTGGCTGGCGGCCGGCGTGGTGGACCTGCTGGTGTGCTTTCGCCACGCCGCGGAAGACATACAGCTGGATCCGCAAGCCTATATGCGGACCGGCATGGAGCCCGACTTCCTGCGACTGTTCCGCCCCGCCTCGATGCCGGTGGACGAGACCGCGCTGTACGACGCCGATTCTGCCGCGCGTTACCCCTATGTGTCGCACGCCCAGGGCGCCTATTTCCGGCGGCTGGTCGACCTGTCTTGCGGCGACCTCTTGCAACGCCCCGTCCTGCAGCGCGTCTGCGAAACCGATTTCGTGGACGGCGCCCGCACGCTGGTCAGCGCCGGCGTGGGTTTGGCGTGGCTGCCCGAGTCCAGCGCCCGGGTGTCGGTGGACGCGGGAGAGATCGTGGCGATCAAGGACAGGCGCTGCGCCGTCCCGATGCAGATCTGCATGTATGCGCGCCGCCAGGGACCAGCCCAAGAGCCGGTGGAGCGCGTGTTCAACCTCTATACCCAACGTTGACTGGCCGCGCCCGAAGCTCCCGCCACGGCCGGGAGACGGGCGCGCTCGGCGGCGAGTCCTGCGCAGCACCCCACAAGTACATGAATCCCAAGGAGAAAAGCATGGCACTTTCCATCAAGGCATTGATCGCGGCATTGACGGTTGCAATGGCAGGCCCCGTCGCGGCCCAGCAGCTGGACGGCACGCTGAAGAAGGTCGCGGACACCGGCGCGATCACCATCGGCCATCGCGAGACCTCGATTCCGTTTTCCTACTACGACGGCAACCAGAAGCCTGTCGGCTACTCGATCGACATCTGCAATCGCATCGTCAGCGCGGTGCAGGCCCGTCTGAAGCGCAGCGACATCCAGGTGAAGTATCTGCCCGTCACCTCCGCCACGCGCATTCCGCTGATGGGCAACGGCACCATAGACCTGGAATGCGCCTCGACTTCCAACACCCTGGACCGCCAGCAGCAGGTGGCGTTCTCGGTCACGACCTTCGTCACCGGCAACCGGTTCCTCAGCCAGAAGTCCTCCAAGTTGCGCAGCGTCGACGATCTGAAGGGCAAGGTCGTGGCCTCTACCTCCGGGACCGCGAACATCCGCCAGATCAACGAGCTGAACGAAAAGCGCGGGCTGGGCATGAGGATCGTGCCCGTGAAGGAACACGCGGAAGGCTTTCTGATGGTCGAGACCGGCCGCGCCGCCGCTTTCGTCATGGACGACATCCTGCTCTACGGCCTGATCGCCAACGCCAAGCAGCCGGACCGCTACGAGGTGTCCGACGAGTCTCTGTCGATCGAACCCTACGCCATCATGCTGCGCCGCGACGATCCGCAGTTCAAGGCGCTGGTGGACGACACCATCAAGACGCTCTATGCCAGCGGCGAGTTCCAGGCGTTGTATGACCGCTGGTACCGCAGCCCGCTGCCGCCCAAGGGCATCAACCTGAACGTGGCGATGAGCGAGGCGCTCAAGCGCGTGGTCGCCACGCCCACCGATTCGGGCGATCCCGCCGCCTACCGCTAGGCCCGGAACCTGCCGCAATACGCCGATGCGCGGCCCCGCCCCGGGGGCCGGGACCGCGCGCGGCCTGATCATCGAGAAAAGCATGGCATATCAATGGAATTGGGGCGTGCTGCTGGCCCCGTCGCCCGATGGCGGGCAAACCTATCTGCAAACCCTGCTGGACGGGTTGAGCGTGACGGTCAAGACTGCGGCGCTGGCGTGGCTGATCGCGCTGGCGCTGGGCCTGGCGGTCGGCGTCGCGCGCACGCTGCCCTACCGCGGGGTGCGCGCGGCGGGGGCCGTCTATGTGGAAGTGTTCCGGAACATCCCGCTGATCGTGCAGATGTTCCTGTGGTACTTCGTCTTGCCGGAGCTGCTGCCTGCCGCGGCCGGAGACTGGATCAAGCAGTTGCCCGACGCGTCCTTCTACACGGCGGCGCTGGCCATCGGCATGTACATGTCGGCGCGCATCGGCGAACAGCTGCGCGCCGGGATCGAGGCCCTGCCCAAAGGGCAGCGCAACGCGGGCCTGGCGCTGGGACTGACCTTGCCCCAGCTGTACTGGCACGTGCTGTTGCCGAATGCGCTGCGCACGGTCCTGCCCACCATGACTTCGGATTGCCTGAACACCATCAAGAACACTTCGGTGGCGCTGACCATCGGGCTGGCGGAACTGACCGCCCAGGCTCACGCGATGCAGGAGTTTTCGTTCCAGGTGTTCGAGGCGTTCCTGACCGCGACCATGGCCTATCTGGCGCTCAACCTGATTGTGATCGTGGTGATGCGGGCGCTCGAATACAAGTTGCGCATTCCGGGGCGCGCAGTCGGCGGGCGTGCGGCGAAAGGGGGCAGGGCATGACGGATTTCGACCTGCAAGCCATCGTCGACGCGCTGCCGTACCTGATCCTGTCGGGCCTGCGCTTTACCCTGCTGCTGACCTTCACGTCGACCGTGGGCGGCCTGCTGCTGGGCACCTTGCTGGCGATTGCGCGGCTGTACGGCGGCCGTCTGCTGGCCTGGCCCGCCACGGTGTATGTGAACCTGTTCCGCTCGCTGCCGCTGGTGCTGGTGATCTTCCTGATCTATTTCATCCTGCCTTACGCATTGCAGGCGGTTACGGGGGCTGAGCGGCCCATCGTGCTGGGCGCCATGGGGTCGGCCTTCATTACCTTCATCCTGTTCGAGGCCGCGTATTTCTCCGAGATCATCCGGGCAGGCGTGGGCAGCGTGGGGCACGGCCAGTATGCGGCGGGCAGCGCCCTGGGCCTCACCCACGGACAGGTGCTGCGCAAGGTGATCCTGCCGCAGGCGTTCCGCAACATGCTGCCGGTGCTGCTGACGCAGGTGATCGTCATCTTCCAGGAAACGGCGCTGGTCTATGTCCTGTCGCTCACGGATTTCCTTGGGGCCGCGACCAAGATCGCGCAGCGCGACAACCGCCTGGTGGAGATGTACATGCTGGTGGCGCTGGTGTTTTTCGTGATCTCGTTCACCGCTTCGCGCGGCGTGCGGGCGCTGCGCGCCCGGATCGGGGCCTGAAGCTGTTTCCATGAGGAGTCTACATACATGATCGAGATCGAACAGGTCGGCAAGCGCTACGGCGATCTGCCGGTGCTCAAGCAATGTTCGCTGCGCGTGCGGCGCGGCGAGGTCGTGGTGGTCTGCGGGCCGTCCGGGTCGGGCAAGTCCACGCTGATCAAATGCGTGAACCGGCTGGAACCCTTCGATGCGGGCCGCATCGTGGTCGACGGCACCGACGTCGGCGCGCCCGGCACGGACCTGCCCAAGCTGCGCGCCCGCGTCGGCATGGTGTTCCAGCATTTCGAGCTGTTCCCGCATCTGACGGTGCTGGAGAACGTCTGCCTGGGGCAGGTCAGCGTGCTGGGCCGCAGCCGCGCGCAGGCTTTGGAGAAGGCGGCCGCGCTATTGGAGCGCGTCGGCGTGGCGGCGCATGGCGGCAAGCATCCGGGACAGCTTTCGGGCGGCCAGCAGCAGCGGGTCGCGATTGCGCGGGCGCTGGCCATGGACCCGGTGGTGATGCTGTTCGACGAGCCGACTTCGGCGCTGGATCCGGAAATGATCGGCGAAGTGCTGGACGTAATGACGGGGTTGGCGCGCGACGGCATGACCATGATGGTCGTCACGCACGAAATGGGATTCGCGCGCCGCGTCGCCGACCGCGTCGTGTTCATGGAGTCCGGAGAGATCGTCGACGACGCCAGCGCCGAGGCGTTCTTCGGCAACGCCGCGTCGGCGCGCTCGCGCGCCTTCCTGTCCCGCATCATCAGCCACTGATTTCCCTTACCCACAAGAACTTCCATGTCCTCCATTTTCCATATCAACGGCAGTCTTGTTCCGGCCGAGCAGGCCGTCATCCCGGCGCTGGACCGGGGCTTTCTTTTTGGCGACGGCGTCTATGAGGTGATCGCGGTGATCGACGGCCTGCTGCTGGAGTTCGAGCGGCACGCCGCCCGTCTGGCGCGCAGCCTGGCCGAAGTCGGCATCCGCAATCCGCTGCCGCGCGACACGCTGCTGGCGCGTTGCCGCGAACTGGTGCTGCGCAACGGCTTGCGCGAAGGGTCCGTCTATGTGCAGGTGACGCGCGGCGCGGACAGCAAGCGCGACTTCGCATTTCCCGCCGACGTCGAGCCCACCGTGATGATGTACGTCAGCGAGAAGTCCTTGCGCGTGAATCCGCTGGCGGAATCTGGCGTGCGGGTGGCAAGCGTGCCGGACATGCGCTGGCAGCGGCGCGACATCAAGAGCGTGTCGCTGATCGCCCAGGTGCTGGCCAAGCAGGCCGCGCAGGCCGCGGGCGCGTTCGAGGCGTTGATGGTCGATGCCGGCGGCGTGGTGACGGAAGGCTCGTCGTCGAGCGCGCTGCTGGTGGATGCGCAAGGACGGATCGTGGTGCGGCCCTTGTCGCGCGAGATACTGCCGGGCTGCACGCGCGCCGCGGTGCTGGCGTTGGCCGCCAAGCGCGGGGTGGCGGTGGAAGAACGCAAGTTCACGCTGGACGAATGCCGGCGGGCGACGGAGCTGGTGTTGACGTCGGCATTGCACTTCGTGCTGCCGGTCATCGAGCTGGACGGCCAGCCCATCGGCACGGGCCGGCCCGGACCCGTGTGCCGCGAGCTGCGGCAGCTGTATATGGAGTACGCGCTGGCCTCGGCGCTATAGCGGCGCGCGAGCCATGGCGGGCGTATGATTCCGCATAAGGGCTCGCACCCCGTCCGGCAATGGCCGGCACGCCATTGCCTACCTCATCGTATGGTTGCTCTACATCGGCCGCCCGGGCCATTCCGCGGGCGGCCGTGAAGGCGTTGCGCCATGGATCGCTTCCCGTCCGCTGTCCGCGTGGATGGCCCGGACCGGCCCAAGCCAGGCATCAAGGTCCGGTCACCGGCGCGTCACCACGATCTCCAGGTATTCGCTGGGTACGACCATCGTGCCATCGCCAGCGCGGTTATACCGGTCTATTTGCACCATGAGGTCGCTGGTCAGCGTGGCTTGCGCCGCCGGGTCCAATGCGCCGAACGCCTTGAGCAGGGGGCCGTAGTAGGTCTTGAAGACCTGCAGCCAGTGTTCCGGGGAGCGGTAGCGGAACACGAAGTGGCGGGGCTCGGCCTGGATCGACGAGGCATGCGGACCGAACATTTCGTCGATGCGCGCCCGGATGCCCCACAGCGCCGGCGACTTGACCCCGGCGGGCGGCGGCAGATGCTTGCCGATGGTCTTGAAGACCTGGCCGATGAAACCGTCAGGCGTCCAGTTGGCCAGGCCGATCTTCCCGCCAGCGCGGCAGACGCGGACCATTTCGGCGGCCGCCTGGTCCTGGTCGGGGGTGAACATCACCCCGAAGGTCGAGACGACCGCGTCGAATCCGCCATCCGGGAACGGCAGGGCCTCGGCGTCGGCTTCCTGGAATTCGATCTTCAAGTGCTCGGCGGCGGCGCGTTCGCGGCCGCGTCCCAGCAGCGCTGGCACATAGTCGGTCGAAACGACATCGCACCAGCGGCGGGCGGCGGCCAGCGAGGCATTGCCGTTGCCGGCGGCGACATCAAGCACCTTCTGTCCGGCGCGGACGTCCAGCGATTCGCACAGCTGTTCTCCTACGATCTGCAGCGTGGTGCCGACTACGGCATAGTCCCCGGAAGCCCAGGTGCCCTGCTGGCGTGTCTTCAAGGCGGCCAGGTCGGGCTGCGCGGAATCGCGCACGGGGCTGGTGGCGAGGGAGGAAATGGACATGGTCTGTCTCCGTTAAGGCTCTGTGTATGCGGCAGTGCGCGATGCGGGCCTGCCGGGGAACCGCAACCGGCGCCGCGCGGGTTTGCGTGTGCCGTGCTTCCCGGAATCCAAGTTAAGAGCGGGCCATGGAGGCGAGCGTGGTAGCCGGCGTGGAATCGGCCGAGGGTTCGGCCGGCCCCGCGCAGCCGTCCGGTTCCGACCCCGGCGGCGAGGTCCGGTTGCGCCTGCTCGGACCCATGGCGATCAGCCGGGCGGGCACGGCCCTGGCGCTGCCGCCGTCGCGCAAGCTGCGCGCGCTCATTGCCTATCTGGCGTTGGCCCCGCATCCCGTGCAACGCGCGCATCTGTGCGAACTGCTGTGGGACGTTCCGAACGATCCGCGCGGCGAGCTGCGCTGGTGTCTCAGCAAGGCCAGGACTCTGCTGGACGAGCCCGGCCGGCGCAGGGTGGAGACCGTGCAGGACACGGTGAGGCTGGACCTCGTCGACTGCCACGTCGACGCCATCGAAATCGGCAGCGCGATGCAGCAGGGCATCGCCCAGCTGGACTGCGGGCGGCTGCAAGCGCTGGCCGCGCTGTTTTCGGGCGATTTCCTCGAGGGGCTGGAGATCGACCGCAACCCCTTTTTCAACAACTGGCTGACCGCGCAGCGCCGGCGTTTGAGGGCGTGCCATGCCGCGGTCCTGGAACATCTGGCGGCCAGCCTTCCGGCAGGGTCGGGCGATACCTTCGCCTGCCTGGACAAGTGGCTGCAGCTCGCTCCCTTCGACCGGCGTGCGCATGAGCTGCTGCTGGGCTTGCTGGCGCAGCGCGGTCAATGGCGCGAAGGCGAGGAGCATCTGGCCGCGGCGGTCCGCGCCTTCGAGGCGGACGGGTTGGACTGGCGGCCCTTGCGCGATACGTGGCGGAATCTGAGGGGGCGGGCAAGCGAGACGCCGCGGCTCGAGGCGGCGCCAGGAGCGGCGTCAGAGGCGGCGTCCGCGGAGCGCGCGGGCCGCGCGTCGATCGCGGTGATGCCCTTCGTGGACCGCTCGGCGCAGGCCGGCGTGCGCGGCGGGCTGGCCGATGGCCTGGCCTATGACATCATCACCCGGCTGGCCAAGCTGCGCAGCCTGTTCGTCATAGCGCAAGGCACGGTGTTCGCGCTGGACCAGCGCAACGTGGGACCCGACGAGGCCGGCCGCACGCTCAATGTGGACTATGTCGTGAGCGGGTGGCTGCAGCGCCGGCAAGACCGCATCGCCGTAGCCGTTGAACTCATAGAAGCCCGGACCGCGCGCATCGTGTGGGCGGACGTCTACGACCGGCAGCTGGACGATGCCCTGTTGGCCCTGGACGAAATCGGCAACCGGATCGTGGCCGCCATCGACATCGAAATCGAGGCCGCCGAGCGCAACCGGGCCATTCTGAAGCCGCCGAACTCCCTGGACGCCTGGCAGGCCCATCACCGCGGCCTGTGGCATATGTACCGCTTCAACCGCGCCGACAACGAGCAGGCGCGGCACTTTTTCGAGATGGCCTTGAGGCTCGATCCGACGTTCTCGCGGGCCTACGCGGGCTTGTCATTCACCCATTGGCAGGACGCGTTCCAGCGTTGGGGCGAGCAGGCGCCGGCCATCGACATGGCGTTCGAAGCCGCCGGCCAGGGCCTGATCGCCGATGACCGCGACCCGGCGGCGCATTGGGCCATGGGCCGGGCGCTATGGCTGCGCGGCAGCCAGGATCAATCGCTGGCCGAGTTGACGCGCGCCGTGGATTTGAGCCCGAATTTCGCCCTGGCGCACTACACCCTGGGCTTCGTCCATTGCCAGTCGGGCGACGCCGAGGCCGCGATAGGCTCGTCCGACCATTCTCGCGACCTGAGCCCGTACGACCCGCTGCTGTTCGGCATGCTGGCCGTGCGCGCATTGGCGTTGGTACGCCTGGGCCGGTTCGAGGAAGCCGCCGGCTGGGCGCTGAAGGCGGCGGCCCGCCCCAACGCCCATGTGCACATCCTGGCGATCGCGGCCTGCTGCCTGGCGATAGCCGGCAAGGACGATGAGACCGCCGGCCTGCTGGCCGCGATCCGCAAGACGCATCCCTCATACTGCGTGGACGACTTCCTGGCGGCCTTCCGCCTGGCCGGAGATGCCGAGGCGCTGTTCAGGACGGGCGCCCGGCGCATCGGGCTGGGCTGAGCCGGCGGCGTTGCGTTTCAGGCGATCTCCACCGCATCGCCGTTCAAGCGCGCCCGCCAGGTCCGCAGCCGTTGCTCCGGGTACTGCACGCACGCGCCGTCGGCGAGCCGGAAGTGTTGCTTGTAGAGCGGCGAGGCCACGACGAGTTCGCCGCCTACGTGGCCGACGATGCCGCGGCCGATGACGTTGGCGCCGGACTTGGGGTCGCGGTTATCGATCGCATAAACGCCGTCGCCCGCGGCTTGCGGCACGTAGAACAAGGCAATCTGCGCGCCATCCACCAGCGCCACCACGCCGGAATTTGGCACCAGATCCTGGCGCCGGCAAACCGGTCGCCAGTCTTGGGGTTTGTGGATCAGGGCGTCCATCAGGCAATCTCCTCGGTAATGGCGATGACGCGCGCGGGAGCGGGTCGGGGCTGGCCGCGTTCCTGCACGAACCGGATGCCGGGGTCGGCGCTGGCGTCGTTGACGAAGGTGCGGAAGCGCTTGAGCTTTTCCGGATCGTTCAGCGCGTTGGCCCATTCGCATTCGTAGCGGTCGACCACCAGCTGCATCTGCGCTTCCAGCTCCGCGCACAGGCCCAGGCTGTCCTCCAGCACCACCTGCTTCAGGTAGTCCAGGCCGCCCTCCAGCGATTCGCGCCAGACCGAGGTGCGCTGCAGCTTGTCGGCGGTGCGGATGTAGAACATCAAGAGGCGGTCTATGGTGCGGATGAGGGCGGCGTCGTCCAGGTCGGTGGCGAACAGCTCCGCGTGCCGCGGGCGCATGCCGCCGTTGCCGCAGACGTAAAGGTTCCAGCCGTTTTCGGTGGCGATGACGCCGATGTCCTTGCTTTGCGCCTCGGCGCATTCGCGGGTGCAGCCGGATACTGCGAACTTCAGCTTGTGCGGCGAGCGCAGGCCCTTGTAGCGGTGTTCGATGTCCAGCGCCATCTTGACGCTGTCCTGCACGCCATAGCGGCACCAGGTGCTGCCCACGCAGGACTTCACCGTGCGGGTGGACTTGCCGTAGGCATGGCCGGTCTCGAACCCGGCGGCGATCAGTTCCGCCCAGATTTCCGGCAGCTCGTGCAGTTGCGCGCCGAACAGGTCGATGCGCTGGCCGCCGGTGATCTTGGTGTACAGCTGGTACTTCTTGGCGACCGCGCCGATGGCGATCAGGCCGTCGGGCGTGATCTCGCCCGCGGGTATGCGCGGCACCACCGAATAGGTGCCGTTCTTCTGCATGTTGGCCATGAAGGTGTCGTTGGTGTCCTGCAGCGGCACCAGATGGGGATCCTGGATCGGGCGGTTCCAGCACGAGGCCAGGATGGAGCCCACCGCGGGTTTGCAGATGTCGCAACCCTGCTGGCCGCGCCCGTGGCTGGCCAGGAGCTCGTCGAAGGATTCGATGCCGTTGACGCGCACGATGGCGTACAGCTCCTGGCGCGTGTGGGGAAAGTGTTCGCACAGGCTCTTGTCCACGGCCACGCCGCGGCTGGCCAGTTCGTGTTCGACCACCTGCTTGAGCAGGCTGGCGCAGCCGCCGCAGCCGGAAGCCGCCTTGGTGCAGCCCTTGACCGCGGCCAGGTCGGCACAGCCGCCGTCGATCGCGGCGCAGACCGCGCCCTTGCTCACGTTATGGCAGGAACAGATGGTGGCGGCGGCGGGCAGCGCATCCACGCCCAGGAGCGGCGCACCTTGGCCCTGCGGCAGGATCAGGCTGGCCGGGTCCGCGGGCGGCGCGATGCCGTTCTGCACGTATTGCAGCAGCGTGTCGTAGTAGCTGTTGTCGCCCACCAGCACCGCGCCCAGCACGCGCTTGCCGTCGGCGGACACCACCAGGCGGCGGTAGCCGGCGCCGGCTTCGTCGATGTAGCGGTAGCTGCGCGCGCCGGGCGTGGCGCCGTGGGCGTCGCCGATCGAGCCCACGTCCACGCCCAGCAGCTTGAGCTTGGTGGACATGTCGGCGCCGCTGAATGTCTGCTGGCCGCTGCCGCACAGCGCCGCCGCCACCGTGCGCGCCATCTGGTAGCCGGGCGCCACCAGCCCGAACACGCTGCCGTTCCAGGCCGCGCATTCGCCGATGGCGTAGATGTGCTCATCGCTGCTGCGGCACTGATCGTCGATGGCCACGCCGCCGCGCTCGGCCAGCGTCAGCCCGGCCTTGCGCGCCAGCGTCACCTGCGGCCGGATGCCGGCCGAAAACACGATCAGGTCGGTTTCCAGCGGCGCGCCTTCGGCAAAGCGCATGCGGTAGCGGTACTGCGTGCCGGGCTTGATGTCCTGGGTGGCGCGCGACAGGTGCACGCCCACGCCCAGCGCCTCGATGCGCGCCTTGAGCGCCGCGCCGCCTTGCTCGTCCAGCTGCACCGGCATCAGGCGCGGCGCGAATTCGACCACGTGCGCCTCCAGCTTCAGCGACTTCAGCGCATGGGCGGCTTCCAGCCCCAGCAGGCCGCCGCCCACCACCACGCCGCGGCGCGCGCCGTGCGCAGCCGCGCGGATCAGGTTCAGGTCGTCGAGCGTGCGGTACACCAGGCGCGATGCGCCTTCCGCGCCCGTGATCGGCGGCACGAAGGGGTAGGAGCCCGTGGCAAGTATCAGTTTGTCGTAGACGCCGCGGCCGCGCGCGGTCACGATCTCGCGCCGGCGGCGGTCGATCTCCAGCACCGGCGTGCCCAGGTGCAGGGTCACGCCTTCCTGTTCATACAGCGCCGCGTCGCCCAGCGCCATCGATTCGGCGTCGCGTCCATTCAGGTATTCGGACAGGTGCACGCGGTCGTAGGCGCGGCGGCTTTCTTCGCCGTAGACGTGGATGCGGTAGCGCGCAAGCGCGCCGCCGGCGATGAGTTGTTCGACGCAATGGTGGCCCACCATGCCGTTGCCGATGACGACGAGGGTCTGCAGAGAATCGGATGAGGCCGCTACTTTCATGGGATGTCCCCGTGGGCTTGGGTATTCGGGTTTCAGAAAACGCAAAGGCGCCCTGGACCTTGCGGTCGGGGCGCCATTGCCGTTACTGCTCTAGTTGTCTCGCCGGCCTTGCGGCCCGCGCATGAATCATCAAGCAAAGTCCATGCCAGGGATGCCGGCGGTCAGCGGCGGGAGTGGGCGCGCCGGGCGCTTCATAGGGAAAGCGGCCTCAGGATCGCTTTTGCGGCCGCGTCGCGCGTCGCACCGCCCCGGTCGGCGTGCATCAAGGCGGTGCATATTCCTGTGCGGCGCCGCACCCGTTTGGCGCAGCGCAGCGGTCTAGGCAAACGCCGCCTGGACGGCGGCGAAGGCAGCGGCGACCAGGGGATCGCTGCGGCGGGAGGCCTGGGTGATGAAGGCGAGTTCGGCCTGGATCGCCAGGCCCTTGACCAGCACCAGCCCGCTGGCCTGGGATTCGCGCAGCGCGACGGAGTCGCGCGCCAGCGACAGGCCCACGCCCGAGCGCACCAGGTCCAGCATCGACGCTTCCTGGTCCACTTCGGCCACGGCGTTGGGCGCGACGCCCAGCGCGTCGAACTTGTCCGACAGCAGCCGGTGGTGCACCGAATCCGGCGGCGTCCAGATCCAGGGCAGGGCGGTGATCGCGGCCCAGTCGCGGCCGGCCACCTGCGCGCCCCAGCCCTTGGGAGCCACGACGAAATAGGCGAAGGAGGCGAGCGGCATTGCTTCAAGCCCGGCGGGCGCCGCGTCACGTCCTTGCGGGCCGAGGGAAAAACCCACGTCCAGTTCGCCCGCGCGTACCTGTTTCGCCACCGATCCGGACATGCCGTGGCGCAGGGTGGGGCGGATCTTGGGATAGTGCTCCACCAGGTATTGCAGCGTGGCGCCCAGGCGCAGGAATTCCGGATCGAGGATGGTGCCAATGCGCAGATCGCCCTGGACGGTGTCGCGCAGGGCGCCCAGGGCGCGCTGGAAGTCGTCCAGCGCGTCCAGGATGCGCTGCGCCGAAGGCAGCAGCGCGCGGCCGTCGGCGTTGGGCGCCAAGCCTTGGGCGGTGCGCGAGAACAAGGTCAGGTCCAGCGATTCCTGGAAGTTCTTCAACTGCAGGCTGAGCGCGGGCTGGGTCAGGTGCAGATGCTCGGCCGCGCGCGTCAGGTTGCCCTCACGGGCCACGGCGGCAAAAGTGCGGATGTGCTTCAGGTCCATGGGGCGATTCCCGGAGTAGGCGGCGAGCAAAAGGGGCTGAACATTATTTAAGTTGCTTATAAACCGTTTTTCAACAATTCATTGGACAGTTCCACCCGGCTGCGCGAGAGTCACGGTAGATGCCCGGCGCGCGCAAGGTCGCCAGAGCCGGGTCGGCTCACCCAGTCCGCAGGCGTACCGCCCCGGCAAGAAGATAAGAAGAGCTTATGGAGACATACGACTACATCATCGTTGGCGCGGGCTCGGCCGGCTGCGTGCTGGCCAACCGCCTGAGCCGCGACCCTGCCGTGCAGGTGCTGCTGCTGGAAGCAGGTGGCCGCGACAACTACCACTGGATCCATATCCCCGTGGGCTACCTGCATTGCATCGGCAATCCCAGGACGGACTGGATGTACCGTACCGCGGCGGAAGCCGGTCTGGGCGGCCGTTCCCTGATCTACCCGCGCGGCCGCGTGCTGGGCGGCAGTTCATCGATCAACGGCATGATCTACATGCGCGGCCAGCGCCAGGACTACGAGGACTGGGCCGAACTGTCCGGCGACCCCGCCTGGGGCTGGGACCAGGTGCTGCCGGTGTTCAAGCGCAGCGAGGACTATCACCGCGGCGCGGACGAATTCCATGGCGCAGGCGGCGAATGGCGCGTGGAATCGCAGCGCCTGCGCTGGGACATCCTGGAAGCCTTTGCCGGCGCGGCCGAGCAAGAGGGCATTCCGCGCGTGCAGGACTTCAACCGCGGCGACAATTTCGGCTGCGGCTATTTCGAAGTGAACCAGCGCGGCGGCTGGCGCTGGAATACCGCCAAGGCATTCCTGCGGCCGGTGCAAAAGCGTCCGAACCTGCGCGTGATGACGGGCGCCCATGCCGAGCAACTGGTGTTCGAGGGCAAGCGCTGCGTCGGCGTGCAGCTGCGCCGCAACGGCCAGAGCGCTACCTTGCGCGCGCGCCGCGAGGTGGTGCTGGCGGCTGGCGCGGTCAACACGCCGCACCTGCTGGAACTCTCCGGCGTGGGC
The DNA here is from genome assembly GCF_014851665.1 of Achromobacter sp. ACM03. NCBI lineage: Bacteria > Pseudomonadati > Pseudomonadota > Betaproteobacteria > Burkholderiales > Alcaligenaceae > Achromobacter > Achromobacter sp. ACM03. The sequence continues at coordinate 1,433,727 of NZ_JACVAD010000001.1, read as the reverse complement.
GAGCCCGCACGCCTGCGCGAAAGCGGCATCGCCTTGCAGCACGCCTTGCCGGGCGTGGGCGAGAACCTGCAGGACCATCTGCAACTGCGCGTCATCATCCAGGTGCAGGGCGTGAAGACGCTGAACCGCATCGCCTCCACCTGGTTGGGCAAGGCCGGCATCGGCCTGGAGTACCTGCTCAAGCGCAGCGGCCCGATGAGCATGGCGCCGTCGCAGCTGGGCGCGTTTGCCAAGTCGGATCCGAACCAGGCGCGCGCCAACGTCGAATTCCACGTGCAGCCGCTGTCGCTGGGCGCGTTTGGCGAACCGCTGCATGGCTTTGACGCCTTCACCGCCAGCGTGTGCAATCTGCGGCCGACCTCGCGCGGCAGCGTGCATGCGCAGGGGCCGCAGGGCGCGCCGGCCATCACGCCCAGGTATCTGAGCACCGAGGAAGACCTGCGCGTGGCGGCGGACTCGATCCGCCTGGTGCGGCGGATCGCGGCGGCGCCGGCCTTGCAGCGCTACCAGCCGCAGGAGTGGCTGCCGGGACCTGCGTTCCAGACGGACACCGAGTTGCGGGAAGCGGCCGGCAAGATCGGCACCACCATCTTCCATCCGGTAGGGACCTGCGCGATGGGACGCGACGCGGACGGCGGGGCGGTGGTGGACGCGAGGCTGCGCGTCCATGGCCTGGAGGGCCTGCGTGTGGCCGACGCCTCGGTGATGCCTTTGATCACGTCGGGCAACACCAATTCGCCGACCATCATGATCGCGGAGCGGGCCGCCGACATGATCCGCGAGGACGCTGCAGGGCGCTGAATCTACCGTGGGCGCGGCAGAAAAGAAAGCCGCCCTTAAAGGGCGGCTTTCTGGCGATGGCGTCACCGCGTTCAGCGCAGCGAACGGTACATTTCCTGGCGTTGCGGGTGGGTCAGCATCACTTGCCAGAGCTGGCCCTCGCGCGAGCGGAAAAAGCCCGCGCAGCACATCAGGTAGTACTTCCACATGCGGTAGAAGCGGTTGCCGTAGCGCGATTCCAGTCCGGGCCAGGCGCGTTCGAAGTTGTCCCACCACGACATCAGGGTACGGTCGTAATCGGCGCCGAAGTTGTGCCAGTCTTCAATGATGAAGCGGCCTTCCACGGCGGCGGCGATCTCGCGCGCGGACGGCAGCTTGCCGTTGGGGAAGACGTAGCGGTCGATCCAGGGATCGGTGCTCTGGCTGGTGGAGGCGATGCCGATGGTGTGCAGCAGGAACACGCCGTCCGGCGCCATCAGGCGCTGCACGTTGCTGAAGTAGGTGTCGTAGTTCTTGGGGCCGACATGCTCGAACATGCCCACCGACACCACCTTGTCGAAACTACCCTGCAGGTCGCGGTAATCCTGCAGCAGCAGTTGCACGGGCAGGCCCTTGACCCTTTCCTGCGCCAGGGCCAGTTGCTCCTTGGACACGGTCACGCCGGTGACCTTGACGCCATAGCGTTCGGCGGCAAAGCGCGCCAGTCCGCCCCAGCCGCAGCCGATGTCCAGCAGCGTCTCGCCTTCGCGCAGCTGCAGCTTGCGGCAGATCATCTCCAGCTTGGCCAGTTGCGCTTCTTCCAGCGTCTGGGCGTTTTCCCAGTAGGCGCAGGAGTAGATCATGCGGCTGTCCAGCATGGCCTCGAACACGTCGTTGCCCGCGTCGTAATGCTGTTCGCCGACCTCGAACGCGCGGTTCTTGGACTGCAGGTTGAACAGCTTGTGGCGCAGGTGCTCGGCGATCAGCTTGACGCGCGCCAGGCCCAGCGCCGCCGACCCCATGTCGGCGCGCAGCAGTCGGGTGAACAGTTCGTCGAGCTGGTCGCAGTCCCATTCGCCGTCCATGTAGGATTCGCCCAGGCCCAGCGACCAGCTGGCGAAGACGCGCTCGTACATATGCTTGTCATGAACCTGTATGTCCCAGGGGCGGTTGCCGTTGATGCGGACATCGGCGCGGGCCAGGACGTCCTGGAGCACTTTGGGAGGTTCGGGGGGAGGGGAACTGGCGGATTGATGGCCGGCGGCCAACGGCGAGGAAGGACTGCTCTGCTGCATACGGACTCCATATCAATTTTGGGATGACTGATCTGGCAATGCTTGAAACTTCCGAGTCTGATCCTAACAGGTCCGCAACTCCAATTTAATGATTGGATCGCCTCGATAGGCAAAGGCACCCCGCGGTGCGTGGAGGTGGGGGCGGCGATCCGGATGCAAGGATCGTAGCGACGACCGGGCCGATAGTCCAGAACCCCACCGCCGGGTGTTGCGGCGGCGCAGCCTGCCGTCCTATAAGATACCGGCCTGGCGCGCCTTCGCCATGGCGCGCAACGACTCGTGGAGTGTATCGATGGTGGACGCCAGCCTGGAACCCCGTTTGGATTTCGTCACATGCGCCAGCCCGGCGGGCCTGCACCGCATGGCCTACTGGGAATGGGGCGACCCGGGCAACGACCAGGTGCTGGTCTGCGTACATGGCCTGACCCGCAGCGGGCGGGACTTCGATACGCTGGCGCGGCGGCTGGCGGGGCGCTATCGCGTGGTCTGCCCGGACGTGGTGGGACGCGGCCGTTCCGACTGGCTGGCCAATCCCGCGTTTTACACGGTGCCGCAGTACGTCTCGGACATGGTGACCCTGCTGGCGCGCCTGAAGCCGGCGCGGCTGGCCTGGGTCGGTACGTCCATGGGCGGGCTCATCGGCCTGGCGTTGTCGGGCGCGGCCGTGTTCGCGCGCGCCATGCTGGCCATGCGCCCGCACGCGGGCATGCTGCCGCCCGAGCAAGGCTTCCACCTGGACAAACTGGTGCTCAACGACGTCGGGCCTCGTCTGGAGACGGGCGCCCTGGCGCGCATCGGCCAGTATGTGGGCGAGCCGGGCGAGTTCGCGAGCTTCGAAGAGGCCGTGGCCACCATGCGCGCCAACTCCGTCACGTTCGGCCCGCATACCGACGCGCAGTGGGCGGACCTGGCGCGCTATCTGTATCCCCAGCAGGGCGACAAATGGGTCAAGCATTACGACCTGGCGCTGTCGCAGGCCCTGGCCGCGCAGACTCCCGAGGAACTGGCGGCTGGCGAACAGATCCTGTGGCGTTCGTATGATTCCCTGCCGTGTCCCGTGCTGATCGTGCGCGGCGCGGAATCCGACTTGCTGACGCGCGCCACGGTCGAGGAAATGCTCAAGCGCAATCCGCGGGCGCAGGCCCATGAAGTGGCCGGCGTGGGCCATGCGCCCACCTTGATCTCGGACGAGCAGGTGGATCCGGTCGCGTCCTTTCTGCTGTCCTGACCGCGCCGTAAACAAGGGACGGCTCGGCGCTATCCACGCTGCCGGGCCTTCTCTACAATAGCTGGATGAACGCGCGCACATTGAATATCGACCTGCACTGCCATTCCACCGTCTCGGACGGCGCCCTCGCGCCGCGCGACGTGGCGCAGCGCGCGCATGCCAACGGCGTGGACGTCTGGGCCCTGACCGACCACGACGAAATCGGCGGCCTGGCCGAAGCGGCCCGCGCGGCGCGCGAGCTGGACATGGACTTCGCCACCGGCGTCGAGATCTCCGTGACCTGGGCGGGCGTCACCGTGCACATCGTGGGCCTGCGCTTCGACCCCGAGAACGCCGCGCTGGCCGAAGGCCTGCGCAAGACCCGCTCCGGCCGCGCCGAACGCGCCAAGCGCATCGGCGAACGCCTGGCGGAAATGGGCATGCCCGGCGCCTACGAAGGCGCGCTGCCGTTCGCAGGCAACCCCGAACTCATCAGCCGCACGCACTTCGCGCGCTATCTGGTCGAAGCCGGCTATTGCCCCGACGTGCAGACCGTGTTCACCAAGCACCTGGGCGACGACCGCCCGGGCCACGTACCCATGCAGTGGGCCACGCTGGCGGAAGCCGTGGGCTGGATCCGCGGCGCGGGCGGCATCGCCGTCATCGCGCATCCCGGCCGCTACAAGTACACGCCGCTACAGTTCGCCGCGCTGTTCGACGAATTCCTGCAGCTGGGCGGCCTCGGCATCGAGGTCAACACCGGCAGCCATACCCCGGAAGAGGCCCGCTATTATGCGGATGTGGCGCGCCGCTATGGATTCCTGGCGTCGCGCGGTTCGGACTTCCATAGTCCGAAGGAAAGCCGGGTGGACCTGGGCCGCTTGCCGGCGCTGCCGCCCGACCTCAAACCGGTCTGGCACGACTGGTTCTGACGCAGGCGGCGGCCATGTCGCCAGCCCTTGCACACAATCGACTGTAATCGCGCCCGACCGGCGCAACCGCCATGAACAAAGCCTTTGTCAAAGAGTCGGACAACGAGGACGACGACGATCTGCCGCAAGCCCAGGCGCTGCCTGCCGGCACCAAGAACTACATGACGCCCGGCGGCTACGAGCGCCTGCGCAGCGAGCTCACGCACCTGATGAACGTGGAGCGCCCCTCTGTCGTGCAGGTGGTGTCGTGGGCCGCGTCCAATGGCGACCGTTCCGAGAACGGCGACTATCTGTACGGCAAGAAGCGCCTGCGCGAGATCGACCGCCGCATGCGCTTCCTGACCAAACGGCTGGATATCGCCGAAGTGGTCGATCCGGCCGCGCAACCCAACCGCGACCAGGTGTTCTTCGGCGCCACGGTGCTGTATTCGGACAAGGCCGGCGAGGAACACAACGTGACCATCGTGGGCGTCGACGAGGCCGAGCCGCTGGCGGGCAAGATCAGCTGGATCTCGCCGGTGGCGCGCGCGCTGATCAAGGCCAAGGAGGGCGACACCGTGGTGCTGCGCACGCCCGGCGGGATCGAAGAGCTGGACATCCTGGAAGTCAGCTATCCCGCATGAAAGAAAACGGGCGCCAGCTTGTGGCTGGCGCCCGTTGGTGGGCGGGATCTGACGTCCCTGCCTCGGTTGGCGGCTTGCGCCGCCGTTCCCCTGGGGCTTGCTGCTTGTTCTGGCGGGCTTACTTCTTGCGGCTGGCGATCGACTTTTCAGCCAGGTTCACCAGGTCTTCGCCGATCTGCTTCTTCCACTTGTCATAGACCGGCTTGGTCACCTTGACGAAGGCCTCGTGGTCCGCCTGCGACAGCGAGGTCACGGTCACGCCGTGGCCGGCGATTTCCTTCAGCAGCGACGGGTCTTCAGGCGTCACGCCCTTGCGCGCGATCACGATCTGCTGCTTGCCGGCGTCCAGCGCGGCCTGGCGCACGATGTCGCGGTCCTTCTCGGACCAGGAATTCCACACCTCGCGGTTGACCACGAAGATCAGCGGGTCGGCCACGTAGTTCCACAGCGTCAGGTACTTCTGGCCGACGGTGTAGAGCTTGGAACCGGTGTAGATCGACAGGGGATTTTCCTGGCCGTCCACTGCGCCGCTGGCCAGCGCCGGCTGGGCATCGGCCCAGCTCATCTGCGTGGGGTTGGCGCCCAGCGCGGTGAAGGTGTCGATGTACAGCGGCGAGCCCACCACGCGCAGCTTCAGGCCCTTCATGTCTTCGGGCTTCTTGATCTCGTGCTTGGAATTGCTGAGCTGGCGATAGCCGTTTTCACCCCAGGCCAGCGGCACCACGCCGGCTTTCTCGATGAGCTTGAACATCTCCTTGCCCACGTCGCCCTGCACCAGCGCATCGATGGCGGCATAGTCGGGCATCAGGAAGGGCAGGGAGAACAGGTTCAACTGCTTGACCTGCGGCGACCAGTTGATGGTGGAGCCCACGGCCATGTCGATCACGCCCTGGCGGATGGCGGTGAACTCGCGCGTCTGGTCGCCCTGGACCAGCGACGTGCCGGGATAGACCTTGATGTTGATGCGGCCCTGGGTGCGCTCGCGCACCAGGTTGGACCAGATCTCGGCGCCCTGGCCCCAGGGGAAGGTGGTGCCGACCACGATGGAGAGCTTGTACTCGGACTTGTAGTTCTGCGCGTGCGCGGGCGCCATGCCGACGACGGCAGCCGCGCACAGGGCTGCTCCGATCAGGTTGCGGAATTTCATGTTGCGTCTCCTCTCTTTGCGTGTCTGTTGTTGTAATGAATACCGGTACCGCCGGCCTTGGGGGCGCCCCTTGAGGTCGCCCCGTTCGGCCCTTTCAATAACCCAGCTTCTTGGGCAGCCACAGCGCCAGCTGCGGGAACACCAGCACCGCGACCAGCACCAGGAACATCGCGCCCAGCAGCCACACCACCCAGCGCACCGTGGACTCCATCGGCACGCGCGCGATGCGGCACGACACCATCAGGTTCACGGCCAGCGGCGGGGTGAACTGGCCCAGGGCGACCTTCAAGGTCAGGATCACGCCGAACCACACCGGATCCCAGCCATAGGCGTTGGCGATGGGCATGAGCAGCGGCACGAAGATCAGGAAGATGGAAATGCCGTCCAGGAACATGCCCACCGTCATCAGCAGCAGGATCAGCAGCGCCAGCACGCCCCATTCGCCCAGGCCGGAGTTGACGATGGCGTGGGTGATGGGATCGATCACGCTCAGCGTGGACAGGGCCCAGGCGAAGATGCCGGCCAGCGTCACCACCAGCATGATGACGGCGGAAAGCTCGGCGGCTTCGCGCAGGATGGTGTACAGGTCGCGCAGCTTGATGGTGCGGTGGATGAACATGCCCACGAACAGGCCGTAGAACACTGCGACCACGGCCGCTTCGGTGGGCGTGAACCAGCCCATGCGCATGCCGCCCAGGATCAGGACGGGTGCGGCCAGGCCCCATGAGGCTTCGCGCAGGCTGGCCCAGAAGGGCGGGCGGGGCAGGTGGGCTTCGAGCGCGCCCATCTTGTGCTTGCGCGCCAGCCACACCGCCGGAACGATAAGGGCGATGCCGGCCAGGATGCCGGGGATCATGCCGGCGGCGAACAGCGCCGGCACCGAGGCGCCGGGCACCAGCACCGAGTAGATGATGAAGGCCACCGAGGGCGGGATCAGGATGTCCGTGGCGGCGCCGGCCGCGACCACGGCGGCCGAGAACGAGCCCGGATAGCCGGCGCGCGACATGGCGGTGATCATCACCGCGCCCACCGCTGCGGCACAGGCCGGGCCGGAGCCGGAGATGCCGCCCAGGAACATGGCCACCGCGATCGACACCAGCGGCAGCATGCCCGGGCCGCGGCCGACGATGGCAATGGCGAAATCCACCAGCCGCTTGGCCACGCCGGAGCGGTCGAAGATCGAGCCCACCAGCACGAACATGGGGATGGCCAGCAGCGGATACTTGGCCAGGCCGGCGTAGAAGTTCTGCGGCACGGTCAACAGGCCATACCAGGGCGTGTCGAGGTTGGACAGCACGATGGCCACGGTCCCGCCCAGGCCCAGGGCCACGCCGACCGGCACGCCGATCAGCATCAGGACGATGAAGACGATGAAGAGGATGGCGGCGATCATTGCTGATCCTGCCCGGCGGCGCGTCCGCTCTTGGCGATGCGGCGCAGCGTGCCGATGGTGCGCAGCGAGATCGCCGCGGCCATCACGGGCAGCCAGATCGAATACCACCAGGTAGGCACGCCGATGGCGGGCGAGGTCTCCTCGTAGATATATTCGTCGGCAACCAGCTTCACCGACAGCACGGTCAGCAGCAGGAAGAAGGCCAGCACGCAGCCGTTGGAGATCAGCGCCATGATGCGCTGGCGGCGCGGGGAGCCGGAGTCCGCCAGGATCTCGATACGTATGTGGTGGTTGCGCACGAAGGCGACGCTGCCGCCCGCCATGGTCAGCACGATCAGCAGGAACACCGAGATTTCTTCCGTCCAGGCGAAGGACTGGTCGGTGAAATAGCGCACCAGCACGTTCAGGAAGGTGATGATGGCCAGGGTCGCCAGCAGGATCACGGCCAGCCAGTCCTCGATGGCCAGCGGTACTTTGACTGCGGGATCTGCTTCTGCGGGAATGATCGGTTCGACAGGCTCGGCGGGGGCTTCGGGGCGGGACATGTGAGGCAGCGGCCGGCGCGCGGGTAGGCGCCATGCGTTAATGGGGGTCGCTGCATCCTACCGTCGCGCCGTGGGGCCGGAAGTTCGTGTTTTCCCGCGGTGCGGGATGAGCGCAACATGTTGCAACGCAATATAAAACCGCAGGCAGGGCGCCGAGCGGTATTGGGAAAGATTCGCAGCGGCGCGGAGTTGGCGCGGATGCTGCTTCGCACCATCCCGGTGCGCGGCCTTCGGAATTCTTTTGTAACAATGGCCGAAACAGGGGCGTTCGGGATCGATTGAACAACGGCTCCGGGAAAACCCCCTAAACAGGTAAAATCTCTTTTTGCTCTCCTCTCTTTATACGGCGCCCGCATCGTGTCCCTAGTTCAGCATCTGCCTGGTTCCTCCGTCCTGTCCTCCTTCCGTCGCGATCGCCTCCTGGCGCAATTGAAGGAAGCCGGCTTGCCGGTGGCCGACATATCCGCCCGCTACGAGCACTTCGTCAGCACCGACGCGGCCCTGACGGCCGAACAGCAGCAACATCTGACCCAATTGCTGGACTACGGCACTCCCGCCACCGGCGACGCGCCGGCCAAGAGCCTGTCCCTGCTGGTGATTCCGCGCCTGGGCACGATTTCGCCCTGGGCCAGCAAGGCCACCGACATCGCCCACAACTGTGGCCTGGCGTCGGTGCACCGCATCGAACGCGGCGTGCGCTACGTGATCACTCCCGAGCGCGGCCTGCTGGGTACCAAGTCCTTCGACGACGCCATGCTGGCGCGCGCGGCCGACTGCCTGCACGACCGCATGACGGAAACCGTGGTGGACGCCAGCTTCGACGGCCAGGCGCTGTTCCAGCCGCTGGCCGGCAAGCCCATGCGCACGGTCGACGTGCAGGCGCGCGGCGCCGAAGCCCTGGCCGAGGCGAACATCTCGCTGGGCCTGGCGCTGTCGGACGACGAAATCGAATACCTGGCCAAGTCCTTCACCGACCTGGGCCGCGATCCGACCGACGTGGAACTGATGATGTTCGCGCAGGCCAACAGCGAACACTGCCGCCACAAGATCTTCAACGCCCAGTGGGTGATCGACGGCCAGGAACAGCCCAACACGCTGTTCGGCATGATCCGCGCCACCCACAAGGCGCAGCCCGAAGGCACCGTGGTCGCCTATTCGGACAACGCCGCCATCATGGAAGGCGGCCCCGCCCAGCGCTTCCAGGCAGGCGTGCCGGGCGTGACCGGCGAGGGCGTCGAAGGCGCCAGGTACATCCGCCGCGACACCACCGTGCACACGCTGATGAAGGTGGAAACCCACAACCACCCGACCGCGATCGCGCCGTTCCCCGGCGCCTCGACGGGCGCGGGCGGCGAGATCCGCGACGAAGGCGCGACCGGCCGCGGCTCCAAGCCCAAGGCCGGCCTGACCGGCTTCACCGTGTCGCACCTGCGCTTTGACGACGCGCTGCAACCCTGGGAAGCCGACCATCATGGCCTGCCCGAGCGCATCGCCTCGCCGCTGTCCATCATGATCGACGGCCCTATCGGCGGTGCGGCGTTCAACAACGAATTCGGCCGTCCCAACCTGCTGGGCTATTTCCGTTCGTTCGAGCAGACCGCCGGCGGCACGCGCTGGGGCTACCACAAGCCCATCATGATCGCGGGCGGCCTGGGCAGCATCGACGCAGGCCTGACGCACAAGGACGTGATTCCTCCGGGCGCGCTGCTGATCCAGCTGGGCGGTCCGGGCTTCCGCATCGGCATGGGCGGCGGCGCCGCCTCCAGCATCAGCATGGGCAGCAACTCGGCCGAGCTGGACTTCGATTCCGTCCAGCGCGGCAACCCTGAACTCGAGCGCCGCGCCCAGGAGGTCATCGACCGCTGCTGGCAGCAGGCCGAGAACAACCCCATCATTGCGATCCACGACGTGGGCGCGGGCGGCCTGTCCAACGCCTTCCCGGAACTCGTCAACGACGCCGGCCGCGGCGCCATCTTCGACCTGAAGCGCGTGCCGCTGGAAGAATCGGGCCTGTCGCCCGCCGAAATCTGGAGCAACGAATCGCAGGAACGCTACGTCCTGTCGATCCTGCCCAAGGACCTGGAACGCTTTGACGCCATCGCCCGCCGCGAACGCTGCCCCTACGCGGTGGTGGGCGTGGCCACCGAGGAGCGCCAACTGCGCGTGGTGGACGGCGAGGGACTGCCTGGCCTGGACTCGATCCGTCCGCAGGGCGAAGCCGAAGTGCGTCCGGTGGACGTGCCGATCGACGTCATCCTGGGCAAGCCGCCGCGCATGACCCGCGACGTCACGCGCCTGCCCGGCGTGTCCGCGCCGCTGGACCTGGCCGGCATCGACCTGACCGAAGCCGCCTACCGCGTGCTGCGCCACCCCACGGTGGCCAACAAATCCTTCCTCATCACCATCGGCGACCGCACCGTGGGCGGGCTGTCCAGCCGCGATCAGATGGTCGGTCCCTGGCAGGTGCCGGTGGCCGATTGCGCCGTGACCCTGGCGGACTATGAGGGCTTCCGCGGCGAAGCCATGTCCATGGGCGAACGCACCCCGATCGCCATGCTGGACGCGCCGGCCTCCGGCCGCATGGCCGTGGCCGAGGCCCTGACCAACCTGGCCGCCGCCGACGTGGCGCGCCTGGAAGACATCAAGCTGTCGGCCAACTGGATGGCCGCCTGCGGCGTTGCCGGCCAGGACGCCGCGCTGTACGACACCGTGTCGGCCGTCAGCGAACTTTGCCAGGCCACCGGCCTGTCGATCCCGGTGGGCAAGGATTCCCTGTCCATGAAGACGTCCTGGGAACAGGACGGCGAACAGCGCCAGGTGGTGGCGCCGGTGTCGCTGATCGTCACGGCATTCGCGCCCGTGGCCGACGTGCGCGCCAGCCTGACCCCGCAGCTGCGCACCGACGCTGGCGACAGCGTGCTGATCCTGATCGACCTGGGCCGCGGCCGCCATCGCATGGGCGGCTCGATCCTGGCGCAGGCCTATAACCAGGTCGGCGAAACCGTGCCGGACATCGACGCGCCGCAAGACCTGCGCGCCTTCTTCGTCACCATCCGCACCCTGGCCGAGGCCGGCACCATCCTGGCCTACCACGACCGTTCCGACGGCGGCCTGTTCGCGACCCTGACCGAAATGGCCTTCGCCGGCCGCACCGGCATCTCGGTCAACCTGGACATGCTGACCTTCGATCCGCAATCGGCGGATTGGGGCGACTACAAGATCCGCCCCGAGCAGGTGGCGGTGCAGCGCGAGGAACTGACGCTCAAGGCGCTGTTCTCCGAAGAAGCCGGCGCCGTCATCCAGGTGCCGGCCGCCCAGCGCGACGCCGTCATGCAGGTGCTGCGCGGCGCGGGCCTGTCGGCGCACTCGCATGTCATCGGCGGCCTGAACGGCGCCGACGAAGTCGAGTTCTACCGCGACGGCAAGAAGGTCTGGGGCCAGCCGCGCGCCGAACTCGGCCGCGCCTGGAGCGAAGTGTCCTACCGCATCATGTCGCGCCGCGACAACCCGGCCTGCGCCCAGGCCGAACTCGACGTCTGGAACGACGCCACGGACCCGGGCATGAGCCCCAACGTGGACTTCGATCCCCAGGAAGACGTGGCCGCGCCCTTCATCAACACCGGCAAGCGTCCGCGCGTGGCGATCCTGCGCGAGCAGGGCTGCAACAGCCAGGTGGAAATGGGCTGGGCCTTCGACACCGCCGGCTTTGAAGCCGTCGACGTGCACATGACCGACCTGTTGTCCGGCCGCGTGGATCTTGCTCAGGTGCAAGGCCTGGTGGCCGTGGGCGGCTTCAGCTACGGCGACGTGCTGGGTGCCGGCGAAGGCTGGGCACGCACCATCCGCTTCAACAGCAAGCTGTCGGACCAGTTCGCCGCCTACTTCGCGCGTCCCGACACCTTCGCGCTGGGCGTTTGCAACGGCTGCCAGATGATGGCTGCGCTGGCGCCGATGATCCCGGGCGCAGAGTTCTGGCCGCGTTTCACGCGCAACCTGTCGGAGAAGTACGAAGCCCGCCTGGCGATGGTCGAAGTGGCCAAGTCGCCGTCGATCTTCTTCGCCGGCATGGAAGGCGCGCGCATTCCGGTGGCCGTGGCGCACGGCGAAGGCTATGCGGACTTCTCGCAGCAGGGCGACGCCAGCCGCCTGCTGGCCGCCGCACGCTACATCGACAACCGCGGCCAGGCCACCGAAGCCTACCCGTTCAACCCGAACGGCAGCCCGGGCGGCCTGACCTCGGTCACCACCGCCGACGGCCGCTTCACGGTCATGATGCCGCACCCGGAACGCGTGACGCGCAACGTCATGATGTCGTGGGCGCCCGAGAAATGGGGCAAGGCGGACAAGGGCGGCGCGTTCAGCCCCTGGATGCGCATCTTCCGCAACGCGCGCGTCTGGCTGAAGTAAGCCATGCGCTGGCGCCGGGGCTCGTTACCCGGCGCTTGCGCGAAACGCCCCGCTACTTGGCGGGGCGTTTTCATTGCGGCGTTTAAGACTGGTACTTCAGAACTGGTACTTCACCCGGCCGATGACGCTGCGCCGGCTGCCCGGATAGCAATCGCTCAGGTCGGAGCAGGTCGCCAGGTATTCCTTGTCGAACAGGTTGGTGGCGTTGACCGACAGCGTCAGGTGCTTGTCGACCGCATAGGACACGCCCGCGTCCACCAGCGTGCGCCCGGCGATCTTCAGCGTGTTGGCGTTGTCGCCGTAGGTCGAGCCCACGTAGCGCAAGCCCGCGCCCAGGCTCAGCCCGGCCAGGGCGCTGTTGCGCACCGTGTAGTTGAGCCAGCCCGAGGCGCTGTGCTCGGGCACCAGGGCCGGACGGTTGCCTTCGGTGCCGTTGTTGGCGCGGGTGATGCGGGCACGCACATAGGTATAGGAACCGGTGAAGTCCCAGCCATCGCCCAGGCTGAACTTGCCTTCCAGTTCCACGCCGCGCGATTGCACCTCGCCCGAGGCGACCTGGAAGCCGGGGTTCTGCAGGTCATTGGTCAGCACGTTGCTCTTCTTGATGTCGAAGACCGCCAGCGTGTAGAGCGCATTCGACCCGGGCGGCTGGAACTTGATGCCGCCTTCCCATTGGCGTCCGCGCGAGGGCGCGAACGGAGAACTGCCATTGGCCGGCGCAGAGGTTCCGGTATTGGGCAGGAAGGACTGGGCGAAGCTGACGTAGGGCGCGACGCCGTTGGGCATGACGTAGTTCAGGCCGGCGCGGCCGCTGAAGCGGCTGCCGCTCTGGTCGGTGTCGTTGTTCAGGATCCGGTTTTCGGTCTTCTGGCTGTACCAGTCGTAGCGGCCGCCCAGGGTCAGCACCCAGCGTTCATCGAAGCGGACCTGGTCCTGCAGATACAGGCCGGTCTGGTGCGTGCGCTCCAGGTAGTTGGCCAGCGGTATGGTTGGCGTGGGCACGTCCACGCCATAGACCGGGTCGAACGGGTTCAGGCTGGGCGCCGGCCCCATGGTGCGCGACACGTCGGCGCTGCTGCGGTTGAAGTCCAGGCCCAGCAGCAGCGTATGGGCCAGCGGGCCGGTGCGCAGGTCGAACTGAGCCTGGTTGTCCAACGCCAGCGCGGTCATGCTTTCGTCGTAGCGCCGGGCTGTGCGGGCGATGCCGGTGGGCGTCAGGCCGGCCAGGAACATGTTGTCCAGGATCGAATCGACCCGCCCGTAGCGCAGGTTCTGCCGTACCTGCAGCGTGTCGTTGAAGCGGTGCTCGAACAGGTAGCCGATGCTCTTCTGGTCCTGGTCGTAGCGGTTGAAATTGGGATCGCCGTTGCGCAGATTGGTGGGCTTGCCGTTGACCGTGACCGTGCCGATGGTGCCGCCGGAGCGGTCGCGCAGGTACTCCGTCAGCAGCGTGAAGCGGGTCGCGGCGGAAGGGGCCCAGGTCAGCGAAGGCGCCAGGAACAGGCGGTCGTCGGAGATCCGGTCGCCGTTCGGATAGGTGAATTGCGTGTTGGCGTCGCGCGCCACGCCGATGACGCGGTACATCAGCGTGCCGTCTTCGGTCGCCGGGCCGGTCAGGTCGACCGCCGCCTGCTTGCGCTGGAAGCTGCCGTACTCCAGCTCGGCCTCGTAGTGCGGCGTGGCCGAGGGCAGTTTGCTCACTCGGTTGATGACCCCGCCCGCGTCGCCCTGGCCGTACAGCACGGAAGAGGGGCCGCGCAGCACCTCGATGCGATCCAGCGCATAAGGTTCGCTGCGGAACAGGGTGTAGCCGGAGGTCGCCTGGCGCAGGCCGTCCTTATAGTCGCTGGTGGCCTGGGCGTTGAAGCCGCGCAGCATGACCCAGTCGAAACCCTTGGGGTCCACGCCGTAGGTTTCCACCGTTACGCCAGGCACGTAGCGCAGCACTTCGGTCACGCTTTGCGCGTTCTGCGCTTCCATCTGCGCGCGCGTTACCACCGAGATCGACTGCGGCACTTCCAGGATGGGCGTGTCGGTCTTGGTGCCGGCCCGGGTTTCCTCGGCCACGTAGCTGTCGGGCGCTACGCTTGAGGCCCGCACGGTGACCGGCTCCAGCGTGGAGACGCCGGCCGCGCCGGGCGGCAGCGGACGCAGCACGTAGCCGCCGCCTTCCAGGCGCGCCGCCAGGCCGCTGCCGGCCAGGATCGCGGCATAGCCCGCGTTCAGGCCATAGGCGCCGCGCAGGCCGGGACTGCGCCGGCCCGCGGTCAGGGCGCCGTCGATGGTGATGGTCACGCCTGCCTGCTGCGAATAGGCGTTAAGCACCTGGTCCAACGGGCCGGCGGGAATGTCGTAGCTTCTGGCGGCCCGCTCCTGGGGCGAGGGGGCGCCCGGTTCCGCGGCCATGGCGGCGGGGGGCGCGGCCAGCGCCAAAGCGGTCAGGGCCAGCGCCAGCGTGCTGCGGGCGGGCTTGGGAGTGGAGCGGGCTTGCATGTAGTGGGTTCCTCGTTGCGGACGTGAATGCTGCGGATATGCAGGTATCCCGAACGAGAAATAAAAAGTGCTACGGTTTTCGCGAAATTTTTTTATGGAGGGCTATCTGGGTTCCACCACCACCCAGTAGCTCGTGTAGCGCGACACGCGCAACGGCAGGGCTCTTGCAAGCGAGGCCAGGATCCGGTCCGTGTCGTCCAGGGCGTACACGCCCGACACGATCAGGTCGGCCACGCGCGGGTCGCAGCGGATCACGCCGCGCCGGTACCGCCCGACTTGGTCCAGGAAATCGGCCAGGCGCAGGCGTTCGGCCACCAGTTGGCCGCGCAGCCAGGCTGGCGCCTGCTGCAAGGCCTCCGGCATCGGCTCGGCCGCCAGCGGCGTGAACGCGGCGGATTGGCCCGCGTCCAGGCGCAGGGGGCGGCCCCGCGAGGGCTGGATCTCCACCGCGCCTTCATAGACGCCGACCCGTATCCGGTCGCGCTGCTGCTCCACCGTGAACCGGGTGCCCAGCGCCTGCACGTCGCCAAAGGCGGTGGCGACGAAGAAGGGGCGGCCCGCGGCGGCCGGGCCGTGGCCGGTTTGCACGTAGATCTCGCCGCGGCGCAGGACCAGCCGGCGTGTGTCGGCGGTGTATTCCATGTCCACGGCGCTGTCCCCGTTGAGTACGAGCCGGGTGCCGTCGGCCAGCGTGATTTCGCGCCGTTCGCCTACGGCGCTGCGGTAGTCGGCGGCGTAGGCCTGCCAAGGCAGGCGTTGGGCCGCCAGGCCCGCGGCTCCGGCGCCCAGCACCGCCCAGCCCATCAAGCGCAGGGCCTTGCGGCGTCCCGCCTGCCGGCCCGAGCGGGCCAGAGCCTGGGCCGATGCCTCGGGCGACACGTCCATCAGCCGCGTATCGATCCGCTGCACTTGCTGCCAGGCGCGCTCATGGTCCGGATGGGCGGCGCGCCAGCGCTGCCAGGCGGCGCGTTCGTCGGCGCTGGCTTCGCCGGACCACAGGATGACCAGCCATTCCAGTCCTTGAGCCAGTATCGGTTCGGGGATGTCCCCGTGCCGGGCGCTCACAGCGCGGCCAGGCAGGCTTGGGCGGCGCGCAGCATGTGCTTGCGCACCAGCGCCACCGACACGCCCAGGCTTTGCGCGATGTCGGAATAGGTCCGGCCCTCGAACCGGGACAGGATGAAGACCTGGCGGGCGCGGGCGGGCAGGGCGTCCAGCGCGGCGTCCACCGCCATCAGCGTTTCCAGCGCCAGCGCGCGCGCCTCGGCCGAAGGCATGTGCGCTTCGGGCAGGCTGGCCAGGGCGTCCAGGTAGGCGCTTTCCAGGGCGCGGCGGCGGTACAGGTCCACCACCAGGCCCCGGGCGATCTGGGTGAGAAAGGCGCGCGCCTGGCCGGCTTCGGGCAGCCGGCCCGAGTTCAGCAGCCGTTCGTAGGTGTCGTGCGACAGGTCCGCGGCGTCGTGGGCGCAACCCAGCCGCCGCCGCAGCCAGCCCGCCAGCCATCCGTGATGGTCGCGGTAGAGCAGGTTCAAGGCATGGTGCGCCGTGGGCTGGGTGGCCGCCGTCACGATGGGTTCCCGTCAGGTCCAAAACTGCAAATGATAATCGTTGTTAATTGTGTTGGACAAGCGCGGCGCGGAACGAAATGCCTCATGCAATCAAATGAGATGTTTAACTTTTCATTGCAACCTGTCGTAAAGCATAGGTAGCCGCTACACGCAACCCGGAGTGACCCCAATGTTCAAGAATCTCAGTATTCGCGCGGTCTTGACGACCGCTTTAGCCGTTTTCTTCGCGCTTTTCCTGCTAACCGGCATCGCCGTCCACCAGCAGCTGACCTCCAACCGCAATTCCATCGAAGTGCTGCTGGACACCAACCTGGTCCGCGCCAATGCGGTGAACGGCGCTGGCGCCGAACTGTTGCGCGCCCGCCTGGTGCTGCTGGCCGCGCAGACCGCGCTGATGGAAGGCAAAAGCCTGGACAACCTGGCCAGCATGCAGCGCCTGGACGGCTACACCAAGAAGGCCGGCGAGCTGATCGACCTAGCGCGCAAGACACCCGAAACCTCGCCCCAGGGCAAGCCGCTGCTGGACGCGGCGCTGGCGGCCTACGACGTCTATCACCGCGACGCCATCGTGCCCATGATCGCGGCCATCCGTGCCGGCAACGCACAGGATTCCAACCGCCTCAACCTGGAAAAAGTCACGCCGCTGGGCCTGACCTTTACCGCCGCCATCCAGAAGTACGTGGATTACGCCGACGAAGTCGGCCAGCGCGTGGCGCGCGACGCCTCCACTCGCATCAACGGCGCGATCGCCGTCCTGATCGGCCTGCTGGTCGTGGTGGCCGCGCTGGTGGTGGGCCTGTACGCGGTGTTCGGCCGCGCGGTGTTCCGTCCGCTGCATGAAGCCGGACGCCTGTTCGACCGCATCGCCGGCGGCGACCTGAGCAACCGCATCGAGCAACGCGGCAACAACGAAATCGGCGTGCTCTACGCCGCCGTCAAGCGCATGCAGGATAGCCTGGCGCGTACCGTGTCGGCCGTGAGGCTGGGCGTGGAAGAGATCCACACCGGCGCGCGCGAGATCGCCGCGGGCAACATCGACCTGTCTTCGCGCACCGAGCAGCAGGCCGCCTCGCTGGAAGAAACCGCCGCCAGCATGGATGAACTGTCTTCCACCGTGCGCAACAACGCGGAAAGCTCGCGCAGCGCCTCGGAACTGGCCGTGGCGGCGTCCGAAGTGGCCACGCGCGGCGGCCAGGCCGTGGGCGACGTGGTCGGCACCATGCGCGGCATTGCCGACAGCTCCAACCGCATCGCCGACATCGTCGGCGTGATCGACGGCATCGCCTTCCAGACCAACATCCTGGCGCTGAACGCCGCAGTGGAAGCGGCGCGCGCCGGCGAGCAGGGCAAGGGCTTCGCCGTCGTGGCCAGCGAAGTGCGCGCCCTGGCGCAGCGCAGCGCCGCCGCCGCCAAGGAAATCAAGGGCCTGATCGACGACTCCGTGCAGAAGGTATCGGTCGGTTCGGACCAGGTGGAAGCCGCCGGCGCCACGATGCAGGAAATCGTGGTCTCGGTGCGTCGCGTGACGGACATCATCAACGAAATTTCCAGCGCATCTGAAGAACAGTCGCAGGGCATCCAGCAGGTCAACCAGGCCGTGTCGCAGATGGACAGCGTGACGCAGCAGAACGCCGCGCTGGTCGAAGAGGCCGCGGCGTCCGCAGCCTCGCTGGAAACCCAGGCGCAGCGCCTGCGCGAAGCCGTGGCCGTGTTCAAGCTGCAGACCGGCCGCGTGATCGACGCCGACGCGCCGGCCGTGGGCCGCAACGGCGAACCGGCTTTGCTCGGCGCCTGATTGCGTCGCTGACCTTGGCCCATAAGGCGGCCGGCCCGGAGGGCTGGCCGTGAACCGAACCAAAGCCCCCTGCGTGTTTGCGCCTTGGGGGCTTTGTTCATGGGCCAGATCTGCGGCCCACATGGCGGCACTACATGGCGGCACCATTTCCCGGCGCCGACGACAACCAGGGACAAAAGGTGCCAGCCGCGCCACACAGGCATAAAATAGCGGATTGCCTACCCCCTCCCGCACACAGGATCCCGCGCCATGAACGCACGCATCCCCGAAGACGCTCTTCCTCCCACCCTGGACCCGAAGGCCCTGCAGGCTTTCGTCGACGAGAAATGGGACAACGAGATCATCCCGGCGCTGACCGACTACATCGCCATCCCGGCCAAGAGCCCGGCGTTCGACGCGGACTGGGAAAAGAACGCTTTCATCGAGCGCGTGGTGCGCGACGCCGCGCAGTGGGTCGAGGCGCAGAAGGTCTCCGGCCTGAAGCTGGAAGTGGTGCGCCTGCCGGGCCGCACGCCCGTCATCTTCTTTGACGCGCCCGCCACCCGCAGCGACAACGGCGACACCGTGCTGCTGTACGGTCACCTGGACAAGCAGCCCGAATTCTCCGGCTGGCGCGCAGGCCTCGGCCCCTGGACCCCCAAGCTCGAAGACGGCAAGCTCTACGGCCGCGGGGGCGCCGATGACGGCTACGCCGTGTACGCCTCGCTGACCGCCATCATGGCGCTGGACAAGCAGGGCATTCCGCGTCCGCGCTGCGTGGGCATCGTCGAAACCTGTGAAGAATCCGGCAGCTACGACCTGCTGCCCTATGTGGACGCGCTGCGCGACCGTCTGGGCAACGTGGCCCTGGTGGTGTGCCTGGACTCCGGCGCCGGCAACTACGACCAGCTCTGGATGACGACCTCGCTGCGCGGCATGGTGTCGGGCACGCTGGAAGTCCAGGTGCTGGACGAAGGCGTGCACTCGGGCGACTCCAGCGGCGTGGTGCCGTCCTCGTTCCGCATCCTGCGCCATCTGCTGGACCGCCTGGAAGACAGCAGCACCGGCCGCCTGCTGCCGCAGAGCCTGCATTGCGAGATCCCCGCCGAACGCGTGGAACAAGTGCACGCCACCGCGCGCATCCTGGGCGACGAAGTCTGGCGCCGTTTCCCCTGGAGCTGCGGCGCCGACGGCGGCTTCGTGCTGCCCATGACGACCGAACCCGAGCAGGCGCTGCTGAACCGCACCTGGCGTCCGACGCTGTCGGTGACCGGCGCCGAAGGCCTGCCGCCGCTGTCCAGCGCCGGCAACGTGCTGCGCCCGCGCACTGCATTCAAGCTGTCGCTGCGCCTGCCGCCGCTGATCGATGCCGTGGCCGCCTCGCAAGAGATCAAGGCCCTGCTGGAAGCCGACGCGCCCTATAACGCCAAGGTGATCTTCAAGGCCAACGAAGGCGCCGCCACCGGCTGGAACGCCCCGGCCTCGGCGCCCTGGCTGACCCAGGCGCTGGATGCGGCCTCGCAGCAATACTACGGCGCTTCCTGCGGCTACATTGGCCAGGGCGGCACCATTCCGCTGATGAGCATCCTGCAGAAGGGCTTTCCCAAGGCCCAGTTCATGGTCTGCGGCGTGTTGGGCCCCAAGTCCAACGCCCACGGCCCCAATGAATTCCTGCACGTGCCCTACGGCAAGAAACTGACCGCAGCCGTGGCCCAGACCATGGCCGCCATGCCCACCGCGTAAGCGGCGGCGACGCTCTTCAAAGCGCGGGCCGCAACGCCCGCGCTTTTCTTTTTTCCAGGACGGACACCCATGATTTCCTCTTCCGACGCCTACGCCAACGTGGTCGCTGAGACCAAGCACTGGCTGAACCAGGCCGTGATTGGCCTGAACCTCTGTCCCTTCGCCAAGGCGGTGCAGGTCAAGGACCAGATCCGCTTTGCCGTCAGCGATGCCACCGACGCCGAAGGCGTTCTGACCGACCTGCAGGACGAACTGGCGCTGCTGGCCGAAGCCGATCCGGAAAAGATCGACACCACGCTGCTGATCATTCCCGACGCGCTGGACGATTTCATTGATTTCAATGACTTCGAAGACCTGTCCGACCGTCTGCTCAAGCGCATGCGTCTGGTGGGCGAGCTGCAGGTGGCCACCTTCCATCCGCAGTTCCAGTTCGCCGACACGCAGCCGGACGACATCGAGAACTACACCAACCGGTCGCCGTACCCGATCCTGCACCTGTTGCGCGAAGACAGCATCGACCGCGCGGTGGAGTCCTTCCCGGACGCCGCCGAAATCTACGAGAAGAACATCGATACGATGAAGCGGCTGGGGCTGGAAGGTTGGAAGAAGTTGATGACCAAGGCCTAGCGCCCTCAGATCGCATACCAAATACCGCTGTTCGGAATAAAACGCTCGCTTGCTCCACGGAGAGCCTCGGGATATCCCTAGATAGCCCGTCCGCGGTATTGCATACAACATACTGACGCCGTGACAGCTCGCCGTAAGGTGAGCGGCCCGCGCGTCCTTTCCCTTCGATTGCTTTGCCCCGCGGCCTCTCCCGGGCGCGGAGGCGTTGTCCTTGCCTGGAGAGTTGTATGCGATTTACCCGCCGCCATGCCCTGGGCGCGCTCGCCGCGCTGCCCCTGATCTCGCGCCCCGCCTGGGCCCAGAATACCTTTCCGACCCGTCCCGTGCGCCTGCTGGTGGGCTTTGCCCCTGGCGGGCTGACCGATATCGCGGCGCGCGCCCTGGCCGAGCGCATGGGCAAGACCTTGAAGCAGAGCGTAGTGGTGGAAAACCGTCCCGGCGGCCAGGCCATCATCGCCACGGTGGCGGTGGCGCGCGCCGAGCCCGATGGCTACACGCTGGGTTTCGCCGGCACCAACGGCATGATCCTGAATCCCTTGCTCTACAACAACCTGCCTTACCAGCAGTCGGATTTCAAGCAGCTGGGCTCCATGGGCAAGTCGCCGATGCTGCTGATCGTGCATCCCGACCTGGGCGTGAAGAACGTGCAGGAATTCATTGCGCTGGCCAAGAAGAAGCCCGGCGACATCACTTGCGCGCATGCGGGCCGCGGCGTGATCAACCACCTGGCGCTGCTGCATTTCCAGTCCAAGACCGGCACGCAGTTCCAGGACGTGCCCTACAAGGGCAGCGGCCCCGCGCTGCTGGACCTGATGGCAGGCACGGTGCAGAGCACCTTCGACTTCCCGACCTCGGCGCTGCCCAACATCAAGTCTGGCAAGCTCCAGGTGCTGGCGGTCACCTCCGACAAGCGCCTGTCCAGCTTGCCCGACGTTCCCACCATGAAGGAAGCGGGCGTGGACGGCTTCGAGCTCTATACCCGCATGATGATCTCGGGTCCGGCCGCCATGCCGGCGCCCGTGGTCGCGGCGCTGGAGAACGCCGTGCGCGAAGGCACGCGCGATCCCAGCCTGGTGCAGCAGTTCGCGGACCAGGGCGTGACCGTGGAGTTCACCTCGTCGGCCGACCTGGACAAGGTCATCGCCGATGAATCCGCCATGTGGGCCCAGGTCATCAAGGCCAACGGCGTGCCCAAGACCGACCT
The DNA here is from genome assembly GCF_014851665.1 of Achromobacter sp. ACM03. Lineage (NCBI taxonomy): Bacteria > Pseudomonadati > Pseudomonadota > Betaproteobacteria > Burkholderiales > Alcaligenaceae > Achromobacter > Achromobacter sp. ACM03. The sequence goes on along the minus strand of NZ_JACVAD010000001.1, from coordinate 1,412,010 downwards.
GAAGAGCTAAGGAGCCACCGTGGCAGAACAACCCAGCATCACCGTCACCCCGGAACGCGCCCTGCTCGACGTGACGCGCGAGATCCGCGTGAGCGGCTTTCCGGCCTACGCCTTCATCACGGTCACGGCCAGCATGACGATGTGCGGCGCGCCATGGCGCTCGCAAGCGGTATTCGTGGCGGGCCATGACGGCAGCCTGGACCTGTCCCGCGATTGCCCCGTGTCCGGCAGCTACGCCGAACCCGCGGCCATGGGCATCGTCTGGTCCATGGCCTGCGAGGACGTGGCCAGCGTGGTGTTCCCGCCGGACCGGACCGAGCCGCTCGTCATCCGCATCGAAGCCAGCGACGGACGCCAGTCCGCCGCGGCGACCCTGGTGCAGGAATTCCAGGCCGAAGGCGTCACGCACCGCAGCGTGCGCGAGCAAGTCGGCGGCATGACGCTGTCGGGCGAGCTTTACACCCCCGCCGGACCGGGCCCGCATCCGCTGGTGATCTACATGAACGGCTCGTCCGGCGGCGTCAACGCGCCGCGCGCGGCGCTGTTCGCGTCCCGCGGCTACCAGTGCCTGGCGCTGGCCATCTTCAACTACGAGGGCCGCCCCAAGTATCTGAACGACATGCCGCTGGAGTATTTCGAGCATGCGCTGCGCTGGGCACGCGCGGAGCTCAAGCCGCGCGACGGCTTCGTGGCCCTGTCCGGCATCAGCCGCGGCGGCGAGACCTCGCTGCTGGTGGCCTCGCATTACCCGGACCTGGTAAGCGCAGTGGTCGCCTATGTGCCTTCGCCCGTGATGCACGGCGTAGTCAGCGCTGGCGCGCCCGGCACCGGCCGCGACGCGCAGGTCTGGACCAAGGGCGGCGAGCCGCTGCCGCACCTGTGGCAGGACAACGCCAGCGCCAACTGGGACGCCGCCTACGCGTCCCAGCCGCCGTACCGCCAGACGCACGCCTTTCTCAGCGCCACGCGCGACAGCGCGGCGTTCGAGCGCGCCCGCATTCCGGTCGAGAACTATCCTGGTCCGGTGCTGCTGGTCAGCGCGTCGGACGACGGCTTCTGGCCCAGCACCGCGTACTCTGAAATCGTCATGCGGCGGCGCCAGGAACATGGCTTGCCCACCTTCCACCATGTCTGCATGGGCGCCGGCCATCACGTGCACTATCCCTGCCTGCCCGCGACCCTGATCAGCAAGCCGCACGCCATGTCCGGCCTGCTGCTGGACGCGGGCGGCACGCCCAGCGCCAACGCGGCGGGCAACGAAGGCTCCTATCTGGCGGTGCTGGAGTTCCTGGGCAGGGCGGGGGGCGTGGCGAAGTAGGCGGCCGGGCTTGGCCGCCCGCCCGTCATCCGTTGCGCAGCTTCTGTTCCGACACGAACGCCGACCAGCGTTGCAGCTCGCCGCGTATCAGCCCGGCGAACTCGGCCGGCGTGTTGGCCTGGGCGGCTTCCATGCCCAGGCCGGCAAGTTTGTCGCGCACCTCGGCGTCGGCCAGGATGGTCTGCATGGCGCCATTCCATTTGGCGATCAGGTCCGGCGGCGTACCTGCGGGCGCGACGATTCCCTCCCATTCTTTCAGGTTGAACGCAGGCACGCCGGCCTCGGCCAGCGTGGGCACGCCGGGCAAGGCGGCCATGCCGCCATCACGCGTGACGGCGAGCGCGCGCAGCTTGCCGGACTGCGCCAGCGGCACGGCGACGGAAGCAGTGGCGAACATGGTCTGCACGTAGCCGCCCATCAGCGCCTGCGCCGCTTCCGCAGGACCCTTGAACGGCACGTGCAGCATGTCTATGCCGGCCGCCTGGCAGAAGGCCGCGCCCAGCAGATGGGCGGGCGAGCCGTTGCCGCCGGAACCGTAGCTGAGCTTGCCGGGCTGGCGCTTCGCCTGTTCGACCAGGCCGCGGACGTCGGCGTATTCGCTGCCTGGCGCCACCAGCAGGGCGTTATACAGCCAGACCAGGTTCGCGATCGGCGCGAAGTCGCCATCCGTGCGGTACGACACCTTGCCGAACAGCGCCGGCAGCACGGTATGCGTCAGGAACATGATGCCCACGGTGTAGCCGTCGGGGGCGCTGCGGGCGACGGCGTCCAGCCCTATCATGCCGGTCGCGCCGGGCCGGTTCTCCACCACCACCGGCTGCCCCCAAAGGCGCTGCAGCCTTTCGCCGATCACGCGCGCCAGCACGTCGGGCGGGCTGGCCGCCGGCAGCGGCACGATGATGCGTACGGGCTTGTCCGGGTACGCGGCGCGGGCGGCCCAGGGCAGGGTACAGGCCAGGGCGCCGGACAGGCCCTTCAGTAGCGTGCGGCGGCGCATGGCTCAGGCCGCTGACGAGACAGGCGGCATGAAGATCACGTCGTACTCCGGCGCCACCGCAACGACCTCCGCCGGACTCGACATGTTGTGGATGCGCCGGTAAAGCTCCAGCAGCTTGCCCGCGGGCGCGGCCCAGAACAGCGCGGTGGCGGCGACGCCGGAATTGTTGAAGAAGGCATGCGGCACGCCACGAGGCATGCGCACGAGGTCGCCGGGGCCGGCCGAGGTCTTCTTGCCGTCCAGCAGCAGGTCGATGCGGCCGTCCAGCACGAAGATGTACTCGTCCTGGTTGGGGTGCACGTGCGGCGGCACGAAGCTCTCTTCCGGAAACGTGGCGTGCCAGGAAATGCTGTCCAGGCTGACCTGCTTGGGCACGTACACCTGGCCCAGGATGTTCCAGGAGACGCCGTCCAGGCCGGCCTGGGCGCGGGTGATGTCGGGGGTTTCGAGAATCATGCTGCACTCCTCAGGATTGCGACAGCCGATCCAGCGTCGGCTTCACGAGCGGGTTGGATGATGCGAAACGGGGCTTGAACGTCTGCCTGGCGCGGGCCAGGTCGGCTTCGTCCCAATAGCCGATCAGGATGCCGCCCTCGGAAATGCGCGGCTGGACTTCGATCGATTCGATGGTGCCGTCGGCCACCGTGGCGCGTTGGCGCGGCTGGCGCGCCCAGCGGAACAGCAATTCCTCCATGCGCTTGCGCACCGCCTCATGCGCGGGCGAGGCGCCCAGGTCGACGAATTCGTTCGGGTCTTCCTGCAGGTCGTACAGCATCGGCCGGTAGCCTTCGGCCAGCACGTACTTCCAGCGTTCATCGCGCACCATGCGCAGCCAGGCCTGGCGCGCGGGCGTACCCAGCGCGATGCGCGAATCCTGGAAGGCATAGTCGTACTCGCAGATGACGTGGTCGCGCCAATCCGGCGGCGTGTGGCCGAACAGCAGGGGCCGCAGCGAACGCCCGTCCATGATGTGCGGCACCGGCACGCCGCCACAGGCCTCCAGGAAGGTCGGCGCCAGGTCTATTGCTTCGACCATGGCCGCGCAGCGCGTGCCGCGGGCGGCGTCAGCCCGCGGATCCGGGTCGTAGACGATCAGCGGCGCGCGGATGACGGGTTCATGGAACAGGTCCTTTTCCCCCATCCAGTGGTCGCCCAGATAGTCGCCGTGATCGGACGTGAATACGATCATGGTGTTGTAGAACAGTCCGCGCGCCTCCATGAAGCGGAACAGCGCGCCGAGCTGGTCGTCGATCTGCTTGATCAATCCCATGTAGCCCGGCATGACGGCTTCGCGCACGCCGGGCTCGGAAAAGGTCGCCGACACGCGATGCCGCATCATCGCGGCGTACACCGGATGCGGGTCGGCGCGTTCGGCCTCCGATCGCACCACAGGCAGCGCGTCCTGCGCGTTGTACATGCCGGCGTAGGGCGCAGGCGCCAGATAGGGCCAGTGCGGCTTGATGTAGGACAGGTGCAGGCACCAGGGCTGCTCGCCCGCCTCGCTGATGAAGTCCATCGCGCGGCGCGTGATGTACGGCGTCTCCGAATGCTCGTCGGGCACGCGCGCGGGCAGGTTGGAGTACTTCAGGAACCAGCCCGAGCGCACCGTGCCGTCCGCGTCCACGGCGGAATTGGCCCAGCTTTCCCAGGGATTGTCGCCGCCGTAGCCCTGCGCGCGCAGATAGTCGTTGTAGCGCGGGTCCGGGTCATGGCCAGAATACGGATGGATGCCATCGTCGCGCTCGTAGGCGTCGAAGCCGCATTCGGCAATGCGGCGGCCGATGACGGAGGCCGGGTCTATGCCCAGCCGCGACATGCCGGCCATGTCGGCGCGCATGTGGGTCTTGCCCACCAGCACGGAACGCACGCCCAGCGGCCGCAGATGGTCGCCGATGGTCATCTCGCCGGCCTTCAGCGGCACGAAGTTCCAGCTGGCCCCGTGCGCATGCACGTAGCGTCCGGTGTAGTAGCTCATGCGCGACGGGCCGCAAACGGGCGACTGCACGAAGGCGCGGTCAAAGATCACGCCGCGCGCGGCCAGCGCGTCCAGATTCGGGGTCTTCAGCCTGGGGTGGCCGAAACAGGAAAGATGGTCGTAGCGCAGCTGGTCGCACATGATGAAGAGAATGTTCTTCACGCCTCGGGTCATGCTAGGCTCCTGTCTCCGATTGGGGCATGCAGGAATTCTATCGACGGCCTGCGCGCGCATCCCTTGAATTGTTTTGATGTCGATTACCCCAGGTAATCGGCCGGAGAGGCGGCTTGCGACTCCAGCATCTGAACCTGTTGCTCACCCTGGCCCGGACTGGCAGCATGCGCGCCGCCGCGCAGGTCCTGAACGTGTCGCAGCCGGCGCTGACCAAGTCGCTGCGCCAGCTGGAAGAAGAGGTCGGCGCCGAACTCGTGGTGCGCACGCCCAAGGGTGTGCGGCTGGCGCAGGCCGGCGAGATCCTCGCGGCGCGCGCCGCGGTCGTCATGCGAGAAATCGAGAAGGCTCATGAAGACCTGGCTTGGCACCTGCGCGGCGCCGAAGCCCAGGTGACCCTGGGCGTATCGCCCGCCGCCGCCATCCTGCTGGCGCCGGGCGCGGTGGCGCGCTACGGCGCGCGCTGGCCGCAGGTGCGGCTGCGGGTGCGCGACACGCTGTATCCGCAGGCGCTGGAGCGCATCCGTTCGGGCGAACTTGACATGGCGCTGGGGCCGCTGCCCGAAGCGGGCGGGGGAGGCGACCTGGCCGTGCAGCCGCTGTTCGAAAGCCAGTCGGTCATCGTTGCGCGGGCGTCGCATCCGCTGGCCGGCGCCCGGCGCCTGAGCGAACTGGCCGAAGCCGCCTGGGTGCTGACCGGGCCGGCGCAGGGGCCCGGCGATCCCAGGGCGCTGTACAGCGACGAAACGCAGGCACGCGCGCTGCACCTGCAGCTGGAATGCGAGTCCTTTTCCACGTTGCTCGCGTTGATGCCGCAGCTGGACCTGATCGGCATCATGCCGCAAGGGTTCCTGGACCGTTACGGGCCGGCGTTGGGGCTGGTGCGGCTGGACATCATTGATCCCTTGCCCAAGACCGTCATCTACGTGACGCACCGCGCCGATGCGCCGCTGACGGTGCCGGCGCGCCGCCTGCTGGACGCGCTGCTGGGCGAGGCCGCGCAGCTGGCCGGCCACCCCTGAGTCGCCAGGGATCGGTCCAAAAGGTTGAGATCCGTCCGCGGCGTCATGCCAGCGGCGTAAGCCTCAATATCTTTGACGGCCAGCGATGCGCGGCCTTACTTTTTTTGGTTCGTGCCGAGGCGCAATCCAGGTCGCCTCGAAATTTCTCGAGGCGACATCATGGTGATTGCAACGACAGTCCTGGTGGTGGGCGCCGGTCCGGCGGGCCTGCTCACTGCCGCCGAGCTGCAACGGCGCGGCGTGCAGTGCCTGTTGATCGATGCGCACGAGCGGCCGCTGGAATGGGACCGCGCAACGGTGGTCCACCCCCGCTCGCTGGAGATCTTCGATTCGCTGGGCATCGTCGAGCCGCTGCTGGCCGCGGGCGTGAAGCAGCGCGGCGCGCGCATCCATGCCGACGGCAAGGTGCTGGGCGAGATCGATCTGGACCTTTGCGGCAGCCGCTACCCCTACAACATCGGGATTTCGGAAGAGGTCACGGAGTCCATCCTCGCCGACTATCTGTCCAGCCACGGCGGCGCCGTCCAGCGGGCCAGCAAGCTGGTGGATCTGCAGGAACGGCCGGACGGCATGCTGGCCAGGATCGAGCAGCCGGGCGGCGCAATCGAAGTGCTGGCCGAGTGGGTGATAGGCTGCGACGGCCACCACAGCACGGTGCGCGAGCTGACCGGCATCGAGCAGGACGGCCACGACATCAGCCAGCCTTGGGCGGTGTTCGACGCTGCGATCAGCGGCTGGCCCGAGATCTTCGAGGCCAATTACGCCTACCTGGACAGGATCCCGGTGATCCTGACGGCGCTGCCGGGCCAGCGCTGGCGCGTGTATCTGCGGCCTACTGCCGAAGACTCCGATCTGGTGGCCGATGCCTTGTCCACGCTGCGGCGCTATCTGCCCGAGGCGAATTTCGAGGACGTGGCCCATCCGGCGCGCTTCCGTTGCTACACCAAAGTCGCGCGGCAATTCCGGGCCGGTCGCATCCTGCTGGCCGGAGACGCCGCGCACACCTGCAGTCCGGCCCAAGGCCATGGCATGAATAGCGGCCTGCACGACGCCGTCAACCTGGCCTGGAAGCTTGCGCTGGTCTGCGGCGGCCAGTGCTCGGACAGTCTGCTGGACAGCTACCAGGCGGAGCGCCGGCCAGCCGCGCAGCGCGTGCTGGCGTCGGGCGACGAGGCCGAGAGCGCCCAGCTGGCCACTGATCCGGACGTGCTGCGCGAGCGCAATGCCGCCATCCGCAAAGCCTTCGAGGATGGCGCCTCGCAGCATCACGAGGCCGTTGCCGAGGCGGAGCTGGACATCGATTACCGCGATTCGCCCATCGTCATGGGAGACCGGCACGACCCGGTTTCGCCGGGCCAGCGGCTGCCCGACCAGATCCCGATACGCCTTGCGGCGGGCGGCGCGGGGATGTTGCATGAGCGCGCCCACCGCAAGGGCCATACAGTCTTCATCCTGGGCGGCCCGCGGACGTCTGCGGACGTGCTTGCCCAGGTTCGCGCCGCGATCGAGCCGCTATCGGACGGCGCCATCATCGAGGCCGTGGTCGCGCTGACGGCGAATGCGGATGTCGATGGCGTGGACGGCTATGTTGATCCCTCGGTGGCCGGAAGGCTCGGCGTGCGGCATATCCTCGTGCTGGCCGTCAGGGCGGACGGCCATGTCGGGCTGCGCTCGGAAGAAAGCCACCTGGAGACACTGGGCGCCTACTTGGCGCGGCTGCGCGCGCCGGCGCCGGGCACGGCCGCGCCATCCTGAGCGGGGGCGGGCGCCTGTGGCACGCCTGGCACGCCGCGCCGGATGTTGCGCGAGAATTCGGCCGCGTCCGCGGTGGCGCGGGCACGCTGCGTGTAATGGCCGGCCTGCCGATACGCCAGCGGACTATCCGCTCCTTCCAGAGCATCCAGGCGGTACAGGTACTCGGGCAGATAACCCGAGAACAGCACGCGGTAATCCAGCGGCAACCCCGGCACGATCTGGTCGGCCAGCCGGTACACGATGGTGGTGCAGTTGCCCGTCAGCGTGTTGTAGAAGCGCGGCTTGTCCGCCAGCCGGGTAGCGGTCTCCACATAGGCCAGGAACAGCTTGCGAGCCGCGCCGTCCGGCATGTGCACGCGGTACAGATAGCCTTCTTCGCCGCGCACATTGGTGCGCACGCGCAGGCTGTCTTCCTCGGTCGAGGCCAGCACCGACAACTCGTACTGGCGGAAGAAACCGCCAATTTCCGAGAATACGTCGTGCAGCTTGCGGCGTATCTCCACCGAGAACACCACGTACTGGCCATCCGCAAAACCGAACGACACCAAGGCGTGCGCGATGGCGGGCCGGCCCCAGTAGGACAACGCCAGGTCTACCGATTCCAGGCGTGACAGGTCGTAGCTGTGGGTCTCCCAGCGCATGTCGTAATCGGTGCGCGACCGCCAGTCGAAGTTGCGCACGTTGCGCAGGGTGACGATGTCGCCCTCGACCGTTCCTTGCGTCTGGCGCGCCACCTCGGGCATCCACTGGCGCTCGTTGGACGGCCGCACACCCAGCCACCACCAGGCCAAGAGCGCCAGCAGCAGGGCGCCGAACAGCCAGGCAATCAAGGGCTGTCCGATAGACAGGCCGATCAGTGCGCCGGCCGCGAGCGCGAGCCAGGCCGCCGGCAGGACGGCGCGCGCGCGGCCGGGGAACGGCGATTGGAACCAGAGCGCCGCCGCGCCCCAGGCCGCGCCGGCCACGATGGCCACGCCGCTCACGATCTGCGCAATCATGGCGTCTTCACGCGCGTTGCGGGGCCGTCATTGCGCCCCTTGCGAGGACTCGGCCTGCTCCGCATTGCGGGCCTGAGCCTTGCGGTCCTGCTTGCGCCAGCCGGCGCGCATGCGCGCGATCTGGCGCAGCGCGTCCTGCGACATCTTCCACCAGCCGAACGGGCGCGGGTCGGCCAGCATGCTGAGCGCACGGGCATAGTCCAGCGTCAGGCCCGGGGTCCAGGCCATGGTCAGCGCGCGCTTGCGGATCTGCGCCGCCACCCACAGTTCCGGCGTCAGCAAAAGGCGCAGCAGCACGCGCCATCCGGCATCCGGGCCGTGCAAGCGTCCCACCACGCCGTCCAGCGCCGCCTCCAGCGCGCTGGACACGGAGCTGGAGCAGTTGCGGTGCGTCAGGTTGTAGATCTTGGTCTTGCGGTATTCGTCCCAGAAGGCCTGCAGCTTGGCTGCGTCGTAGTTGCGGATGCGCACCCGCATCGTGGACGGGGTCCAGGCCTTGGATTCGGTCGCGTAGTCGGGCTGGTACACGCCGGGCACGTTGTTTTCGGCCGTGGCGCGCAGCAGGGTGCCGAACTGTTCCGGAGAGTGGTCGATCTCCTGGGCCGGATACAGGCTGATGTACACGCCTTCCGGTGATTCCAGCGCGGCGTGGCCGGTCGACACCACGCCGTTGATGTCGACGGCGGCGATGTAGCGGTTCACCACGGGATAGTTGCGCGTCTCGGTCTTGGCCGAACCCGACGGCGTCCAGACGTGCACGGTCAGCGCGCGCTCCGATTCCAGCGGCGGGCCGTCGAACACCTTTTGCGCATGGGCGTCGGCGCGCGTGGGCATGAAGTCCGGATGCGGATTGACGTCCAGCGCCGGGTTGGAGTCCAGGTGGCGGACGCGGCGCGCCAGCGACAGCAGCCGCAGCCCTGTAAACGCCAGGAACAGGCCCAGGCAGTACGGCACCGTGCCGACGTAATGGGTCGGGTAGGGCTGGAAAAAGAAGATGGCCAACAGTATTTCGGCCACGCCCGAGGCAAAGACATAGCGCCAGCGGTCATAGCGCACCACGTAGGCGGCGGTGCACTGGATCAGGCCGTCCACCAGGAACATGAGGCCGAACAGCATGGACAGCGCGAAATGCCCGTGATGGTGGCCGATCAGGACCAGGATGCCCGCCGTCAGCACGATGGCGCCCTTGGCATAGCGCAGCACCCGCTGCCCCCCCACGCCGGACTTGGCGATCACCAGCGTGGCCAGGCCTTCGAGGACCAGCAGCGCCGCGAAGAAATTCAGCGGGAAATAGACGGCATTATCGAGCGCGTCGATGAACAGCGTGACGCCTGTAATGAAAAGCAGGCCGCCGATGACATACAGCCCGCGGGCGCGCTTGCGCAGGTAGTCCACGCCCAGCAGCAGCAAAACCAGATTGGCCATTGCGCTTGATTCTCCTCTTCCGTGACCCCGTTACGGTGCTAGCTATTTTGGTTTGCTAACCAAGTTAACAAATTTTCCGGGATCGATGCAGGTATTCTTCCTGACGCATCCGTCTGCGATCTTTCCCGGGACATGGCATGAACACCAAGACGAGCAACGCAACCAAAGAGGCAACGCAAGAGACGGCCTCCACCTTGATAGACGCCAGGATACGAGAATTGGACGACTGGCGCGGCCAGACGCTCGCGCGGGTCAGGGCCATCATCAGGCAGGCCGATCCCGGCGCAGTCGAGGAATGGAAATGGCGGGTGCCGGTGTGGTCGCACGACGGCATCATCTGTACCGGCGAAGCCTACAAAAGCGCCGTGAAACTGACCTTCGCCAAGGGTGCGGCGCTGGAGGATCCCTCCGGGCTCTTCAACGCCAGCCTGGACGGCAACACGCGGCGCGCCATCGATATCCGCGAGGGGGAAACGCTGGACGAAACGGCCCTGGCGGCGCTGATCCGAGCGGCCGCGGCCCTGAACGCGGCGGGGAAGTCCGGCGCCCGCTAGTCGGATCCCCGCCGCGTCCGCAGGGTTCAAGGCGACGCCGGCTTGATGTTCTGGTTATGCCGGAACAGGTTCTGCGGGTCGTAGCGGGTCTTGGCCTGGACCAGCCGGTCGAAGTTCGGGCCGTAGGCCGCGCCCAGCCGCTCCGGTTCGTCCTGCGTCAGGAAGTTCACGTACACCCCTCCTTGCGCATAGGGCTCCGTGGTCCGGAACAGCGTCCGGGCCCAGGCGATGCAGCGCTCGTCTTCTTCCGGAAAGTCCCAGCGGCCGTGCACGTTCATGGCGAATTGCGCCGAGCGGTGCGGATAGGCCATGGCGGACACCGGCACCTGCGCCGCTACGCCGCCGATGTAGCCCAGGAAGATCTCGCATTGCGGCGAAGGCAGGTTTTCCACCGCCGCCACTATGGCGTCGATCAGCCCGTCTTCCAGCCCGCCCAGATTGTGCGACTTCCAGTAATTGCGGGCGCCGGGTGTAAGCAGCGGGTCGAAGGCCTTTTGCCAGGCGGCGTAGGGCATGGGGCCCAGGTGCTCGCCATAAGGCGTGCCGAAGCCGCGCACCACTTCCACCGCGGCTGGGCCATTGGCCGGATCGCCCGAATAACACATGGCGAAGGCAACCATGGGCTTGCCGTGCACCGCTTGCGGCAGGAACGGCAGCGGCGGAGCCAGGCGCAGCACGGCCCAGACCGTCAGTTCCTGGGGCAGGGTCGCCAGCGCATCGCGGTACTTCGACAGCGCTTCTTTACCCTGTTCCAGCGGCAGCACGACCAGGCCGCCATAAACCTCGGGTCCGACCGGATGCAGCTGGAATTCGAACATGGTGACCACGCCGAAATTGCCGCCGCCGCCCCGGATTGCCCAGAACAGATCCGGGTTGTCCTGTTCGCTGGCGTGCAGCAGCTTGCCATCCGCGGTGACGACATCGGCTGAGAGCAGGTTGTCGATGGTCATGCCGAACCTGCGGGTCAGCCAGCCGAAACCGCCGCCCAGCGTCAACCCGGCCACGCCGGTGGTGGAATTCACGCCCAGCGGCGTCGCCAGGCCGTAAGCCTGGGCCTCGTGGTCGAAATCGGCCAGCGTCGCGCCGGGCTCCACATAGGCTCGGGCGCGCACGGGATCGACGCGCACCGACTTCATCGGCGACAGGTCGATCATCATGCCGCCTTCGCAGACCGCGGTGCCTGCGATGTTGTGGCCTGCGCCGCGTACGGACAGGACCAGGCCGTTGTCGCGCGCGAAATCCACGGCGCGGCGCACGTCGGCGGCGCCGGCGCATCGGAAGATCACCGCCGGCCGGCGGTCTATCATCGCATTCCAGATCTTGCGGGCGTCGTCGTAGCCGGGGTCGCCCGGGCAGAGGACCTGGCCTCGGGCTGAGGCTCTCAGATCATCCAGGGCGCTATCGGAAAGTTGGCTCATCACACACCTCCTTGAAGGTGCTGCTTCGTGAACAACCTTTGAAACTGGGGCCTGCGAAGCAGGCCCTGGCCGCCTATGGGTTCGGACGCGGCATGGAGTACGCCTCCTGCGTGAGAGGCCATGACCTAAGGAGGGCGGCGCGCCGCGCCGGGAGCCGGTCGGCCCGCTCCCGTTATGCGCGCCGTGGCGTGCGTATCTGGAAAGCTTACTCCTCGCTGGTCCATTCCACCTGCACGCCGAGGCTGCGCAGGTTTTCGACGAAGCGGGGATGCGCGCGGCGGATCGGCGTGGCGTTGCGGATTTCCGAGCGGCCGTCGATGCTGCTGGCGATCATGAAGAGCGCGATGGCGACGCGGATGATGTAGGGGCTTTCGACCACCGCGGGCGTCAGCGGCCGGCCGCCAAACGTGATCAGCCGGTGCGGATCGGACGAAAACACGTGCGCGCCGAACTTGGACAGCTCACCGGTCCAGCCCAGCGCGCCGTCGTAGACCTTGTTCCAGAACATGGCGTTGCCCTCGGCGCACACGCCCAGCGCGATGAAGATGGGCAGCAGGTCCACCGGGAAATAGGGCCATGGCGCCGCTTCGACCTTGGTCAGCACATTGCTGGTGAAGGGCGTCTGTACCTTCAAGGGGCCCGAGCGCAGCGCGCGCGACCAGCCGTTCTCGTGCACGATCTGCACGCCGAACTTGGCGAAGGTGCGGTCGATCAGCGGGAAGTTCGCGGGCGTGCTGTTGCGCACCACCACGTCGCCGCCCGTGATCGCGCCCAGCGCGAGAAAGGTGGTGATCTCGTGGAAGTCTTCCTCGAAGGTGAATTCGCCGCCGCCCAGGCTGACGCCGCCGCGCACCGTCAGCCGCGAGGTGCCGATGCCGTCGATGTCCGCGCCCATCATCGCCATGAAGCGGCAGAACTCCTGCACGTGCGGCTCGGAGGCGGCGTTGGTCAGCGTCGACTCGCCTTGCGCGGCGGCGGCGCACAGCACGAAGTTCTCGGTGGTCGTCACCGAGGCGTAGTCCAGCCAGTGGTGGGTCGGCTTCAACGGGCCGCTGCTGCGGACCAGCAGCGAGCCGCTGGCGCGTTCCACCTCGCCGCCGAAGGAGCGGAAGATGTCCACGTGCGGATCGATCTCGCGCACGCCCAGGGTGCAGCCCTTGATGTTGTCTTCCAGGCGCGCGACCCCGAAGCGCGCCAGCAGCGGCGGCACCAGCATGATGGAAGAGCGCATTTCCTCGGGCAGCCGGTGGCGGGCGGCGTCGAAGGCGGTGTCGCGGTGATGCAGGTCCAGGGTGCGGGTGGACTCGTCCAGCCGCACCTCGCTGCCCAGCGTGCGGAAGATGTCCAGAATCTTGCGCACGTCCGTGATGTCGGGCACGCCGTGCAGCCGCAGCGGCTGGTCCGTCAGCAGGGTGGCGCACAGCACAGGCAGGACCGCGTTCTTGTTGGCCGAAGGGATGACGCGGCCGCGCAAAGGGGTGCCGCCGTGGACGATGAGGTTGGACATGGAGCGAGTAGGGCCAGAAAAAACAGGGAGATGGGAGCTTGCGGAGCTCCGGTTAATTTCACACTTTAAGGGCGCACGGCGGCCGTGTCATGCCGGCCTGGCCGCGCCCGGGCCGGGATTCTTGCGGATCAGGACCCAGCCACCTATGGTCAGCGCCAGCCCGCCGGCCAGATAAGGCAGGCCGAAAATCAGCGCCCAGAAAAACAGCGCCGTATAGGCGTCGTTGGCCGCCTGCTTGCCGCCGGTGGCCGGATTGAAGATTCCGGGTTCCATTGCAAGCACGGCGCCGAGCAGGTTCAGCAGGACGGCCAGGCCGAGCATGGCGCAGCCCCAGCCGATCAGGCGGCGAAAATTTGGAATACGGACCAGCGCTGCGACTAGCGCCACGCCTATCAGCAGCGACACGACGCCCGTCGTGATCAGCATTCTGTCCAGCGCCGCCATATAGGCAAGCCCAGTCAAGTCCGCCAGCCCGAGCGCCTGCTGCATGACCGGATTGACGACGCCGCCGCTGGCCCAGGCGACTAGCAGGCCGAACGCGATGCTGGTGAGCCATTTGGTCAGGGCAGAGGGCATGCGGGAGTCCTGTTCATAGTGCGGTGCAGCGAGAATACTGCGGATTGCTGCTGACGATTGAGACGGGCGGTAACGGCGAACCGGGCAGGGCGCCGCCTAGCCGCGGCGGCGCATTCTTTCCTGGTGCAGCAGTTTGATCTGTTCGGCGAACTCCGGCACGGGACCTTCCACCGGTATGCCGTCCACGACTTCGGCAATGGCCAGCGGCCGCACCTTGGTCGTGGGGGCGACGCCCCATTCCCGCAGCCATTCCCGGTACTGGGCAGAAGAACTGGCATAGACGATCCGGCCCAGGCCCACCCAGCCATGCGCGGAGGCGCACATGGAGCAGTGCTCGCCCGAGGTGTAGACGGTGCAGGCCGAGCGCTCGGCCGGCGGCAGATTGCTGGCGGCCCAGCGCGCGATCTCGAATTCCGGATGCCGCGTGCGGTCGCCGCTGGAGACATGGTTGTGGTCTTCGAACAGGACCACGCCGTCGGGTGAAACCAGCACCGAGCCGAAGGGTTCGTCGCCCGCTTCCAGCGCCTGTTTCGCCAGCTCGACGCAGCGCGCCAGGTGCTTCTTGTCCACTTCGGTGATCATGTAAACCTCCTCAGAGATATGCCGCGCGCCGTGGCGCCGGCGGACTGCGGCATGAGGAGGCCGCCGGCATCGATGCGCAAGCATAGCCTTCTTGCAGGCTGGGCTCAGTAGTACACGTCCACGTAGTCCGTCAGCCCGCCGCAGGCTTCCATCTGCTGCAGGCGCCAGTACTTGCGCTTGCCGGTCGCGCGGAACTCGAACTCGCCGTTGCGTTCGCAGCGGCGGCCCTTGTCCGGCGCGTCCAGGATCAGGATCGTGCCGCGGAAGATAAAGCGGTCGCTGGCGATGGAGACGATATCGCCCTTGATCTTCAGCGTGCCTTCGTGGTTGGCCTGCGTGCCCTCGATGCGCACCACGTCGTTCTCATCCGTGGCGGTCAGGTGGCCGCGTTGCGCCGACCACAGCCATTGCAGGGTGATGCCGCTGTTGTTCATCAGGCGCTCATAGGCGGCCTGGTTCTGGATGTCGGTCTTCTGCACCGAACCCGAGGGCGCTGCCGTGGCGGGTGCAGCGGCAGGCGCGCCGTGCGCCTTGATCGGCGGTACGGCCATGGCCGGCGCGGTTGCCGCAAGCGCCAGGCCCGCCGCCAGCAGCAGGCCGGACATCCGCTTTTTTCCCTGGGCGATGATCGTGTCGCTCTCGAGGTTCTTGTGCATGGGTTCTCGTCAAATAGGGGTAGGAGGGCGCAGCGACCCGGCAACAGCCGCCTGACGGGGACGCTGGGGATGCGCCTGGGCCGAAGGTCGGCGGGCGCATAAATTAGCACGGTCATCGGACCCCGATAATTGCTGTTGTTTGAGCTTGTGTATCTATTGGTTATTTTAATTACCAATGAATACGGCAAGCGGCCGCGCCCGGCCAGCCGCCCGCCCGCTCACCGTTTGGCGGCTGCGCTCTGCGCCCGGAATGCGGCCTCGCCCGCATCGGAAATCTCAACCCACTTTCTGTCCGGCGGCGCGTCCGGCACATAGCTGTCGTGCCAGTTCCACCACTTGTAGGTCGGGGTCTGCGGATAGCCTTCGGGAGAATCCTCCCAGACTTCCTGGCGGCCCAGCGGCGTGATGTCCAGGTAGTTCCAGGTGCCGCCCATCTGCTCGTCGCCGCGGTTGTTGAGGAAATAGGTGCGGAAGATGCGGTCTCCGTCGCGGTAGAACACATTGGTGCCATGCCACTCGTCCACGCCGAAGTCGGTATCGAAGCCATCGGTCAGCGTGTACCAGGGCATCTTCCAATCCATCTGCGCTTTCAGCCGCGCAATGTCCGCCTGCGGCGCCCGGGACAGGAAGACCAGCGTGGTGTCGCGGGCGTTCAGATGCGCCAGATGCGCGACCTGGTCGGCCACCATGGAGCAGCCGCGGCAGGCGTGCTCCGGCCAGCCATACACGCCCGGCTCGAAGAAGGCGCGGTAGACGATCAGTTGGCGGCGGCCGTCGAACAGGTCGGGCAGGGCGAGCATGCCCGACGGGCCTTCGAACGCATAGGCCTTGGTCACTGGCGTCCAGGGCATGCGCCGGCGTTCGGCGGCCAGCGCATCGCGGGCGCGGGTGTGGGCTTTTTCCTTGACCAGCAGTTGCTGGCGGGCGGTTTCCCAGTCCTGGGGCGAGACGACCGGGGGCGTGCGCATGGGGGCGCCATTGCTTGATGCAGTCATGATTTCCTACCTCCTTATCGCGGGCCGAGGCCCTGGCGCAAGGGTCTGCGCGCAGACTGGCTGCTCGGCGGCCTGGAAACAGTCTGGCATCGCCGGGCGGAGAGGGGGGAGTAACAAATCCGGCGCAATTCCGCCGGCGGCCGGTTCAGAAGCTCACTGCCAGCCCGACGGAGAAGCCCGACACATTGGTGCCGAACACATAGCGGCCCACCAGCCGGGTGCGGGTGATGATCACGTCATAGGCGCTGGAATCCAGCTCCAGGCCGGCGCCCACGGAGGTCAGCCGGTCGAATCCCAGGATGCCGCGCTGGTCGCCCAGGAACTCAGAGTGCGTCAGCTCCAGCACGTAGCGCAGCGGCCGTTGCAGCATGACGAATCCCGTTGGCGCACGGTAGCGCGCCCACAGATTGGCCGATTGCGCCGTGGCGTGGCCCTCGACGGCGGCAGAACTGTTGAAGCTCTGCAGGCGCATGTCGGAATAGCGCAGCTCCACGTCGACCTCGTAACCGGGGCGGTAATGCTCATAGTCCAGCATCAGCGAGCCGCCCAGGCCATAGGCGTTGAGCGAACCCTTGTCCAGGAAGCTGATGTCCTTGCCGGTCTGGCGGCCCACATACCAGCTGGCGGCGCGCAGGTCGCTGGTGACGTTGCCCAGCGCAAAATTGAAGATGGGCCGCAGCTTCAGTTCGTCGGTCAGCTTGAAGTCCCAGCCTATGCCGCCGGTGGCCGAAAAGCTGTTCCACTTGGTGGGGATGCTGCGGGATTCGGCGCCCTGCGTGGCGACGAAGGTCGGATCGTAGCGGCTGGCGGCCAGCACGCCTTCCAGGTAGATGGGGACCGATTTGGAGATGGTGTCGCCGCCGCCCAGCTGCGTCATGGCGAATTCGCTGGACCCCGAGACCGATCCGCTGCCTCCGCCTATGTTCAGGGAACTGGTCGTGATGTCGGGCACGATGGAGAACGACATGATCGCGAGCACCCCGTTGGCGCGCTTTTGCAGGTCGTCCTGGCTTAGCCGCAGGCCCTGGGCCATGGCAGGAGCAAAGCTTGCGCTGCCAAGCAGCGCGAGCAACCAGCCTGAACGCCGTATCACCATCATCACGGGCGGGGGCATGTCATCTCCGGAATGAATGCGTGTCCAACAGCAGCCGGCCTTGCGGCGTCAGCGAATCTACTTGGCCGCGGCAGGCGGGTCAACCATGGCCTGCCGCTGGGCGGCCAGCAGCGCATCGCTCTGGTCGATCCGAATCGTGCCTATGCGTGGAAACTCGAAGTCCACGATGATGTATATCGCAGCGGTCATGACCACGGCATAGACCAGTTGATGCAGCAGGCTGTCGCGTTGGGACAAGGCCAGTTTCGATCCGATGAGGCAGGCGCAGACCAGGGCCAGAAAGACCAGAAAGGCATAGGTCGCAACGGGCGGGTGAACCTTCTGCGCCACGGTCTGCGCGGTGGACACGTCGAACATGTCGTTGACTGCGCCCACATACGACGCGGCAAAGGGCGGCACGGCATGGCGCGCCGCGCTCATGGAGGTGGTCCAGATTTCTTTCTGCAGGGCCCCCACGCGGGCCGCAATCGCTTCGCGTTGATCCAGCGCGGCGACGTGGCTGTAATACTCGATACGGCTGTCGACATAGCGGCGGAACTGCTCGCGCAGCTTGGGCTGGTCGGCGGCATCGAGCATGTCGATGCGCAGCCACGCCGTCCCGATGGCATTGACCTCCTGGACCAGCAGGTCGCGGCGCTCGGCCATGCGCTGGGCCGCGCCCGAAAACGTGAAGGCCACCAACAGGCCCAGCAGCGCGAACACGGATGCCTCGATGGCGGCGGTCCCCGCGCCGCTTTTGTCGTCCGCGCCATGTCCGAGCCGTCTTCCGATTCTCATGGCAAGCAGCAGCAGCGCGAAGAACAGGACAGCCAAACCCGCCAGCAAGAGGGAATAGTTCATTTGGTCACCGTGTGTTCAATTGCGCTTGTTCGGAGGGGACTGTTCGGTGGCGGCGCGGTCGCGCCATAGCGTCACGCGGTTGCGGCCTAGCTGCTTGGATTCGTAGAGCGCTTCGTCCGCCCGCCGTATGACGTCGGCGGCGGATTCCCCGTCCTGCGGCCAGAGCGCGACGCCGATCGACACGGTTACACGGCCCACGCTGTCCGGCATAAGGCGTCGGGCTACGGCGGTGCGCAGGCGCTCGGCGATCTCGCACGCCTTTTCGGCCGAGCCGGTAGGCAACAGGGCGATGAACTCTTCTCCGCCCACCCTGAAGGCGCGATCCTGGTCGCGCAGGCCGGCGCGGATTACCTCGGCCAGTGCGATCAGCACTTTGTCGCCCGTCATGTGGCCGAAGCTGTCATTGATGCGCTTGAAGTGGTCCAGATCCATGGCGATGACGGCCACGGATGCGCCATCGGCCGCGTAGGCGTCCAGCACGTCGGTCATGGCGCGGCGGTTCAATAGCCCGGTCATGGGATCCGTCAGCGCCTGGGTATTCAGGCGACCCACCTCGTCCTGATGCTGGTTTAGCGTCAGCTCCACCGCGTCGCGCAAGGTGTCGGCCTCGGCATACCATGCGTTGAGCCGCCCGAGGTCCACGCCAGGCGATTTGCCCGCGCTCATGGCGCGCGTCAGACGCGACAGCGGCGAGGCGATGGCATAGGCCAGGCCGCATACCAGCAACAGCGTGAGCACGATGGCCGGGATGGCCGAGCGCAGGGCATCCCCGAGCAATTCGCGCAGCGGCGACAGCACCTGATCCAGCGAACGTTGAGCCACCACGGCCCAATTGCCCTTGGCCAAAGGCGCGTAGCCGATCAATACGGCGCCGCCGTCCGCCTTCGGATAAAGGGCGGCGCCGCCGTGCCGTGCAGGCTCCAGGCTGGCCAGATCGAACGTGCCGGCAGGGGCATGCCTGCGGTACAGCACGTCGCCGTTGCTGCCGACCAGGAACACCGACATGCCGGCGATTTCGTCGCGGTCGCCGATGATGCGGTCCATGCCGCTGCCGGCGTCCAGCGTGATGGCGATGGCCAGGTAGGCCAGGGGCGCGCCGGCCGCGTCTTCCACGGGTTCGGCCACGGTAAGCACCGCGGCTTGCGCCCCGGGTATTGTCGTCACCCAGGACGCTGGGCCCTGGGCGCTTATGCCCAGGTCGGCAAGACGCAGGACCTTGGCATCCGCGAGCTGCCCCATGGGGGAACGGGCGACGATACGGCCCTCGGCGTCGGCCAGCATGACCGCGTGCAGCGAATCGATCTGGCCGGCCAGGCGCTGCAACTCATCCTGCAGCGCTTGGGGCTTGCCCAGGGAGCCCGGAAGCCGGTCGGCGGCGCTCCGGGCCTGGCGGTGCAACGCGGCGACATAGACGTCGATGACCTCGGCCAGTTTTTCGGCGCGCGCGTGGTTGGCGGCCAGCGCGTTCTTGATGATCTGCGCCTTCTGTACCTGGTAGCTCGAGTACATGGCGTTGGAAAAGCCGACGGCAACGCTCAGCACGGCCAGGGCGACCAGTACCGCAAGCAGGCCGATTTTGCGCTTGCGCATGCCTGCGTGGCTAGACCGGGGGCTCATCGAAGCTCCATGCAATATGCCATGCCTGGGGTGGGTATCGACCGCGTTCAGTCTGACAAAGATAAATGGAGGCGCCGCCGTTCGCAATGCGAAACGTGATTAATTGCAATCCACGATTGATTTAGAAGGAAAAATGTGTAGGCTTTGTTCGATACAGCCAACACCCCGTCGCATGCGATCGCTCATCCGGGCTGATTCCTTTCTCCTCCGGCGCGTCGGCCTCACGCTTCGTCCCCTGCAAGTTTGATCTTGTCCTCTGCATTCGCCTGACTCAGTTGCTTGCCGGACCGCCATATTCAGGGTGGTTTGTCCTCTACCCGTCTGGAGAAAATGATCATGAAGCTGCTTCGCCGCGCGACCGATTTCCATGCACAGCAACGCCTGCCGTCCAGGCGCCGTCGTTGCTCGGCGCCAGCCGCATTGACGGCCCTGGCGTTCGCGCTTGCAGCGCCGGCATGGGCGGCTAATGGACCCAAGCCCGCCGAGGCCTCCACCAAGGAGGCCAACGCGGCCCTTCTGAAGGAATTGCCGTTCTCGGACAAGACCGCCTTCGAATTGGCCCATAAAGGCTTCATCGCGCCGCTGCCCGCCGGCATGATCAAGGGCGCCGAGGGCAACCTGGTCTGGGATTCGGACAAGTACGGCTTCATCAAGGAAGGCTCGGATGCGCCCGACACCGTCAATCCCAGTCTGTGGCGCCAGGCGCAACTGATCAATATTTCGGGCCTGTTCCAGGTGATGGACGGGATCTACCAGGTCCGCAATCAGGACCTGTCGAACATGACCATCGTCGAAGGCAAGGAAGGCCTGACGATCATGGATCCGCTGATCTCCACCGAAACGGCCAAGGCCGCGCTGGACCTCTACTATCAGCACCGTCCCAAGAAGCCTGTCGTGGCCGTCATCTACACCCATAGCCACGTGGACCACTACGGCGGCGTGCGCGGCGTGGTCGACGAGGCCGAGGTGAAGGCGGGCAAGGTCAAGATCTATGCCCCGCTGGGATTCCTGGAACACGCCGTGGCCGAAAACGTGATGGCCGGCACGGCCATGAGCCGCCGCGCCAGCTACATGTACGGGAACCTGCTGCCGCCCAGCGCGACGGGCCAGGTGGGCGCGGGCCTGGGCACGACGACCTCGGCGGGCACGGTCACGCTGATTCCGCCCACCGACATCATCGAAAAGACCGGCGAAAAGCGCACCATCGACGGCCTGACCTATGAATTCCTGTACGCGCCCGGCAGCGAAGCGCCTGCCGAGATGCTGTACTACATCAGGGAAAAGAAGGCGCTCAACACGGCCGAGGACTCCACCCACACGCTGCACAACACCTATTCCCTGCGCGGCGCCAAGATCCGCGATCCGCTGGCTTGGTCGAAGTACCTGAACGAGGCCCTGAACCTGTGGGGCGACGATGTCGAAGTGATGTACGCCATGCACCACTGGCCGGTCTGGAACAACAAGGACGTGCGCGAACAGCTGAGCCTGCAGCGTGACATGTACCGCTACATCAACGACGAGACCTTGCGCCTGGCCAACATGGGCTACAACAAGGAAGAGATCGCCGAACAGGTCAAGCTGCCCAAGTCCATTGCCAGCAAGTTCTCCAACCGCGGCTATTACGGCTCCGTCAACCACAACGTCCGCGCGACCTACGTGCTCTACCTGGGCTGGTTCAACGGCAACCCCGCCACCTTGCACACCCTGCCCATCGAAGAGGGCGCCAAGCGCTACGTCGACATGATGGGCGGCGTGGACGCCGTGGTGAAAAAGGCGCGCGAATACTATGCCAAGGGCGACTATCGCTGGGTGGCCGAGGTGGTCAACTACGCGGTGTTCGCCGATCCGAAGAACCAGGAGGCGCGCAACCTGCAGGCCGATGCGCTGGAGCAGTTGGGCTACCAGGCCGAAAGCGGCCCGTGGCGCAACTTCTACCTGACCGGCGCGAAGGAACTGCGTGAAGGCGTGCAGAAGCTGCCGGTGCCGGACACCGCCAGCCCGGACACCGTGCGCGCTATGACGGTGGACATGCTGTTCGACTACTTCGCGGTGCGGCTGAACCGCGAGAAGACCGAGGGCAAGCACGTCGTGCTGAACGTGGATTTCACCGACACGAAGCAGAAGTACATGCTGGAAATGGCCAACAGCGTGCTGAACCATTCCGAAGGCAAGGCGGCCAAGGATCCCAGCGCCAGCGTGTCGCTTACCCGCGAGACGCTCAACAACATCATGCTGAAGCAGACCACGCTGAAGGACGCCATGGCCAAGGGCGACGTCAAGGTCAGCGGCGATCAGGCCAAGCTGGCCGAAGTGTTTGGGGCGCTGGATGATTTCCCGTTCTGGTTCAACATCGTGACGCCGTAAGGCGGGATGCGAGAGGCCGATCCAGGCCTCTCGCCACATGCGCCGAAGTCTCGCTCGCCGTCGTGCTTGCAAGGCTATCGGCAGGAGTATGAATATGACCAGCAAAAATACCGTCTGCCTCTGGTACGACCAGGATGCCCTGGAAGCCGCGCAGTTCTACGCCCGGACTTTTCCGGACAGCGCTGTGCGAAAGATTCTGCGCGCGCCGGGGGACTATCCTTCGGGCAAGCAGGGCGATGTGCTGACCGTCGAGTTCACGGTCGCGGGCATACCCTGCGTGGGCCTGAACGGCGGCCCGGCCTTCAAGCACAGCGAGGCCTTTTCCTTCCAGATTTCGACCGAAGACCAGGCCGAGACCGACCGCCTCTGGGACGCCATCATCGGCAACGGCGGCCAGGCCAGCGAATGCGGCTGGTGCCGGGACAAGTGGGGCCTGTCGTGGCAGATCACGCCGCGCGTGCTGATCGAAGCGATCTCGGACCCCGATCCCGCCACAGCCAAGCGCGCGTTCGACGCGATGATGACGATGGGCAAGATCGATATCGCGGCCATTGAGGCGGCGCGGCGGGGGTAGGGGAGGATTCCTCCTTTTGGCTGATTCCCGCGGCAATGGCGCGATCTATCATGGATACACCGCACGCGGGCCGGCCATCTGCACGGCCAGTCCCTGGAGGCGGCGGCGTTTGCGCGATCATCCTCGGGGAGCTTTCCTATGGCCACGCTTGCGGTCCGCCTTATGGCGGCCATCGTGTCGGCCGGCATCGGCCACGCGGCGTTCGCGGGACCGGGGCAGGCCATTGAGGCCACCGGGAAGTCGCGTTCCTCGACTTCCTCGCGCGGCAATGCCGACGCCGCCATCGATGCGGCGCAACGCGCCCTGAGCGATTACCTGCGAGACTCCAGCCAGCAGGATGATGCGCTGCTGAACCAGGAGACGCAGGACCGGCTGCGGCAGCAATATGAAGATGCGCAGAACGCGGCGGCCAGGGCCCGGGCGAAACAGCAGGAAGCCGACTACCTGCGCAACCGCGACCGGATCAAGGAGCGCTACAGCACCGATCCCGCCCTGAACCCCTGGGGCAACAACGCCGCCAGCCGCGACAAGCCGCGCAATGCCCCCGCCGGCGCGCCGGATCCATCCCCTTCATCCAAGACCGCCGCCAAGGATCCTGGGCTCGATTACGCCGGCCAGGCCTGCGAGTATTTCACCCGCCCCTCGGATGCCGCGCATCTGAACTACTACAGCGAAGGTTCGACCGTCGTCTATGGCGGGCGGGTCTATCAATGCAAGGACGGACGTTGGGCGTACCGCTATCCCGATACGGTGCTGAGCGCGCGCGACCGCAGCCGGCTGTCGGCCACCCAACTGGAGAAGTGATATGGCATTGTTTGCTTCGGTGGCGGCGGCGGTGCTGGCCTCTTCGACCCTCGGCGCCCCGCTGGGCTTGGGTGACGGGAGAAGCGAAGCCTTGTTCAAGGCATATTCGGCTGCCCTGGACTTGGGGTTCCAGGCGATGGGACCCAGCATGAAGCGCGCGCTGGCGACGTATTGCCAGGACGGGCTGACCGTCGAGGGCTACTGCGTCTGGGTGGTGCAAGGGGTAATCATAGGCAGCCATCTCAGTGGCAATTACGAGGACGTGCTGCGCTATGGAGACCGCTACGCCGCCGCAAGGCTGGCGGATCTGCGGTCCAGGCGTGAGCCACTGGGCGCCTGCCTGCCCGCGTACGTGAGCACGGTGAAGCCGGGCACGACCAGCACCTTGATCTCCTGGAGTTCCCCCGTGCCTTCCTTGGTCTACTTGGCCCAAGCCCGCCTCAAACGGCCTGCGACGGGCTCGTACTATCAGGCGTTCTATTGCGCGCGCCGCGCTCCGAACGAGCTGCTGGACGCTTATGATCCCCAGCATTCCAGCGTGCCGGCGAGCGAAGCCGAAGCAAACGTAGCCCGCAAGTTCGAATCAGAAATCCTGCGGCCGATGCGCGCGGCGAGCGAGCAGCTGCAAGCCGAACTCACGCGCTCCATCCACTCCGACAGCACGGCGCTCAGCCGCAATTTCCTGCAGACCGCGGTGCTGTACGGAAACGCCTACACCGCGTGCAGCCGAGCCCGCTTTCCGGCCAATCTTTGCGGCTATCTGAGCGCGGACCGCATCGAAGTCGAGTTCTACGAGTCCAAACTATGAGCGGGCTCGTCAGTCCGCGCATCAGCTGCCTGCCGGCAGCACCCGGATGCCCGTGCGCTTGACGAATTCCTCGTAACTGATCGGCGGCCCGGCCTTGGTGCTGGCGGCGTTGGCCTGCCAATGCACCCACGAGCGCCCGGTGGTCGCGTCATACACGACCTTGTAGATGTACGTGGGCACGGCCACGCCCGCGCCTATGGTCTTGGGCTTGTCGGCATAGACGGGACCGGTGAAGACGTAGACGTCGCCGGCGGCGCGCATCACGTACTTGCGCGTGTCCTGCTCGATGCTGCTCCAGGCGCCGCCGTTGTGAATCTGATCCTGCGGCACCATGTTGGCCAGCGAGAAGCTCTGCGCCATGGCTTCGGGCGTGGACATGTCGCCCGCCGGCGCCATGTGGCCGCGCGAATAACCGGAGCCGCGGTAGTCGTCCAGCTCGGCCCGTTCGGCGCGCGGCAGCCGCGCTTCGGCGTAGAACTTGTCGGTGCGGCGCTGCCCCTGGGCCTGGGTCAGCATCTGGCGATTCAGGCGTTCCGCCACGAACACCGGCGTCTTGGTCTGCCCGTCGTGCAGGATGGCGAAGGCCGAGAAGCACACCTCCCGCAGCTTCTGGCCGCCCGGGACTTCCGGCGGGCGCGAATGCGGAAAGAACTGCCGGCATTCGGCAAACATTGTTTGAACAGGCGCCCCTGTCCGCGCTGCGGTCGGCACCGCCGCGGGCGCCGCGGTCTGGCGCTGCTGCGGCCATCCCAGGCGCGTGATGACTTCCTGCACCGGCGCCGGGATCCGCCACTGCGGATTCAGCATATAGGTCGCCGCGCCGAAACTCGCCAGCGACGAGAACAGCAGGGCCTTCAGGAATCGGGGGAAGCGGCCGCTGGATCGGGAACCGGCCCGGGCCTTGGATCTGCTTGGGGGACTTCTCTTCTTGGAAGCGGGTGTCTTCGCGCGCGTCATTACTACCTGTGAGCTACTGCCCGATTGCAGTTGGCAATCGGCACCGCCACGGATTGTAGATGAGTGGCAAATTTGCCACTTGCACGGGATTCTTTCGTTTGAAGAGACGGCTGCGCGGTCCGGTGTTGCATGACGCGCAACCAAGTTGTGACAGGGGTTACGCTATGTTTCCATGACGCATTTCCCACGTAGAATCCTTGCTGGCTGCGGCGATTGCTGCGGCGCGATATCCACGCGTTGAAGATGTACGTCGATCTCCTCACCCTTTACTTCATCATCATCGGAACGCTGCTAGCCAGTGCAGGCCTGACGTTCTGGGAGCATCGGACCCACCCCAGCCGCAGCGGATCATTGCGCATCCTGGCGGCGGGCTTCGCCACGCTGGCCGTGGGCTGCACTGTCGCGCTGTTTCGCGCGAGGCTTCCCAGCCCGTTGGGCTCGGCCGTCGCCAATCTCATCGTCCTCAGCGGCTATCTCCTCATCATGAACGGCGCGGCCTCGTTGAGCGGCAGGCGCCATCGGGGCGCTTCCATCGGTTTGCTGGTCGTCATGGCGCTGATCTGGCTGGCGGCCGGCGCACAGTGGGAGGATCTCGTCTGGAAGTACATCAGCGCATTCCCGATCGCGTTGGTCAGCGGCGTGACCGCTTGGGAACTGCTGCGGTGCCAGTCGCTCAGGTCGTTGACGCCGCTGCGCATTGCAACGGCGGCGGTAACCCTCCACGCACTGGTCTACGCCGCGCGCGCCTTCATCCTGCCCTGGTGGGTGGCGGAGCACGGGCCGGCCATACACCTGACCGCCAGCACCCTTACCATGTACGAAGGCGTGCTGTATTCCATCGTGCTGCCGATGACGCTGCTCAAGCTGATCCGCGAAGAGACCCACGGGCAGCTGTTGCGAGAGTCGCAGACGGACTATCTGACCCGCCTGGGCAACCGCCGCTGGTTCTTCGAGCAGGGCGCACGCATCATCGAGGGTGGAGCAGGGCGCGGGCCGGTTGCGGTGCTGGCCTTCGATCTGGACCAGTTCAAGGCCATCAACGACAGGTACGGCCATCAGACGGGCGATCAGGTGTTGAAATTTTTCGCCGACAGCGCGCGTTGCGTGTTGGGCGACGACGTGTTGCTTGCGCGCATCGGTGGCGAAGAGTTCGCCGCCCTTTTGGCCGGTCCCGACGCGCGCCGCGCAACGGTGCTGGGCGCGGCCGTGGCGCAACGCTTTTCCGTAACGGTGTCGGGCCGGGACGACAGTCTGGGCATACCGGCCACGGTCAGCGTCGGGTTGGCGCAATTCGAGGACAAGGTTCCACCCTTGGCCGACGCGCTGGCCGCGGCCGACCGGGCGCTGTATCAGGCCAAGGCGCTGGGCGGGAACCGGGTGGAGCTGGCGGGTGCCGCCGCAAGCGCGGTGAACTGCTGACCGCAACTGGCCCGGATCAGGTCCGGCGTCGCGACCGCGGCCTGGGCGCCACCCCCATCCGCGAATCACGCGCCAGCGCAAGCTGCGCCACTCGCGCCGCGAGCGTCTCGAAGTCCTCGCCGGTCTGGGGCAGGTACAGCCATTTCCCCAGCACGGGGTGCGGGCGCAGGGCGGGGAACTCCGCCAACAGCGCCTCGTGGCGTTCCTGCGAGGTGCAGACGAGCAGGCCGCTCCAGGGATCCTCGCGATCGGCGGCGACCAGGTACAGCAGGCCGTCCAGGTACGCCGCGTCGCAGCCAAACATCTTGCGGCGCAGGTAGCCGGCATCGCGCTCCAGGGGTTCCAGGATCCAGAGCAGCGAATTGAGGCGGACGTTCCGTTGTTTTGGGGGCGGGGCGAATGGGTCTGATCGGTTGGGCATGAGGTGACGCCAGGCGGGACGGGTTGCGGCGGGAATCCAAGAATAATGGTAATAATGGTGCCGGATTAAAGTTTCCACTCCAAGGGGATAGCGTGCATTGCTCTAGATGCGGAGCCGCCCACAAGGGCAAAAATAGCGTATGCGACGAATGCGCAAGAGTGCTGGGCAACATGCCCAGCAAGAGCATCTTCGCACCGGACACCGGCAGTTTTGCGGCGGACGAGACGCCGCCCGCTGCGACGAGCCCGCAGCCCGCCGCCAGTGCGCCAGCTGCCGCGGCCTCTCGCGGCAGCTGGGCTGAAGCATTCCAGCGTTACCACGTTGCGCCCCTGCGGCTGCGCGGCAAGCCCGTCAAGACGGTCTGGCTGTTGGCAGCCGGCGCGGCAGGCTTGACGCTCACCGCCCTGGGCGTCTATGCCTGGGGGATGTCGGCGTGGTGGTTCATCCTGATTTTCCTGAGCCTCGTCAGCCTGGAGACGGGGCGTGATCTGAAACGCAAGCGTTATTCGCGGTTTTTAATGATGTGCAACCTGGAGGCCAATCGCGCCGGCGAGGTTTTCTACACCGAGATTGGCGGCCAGTGCCCGGTATGCAATGGCGAATTGAAGCTCCGGGAGATCGGTCCGAAGCGCGACAAGAAGACGACGGCGGTGTGCAGCGTGAATGGCAGCCACCGCTGGCAATTCGATCCCCGCGTGCTCGGCGATCTTTGACGCCTGCGTCCGGCGCAACCCGGCGGTCGTTCCCTGACAGCCGGGTCCGGTTCCGCCGCGCTGCCTATAATGGCCCCGATCCCCGCTTTGACGGCAATCTTGCCGTGCTTCATGTTCTCTCTGCCTTTACGCGTGCTGTCGGTCATCCCGCCGATGACGCAGCTCAATACTCCGTATCCGTCCACCGCCTACCTGACCGGCTTTCTGCGGTCGCGCGAGGTGACCTCGTTCCAGGAAGATCTGGCGCTGGCCCTGGTGCTGCGCCTGCTGTCGGCCGACGGCCTGCGCGCCGTGGCGGAACGCGTTGCTGCCTTGCCGGCGAACAAGCACAGTCCCGCGGTCCAGTCCTTCGTGGCGCAGCAGGCGCGCTATCTGGCGACCATCGGGCCTGTGATCGCCTTCCTGCAGGGCCGCGATTCGACGTTGGCGCACCGCATCGTCGGCCGCCATTTCCTGCCCGAGGGGCCGCGCTTCAGTTCGCTGGATGTGTATCTGGACGAAGACGGCGGCGATCCGCTGGGCTGGGCCTTCGGCGCCCTGGGCCTGCATGACCGCGCCAAGCACCTGGCGACGCTGTATCTGAACGACCTGGCCGATGTGCTGCGGGACGCGGTGGATCCGCGTTTCGAGTTCGTGCGCTACGCGGAATCGCTGGCGGGCAGCCAGCCTACCTTCGATCCGCTGGCCCAGGCGCTGGCGGCGCCGCCTACGCTGGTGGACGACATGCTGCGCAGCCTGACTTCGGAAGCGCTGGCCCGCCACACGCCCACCGTGGTGCTCCTGTCCGTGCCGTTCCCCGGCGCGGTCTATGCCGCATTCCGCATCGCCCAGACCATCAAGGCGCACGATCCCGGCATCGTCACCGTGCTGGGCGGCGGCTTCGTCAATACCGAACTGCGCGAACTGAAAGACCCGCGGGTCTTCGATTATTTCGACTACGTGACCCTGGACGCGGGCGAGCGCCCCTTGCTGTCGCTCCTGGAGCACCTGCAGGGCAAGCGCTCGCGCCAGCGCCTGGTGCGCACCTTCCTGCGCGACGCGGATACGGGCGCGGTGCGCTACGTCAACATGGTCGAACCCGACATCGCCTTTGCCGAGGTGGGTACGCCCACCTGGGATGGGCTGCCGCTGGACCGCTACCTGTCGCTGCTGGACATGCTGAATCCCATGAACCGGCTGTGGAGCGACGGGCGCTGGAACAAGCTGACCGTGGCGCATGGCTGTTATTGGAAGAAATGCAGCTTCTGCGACGTCAGCCTGGACTACATCGGCCGCTACGAAGGCGCGTCCGCCGCGGTGCTGGCCGACCGCATCGAGGCCATCGTGCGCGAAACCGGGCAGACCGGTTTCCACTTTGTCGACGAGGCCGCGCCGCCCAAGTCGCTCAAGGCGCTTGCGACCGAACTGATCGCGCGCGATACCGGTATTTCGTGGTGGGGCAACATCCGTTTCGAAAAGACCTTCAGCCCCGAGCTTTGCGAACTGCTGGCCGACAGCGGCTGCATTGCGGTGTCGGGCGGCCTTGAGGTCGCCTCGGACCGCCTGCTGAACCTGATGAAGAAGGGCGTCTCGGTCGACCAGGTGGCACGGGTCACGCGCGCCTTCACGGACGCCGGCATCCTGGTGCATGCCTACCTGATGTACGGCTTTCCCACGCAGACCGTACAGGACACCGTGGACGCGCTGGAGTACGTGCGGCAACTGTTCGACAACGGCTGCATCCAGAGCGGCTTTTTCCACCGGTTTGCCTGTACGGTGCATTCACCGGTGGGACAGAACCCCGAGGAATACGGCGTTACCCTCAAGCCCCTGCCGCCGATCACCTTCGCCAAGAACGACGTCGGCTTCCATGACCCTACCGGCGTGGATCACGATGCGCTCGGCCGTGCGCTGAAGAAGGCCATCTACAACTACATGCACGGCATCGGGCTGGACGAGGACGTGCGCAGCTGGTTCCCGTTCCATGTGCCGAAGACCACCGTGTCGAAGCACCGGATCAGCCGGGCATTGAGCCAGCGGGGGTAAGGCGCGGGCTTCGCGCCCGCCGCGCTAGCGCAGCAACACGTCCTCGTAGAACGCGCCCATCGGCCGCTGTGCATCCCGCACCTGGATCTCCAGTACCCAGATGCCGTCGGCGGGTACGAAGTCCGCCTGCGCCAGCAGATGTTTGCCGTACAGCGCATGCGGAAAATCCGATACCCGGTGCCCGGGAATCTCGCGCACCAGTTCGCAGCCCAGCTCGCGCGCATATTCCGAGGCGTGGTCGTACAGGGCGGCGCCCGTCAGGCCTTCCAGCCACGCCAGGCGGGCGCGCCGGAAGACCTCGCGCGCGGCTTCGGCGCAGCGCAGGCGGTCTGCATCGGCGCCCAGCACGAAGGTGTCGCCATAGTCGCCCTCGTGGCCGTCCCACACCGGGCCGATGTCCAGCACGAAGATGTCATGTTCCTGCAGCTTGCGGTCATAGTCGGTGCGCTGGATGGGCGGGGACTGCGTATCCGGGCCGAAGCGCACATAGGTCGGGTGCCAGTTGTTGGACGCGCCCATCCGGCGCAAGTGCTCGTCCGCCACGGCGATGGCCTCGCGCGTGGTCATGCCGGGGCGCATCAGCGCGGCGATTTCCGCCACCGCCTGCATGGAGCGCTGGCGCGCGTCGAGGATGCCTGCGAGCGTGTAGCGCGGACTGAGGCGCTCCCAGGGATGCGCCTCGCGCTGCGGCGCGGCGCCGGCCGTGCCTCCCGCCGCGGGGTGGAAGGCCTCGGACCGGTAGCGGTCGGCGGGCAGGCCGGCCGCCAGCAGCCGGTCGCGGGCCGCCAGCACCATTGCCGGATTGCCGCAGGCGTAGACCAGGCTGCGTGACCAGTCGTGGTCCGCGGCGATGGCTGCGTCCTGCACGTGGCGGGGCTGGCCATCTGCGCGATCGGCCTGGGACAGCACCGCATGCCACTGGAACCCGTCGCCCTTGCCCTGCAAGGCATCCAGCATCTGCCCGGCGTAGCAATCGTCCGGCGTGCGTCCGCCCCAGTACAAGGTCACCGTCTTCAGCGCGCGGCTTTGCAGCGCTGCCATAAGGATGGGAGCCACGCCCGCATAGCCCGTGCCGGTGGCCAGCAGCACCAGGTGGTCGATGCCGGCAGGCATCGCCGCAGGCCAGGTGCAACTGCCTTGCGCGCCGTCCAGGGTCAGCATGTCGCCGGGCTGGAGGCCGGGCAGGATGCCATCGGTGAAGGCGCCGCCGGGCATGCGGCGGATGTGGAACTCCAGTCGGGCAGGCCCCGCCGCGCCGGGCGCATTCGCAATCGAGAAGTTGCGGCGGGCGCCGCCGTCCAGGATCAGTCGGGCATGTTGGCCGGGCAGGTAGCCGTAGTCGTCCTCGCCCTGCATTTCGACGATGAGCTGGGTGACGTCGGGGGCCAGCGGCAGGCGCGACGCGACGCGGGCGCGGCGCGGCGGACTGGGTTCTTCGGGGGCGCGCCAATGCGGGAAGCGCAGCGTCAGGTCGCTGGCGGCGCGGCACTGGCACATCAGCAGTTCGTCGCTGGCCGTCTGGTAGCCGCCGTCCGCGGGCGGCGCTATGCGTTCATAGCTGCCATCCATGACCACGGCGCGGCATGAGCCGCAGGCCCCGCGCTGACAGGAGAAGGGTACGGGTATGCCCTGGGCCAGTGCCGCCTCCAGGATCGAGGTCGTGCCGTCCGTGAAGAAGGGGCCGGTCTCCAGGGTGATGGTGTGGCAGGGCGCAGTGGCGGTCATGGCGGGTTCCAGGAAATTTGCCCCGCATGGGGCTCAGGCAGCCAATCTACCGATAGAATGGCTACATGAAATAGAGCCATTTCTCTCAATATGAACAAGCCACTTTCCGCAGGGCAGCCAGGAGCGAAACGCCAGGAAGCCAGCCTGGACCTGCCGATGGACGCCGCGCGGCCAGGGGAGTCCAAGCAGGCCTGGGTCTACCGCGAGATCCGCGAACGCATATTGAAGGGCGCGCTGCCGTCCGGCGCGCGCCTGCCGTCCACGCGCAGCCTGGCCGCGCGCTGGCACATTGCGCGCTCCACGGTCGAGGCTGCCTACGACCAATTGCGCAGCGAAGGCTATACCGCGGGCACGGTGGGTTCGGGCACATACGTGGCGGCGGTGATTCCGGACAACTTTTTCCGGGCGGGGTTGCCGGGCGAGAGTGCCGCAACGTCCAAGGCCCCGGAGCCGCGGCCGGCAACGCAAGCAGGCGAGCCGCAGCCCGCGCCCGCTGTCAGCCCGCCTGGGGCCGCGCCGCATATGGCCGCGATCTACGCGCCGTTGCAGCCCAACTCCCAGTTCTACTCCCGCAGCGCCGACGCCGCGCTCTTCCCCATGGAACGCTGGCGCAAGGGGCTGATGGCCAGCGCGCGGCGCGTCACGCCGGCCCAGCTTGCCAACGATGAACCGCAAGGCTGGCGCCCCTTGCGCGAGCAGATCGCCCGCTATCTGGGCGCGGCGCGCGGCATCAGCTGCGATCCGGAGCAGGTCATCGTCCTGGGCGGCATCCGCGACGGCCTGGACCTCTGCGGCCATCTCCTGCTGCAGCCGCAGGACAAGGTGCTGATCGAGGATCCGGGCTACCTGAATGCCGAACCGATCTTCGGCCAGTACACGCGGCACATCGTTCCCTTGGCCATCGATGCCGGCGGCTTTCCGGTTGCGCAGGCGCGGCGCCAGCGCGGCGTAAAGCTCGTGCACGTCACGCCCGCCCACCAGGCGCCTACCGGCGCCACCATGCCCGTGTCCCGCCGCCTGGAGCTGCTGGACTGGGCCGCGCAGGCCGGCTGCTGGATCGTCGAGGACGACTACGACAGCGAATTCAGCTACGACGGCGCGCCGCTGGCCGCCCTGAAAAGCCTGGATACGGCCGATCGCGTCATCCATTGCGGCAGCTTCAACAAGACCTTGTTCAACGCGCTGCGCATCGGCTATGCGGTGGTGCCCAAGGAATTGGCGCCCGCTTTCGTGCAGGCGCGTCGCCGCGCGGGGCGCTCGCCCAGCATCATCGAGCAAATGACGCTGGCCGCGTTCCTGCAGGACGGCAGTCTCGCGCGCCACGTGCGCAAGGCGCGCGGCGTGTACGCGCGCCGGCGCGACGCCGTGCTGCGCGCCTTGCGCCAGGCCGTCGGCAGCGATGCATTGCGCGTCGGTGGCGAACACGCCGGCTTTCATCTGCTGTGGTGGCTGCCCCCGGGCTGGGATGTGGCGCAGGCCGTGGCGGCGGCGCGGGCCGCGGGCGTGGGCATGCAGCCGGTGGCGGACTTCTGCCGCAAGGTGGAGCTGGCGGCGGGTGTGGTGGTGGGCTATAGCACGGTGCAGGAAGACGCCTTGCTGAAGCTGGGAACGCTGCTGGCGCAAGCCGCGCCAGGCGCAGGCCCGCAGCAGGATCCGGGCTTGCTGCGCCGCCTGCTGCGCGTCAAGGACCGCATGGACGCGGCCTCGCACGAAGCCTGGTCGGTGGAGCGCCTGGCCGAGGTCAGCGGCATCTCCAAGGCCCATTTCGCGCACTCCTTCAAGCGCGCCTTCGGCCTGCCGCCGCACCGCTACCTGTTGACGCGGCGTATCGAACAAAGCGTGGCCATGCTGCGGGACACCGAGCAGAGCGTCACTGAAATCGCCTATGCGACCGGGTGGGAAAGCCTCGGCACCTATAGCCGCATTTTCCGCGACGTCACCGGGCTCAGCCCCAGCGCCATGCGGGTACAGGCGCGGGCGGGGACGCCGCCACTGGACAGCATGCCCGGCTGCGTAGCGAAGGCCGCGCAGCGCCCCGACCTCAACATCGCTGTTTTGGAGAAGCGCCGCCGCGAGACCGACGGTAAATTTCCGCCATCAACCAAGGAGGTCTCATGAACTCAGGCATCAACGTGGCGGGTATATACGTGGACGATCAGGACGCGGCGCTGGCGTTCTACGTGGACAAGCTCGGATTCCGCGTCCATACGGACGTGCGCAACGGGCCGTACCGGTGGCTGACGGTCCAGCATCCGGACCAGCCCTCGTTTCAGCTCGGCCTGTTTTCGCCCGGCCCGCCCATCCACGACGAGGCCACGGCGCAGACGCTGCGTGCCATGGTCGCCAAAGGCGCGATGCCGCCTCTGGTCCTGCATGTGGCCGACTGCCGCGCAGACTATGCCCGGCTGCAGGCGTTGGGCGTCGAGTTCACGCAGGAACCCATCGAACGCTACGGCAGCGTGGACGCGGGCTTTCGCGATCCGGCGGGCAATGGCTGGAAGATGATCCAGGCGCCGCGGGGCGCGGCCTGACGTCCAGCCCCGGGCGCTGGCGGCGCGTTCAGTAGGTGATCCGCACCGAGGCCGCGCTGCGTTGGGCGCCCGCGCGCGTGACGGCTTCGATATTGTTGCCGTCCGGGTCCAGCACGAACGCGGCGTAGTAGCCGGCATGGTAGTTTGCGCGCTCGCCCGGCGGACCGTTATCCCGGCCGCCATGCGCCAACGCCGCCTGGTAGAAGGCATCTACCATGGCCCGGTCTTCCGCCTGGAACGCCAGATGGATGCGGCCGGTCAGTTCGCCCTGCACCTCGGCGCTGCCGCGCGAGGAAATGAACAGCTCGTCCGTCCAGAAGTCCGGGCCGTCGGAACCGCCGATGGGAATCTTCAACGCATTGAAGACCGCCGTGTAGAACGCCTTGCTCGCGGGCAGGTCGCGCACCACCAGCCCGATGTGATCTATCAAGCGGCCCTTATGTCGTTCTTTCTGCGCCATGAATCGCTCCCGGCTATGGCAGTGGGGGAAGAATCAGCGGTGTCAGACTACGCTTGCCGGCGCCATGTTTCAAGGCGCCGCGCAGCCACTTCGGGTGCATGGCAATGAGGGCTCAGTCCTTGCCGGCCATGGCCCGCATGGGCTGGCAGGTCAGCTCCTTTTCTTCCTCCCCGAAATCCGCCATGTCCTTGCGCGCCTTGGCGTAGGCGCGCAGATACTCCGCATCGAACACCAGCGACGACACGCCGGACTCGCGCGTGGCGGACTGCTGCCGCTTCTTCAGGACCTCCAGCAGTTCGGGGGTCAGCACCTCGCAATACTCCATGATGGCGTGGATCTGGGCCAAGGAGGTGGCGCGCTCCAGGTTCTGTTGCGCCGAGACGGTTGCGGCGGGCAGCGACAGGACGGCGGCCGCGATCAGCGTGGCCGGTTTGAGCAGGTGGTGAGGCATTGCGGAGTACTTCCGTTCGTAGGGCGAAAGCCCGCATTTAACACGATCTGCGCTTGGGTCCATTTTGATGTCCTTGGAAATGCGGCTATCGGTCTACAATTCCTCCCGCTCCATCCGGGGGCTCAGGCTGTCTGTACGTGTAGTGTCGATAAAGGTCCACCCATGCGTCTGCATCAGTGCCAGAACTTCCACGACTTTCGCCGCATGGCCCGCCAGCGGCTGCCGGGCCCCATCTTCAATTACATCGACGGCGCGGCCGACGATGAAACCACCTACCGGCGCAACACCGCGGCCTTTGAGTCCTGCGACCTGCTGCCCGATGTGCTGCGCGGCGTGGCGGAAGTGGACATGTCGGTGACCGTCATGGGCCAGAAGCTGGCGCTGCCGGTCTATTGCTCGCCCACCGCCTTGCAGCGGCTGTTCCATCATGACGGCGAACGCGCCGTGGCCGCCGCCGCGGGCAAGTTCGGCACCATGTTCGGCGTCTCCTCGCTGGGCACCGTCAGCCTGGAAGAAGCCCGCAAGATCAGCGGCGGCCCCCAGGTCTACCAGTTCTACTTCCACAAGGACCGCGGGCTGAACCGCGAAATGATGGCCCGCGCCAAGGAAGCCGGCGTGCAGGTCATGATGCTGACCGTGGACAGCATCACCGGCGGCAACCGCGAACGCGACAAGCGCACCGGCTTCGCCATTCCGTTCAGGCTCAATCTTGCCGGCATCGCGCAGTTCGCCATCAAGCCAGCCTGGGCGCTCAATTACCTAACTCACGAACGCTTCCGGCTGCCGCAGCTGGACACCCACGTCGACATGGGCGGCGGCGCCATGTCCATCAGCCGCTACTTCACCGACATGCTGGACCCGGCCATGACCTGGGACGATGTCGCCGCGATGGTGCAGGAATGGGGCGGGCAATTCTGCCTGAAGGGCGTGATGTCGGTGGAAGACGCCAGGCGCGCGGCCGACATCGGCTGTACCGGCATCGTGCTGTCCAACCACGGCGGCCGCCAATTGGACGGCTCGCGCAGCGCTTTCGACCAGCTCGCGGAAATCGTCGACGCGGTTGGCGACCGCATCGACGTGATGATGGACGGCGGCGTGCAGCGTGGCACTCATGTGCTCAAGGCGCTGGCGCTAGGCGCCAAGGCCGTGGGGCTGGGCCGCTACTACCTGTTTCCGCTGGCGGCCGCCGGCCGGCCGGGCGTGGAGCGGGCGCTGGAACTGATGCGGGTCGAGATCGAGCGGGCCATGAAGCTGATGGGGTGCAGGACCGTTGCTGAATTGCAGCGGCGGCACCTGCGGTTCCGCTGATCGTCTCTTCGCCGGTATTATCGGATGCGTTAAGACCACTTGAGTTTCCGATCGGTGAGGTCGCTGACAAACATGTCACCGTGCGGGCGTGGGTGCGATATTCTTTTGGAGATATCGTCTGCAAGGGGCCGTGGCGTCGCCAGAATGTGCAGATTGACGAAAACGATATGACCCGGGAACGAGCCTATCGTTGCGTCCCCGCGCAGCGTGGAGAACTTCGGGAATGGCGCGGCGGGCTTTACTTTCCCTTGATTTAGCGCTCCGGTCTTTCTTCCGGTTTAAGGCCGGCCGCCTGCAGACGCCAGGACGGAATGCGGTACTCGTACCACGCTTCCTCCAGAGTCTGATAGCGCTGCAACCATGGAGCCAGATGGTTTTCGACATCCGCCGCCAAGGTCGACAGCCAGTCCTTCAGGTCCTGCGCACTGCTGATCTTGAACACCGCGCCGCTGCCCAGGGTCGGGTCCTGGATCAGCCCTTCTCGCGGTTTCAAATAGGCGCGGCGGTACATGCGCCACTTGTTCCAGACTTCTGCCGGCACGTAGACCGGCCATTCCTTTTCATACGGAAACGACACGTAGACGCCCAAGGACACGTGCTGCGCATCCTCGAACGAGCCCTTGTAGCGGATCAGTTCCACGCCTTGCTGCAATTCGCCGCAGGCTCGCCACAGGCAACGCTTGCCCTTTTTCTTCCAGCCAGCGAACGCGGGCTGTGCGCGCAACAGCTCCATGACGCCTTGCTCCAGATCGGCCAGGGCTATCGGCATGCGAGCCTCCAGGGCTTGAGGGCAAACTTCTGGCTGCAGTATTGCGTAGGTGTGTTCATCGATCGTCCATGTGTGAACGCTTCAGGCTTCAACGGTGCGCAAGGTCGCAAGGTATCATGCGCAGGTTTTCACGGATCGACCTCCTTCACGGTCAGAAGGCTTTTCAATGAAAAAAAGCATTCCGCTGGTATTGCTGTCGTCCATGCTGCTGACGGCTTGCGGTCCCGACAAAATCATCGCCGATCTCCCTTCGCCTGGCGGAAAGTATCACGTCGAGGTCCGCAAATGCCCGCAGCGCGGGTCGCTGACCTGGGACGAGCAGACCCAGGTATCCGTGGTCGAGACCGGCGTGTCGGAAAAGTGCAATGCGTTCATCGTGGCGCTGACGCAGTTCCGGTCGTATACGCCTGATGAGCAACTGCAGCTTGAATGGATTTCCGATACGGAACTCAGGGCCTGGCATCCCGCGTTCGAACCGAAGAATGGCCCCTGGGCCAGCACGGTCAAGCAGGGCGCGCCGGTCAAGGTGATATTCGCGCCTAAGCGTTAATCGGAGGCCGGTCATACGGCGATCTGCCAGGGCCGTATCGTAAACGTGATAATTTGTTGCCCCGCTGCCGCAGTTGTTACTGCTTGAATCCGCGGCTTCCAGTGAATGCGAAGTATCCGCAGGCGTATGCCGGTGAATTACCGATTTTTTGCCCATCCGTGCAGTGCCATCTATGTTTGAATACGCTCCGTTTGCGCGCGAGGTTTGGCCCGCGGCAAAACCCATATTCGACGGAGCCTGATCCAGTATGTATTTCAGAGTTTTGGCCATGGGGCTGCTGATGGCCGGCGGCAATATTGCGCAGGCCGCCACCGTGCAGGAAGTCTTCAATGGAAAAATGCTGGGCAAGAGCCAGGCGCATTTCGAAACGATAGCCGGCGCGCCGCAGGAATCCTATGGTGACGATCGCGTGTTCGACGTGCAGGGCTGCCTGGTCACCGCGACGATCCAGTCGGGCAAGGTATCGGCATTGAGCATGGAACCCTCTGAAACCTGCAAGCCCGACCTTGCCAGCTTCATAGGCGAATATGCGCCCAAGCAGGGGCAGAAACTCACCCCCGCCGCCTTCGACTCGAACCTGGCTTATACGGCAGATTGCCTGACCGACTGCGGCAACGCCGCCGATCCCTGGGTGTACGCAAGCTGGACCGCGCCTCGCGCAGCCGGTGGCATGGAAATCATGCTGGGCTTTGTACAGGCCGGAGACCAAGCGCTGGATGCAGCCGAGAAATGGGCCACGCAGATGGAAAAGGCGGAAGGCAAGGATTACCTGCTCAATAACAAATTCAATTGCGACGCCCGCTACAACAGCGTCGCCGATGCAGCTTTCAAGAACGTGATCGCGACCAGCGTCAAGGTCGGGTTCGATCTGCCGAAGGAATCTTGCTGCTAGGCCGCACTGCGAACTGCTGTCTTTGCAATCCACGGCCATGTCAGGCCGATCCCAGGGGAAAAAATAAATGAAGAAGCTAATCTTGACGGTTCTTGTGGCTCAACTGCTTGCCGGGTGCGCGGGTTCCCCGCTAGGCAATATGATCAACAATGAACGCCAGGAAACCAGGGCTGACATGATGCAATCGTGGGTTGGCGAAAGCGAAGAAAAGCTGGTTTCCAAATGGGGGCCGCCCACCAACAGCTATACCTTGTCCAGCGGCGGCAAGATCATTTCGTACGAATACGTCCGTGGCATCATCAACAACACCATCTACCGATGCACGGAGAAGTTCAGGATTGATGACGGCACGGTCACCAAGTGGGGCCTAAGCTCCGGGTGCGACACAAGGATTCAAGACGGCGACCTGATATCGAAGGATATCCCCATTCCGCAGCCGACCTTGTGATGGCGGGCGCGGCCCATGGCCGCGCCGCATTGGGTTGGAATTGAAATGAATATCGAGAACATCAAAGGCCGGCTGGCCTTTCTGCAGGAAGCCGAAAAACTCAAGAGCGTGCTGCGTAGCGGATTCACGTCCACCGGCCGCCCCGAAAGCACGGCCGAACACAGCTGGCGCCTGTGCCTGATGGCCATGGCCTTCGAAGACGAGTTGGCCGGCCTGGACATGCTCAAGGTTCTGAAGCTGTGTGTGCTGCACGATCTGGGCGAGGCCATCCATGGCGACGTGCCCGCGATCGAGAAACACCATCATCCGGACAAGGCCAAACAGGAGAAAGCCGACCTGCTGCACCTGACCCGCTCCCTGGATGAGCAACAGCGCGCAGGAATCCTGGCGCTTTGGCAGGAATATGAGGATGCCGCCACGCCGGAAGCCAAAGCCGTCAAGGCCCTGGACAAGCTGGAAACCATCCTGCAGCACACGCAGGGTTTGAATCCGCCGGATTTCGACTATGGGTTCAATCTGACCTACGGCCAGAAGCACACCGACGCGGATCCTTTGTTTGCGCTGGTGCGCAGCATCCTGGACGAGAAGACGCGCGCCCGGATCAATCCAGAAACCTGAACGGTTTGATGCTCCAGAGGCAGAGTCAAGCGGCGCTTGCACGCCGTTCATGCGTGCCGAACCAGACGCCCGATAACACCAGAACAAAAGCCCCCGTCAGGCGCCAGGTCAGCGGATACGAGCCGCTCAGCAGCTCGATCAATACTGCCGTAATCGGCGCCAGCGCCTGAAACGACATTACCCGGCTTGCCTCCAGGCGGCTTAGCGCCCACAGCAGGCAAAAATAGCCCCCCGCGCTGGAAAGCCCGATGAACACCACGTTCGCCCATTGAAAGCCGGACAGGCTGGGCAGCAATGGCGCGCTTCGCGCCAGGCAGACGCCCGCCAGGAACAAGACCGACACCAGCATCGCCACCACGCTGACATACATGGATGGATAGCGACGCAGGTACGGGCGATATAAAAGACTGCAAGCCGCGCCGATGAAGGTCGCGCCCAACAAGGCGGCCCATGCCCAGCCATCTGCGGCGCTGCCCACCGCGGCGGCAGAGGGTTGCAGCAATAGCGCAATCCCAGAGACCGCCACGCCCGCGCCGATCAGCCGCGGCCAGCTGAACTGCTCGCGTCCCGTGGCAATCGCCAGGCACAGCGTTACCAGCGGCAGCGTGGAAAACACCAGCGCGCAAGTGGCGGCCGGCAGCCGGGCCAGCGCGTAGTTCAACAGCAATATCAGCAGCGCGAATTGCAGTATGCCCAGGCCCGCCACCGCGCAGAAATCCTTGGCCGTGAACCGTACAGACCATCGCCGCAGCATGGGCGCGGCAAGCACGAGCGCCCCGATGGCATAACGCAGGAAAGCCAGCGTCTCGGGCGACACGTCGCTCGACACCGCGCGGGTGGACACCATCGCGGCCCCCACAAGCGCGCCTGTGACGGCGGCGGCGCATATGGCCTGGGCGCGTTCACTCATCGGAGTCGAGCCTGTCCGTGGAAACGGATTTGATCTGGCCGCAGGGATGCATCGCGCTTTCTACAGATCCCGCGCCCAATACTGTCCCACCAGATCCTTGCCGAAACTGTGGTGCTGTTCATCCTCGACCAGTTCGAAGCCGGCCTTTTCATAGATCCGGCGCGCGTCCGTCAGCACGCTATTGGTCCACAACACCATGCGCTTGTAGCCCGCCTGCCGCGCAAAACGCAGGCACTCGTCGACCAGCCGATGGCCTATGCCCAGCCCGCGCGCGGAGCCGTCCACATACAGCAGGCGCAGCTTCGCCGTGGTTTCGTCCTGCCGCACCACGAAGACAGAGCCCACCATCTTCCCGTCCTTCTCCGCGATCCAGCAGCGCTCTCGCTCGCGGTCGAACTCCCGGATGAACTTCGCCACGATCTCGGCCACGAGCGCCTCGTACTCCGAGTTCCAGCCGAATTCTTGCGCATAGACCATGGCCTGGTTTGCCACCACCAGCCCCATGTCGCCCGGGCGCGGATCGCGCAGCACATAGGGCAGGGGGGCTTTGTCGCCGAGCAGGTTCTGGATTTCGTTCATGGCATTGACCAGCTGCGCTTGCGCCGGCTCCGATAGCTGTTTGAGGATGGCGATGATCTCGTTGCGGGACGCTTCATTGAGCGGAGCAAACGCCGCCCGGCCGGCCTCTGTCAGTTCCAGCAGGCCGACGCGGGCATCCGCGGCCGAGCGCGTCTTGGCGATCAAGCCTTTCTTTTCGAAGCCCGAGATCACGCGGCTGACATACCCGGCGTCCAGGTTCAGTTCCCGGCACAGGTCCGAGGTGCTGAGCGCCGGCCTGTGGGCCAGTTCATAAAGAATGCGGACTTCGGTCAGCGAGAACTCGCTGGCCAGCAGGTGCTCATGCAGGACGCCGATCTGGCGGGTGTAGAAACGGTTGAAATGCCGGACCGCTTCGGCGCGGTCGTAGAGCGATTGCTCTGTCATGGGGGAGTTCCAATTACTTGCTTAAGGCATATTATTGTTTGCTATAGGCAAGTAATTTTATATATTTTGCTATGATTATTTCAAGGCTATAGATGTTTTCTATCAAATAATCGAGCCATTTTCCGCCTTAGTTGTCGGTGTTGGGAGTTTCAATCAACTCTTTCAGCGTCATTGCGGAAAGGCCGTGTAAACGCAAGGAGCTTCCCTCGGTCGGCTCTATCGTCACATTGCCGCTTACCGGATCAAAAAGGATGATGGTGCTTCCGGTTGACGCGACATGTCGGCCTTCTGCAATCATGGAACCGTTTCTCCAGAGAGCGAGGCATGGAGTGGCCTTGCTTTTGTTCTCTTGCTGGGCAGATGTCTTTGGAAGGTCGGAGAGAATCAATCTCTCATTTCTGCTGCCGATTGGGGTGCAATGCTCAGCGGAAACTATCCAGGTTTGGAGCTGTTTCATTGCCCCCACGTATCCCAAATAGGGAAGGAGGGCAAATAGAATCAGCACGGTCTTCATGGCGAAAATAAGTAGCCAAGGTGCAATGCTGAGTGCGGCTAGTGGAATGAAGCTGATTATTTCCTTGCGCAGCCATCTCCGGCCTCTTTGAATGAACTGCCAGCCAGGAATTTTGGAGAGCATGAGCGCGATGCTGCTTCCGGCCTTTATCACGGGTTCGCGCACTTTCGGCGTGTGCGAGCCAATGAAAACCAGAGTGATGGCGAGGCCTATGGCCGCCATGACGATGGCCAACAGTTTGAAGTTTTCGAGGGTGTGTATCTCGTCCGCAATTTCTATCCAGCCGGAAAACGCGTGACTGGAGAGATGCAGAAGATCTAGTGGCGTGTCATACGTCAATTCCGTAGGCACGCCAAAGCGGCTTTCAATGGCACTGGCTGCACCGTACCCCAGCATGGAGAGGGAAGCGGCTCCCAAAACCACCAATGAGGGTACGCCGATCACAAGTCCACGGATCAAGCCTTTTTCTGCCACATCAAACTCCTGTTTTCAATAAACCAGACTTATCTAGATTTACGGCAGGAGCGGATGTAAATGTACTGATATGGCGGGATTTTCTTCGTGCCTCTGGAGTAGGGGGGCAGATGCTCGTCGATTGCGGGCGATAGCGCCGCTTTTGTCCCATTTCATAGGCCCTTGGCCTACTGCGGCAGACGAATGCCTTTTCAGACCCTCATCTGGGGGGCATTGCGCAGATATTTCCTAGATTCGCTCGCCCAGCCCTTCCATCGGCAACCCCAGGCGTTCACGCAAGCCCGCTTGCCGGTCTCCATCCCGCAGCAAGCCGCGTCGGCGTAGCAAGGGCACGACTTCGTCCACGAACAACTGGAACTCGCTCGGGAAAGCATGCGGCATCAGCATGAAGCCATCGGCCGCGCCCTGTTGGAACCACTCGGCAATCAGGTCCGCGATGCTCTCCGGCGTGCCGCTCAGGCTGGCATGGCCGCGACTGCCCGCAAGTAACTGGAGCAACGCACGGATGGTCGTCGGGCGGTGGCGTTCGATTACCGAAGCGATTACCCCGAAACGGCTTTTTATCCCTTCGAATCTATCGATGTCACCCAATATCGGCGGCAGGGGACCGTCCAGGTCGTGGGCTCCCAGATCGATTCCAAAGCCAGCCAGCCACGCCAGCGAAGCTTCCGGTACGATCAACTCGTCAAGGTCGCGCTTTTTGCGGCGCGCCTCTTCAACCGTGCTGCCGATGGCGGGGCTGATGCCGGGTATGAGCTTCACAGCATCAGGCTTGCGTCCATGCGCCGCGGCGCGTGTCAGCAAGTCGTGACGAAACGCATGTGCCTCCCCGATGGTGTTTTGCGCGGTGAATACCAGTTCGGCATAGCGCGAGGCGAAGTCGCGGCCATCCGATGAGGACCCGGCCTGCACCAGAACCGGATGCGACTGGACTGGCGCTGGCACGTCCTGTCCTTTGCGCCAAAGCTGCAGCACGTCTTGAACAGCCTGCGCGCCGATCTGGTAGCGCTGCTGATGCGGTACGGGCTTGTCCTGTCCAAAATTGGCGGCTGCCGCGGGATCGCCATTGGTCACGATGTTCCAGAGGGCGCGTCCGGCGCTGACATGATCCAACGTGGAAAAGGTGCGCGCAATTTCTTCCGGCGTGCTCAGCGTGGCCGATCCTGTTGCGATCAAGCCCAGCCGTTCGGTCGCCTGCGCGACACCCGACAGGAGCGTCAGCGGATCCAGTTCCCAGCGCGGGCTATGGCGCGCGCCCGGATTGAACACGAAGAAATCCGCGACGAACATGGCATGAAAGCCCCCAGTCTCGGCGAGGCGGGCGATCTCCTGGTGATAGCGGATGTCACGCAGGCGTTCTGGTTGAGCTTGGGGCAGCCGCCAAGCCCCCTCGTGGTGGCCCGCGACAAAGGCGTTCACGAGCAGAATCAACGATCGATCTTGAGCGGTCATGGATTTGGGGCGGCGGCAAGACGGTTGGAGTACTGCGGGGGAATGTCCGATAGGCCTAACTCGCGCCGCAGCGTC
This sequence comes from Achromobacter sp. ACM03, assembly GCF_014851665.1. Lineage (NCBI taxonomy): Bacteria > Pseudomonadati > Pseudomonadota > Betaproteobacteria > Burkholderiales > Alcaligenaceae > Achromobacter > Achromobacter sp. ACM03. The sequence continues at coordinate 1,368,244 of NZ_JACVAD010000001.1, read as the reverse complement.
CGAGGCGGCCGTCCGGCGGTATCCGCGACGCCCGGTTCGAACCGGGCGCACAGCTTGCGCCATGCGGTCGGAACTGCCACGACGTCAATCCACTCACTGAAAGAGACATCCGCAGTGCTGTCATCGCCCACCCTGGGCAGGCGGCCCTGCGGCGGTCGAGGAATATCGAGCGGGCCTGCCACGCGATAGAACGGCCCTGCGTGGTCCGCTGCCGCGATCCGATCCGTATCGATGTAGACGCCGCTGCGCTTGTCGAATCGATGGGCATCGTCATCCCAACTATCCCAGAGCGCATGCACCGCATCGACGTAGTCCCGAATGCGGCCAGGTTCGCGAGCGCCTGTCAGCGACCAGCCAATCCTGCCGCCACTGATGTGATCGAGCGCCGCCAGTCGGCGGGCAGCGGTATAGGGATGGGTTTCGGCAGCGTCGACTTCGGCGAGCAGGCCTATGCGTACGGTCAGCGGCGCCAGCGCGCCTACCACGGTCAAGGGTTCCAGCGCGCCGCGTCCACCTGTGATCAGCGCCGCGCTTGCGCCCAACGCTTCAGCTTCGAGCACGATGTCGCGAACGGCTTGGAAATCAGGGCGCGTCGCAGGCCAAAGCACCAGCCGCGCCGGCAAGGCCCGGGGTTGATCATCCGTGTTTTGGGGCGCTATGCCTTTGTTTGATTCAGGCATGGGGTAACCCCGCCGGGATCGGGTTGGAGGGATCACGGGCGGATCCCAAATATCCCGTCAGGTCTGTGGTCGCGGCGTCTGCAGGATCGACAAACTTGTCCAGATCCAGGGGCTTGCGGATCATTCGATTACCCAACAGGAACTCGACTGAACGCCTCAGTTCGGCCAACGCTTGCGCGTCCAGACGCGGGACCCAGGTGGAACGGCTGAATGCCGTCAACGTCTGCGCCGGACTCAATCCGAAAACAGGAGCCAGCTCGGCGGCCGCTTCCTGCGGCCGGCGTTTCAGCGCGTCGGCGCCGCGGGCGATACCGCGCAGGTAGGCCTGGACATACTCGGGCTTCTGCTGGATGAGCGATGCGGAGGCGATGATGGGAATCAGATTGCTCTTGAGGCCCTTGCCATCGCGCAGCGTGCGTGCCTGGCCTTCGGTCTCCAACTGAGTGAAGACGGGGTCCCACACCAGCGCGGCGTCAATATCGCTATTGAGCAGCGCCGTGTTCATGTCCTGCAGAGACAGGTTGAGAAACTGCACGTCCGACAGTTTCAGGCCGGATTCGGCAAGGATAAGCGCCAGCAGTTCATGCACGTTTCCCCCGCGCAACGTCGCCACCTTCTTACCCTTGAGCTCTGCCACGCTCTGGAATGGCGCATCCTTGCGCACCATCAGCGCCAGCGTTTCCTCTCCCTTGTATGACAGACCGATAATGCGATCGTCGATTCCGGAAGCGCGGCCGATCAATGCGGCAGTGTCACCGAGCGCGGCGATGTCCAGGTCGCCGGAAGCAAACGCCTCATTGATCGGCGGGCCGCCGGAAAATTGCGTCCAGATGACTTTGACGTCGTCGTGGCCGGCCTTTTTCAGTTCCTCTTCCACCCAGCCGTATTGCCGGGCCAGCAGGCTTGCCGAGTACGGCACGAAGGGCATGACGCCCAGGCGCAGCGTATCGGTGGCGTGGGCCGCCATGGAGCAGAGCAAGACTGCGCCGAAGACCGCCGCTGTCATGAGGTTCCGGAATCGTTCATGCATGGGTGCCACCTGCTATCGGGGTGTAAGCCGTATCGCCACGCTCTGGCACGTTGCTTGGCGGCGCTCCGGAGGCATGTTGTAGAAATTGCTCGTAAAGCGACTGGCGCAAGGCCGCGAAGCTGGCGCTTGTCCTCTTGCGCGGGTGATGCAACTCGACATCGACCACGGCCCGTACCGTGCCCGGCCTGCTCGACAGGACGGCAATCCGATCGCCCAGATAGACGGCTTCCTCGATGTCATGGGTGATCAGCACGGTCGTCACCCGTTCCTTCTCGCGGATTCGGAGCAACTCATCCTGCATCTGCAGCCGGGTGATGGTGTCCAGCGCGCCGAACGGCTCGTCCAGCAGCAGCACGCGCGGCTCATGCGCCAGCGCACGTGCAATGGCTACACGTTGGGCCATGCCGCCCGAAAGCTGTGCAGGATAGGTGTCGCGAAACGCCAATAGCCCAACCAACTCCAGCTTCTGGTCCACGATCTCCTGGCGTCTCTGGGCGGTCTCGCGGTGCAGGCCCAGTGCCACATTTTCCGCAATCGTCATCCAGGGCAGCAGGCGATGGTCCTGGAACACCACGCCGCGTTGGAGCGATGGCCCGGAGAAAGTCTGTGCGCCTAGCGTGACGCTGCCGCCATGATCGCCATCCAGGCCAGCCAGGATCCTGAGCAAGGTGCTCTTGCCGCAACCGCTGGTCCCCACCACGCAGGTGATGCTGCCTTCGGGAAAGATGAGATCTATGTTTATCAGCGCCGCCACATGCTGGCCATGGGGACCCAGGTATTGCTTGCTCACATTCAGGGCCTGCATGGCGTTGCCTGCCCGTTGCGGCGCTTGCGATAGGGCATTCATGTGCGTGTCATCCCCTTGAACTGAGGACGCCAGAGGACCAGCGGTTGTTCCACAGCCCGTAGAACGTCGTCAGTGATCTTCCCAAGCACACCCAGGGTCAGCATGCCTGCCAGCACCAAATCTGCCTGGGACATCGCCCGGCCGTCCATGATCAGAAAGCCTACGCCGCTGGGCGCTGCTATCAGCTCGGCGGCTACAACGCACATCCAGGCCATGGCCAGGCCTATGCGCAGACCGCTCATGATCTGCGGCGTCGCGCCCGGAAGCATGATCTTGCGGATGAACAGATGGCGGGGCAGCTCCAGCGTCCGGGCCAGCTCCACGTAGCGCCGGTCCGTCTGGCGGATGGCGTCCACGGTAGTCGTCAGAATCGGAAAAAAGCTGCCGAGCACGATGATGAAAATCTTGGCGCCTTCGTCAATGCCAAACCAGAGGACCGACAGCGGAATCCAGGCGATAGGGGGAACCGGCTTGAGTATTTGAATCAGGAAATCCACGAATCGCTCCAGGCGGTTGAAGATTCCCATGGAGATTCCCAATGTCAGCGCCAGCGCGGCAGCCGCGACGAAGCCCTGTATCACTCGCAGGCCGCTGGCGCTGACGTGGCGCCAGAGTTCTCCGCTGTCGATCAGGTACGCCACCGTCTCGGCGACATGGAGCGGGGAGGGCAAGAGGGTGGGCGAAATCAGGCCTGTGACGGAAGCCGATTGCCAAGCCGCGATAATGATGAGCGGCAGGCTGAGGCGTCCTGCAAGGGCGTGTGCGCCGCCGCGCAGCGCACGCATCGCCTGCAAGAAAAAGACTCCCTGTGTCTCATTGGACATTCTTCTCTTCATCGCTTTCCGGTGTGATGCCGCTGGATGATTAATAAGCGCCGCGACGATTGATGGCCATGGGCGGTTTGATCCGGCTCTCTGTGCGAGGCGCGGCTGATGAAAAAAATATAGCGTGGGGAGAAGGGAGGCTAAATCTTGTTTTTGACTATGCTTAGTTGGCGAGCGCCAGCTTGAAAAGACGAACTCTGTTTGAATTATTTGTTGCCCCGCGCGCATCGATCAAACCTGGCCAGCATCCGAGCCTTGGTTCGTCGATACAAAACTCCATCACCGCTGCCGGAACTGCTTCCGATAAGCGGCAGGCGACACCGAAAACGCCGCCGTGAAATGCTGCCGCAGCGACACCGTCGACCCGAATCCCGTAGCCTCGGCCACCCGGTCCACCGACAGCCCGCCCGTCTCCAGCAGGCGCTGCGCCGCGGCCAGCCTGTGGTTCAGCACCCATTGCGTCACCGTCGTGCCCGTCTTCAGCTTGAAGCGCCGGGTGAAATTGCGGCGGCTCAGTCCGGCGTGGTCGGCCAGGCGGTCCAGCCCCAGCGGCTCCTGCAAATGCTCGATGGCCCATTCCATCGCGACGCTTATCGGGTCGCCGCCGTCCTCCCGCGTCAGCGGCCGTTCGATGTACTGCGCCTGCCCGCCATCGCGGTGCGGCGCCATCACCATGCGGCGGGCCACCCGGTTAGCGAGTTCTGCGCCATGGTCGCAGCGCAGCAGGTGCAAGCAGCAATCGATGGCGGCCGCGGTGCCGGCCGAGGTCAGGATATCGCCGTCGTCCACGTACAGGGCCTTGCGGTCGAGACGGATCTGCGGGTACTTGCGGGCGAAGTCGTCGCTCCAGACCCAGTGCGTCGAAGCCGGGCGGCCGTCGAGCAGGCCGGCCTCCGCCAGCACAAAGGCGCCCAGGCACAAGCCGATGACCCGCGCGCCGCGCGCATGCGCTTCGCGCAGGGCCTGCAGCATGGTTTCCGGCGGGCGCTCGTCCGGATCGCGCCAGGCGGGCACGATCACCGTGTCGGCCTCGGCCAGGGCCGAATAGTCGTGCGGCACATGGATATCGAAACCCGACATGGTCGCGACGGGTCCGACCGCTTCGCCGCAAACCAGCAGGCGATAGCGCGGCACGCCCAGCCGGGCCAGATCGTCGCCGAACACCATGCAGGGCACGGACAGGTGGAAGGAACTGATGCCCGCGAAGGCGACGACGGCGATGGTATGCATGGCACAAGAGGCAGGAATGCGGATTTGGCCCGATCCTATCACTAATTGGTATTCGGGCCACTTTCGGGTTAATGCCCGATGGCGCATCCTTGATGCCGTTCGCCCTCGTGCGTGAACGGCACACTAAACGCCTACAGATCAAGGACCTACGATGAACCACCCGACCATTCGCGCCATCGCCGGCGCCACCGCCCCGCAGTCCATCGACCCGGCCAGCACCGCCTTGCTGGTGATCGACTTCCAGAATGAATACTTCAGCGGCAGGCTGCCCATCCCTGAAGGCCCGGCGGCCCTGCGCAACGCGGCGCAGCTCGTTGCCCACGCCGATCAGCATGGCATCCCGGTCTTCCACATCCAGCACGGCACGCCCGCCGGCAGCCCGGTCTTCGCCGACGGCAGCACGGGCATCGAATTCCACCCCGACCTGAGTCCCGCGCCGGGCCATACGGTGCTGCGCAAGTCCACTGTCAGCGTGTTTCCCAGCACCGACATCGACCAGCGCCTGAAGGCGGCTGGCGTACGCACGCTGGTGATCACCGGTCTGATGACGCACGCCTGCGTCGCAGGCGCGGCCCGCGACGCAGTGCCGCTGGGTTATCAGGTGATCGTGGCGGCCGATGCCTGCGCCACGCGCGACCTGGATACGGGTGCGGGGGAACAGTCGGCCTTGCCGCATGCGATGCTGCATCGCGCCGCGCTGGCGAGCATCGATGACACTTTCGGCGACATCATGACGACGAAGCAGGTGCTGGCGTTGCCGTTGGGTTGACGGAGGAGGGGGGCGCCAGGCGCTCCCCATCGTGCAGTCCATTACGCGCCGGCCTGGCTCTCCGCTTCACCGATCCGGAAAACTTGAGATAGATCCCAATCTCCCATGCCGCGCTGCGCGGCATCCTGCAGCAGGCGCTGCACTTCCGGCAGCACGCGTTGGACCGTGGCGCTCGCTTCGGCCAGTTCGGCAATCGCGTCCAGATCCTTGAGCAGCACGCGCACCGTGCCGGTGGCTTGCTCGGGCGGGGTCACCATGCGCGGCCACAAGGTTTGCAGCAGCACGGAGTCGGCCCAACCGCCTTGCAGGGCCGAAGGCAGGACCGCCGTATCGATGCCGCTGCGCTTGGCCAGCACGAAGGCTTCGGCCAGGCCGGCGAGCGTGGTCGCGACGATGGCCTGATTGGCGAGCTTGGTGGTCTGGCCCGCGCCGACCTCCCCCATGCGCGTGACGCGCGCGGCGTAGGCGCGCAGCACGGGCGTTACGGCTTCGATCGTATCCGCCGGTCCGCCCGCCATGATGGCCAGCTTGCCGGCCGCTGCGCCGTCCGTGCCGCCCGAGACAGGCGCATCGATCCACACGCCGCCAGTTGCCGCTGTCCAGCGCTGGGCCAGGGCGCGCGTGAGCGCGGGCGACAAGGTCGAATGGTCGATGAGGCAAGCGGGCGGCGTGGCGGCTTGCGCCAACCCGTGCGCGCCGAACACCACGTCCTCCACGGCTTTGCCGTCGCCCAGGCAAAGCAGGGCGATGTCCACGCTCTCGCCCAGCGCCTGCGGCGTTGCCTTTGCCACGGCCCCGGCAGCGGCAAGCGAGTCGAGCTTCGCGCTGGAGCGGTTCCAGACGGCGACCTCGTGACCAGCGGCCAACAGCCGCCGGGTCATGGGTTCACCCATGCGGCCGATGCCGCAAAAACCGATGCGCGGCGTCTTCGTCATTCCTGGCCCCCTTGGGCAGGAGCTTCCCCGAGCGACGGTTCGTAAGGCCAGTTCACGGCCCCGGAATGGGTCACGGCGCCCAGCTTGGCCGGACGCACCAGCGCTTCATATTTCTCAAGCACGCCACCCAGCCTGCCGCGGGCGAACGGTTGGCTGGCCTTTGCCCGCTGCGCGAGTTCCTCGTCGGAGAGTTCGACGTCCAGGCTCCCCTTGATTGCATCGATGTGTATGCGGTCGCCGTCGCGCAGCAGGCGTATCGGACCGCCCGCCGCCGCTTCGGGGCCGACATAGCCGATGCACATGCCGCGCGTGGCGCCCGAGAACCGGCCATCGGTCAGCAGCGCGACCTTTTCTCCCATGCCTTGCCCGTAGATCGCGGCGGTGACGCTCAGCATTTCACGCATGCCCGGGCCGCCCTTGGGCCCTTCGTTGCGTATGACGAGGACGTCGCCTTCCCGATAGGTACCGGCGGCAACCACGGCCATGCAGTCCTCTTCCGTCTCGAAGACCCGCGCCGTGCCCGAGAACACCAGCTGCTTGAGGCCGGCGGTCTTCAGCGCGGCGCCGTCCGGGGCCAGATTGCCGCGCAGGACCACCAGCCCCGCGTTGGGCGAGAGCGGTTCGTCATGCGGCTTGACCACGCGGCCGTCGGGGCCGGGGAAGGCGCGCAGCGCCGTTTCCAGCGTTTCGCCGCTTTGCGTGAGCGTGTCGCCGTGTATATGTCCGCCCGCGAGCAGGGCGTTGAGCACCGCCGGCACGCCGCCGACATGATGCAGGTCCACGGCAAGATAGCGTCCGCCCGGCTGCATGTCTCCGATGAGCGGCGTGCGCGCCAGCACTTCCGACACGTCATCGAGCGTGAATGTGATGCCTGCCTCGTGGGCGATGGCCGGGATGTGCAGCATGGCATTGGTCGACCCCCCGGTGGCGGCGACGGCCGCGCAGGCGTTCTCCAGGCTCTTGCGCGTCACAAGGTCGCGCGGCAGCGGCCCGCCGTTGCGCAGCGCGCGCATGACGTTTTCACCGGCGCGGCGGGCAATCGCGATGCGTTCGCTGTAGACGGCCGGCACCATCGCCGAGCCCAGCGGGGCCAGCCCCAGCACCTCAGCGACCATCGCCATGGTGTTGGCCGTGAATTGCCCCGGGCAGGAACCGGCGGTCGGCGTGCAGCGCTTTTCTATGCCGCGCAGCGTCTCGGCCGACATGTCGCCGCGCTGCGCCGCGCCCACGGCCTCGATGGCCGTCAGGATCGAGGCTTGCGAGCCGTCCGGGGCCACGCCGGGCAACATTGCCCCGCCGAACAGGAACACGCCGGGGACGTTCACGCGCACCATGCCCATCAGGATGCCCGGCAGGGTCTTGTCGCAACCGGCCACGCCGACCAGCGCGTCGTAGCAGTGGGCGCGCACGAACAACTCGACGCTGTCGGCGATGGTCTCGCGCGACACCAGCGAGAAGCGCATGCCCGAGTGATTCATCGACGTTCCGTCGGAGACCGAGATCGCCGAGCCGCGTATCGGCACGCCGCCGCCGGCCGCGATCCCGAGACGGACGTTGTCCGAGACCTGGTTCAGCGACATGGAACAGGGCGTGTTCTCGCCGAAGGTGTCGACGATGGCGACGAACGGCTTGTCGATGGCCTCGTCGTCCAGGCCCGTGGCGCGCAGGAAGGCACGGTGCGGGGCGCGCGTCACACCCTCGGTGACCGTGCGGGAGCGGTGTTTGTGCAGATCTTTCATGGATGGTGTTCCTAGTATCAGTATCGGAGGAGGCTCAGGTGTTGAGCATCAAGCCGTTTTCCAGGGCCAGCACCTGGCCGGTCATCGCCGGCGCGCGGGCGGCAATGAACCAGGCCAGTTCCGCGACCTCCGACGGCTGCGACACCCGCTTGAGCGGCGCGTTCTCGCGCATGCCGTCGACCACTCGGGCGTAGGCCTCGTCGCCCAGCACGCGCCGCAGCAGGCCGTCGTCGACCATGCCCGGGGCGATGGCATTCACGCGGACCTGGGGGGCGAGATTGCGCGCGAGCGACAGCGTCAGCGAATTGACCGCGCCCTTCGAGGCCGCATAAGCGATGGACGATCCCGTGCCATTCAGGGACGCCAGCGAAGAAATATTGATGACGCAGCCCGACGCCGCGCCTGCCGGACGCTCGCGCAACAGGCGAGCCGCGGCGCGCGTCATCTGGAACATGCCGATGAGGTTCACGCGATAGACGCGTTCGAACTCGCTGGCATCGACCGCTTCCAGGTCGCCGTGCGGAATCACGCGGGTCGTGCCCGCGCTGTTGACGACCGCGTCCAGCCGTCCCCACCGCGCCGCGACGGCATCGACCAAGCCGCGGCAGGCAGCGTCGTCGCCCACGTCGGCATCCACGACGATGGCCTGGGCGCCGGCCTCGCCGCACTGCGCGGCCACCGCCTCGGCCGCCGCCCGGGTGCCGCCGTCGAAATTATTGATGGCCACGGCCCAGCCTTCACGCGCGAAACGCAGGGCCGTGGCCGCGCCGATGCCGCTGGCGGCGCCGGTTACCAGACAGACGGGCACGCTCATGCCTGACCCCGCTTCGTGCGCAGCGACATGGCAATGAAGGCCCCGCCGACCAGCGCGCAGGCCAGCAGGATCATGCCGGGCAGCAGCTGCCCCGTGGTGTCCTTGAGAAAGCCGATGACATACGGGCTGACGAAACCGGCCAGGTTGCCCACCGAATTGATCAGCGCGATGGCCGCTGCGGCGCCCGCGCCGCTCATCATCGCCGTGGGAATGCCCCAGAAGACCGGCGCGATCGAATTGATGCCGATGGCGGCGACGATGAGGGCGGCCATCGACCACCACAGGTGCTCGGCAAACAGCACCGATACCAGCATGCCGGCGGCGCCCAGCACGCAGCACACGGCAACGTGGATGCGGCGTTCGTTCGTGCGGTCCGCATGGCGCGCGATGAGTATCATCGCCACCGCGCTGATGAGTGACGGCACCGCCGACAGCAGGCCGATATTGCCCAGATTGGCCACGCCCGCGGCCCGTATCATCGTCGGCAGCCAGAACACCAGGCCGTAGTTGCCCATGGCGATGCAGAAATAGAGCAGGCCGAGCAGCCACACTTTGCGGTCGCCGAACACCTGCCGCACGCTATGGCGGGCCCGCGTGCTGTCGTCGGCCGCCAGATCCTGCGCCAGCAGGCGCTTCTCGTCCGCGTTCAGCCACTTCACCGTCTCGATCCGGTCCTGCAGCATGAAGAAGGCGGCAATCCCGACCAGCAGCGACCCCAGGCCTTCAACCAGGAACAGCCACTGCCAGCCGGCCAGGCCATGCATGCCGCCGAACCGCTCCATGATCCAGCCGGACAGCGGACCGCCGATGGCGCCCGACACCGGAATGGCCACCATGAACAGCGCGATGATCTGCGAGCGGCGGCTCGACGGGAACCAGGTCGACAGATAAAGCACGATGCCCGGGAAGAAGCCGGCTTCCGCCACCCCCAGCAGGAAACGCAGCAGATAGAACGACAGCGGTCCCTGCGCGTACATCGTCAGACAGGAAATGATCGACCACGTGACCATGATGCGCGCAATCCAAATGCGCGCGCCCACGCGATGCAGGATCAGATTGCTGGGCACCTCGAAGATGAAGTAGCCCAGAAAGAAAATGCCGGCCCCCAAGCCGTAGACCGTTTCCGACATCGACAGGTCGGCCAGCATTTGCAGCTTGGCGAAGCTCACGTTCACGCGGTCGATGTACGCGACGATGAACGACAGGAACAGGAACGGCATGATGCGCCAGGCCAGCTTGCGGTACAGCGCGTCTAGCTGCGCAGGATTCTGCGCGGCCTGCGCGCCGGCATAGGCCGGCGCGCCGCCGGATAGGGACGTGCTCATGAGTGTTGTCTCCGTGGGTGTGTGCCATGGGGCACATCGAGTTATTCGGCAGCCTGCGAGTTCGGTTATGCGATGCGGCATCGGCGTGGGATCAATCTTTGTTCCCGGTTGATCGTCGATGCTTCACGAAAGGCCTGCGCTACAGTGCTGTCCGTTCGAAGGGTACGGGCTGCTCGCATTCGGCGGCAAATCACACTTTCCGCATTTGGCATTACCGTTTGGTTATGATTGGCGGCTTGCGCCGTTACCTGATGGCGACCGATCCCCCCGTCTTCCCATTCCCGATATGTCCGCCAACACGCCGTCCGACAATTCGATAGAACGCTTTTTCCGCAGCGGCCTGAAGCTTGGGCATCTGCGTATCCTGGTGGCGCTGGGCGAGCTGCGCCAGGTGACTCGGGTGGCCGCCGCGTTCCACGTCACGCAACCTGCCATCTCCAAGCAGATCGCGGAGATCGAGGAGGCGCTGGCCGCGCCGGTCGTGCGCCGTGTAGGCAACGCCATCGAATTGACGCGCATAGGCCGCGTGCTGGTCGAACGCGGGCGCGAGATCCTGCGCCAGATCGAACTGGCGCGGCGCGACGTCAAGGCGCTGGCCTCTGGCACGGCGGGCCACGTGAGATTCGGCGCCGTGGTGACGATTCCCCAACCCCTGATCGCGCATGCCGTCGAGCTGTTCACGCGGCGCGCGCCGAATGCCTCGTTCTCGTTCGTGGAAGCCACGCTCGACCGCCTGCTCAAGATGATGGACGAAGGCAACCTCGACCTGGCCTTGGGCCGCAACCGCGTGACCGGGTATCTGCCAGTGATGCGCCATGAGTCCTTGCATCACGAGCCGTTCGTGTTCGTGGTGGGTACGCGCCACCCATTGGGCGGCCCGGACACCCCAGTGGCCTGGGACGACCTGCAGGACGTGCGCTGGATCACGCCGATGCAGGGTTCGCCCGCCTTTGCGACCATGGTCGAGATCCTGGCCGAACATGGCGTGACCCTGCTTCGTCCGACCATCGAGTCCAGTTCATTGGCGCTGAACCTGTCCTTGCTGCGCGACGGGGGATACGTTTCGATCCTGCCGCTGTCGCTCGCGCGCCGCTACGTACAGCGCGGAACCATGCGGATGCTGCCGCTGCCGCCGCTGGGGCCATTGGGGGAGGCGATTCTGTATTGGCGCGAAGATACGACGACTTCCACCACGGAGCTGTTCGCAGAGTGCTTGCGGGAGTCGTCGGCGGAATTGATCGATGCTGCTGGCGCGTAGCGGCCGATTGTCTTGGGTTGGGCACGGTCCGCCCTAAATGGATCAGGCTTGGTGCGTATACCCTAGACGTTTTGATTATGGCTACCGCGGATGGCAAGACGGCCCGCCGTCGCCTTGGCCGACTTTAGACATCTCAACAGAGCGAGTCCCATTAATGTCCGAACACCACCAGTTCCTGTGCCCCCGCGACCTGCATTTACCGCCGCCCGATTGGCAGGCGCTGGAAACGAAGCTGCTGGAAGGCGGATACGTACTCGAACCGCGCGGAGGCAATATCCCGTATCGAGCGTTGCTGAACCTGAGCTTCGGTCTGGCCACCTTGAACGAAGGCTCGTACCAGTATCAGGAACCGTTGCGCACGACAGGCGACGTGATTGCGATGTACGTGCGGGCGGGGTATCTGCCTGCGGATATTCCCATTCGCCATAACGACACCATGGCCGAAGCTCTGGAGTTGTTGGCCAGCCAAGGCATCACGCCCGGAGAGCTGTATGCGGATAATGAGGGCAGCGATTGGAACAGCCCGCAATACTGCCTGGGGCCTGCGGCAAGACCCTATCTCACTCCTGACACCCAAGCTTCCTATGACGCGGATCCCAGGAATTTTCCGCTGATGCTGCTGGCCTACGACGGCTCTGAGCCGCGCGTGGCGGTGGGGGAAAACCTCTCCGAGCCCAGCTTGCCGGGTTCAGACGTACTGCTGGAGTCGATGCCGCCGTTTGACTCGCATGTTGATTTCATTGGGGCGGCTTACGAGGATCCGGCGGCGCAGTGGCATTGCGCGGAGAATGGTCGTGATTACCGGATACTGGAGTTGGATTGGCAGTACAGCCTGACGATGGGGTTTCGGATGGTTCGGACGGAATGGTTGGATGATGGCAGCGCGAGGGGGCTGGCCAGGCTGATCGAGAGGCTGACCGGGCTGGTCATGGTTTGCAGCCATCGGCATTTGTGAATGCGGGGTAGGGGATAGGCTGCTGGGCTGCCATTGCCTTGTTCTTGCAAGACATAAACCCACGGTGCGAATGAGAACTGCCGCTACGGCTGTTCCAGCGGCCACACCTCAACGACCCCGTGCGCGACGGCGCAGGGTGTTTGCGACACCATCGCTATAGCTTCGGCCATGTCGGCGGCTTCGATGATGGCGAAGCCGGCTACGGGCAAGGGGGATTGCATGAATGGGCCGGGGGCTGTTTCAGTTCGAACAGCCCCGTGGTTACGCACCTGTATTGGCGTGCCTGCAATGCCCATCAATACGCCGTCTTTCTGCAATTCTGAGTCGTGCGCATGCGCTGCGTTTCTAATCGCGACTGGGGTGCGATCGTAACCCTCTTGGTCGCCATATCCGATCGTTACAAACTTTGGCATGGATCGTCTCCTTAACGTGGATGAGATTCCGCGCAGCCAGCAAAACCAATATGCGGAAAATGGTAAAGCATGGGGTGGACTTAGGCACCAGCCCGAGCATGATTTCTCACCTAGTGACGGATCCTAAGGTCTCGGAGACCTACTAGCCGTACTAGAGCTTGAGCGGTGTTGGTGGGACAAGACGCTGCTTGTGCTGGTTGGCGTATTTTTTGGCGTTGCTCCAGCGCCCCATCCTCACTCTGCCCCTAAAGTAAAGTTCGGGTAATATCTGTAGATATTTGTCACGAACTGGCCTGTTCGCGATCACTTTTACCTAGGCGCTTAGATACTTTCTCGAGATTGTGAACCAACGCGAGCGATAGCTCGTACGCAAATTGGAGCAGAGCATGGAGTTGATGGAAAAACTCAGAGGCCTTTCCGAAAAAATTCGTCAACAAGGCCCTGGCATCAAGACCGAAGAGGCGACGAAGAATGCGTTTGTGATGCCGTTCATTCACAACATATTGGGATACGACGTCTTCGATCCCAACGAGGTGACGCCCGAGTTCATTGCCGACGTTGGTACCAAGAAGGGTGAGAAGGTCGACTACGCGATTCTTCAGAATTCACAGATCCAGATCTTGATTGAGTGCAAGAAGTTTGGTGATCCGCTGAACATAAATCACGCCTCTCAGCTGTTCCGCTACTTTCATGTCACGACCGCGAGAGTCTCCATTCTTACCAATGGGCAGGTTTATCAGTTCTATACCGATCTTGATGCGCCCAACAAGATGGACCAGAAGCCATTTCTGGAGCTTGACCTACTCGATATCGACGACTACATCGTCCCCGAACTGAAGAAGCTGACTAAAGGCGCGTTTGATCTGGAGTCGGTCATTAGTGCTGCCGGCGAGCTTAAATATCTGAGTCAGATCAAGAAGATCGTCGCCAATCAATTCGTTGCCCCTGAAGAAGATTTCGTCAAGCTGTTCGCTTCGCGAGTCTATGAGGGCGTGATCACACAACGAGTTCGAGATCAATTTTCCTCATTGACGAAACGTGCGCTTGGTCAATTTTTGAATGACCAGATCAATGAGCGACTTAAGTCTGCGATGAATAGTAATGCGGTCACCTCGGTTGTGGCCGATACGCCTGAAGCTGAAGATATCGGGGATAAGTCAGACGACTTGATTACCACGACGCTGGAGGAAATCGAAGGCTACCACGTGGTCAAAGCAATTGTCCGAGCTGTGGTCGACGTGAAACGGGTCGTTCAACGAGATACGCAAAGCTATATGGGCATACTTCTGGATGACAACAACAGGAAGCCCATTTGTCGTCTTCACTTCAATCGTGCACAGAAGTATGTGGGGGTATTTGACGAGAGTAAGAGTGAAACTCGGCATCCTATCTCATCTATTGATGAAATTTACAATTTCTCTGATGCGCTTAGGAAAACAGTGGGGTTCTATGAAACAGATTTGGCAGCTTAGTGTAGCTGTCGATTTTGCCATGGAAAATAGGCAGTCAGACTACAATTTACCCGGCCAAATTGTAGTCTGACACCTTTATTTCGATCTTGATGTTTTCAATATTATGAATCAAGGGAAATGGTGCTCTGATGAAGCTGGAGAGTTTTGATGATGTTCTTGCATCTATAAAAAAGAACCCGAAGCGCAATTTTAATTTGCTTCTTGGGAACGGTTTTAGTGTTGCGTATGATGCGAAAATATTCTCATATAACGCATTGCATAATTTTGTCACGAAAATAGACAACGAAGATCTCTCGGCAATTCTCGGCGTTATTGAAACGCAGAATTTCGAATTGATCATGCAATATCTTGATAATTTTTCTGCTTTGATAGACGCATTCGGTGCAGACCCAGCGCTCAAAAATCGTGTCGAAGCCGCCAGTGCCAAACTAAAAACAAGCCTTTTGGACGCAGTCAAGGCGTTACATCCCAAGCATGTTTTCAAAGTACCGGAAGATCAGAGTCGGACATGTGCCGAATTTCTCCAAACGTTTGTCAAGACTGGTGGAAATCTATTCTCTACCAATTACGATCTATTGCTGTACTGGGTTTTGATGCGTAATGATCTATTCAAACATGTTGATGGTTGCGGAAGGGAGTTGGTGAACGATACAGGCGAGTATATGAAGCTCGAAGATCAAATTTGGTCTGATCTTATATGGGGGAAGCACCGCAGCACGCAGAATGTTTTTTATCTCCATGGTGCCTTGCCGTTTTTTGATAACGGGGTCGAAGTTATCAAGGAAGAATATACTGTATACAATTATATTCTCGAAAATATTAGTAGGCGAATGGAAAATGGGGAGTATCCCATATTTGTGACCGCCGGGGATGGTCGGCAGAAGTTAACGCATATTACGCACAATCAATATCTTACTTACTGTTATGACAGCTTTTGCCAGGCTGAGGGGTCATTGGTGACGTTTGGTTTTGGATTTGGTCCCTATGACGAGCATATTATAGATGCTATAAATAGGGCTTCGAAACGAAAAGGGCCAAATAAGCTTTGGAGCTTATATATCGGAGTCTATTCGGATGCAGATAGAGAATATATAGAAGGAATTGCAGGTAAATTTCGTTGCAAGATGCATATTTATGATGCCAAGACAGTTAAGGTTTGGCGGTGAATGATTTAGAACATATTGGTCGTGTCACGTTTAATGAAAAATAATTGTCAGATTCCAATTTGGCTGGAGAAATTGTGGTCTGATACTGTTTTTCAGGGATTTAAAAAAAATGAACCAAATCGCTCTCCAAGTTGAAACTCAAACTTCAGCTGTGGCTGATGAGGTTTCTGCTCTCATGGCCGTGGTCCGTCCCATTCTTCAGGGTTTGCTCTTCGGGTTGAAAAGCGAAGTGGTCGCTGAATGTGGTGGTTTAGAAAATATCCGCCTTTTCATGCTTCCGCGGGTGTACCGCCCGGGTTTTGGTGATTGTGGAATTTGCTTCGAGTATGCGGCACACGACGCTATTAATAGAAAAGTTCCATCGGTCGTGGAGAAGGTGTCCGAAAGCCTTGCTCGGTACTGCCGAGTTCCGGGAAGCGATACTGCGTCGATCCTCTTCGGAGCAGAAAAGACGGGTGCTTTGCAGGTAATTGGGTCCCCGGCCAATTTATTGACGGACGAGTCTAGAGTTCTAACAGGTGTTCAAGCCCAGCCGCCAAAGCTAAAACAGTACATTCAGACGCTGACAGATGCCTTTCGGCGGAGCTCTCAGCGCGAGTTGCTCCCCAGTAGTATCTCGGGGCTTTGGAAAGCAGATCTTTTCCTCGGTAATCGCGATAGTGACCGGTGGGTAGGAACCACCGTCAAAATTAACAGGGCTCACTTAGAAGGCGCAGCAGGGCTACGGATTGGCATCGTACCGGCACGCCACGGATCAGGAGACGGAATTAGCTTCGATGACGCTAAAAATCTCGTGATTTGTCCGCTCCCTTATGATGGCGAGTTCATGGAAATTTTCTATACAGGGTGGACAATAGTGCAGCAATTTTTGGCGGCCGATGCAAAAGTACCACCTCCCGCATCCCTTCCAATTGGTGCTCATATTATGGTTGCAAAGTTCCTCGAAGATCGCCGCGACTTTCCTGTGCTGGAAGTGATAAGCGCAATGGTGCCCGTGGCACAACCCGGTCTTCTGCAGACACACAACCTGCTAGGCATAACGTCGATTCAAACTGCAACGGAACAGGATGCAGTGCAAAATGTGATTGCTCCCCAGCCAATGACAAGTGTCTAAGGAATAAAAGAAGCTGTGAATAAAGGTGTCTGACTACAATTTAAATGGCCAAATTGTAGTCAGACACCTTTTCTCATCTAAATGTCTACTTTCGGCCACGAAGCGACGTTCGGTTGGTATTGCGTACGGCTGAAACTCGAAGTGCTTCGGTCATTTGCCGCGTTTGGTGCCGGCTACTTTGCGCAACTAGCAACCGCATCGGTCGCGTTGCACACGACTCTCCGCCGTCCAACGTTGGTGCCGACTAAACGTGAATAGGCGGCAAGTGCGTGACGGCAATTTCTTCCGGTACCATCCGCGCACCGCGTGAACGATGCCGTTGACCGATTGCTTGCGCTCTCACATGTTGATAGGAGCCGAGCGTTAATCCTTTATAACAACTGGAGCGCCCCGTGGCCACCAAGAGCAAAAAAGAGTTTCGGGTTTTTTTTCATGGCAGAGTGATTCACCAAAGAAGACCAACTCCAACGCTATCCGTGATGCGTTGAAGTGCGCCGCGATGTCCCTAAAGTCCGTATATCCTGATCAAACGATCGTAGTTGACGAGGCCACTCGCAACACGTCCGGAAGTCCCAACATTGCGACGAAGATTCTCAAAAAGATAAACGAGGCAGACATGCTTGTCTGCGACATAACGACGATCGATCCAGAAGCCAAACGGCGTTGCCCAAACCCAAATGTCACTTACGAACTGGGGTTTGCGACGGCGCTGCTCGGGGAAGACCGGATCGTAATGCTGTTCAATACAGCGATTGGCTCTTTCCCAGGAGATCTCCCCTTCGACTTTGTACAGAACAGAGCGAGTCCCTACAAGATGTCCGAACCTATTTCGGCCGACGCGCGTAAAAACCTTGCTAGTCTTATGACTGCGGCGATCAGGGCCGTCATCGATCCAAATCCGAAGACACCCATACAATTGCGCGGATTAAGTCCTGAAAAGATAGAACACGCGCACGACGTCGCGAACATGAAGTGGCTGATGTCGAATCTTCACATCCCGACGGTCGACGAACTGATCAAGGGTCTTCCAAAACACCTTACGACGAAATCGTTGTGGTTTTGGGAGGGCTTCGACGCGGTTGCAAGTAGCAGCCGATTTAGTCTTTATGACAGTGTACTGCGTGACAGCGTAGAGAGATTTCACGACGCCTGGCAAACGGCGCTCGGATTCGATCAACACTACCACGATACTCCGGACAGCCGCCTGCATGTGTTCACCAATCTAGGTGATCTCCCGCTCTCGCCAGGCAAAGAGAAGGCATGGAGGGCTATCGAGACTGCTCGCCGTGAAATGGCTAAAGCTCTCTCGGGTATCTTGTCCAGACTCAGGGATGACTATAAGGAGGTTCGCGTCGATAATCTCAGTGATAAGGCGTGGAAGAAGTACAGAGCGGACATGCGCTCAGTGACGCCAGGCGAAACTATCGCACATACAACACCAAAGTTGTCGAAATCGGCAGGTAAGAAAAAGCAGAAAAAGTCGTAAAGTGCCAGCGGCGACCGGTGGCATAGATTTTCTATCGGACATCGGCGATAACACGTCAATTGTCTTCATTGGGTCGGAAGCGGTCTGTCTCCAAGACAGCTCCCGGCCACTAGCTGTCGTTCGATATCGACGCGCTGATTGCCTATTAATCACCACTTATTTTACAAATAGAATTTATGAAAAAATTTATATCCTATCGATAAAATCACAAGTGATTTTCAAGCGAACAACTGGAGACTAGGGAGATATGCAGGATTGGTTAACAAACATAAGCTCAATAAGTTCGATTCTAGGGTTGATTATTACGGTATTCCTATTTATTGAGGCTAGGAAAATTCGAGGTTCATTTATCAGGCGCGCTCGTTTACCAGAGCTGAACAAAGAGTTGGCAAAGATGACCTCAGAGGTTTCCAAGCATCTTAAGAACTGGGGCGTCGACAAGGCTCCCGCTCTCGAGTCATTTTCGAAAGTTAAAGCACTTCTTGAAAACATTGAGCCAAAGCTGCCGACTGAAGAGAGGAAGAAAGTCTTGATATTTTTATCCCGACTTGAACCTCGGAAATATTTCTTCATAAAAGCAAACATTGCCCAAATGAGCGAGGACTCTGTATGGAATTTATATACAGATCTAAGTGGCCTGGTTACTTCACTTGAACAGATTATTAAAGACTCGAAATGGGATTAAAAAAATGAACACTGAGAGCAAGACTACGCTGCTTTTGACGAAGCTGATCCGTGAAACATCTACCGGGAAAGTTCGTTGGGAGGTCCGAGACGCCCCAAAATCGCTCAACCAAGCTACCGAACAGGTTGTCCCTCTGTATTTGCAAACAGAGTACAAAGGAAAATCTCTCGGCCTCTATGAGGTTAGATCAAAGTACTTTCATGATGAAGACGTGTTTTCCTGGTCGGAGGGCATTGGCTTCTGCATTGTAGATGACCAGCAAAGAGTAATTTGGGAGTCAACTCAATACTCGCCTGCGCTGAAGGATCTGTTCGATACAGCTAGAGAACAGGCATCAGGGATTAATGGCATACTCGATGATCTCTTAGATGGATAAAATCTGGCCGCCTAATATCTCCTTTTTATGTGGCAGTTTTACTTCCGGCACCCGCTTTGGGGTGTCATCGGCTGGTCACTAAGAGTGGTTGACGGCCAATCGCTGCCGTCGGAATACGTCAACTCAATTATTGCTTCAGCCTGGGGATAGCCCTTTCTATATCGGATAAAATCCCGACGGGCGCCGAAATTGGACATTAAAACGGGTACGTAGGCTAAGCTTCGATTGCTCTCATTCGACACAGATATATAGGATAGCCCCTTGGAGAACTCCGCGCTTGAGGAAACGCTAGCAACTGTACACGCCCTTCTCAGTTCAGAGGGAATGTTCGAAGCCGCGGCTCTCGTTCGAAACTACCCTGCGCGTGCGGAGCAAACCGGTTACGACAACTGGAACGGTGGTACGGAAATTTGGGAGATACAGATATCCGTACCTGCGAAAGAATTCGCTCGACTGGGAGCGAAGCGTCCTCAGCTTGAGGAGCAAATTTCAGCGCGTATCAAGACAGTTTTGGAGTCAGAGACGCAAAACTGGTACACAGCAAAGATTCTTCCTCAACGCGAACAGCGTAAGGATTGGCGTACCGATAACCTGGGCATTCCACGCGAGGTAAGGACCAACATTTTGGATGGTCTGAGATTGGAGCGCGTAGCATGGAATGGCGCCCTCGATGACGTCGAGTTCCTGAGCCGGCTCTATGACTTGCAAGCACTACCCTCGCACGATAGTCGATTCAAAGATGCAGCAGGGGATATTTGGCAGCACCGGTTCAACAACGACGACTGGGATCAGGACTGGATCTTCTCGGATGAGCGATTCGGCCTCAAAGACGGTTCGACGGAGCAGTTCCTCCGATTTCTTTGTGAAGTGGTCCATCCGGTTGTCCGCCCCGACCGTGAAGAGGCCGTGAAGCTCGTATCCCATTTCAATAAGCAGTTGCGGCAAATTGGATGGGAGATTTATGAGATTGAACAGATTGCAGGTCGACCGCGGTTTGCATTCGCCGAACTGACACACCACCATGGAGGCCATGCTGTCCTTCGGGCCAGGAACGTTGCTGACGCTCTGAATGCTGGCTGGATGGCTAAGGAGATTGAACGTCTTGAGAATGGAATTGACCGCGATCCAGCTCTGGCTATTGGAACCGCCAAAGAGCTAGTTGAAACTTGTTGCAAGACAATTCTCACCAAGCGTGGCGTTGTTTTCACAAAGTCCGAAGACCTTGGGGAACTGACCAAGAAACTGACCAAGGAATTGCAGTTGGTGCCCGAGGGCATCTCCGATGAGGCAAAAGGCGCGGAGAACATTAAGCTGATACTCCGTAACCTGACCCAGCTAACAAACAACCTTGCGCAACTGCGCGGGCTGTATGGAACTGGTCATGGTCGGGATGGAAATCATCGTGGTCTTCAGCCGCGACACGCACGGCTTGCGGTTGCGTCCGCAGTTGCATTCATTGACTTCGTCTCAGAGACGTACCGGCAGCGTGAAAGCACAAAGACCAAGTAGCTCGTACTACTGCTGTCTACGCGGCAGTACGCCCGGATTGTCTAAGCAGGCGCCCACGGGGCCTTGTCGACAAAACGGCGAACGCAATGAGCCTCGACATTTCCAACTTGCCCGCTCATCCTCTCTTCAACAGAGCGAAATGAAAATATAAGTGCTGGCAAGACTGTGCTGCGACGTTGATCTACGCAAGAAAGAACGGGACAAGGACACATAGTGCAAAGCTTCAATTACATCTCTTTCGGGAACTGGGAGTATCTCGCGGAGAAGGGCAATGAGATCACAATGGGCCGCGGGCGCATGTTCGAATACACGCCATCCGATATCGAGAAGCGGCTTGAAAGCCTGGATTCCGCGGCGATCACCTTTCTCGAAAAGCTGCCGACCTTCTTGTGTAGCGAGATCGAGCAAGCTAGAAACGGCGTCTCGATGTTTATCAAATACGGTCGAATTTCCCACACTACGCCCGGGCCGAAGGAAGTTTCCACCGTTTTCAACACATTGATCGATTTCGGTGAGATCGAGTTCAGCGACATCAACGCAGCTCGGATGATATTTGGCGCGGATCGATTCCAGCTTCACCGCACTCACTGGGCTGTCCGTGAAGGCGACCCGCAGATGGTGCTGCAACGATTGGCCACTATCAATCCCGCCCTTGCTCATCTCGTCGTGAAGCGTGAGACGCCCCGCGCCGATGATGCAACGGCCCAGCCTCCGCCGCGCGACAAAAAAATCCTTGGCGTCGCCGAGAGCGTGGAGTCCTTCCTTCAATTGCTCTACGCCTCACCGGAAAAAGTCGCGACCGAAGCTTTCTTCCGAGGCCATAGTGATGCCCGTTATGAGCTGACGCCGTCAGTGCTGCGCAAATGGGAAAATGGTGACTGGCAGTTCATGCCGAGAGAGGACCGACTCTGCAAGGAACTACTAATTGCGCACCACGATGAGTTTCAAGGTGATCAGTATTGCTTTGACCGTCTCGTGCGCATGCAGCACTACGGATTACCAACGAGACTGCTTGACATCTCTAGCAATCCCCTGGTGGCGCTTTTCTTTGCCTGCTCTTGCAAAGCGGACCAAGCGGGACTTGACGGTGAGGTCATCGTCTTCCAAGTCGTGTCGGAATTGGTGAAATACTATGACTCGGACACCGTTAGTTGCCTTTCAAATCTATCTAACCTCACATATGCACAGAAGAACGGCATCGATCTTGGCCTCGATAGAGACGCGTTTAATGTAACGGCCGTCGCAAAGAAATTGCTCCACCATATCAAGGCGGAGAAGGGGTTTTTCGAAGGGCGGATTGTCCCGGACGACCTAAGGTCGATCATCTGCGTGAAGGCAAAACGCACGAATACGCGCATCAAATCACAGTCCGGCGCATTCCTGCTGTTCGGGCACGAGGCTGCGCTTCCTGATGCCGGCCAAGATGGTATTGAAATTACTCGGGTCACGATCCGGAACAAGGCACACATTCTTGAACAGCTTGATCGAATTAACATCAACGCCACAACCGTCTATCCGAGCATCGACCAAACCGCCATTCATTTGCGGGATCAGTATCAGTCACCACGACCTGGCAAAACGGACGCTGCTGCGGCGGCCAACGACTTTCCAGAATCCTGACGCGACGGCTGCCACGTGTAGTCAAGCCACTTTTAGCTGCTGCAAATAGTTCAAGGAACAGAGCCGATGTCCGCTAGGGGCGTAAGCTGACTCTCGTGTATCTGACGCTCTGGGTGTGCTATCGCGAGTCAGGAAATAATGGTGTCAAAATACCATTTCGTCTACCGTATGTAGTCAGTCGTCGCCCAGCGCACTTTGCCCAAAATTGGATTCGTCCAGATTCAACCCCACAAGGTCCGCCATATGATCGCAAAGGCTTTCAATTCCGCTGATCAAATTTGACATTATCCAAGCATCCAGCGGTTGCGCGCCACTAGTCTCAGGCTCATTCACCCTGTTCCCCACGATTCGAGCAATAGCCCAAATCGCGGCATTCGCACGTTCCATTTTTCGAAGATCAGCAAACCGCACAGTGCAAAATTCTGGATCGTCTGGCGTAGCCCATCGGTCATGAGTCAAAGGGTGATCGTCCATCAGAGTCGCTCCAGTATTGACGTAATAAAGAGAAGGCAGTCGCCATTGCAGCGACCATGTCGTCCGTCTTTTCCAGCTGTCAATCTGGGCCATCTTTGAGGGATTGCGATGCGAGTATCGAGTCCGACGGGCATCGCAATCAAGCGTGACCCGTGCCAAATTGAGCGCACTTGAACCGAAATCCACGCCATGTGTTGCGGCCGTTTCCAATTCAGGCCCAGGTCACGCCGGCTCAGTCGTCATCTCCATCCCTTACACTTACCCCGATCACCAGGGAGCGATATGTCGATTCAAAAATTAGGCCGTTGCAGCATCCTCTTGTTCCTTGCCGCCTTGAGCTCAGGTTGCTCGTTAGGCGGGGAGTGCACATGGAACCGCAGCAGTTGCATGTATGACGGCAAGTATGAACCGGGCGAGGAAGATTACGCGGAAGCTGAGGCGAAGCGTCTGAACAAGGACTCGACTGATCGGTTGCGCCGAAGCTCCGGCAATTGATCCACGGATCGAGCTTTCTAAGCTCGTGAGGTCCTAGCCAGAGACTTGCCAGTCGCGAAACTGCTTGAACAAGCGAAACCCCACATAGGTTTCGCTCCTGAGCCAGCGCCGCCGGTAGTAGCAATCCCAGTAGCTGGTCATGCGTTGTTGCGCCAGATCCAGAAAGGCCGGATTGTCCCGAAGAACCGTTCCATAGGCGCGCTTGTCCAGCAAGGGCAAGCGCGCCTCGATGTCCTGCAGGATTTCAACGACGTATTCGCTGCAGAGCTGCACCACGAACGGTACAACCCAAGGCTCGGATGCCCCTGCCAGCCGCTCAATTTGGCGCTGGCGTACGTGGCCGTCATGATGGCGTGACTGTATGCACGCGTAGATCAGTGCCTGGGGTTCGTCCAGCTTGGAGGACAAGGAGTCGCTGCCCTCATGCTGAACGCGATAGGGCAGTGCCAAGGGCTCGTCCTGCACAATGACGGACAAACCGCGGCCGCTCATGACCGAGGGGCAGATCTCCTCGGCGATATGTGTTGTTTCGGCTCGCAATCGTGCTGGGAAGGCCGCTGTTAGCAGCGCCGTCTGCTCAGGGGCGGCCTTGCGCGGGCGAGAGGGCATGTGGGGATAGCTGCTTGAATGGCGTTCAGCGTGTCATGCAGTGCGTCTGGCGGAAGACTGCGGCACGCACGGATGCTGACGCTGCGGCCTGAAGCAGGACAGGCGCTTACGCCGCCGCCTCTGCCGGCTGCGGCACAAAGAACCGATCCTTCAATTCCTGCAACCCAATCCTATCCAGCATCTCCGTCAGCCTCTCAGCCGCCTTCCTCCGCGGCAAATCCTTGTACTGCGCAATGATGAGTTCATTCTTCATCGAATGCTCCCACCCCACCAGCTCAGTCACGCTGACCTGATACCCATGCGCTTCCAGCTGCAAGCACCGCAGCACATTCGTGATCTGGCTACCGAATTCCCGTGTATGCAACGGATGCCGCCAGATTTCAGCCAGCGGATCGGCCAGCGCCTTCGCCTTGTTCTTGCGCAGCATCGAGGCCACTTCCGCCTGGCAGCAGGGCACGACGACGATGTACTTGGCCTTCTTCTCCAAGGCGAAGTGGATCGCGTCGTCGGTGGCGGTGTTGCAGGCGTGCAGGGCGGTGACGACGTCGATCGTGGCGGGCAGCTTGTCCGACGTGATGGAATCGGCGACGGACAGGTTCAGGAACGACATGCCGCCAAACCCCAGCCGTTTGGCCAGTTCTTCCGACGACTTAACCAGTTCTTCGCGGGTTTCGATGCCGTAGATGTGGGAGCCGTTCTTCAGCGCCTCGGGCTGTTCCTTGAAGAACAGGTCGTAGAGGATGAAGCCCAGGTACGACTTGCCCGCGCCATGGTCGGCCAGGGTGACGGCGCCGCGTTGTTGCTGGACGTCTTTGAGCAGTGGTTCGATGAACTGGAACAGATGGTAGACCTGTTTGAGCTTGCGGCGGCTGTCCTGGTTCATCTTGCCGTCGCGGGTCAGGATGTGCAGGGCCTTGAGCAGTTCGATCGACTGGCCGGGGCGGATGTCGTGGGTTTTGTCGGACATGGGGTAAGGCAATGCGCCCCGCGATGGGCGGGGCGCACGAGTAGGCGGAAAGCGTCAGTTTAACGAAAACGCCGCCGACGCTGGCGAACCGGGAAAACCAGCCGCGGACTGTGCGGTATCTGGCGATCCAGATTATCTGGCAGGCGAGTAACATGCGCGATGCGATTGAGGCATGTCATGCATTTCTGAAAGCGCCTGACCCCCAGGGCAGGCGCAGGGAGAATCGTCAAATGTTCAGCCATATCACTGTCGGGACGCGAGATCTTGAACGTGCGGGCCGTTTTTATGACGCGGTGCTGCTTCCGCTTGGATTGAAGCGTCGCGTTGTCACGCCGGATGGCGGGCCCTTGGCGCTTTGCTGGGTGACCGGTCAGGCGCTGCTGCCGCGCTTCTACGTCTACATGCCTTACGACGGCGAGCCGGCGTCGGCGGGCAATGGCAGCATGGTCGCTTTTCTGGCGCCTACGCAGGAAGCCGTGAGCACGGCCCATGCGGGCGGTCTGGCGCAGGGCGGGACTGACGAAGGCGCGCCGGGCGCGCGTCCTCATTACGGTGACGGCTACTTCGGCGCATATCTGCGCGATCCCGACGGCAACAAGGTCCATATCGTTCATCGCGGAGACCTCCCGCTGTAAGGCGTAGAGGCCCGACATCCCTGGGGAAACGCAAATGCTCGTGAGTCAGCTCGCTCTTGTGTACGGCACCTATCTGATCGCCACGGCCAGTCCCGGACCCAGCAATATGGCGATCATGGCAACCGCGATGCGTCACGGCCGTGTGCCGGCGCTTGCGCTGGCGGCGGGCGTCATTACGGGCTCGTTGTTTTGGGCGACGCTGGCTGCGACTGGGATTTCCGCCGTGCTGGCGGCTTCCGCCCAGGCGCTATTCATCATTAAGGTGGTGGGGGGAGTCTATCTGCTCTACCTGGCGTTCCGCAGCGCCAGGTCGGCGTTGAGGTGGGGCGCGGCCTTTGCGAAGGTGGAAACGGGGCGCGCGACGCCGCGCTATCGGGTGCTCTACCGCCAGGGCGTGCTGATGCATATCGGCAACCCCAAGGCGGTGCTGGCCTGGATGGCGATCATGTCGCTGGGGCTGGGGGAGAGCGCGTCGAACGGCACTTTGCCCGCGATTATTGGAGGTTGCGCGTTGCTCGGCGTGATGGTGTTTGGCGGCTATGCGATCGCGTTCTCGACTGCGCCAATGATTGCGCTGTACGCCAGGCTGCGGCGCTGGATCGAAGGGACGGTGGCCGTGGTGTTTGGCGTTGCGGGCGTCAAGCTGCTGACCTGGCAACGTTGATGGGGCCGCATGTCAGCGCCGGCCAGCGCCGGCGATGACAAGCTCCAGGCAAAGCGTCCAGCACGCAAGCGGCCGGACGCCGCCGGATCAAGCCTGCGGGAAAACCGGCTCGCCCAGGTTCAGCATCAAGCGATTCGCCCAGGCGAAGATCGCATCCGAATGCAGCAGATCCAGGATCTCGCCTTCATTCAAGCCCGCATCCTTCAGGGCCTGGATGCTGTCGGCGTTCACCGCGGCAGGCGCTTCGGTGATCTGGATCGAGAACTTCCCGATGGCGAGTTCGCGCGCCGTGGTGCCGGCGGTGGCGGGATCCTCGAACACCTGCGCGATGACCTCGTTGCGCTTGGCCAGCTGTTCGAAACGCTGGGCATGCACGGACGCGCAGTACACGCAGCCGTTGATGCGCGACACGTAGGTCGAACCCAGTTCGCGCTCTGCACGCGACAGTCCACCCGGCGCGTACATGATGGCGTTGAAGGCCGTGGAGCGTTGGCGCAGGATTTCGGGCTGATGCACCAGGAACAGGTAGTAGTCCGAGACCTTGGCCTTGGGGTGGCTTTCTTCCAGGACGGCGACTTGTTCGGGCGTGGCGGTTTCGACGTTGACCACGTCCAGCCAGGCTTTCCATTCCAGCGATTCGTTGGTGAAGCCGTGGGCCTTGATGACGGCGCCGGGTGCGGTGGCGGCAGTGTTGGCGGGGAAGGGCGCGGGCGGGGTGCCGGCGGCGCGCTCGGGCTGGCCTTCCAGGGCCTTCATAGCTTCCAGGCCGGCGACGAGGCGGACCTGGTAGGACAGGAAGGCGACGAGCTGGGACAGCGTGACCACGGCGGGCGTGGAGACGCCGGCGGCGGGCAGGGTCTTGAGCGCGGCTTCGTCGCCTTCGACAGGCTTCTCGATCAGCTTGCGCGTGAATTCCAGGATGGCGGCCAGGCGCGGGGTGGCGGCGTCTGACGGCTTGCCGGATTCGGCGACGGCGATGTCGGCCGGGGTGGCGCCGGCCTCGGCCACGCGCTTGCGGTAGTGCGCGGCCAGCAGCGGCGACGGGGTGATGCGGGTGGCGTACAGCGCGACCAGCAGGCGCTCGGCCAGGGACAGACCGGGCAGCGCGGGGTCGAACAGGGCGTCGTAGCTGCCTTGGGTGGCGGCGGCCACCTTCTCGCGGAAGTGGCGCACTTCGTAGGTCTTGGCGCCCGGGGCCAGGCCGATCAGGCGGTCGACGAGGTCGTCCGTGACGTTGTAGACGATGGGTTCAGCCATGCGGATCTCCTTGATGCTTTACTTGGCGGCGCGCGCTGCGACAGCGGCGTCCAGGAACTGCTTCACGCCTTCCCAGGATTCCTGGTCGGCGCGGGCGTTGTCCTTGGGGTTGCCGCCGCTGGTGCTGATCTTGCCGGACACGGGGTGGGCGTAGACGAGCTGGGTGGTGGGCACGTAGGGGAACAGGATGGAGTGTCCGCCGTTCTCGTAGTCCAGCCACTCGACCGGGTAGGGGTGGTTCACCTCGGCCAGCTTGTCCTGCACCATCTTGGAATAGATGCTGGACGGCCAGGAGCCGTCGTCGGTGCCGGACAGCAGCATGACGGGGCCCTGGATGTCTTCGACCTTGATGCGGGCGCGGGCCACGGCGTCGGGGTCTTGCAGGGCGGTGAGGATGGCTTTCTCGTGGCGGTGCGGCGAGGGGCCTTCGTCGAAGGGCGCCCAGGTGGCGGTGCGGTTGTTTTCCCAGACGTGGGGGATGGGCTTGCCGCCCAAGAGCCACGTGGGGCCTTCGCGGCCGATCTTGGGATCGCAGGCGTTCTGGCCGCTGTGGACCACGGCGCCGGGCACATAGGCGACCACGGCCGAGACTTCCTGGGGGAAGGTCGCGCCCAATAGCAGCACCAGTTCGCCGCCGCGCGACTGGCCGCTGATGGCGACGAAGTCGTGCTTGGGGCTGACCTTCTTGCGCAGCCAGCGCAGGCCGGTCTGGAAGTATTCCAGCGGGGTGTTGGAGATGTAGTCCGACAGGCCGGGCGCCTTGAAGTAGGCCAGCGCGAAGGCGGCGTAGCCGCGGGACGCATACAGCGCCGCGCGCGGTTCGTTGATGCCGCCGCCCGAGCCGTTCAGGATCATGACGGCGGGGAACGGGCCGGGGCCGGGCGGCAGGTACAGCGTGCCGACCAGGCCTTCCTCGCGCACGTCCTGGCGCGTGACGCCGTCAGCCGCCAGGCGCTGAGTGAAGCTGGCCTGGGCCTGCGCGCCGGCGACGCGCGCCACCACGTCGGTGACCAGGGCGTCGGTCACCGGGTGGTTGAAGTGTTCGCGGCTGGACGAGTCCACGGGGGACTGCGACCAGACCAGGCCCATGGGCGCCACGCCGGCGTAGTCGCCGGATACGGGCGCGTCGCGACCCAGGTCGACCGTGCCGTCCGCGCCCGCCACGAAGGCGGCCTGGCTTTGCCAGAGCACGCCGTTGCGGCGGGTCAGGGCGGTGATTTCCACCGTCTGGCCGGGGGCGACGTGTTCGACCCGGATCTGGCGCGGCACGTCGATCAGGTCGACGGCCGGGGTGATGGTCAGGGTGGGCGTCATGGCTTACTTGCCCGACTCTTTCGTCACCATCATGGCGGCCGTGCGGTCGCTGGTCATGGGGGTGACCTTCAGGCCTTTCTTGGTGGCCCAGATGTTCTTGTAGTGGAACAGCGGGATGATGCCGACGTCGTCGTACACGATCTTGACGGAGTCGCGCAGGATGGCTTCACGCTTGGCCACGTCGAATTCCGAGGTGGATTGCTCCAGCGCGGCGTCGACCTTGGGGTTGCTGTAGCGGCCCCAGTTGGACGCGCCCAGGCCCTTTTTGGCGTCGGCGGTGGCCAGGATGTTGACCAGCGCGTAGCTGCCTTCGCCGGTGCCGTTGCCCCAGGCCAGCATGCTGACCGCGAATTCGTTCTTGTTGGCGCGGCCCGAGTACACGGCCCATGGCACGACTTCCACCTGGGTCTTGACGCCGGCGCGGGTCCAGAACTGCGCCACGGCCTGGGCGGTTTCCGGGCCTTGCGGGTAGCGGTCGTTGGGCACGTGCATGGTCAGCTTGAAGCCGTCCGGGTAGCCGGCTTCGGCCAGCAGCTTCTTGGCCTGGGCGACGTCGTTGGGGATGTCCTTGACGTCGGGGTTGTAGCCGATGGTGCCCTTGGGCATCCACTGGTTGGCTTCGGTGGCTGCGCCTTGCAGGATGCGGTCGGCGATGGCCTTGCGGTTGATGGCCAGGTTCAGGGCCTGGCGCACGCGCACGTCCAGGAGCGGGTTCTTGTCCAGCGGCTTGCCGTTGTTGTCGGTGATGTACTGGTTGGGCGCGGGGTTGAAGCTGGGCTGCAGCAGCATGACGCGCAGGCCGTCGTAGGGGTAGACCGACACGTTGGCGGCCTTTTGCAGCTTGGCCAGGTCGGACACCGAGACCTTGTCGATCACGTCCACGTCGCCGGCCAAGAGCGCGGCGGTGCGGGCGGCGGCGTTGTTGATGTAGCGGTAGTTGACCTTGTCCCAGATCTGCTTGTCGCCCCAGTAGCCGTCGTTGCGTTCCATGATGACGCGGTCGCCGGGGGTGTAGGAGACGAACTTGTAGGAGCCGGTGCCGACCATGGCCTTGCCCGAGTTGTAGTCCTCGGTGGTGGACTTTTCACCGACGTGCTTGCTGACCACGTGCACCGAGGCCAGGTTCAGCGGCAGGTCGGGGTTGGGGGCCTTGGTCTTGACGATGAGCGTCAGCGGATCCTTGGCGGTCATCGTGTCGATGGTGCGCAGGTATCCGGCGTAGGTGGCCACGCTGCCCGGCACGGCGCGCGCGCGGGTGTAGGAGTAGATCAGGTCGTCGGCGGTGAAGGGCGTGCCGTCCTGCCACTTGACGCCTTCGCGCAGCTTGAACTCCCAGGTCTTGTCGTCCAGCGGCTTCCAACTGACGGCCAGGCCGGGCTGCAGCTTGTTCCACTTGTTCTCGATCAGCAGGTCCCAGAAGTGCAGGGCCACCGAGCGGTCGCCGGCGTGGTTGTTCAGCTGCGGGTCCAGGGACGACAGCGGGTCGGCGAAGCCGATGGACAGGTCGTCGGCGCTGGCGGCGGCGGAAGCGCCGAGGATGGCGGCGGTCAGGGTGGTGAGAATCAGGCGTTTCATGTTCGGAGTCCTTGGTATAGGGGGAACTGGCGGTTGGTTCGGGCGCCGCGGCGCGGCGGCGGTGGTCACGCCATGTCGTTCAGGTGACAGGCGCTCAGGTGGTTGATAGCGATTCCCTTCAAAGTGGGAACCTCGGTCTTGCAGCGCGGCATCGCATGCGGGCAGCGCGGATGGAAATGGCAGCCTCCCGGCGGATTCAGCGGGCTGGGGATCTCGCCCTTGATCGCGGTAAAGGTCTTGTGGCGCGACTTCAGGCTGGGGATCTCGGCCAGCAGGGCCTGCGTGTACGGGTGGTTGGGATGGCGGAAGACTTCTTCCACCGTGGCCGTTTCCACCACGCGGCCCAGGTACATGATCACGACGCGGTCGGACAGGTGCTCGACCACGCCGAGGTCATGGCTGATGAAGAGATAGGTCAGGCCCAGGTCTTCGCGCAGGTCCATGAAAAGGTTCAGGATCTGCGCCTGGATCGACACGTCCAGCGCGGCCACGGCCTCGTCGCACACCAGCATGGTGGGCTGCACGGCCAGGGCGCGGGCGATGCCGATGCGCTGGCGCTGGCCGCCGCTGAACTGGTGCGGGTAACGCTGGCGCAGGGCCGGGTCCAGGCCGGCGCGTTCCAGCTGGGCGCTGACGTAGTCGTCGAAGTCGCCGTTGCCGACCAGGCCGTGGATGCGGGCCGCTTCGCCCACGATCTCGTCCACGCGCAGGCGAGGGTTGAGGCTGGCGTAGGGGTCCTGGAAGATCATCTGCACTTGCAGGCGCGCGGCATGGGCCTGGGCCGAGTTCATGTCGGCCGGGCGCACGCCGTTGATGCGGATCTCGCCGCCGGAGGGCGTCAAGAGGCCGGCCGCGATGCGGCCCAGCGTGGACTTGCCGCAGCCGGATTCGCCGACCAGGCCGACCACTTCGCCGGGGTTGACGATCAGGTCGACGTTGTCGACGGCGCGGGTCACGGCGGGCGGCTTGGACAGGCCCAGGCGCTGCATCGCGCGCGTGGCGGGGCCGGTGGGGCGTTCGCCGAAACGCTTGCTGACTTGGCTGAGATCAATCAGCGGGGTAGGGGCTGTCGTGCTCATGCCATTACCTCGCTGGTCTGGATCGTGGGATGGAAGCAGCGCACTTTGTGTTCGGGCAGGGCCTGGGTGATGCCGGGCTGCTGGCCGCAGGCGGCGGTGGCGCGCGAGCAGCGCGCCGCGAAGGCACAGCCCGCGGGCAGGTTGAGCAGGTTGGGCGTCATGCCGGGGATCTGGCGCAGGCGTTGGCCGCGCCGGTTGTTGCTGGGCAGGCTGTCGATCAGGCCCACGGTGTAGGGGTGCTGCGGACGGTCCAGCACGTCGTCGACGGTGCCGTGCTCGACGATGCGGCCGGCGTACATCACCGCCACGTCGTCGGCCAGGCCGGCCACCACCGACAGGTCATGGGTGATCCAGATCAGGCTGGTGCCGTGCTGCTGCGCAAGCTTCTGCACTTCGGACAGGATCTGTGCCTGGATGGTGACGTCCAGCGCGGTGGTGGGCTCGTCGGCGATGATCAGGTCGGGCCGGTGCAGCATGGCAATCGCAATGGCCACGCGCTGGCGCATGCCGCCGGACAGCTGATGCGGGTAGGCCAGCAGCCGTTCCTCGGGGCTGGGGATGCCCATCATGCCCAGGGTGTCGCGCGACAAGGCGCGGGCTTGCGCTGCGCTCATCTTGTTGTGGGCGCGCACGGTCTCGATCATTTGCGCATCGACCCGCAGCACGGGGTTCAGCGTCATCATCGGATCCTGGAAGATCATGGCGATGCGGTTGCCCTGCAGCTTGCGCAGCTCGCGCGGCGCCAACTTGGTCAGGTCGCGGCCCTGGAACAGCACTTCGCCGCCGACGATGCGGCCCGGCGCGTCGACCAGGCCCATGATGGAGAAGCCCGTGACGGACTTGCCCGAGCCGGATTCGCCGACCAGGCCCAGGATCTTGCCGCGTTCCAGCGTGAAGGAAACGTCGTCCACGGCGGGCAGCACGCCCGCGCGGGTGTGGAAGTGGGTGCGCAGGTTGCGCACCTCCAGCGTCGGCGCGCCGGCAATATGGCGGTCGGCGCTCATTTGTGGGTCCTCGGGTTCAGCACGTCGCGCAGGCGGTCGCCCACCAGGTTGATCGCCACGATGGTGACCAACAGCGCGATGCCAGGATAGAAGCTGATCCAGTATTCGCCGGACAGCATGGTCTGGAAGCCGTTGGAGATCAGCAGCCCCAGCGACGGTTCGGTCACGGGCACGCCCAGGCCCAGGAAGCTCAGGGTGGCTTCCAGCGTGATGGCGCGCGCGATCTGCAAGGTGCCGATGACGATCAGCGGCGGCAGGCAGTTGGGCAGGATGTGCTTCAACATGATGCGCCAGTTGGGGATGTCCAGGCAGCGGGCGGCTTCCACGTATTCGCGGCGGCGCTCGACCAGGGCCTGGCCGCGCGCGGTGCGGGCGTAGTAGGCCCATTCCAGGATCACCAGCGTCAGCACCACGTTGCCCACGCCCTTGCCCAGGTAGGCCAGGATCATCATGGCCACGAGGATGGACGGGAACGACAGGATCAGGTCGACCAGGCGCATGATCAGCGCGTCGACCTTGCCGCCGGCGTAGGCCGCAAGCAGGCCCAGCAGCGTGCCGACGATGCCGGCGATGACGGCCGAGCCCACGCCCACCATCAGGCTGATGCGCAGGCCGTACAGAATGCCCGAGAGCAGGTCGCGGCCCTGGCCGTCGGTGCCCAGCCAGTAGTGGAAGGTGTCCAGGCCGTTCATGCTGCCCGGCGGCAGGCGCGCGTCCAGCACGTCGATCTGCAGCAGGTCATAGGGATTCTGCGGCGCGATCCAGGGCGCCAGGATGGCGGCCAGGATCAGCAACGTGGCAACCGTCAGGCCCAGCACCGCCGTCTTGGACGACATGAACTCGGCCAGGTTGCGGCGCCACGGCGATTCGCGGCGCAGCGCGGGAGTGGGGTTTGTCGATACGGCGCTCATGCCGAGGCCTCCAGCCGCACCCGCGGGTCCAGCACTTTATAAAGAATGTCCACGATCAGGTTCAGGGTCACGAACAGGCACACCACCACGATCAGGTAGGCCACGATGACGGGGCGGTCCAGTGCGTTCAGGCTGTCCAGGATCAGCTTGCCGGCGCCGGGCCAGGCGAAGATGCTTTCCGTGACCACGGCGAAGGCGATGGTGGAGCCCAGCTCCAGGCCCAGCACCGTCACCAGCGGAATCATGGTGTTGCGCAACACGTGCACACAGACCACCCGCATGGGCGACAGGCCCTTGGCGCGGGCGAACTTCACGAAGTCCAGCGGCAGCACGTCGCGCACGCCGGCGCGGGTCAGGCGGATCACGAGCGAAATCTTGAACAGCGACAGGTTGAACGCCGGCAGGATCAGGTGGCGCCAGCCGTCGGCCGTCAGCCAGGACCATTGGAAGCCCAGGAACTCCACGGTTTCGCCGCGGCCGCTGGCCGGCAGCCAGCCCAGCGACACGCTGAAGGTCATGATCAGCATCAGCGCGATCCAGAACGTCGGCAGCGAGAAGCCGACGATGCTGCCCGCCATGATCATCTTGGCGAAACGGCTGTCCGGATACAGGCCGGCGTACAGGCCCAGCGGCAGGCCCACCACCACGGCCAGCATCATCGCGGCGATGGCCAGCTCGAACGTCGCCGGCAGGCGCTGGATCACCAGTTCCACGGCCGGGATGTTGTAGACGAAGCTATTGCCCAGATTGCCGTGCAGGGCGCCGTTCAGGAACGCCAGGTACTGTTCCCACAGCGGCTTGTCCAGGCCGAGTTCGGCGATGATGCGGGCGCGGTCCACCTGGTCCACGTCCTGGCCGATCAGGATGTCCACCGGATTGCCGATGGCGTGCAGGCCCACGAAGACGATCAGCGTCATCAGGAAGACCACCACCGCGGCTTGCGCGATGCGGCGCAGCAACCAGCCCGTCATTGCGCGGTCTCCGCTTGCGGGGCCGGGGCCGGCGTCCATTCATCGCCGAACACCTCGGGTTCGGAGAACGCTTCCATATTGGCGTAGTGCGTCTCCACGTCCTCGCGATAGAACAGGCCGGCGATGCCTTGCGCCAGGCGCTTGGCGCCTTCGCTGATGGCCGGGATGTCGCCCGAGATCGTGCCTTGCGTCAGCGCGGCGGGGTAGGAGAAGCAATGCACGCGGTCCAGGCCGGGACAGGCGCCCGGGGTCTTTTCCTGGAGTTCGAACACGGCGCCCAGGTCGGGTGAGTCGTGCAGTTCCTGGTCTTCTTCGCCAGCCGGCGGCACGTAGCGGTCGCCCCAGGCGCGCACGTGCGGCGCCAGCGCGGCGAACTCCGGACGCACGGTCCAGTCGATGCGGAAACCGGTGGAGAAGATCAGGAAGTCCAGCACGAACACGCCCTTGGGCGTGGTGACGTGGATCTCGTCGCCGACCAGCGCCAGGTCCTGCACGCCGCAGCCCAGGTTGAAGCGGGCGTTGGGGTGGCGCGAGACGCGCAGCGTGCTGCCGCGCGGCGGCGGCACCTGGGCGGCGTTGATGTAGTGGCGGATCTTCCACTTCCATTCGTCGGGCAGGGTCAGGTGCCCATGGGTCAGCCCCGGATTGCCCGCGCCCTTGCCCTTGTTGATGCGCGGAATGTCGTTGCGGCGGATCAGCAGGTCCACGCTGGCGGCGCCGGCTTCCAGCGCGGTGGCCGCGCTGTCCATGGCCGACGCGCCGGCACCTACCACGCCCACGCGCTTGCCGGCCAGGGTGTTGTAGTCCATCACGTCGGACGAATGCGCCCAGCGGTTGCGCGGCAGCTTCTTTGCAAAATCAGGCACATAGGCGCCGCCCAGGCCGTCGCGGCCGGTGGCCAGCACCACGCGGCGCGCCAGCACCGTGCTGCGTCCGGCGGGGGATTCGATGTCCAGCTGCACCAACTGGTCGGCGCGCGGCAGCACGGCCAGGATGCGGTGCTCGTTGCGCACATCCAGTTCCAGCGCGCGGCGGTACCAGCGCAGGTAGTCCATCCATTGCAGGCGCGGAATCTTGTCCAGCGCTTCCCAGGCGTCAACGCCGAACTGCGCCTCGAACCAGGCGCGGAAGGTCAGCGCCGGCAGGCCCAGCGCGGGTCCGGTCAACTGCTTGGGCGAACGCAGGGTTTCCATGCGGGCGGTGGTGGCCCAGGGACCTTCGTAGCCTTCGGGCGCCTGGTCGAAGATCGGGGCGTTGATGCCCAGGTGCTTGAGCGAGGCGGCCGCGGCCAGGCCGGCCATGCCGCCGCCGATGATGGCCACGTCCAGCACCGGCTGGCCGTCGACGAGGCGGGGCGTGACCCAGTTCTTGGCGGGCAGTTCCAGCCAGGACAGGTCTTGCCGCAGGCGCGCTTCCAGCGCGGCTAGGCCTTGCGGCGGGGTGGCTACAGGCTGATTCATATAGCAGGGGATTCCGTAAGAGGGGCGTCGTCGCCATAGATCGACTGCAGCAGGGCCGAATGCTC
Organism: Achromobacter sp. ACM03; assembly: GCF_014851665.1. Lineage (NCBI taxonomy): Bacteria > Pseudomonadati > Pseudomonadota > Betaproteobacteria > Burkholderiales > Alcaligenaceae > Achromobacter > Achromobacter sp. ACM03. Next base: position 1,332,517 of record NZ_JACVAD010000001.1, on the reverse strand, counting down.
GGCGGCGTCGTGCAGGGCGAAGCCGGGCAGCAGGGCCGCGGCGGCTTGGGCGAGCGCGTCCGCCATGGCCTGGCAGGCCGGCGTCAGCGTTTGCGACTGCGGGGTGATGACCCCGAAGAAAAAGGGTATGTCCAGGTCGATGGGACGGATCGCCACGCCCGGCATGGGGGCGCCGTAGGCGGTGATCGGTTCCAGCACCGACACGCCCAGCCCGGCGCGCACGGCGGCCAGGGCGTTGACGGACGAGTTGGTTTCCATGGTGCCCAGCGTCTGGGCGTTCTGCGCCAGCGCGGCATCCAGGCGGCGGCGCAGGCGATAGGGATTGGCCATCGTGATCATGCGGCGCCCGGCCAGTGCGGCGACTGGCACCACGGCTTGTTGCGCCAGCGGATCGTTTTCCGGCAGCGCGACCACACAGGGCGCTTGCCCGATCCAGTGCACCGTCAGGCCGCGATGCTCCAGCGGCAGGCTGGTCGCGCCCAGTTGCGCGGCGCCGGATAGCACGGCGTGCACCACGCGCTCGGGCGAGGCGCTGCGCAACTGGATGCGCGCGGCGCCGACCCGGTCCTCGATGCGCTTGAGCGCGTCGGGCACCAGGCCCGCCGCCAAGGCGGAAGTGGCGGCCATCAGCAGCGGCTGGGCCTGGCCGCGCGCGATTTCATCGGCGCGGCTGCGGATCTGCTGCATGCCCGCCAACGCGCGCTCGACGTCGTCATACAGCAGGAAGCCCTGCTCGGTGGGCGTCACGCGCGGGCCGCTGCGCGCAAACAAGGGATAGCCGATCTCGGCTTCCAGTTCCTGCAACAACCGGCTGATCGCCGGCTGGGAGCGTCCCAATAGCCGGCCGGCAGCAGTGACGCTGCCCGTGGACATGACGGCCGCGAAGGCCTCGAGTTGACGAAGTTCCATCTGGTTTGATTTATGCCAAGGACGAATTCTTGCCCGGCAAGTATGCGCTTTGCAAATAATTAAAGAGCATAAGTAAATTCCCTGATGGGGTTTTCATCAGGGAATTTCATAACTGGTAGTTATTTCAAGGGTTTGCGGCGGTGGCGCCTGTACGCCGCGCCGGACAAAGAAAAAGCCCGCGTCGGCATTCGCGGGCTTTGCGAGCATTAACGGGAGAGAAGCGGCCAGCCTGGGGCGTCAAGAATGCCCGCGTCCCTCGCGCCGGTAATACAGATAGCGTTCGATTTCCGCCTGTTCCACCGCCGGTTCCAGCGAGCGCCACCTGACGACGTAGCCGCGATGCGCTGGCGGCATCCAGCCCAATACGGAGTACATCGTGACTTCGGTCTGGCCAGTATTGAATTCCGTCTCGAAGAATCCCTGGCGACCCGGCGGCTCGCTGCCGCAAATCCAGCTGGAATCTGGCATGGCGCTCTCCCGTACGGCTTCAATCCTACGCGCCGGTCGGGGAAATGGCATACGTTCTAGCCCCGATGCGGGCTGCGTCTACCTTGTGTTAGAAACACGGATGGGGCTCTTGCGGCATGATTGCCGCGATCTTTGCGAACCTTTGCAGTTCGATTTGGCGGATGCCGGTAGTATTCGTCCATCGAACCTCAGGAGCCCGTCATGCACAGTCAGCAACCCGCGCCCGAGCCGAACAAGCGCCGTTGGCCTTTCGGCTACGGTGAAGAGGAGTAGTCTGGCTGCCCTAGCCGATACGCTCAATCCGGTCGCCCGGACCGGACAACTCGTGATAGATGTCATCCAGATATTCGGCCAGCCCGTCCGCGGGCACATCGGCAGGAATGGCAATGTCCGCAGCACGTACGCGTTTGCCGGCGTCCGAACGGTACGCCGTCCACACCGCGCCCTCGCGCTGGATGTCGAGCTGAAACCTGCCGTAGATGTCGAATTTCATCGATGTCCTGAAAAGTTCATGACCAGGCCAGTGCCAGCTCGGCAGCCATGCTGCGCGTGAGTCCCAGAAGAGCCTGAGCGGCCGGGCTGAGCGTCTCGCCGCTGCGAGTCAGCACTTCCAGGCTGCGGACGGCGCTTTGGTCGGCCAGGGGTACGATCGCCAATTTTGCGCTTGCCGTCACCGCCAGCGCGGGCAGGATGGTGACGCCGAAGCCTTGTTCGACAAAGGTTAGCAAGGAAGTGGTATTGCGCACCGTCAGCAGCGAGGCTTCCACCAACGCGGCCACTTCCGGGGAGTCGAACCGGGCGCACAGGCCGTTCGCAATGAACTCCGCGGCGTCGATATCGCGCCAGCGCGCCTCGCGCCGCAATTTCGTCAGGTGGTGCCCGGCCGGACACACCAGCACGAAACGGTCTTCGAACAGGGGTTCGGTCACGATGCCGGGTAGGGGCGCCGGCAGCGTGGCGATGCCGAAATCGACCTCGCCATCGGCCACCGCCTTGCCCACCGCGGCCGAGTCTATGTCGCGCAGGTCGACCCGTACCTGCGGATACTGCCTGCGCATCAAGCCGATGACCTGGGGCAACAGCCGGATGGCCGCCGAGGGCACGGCGGCCACCTTGGCCGTTCCCAGCGCGCCGCTGGCATAGCGGACCATGTGGGCCACGGCCGAGTCGAATTCCGCAATGGCCCGCTGCGCCTGCGCGCGGACATAAAGGCCCAGGGGAGACAAGCGGATCTTGCGTTCGCCTTCGAACAAGGGGCCGCCCAGCTCCGACTCCAGCTGCTTCAAGGTCATGGAAAGCGCCGCCGGCGTACGGCCGACGCGGTCACCGGCCTGCGCCAGTTCGCCAGCATCGACCACGGCCATGAACATGCGCAGATGCTCGAGTTTCATATTTAAGAAAATATTAAATAGAACAAAGTTATTTTAGTTTGACTGAATTCTGGCCGGAAATCTACAGTACCGCTCACTGCCATTCAAGGAAGCAAGCAATGAGCGCAAGCGCCTTACGCGTCGACGGACTGCAGTACAGCAACTGGTCCGAAAAGATATTCCGCCAACTGCGCGAAGGCGGCGTGGACGCGGTCCACGTCACCATCGCGTACCACGAGAACCTGCGGGAGATGATCCACAACATCGAACGCTGGAACCGGTGGTTCGAGCGCTATCCCGACCTGATCGTGCAGGCGCGCAGTGGCGACGACATCAGGCGCGCCCGGGAGACCGGCCGCACCGCGATCATTTTCGGGCTGCAGAACCCGTCGCCCATCGAAGACGACATCGGTCTGGTCGAGGTAGTGCACACGCTGGGCGTGCGCTTCATGCAACTGACCTATAACAACCAGTCCTTGCTGGCTGCGGGCTGCTATGAAGCGGTCGACAGCGGCGTCACCCGCATGGGGCGCGAAGTGATCAAGGAAATGAACCGGGTCGGGCTGGTCATCGACATGAGCCATTCGGGCGAACGTTCCACGCTGGAAGCGATAGAACTGTCCGAGCGGCCCATCACCATCAGTCACGCCAATCCGCATTCCTGGGCGCAGGCGCTGCGCAACAAGTCGGACACGGTGCTCAAGGCGCTGGCTGGCGCGGGCGGCATGTTCGGCTTTTCGCTGTATCCGCATCACCTCAAGAACAAATCGGCCTGTACCTTGGACGACTTCTGCGCCATGGTGGCGCGCACCGCGGATCTGGTGGGGGTGGAGCACCTGGGCCTGGGCTCGGACCTGTGCCAGGACCAGCCGGACTCGGTGGTCCAGTGGATGCGCACGGGCCGCTATACCAAGAACATCGACTACGGCGAAGGCTCGGCCGCGCAGCCGGGGTTTCCGCCGCAGCCCGGCTGGTTCCAGGACAGCCGGGATTTCAAGAACATCGAACAGGGCTTGCGCGCCACGGGGTTTTCAGCGGACGAGGTGGCGCTATTGATGGGCGGCAACTGGATGCGCTTTTTCGATGCAAGCTTCGGCCCGCAAGCCACTACTACCCGCAATCCCTGAACGGCCGCAACCTCGGAGCACTTACATGAAGAACGCCATTCGCATCCTTGCGTGCGCCACGCTGGCGCTGGGCGCCGTCTGCAACGCCAGCGCGCAGGACTTTCCCAACAAAAGCATACAGATCGTCGTGCCGTTCCCGCCGGGTGGCGTGGCCGATCTGGTCGTGCGCACTGTCGCGCAAAAGCTGGGCCAGGACGTCAAGCAGCCCGTGCTGGTCGTGAACAAACCCGGCGCCAGCGGCATCATCGGGGCCGAGTTCGTGGCCCGCGCGCCGGCGGACGGCTACACGCTGCTGTTGGCCAACCTGCCCATCATGTCGATCAATGAACTGCAGTACAGCAGCCTGCCGTACTCCGCCACGCGGGACTTCGCGCCCGTGATCCTGTTGGCCGACCAACCCTACATCATCGCCACCGGCAACGCCGTGCCCGCCAAGACGATGAAGGAGTTCATCGCCTATGCCAAGGACAAGCCGGACACGCTGACCTTCGGTTCGGCGTCCAGCTCGACCTTTCTGGCCGGCGAACTGTTCAAGCAGCGGGCGGGCATCCGCATGGCGCACATCCCTTACAAGGGCAGCGCACCCGCCATCAACGATCTGCTTGGCGGACATATCAGTCTGATCCTGGACCCGGTGATCACCTTGCTGCCGCACGTCCAGGCCGGCAAGCTGCGGGCCCTGGCGGTCACTTCGTCTGAACGGATAGATACGGCGCCGGACATTCCCAGCTACAAGGAAGTCGGCCTGGTGGATATGGACATCACGTCGTGGCAGGGCATCGTCGCTCCGGCTGGTACACCCGAGGCAGTCGTCAAGAAACTCAACGAGGACTTCAACCGGGCCTTGCAGTCGCCCGAAGTGGCCTCGCGCCTGAAGGAGCAAGGGGTAAGCACCAAGGGCGGCTCGGCCCAGGCCTTTACCGATTTCGTCGCGGCCGAAAACAAGCGCTGGGCGACGCTGGCCAAACAAGTCAACTTCCTGCCCGGCAGTTTGTGATGAGCATCCTGACCGGAGCCGATGCGCGCTTGCAGGCCCTGGGCCTGGCCTTGCCCCAGCCTACGCCGACGCACTATGCCTATCTGCCGGCGCTGCGGCACGGCAGCACGGTGTACGTCGCAGGGCAGATTCCGAAGCTCAGCGCGGACCAGTTGCTGGTTCAAGGCGCGGTGGGTGAGCAGGTCGGCGAAGCAGCGGCTCGCGAGGCCGTGCGCCTGTGCGTGCTGCATGCGCTGTCGTGGGTGGCCCACCACGCGCAGGGCAGCCTGGATGCGGTGGAACAGGTATTGCGCGTCAACTACTTCTTCCAGGTGGGCGAGCGCGCCAGCACGCGGCTATCCGCCATTGCCGATACCGGATCGGAACTGCTGGTCGCGATCTTCGGCCGCCAGGGCGAGCATCCGCGTTCGGTCATTGGCGTGCGCGAGTTGCCGCGCAATGCGCCGGTGCTGGTCAGCATGGACGTGGCACTGACGGCTGCGGACTCCTCGCGAATGCTGGCCGGCTGAGGCCGCTGCCGGCCCCACGCAGGGCTTGCTCAGCGCTTGGGCAGCACGAACTCCACCCGCCGGTTCTGCGCCCGTCCTTGCGGATTGTCCGAACCGTTGGCCAGCCGGTTCGACTGGATCGGCTGGGTATCGCCCAGTCCTTTGACCGTCAGCCGCGACTTGTCCACGCCATGGCTTGCCAACCATTGCGCTACCGCCTGCGCGCGGCGTAACGACAGATCCTTGTTGTACGAGGCCGAACCCTTGGAGTCGGTGTGGCCTTCGATGCGGACGGTGCCGGCCGAACTGGATTTGATCAGGCTGGCGATGTCACGCAGCGTAGGTTCGGCGGCGGGGCGTATCGTGGTCTTGTCGAAATCGAACAGCACATCGCCCAGCATGGCGACGGTCACGGCGTTCTTGTCTTGCCGCACCGACAGGCCGTCGTGGCGCGCGGCCAGTCCGTCTATCTGCGCGTTCAGGTCCGATATGCCGCCGCTGGCATCGGCAGGCAATCCCTTCAGGTCCAGGATGGTGGCCTGCAGATCCAGGATCTCGGCCTTATAGGGAGGCTCTTGCGCCCAGGAGCCGCTGGCGGCGGCGAGCAGCGCCGCGGCCAGGAGAGTCGGCGCGCGCGTGGCGGCGGCCATGGTCAGCGGTCGGTGATCTTGATGGCGTCGAAGGTCTCCACGCCCGGGATTGTCAGCGAAACCTCCTTGATTTCCTTGGGCGGGGCAGGGAACTTGCCCTGCCAGGAACCGGCCATGGGGGTGTCCTTGGACGTGCGGATGAGCAGCTTGGGATTGGTCAGCGGCTTGTCGCTGCTGTCTTTCAGCAGCAGGTGCTTCTTGTTGCCGGCGATGACGTAGAAGCTGTTGGCGTAGTCGTCCTTGCTGATCTGCGAGTAGATCATTTCCGTCTTGCCGTCGACGATGGGCTTGAACCGGATCTTGATGGACAGGATGTCACCGCTGCGCACCGCTTCGATGACCTGGCCTTCCGCGCTGCCGGAATCGGTCAGGCCGGTGGCCAGGGGCGCGGGAGCGTCGGCCTGGCCTTGCGCCATGGCGGTCTGGCCGGCTGCCGCCACCATCATGCCCAAACCCAGGGCACAGGCGGCGGCTGTCTTTCTGATCGGAATCACGATAAGCATCCTTTGTCGTTGAAAACCATTCAGGGCAGGGCATCCGGACCAAGACTCATCCTTTTGGTCCCGTCCAAAGTCCAACGCAAGATGGTCCAACTTTCAGGCGCTTATTTCAGTTTGATGTTTTTCCAAGACGTTACGGAATCTAGCCGGCACAAGCCTCATCCGCCGCGGTGCCCGTGGTAGCGCGGTGCGGCGACGCTGCGGACGTTTTCCTTGTGCTGCGAGCCGACCAGGGCCTTGCGCCGGGCTTCCTCATGCTGTTGATCCGCGCGGGCGCGTTCCTTGTCGGCATGCGTGTCTGGCGCGGTGTGGGAGGGATTGGGGTGGGGAGTGTTGGGCGTCATGGTGCGTACCTATCAAGCAGGTGACGCGGCATATGCCGCTTTTCCACATTACGCCCCTCATCCGTGTTTCTCAAGCTGCGGCTACGGCGCTTTTTTTGATTGTGGCAGCGCAATGTTTGAGCATTTGTAGTGGCCGCGGCAGCACAATGGTCCTGCGCTGGTTTCCCAGATGTTCTTCTTTCAGGAGAGCCTCATGTGCGACTGTTCCTCTTTCGCCCATTCCCCGCAATTCAACCGCCGCCGCCTGCTGTTCGGCGCCGCAGCGATCGCCGCGGCCGGCGCTTCAGGCTGGCTGGGCGATGCCCAAGCCGCCGTGCCGACAAACGATATCGGCCCCGACGAGGCCCTGAAACGCCTGATGGCCGGCAATGCCCGCTACGCCGCCAACAAGCCGAACATGCGGGACTATTCCGCGGGACGCGCCGCTCGCGCCGTGAAGCAAAAGCCCATCGCCGCCATCCTGGGCTGTTCGGACTCGCGGGTGGCGCCGGAACTGGCTTTCGACCAAGGGCCGGGCGACCTCTTCATCGTGCGCGTGGCCGGCAACTTCGTGAACGAAGACGGCCTGGCCAGCCTGGAGTACGGCACGCTGGTTCTGCGGGCGCCGCTCATCGTGGTACTGGGCCATGACAACTGCGGCGCGGTCGATGCGACGGTGAAGGCGTGGCAGGACAAGACGGAATTCCCAGGCCATCTGCCCGCGCTGGTGAACGCGATCAAGCCCGCTGTCGAGATCGCGAGCAAGTCGGGCGCAAGGGATCTGATGTCGGCTGCCGTGCTGGCCAATGTGCGCCTTGCGGTTGAACGCCTGAAGACTGCGCAGCCGCTGTTGCAAGAGATGGTGCAGCAGAAAAAGTTGGGAGTGGTGGGCGGCGTGTACAGCCTGGCAACGGGCAAGGTGACGTTGGTCTGACGCCAGCGCCGGGGTCGGCTGAATTCCCGCGCCGGCCGGCCTCGAACCGGTGAGAATTGCTGAGCTTTAATCGTTTTTCCCTTCGTAATATCCGATGAAAGGATATTGAAAGGGGAAGAGGCATGGGGGCGTGCGAAAAATGCGAGGCTATCGTCAGGGACCGGCGCGACGCGCCTGGTCATGACAGCCTGATCAGCCTGGGCGTGGTGCGATCGACGGGGCAGCAGCAACGCGGCGTGCAGCACGAGGCGTACACCTGTGCGGCGTGCGGCACGGATTGGGATTATCTCTACGACAAGCGCGACCCGGCTTCGGGGTGGCGCCGCTCCGATGCGGGCGTGCACACGGAAACGGCCGAAGCGCCATTGGCGAGAGCCGTCGGCGCCGCGTAGCGTGGCGCGCCGTATTTAATCAGATACCGTTCCTGCGTTGGCTCAGCGGCTGGCGCGGCTACATCTGCATCTTCTTCTTGCCCAATAGCGTCAGCGCCAGGCTGCGGCCGGTGCGCATGAAGGGGTAGAGCGCCGTCGACAGGCAGGGGTTGCGGAACACGGCCGCGTTGACGCTGTTGAACAGGTCGTTGCCGGTACTGATCAGCGCCAGGCGGTTGATGCAGTCCGCGCCCCAGTAGTCCTGCCCGTCCAGGTGCAGCAGCATGCCCTGGTTCAGATCGTAGCCTTGCGCCTTGTAGGCCACCGCCAGGTCGGGGTGGTCGCGCATGTTCAGCAGATCGATGGGACCGACGGCCTTTTGCAGTTGCAGCATCCGCACGTAGTTCGAGCAGAAAGGGCAGTCTCCGTCGTAGAGCAGGAAGTTCTTTGCGATGGCCATGATGCACCGTGTGGAAATGCGCGGGCGCGAAAGGCGCGCCTGCCTCTTACATCCGATTAAAACGCATATCGCGGCAAGCGCCCACCGCCCGCATCGCGGCGCGGGTTTCAGCGCATCTGGCGCACGCCGTGGCCCAGGCGCCGGCGCAGCAGGTTGCGCAGCGTGACGCCGTCGGCATAGCCGACTTGCGCCGCGATCTGCTCCAGCGATTGGTTGCTGGTCTTCAGCAAATGGGCCGCGCGCTCTACGCGCAGGTCCTGGAAGAACGACAGCGGGCTCTTGCCAAGGACCTCCTGCATGCGGCGCGCCAGCGTGCGCTTGCTGGCGCCCAGCGCCTGCGCCGCGGCGTCCAGCGAGAACCCCTGCGCAAGATGCGCGCGGGCCCAGCGCTCGAAGGCCTGTACCATCGGCTCGGCATGCGTCAGGTGATCGGTAATGACATAGGCCGACTGCGAGGGCCGCTGGTCCACGATCAGATAGCGCGCCACCAGCGCGGCCAGCTCCGGGCTGGCCTGGCGCACCAGCCACAGCGCCATGTCCATGTGGCTGAGCGCCGCGCCCGCGGTCAGCAGCGACGACGAACGCACCAGCATGCGTTCGTCCTCCAGGTCCACCGCCGGATAGCGCTGCCTGAACAGCGGGGCCAGCCACCAGGTGGTGGTGGCCTTGTGGCCGTCCAGCAGGCCGGATTCCGCCAGCACAAAGGTGCCGATGCAGGCTGCGGCGGTGTTCGCGCCGGGCGCGCGCTGCCGCAGTATGCGGCCGGCGTCGCGCACGTCGGCGCGGTCCAGCGCGGGCAGCAGGGTTTCGGGCATCTTGCAGGCAATGGCCGGGATCACGAGCCAGTCCGGGGCCGACGGGTCCGGGCTGCCCGAGACGGGCACGCCAAATCCCTGTCCGGTACGCACCTTGCGGCGCATGCCGACGATCCGCGCGTCGAACGGCCGGACCGGTTCGGGCAGCAGCGGCGCCAGCTCGTTGGCCGTGGTGAACACGTCCAGGATGGCCGACAGGCCGGTATCGAACACGCCCTCCAGGGCCAGGATCTGGATCTTCATGGCAAGAACGCTATCAAAGATGTCAAAACCGCCAATATTAATAAGGCTGGCCCGGACCCACAATGCCGCTGTCTGATCGCTGACGCAACCGTGCGCGGCGCATTACCGGAGTGGTGTCTTGTTCATTGAAAATCTGCTTGCCCTGGCGGTGTTCGCCTTTGTGACTTCCGTTTCGCCGGGCCCCAGCAACGTCATGCTGATGACCTCGGGCGCGAACTTCGGCTTTGGCCGGACGCTGCCCCAGGTGCTGGGGATCACCGTCGGCTTCACCACGCTGCTGCTGGGGGTAGGGCTGGGCCTGGGGGCGCTGTTCCAGGCCTGGCCGCCGCTGTCCGTGGCGCTGAAGATCGGCGGCGCGGCCTATCTGCTGTACCTGGCATGGCGCATCGCGCTGTCGCGCTCGATCGGCGCGGGGCAGGCCTCGGCCAGGCCGCTGACCTTCATGGAGTCGGCCCTGTTCCAGTGGATCAACCCCAAGGCGTGGATCGTGGCGCTGGCCTCGGTGGCGGTCTATGTCGACGCTGCCGCGCCCTGGATTTCGCTGGGCTGGATGTGCCTGGTGTTCGCGCTGGTGAACTTGCCCAGCGTATCGCTGTGGGCCGGCTTCGGCGTGGCGCTGCGCGGATTCCTCGCGCAGCCCGGACGCCTGAAGTGGTTCAACATCGGCATGGGCGTGTTGCTGGCGCTGACGCTGTGGCCGATGCTGCGTTGATGGTGTCAGCTCGCCGCGGCCTCGCCGGATCCGTGCCACGCCAATTGCATGGCGTAGCCGCGCACATCTTCGGGCCAGGCCGCGATCTGCCGCGCAAAACGTTCACGGTCGCCGGCATACAGCGCCCGCGTCGCTTCCTCGAAACCTGGCAGGTTCCCGCCCATGCTGGACATGAAGCGGTAGGCAGCCTCCTGGCGTTCGCGCCGGCGGTCCTGCGCCTCGTTGTCGCGGCGCGCCTGTTCCACCAGCTTGCGCAGGGCGACCGAAGCGCCGCCGGGCTGCGCGCCCAGCCAGTCCCAGTGGCGGGGCAGCAGGGTCACTTCGCGCGCCACCACGCCCAGCTTGGGACGGCCCCGGCCGCGCGGTTGCGCCTCGTCGGCTGCCGCTTCGGCAGGGGTATCGGAGGCCGGGAGCTCGGCCCGGGCGCCGTGGCGTTGCGCAACGGCGGCATCGTCGCCTCTCAGGTCCAGGTCGACCTGCTTGCCGGTCTGATCGTCGAACACCAGGATGGCGGCGTCGCTGCCAGCATCCATGGCCCGTTTCACGGCGAGCGCCACGTCGGCCAGGGCGCCGGCGGCAAGCATGCGGTGGCCGGCGAAGGCGGTGTGCGGGTCGGTGGGGTGGGGTGCGGAGGGTTGATTCATTATTTTGTCCGGGTGAAAATTGCAGGCAAATTATGATCCGGATAAAAATATTCGTCAATACATCCGGGTAAAAATATTGCGAGATGCCGGCAGTCTGCTTCGCGGCGCAGAAATATCCCCGAGAACCTAGGGTCAACACCTAGGCAAAACACGCAAGCGGCGTATAATCTTGCTTTGCGCCCGGAGTTACCCATGCGTCTCGTACAAAAAGCGCTCACCTTCGACGATGTGTTGCTGGTGCCTGCGTATTCCGAGGTCCTGCCTCGCGACACTTCCCTGGCTACGCGCCTCACTCGCAACATCACCCTGAACATCCCGCTCGTGTCCGCCGCCATGGACACCGTGACCGAATCGCGCCTGGCCATCGCCATGGCGCAAGAGGGCGGCATCGGGATCATCCACAAGAATCTGTCGGCTGAAGCCCAGGCCCGCGAGGTCGCCCGCGTCAAGCGCCATGAATTCGGCATCGTTATCGATCCGGTCACGGTCACCCCGCAAATGAAGGTGCGCGACGCCATCGCGTTGCAGCGCCAGCATGGCATCTCGGGCCTGCCGGTGGTCGAAGGACGCAAGCTGGTCGGCATCGTCACCAACCGCGACCTGCGCTTCGAAGAAAACCTGGACCAGCCCCTGCGCAACATCATGACGCCGCAGGAACGCCTGGTCACCATGAAGGAAGGCGCCACGCTGGAAGAGGCGCAGTCCCTGATGCACAAGCACCGCCTGGAGCGAGTGCTGATCGTCAACGACGGCTTTGAACTGCGTGGCCTGGCCACCGTCAAGGACATCGTCAAGAACACCGAACACCCGATGGCCAGCAAGGACGCCCAGGGCCAGCTGCGCGTGGGCGCGGCTGTGGGCGTGGGCGCCGGCACCGAAGAACGCGTGGAAAAGCTGGTTGCGGCTGGCGTTGACGTCCTGATCGTCGACACCGCCCACGGCCATTCCAAGGGCGTGCTGGAAGGCGTGCGCTGGGTCAAGCAGAACTACCCCAAGGTTGAAGTCATCGGCGGCAACATCGCCACCGCCGCCGCCGCGCGCGCGCTGGTCGAGTACGGCGCCGACGGCGTCAAGGTCGGCATCGGGCCGGGCTCCATCTGCACCACCCGCATCGTCGCGGGCGTGGGCGTGCCGCAGATCCATGCCATCTCCGAAGTCGCCAAGGCGCTGGAAGGCACGGGCGTGCCCCTGATCGCCGACGGCGGTATCCGTTATTCGGGCGACGTTGCCAAGGCCCTGGCGGCCGGCGCTTTCGCCTGCATGATGGGCGGCATGTTCGCCGGCACCGAAGAAGCTCCTGGCGAAGTCGTGCTGTTCCAGGGCCGTTCGTACAAGTCCTACCGCGGCATGGGCAGCCTGGGCGCCATGACGGACGGCTCCGCCGACCGTTACTTCCAGGATCCGTCCAACAACGCCGACAAGCTGGTTCCCGAAGGCATCGAAGGCCGTGTCCCCTACAAGGGCAGCGTGCTGGCCATCATTTACCAACTGGTCGGCGGCATCCGCGCCTCGATGGGCTACTGCGGCTGCGCCACCATCGACGACATGCGCACCAAGACCGAATTCGTGGAGATCACCTCCGCGGGCGTGCGCGAGTCCCACGTGCACGACGTACAGATCACCAAGGAAGCGCCCAACTACCGCGCCGACTGATCCGTACAGTCAACTACAATGTCATGCATCGCGCACCGGCAGAACCGCAACCTGAATCAGCGGTTCTGCCGGTGCGGTTTTATTTACTGCGGTTTTATTCTTTACCGGTAGAGTCTCCATGCACCAGCGCATCCTCATTCTCGACTACGGTTCGCAAGTCACCCAGCTGATCGCCCGCCGCGTCCGCGAAGCCGGCGTCTACTCCGAAGTGCACCCCGGCGACGTCGACGACGCCTTCGTGCGCGACCAGATGGCGCAAGGCCTGAAGGGCATCATCCTGTCCGGCAGCCACGCTTCCGCCTACGAAGAAGGCTCCATGCGCGTGCCGCATGCGGTGTTCGAACTGGGCGTGCCCGTGCTCGGCATCTGCTACGGCATGCAGTCCATGGCGCAGCAGTTGGGCGGTGTGGTCAGCTATTCCGACCACCGCGAATTCGGCTACGCCGAAGTCCGCGCCCACGGCCACACCAAGCTGCTGGAAGGCCTGGAAGACTTTTCCACGGCCGAAGGCCACGGCATGCTCAAGGTCTGGATGAGCCACGGCGACAAGGTCACCGAGCTGCCCCCGGGCTTCAAGCTGATGGCTTCCACGCCGTCCTGCCCCATCGCCGGCATGGCCGACGAAGACCGCAAGTTCTACGCCGTCCAGTTCCATCCCGAAGTCACGCACACCGTCCAGGGCAAGGCCATGCTGGCCCGCTTCGTCAACGAGATCTGCGGCTGCGAAGGCGACTGGAACATGCCCGACTACGTGGCCGAAGCCGTCGCCCGCATCCGCGAGCAGGTCGGCACGGACGAAGTCATCCTGGGCCTGTCCGGCGGCGTGGACTCCTCGGTCGCCGCAGCGCTGATCCACAAGGCCATCGGCGACCAGCTCACCTGCGTGTTCGTCGACCACGGCCTCTTGCGCCTGGACGAAGGCAAGCAGGTCATGCAGACCTTCGCTGAAAACATGGGCGTGAAGATCATCCACGTCGACGCCACTGCCCAATTCATGGGCAAGCTGGCCGGCGTGGCCGACCCCGAAGCCAAGCGCAAGATCATCGGCCGTGAATTCGTCGAAGTGTTCCAGGAACAGGCGGGCAAGCAGAAGAGCGCCAAGTGGCTGGCCCAGGGCACGATCTACCCCGACGTCATCGAATCCGCTGGCGCCAAGACCGGCAAGGCCACCTCCATCAAGTCGCACCACAACGTGGGCGGCCTGCCGGACACGCTGAACCTGCAACTGCTGGAGCCGCTGCGCGAACTGTTCAAGGACGAAGTCCGCGAACTCGGCGTGGCCCTGGGTCTGCCGCCGCAGATGGTCTACCGCCACCCGTTCCCCGGCCCTGGCCTGGGCGTGCGCATCCTGGGCGAAGTGAAGCATGAGTACGCCGAACTGCTGCGCCGCGCCGATGCGATCTTCATCGAAGAGCTGCGCAACACCAAGGACGAGGCCAGCGGCCTGACCTGGTACGAGCTGACCTCGCAAGCGTTTGCCGTGTTCCTGCCGGTGAAGTCGGTGGGGGTGATGGGCGATGGGCGCACCTACGAATACGTGGTGGCGTTGCGTGCGGTGCAGACCTTCGACTTCATGACCGCCGATTGGGCGCCGCTGCCGCATCCGCTGCTGGCGCGGGTGTCGTCGCGGATCATCAATGAGGTGCGTGGCATTAATCGCGTTGTTTACGACGTGTCGAGCAAGCCGCCTGCGACGATTGAGTGGGAGTGATCCCGCTGTTGTCGTGCGGTGAATGAAAGAGGCGCTTCGGCGCCTCTTTCATTTTGAGTTGGGAGATGAAAGCGCTGCCGTCATCCCCTCAATCGCACCAAGAATGCTCCGAGCGCCGTGGCAGTGGACAGCATCGTCACCGCCATCCATCCGAACTGTGCATACAGCAAGGCTGCCAACGCCGACCCGACGGCCATTCCGATGAACATGCCGGTGAACAGCACCGCGTTGAGCCGGCTGCGGGCGTTCGCATCGATACCGTAGATGATGGTTTGGTGCGCGATCAGCGCTGCCTGTATGCCCAGGTCGAAGCCGATGGCGCTGGCGACCAGCAATCCCAGCTGCGCGCCGGGCGCCAGGAACGGGGTCAAACCCATCACGGCGAAGGACACGACGACCAGAGCTGCGCCCAGGCGGGTGACTAGCGCGGCGCCGTGGCGGTCGGCGATGCGTCCGGCGATGGGAGCGGCCATGGCCCCTGCCGCGCCGGCCAGTCCGAAGGCGCCGGCGGCGGCTGCGCCCAGGTTGAAGGGTTCGCCATGCAGCATGACGGCCAGGGTGGACCAGAAGGCGCTGAAGCCGATCGACAGCAGGCCTTGGGCCCAAGTGGCGCGACGTAGTGCGGCATGTTGCTGCCATAGCGCGGCCAGCGATCGCAGCAGCGCAAAGTAAGGCAGTTGCGTGCTGGCTTCGAAGCGCGGGAGCTGGCGCTTTGCGGCCAGGCCTACGAGCGCGATGCTGGCGGCGGCGGCCGCGAACATGGCGCGCCAACCCCAGTTCTCGGCAACGAAGCCGCTGACTACCCGGGACAGCAGGATGCCCAGCAGCAGGCCTGTCATCACCGTGCCGACGATTTTGCCGCGATGCGCGGCTGGCGCCAATGTTGCGGCTGCCGGAACGATGTCCTGTGCCATCGTTGCGGACACGCCGACGGCCAGGCTGGCGGCCAGCAGCGTCGGCAAAGAGGGCGACAGGGCCGCGAGCAGCAGCGCGGCGAACAGGATGGCGGCCTTGGTGAGGATGATCCTGCGCCGGTCATGCCGGTCACCCAGCGGCGCCAGGAAGAGGATGCCCAGGGCATAGCCCAACTGGGTCAGTGTTGGCAGCAGTCCGACTGACTGGGGAGAGGCGCCGATGTCCGGCGCCAGCACTCCCAGCATGGGCTGGCTGTAGTACAGGGATGCGACCGACAGGCCGGCGCTGCCGGCCAGCATGAAGGTCAAGCGTAGTGGCAGCCCCGATTGGGGGGCTGGATCCTGATCCTTGGCGGCGGCGGTAATTTGCGTGGAAGGCATATTGGTGTGTTCCAGGGGCTCAGTTGGCGGCCGCCACGGCGGCCTGTTGAAGGGCTTGCAGGAACGCCGCGGGCGGTTGCGCACCGCTGACGAGAGAATCGCCGATGCACAGGGATTTCACGGCGTGGCTCCTTGCGTTGAGAGGAACGCCAGATTAGTCTTTGCGTAAAAATCAATGAATCGGTCTGTATCGCAACGTAGGATTGCGTATTTCGCAAAGATAACCATGGATAAACTGCAAGCCTTGCGCGTCTTCCTGGACGTGGCCGAGTCAGGAGGATTCTCCAGAACCGCGCGGCGCCTGGGGGTCGCCACGTCTTCCGTCACGCGGCTGATCGATACCTTGGAGGCGTCTCTCGGTACCGCGCTGCTGACCCGGTCGACGCGCCGGGTAACGTTGACCGACGCAGGAGTGACTTACCTGGAGCAGGTGTCCAGGGTTGTGTCGGATCTGGAGGAGGCCGACGGCAGCGTGTCGGACGTTGGCGCGGTCGCGGTCGGACCCTTGCGAGTTTCCTTGCCTGTGACCTTCGCGCGCTTGTGCCTGGGACCCTATATCTCGGGTTTCCTGCGCGAGAATCCGCGCGTGTCACTGGATCTGGTGCTATCCGATGCGTATGTGGACCTGGCGGCGGAGCGGATCGATGTCGCCGTCCGCATTGGCACACCGGACTTGCAGCCGCAATTGATCGTGCGCAAATTGGCCGAGCATCGGCGCTATGTGGTGGCCAGCCACGAATACCTGGAGCGGCACGGCACGCCCACTGCGCCGGAGGAATTGACACAGCACGACTGTCTGCGATTCGCCCACCAGGCCGGGCCGCAGCGCTGGTCGTTTCTTCGGGGCGATGACAAGGTGCAGCATGTGGAGGTGCAGGGGCGTCTGGCCGCCAACAACTCGGACATGCTGCGCGAAGCTGTGCTGGATGGACAGGGCATCGCGTTGCTGGCGGAATGGCTGATCCGGGAGGACGTGCGGGCCGGGCGGCTGCGCCGGTTCTTCGAGGACTACGAGGTCAATCCTCAAGAGCAGAGTGTGTGCGTCCATGCGGCGTATCTACCGAATCGCAGGCACTCCAAAAAGGTCCAGGTATTCCTCGATTTTCTCCAGATGCGTCTTGCGACAAGCGCGGCCGGCTGACGTCAAGGCCTGTTGACCCTACAGCCAGGACAATTGCGGGCCTTCTTTCTGGGATGTTATGAACGTAAACCACAGATCTCGCGCAATTGCGCGAGATCCGGCTCCACGCCCAGGCCCGCCGCGTTTCCGAGCTTGGCCTCTCCTTCGATGATGACGCCCAACGCCGGGCTGAGGGCCGCGCGCAGCGGGTTCTCGTTGGCATCGATTTCAAGCATGCCGCCGGCTCGTCCTCGCGCCGCCAGAATGTGCGCCGACGCAAGCTGGCCGACACCCGCGCCAAGGAAATGCGGACAGTAGCGCAGTCCAGCCTCGTGAATCCTGTCGATGACGGGCAGGCAGCCGGATATGCCGCCCCATTTGGCCAGATCCGGCTGCACGACCTTAAGCGTCCTGCTATTGATCATGGTCTCGAAGGCATCTGAACCAATGAGGTTCTCCCCGGCTGCCAGGGGGATGTCCGTTTGAGCAGCCAACTGCGCCCATTCCGATAGTGGGCGATCCGCGCGCAGCGGCTCTTCCAGCCAGCGCGGCGCGAACTCGCTGAAGTGGCTGGCCATGCGCTGCGCACCCGCCAGATCCCAGGCCTGATTGGCGTCCAGCATGAGCTCGTTGCCCGAAGGCAGCCGGGCGTGCACCGTTCTGACATTGGCGAGGTCCCGCTCTTCGCCAAAGCCCACCTTGAGCTTGAAAGCGCGATAGCCCTCCGCGTGTTTTGCGAGCACCGTATCTTCGGGGCGGTCAGGGTTGATGCCGCTTGCATAGACGCGGATCACGTCCGAGACGCCGCCCAGGAATTGCCATAGCGGCTCACCCGCCCGGCGCGACAGCATGTCCCACAAGGCCAGGTCGATGCCGGCGATCACCTGTGCGGTGGGGCCAGGTTCGCCCGACTGGATGGCGAGCACCGCGGTGCGCGCGCTCATGTGGGCAAACGCGGCTTGGGCCGAGGCGTAAGGCTGACCGACGACCAGCGGCGCGACAACGGTTTCAAGCAGACGGGCGCGGTGTTCCGCGCCGCAGCCGGGAAAGTTGCACCAGACCTCGCCCCAGCCCACTGCGCCATCCGTGTCCTCTACCCGCACGAGCAGGGCGGGGCGGTCATGCATGGTGCCGAACGAGGTTTGTACCGGACGCTTGACCGGCCATCGCAGGACGTAGGCCTCGATACGCGTCAGCGTGAATGGTTTGATGGACCAGGCTTGAGTCGTATTAGGGTTTGTCATGGCATGAAGATATTAAGTGCTGGTCTATAGTATGTTTAGCACTTACGGATTGCAACTCAGGTCTAACCCTCTATACACACCATGCGCCTTCCGTCCTTCATCTCGCGCCCGCTGCTCATCGCGGCGCCATGGCTATGCATCCTCTTGCTGTGGCTGGCGGTGCGCGCCAGCGGACTCGTCAGCCCCGCGCTTGTGCCTTCGCCGGCCGCGGTCGTCGAAAAGTTCATCGAGCTCTCCAAGGACCGCCTGTGGCTGGACATCTGGATGTCGGCCCGGCGCGTCTTCACGGGCGTCGCGCTGGGCATCCTGGTGGCAGTGCCTGTGGGTTTTTGCCTGGGCTGGTATCGCGGGCTGCGGGTCTTCATCGATCCCGTCATCAACTTCTTTCGCGCGCTCCCGCCGATCGCGTTGATTCCGCTGGTGATCGTCTATTTCGGCATCGGCGAATCGGCCAAGACCGTCATCCTGTTCTACGCCTCGTTCTTTGCGGGCGTCATCGTGATGTACGAAGGCATCGCCCAGATCAGCCCGATCTTCGTGCGCGTCGCCCGCACGCTGGGGGCCAACGACGTGGAGATCTTCGCCAAGGTCATCGTGCCGCTTACCGTGCCGCACATCCTGACGGCCATCCGAGTGGCGTTGGGCGTGGCCTGGGCCACGCTGGTGGCGTCCGAGCTCATCGCGGCCCAGCAGGGGCTCGGGGCGCTTATCCAGAATGCATCGTCGTTCTTCCAGCTGGACGTGATCTACGTGGGGATCATCTGCATCGGCCTCATCGCCATGCTGATGGACCTGGCGCTGCGGGCCGTGAGCCGGCGCCTGGTCGCGTGGCAAGACCGCATCGCCTGAGACCGTTCCGGACATACAAGACCATGACCATCAGCACTCAACTGCGCAGCGTGGACACCGCTACGCCTAAGCCTTCCCAGGAACCGGAAGTCAGGATCAGGTTCGATAACGTCACCGTGGACTTTCCCACGGCCACAGGCCCGATGAGGGTGGTGGATGGCGTGACCCTGGACATCCGGGATGGGGAGTTCGTCTCCATCATCGGCCCTTCAGGCTGCGGCAAGACGACCTTGATGAATATCGTCGGCGGGTTTGTGCAACCCACCGCCGGCTCCGTGACGCTGGACGGCCGGCCCATCACGGCGCCCGGGCCCGACCGCGGCGTGATCTTCCAGGAATACGGCGTGTTCCCGTGGCTGACGGTGCGCGGCAACATCGAGTTCGGCATGAAGCTCGCGGCCAACAAGACGAGCCCGCGGGAGCGCGCCGAGATCTGCCAGCGCTACATGAAGCTGATGGGCCTGAGCGACTTCGCCGATCACTTTCCGAAGCATCTGTCCGGCGGCATGCGGCAGCGGCTGGCGATTGCGCGCGCCTACGCCGTCAAGCCCCAGTTCCTGTTGATGGACGAGCCCTTCGGCGCGCTGGATGCGCAGACCCGGACCGCCATGCAGGACCTGCTGCTCGAAGTGTTGCAGACCGAAGGCAAGACGGTGATGCTGATCACCCACTCGGTGGAGGAAGCCGTCTACCTGTCGTCAAAGATCGTCGTGGTCACCGCCCGGCCTTCAAAGGTCCGGAAGGTGATAGAGGTGCCTTTCGGCTACCCCCGTTCGGAGCGGGTCCACGAGGACCCTCGCTTCGTCGAGTTGAGCCGCGAGATACGGGAGCTGGTCATGTTCGAGTACGAAGCCCAGGCCCGCCAATCCGTGCGCCCGACGGATTGAGCCAGCGTCAGCAGCCCCACCACAAGGAGACTCCATGAAACTCGACCGCAGAACCCTACTCAAGGCCGGCATGGCCGCTTCCATCGCAGCAATCGCGGCGCCTGCCATCGGCCAGGCGCGCAAGAAACTGCGCGTAGGCTACTTGCATACGCCCGCCGTCGACGGCCACCTGTGGCTGGGCTTGCAGATGGGCAGCTACGCCAAGCATGGTTTGGAACTGGAGCCCATTGTCTTCACCACGGGGCTGGAGATCTTCCAGGCCATGATAGGCGGCAGCCTGGATGTGCTGGCCACCGGCGCGGTTGTGTCGAACTTTCCAGCGCGCGGGCAGGGCAAGGTTTTTCTTGTGAACGACATCGAGTACGGTACTGCCCAGCTTTGGGTCCGCGACGAGTCGATCAAGACCGTGGCCGATCTGAAGGGCAAGCAGATCTCCACGACCACGGGTACGACCGCCCATGTGTTCCTGGACCGGGCCTTGCGCGCCGCCAAGCTCGATCCGGGCAAGGACGTGCAGATCGTCAACCAGCGCATGGCCGATGCCGTTACCTCGTTCGTGTCCGGCGCGGTCAGCGCGGTTGCGCTCTGGGTTCCGTTTGACACGATCGTCCGGTCCAAGGTGTCCAGTGCGCGCATGCTGATCGACGCGTCCGCGTTCTATCCGGAGGCGGCGATCATGGGCGGATGGGCGGCCAGGAACGATTTCTACGAGGCCCAGAAGCCGGCCATCCGCAGCCTCATCGCTGCCTGGGGCGAGGCCAACGATGCAATCGTAAAAACTCCGGACGCGGCGGTGGAGACGCTGCAGAAGACGCAATACAAGGACGTGCCGCTGGCCGAGTTCAAGGCGCAGTTCAAGCAGGCCAAGTATTTCTCCACGGCGGAATGGCGCACCAAGTACGAGGACGGCTCAGTGACACGCTGGCTGCAGCAGGTGACCGATTTCTTCGCGCAGGCCGGGAATATTCCGAATCCGGTTCCCGCTTCGCGCTACTTCGATCCCTCGGCCTATCTGGAGGCGATCAAGGCATGAGCATTCCGGCTGGCGCGGGCTTTGATTACATCGTCGTCGGCGGCGGCTCCGCCGGATGCGTGCTGGCCAACCGGCTCAGCCGCGATCCTGCGGTGCGCGTGCTGCTGCTGGAGGCGGGCGCGGCTGCGCACAATTTCTGGCTCAAGCTGCCGGTGGGCTACTTCAAGACCATTTACGATCCGCGGTTTGCTCGG
The DNA here is from genome assembly GCF_014851665.1 of Achromobacter sp. ACM03. Lineage (NCBI taxonomy): Bacteria > Pseudomonadati > Pseudomonadota > Betaproteobacteria > Burkholderiales > Alcaligenaceae > Achromobacter > Achromobacter sp. ACM03. Next base: position 1,311,520 of record NZ_JACVAD010000001.1, on the reverse strand, counting down.
CTGTTCCCGGTCGAAGCCCAGGCCGAAACCGGCAATCGCGCCATCCTGTGGCCGCGCGGCAAGGCGTTGGGCGGTTCAAGCGTGATCAACGGCTTGTTGTACATCCGTGGTCAGCATGAGGACTACGACGACTGGGCCGATCTGGGCGCAACGGGATGGGCCTATCGGGACGTACTGCCGTACTTCAAGAAATCCGAGCGCTACGACGGGGGCGAGTCCGAGTATCACGGCGCTTCCGGTGAACTCCGTGTCTCCAACCTGCGCAATGAACATCCTTACACGGCTGCTTGGGTGGAAGCGGCAGTCGAGGCCGGCTGCCGGCGCAATGACGACTTCAACGGCGCCGAATCGGAGGGCGTGGGTCCCTACCAGCTGACGCTGGGCAGCCGTTGGCGTTGCGACGCCGCGACCGCGTTTCTTTATCCGGTCAGGTCGCGTCCGAACCTGGTGATCGAGACCGGCGCCCATGTCACGCGCATCCTTATCGAAAGCGGCCGGGCGCTGGGCGTGGAGTGGGTGCAAGAGGGCCATTTGAAGCGCGCGATGGCGGATGTCGAGGTGGTACTTGCTGCGGGTGCGCTGCAATCGCCCCAGGTACTGCAGCTTTCGGGCGTGGGCGACGCAGCGCTGCTTGCCAGGCACGGCATCGCCGTCGCCGCGCATTCGCCGGAAGTCGGCCGCAACCTGCAAGATCATTACCAGGCGCGCGTGATCGTCAAGCTTAAACGGCGCATGTCGCTCAACGACGCGGTGCGCAATCCGTTCAGCCTCGCAGGCATGGGGGCGCAGTGGCTGTTCCAGGGCAGGGGACCGCTCACGGTGGGCGCGGGCCAGGTAGGCGGGCTGGCGGCGACCGAGCACGCGGTGGGCGGCCGTGCGGACATACTTTTCAATGTCATGCCGCTATCCGTGGACAAGCCAGGCGACGCGCTGCACCGGTTTTCCGGCTTTTCCGCGTCGGCGACGCAATGCAGGCCCGATTCGCGCGGCACCGTCGAGATCGTGGGCACGGATCCGTTCGCATCGCCGCGCATCGTCTCGAACTACCTGACCGAACCGCGCGATGCGAAGGTCTTGGTCGCGGGCTTGCGCATGTTGCGCGACATCTATGCCCAGCCGTCGTTCCGCGACCTGGTAACCGGAGTTGAGTACCTGCCGGGAAACGATGTCACGACAGCCGCCGCGCTGGAGCAATTCGCGCGCGACAAGGGCGGCACGGTGTTCCATCCTGCCGGCACCTGCCGCATGGGCGGCGACGCCGGGTCGGTGGTCGACGCGCGCTTGCGCGTGCGCGGGGTGGAGCGCTTGCGCGTCGTCGACGCTTCGGTCATGCCCCGCATGGTGTCGACGAACACCAACGCCGCCGCGATCATGATCGGCGAGAAGGGCGCCGCGCTGATCCTGGAAGACGCGCGCGGCGCTGCCCGGCCGCAAGCGCGTGATATAGTCGCGGACACTTTGACGCCATGATTCTCGACACCGCCCAAGCCCCTCTCTACGTTCAACTTTCGGATCTGTTCCGGCAGCGGATCCTGAAGGGTGTGTGGAAGAACGGCGAAAAATTGCCCTCGCTCGACGCGCTGGCAGAGGAGTTCCACGTGGCCAAGGTCACGGTGCGCCAGGCAATCGAAAGGCTTACCCGCGACGGACTGCTTTCACCGCAGCGGGGGCGCGGCACCTTCGTGACGGGAGCGCCCCAGGACAACCGTTGGTTCCGTGTCGAGACCACGCTCGAGAACCTGTCCAGCGTCTATCGGGATACGCACCCGACCATACTCAATATCGACGAGTCCACGCGCACGCCGTTGCTGAACGAGTCGGACGGCGTCGCCGCGGAAAAGTACGTGTTCATGCGGCGCATCCATGCCCGCAACGGGCAGCCGTATTGCGTCATCAACATCTACCTGGACGCCGCCATCTTTGCCAAGCACCCTGCGCGCTTTCGCAAGGAGACCGTCATTCCCATTCTGATGGGGATGTCCTCGGTGGATATTGTCTCTGCCCGTCAGGTGCTGACCATTTCGACCGCTGACGTCGAGGTGGCGCGGCATTTGGGCATCAACGTGAACGCGCCCGTGGCGGAAGTCCGGCGCGTATTCACCGGGCCGGACCGCCGCGTCATCTACCTGGGCGAAGTGACGTATCGCGGCGATTTCGTGCGCATGGAAATCGACCTGAAGCCGTGATGGCTGAAAGGCTGCCCGCTGCATCCGCGCAGGCAAGCAGGCCGTTCACGTGTCCCCGGGTTATCGGCTGCCGGCCAGTCCTTCAATAGTGGCGCGGGCGTGGGCAATGAACGCTGCGGTTTCGGCATCGTGCCGTTGCGCCAGGTCGTCTTCTTCCTGTCCCAGATAGATCGCGCGCGCCTTGGCGAGGACGGGGCGGTAGGGCGCTTCCAACCTCTCGAGCAGCCATGCCGCCGCCTGGTCCTTGGATGCGATGCCCCCGGAGACGGCCGTGTACCAGATGCGCGCCAGCGCGAGGATGATGTGCTTTTCATCGCCGGCCCAGTCCTCGGGCGTGTTCCACTGCGCGACAGTGTCCAGTAGCGCCCGCCTCAGGTCTTCGCGGGGGACGGCCTGGAGCAACTGATCGGCCTGCGGCCCCAAGATGGGAATGCTGTGTCCACGGACCTTGGTGAGCAGTATGGCCAGATCGTGGTCCATCATGGGCGGTTCCACGACGCCCGCCATCAGATCGGTCCGCAGCCATTCGCCGAACTGGAGTTCGCGTCTGGCCGGGTGGCGCCAAGGCACGACGTGTTCCAGCGCCAGCACGGTGACTTCGAGCGCGCGCAAATCGGGTGATGAGCCGGGCGGCGCGGAGATCGCCAATAGCGCCGCGGCCAGCGCGCGCAGCACGGCTTCGTCCGGCGGCTGGGTCACGGTAACGAGCAGGTCGATATCGCTATGGGGCTGCAGCCCGCCGTCCACGGCGGAGCCGAACAGATGGATGGCGACAAGGCCAGCGCCCAGATGCCGTTCGATGAGGCTGCTGGCCGCTGCGACCTGGGGGGCGATTGAGGGGGGAACGAGATGAGCCATGCGTCGATAGTAGCGAAGTTTGCTCGCAGCCGGCAGGGCGGCGGCGCGCAGGCCATGATCGCCGCGCCGGCACTGGTACTATGCCGGCGCAAGGCCCAAGTCCGCTGATCCCAACAAGCCCACGACAGGCACCGAGATGAACCGTTTATTGTTCCGAGCAGGCGCCCTGGCCGCAGGCGTCCTGATGGCAACGGCCAGCCAGGCGCAACCGCCTGCGGCCGCGCCCAATATTGGAGGCTGGCGCCAGGTGTCGGATAGCCAGTTCAACCGGCAATTCCATTTCTCGATGCTGCCCGGCGTGGCGGCCATCGGCAGCAACTGGGCGGTGTACGACTCCCGCGCGGGGAAGGTGGTGTGCTGCCTGGTGGTGGAAGGGCCGGAAGTGTCGGAAGAGCAACTGGGCAGCGTGTACGACATTCCGGGCCCCTGGATCACCGATCTGACCAATGGCTGGAACCTGGACGCGGCGCCTTACCGGCCGCGGGTGCAATTGCTGCGCGTGGATGGCGAGTTGCGCGACTACGAGTTCGCCGATGCTGGCGACGGCGTGGGCGGTCTGCTGGTCCCCGACCATGCCGACGCCGTCGCCGCCCGCTCGCTGGAAATCGATGGACAGCGCTACGCGGTGGAGCGCAAGGATTCGACGCTGGCTGATGACGATGGCGGCCTGTACACGTACAGCCTGCGTCCGGCCAAGGGCGGCGCGCCGCTGAAGATCGAGGTTCCCATCGGAACCTATTGAGCCCGGGAGGCGACGACCACCGCATGAGCCAGACCCTGCAAATCGAGGATGCCCCGCTCACCGAGGATGACATCCTGCTGCTGCGCAGATGCTCCCGCGGCAGACTGTTGATGGCCGTGTTCGGCGTCTTCGTGGTGCTGCTGCTGGCGCTTTCCGTGTTGACCTTTGTCGTGCTTGGTCTGTCCGAGTGGCGCGCGCTGGACGTCGGCGTGGGCGCGGTGCTGCTGGCGGGCATTGCGGTGATGGGAGCGCTGGCGGTGTTTTTCGGACGCAAGCTGCTGCGCATGCCGCCAGGCTGGCGCAGCCTCGACCGGGCGCTGAAGGGGCGGCTGGCCAAGCAGATCGTTTCAGGCCGGCTGACGTCATTTGGTCCGGCTTCCTCGACGCCGGGCGTGTGCTACGGATTCGGCGAGCAGCGCGTGGACGCCGCCCTGCCGTTCTGGAACGAGATCGCCAGCGACACTCGTAGCGGACACGGGCCCGCGACGGCCGTGGGTCTGACAAATCTGCCCGTGCGCCTGCACCTGCTGACCTTGCAGCCAGACTCGCCTCCCGTGCTGTTGCGGGTGGAGTACCCCATGAGCGCGGAATCCCTGGTCGCTGTCGAGGAAATCAGCGATGCCGACCGTGCGGCCGTGCGCAGGGAAGAGTTGGACGCGCGCAAGTTCATGCTGATCTTTGCCCTTGTGCCGCTGGTGGGGGGGCTGTTTCTGCCGCCGCTGCTGTTCGTCGCAGCGATCTTTGCAATCCTGGGAATGCTGTTTGGCATGCGCAGCCGCAAACTGCAGCGGGGGCTGTACAAACATGGCGTGCGGGGCGTGGTCGAAGAGGCCGTGGTCTATCGATTGCGCAGCCCCAACTCCTCGATCGTCTCGCTGGTCCACAACTACCGCATCGGCGGCGTGATGTATCGGGTCGAATACCTGGGCGACGTGGTTGAACCGGGCAGGCGCGTCGAGTTCGAGTTCCTGGATGGCGGCCTGAAGGGGCAGACTGCGCTGTTCTTCCGCGTGGACGGCGAGCCTGCGTAGGCGTCAATGAATCGGCGGAACCGCCATCAGTGGATCCCGCCAAGCAAAAGGAGAGTTGCATGTCCGTACCCATAGACGTGTCCGGCGATCCCGCGGGCTCGGTGAGCGAGGCAGGGCATTATCAGGTGAGCCTGACCGCGGCGGGCAGCCACGTCTTCGCACGCGAAGCAGGGCGCGGCAATCTGATCATCGGCCCGGCCAGCATGGGCAAGAAGGCTGATCTGCACGTGGCTGGCGACGAGGCCATCAACTGGGCTGCATTTGAACCGTTCTCCACGCCTGCCGGCTCGCCGTGGCCGCGGCATATCGATTATTACGGCAACGACAGCGGTTTTTTCGGCTGGTCGCAGGGCCGCGAAATCGAGCAGTTCAGCTGGGCGCCGGCATACTCAGGCAGGCGCGCCATCGACGCGGGCGCGGCAAGAATCCAGACGCTGCGCATCCGGCTGGACCAGGTGTCGGGGCATCTTGAAGCCAGGTTGCCTCAGGTCCGTGACCTGGAGTTGTTTGGCGACCTGACGCACATTGCCGTGGCGGGCGAACTGCCCGATATGCTGTCGCTGCGGCCGGCGCTGGGGCGCCGGACTGGCGTGGCGTCTTACGCCTTGCCCGATCTCGGCCCGCTGCGGGGCGTGCGCGCGCTGGCGCTGCATGGCGCGCCGCTGGGGCAGCCCATTTCGCTGCAGGGAATCGATCGCTTTCCGGAGTTGGAGAGCCTGTCGCTCTGGGGCGGCTTCAGCGGTTGGGAGGCGCTTGCCCGCCTGCCGCGCCTGACTAGTCTGGAGATCCGATTCACGCCCGATCTGGATGGCTTGCCGGAACTGGCCAGTTGGCCCGCGCTGGACAGGTTCATCGCCTACAACGTCGACGAAGCCGCGGGCAAGCGCTTGAAGGCGCAGATGAAGGCAAGGGAGAAGGTCCGCGCATGGGGCGGTTACAACTCCGTCTCCCAGCTGCGCAAGCGGGAGTGGTGGCAAAGCGAATACGGCCGGCCTTTCTCGGGCTGGAACAGCCGCATGGCGAAGTCGGCGAATACGGCCTACGACACGGCCAGGTCGGCGCTGGAAAGCGCAAACAATACCGTTGAGGTCCAAGCCGCAATCTCTGTCTTTACCCGCCACTTCAACAGCATGAAGGGGATCGAGACCAGCGAGCGCGAAGACATAGGCGAGGCGGTGTGGCAGTTCAGCCAGCTTGCCCAGGTCGAACGGCTGGGAGTAAGCGAAGCGCAGACGCAGCGCTGGTTCGACGAGGCCAGGGATTACTGAGGCGTTGCTTACCCGTGGTCAAGGCCGCAGGCGATACCTTCTATGGCGGCTACGCGGGCTACTTCATGGATCCGGACGGGCATTTGTGGGAAGTGGTCTACAACCCTCGGATGCTGCCTTAGGAATAGACGCGTAGCGCTCTGTTACGGTGACAAAGGGGCGCTTCCTTTAAGCTCCGCGAGTCTCAATTCTGATGGAGCTGGCGCATGTTCAAGCCCTTGATTTCCGTGGCGTCGATGGTTGCATTGTTGGGAATGGGCGGCATGGCCCGGGCCCAGGATCTGGTCCTGCCTTCCATTCCCGAAGCGACGGATGCGATCGTCGACATGCTGGCGGACACGGGCATGCCCCGGCCGTCCAAGGTCAAGCTCGGAACCTGCATCCCGGCGGTGGAGGCCACGTATCCGGGCCAGGTCGCCTGCACGGTCGCGGTGACCCTGGGGGCCGCGGTCAGCGAGAACCAGATGGATTTCTACAAGCAGGACGGCAAGTGGAAAGCGCAGCCCAGCGTTTCCCAGGATAAGCTGCCGTTTCCTGATCCCAAGCTGGATTGAGAACGACCTCCGGCCTGGCGACGGCCACAGGCACTTCAACCCGGGCGCCGCAGGTGCGACTGTTTACGCCTGCCGGCTCATGATGCTCAAGGCCACCGCCTCGGCGATCTTGATGCCGTCCACGCCCGCCGACAGGATGCCGCCGGCGTAGCCCGCGCCTTCACCCGCCGGGAACAGTCCCTGGGTGTTGAGGCTCTGCAAGGTTTCGTTGTCGCGCTTGATGCGGATGGGCGATGAGGTGCGGGTTTCGACGCCGGTCAGCACCGCGTCGTGCATGCCGAAACCCTTGATGGTCTTGTCGAAGACGGGCAGCGCCTCGCGGATGGCAGTGATGGCGAATTCGGGGAGCGCGGTGGCCAGGTCGGTCAGGTGCACGCCCGGCGTGTATGACGGCAGCACGGAGCCGAATTCGGTCGATGCCTTGCCGGCGATGAAGTCGCCGACCAACTGGCCTGGCGCGCTGTAGTTGCGGCCGCCCAGCTCAAAGGCCTGGGATTCCCATTTGCGCTGGAAGTCCACGCCCGCCAGCACATGTTCGGGGTAATCGACCTCGGGCGAGATCCCGACCACGATGCCCGCGTTGGCATTGCGCTCGTTACGTGAGTACTGGCTCATGCCGTTGGTGACGACACGGTCGGGTTCGGAGGTGGCTGCCACCACCGTGCCGCCCGGGCACATGCAAAAGCTGTAGACCGAGCGTCCGTTGCTGGCATGGTGCACCAGCTTGTAGTCCGCCGCGCCCAGGATGGGGTGGCCGGCGTTGGGACCGAAGCGCGCGCGGTCGATCAGCGACTGCGGATGTTCGATGCGGAAGCCGATAGAGAAGGGCTTGGCTTCCATGAACACGCCCTGGTCGCGCAGCATCTGGAAGGTGTCGCGCGCGCTGTGGCCGATGGCCAGCACGACGTGGTCGGCCTCGATGTGCTCGCCGCCGGCCAGGGTCACGCCGGTGACGCGGCCGTTTTCCCGATGCAGCGTTTCCACCCTGCTGGAGAAGCGGACTTCGCCGCCCAGCTTTGTGATGGTGTCGCGCATGACTTCCACCATGCCGACCAGGCGGAACGTGCCGATGTGCGGCTTGCTGACGTACAGGATTTCTTCGGGCGCGCCAGCCAGCACGAATTCCTTGAGCACTTTTTCGCCGTAGTGCTTGGGGTCCTTGATCTGGCTGTACAGCTTGCCGTCGGAGAAGGTGCCGGCGCCGCCTTCGCCGAACTGGACGTTCGAATCGGGGTTCAGGATGCGCTTGCGCCACAGGCCCCAGGTGTCCTTGGTGCGTTCGCGCACGGCCTTGCCGCGCTCCAGGATGATGGGTTTGAAGCCCATCTGCGCCAGGACCAGCCCGGCGAACAGGCCACAGGGGCCGGTGCCGATGACAATGGGGCGCTTGGCCAGGTTGGCGGGCGCCTGGGCGACGAACTTGTATTCGGTGTCGGGAGTGGGCTTGACGTTGCGGTCGTCGTGAAAGCGCTTGAGCAGCGCCGCTTCGTTTTCGACGTCGACGTCCAGCGTGTAGATCAGCAGGATGTTGTGCTTCTTGCGCGCGTCATAGCTGCGGGAGGCAACGGTATGGCCGCGCAGATCGCTGGCCGCTACACCCAGTTTCTTGAGAATCGCGGCGGGCAATTCTTCGGGCGCGTGATTCAACGGCAGCTTGATTTCAGACAGTCGCAACATCTTTGGTCCAGATAAATGGGCGAGCACAACGTCGCCAAACGCGAATTGTACTGGACCGCAGGCAGGGGGCCGCGGGGTATCTGGCGCCGGTCAGGGGCCGGGAGGGCTGGTCCGCGCGTCGCGCCGCACTGCCTGGGGCGGCATGCCGAACCCGCGCAGAAAAGCCTCGCGCAGGTGGCGGCGGTCGCGAAAACCGGTTTCCCTGGCCACGACTTCCAGCGGATGCCGGCTGCTTTCTATCATCAGCCGGGCAGCTTCCAGCCGCAGCCCCTCGATGGCCTTGGCGGGCGACTGGCCGGTCTCGGCCGTGAATACGCGGCTGAACTGGCGCGGGCTCAGGCTGGCGGCCTGGGCCAGATCCTCCACGCTCAAGGGGCGGGCGAGGTTGCGGCGGGCATGTTCCAGCGCCTGCTGGATGCGGTCGGACTTGGGCGCGAGCCTGAGCATTTCCGAGTGCTGCGACTGGCCGCCCGAGCGGCGCTGATGCATGACCAGCCGGTGCGCCACCGCGCGCGCGATATCCGCGCCCAGGTCTTTTTCCACCAGCGCCAAGGCCAGGTCCATTTCCGCGGTCATGCCGGCGGAGGTCCAGACCGTCCCGTCGGCGATGTAGATGCGGTCGGCCTCGACCCGCGCGCGCGGATGGCGCTGCTGCAAGGCGTCGGCCCAGTACCAGTGCGTGGTGGCGCGCCGGTCGTCCAGCAGGCCGGCGTCGGCCAGCAGGAACGCGCCGGTGCACAGGCCGGCGACGCGGCGCGAGCGGGGCGCGAGTTTTTCCAGCAGCCGGGGGAGTTCGGGCGCGACGGGCCTGGACAGGGGCGAAAGCACGCCGGCCACCAGCCAGGTGTCGGCCTGGCTGCGGACGGTGAGCGGACGGGCCTGTACCGTCAGGCCAGCCGAGGCGCGCACCGCGCCATCCAGGGCGTAGCTCTCCATAGCGTAGAAGGGCTCGCGCGCCACCACATTGGCGAGTTCGAACACGGCCTGCGTGCCCAGGCCGATGATCTGGAAGCCTTCGGGAAGTATGTAACCGATGCGGTGCATGGGAGCGTCCTTGCGGGCTATGGCCCCGCGTATGTCCTGCGTCAATGTCCTTATTTATGACTATATACGTCATTTACGCCATGGGCTGCAAGCCGCAATATGGCTTCCATCGCAATCACCCCTACGGAGTCTCACCATGGCACAAACCCAACCCGGCACTGCCCTCGTTACGGGCGCATCCAGCGGCATCGGCGCGCTGTACGCGGAAAAGCTCGCGCAGCAGGGCTACGACCTGATCCTGGTCGCGCGCAACCGCGAACGCCTGAACGCGCTGGCCAGCGTCATCAGCACCCGCAGCGGCCGCGCGGTGGAGGTATTGGCGGCGGACCTGGGCGACCGCGCGTCGCTGGCCCGCGTCGAAGAGCAACTGCGCCAGGACGCCAGCATTACCTTGCTGGTGAACAACGCCGGCATCGGCACGCATACGCCGCTGCTGCAAAGCGACGTGGAGCAGATGACGCGCATGGTCGACCTGAACGTCACCGCGCCGATGCGGCTGACCTATGCGGCGGTTCCGGGCTTTGTCGCGCGAGGCCGGGGCGCCATCATCAATATCGCTTCCGTCGTGGCGCTTGCGCCCGAAGTCCTTAATGGCGTCTATGGCGGCAGCAAGGCATTCGTGCTGGCGTTCAGCCAGTCGCTGCAACACGAGCTGGCCGGGACTGGCGTGCAGGTCCAGGCTGTGCTGCCCGGCGCCACGGCCACGGACTTCTGGGCCATCGGCGGGCGGCCGGTGGAAACATTGGACCAGCGCATCGTGATGCGCGCCGAAGACCTGGTCGACGCCGCCTTGCTGGGCTTCGCGCGCGGCGAGAAGGTCACCATTCCCTCGCTGCATGCTGGCGAGGAATGGGACGCCTACGAGGCCGCGCGCCTGGCCATGGCGCCCCATCTGTCCAGCAGCGCCGTTGCACAACGCTACACGGCCGCGGTCTGAACCATGGACACCGCCATCTCCGCTGCGGCGCCGGGCAGTGCGGCGCCTGCGCGCCTGACCGGGCGCCTGCTGGCCGTGCTTGCCGGCATGGCGGCCTTGGGCGCGCTGTCCACCAACATTATCCTGCCGGCGTTTCCCAGCATGGCAACCGAACTGGGCGTGGACGCCCGCGATATGGGACTGGTGCTGTCGAGCTTTTTCCTGGCCTTCGCCATCGGGCAATTGTTCGTCGGGCCGCTGTCGGACCGCTGGGGACGGCGCGCTCCGGTGGTGGGTGGACTGGTCCTGTTCATCGCCGGCAGCCTGGTGTGCGTGTGGGCGTCGACCTTGCCGCTGCTGGTGGCGGGCAGGGTGGTGCAGGCGCTGGGCGTATGCGCGGCCTCGGTGCTGTCGCGGGCCATCGCGCGCGACCTGTTCGAAGGCGAAGCGCTGTCGCGCACCCTGGCCTTGACCATGGTGGCCATGGCTGCCGCGCCGGGCTTTTCGCCGCTGCTGGGCAGCGCGATGGAGTACGGGCCGGGCTGGCGCGCGAGCTTTGCGCTGGTCGCGGTGCTGGGGCTTGTTCTGGCGCTGGCCTATGTGGCGACGGTGGGGGAGACGCATCCGGCCGACCGGCGCGCTGCGGCGACGCCCGCTGCCGTGCTGCGCGGCTATGCGGACTTGGCGCGGGATGTCCGGTTCATCGGTCCGGCGTCTGCCGTGAGCGTGGTCATCGGCGGCCTGTATGCCATTTTTGCTGCCACGCCAGCCATGCTCATGGGGCGCCTCGGTCTGAGCGCGCTGCAGTTGGGATTGTTCTTCGCCAGCACGGTGTTTGTGGTGTTCGCCGCCGGCATGCTGGCGCCGCGCCTGGCTCACCGCTTTGGCGCGGCCAGGGTGGCACGATCCGGCTGTGCGGTGGCGCTGGCGGGCGCGCTGACCTTGCTGGCGGGCGGCGAAGATAGCGGCCTGTCGCAGTTCACGGCCGCCGTGGCGCTGTATCTGTTCGGCATGGGACTGGTCAATCCGCTGGGCACTGCGCTGGCGCTGGGACCCTTCAGCCGGCAGGCCGGGCTGGCGTCCGCGCTGCTGGGCGGCCTGCAGATGGCTTGCGCGGGTGGCATGACGGCGTTGGCCAGCCTGGCGGGCGGCAGCCCCACGCTGATATTGGGCGGGGTGTTGGCTGGCGCTTCTGTGCTTGCGTGCGCTGCGTTGATGGCGGGCAAGCGCCAGCGGTAGTACTTTCCTGATTCTCGACAACCTGTACAAAGGACAAACGCAATGCTGCGCTCACCCGAAACCATAGAAAGTCTCTTCGAACGGCAACGCGGCACGTTGCCTGACACCTTCGGCGTGCGGCCGCTGTCAATCGAGGAAGGGCGCATGTCCATGGAAATGACGGTGGCGCCGTGGATGATGGCGCCCAACGGTTATCTGCACGCAGCCTCGCAGGTGATGCTGGCCGATACCTGCGCCGGTTACGCCACCCTGGCGCATCTGCCCGAAGGGGCCAAGGGCTTCACTACGCTGGAGCTGAAATCGAACTTCCTGGGCACCGCTCGGGAAGGCGTGCTGACCGTAGAGGCGGTGGCGGAGCACATGGGGCGCACGACCCAGGTCTGGTCGGCGACCGTGGTCGACGCAAGCGGCCGCAAGCTGTCGCTGTTCCGTTGTTCGCAGATCATCCTTTGGTGAGCGCGCGGCCCGGTGATGGGCCGCGATGGTAGAACCCGCAAGCCATTCCAGCCTTTTCGTCCGTTTCTCAGACGGATTCCGCCTTGGTTCCCGCGAGCGCCCTCGATAAGCTGCAATGTCGGCTTTCAGGACCGGCGGCCATGGCGCAAAGAACGCCGTTCGTTCACGACGCCCGACGCTGTTGGCATCCCCTGAAGCTGTGGCTTGGTTGTCTATTGACAACCTATTCTTATGTCTTCATACTGGATACCAATGATGGCTCGTCCGTCCCATCCCAAAAAAGAGGTCGAGGCAGCACTGCACCATGCCGAAGAATGCGGCTGGCGTGTGGAAGTTGGCGGTAGCCACGCATGGGGGCGGATCTATTGCCCCAGCAATCTGGCGGACTGCCGCTGCGGCGAATTCTGCATCACCAGCATCTGGAGCACCCCGAAGAACCCCGGCAATCATGCGCGCGCCTTGCTGCGCGTCGTAAATAACTGTACTGCGCACCGCCACTTGCCTAGGGCTGACGGCGGCGCATGGGAGTAGTGCGATGGAATACACCTTCACCTTGAAGTACCAGCTTGCCGACGGCGACCATGACATGGATGCATTGGTCGAACGCCTGGGTGCGGCCGGTTGCGACGATGCCCTGGTCGGCACCGGGCTGCCGGGACGCATCGCGCTGGAGTTCACCCGCGAGGCTGAAAGCGCGGAATCCGCCGTGCGCTCGGCGCTGGCAGACGTCAGGCGCGCGGTTCCAACCGCCAAGCTGATCGAGGCCGCACCCGATCTGGTGGGCCTGACTGATGTGGCCGAGATCGTCGGCGTCTCGCGCCAGAACATGCGCAAACTGATGCTGGCGTATCCAGACAGCTTTCCGCTGCCGGTCCATGAGGGCAGTACCTCGATTTGGCACCTGGCGGACGTGCTGGCCTGGTTGCAGGCCAAGGGCGGCTATCCGCAGGTCGAACAAGTCATGGACGTGGCGCGCGTGGCCTTGCAGGTCAATGCGGCAAAGGAAGGGCAGCGCGTTTCGCGTTCCGCCTCCAAGGAACTGGAAGCGCTGGTGGGATGACGGTCCTGCGCATTTTGAGAGCGCTTGCCCGCGCCAGCGTCCCGATCTCGTCCAGGATTTGCAAGGCGGGCCCCGGCAATATTCCTTCGCGCCGGCGATGCGCATGAAAAACATGCGCTCATGGCCCAACCCGTTCAGTCGATCGGATAGGCCTCGCCCTCCAGGCCATAGCGGGTGAAGAACTGCCCGAACGACGGCATGGCGGCGATATCCATTGTGAGTCCTGCGGTGTCCAGCACCAGGGTGGCGACGGTGGCCGAGCGGCCTCCAGTCAGCGTGCCGCGCGGCGGGCGGCAGACGGAATAGGGCGTGGCCCAGTCGTCCGCCAGGGCGCGCCGCACGTCTGGCACCGTGATCCGGGGGCCGCAGGCGTCCAGCAACTGGCGCACGCGCCAGGCCCGGTAATAGGTGTCCACGGCATTCTTCAGGCCCGCTTCGCGCAGCTTGCCCAGCGCGACTTCGCTCATGAAATGGTTGGAATGGGTCAAGAGGCCGTCCTGCGGCAGCAAGGTGAAGCTCTCGTCGGGCGCGCATTCGAAGTCGATCACCCAGCCGTTCTGGCTGACGATCATGTTGCTGGAGCAGGCCTTGGGCGTGGCGGCGATCAGCTGCATGGCGATGGCGACGTGCTGCTGGCAGAGCACAGCGCGCCGCACGCTGCTCAGCGGCACGCCGGACTGCGTGTAGTCGCGGTCGCTGCTGAGATAGTTGCCGGTCAGGCCGATGCCGGCCGAGTTGAAGCCGTGCCGCGCCAGGCCGCCGGCCTCCACCAGCGTCAGGAAGGTGATGCCGCTTTCCAGGGTGGCGCGCAGCACGATGGTGCTGTCGCAGGCGTCGGGTTCCCAGTCCCAGTTGTGCGCATGGATCAGCGTGCCTGTCGCGCTGCGCCCGGGCATGACCAGGGCGGCGGTGCATTCGCCCTCGGCGGGGTCCAGGTTGCCCATCTTGGCCAGCAGCCGCGCTTTGGCGATGACTTCGGTACGGGCGTTGATCAGGGCTACGTCGTCGAAGGCGCAGCCCGCGCCTTGCGCGATGCCGCGCATTTCTTCGGTATGCGCGGGGTCGAACTTCTGGATCTGGTCTGCGAACTCCTTGATCAGGGCAGCCTGGGCGGCCATGGAAGTGCCGATCTTGTCGAGTTCGCCGCGATAGTGCCGCGCGCTGCGGGCAATGCGTTCGGGCACGGCGCGGCCGTACTGCACGCCGCGTTCAAAGGGGGCGCCGGAGATCGAGACTAGGGGAAACGGGGCGTATTTCATGGGAGCATCAAATGGGGGAGACGGATGTTCAGGAGGCGGTGTGGCCGGTCAGGTCCAGCAGCAGGGCATCGCCGTCGGCGTGCAGGTCCGCGCCCAGCGCGGCGGACGAGCGGATCAGCAGGTCGCGTTCTTGGGCCACGTCGGACGCGGGCAGGAATACGGTCTGGTTGGCGTCGTTGCGCTGCACGAAACGGAACTGCATGGCGGCGGGGCGCTTGTCGCGGATGTCGACGCGAACCGTCATGCCGGTCCACTCCGTATGCGCGTCCGCCTGGTGGGCGACCTGGAAGGAGAAATTGCCGCTGCCGTAAAGAATGGGCCTGCCGCGATGCAGTTCGATCGGCAGGATCATGTGGGGGCCATGTCCCAGCACGATGTCGGCGCCGGCCTCGACGGCCGCATGCGCGTACTCGCGCTGGTACTGCAGCACTTCGCGCCGGTAGCCCCAGTGCAGCGAGGCGATCACGACGTCCGCCTGTTCCCGCAGCGCCGCCACGTCGGCCCGGAATTGCGCGAGCGACTCCGGATCGGCCCAGGTCAGCACTTCGGGCGGCACGCCGGGGCGCGTGCGCGCCGCCTGCATTTCCAGCCGCGGCCGGTAGGCGGTATGGCCGCGGATGATGGCGACGCCGGCATGATGCGCGGTGGCTTCGTGGTTGTCCGGCCAGTACACGGCGGTGCGCTGCAGGAAGCCGTAGCGCACGCCGTCGCGTACCTCGATCAGCGGAGCGCGGGCGGCACTGGCGTTCGCACCGGCGCCCACGCTGGACAGGGAAGCGTTCCGCAAGGCCGCCAGCGAGGACAGCACCGCTTCATGGCCGATGTTGACATTGTTGGCGTTGCCCACCGCCTGCAGGCCGGCGTCGCGCAGGACCTGCGCGTGCCGGGGGGAGGTATAGAAGCCGCGCCGCTCCTGGGCGTGCTCGGGCAGGTCGTACAGGCAGCATTCCAGGTTGGCGAACACCAGGTCCGCTTGCCGCAGCGGCTGGCTGACGCGGTCGAACAGGCCGCTGGCGTCATCCACACCCTTGAGGTTGATGTCGCCCAGCAGATACAGGGTTTGATTCATGGTGGCGTTCCTAGTCGGCCTTCGAGACTTCCCAGAGCAGCGGCGCGCCGAAGATCGACGATTCGAAGCCCTGGACGTTCTTGCGGTATGCGCCCGTGCTCAAGGTATTGAACAAGGGGATGATGGGGACCTGCTCCAGCATCAGCCGGTGCAGTTGATCCAGCAAGGCCTGCCGTTCGGCGGGCGCCGTGGCGTTGGTGGCCTTTTCCAGCAGCGCGCGGGCAGCGGGGTCGTCCCACAGCTTGCGCGGCTGGGAACTCTTGTCGCCGGTGACGGCCTCGAAGTTCAGGGCGGGGTCCATGCGGCTGGAGTACGAGAACGACATCATCTGGTAATTGCCTTTCTGCCACTTGTCCTGCTGGGCGCCCCATTCCAGCACCTCGATGTCGGCGTTGATGCCGGCCTGCAGCAGCATTGCCTGTGTGATCACGGCCGCGTCGTAGTTCGGCAGATTGCGCTTGTTGGTCGAAATGACGATTTTCTCGCCCTTGTAGCCGGCCTTGGCGAGCAGCGCCTTGGCGCGCGCCAGGTCGTAGACGTAGCCCTGCTTTTCGGCTTCGCCATAGTAGGGCGAAGCTACGGGGACGAGCGAGTTGTTGGGCTCGGTCAGGCCGTAGGTCACGCCGGCCACCAGTTCCTTGTAGTTCAGCGCCGCGGCGATGGCCTGGCGCAGATAGGGATTGGACAGCAGCTTGTCGCGCGTCTGGATCGTCAGCGTGGAAGGCGCCAACTGGGGCGAGACATTGGTGCTGATGGCCTTGTTCTGCGCCAATTCAGCGACCTCGGAATACGGCACCTTGGACATCACGTCGATAGCCCCGCTGGCCAGGGCGGTCTTGGCCGTCGCCGGGTCGGAGATCACGACAAAGCGCACTTCGTCGACCAGCGGGCGCTTGGAACCCACATAGCCGTCGGGCTTGCCCGGCCGGTTGGCGTAGTTCTCGAAGCGCGTCAGGCTCACGTATTCGCGGCGGCGCCACTCCGCGAAGCGGAAGGGGCCGGTGCCGATGGGCTTGTCCCAGGTGCCGTCGGGCTTGACGGAGTCGCGATGGGTTATGGCCGTCATGCCGCAATCGCTGCGCGCCAGCGAATCGAGAAACAGCGGCGCGGCCCGGTCCAGCTTGAACACGACGGTGGCGGGATCGGTGGCGGCGGCGCTTTCCACTTTCAGGCCGATGCGACCATCGAAGTCGGTCAGGCAGCGCCAGCCCGTCTTGGGATCCATGTAGCGGTTCCAGCTCCAGACCACATCGTCCGCGGTCAGGGGCGCGCCGTTGTGGAAGGTCACGCCCTGGCGCAGGTGGAAGGTGTAGGTCTTGCCGTCTTCGGATACGTCGATCTTCTCGGCCAGCAAGGGGGCGGGCTGGCCCTTCGCGTTGTAGCCGACCAGTCCTTCAACCACGTGCAGGATCACCCCATCGGTATTGGCGTCGCGGTTGACGCCAGGATCGCTGCTGCGGATGTCCGCGTCCTGGTGGGCGCGCAGCACGGTGGCGCTCAGGGCCGGCGCGGCGGCCGTCAGGAGGGCGGCCAGGGCAGTGTACGCATACAGAGGTCGTTTCATGATGGGTCCTTGTTGTGAGCGGTTTGCAGCCGGAAGACGTTCAGAAGGAAGGGGAGGATCCGCGTTCCACCGTATAGCGGGCGTAGGTGGCGCCCTGCCAGGGCATGCGCGCGACCTCCAGCACGCCAGCCGCGGGTTCCATGATCAGCGTCGCGGTGGTGCAGGATGCATAGCCCTGGGCGCTGACGCGCCCCGGCCGGCAGACGGAAAAGGGAGTGGCGTGGGTATCGGCGAAGGCGGCCTTCAGGTCCTGCACGCCGAGCTTGTTGCCCGCGGCGGACAGGCGCTGGCGCACGCGCTGGTCGCGGTAGAGGCTTTCCGGCGAGCTGGCGATGCCCGTCTCTTTCAGCTTGCCCAGCGCCACTAGGCTGGTCCAATGGTTGGCGTGGACCAGCAGGCCGTCCTCGGGATAGACCAGGAAGGTCTCGTCGGGCGCGCATTCCAGGCTCAGTGCCAGGCCCAGTTGCGTGCCCAGGATCAGGTTGCACGAACACGCTTTAGGCGTGCCGGTGACGATCTGCAGGGCCAGCGCGTAGTGCTCTTGTTCCAGGGCCTTGCGGCGCACCAGCGGCAGGGGTACGCCGTCCTGCTGGTAGTCGCGGCTGGAGGACATGCCGTTGCCGTTCAGGGTCAACCCGGCCGAGTTCATGCCATAGCGCGCCAGGCCGCCGGCTTCAACGAAGGTAAGCACGTCGGGGCCGTCGTCGCGCAGCACGCGCAGGATGATGATGGTGTCGGCGCAGTCCTGGCGGTTGTCCCAGTTCTGGCCTTGCAGGAAGCTGCCGTTGGCGCTGCGGGCAGGCAGGATGGCAGCGCCGGTGCATTCGTCGCTTGCCACCGCGGCAGAACCGGCAAGCTGCGCGCGCCGGGCCTGGGCCACGATCTCGGTGCGGGCGTTGATCATCAGCACGTCTTCGAAGGAAACGCCGGCGCCCTCGGCGATGCCGCGCATCTCGTCCAGGTAGGCAGGCTCGAAATCCTCGACGGCGCGCGAGAAGTTCGCGATGAGCCGGCGCAGGTCCGCGGGCGAGTACCGCAGCTCTTGCAGCGCACGGGCGTAGATCCCGGCGCTGCGCCGCACGCGCGCGGCGGCCAGGCGTCCGTGCTGCAGTCCGCGCTGGTAAGGCGTGCCGGCTACCTCGACCAGCGGAAAGTAGGCTTGCGCTTCCATGTCTGTTCCTATGCCTGCGGGGCTGCGGGCGTCATTGGTCGAACCGCCATTTCAGGCGTACGCCGCCGCTGTCGTTGGCCTCCAGGGCCGGAATGGCCGACAGCAGCTTGCGCGTGTAGGGATGCTGGGGCGCGTCGAAGATCTGGTCGCGCAGGCCCTGTTCGACGATCTGGCCGTCCTGCATCACGACCACGCGGTCGGCCACCTGCTCGACCACGCCCAGGTCGTGGCTGATGAACAGACAGGAAAAGCCGTGGCGTTGCTGCAATTCGGCAAACAGCTTGAGCACCTGCGCACGCACGGTCACGTCCAGCGCCGAGACCGGCTCGTCGGCGATCACGAAGGCGGGGCGCCGTACGATGGCGCGGGCTATCGCCACGCGCTGGCGCTGGCCGCCGGACAATTCATGCGGGTAGCGCCTGGCGTACTCCGGGCCCAGCCCGACCTCGGTCAGCACGGTCTGGACGCGTTCGGCCTTCTGCGCCGCCGTCATGCCGTCCACCTGGCGCAAGCCTTCGGCCGTGAGCTCGCCGACCGTCATGCGCGGATTCAAGGAGGAATAGGGATCCTGGAACACCATCTGGCAGTTGAGGCGGTAGTCGTTCCAGGCGGCGCCCGTCTGCGCAATGGGCTTGCCGCGGAAGTAGATGCCGCCGTCCGTGGGGGCCAGCAGCCCCGCGATGGCCCGGCCCAGCGTGGTCTTGCCGGAACCCGATCCGCCCACCACCGCCACCACCTCGCGCGGCCGGATCTGCAGGTCGATGCCGTGCAGGGCGCGCTTGGCCTGGGTGCGGCCGAACAGCCGCTGGCGGCCGGCGTAGTCCACCAGCAGCTGGCGCACGTCGACGATGGGCGCCTCGGTCGGAACGGGACGGGCGGGGCCGCGCATGGGCATGGCCGCCAGCAATTGCCGCGTGTACGGATGCGCGGGACGGTCCAGGATCTGCTGGGTGGTGCCTGTTTCCACGATCTCGCCGTGGCGCATCACGATCATGCGCTCGGTGTACTTGGCGACCATGGGCAGGTCGTGGCTGATCATCAGCACGGCCGTATTGCGGGCGCGGGTCAGCTCCAGCATCAGTTCCAGCACGTCGCGCTGCACCACGGCGTCCAATGCCGTGGTGGGTTCGTCGGCCACCAGCAGGGCGGGTTCCAGCAGCATGACGGCGGCCAGCATCATGCGCTGGCGCATGCCGCCGGAGAATTCATGGGGCCAGGCGTCCAGCGCAGCCGCGGGGTCGCGCAGGCCGACGCGCGCCAGCATCTCCAGTATCCGCTGCTTGCGGGCGGCGGCGGACAGGTCCTTGCGGTGCAGCGCCAGCCCTTCGTCGAGCTGGCGGCCGATCTTCATGGAAGGATTGAGCGAGGTCATCGGCTCCTGGAAGACCATGCCGATGCGTGCTCCGCGCAGCTTGCGCAGGGTGGCGGGGCGGGCGTCGGTCAGCGACTTGCCTTCGAACGTGATCGAGCCCGCCGCGCGCACCAGCGGCGGCGGCGTCAGGCCCAGCAAGGCGCGCGCTGCCTGGGTCTTGCCGCTGCCCGATTCGCCGACGATGCCGACCAGTTCCCCGGGCTTGATGGAGAAGCTGACCCGCTTGACGATTTCCCGGCCGCCCGCGCCCACGGTCAGCGTCAGGCCGTTCACCTCTGCCAGCGTCGCGCCGGCGTCCATATGCTTGGTCGTCATGTCATTCACCCGTACGCATGCGCGGATCCAGGCGGTCGCGCACGGCGTCGCCCAGCAGGTTGATGCCCAGCAGCGTGAGCGAAATGCAGATGCCGGGGAAGATGCTGAGATACGTCGCCTGCGCCATGAACGGACGGGCCGAGGCCAGCATGTTGCCCCAGGTCGGCGCGGGAGGCGGCACGCCCAGCCCCAGGAAGGACAGGGCGCTTTCGGCCAGGATGACCCAGCCGAACATGGAAGTCGCCAGAACCGTCAGCGGCGCGACGCAGTTGGGCAGCACGTGGCGGAACATTGTGTAGAGCTCGGAATTGCCCAGCACGCGCGAGGATTCGATGAATTCCTTCTCGCGCAGCGACAGCACCGTGCCGCGCACGATCCGCGTCACCGAAGGCGTATAGGCCAGCCCCAGCGCCAGGATGATGCCGTACTTGTTGGCGCCTACCACCGCCAGCAGGCCCAGCGCCAGCAGCAGGCCGGGAAAGGCCAGCAGGGCGTTGTTGAAGGCCATGATGATGCGGTCGGTCCAGCCGCGCACGAAGCCGGTCAGCACGCCGATGGCGGTGCCCAGCACGATGGAGAACGAAACGGTCAAGAGGCTGATCCAGACGCTGGTCGAGGCGCCCACCATCAGGCGGCTGAGCACGTCGCGGCCGAATTCATCGGTGCCCAGCCAGAACTGGGCGCCTGGCGGCTTGAGCCGGGACGCGAAGCTGATGCCCAGCGGGTCGCGCGGGGTCCAGACGGCGCCGATGAGGGCGGCGCCCACGACGATGGCGATGATGACCCCGCCGATGGCCGCATTGGTGGGCAGGCGGCGGCGCCGCGGTTTCACGGGATTGATGGCTGTAGTCAGTTGCATGGCGGTTTACTCCGCTCCAACGCGGGGATCGAAGGCGGGATAGAGCAGGTCGACGAACAGGTTGACCAGCACGTAGATGACCGCGACGAACAGCAGGCAACCCTGGATCACCGGGTAGTCGCGGGCGAAGATGGAATCGACCAGCAGGCGGCCCAGGCCGGGTATGGTGAACACGGTCTCGACCACCGCGATGCCGCCCAGCAGATTGCCGAGCACCAGGCCGATCAGGGTCCAGGTGGGGCCGAAGGAATTCTTGAATACGTGATGGGTCAGCACCGCGCGCTCGCTCAGGCCCTTGGCGCGGGCATGGGTTACGTAATCCAGGCGCAGGACCTCCAGGGCGCTGGCGCGCGCCATGCGCATCAGCACGCCGATCTCGTGCAGGAACAGCGTCAGGATGGGCATGGCCAGGTACAGCAGGCCGGCGACCGCGTCCTCCGACACCGACACGTAGCCCACGACCGGCAGCCATTCCAGCTTCAGTCCCAGCAGCAGCAACAGCAGCAGGCCCAGCCAGAAGGTGGGGATGGAAACCAGCAGCGTGGCCATGCCGACCAGCGCGATATCGGTGGCACGATTCTGGCGCCAGGCGGCGATGATGCCGGCCGGCACCGCGACCAGGGCGGCGGCCGCCACGGCGGCCAGCACGATGGGGGCGCTGACCAGGAAGCGGTCCCAGACCAGGGACAGCACGGCCTGGCCGGTGGTAATGGATTTCCCCAGGTCGCCCTGCAGCAGGTCGCCGAACCACAAGGCGAATTGCGCGGGCCAGGATAGGTCCAGGCCCATGCGCTGGCGCAGTTCTTCCAGGCTGGCGGGGTCGGCAAGGTCGCCCAGCAGCAGTTGGGCCGGATCGCCCGGGATCATGCGGATCAGCACGAAAACGGCGACGGACACGATCAGCAGTGTCGGTATGGCCATTCCGATGCGCGAGAGTGCGAAGCGAAGCATAGGGGGCTCGTAGCTCACGTCCCGGCGCCTGCCGCGGCAGCGCGATGGTGACGATACGGTTGACGGGGCCGCTATGCCGGCTCGGCTGCGGGACGACGTAACTTTGACGTCCTGTCATAAAGAAGTAAAACTAAAATTACTTTGTGATATATAAAGTTCTTCTTACCGATATGGCGCCCACCCGATGAGCTCGATCCGCTTCTTCCGCACCTTCGTCGCCGTGGCGCGCAGCGGGTCTTTCGCCGCGGCGTCGGAACGGGTGTCGCTGACGCCGGCCGCGGTCAGCCTGCAGATGCGCGCGCTGGAAGACGACCTGGGCGTCACCCTGTTCGACCGCAGCGGCAAGATCGTGTCGCTGAGCGAAGGCGGACACCGGCTGTTGCCGCGCGCGGAGCAACTGCTGGCGGTGTACGACGACCTGCGCGACGGCCCGGCCGGCGACGAGCTGGTGGGTTCCATCGATGTGGGGTCGGTGGGCACGTCCATGGCGTTCCTTGCGCGCGCCGTACTGACCCTGCGGGACTCGCATCCCAAGCTGAACGTGCAGCCGGTGATCAGTTTTTCCGGCGACCTGTCGCTGCGCGTGCGGGCAGGGGAGCTGGACGCGGCGCTGGCGGTCAAGAACGCCCACAAGCTGCCTTCGGGCACGCAATGGACGCCGCTCTACACAGAACCCTTTGTGTTCATCGCCAACCGTCAGGCGGCGGGCAAGGCGGACGTGGCCAGCCTGATGGCGCGGCGGCTCTTCCTGCGGCCTTCGCGCGACACGCACACGGGGGCGCTGATCGATGCCTTCGTCCGCAGGAATCACCTGAAGTTTGGCGAGTACCTGGAAATCAATTCGCTGCGGACCATGGTTGAACTGGTGCACCAGGATGTCGGCGTGACCATTGTTCCGCTGACGCGCGCGGCGCATTGGGAGGAAGATCCGCGGCTGCGCGTGGCTTACTTCGATGATCCCTCCGCGCAGCGCACCGTCGGGCTGTTCGAGAACGAGGCGCGCAGCCATCTGACCAGCGCCCTCAGGCGCGTTCTGCTAGCCACGATCGAGCAGGATGCCCAGGTCAGGCGGTGATCCCCATTACAATGCGGTATTCATCACCTCACCAGGAGTCATTCGCCATGCGCCACTGATGCCGCCGTCTACGCGACGGCCAGTCTCCACCCACCCCCAAAGAGCAGGGGGAGTTCTTGGCATCCTTGGAATTGCACATGACGAATCCCTATATCGCGCTGGAAGGCGTGTCTTATGTTCTGCCGGACGGCAGAACGCTATTCTCCGGTCTCGACGAACAGTTCGACCTGCGGCCTACCGGGCTGGTGGGCCGCAATGGCGTGGGCAAGAGCGTGCTGGCCCGCATTCTTGCCGGGCAGCTGCCGCCGGCCCGCGGCCGCTGCCTGCGCTCGGGCAGCGTGCATTACCTGGCCCAGCAGGCGGCGCCCGGCGTGGCGGAAACCGTGGGCGGCCTGGCGGGCATGCAGGCCACGTTGGCTGCGCTGGAGCGCATCGAAGCGGGCAGCGCCGCCGCCGAGGACTTCGACATCGTGGGCGAGCGCTGGGGTGCGCGCCTCGCGTTGCAGCAGGAGCTGGAACGCTGCGGCCTGGGCCATCTGGATGCGGCGACGCCGGCCGCCGCGCTCAGCGGCGGCGAGGCCATGCGTGTCGCCTTGATCGGCGCGTTGCTGTCGGACGCCGACTTCCTGATCCTGGACGAACCCACCAACCATCTGGACAGGCCGAACCGGCAGGCCCTGGCCGAGCAGCTGCAACGCTGGCCGCGCGGTTTGCTGGTGATCAGCCACGACCGGCAATTGCTGGAGGCGATGCAGCGCATCGTGGAATTGTCGACGCTAGGACTGCGCGGGTATGGGGGCGGCTACAGCTTTTACGCGCAGCGCAAGGAAGAGGAACGGAGCAATGCGCTGTCGCTGCTGGAGCAGCGCAAGCATGAACGCCAACGCGAGGAACAGGCCCTGCGTGTACAGCACGAACGCCAGGAACGCCGCCAGGCGCGCGGCAACCGTCAGGCACGCGACGCCAATCAGGCCAAGATCCTGCTGGGCCGGCAGAAGGCGCGCAGTGAAACTTCCGCGGGCAAGCTGCGCCACCAGCATGCGGCGGCCAGCGAGCGGCTTGCCTTGCGCGTGCGCGAGGCGGCCGCGCAGGTCGACGACCAGGACGCCATCGTGCTGCATGCGCCGCCCGCCGCGATGCCGGCGCAGCGGCGCGTCGCCGAACTGGATGCAGTGGAGCTGCCGTTTGTTCCGGCCGCCACGCGCCGCATCGACCTTACGCTGGGCGGGCAGCAACGGGTGGGCGTGGTCGGTCCGAATGGTTGCGGCAAGTCGACCTTGCTCAAGGTGCTGGCGGGACAGCTGCAGGCACCGGGCGGAACCTGCCGGGTCGCGGCAAAGGCCGTGTATCTGGACCAGGGATTGGCCATGCTGGCGCCGCAGCGGCCGGTGCTGGAGCAGTTGCAGGCGGCCAATCGCAGCGCGACGCAAGCCGACTTGCGCACGCGCCTGGCCCAACTGGGGCTGGACGCGCGCAAGATCGCGGCGCCCAGCGGCGAGCTCAGCGGGGGAGAGCGCCTGAAGGCCGCGCTGGCCTGCGCGCTGTACGCCGACCCGCCCGCGCAATTGCTGTTGCTGGATGAACCCAGCAATCACCTGGATCTGCCTTCGATGCAGGCATTGGAGGCGATGCTGCGCGCCTACCGGGGCGCCTTGGTCGTGGTGTCCCATGACGACGCGTTCATGGAGCGTCTGGACCTGACGCACCGGCTGGTTGCGGGCAGGGAAGGCTGGCGCCTGGAAACTATCTGATCAACAGTTCCAGGATGTCGTCGCCGGCCTCGTCGCGCTCCCCGGTGGGCGTCCACCCCAAGTGGCGGTAGAAGCCATGGGAGCGCACGGCGGGTTCGCTGGCGCATGCCAGGAACAGGCGTTCGTGTCCCAGGCTGGCCAGATGGCGGACCACCAGTTGCAGCAGCGTCTTGCCCGCGCCTTGGTTCTCGCTTTCGGGCAGCAGCGCCAGCACCACGATTTCGCCGGTCTCGCGGTCGCCGAAGCAGTAGCCTGTCACCCGGCCGTGCGCGCAGGCGACGAAGCCGGGCAGGTCGCCTGAGCGCACGCCAGCGGCCCAGCTGTCCTCGGTGATGCCCAATGCGTGCAGTTCCTCCACGGAAAATGCGTTCTCTCTCGTCTGGCCGCGGATCGTCAGGCAGGCGGGGACGTCGTCGGCGGTAGCGGGGCGGAATGTCAATGTGCTCATATCCGTATATTGACACCCTGTGCGCAATCGTGGCGAGCGGTAACACTCCGCGCGTCCGGGCGGCATTAACATCGTCCGCTTCAATCCGCGCACTGCAGGGTGTAGGCATGCTCGAGTCCGTACTCGCGCCATGGGCGCTCACCGGCCGGCTGTGGCTGCGGTTCTGGCCGCAATTGATGGCGCTGGTGCTGGCAGGCACGCTGGCCCGCGATGTGCTGCTGTGGGTGGCGGCGCAGACCGGCTTCGCCAACCATCTGGCCGGCCTGGCCGTGCTTACGCTGGTGGCCCTGGCTCAGCTGGTCACCACTGTCGCCATGTTCCTGGTGCTGCTACCGGGTCTGCCAGCCTTGCAAAGCGCACAGGAAGCGGCGCGCGCCGGACAGGCGGAGGCCGGCGGCAGCAACGGACGTCTGGGGCGGGCGCTGACCGTGGCCTTGTTGCCGTTCTTCGCCTACTACGCCGCCTGGGGTTTCCTGGGCGACATCGTGCGGCAATACTCGCGTCTTGCTTATGGGCTGGATCCGCTGGGCGAGCACGGCAATGTGCTGGACGCGCTGGATTCCCGCTGGCTGCTGGTGTCGGTGGCGATTTCCTGGCTGGTGCGCAAGGCGGCGGTGACGGCGCGCGACCGCACGGGCAAGGGTCGCTGGCAATGGCTGGTGGTGCTGTGCGAAACCAACTGGGTGCTGATCGGCTTGTACGTCATCAGCCGCTGGAAGGACCAGGCGTGGCAGTGGCTGGCCGACCGGCGCGGCCTGGAGGCGTTGTTGCAGTCCCTGATGAACATGCTGACGCCCGTCACGAATGCCTGGGCGGCGGGCATGACGCCCGTGGAGGCGCAGGGGCGCGGCCTGGGCGCCGCGCTGCTCAGCCTGTTCTTCTATGCCTTGTTGCCGGTGATATGGCTGGTGATGGCCGCACTGGTCTATGGCTATGACGTGCGCGACGATGCCGATCTCAGGCGCTATGAACGGCTGCAACGGCTGGGCGATCGCTACCGCGCCGTGCCGCGCTTTCTGCGCGATTTCGTCGAGCATTTCGTGGCCGGCTACCGCAAGCGCTATCTGCCGCTGGCCAGCGGCGTGCGGCTGGCCTTTCACAGCAGCGCGCTGCTGCTGGTTACGCTCATCGTGGGCTACCGCCTGATCGACTGGGGCGCCGCGTGGCTGTGGTACGGCGCGGCGCGCCTGATCGGTCCGCACGACCTGGATACCTGGCAGGTGCTGGCGCATGGCGTTTCGCTGCTGTTCGGCAGCCCCTTCCGCGATTCTTCCACGGGTCTGCTGATCGAACCCGTGCGCATCTGCTTTCTTGCGGCCGTGCTGGAATGCGCTTACGCACCCTGGAAGATGCGCAGCGCGGCGCCCGCGCCAGCAGCGTGAGTCAGCCGGCAGGCTCCGGCGGCGCGAAGCGCAGGTAGGCGGGCCGTTCGGCGTCGATGGACACGGTGATAGACCAGGGCGCGGCTGCGTCGGCGGGCACCATGAAGGCTTCCATGATTTCGACGCTGGCGCCGGGTGCGGCGCCGCTGTGGGCCGCGGCCACGCAACCGCGTGCGGTGCCGCGCGGCAGGCGCAGCGCCGGGGCGATGGCGGGCAGCCAGGTGCGTCCCTGCGCGTCGTGCAGCGCAATACGGCAGCCGCGCCAGCGCGTGGGCAGATCGGCGGATTGCACCTGCACGGAGAAAGCAGCCAGCGCGGCGCGCGAGCCGGGCTGCCAACCCCTGCCGGCAGGTGGTTCCAGTACCGCGAATTGCCGCAGCTGCCATTGCGCGCCGCCCAGCGGCGCCTGCGCGCCCGCCGCGATTTCGCGCGGCTGCAATTCACGGCCTGCGAGCCAGCGGGCCACGCTGTCGCGACCGCTCCAGTACAGCGTCAGCGCGAGCAGCACAGGAAGCAGCCACAGGCTGCGGCGGCGCCAGCGGCGTTCGCTCGCGGCCGCATCGTTCATGGGGCGGCCTCCTGTTCCAGATCATGGTTGGCGGCGGCGATGGGCCGGCCGGAGGCGTCCAGCGGGACGTCGTCCAGCGTAATGCGCACCTGCGAATCCAGGCGCGGGTCATAGCGCGCGGACAGCAGCAGCGTGGCGCCGCGCGCCTGATCCGGCCGGATCTCGAACACCAGCCGCACGGTGCGCGGCAGGCCGGGTTCCAAGGCGTGGGGCGGCTGGTTGCGCGCGAGGGCAAGGCGGTCCGTGTGGCGGTAGGCCAGGCCGCCGGGTCCGAGCCAGGCGGCTTCGCCGACCGTGGCCGACGTGTCCCGTGCCGCCAAGCGCAGCCAGACGATGGCCCAGACGCCGCCCGTCGTGCGCGTCTGCGTGGCGCTCAGGCTCTTGTAGTTCAGCTGCTGCGCGAACTGCACGCGCTCCACAGTGACGTCGAACAGCCTGGCGCTCACCGTCTGTCCCATGGCGCCGCTTGCCGTTATGGGGCCGGTTAGCGCCATGTAGCGGGGCGTGGTGCGCTGCATGGCGTACAGGGCCAGCGCGGCGGCCAGCACCAGCAGCAGGGTGCCCAGCCGCGCGCTCATGGGGCCGACTCCGGCGCGCCGCCCGGGGCTATCGGCAACTCGATCCGGCCCACGTTCGCGGGATTGAACCAGCCCGGCGCGCCATACAGGTTGTCGACGGGCTTGTAGATCTTGCTCTGCACCGCGAGCGCGGTGCGCATGGGAACCGCGGCCGCGGGGGGCAGCATCCAGACGAAGGCCATGCGCTCGGGCAGGCCGGGCTGCAGATAAGGCATTTGCTGGGAGTCGCGCAGGCCGACCACCATGGGCTTGCCGGCAGCCGAACCCAACGGCGCATTCCAGCGCAGCAGTCCGAGATAGTCGGCGCTCGATTCGGCGGTGCGGTTGGTGAGGTCGGCCTCGACCACCAGCGCCGTGGCGCCGGGCTTGAGCGGCACGCCATAGACCTTGGGCGTGGAGGCGGTCCAGGCCCGGCGCGGCACCACCTGCCACTGGCCGGTCTGGATCGAGATATCGGAGCCATACACGGGTTCGGACGCACGGTTGAGCTTGCCGTAGGCGCCGTAAATCGCCACGCTGGCCGCGGCGACCAGAGAGCCTATGCCTGCCAGGCTGGCTGCGACACGGGCTCTGAGCGAGTGCAGTACGCGCATCCGGACTCCAGGCGCGCAGGCCGCGCGCATCGGGAATCCCAGATCGTAGGCGTGTCGCTCCTGGCGGGTTTTGTCCTTATGTTTCCATGCATGTCGGGGGCGGCAATGCTGCGTGCGCCGGCCAAGTTTTGAAACAATTCGCCGGGCGCGTTGCGCAGTCCCGGGCGCTTCAGAACAGGTTCAGCGCCCGCGCCACCCACCAGCCCAGGCCGATCGCGACGCCGATCAGCAGCGTCCTGCGCAGGCCGCCGCCCTTGGCCGGCACGGCGCCCGGAGGGAGGCCCGCGTTCGGGTCCGATTGGACGGCTGCCGTCGGGGCGCGGGTCGGCGTCGGCTCATCGGTCTCGATCACGAACTCCGGCTTCGCGCCCTGCGGCTTCAATCCCGGCGCGAGATTTTCCACGTCCACGCCGGCATTGCGCAGCATGTCCCACAGGCCGCCATCGCCCTGGCCGGCGCGCAATGCCTCGATGCGTTCGCGTTCGGCGCGCGGCACTTCGTCCAGGCTGTCGTATTTGCGGCCATTGACCGTGACCGCGCCATTCTTGATCTCGACCTTGAAGGACTCGCCGTTTTCAATGCCGGCATAGCTCCAGGTCTCGTTGACCGTGGCGCCGTCCATTCCGCCGTCCAGCAGATCTTCGATGTTGGCGCGCTGTTCAGGCGTGAGGTCCTTCGCGGCGCTCCAGCTGCGCGTCGTCGTGGTGCTGCGCCAGGTCTTGGTTTTTTCGTTCATGCGTGGGTCCGTTGTCATGCGGGTCTAGTGCAAAGGCACTTACTTTGTCCTTAATGCAAAACTTATTTTCATGTCAAGAAAATCGATCTGATATGGTCATCTGAGCGTATCAGATGGCCTAAAAAGCGCATAATGTGCGCACCCTTTCCCAAGCTCCATGTCGTGGGGATCGGGTCGATTTTCTGCAAGCGAAGAGCGTGTTGTCACTAGCTCGGCGGTTCGTGTTCCCAGGTTCATGTTCGGTAGCTAGGACAACTTGGAGTATTCACGGAGATGTCTATGACAGAAGACGCAAAGCCGCGCAGGCGGTTCCTGCAGGCGTTGGCCATTGTGCCGGCGTCGACGCTGGCGGTGGGCGCAATGACCACCGGCTGTACCAACGAGCCGGATAGCGCCGCAGCGCGCGCGGCCAAGCCCTACGAACCCACCTATTTCACCAAGGCCGAATGGGCCTTCATCGTGGCCGCGGTGGATCATCTGATTCCCGCAGACCAGTACGGTCCCGGCGCCATCGAGGCCGGCGTGCCGGAGTTCATCGACCGCCAGATGGAAACCCCGTTCGGCCACGGCAAGCTCTGGTACATGCAAGGTCCGTTCCACACCGACCAGGTGCCGGAACTGGGCTACCAGCTGAACCAGAATCCCCGCGAGGTCTATCGCCACGGCATCGAGGCCTGTGACGCCTGGTGCGTGAAGACGCACGGCAAGGCCTACGCCGAACTGGACAAGCCGCTGCAGGAGCAGATCCTGAAGGACCTGCAGGGCGGCAAGATCAAGTTCGAAACCGTGCCTGCCACGACGTTCTTCAGCTTCCTGCTTTCCAACACCAAGGAAGGCTTCTTCGCCGATCCGATGTATGGCGGCAACAAGAACATGGTGGGTTGGAAGATGGTGGGTTTCCCGGGCGCGCGCGCGGACTTCATGGACTGGGCCGACCAGCCCAACGCGAAGTATCCCTACGGCCCCGTGTCGATCTCTGGGGAGAAGGGTTAAGCCATGGCGATCAAGAAAGACAAAGTCGATGCGGTGCTGGTCGGGTTCGGCTGGACCGGGGCGATCCTCGGCCAGGAGCTGACCGAGGCCGGCTTGCATGTACTGGCGCTGGAGCGCGGCGCGATGCAGGACACGCCCAAGGACGCCGAGTATCCCAAGGTTGCGGATGAGCTGGCGTACTCCGTGCGCGGCAAGCTGTTCCAGGACCTGTCCAAGGAAACCGTGACCATCCGCCATGGCGTGGACGACGTGGCCGTGCCGTACCGCCAGAACGGCTCGTTCCTGCTGGGCACGGGCGTGGGCGGCGCGGGCTTCCACTGGAATGGCATGCACTACCGTGTGCTGCCCGAAGAACTGGAGCTGCGCACCCGGTATGAAACGCGCTACGGCAAGAACTTCATCCCTGAAGGCATGACCATCCAGGATTTCGGCGTGACCTACGACGAGCTGGAGCCGTACTTCACGAAGTTCGAGTACGTATGCGGCACCTCCGGCAAGGCCGGCAACCTGAACGGCCAGATCGTCGAAGGCGGCAATCCGCTGGAAGGCAAGCGCAGCAAGGAATTTCCGCTGCCGCCCCTGACCACCACCTACGGCGCCCAGTTGTTCGACAAGGCGGCGCGCGAGGTCGGTTTCCACCCCTATCCGGCGCCCGCGGCCAATGCTTCGGGTCCGTACACCAACCCTTATGGCGTGCGTCTCGGCCCCTGTAATTTCTGCGGTTTCTGCGAGAACTACGGCTGCTACATGTACTCGAAGGCCTCGCCGCAGACCACCATCCTGCCGGTGCTGCTGAAGAAGCCCAACTTCGAGCTGCGCACGCACTCGCACGTGATCAAGGTCAACCTGGACTCGAGCGGCAAGAGGGCCGTGGGCGTGACCTACATCGATGCGCAAGGCCGCGAAGTGGAGCAGTCGGCGGACCTGGTGATCCTGTCGGCCTACCAGATGCACAACGTGCGCCTGCTGCTGCTGTCCGGCATCGGCAAGCCCTACGATCCCAAGACCAATGAAGGCGTGGTCGGCAAGAACTATGCGTACCAGATGAACGGCGCGGTCAGCGTGCTGCTGCCCAAGGGCACCCAGCTCAATCCCTTCGTGGGCACGGGCGCGGGCGGCGTGGGCATGGACGACCTGAACGGCGACCAGTTCGACCACGGCCCGCTGGGCTTCCTGGGCGGCGCCAGCATCCGCCACGTGCGCTACGGCGGCCGTCCCATCAAGCAGACGCCCACCATGCCGGGCACGCCCAGCTGGGGCACGGGCTGGAAGGCCGGCGTACAGGACGCCTACCAGCGCCACATGTCCATAGGCATTTCCGGTTCGGTGATGTCGTACCGCGACGCCTATCTGTCGCTGGACCCGACCTACAAGGACAGCTTTGGCCAGCCGCTGCTGCGCATGACCTTCGATTGGCACGACAACGAGTTCGACATGCTGGGCTACATGGGCAAGCGCATGGAAGAAGTGGCCAAGGCCATGAAGCCCGAAAAGTACGCCGTGGGAGTGCGCAAGAAGGGCGCGCGCTACGACACGCGGGTCTACCAGAGCACGCACAACACGGGCGGCGCCATCATGGGCACCAACCCCAAGGAAAGCGTGGTCAACAAGTACCTGCAGAGCTGGGACGTGCCCAACCTGTTCGTGATGGGCGCCTGCGTGTTCCCGCAGAACATGGGCTACAACCCCACCGGCCTGGTCGGGGCGCTGGCCTATTGGTCGGCGCAAGCGATCCGCGACCTGTATCTGAAGAACCCCGGCCCGCTGGTCCAGGCTTAAGGAGACGGCACAATGATTAAGCAGACCATTGTTGCGGCCATCTCCGCCCTGGTGGCCAGCGCCGCGTTCGCCGCGGACGGCACGCCGGCCGCCGCCGACGCCCAGATGATCAAGCAGGGCGAGTACCTGTCGCGCGCCGGCGACTGCATCGCCTGCCACACGGCCAAGGACGGCAAGCCGTTTGCAGGCGGCCTGGGCATCGATTCGCCGCTGGGCATGATCTATTCCACCAACATCACGCCCGACAAGGACACCGGCATCGGCGGCTATTCCTACGAGGACTTCGACCGGGCCGTGCGCCATGGCGTGGCCAAGGACGGGCACTCGCTGTATCCGGCGATGCCGTACACCGCCTATGCCAAGGTCACGCCCGAGGACGTGAAGGCCCTGTACGCCTACTTCATGCACGGCGTGGAGCCGGTCAAGCAGGAGAACAAGGATACGGACATCATCTGGCCCTTGTCGATGCGCTGGCCGCTGGGCGTGTGGCGCTGGATGTTTGCGCCCGACGTGGCCACGGCCCCCGTGACCGCGGACACCCAGGGCGCCGACCGCGCCGCGCTCCTGCGCGGCCAGTACCTGGTCGAAGGCCTGGGCCATTGCAGCACCTGCCACACGCCGCGCGGCGTCGCCTTGCAGGAAAAGGCCTTGACCGAGGCGGACGGCTCGGCCTTCCTGTCCGGCGGCGTGGTCGAAGGCTGGCTGGCCAAGAACCTGCGCGGCGACACGACCGACGGCCTGGGCAGTTGGAGCCAGGCGGACATCGTGGCCTTCCTGAAATCCGGTCGCAACGGCCATTCCGCGGCTTTTGGCGGCATGGCGCAGGTGGTGGGCGACAGCACGCAGCACCTGTCCGATGCCGACCTGAACGCCATCGCGGCCTATCTGAAGAGCCTGCCGCCGGTGAACAAGGACGCCACCAAGCCGCTGGCCTACAACGAGTCCGTGGCGCAGGCGCTGCGCACGGGCAAGGACAAGGGCGACGGCGCCATGGCCTTCCTCAACAATTGCGCGGCCTGCCACCGCAGTACCGGCAAGGGCTATGCGGAAACCTTCCCGCAGCTGGCGTTGAGCTCGACGGTGAATTCGGCGGACCCCGCGTCCCTGATCCACATCGTGCTCAAGGGCGCGCAGATGCCGGCCACCGCGGCGGCGCCCACTGCCTACGCGATGCCGGGCTTCGACTGGCGCATGACCGACAAGGAAGTCGCCGATGTGGTGACGTTCGTGCGGTCCAGCTGGGGCAACCAGGGGGCGGCCGTCACCGCCGCCGACGTGGCCAAGGTGCGCAAGGACGTGGGGGCGGCGCCGCAGCCCGCGCGTTGAGGTCCCCGCGGCATCGCGCAGCGTGATGCAACACGGCGCCGGCAAGCTGCAGGGCTTGCCGGCGCTGTTTTTTCCGCGGAATTTGACAAGAGCCGATGCCGGGCGCAAGCTTCACCACATGCGCCGATCCCTGACCCCGTTCGATTTGATTATTACCACCATCAAGGTCATGGTGGGTTAGCGCGCGTCGGTACATCGCTACATAAACCCGCCAGAGGCGGGTTTTTTGTTGGCCCGCCTCCTGCCGCAGTTTTTTCCAGGAGAGCACTTCATGATGTCCACAGAACCTTCCGCCGCCGCCACGCCCATGCTGCACTTTCTGTGCGGCAAGATCGGCGCCGGCAAATCCACGCTGGCGCAAGCCTTGGCCGCGCGGCCCGGCACCATCCTGCTCAGCGAGGACAGCTGGCTGGCGGCGCTGTATCCCGGAGAAATCGTGGACCTGACCGACTACGCCCGCTGCGCCAGCCGCCTGCGCAATGCCATGGGCAGCCACGTGGCGGCGCTGGTCGGGGCGGGCTTGTCGGTGGTGCTGGACTTCCCGGCCAACACGCGGCGCAGCCGTGAATGGCTGCGCCAAGTGGCGCAAGAGGCCGGCTGCGCCCATCAGCTGCATTTTCTGGATCTGCCCGATGAGGTCTGCAAGGCCAGGCTGCGCGCGCGCAATGCCTCGGGCACGCACCCTTACACCACCACGGACGAACAGTTCGACATGATCACGGCGTACTTCGTCGAGCCGGACGAAGACGAAGGGTTCAATCTGGTGCGCCACGGGCAAGCCTGAAGAG
The DNA here is from genome assembly GCF_014851665.1 of Achromobacter sp. ACM03. NCBI lineage: Bacteria > Pseudomonadati > Pseudomonadota > Betaproteobacteria > Burkholderiales > Alcaligenaceae > Achromobacter > Achromobacter sp. ACM03. Next base: position 1,277,912 of record NZ_JACVAD010000001.1, on the reverse strand, counting down.
AGGGACGCCGGCCGGGCGCGCCTGCTATGATTGCTGGATAAATATCCAGTCTTCCGGCCCGGCCGATGTTCCCCGCCTACCGTTACTACTATCTGCACAACTTCCAGCGCGCGCTGACGTGGGTGGGCGACCGCTACGCCGACCTGCTGGACGACGCCGAGCGCCGCTTCATGGCGGAATTTCCGGCCTTGCCGCAGGCATCCCAGGCCCTGATGGTGCGCATGCTGATGCGGCGCGGGCCATGGTTCCGCGCCAGCCGGCTGACCTACGAGGAGATCGGCGCGGCCGAGGCCGCCGCCGGGCCGCTGCTGCAATTGGGCTGGCTGGACGCGCAGGCGCCGATGACGCTGGATGAACTCTTCGGCCTGCATACCAAGCCGGAGCTGAATCGCATGTTTGCGCAGGTGCCGGCCAAGTCCGCCCCGCGCAAGGGCGATCTGCTGGAGGCCGTGCGCGTCGCGTGCGCGGATGCGCGGCCCTATGCGGACTGGAATCCCGCAGCGGACGAGCCAGTCTGGCGCGTGGCCGTATCGGATGTCTGTGAGCGATTCCGCCTGATGTTCTTCGGCAATCTGCACCAGGACTGGTCGGAGTTCGTGCTGGCCGACCTGGGCGTATTCCAGTACGAGACCGTGCTGTTCGATGCCTCGTCGCGCGCCTTCCAGACGCGCGAAGACGTGGACTGCTATCTGGCGCTGCACGCCTGCCGCGTCGCCCTGGATGAGGGGGCGGATGCCGATGCGCTGATGCAGGCCGTGCAGGCCTGCGCCAGCGCCAACCCCTGGCTCGAAAAGCGTCGCGCCAAAGTGCTGTTGCGCATCGGGCAGTCCTGCGAGCGGTCGCAGGACTGGGACACCGCGCAGCGCGTGTACGAGGCCTGCACATATCCTGGCGCGCGCCATCGCCGCATCCGCGTGTATGAACGCATGGCGCGGCACGGCGACGCGTTGGCCCTGGCTCTGCAGGCGCAGGCCCAACCTGAAAGCGAAGAGGAAAGCCAGCGCCTGGCGCGCATGCTGCCGCGGCTGTATCGCGGCGCGGGGCAGGGCGCTCCGGCGCGCGAGTCGGCTCCCGCCTTGCTGCGCACCGATCTGACGCTGGCGCGCCCGGCAGAGCGAACTTCGGTGGAATTCGTCACCCGCGATCACCTGCATCGGGACGACGCACCCGTGCACTACGTGGAAAACGCGCTGATCAATTCGCTGTTCGGACTGCTGTGCTGGCCCGCGGTGTTCGCGCCCTTGCCGGGCGCTTTCTTCCATCCGTTCCAGCGCGGTCCGGCGGACCTGGACGCGCCGGATTTCCATGAGCGCCGCGCGGCGCTGTTTGCGCAATGCCTGGCGCAGCTGGACACGCCGGGCTACCGCGACCTGATCCTGCAACGCTACGCCGAAAAATCCGGACTGCAATCGCCCTTTGTTTTCTGGGGCTCCCTGTCCGAGGACCTGCTGACGCAGGCGCTGGACTGCCTGCCTGCCGCCCACTTGAAGCTGTACTTCGAACGCCTGCTGCGCGACGTCAAGACCAACCGCTCCGGCTTGCCGGACCTGATCCGCTTCTGGCCGGCCGAGCGCCGCTATGAGCTGATCGAGGTCAAGGGGCCGGGCGACAAGCTGCAGGACAACCAGATCCGCTGGTTGCGGTATTGCGTGTCGCACGGCATGCCGGTGCGGGTGTGCCACGTCAGCTGGCGCGAGGACGCGGCATGAGCTACGCCGTGGCGGTGCGCGCCCTGTGCGAATTCACGGCGCGGGCGGGGGATCTGGACCTGCGCTTCACGCCTGCGCCCACGGGTCTGGAGGGCATGGCGGGCCATGCCGCCGTGACGGGGCGCCGGGGGCCGGATTACGAGACCGAGTTGGCGCTGTCCGGCCTGCATGAAAACCTGCTGGTGCGCGGCCGCGCCGATGGCTACGATCCCGTTGCCAATCAGCTCGAAGAGATCAAGACCTACCGCGGCCAGCTTGAAAGTGTGCGCGATAACCACCGCGCAGTGCATTGGGCGCAGGCCAAGGTGTACGGGCATCTGCTGTGCCAGGCGCGCGGACTCGCAAGCCTGCGCGTGGCGCTGGTGTACTACAACGTGGTCACCGAGGAAGAGACGGTGCTGGTGGAAACGCACGAGGCCGCCGCGCTGCAGGCGTTCTTCCGCGAGCAATGCGGAAGATTCCTGGCCTGGGCAGCGACCGAGCTTGCGCACCGCCAGGCGCGCGATGCGGCGTTGGAAGCGCTGAAGTTCCCGTACGGCGCGTTCCGCGCGGGGCAGCGTGAGCTCGCCGTGGCCACGTACCGCACGGCGCGCGACGGCGGCTGCCTGATGGCCCAGGCGCCCACCGGCATAGGCAAGACGCTGGGGACGATCTTCCCGCTGCTCAAGGCCAGCCCGGGCGCGGGCCTGGACAAGATTTTCTTCCTGGCCGCCAAGAGTCCGGGCCGCGGCCTGGCGCTTGAGGCGCTGGACACGGTCAACGCGCAGCCGGCTGCGCCCGGCTTGCGGGTGCTGGACTTGCAGGCGCGCGACAAGACCTGCGTCCACCCGGACCTGGCCTGCCACGGCGAGTCCTGCCCGCTGGCGCAGGGATTCTACGACCGCTTGCCGCAGGCGCGCGAGGCCGCGCTGTCGCATGCGCGGCTGGATGCCGCCACGGTGGCGGCCACCGCGCGCGAACATCAGGTCTGCCCGTACTACCTGTCGCAGGAGCTGATCCGCTGGAGCGACGTGGTGGTGGGCGACTACAACTACTACTACGACGCCACTGCGATGTTGTACGCCATGACGCAGGTGTACCAATGGAAGGTGGCGGTGCTGGTGGACGAGGCCCACAATCTGGTCGACCGGGCGCGCCGCATGTACACGGGCGAGCTCGACCAGGCCTCGCTCGCGGCGGCGCGCTACGCCGCGCCCAAGGGGTTGAAGAAGTCCCTGGATGGTTTGCAGCGCTCATGGAACGCGCTCAACAAGAAGCAGGCGGAGCGCTACCAGGCCTATGACGAGGTCGCGGCCGGCGTGCTGGCCGCGGTGCAGAAGGCGGTGGGCGCGATCATGGAGCACATGGCCGAGAACCCGCTGCCGCAGGACGATCCCGTGCTGGCGTTCTACTTCGAGGCCTTGCAATTCATGCGGCTGGCCGAGCAGTTCGGCTCGCACGCGCTGTTCGATGTGACCCTGTCGGACGCCAGCGCGGCCGGCGCCAAGACGCCGCCCTCCGTGCTGTGCGTGCGCAACGTGATCCCGGCGCCGTACCTCGCGGCGCGTTACGCGGCGGCGCATGCCACGGTGCTGTTCTCGGGCACGCTGAGCCCGCAGCAGTTCTACCGCGACACGCTGGGCCTGCCCGCGGCCACGCCCTGGCTGGACGTGGCCGCGCCATTCCAGGCCGAGCAGCTGGCGGTGAGGGTGGTGGGCAACGTATCCACGCGCTATCGCGATCGCGAGCGTTCGCTGGCGCCCATCGTCGAACTGATTGCGCGGCAATACGCCGAGCGGCCGGGGAACTACCTGGGTTTTCTCAGCAGTTTCGACTATCTGCGCCAGGTGTCGGACCTGATGCGTGAGCGCCATCCCGCGGTGCCGATCTGGCTGCAGACGCCGGGCATGGACGAGGCGGGCCGCGCGGCGTTCCTGGCGCGCTTTACCGAAACGGGGCAGGGCGTAGGTTTCGCGGTGCTGGGCGGCGCATTTTCGGAAGGCGTGGACCTGCCCGGCAAGCGGCTGATCGGCGCGTTCATCGCCACGCTGGGGCTGCCGCAGGTGAATCCCGTGAACGAGAACATGAAGCGCGCCATGGACTTGCGCTATGGCGTGGAGAACGGCTACGACTACACCTACCTGTACCCCGGCATGCAGAAGGTGGTGCAGGCGGCGGGCCGCGTCATCCGCACGGAACACGACGTGGGCACGGTGCACCTGATCGACGACCGCTACCGCCGCGCCAAGGTGCGCGGGCTGCTGCCGGGCTGGTGGCGGATCGAGTGATCAGGCCGGGTGCAGTTCGGTCAGCGGCTGGCTGGGGTCGCGGCTGAGCTGGTACCCATACCAGAGGCTGCGCGCCATGCGCCGGGCCATTTCCTGGGCTGCGTCGGCCAGCGCCCGGTTGGGCAGGGCGTCGGTGGTCTCCTGCCATAGCGCCAGCCAGCGCTCGAACAGTTCTGCGCTGAGGTTCGGCATGGCGGCATGCTTGGGCATGGGCATGCCGGTGAAGCGGCGCGTGCCCAGCAGCACGGCGGACCAGAAATCCGACAGGGTCGCCAGATGCTCGTCCCAGTCGTGCACCTGACTGTTGAAGACCGGGCCCAGCTGCGCGTCCGCGCGCGCCTTGCCGTAGAAGGCGTGCACCAGGTCGCGGATTTCGGCTTCGGTGCAGATGTCTGCGTCTGAGGTCAAGGTCGTCTCCTTGTGGGGCGGAAGGCGATCTTAGGGCGGGTGCGCCAGCCTGCGGTTTGATCTGGCGCAAGTTTTCCGGCCTGCCGCGGGATCCGGCGCGCCAAGAGCGGCGCCTGTGGTTTGCGTAGTATCGTCTGCCTGCGCGGCCGGCGTCCGGCAAGCGTGACCCCATATGATCAGGCGCCCCGAGTCGAAGGCGCGCCGCAAGGAGACCCGCATGACCATTGCCGCCCCGGCCGCAGCCGTCCCATTGAACGACATCGTGGCGATGCCCGCGCACGCGCTGTCCGAGGCGATCCGCAAGCGTCAGGTGTCCTGCCGCGAGGTCATGGCGGCCTACCTGGCGCACATCGACCGGGTCAATCCCAAGCTCAACGCCATCGTCGCCCGGCGCGACAGCGACGAACTGCTGCGCGAGGCCGATGAGCGCGACGCCCAATTGGCCGCGGGACAGTGGCTGGGCTGGCTGCATGGCATGCCGCAGGCGCCCAAGGACCTGACCGCCGTGCGCGGCATGGTCACGTCCATGGGCTCGCTGGTCTACAAGGACCAGGTCACGGCGCACGACTCCATCATCATCGAGCGCATGCGCGCGTCCGGCGCCATCTTCATCGGCCGCAGCAACGTGCCGGAGTTCGGCCTGGGCTCGCACACCTATAACCAGGTATATGGCGTCACGGGCAACCCCTACGATCCGTCCCGGACCGCGGGCGGCAGCAGCGGCGGCGCTGCGGCCGCGCTGGCGGCCCGCATGCTGCCGGTGGCGGACGGCAGCGATTTCGGCGGCTCGCTGCGCAATCCCGCGGCGTTCTGCAACGTCTACGGCATGCGCCCGTCCGCTGGCCGCGTGCCTTACGGACCGTCGACCGAGGTTTTCCTCAAGCAGCTGGCGGTTGAGGGGCCGATGGGCCGTACACCGCGCGACGTGGCCATGCTGCTGTCCGTAATGGCGGGACCCGACCGCCGCGTGCCGCTGTCCCTGACCGGCGACCCGGCGCAGTTCGCGCAGTCCCTGGACGCCGACCTGCGGGGCAAGCGCGTGGGCTGGCTGGGCGACTGGAATGGCTACCTGCCGATGGAGGCGGGCATTCTGGAACTGTGCGAGCAGGCGCTGGCCGGCCTGGCGCAGACCGGCTGCGAGGCGGTCGACTACCAGGTGCCATTCGCCGGCGAACGCCTTTGGCGCATCTGGCTGGCTCACCGCCACTTGATGGTGGGCGGACAACTGCACCCCCTCGTCCACAATCCCGAAACCCGCAAGCTGGTGAAGCCGGCCGTGGTCTGGGAAGTCGAAGGGCTGGAAGGCATGACGGCGCGGCAGGTTTACCAGGCCACCGAAGAGCGCAGCGCCTGGTACCAGACCGTGCAGCGCATGTTCGACGACGTGGATTATCTGGCGGTGCCGTCGGCCCAGGTGTTCCCCTTCGACGCGGCGCTGGACTGGCCCAAGGAGATCGCCGGGCGTCCCATGGACACTTATCACCGCTGGATGGAGACCGTCACGCCCTGGACGCTGGCGGGCTGCCCGGTGATCAGCGTGCCGGTGGGATTCAACGCCGCAGGGCTGCCCATGGGCATGCAGCTTATCGGGCCGCCGCAGGCGGACCTGGCTGTGCTGCAGCTTGCGCACGCCTATGGGCAGGCGCAAGACTGGGTGCAATCCCGTCCGCCCGCGGCGCTTTGGAGCGGCGCCGCCTGAAAACGGGTCCGGTACGCATTGTTGCGGGAAAAGACAAGCCCTTGTAAGAGGGCTTTGCTTTTTTCCGACGCAAAGCGCCATATTTCCCGCAATTTCGGCGTTTTCCGTGGCTGTCAGCGTTTGCCTTTGCAATAATTGTCAACCAACTCACAACATCCCGTAATAAATGGACAGCCTTGTGTCCCCGGTTCTGTTCCAGAATATTTCGGTCCAATCGACGAGTTGATTTTGCATAGAGGTCTCCCGGCATGAAGAATCTGACACTACGCCAGCGCATCCTGGCCAGCTTCCTGGCGATTCTGGCCATCATGGCGTTGATGGTGGTGATGGATTACCGGCGCCTGCTGGTCATCGAGTCGGAAGTCGAGCTGATCAACAATGATGCCGTGCCCGGCATCTACTACAGCACTTCGATCCGGGCCTCCTGGTTCGCCGGCTTCGTGCTGGTGCAGGACGCGTTCAACATGGAGACGGACCAGGAACGCAGCCGCATCCTGGCGGGTCTGCCCGAGACCGATAAGCTGCTGGCGGACGATATCGAGCAATACCGTCGCACCATCGCGCGCGCCGACGACCGGCAGATGTTCGAGGAGTTCGAGAAGGAACTGCAGGAGTACAGACGTATCCGCGCCAACATTCTTGCGCCTGCCGCGCTCGCGGACCCGGCGCGGGCGCAGGCGCTGATCAAGGCGGAACTGCGGCCGGCGTTCTACAAGGGCCGCGACATCCTCGCCAGGATGGTGCAGGAAAACAAGAAACAGGCCGACGAAGCGGCCGTCGCCATCAAGCAATCGGTGAACAGCGCCGAAACGCGCATGCTGCTGTCGCTGGGCCTGGCGATCGTGGCGGCCATCATCTGCGGCATCCTGCTGATGCGCGCCATCGCCAACCCCATGCGCGCCATCGTCAAGACCTTGGAGGCCACCGGCGGCGGCGATCTGACACGGCGACTGACGCTGGCGCGCAAGGACGAATTCAACGCCATCGAAACCGGCTTCAATGGCATGGTGGACGAGCTGACCGGTCTGGTTGGCAAGACGCAGCGCTCCGCGGTGCAGGTGGCCACCTCCGTCACCGAGATCGCGGCCACTTCCAAGCAGCAGCAGGCGACGGCCTCCGAAGTCGCCGCCACCACGACCGAGATCGGCGTGACCTCGCGCGAAATCTCCGCCACCTCGCGCGAGCTGGTGCGCACCATGGCCGAAGTCTCGGGCGCGGCCGAGCAGACCGCGGCGCTGGCGGGCAGCGGCCAGGTGGGCCTGGCGCGCATGGAAGACACCATGCGCAACGTGGTCGGGGCGGCGGGTTCGGTCAACGCCAAGCTGGCGATCCTGAACGAGAAGGCCGGCAACATCACGCAAGTGGTTACTACGATCACGAAAGTGGCGGACCAGACCAACCTGCTGTCGCTGAACGCGGCGATCGAAGCCGAGAAGGCCGGCGAATACGGCCGCGGCTTCGTGGTGGTGGCGACCGAGATCCGCCGGCTGGCGGACCAGACCGCCGTCGCCACCTACGACATCGAGCAGATGGTGCGCGAGATCCAGTCGTCGGTGTCTGCCGGCGTCATGGGCATGGACAAGTTCTCCGAGGAAGTGCGACGCGGCATGGCCGACATGCAGCAGGTGGGCGACCAGCTGTCGCAGATCATCCAGCAGGTGCAGACGCTGGCGCCGCGCGTGCAAATGGTCAACGAAGGCATGCAGGCGCAGGCCACCGGCGCCGAACAGATCAACCAGGCCCTGCAGCAGCTGAGCGACGCCGCCCAGCAGACCGTGGAATCGCTGCGCCAGTCCACGCTGGCGATCGAAGAACTGACGCTGGTCGCCAACGACCTGCGCAGCGGCGTTTCGCGCTTCAAGGTGTGATGGTTGCCATGGCGCAGCGCGCTCCCTCTGCTGCGGCCGGACGCCGGCTGTACCTGCTGTTCCGCATCGGCGGCGACCGCTATGCGCTGGACGCAAGAGACATCGCCGAGGTGCTGGGCCTGCGCCCGTTCAAGCAGGTGCCGGGCGCGCCGGCGTGGGTGGCCGGCGTGATGGACCGCCGCGGCGTGGCTGTCCCCGTCATCGACATGAGCGCGCTGGCGGGGGGCGGCGCGGCCGCCGCCGTCACCAGCACCCGGCTGGCCCTGGTGCGCTATCAGGCGCAGTCGGACGGGCCGGAACATCTGCTGGGGCTGATCCTGGAGCAGGCGACCGAAACCGTGCACTACGATCCCGCAGCGTTTCAGTCCGGCGGCCTGGACAATCCGCAGGCGCGCTATCTGGGCGCGGTGCTCGGCGATGCCGACGGCATGGTGCAGGCTGTCAACGTGCGCGACCTGCTGCCTGCGCCCGTGCGGGCGCTGTTGTTTCCCGCCGACGCCGCAGGCGCGGCGCGCGAGGCGCGGCCATGATGCTGATCGACGAGTTCAGCGCCTTGCTCAAGCGGCGCATGGGCCTGGATAGCGGCTCCATCGGCAAGGCCGCCGTCGAGCGCGCGGTGCGGCGCAGAATGGGCATGGCCGGCATTGCCGATGAGCAGGATTACCTGTGGCAGGTGCAGGCGGCGCCTGCCGAGATGCAGCAGCTCATCGAAGCGGTCATCGTGCCGGAGACCTGGTTTTTCCGTTATCCCGAATCGCAGGCGGCCATGGCCGCGCTGGCGCGGGCGCGCCTGTACGCCACGGGCGCCGAAGGCCGTGTGTTGCGCGTGTTGAGCGTGCCCTGTTCCAGCGGCGAGGAGCCTTACTCCATCGCCATGGCGCTGCTGGACGCCGGCGTGCCCGCCGAACGTTTCCAGATCGACGCCTTCGACATCAGCGTGCGCATGGTCGAATTCGCGCGGCGCGGCCTGTACGGCCGCAATTCATTCCGCGGCGATGACCTGGGGTACCGCGACCGCTATTTTTCGGAGACCGCAGACGGCCACCAACTGGCCGCCCACGTGGCGGCGCAGGTGCGGTTCCAGGCCGGAAATCTGTTCGATCCCGATCTGCTGGCAGGGGTGGCGCCCTATGACTTTGTGTTCTGCCGCAATCTGCTCATCTATTTCGACGCGGCAACGCAGGCCCGCGCCGTGCAGGTGCTGCGCAGCTTTACGCGCGAGGATGGCGTGCTTTTCGTCGGCCCGGCCGAAACCACCTTGCTGACCGGCCGCAGGCTGCCGGCAGTGCCCATGGCGCGTTCGTTCGCCTTCCTGGCCAAGCCGCTGCCCCCGCCGGCCGAGCCTGTCGCGCCGGCGGCAGCGCGGCCCATCGTGCACAGCTGGACGCCGCCCAGGCGGCCGCTGGCCCAGGCGCCGGAGCCCGGCCTGCCCCTGGCGCATGCGCCCATACCGGCGATACCCGCGGCGCCCGTGGTCGCCTCGGCCGGATTGCGCGACGCGCAGGCCTCCTTGCGCCATATCGCGGCCCTGGCCGACCAGGGCCGGGTGCAGGACGCCATGGCGCAGTGCCAGGCGCACATAGGCACCCACGGCGCCAGCGCCGAGGCCCTGTATCTGCAAGGCTTGCTGCAGGACGCGGCAGGCGACGCGCGGCAGGCGCAAGCGGCCTACCGCAAGGCGCTCTATCTCGATCCGACCCATCGCGAAGCCCTGCTGCATCTGGCCGCGCTGGTGGCGTCGGACGGCGATCACGAAGCGGCCAGCCGCCTGCAGGCGCGCGCGGCTCGCGGGGAGGCGCGACGTGGTTGAAATCATGGGCGTGCTGTCCGACGTGGACGACTGCTGGAACCGCATCGGCATCCGCGGCGACAAGAGTTGCGCGCAATTGGCCGACCACGTGCATTGCCGCAATTGTCCGGTCTATGCGGCGGCGGCCAAGCGCATACTTGACCGTCTGCCGCCGCAAATGGAAGAGCAGGGCGCCGAAGAGGCCCAGCAGGAGCGCGCCAGGCTGTCTTCGCTGCTGGTGTTCCGCGTGCACCGCGAATGGCTGGGGCTGCCGACCCGGGCGCTGGACGAAGTGGCCGGCACCCGCAGCATCCTGAGCCTGCCGCACCGGCGCGATCCGGCGATGCTGGGCGTGACCAATGTGCGCGGCTCCCTCACTGTGTGCGTGTCGCTGGCGCGTCTGCTGGGCCTGGAGGCGGCAGCGGAGGACGCGCGCGAGCGGCCCGCCACGGCGCGCATGCTGATACTGGGCGGCGCAGGCCGGGCGGTGGTCGTGCCGGTGGATGAGGTCGAAGGCATGCACGCCGTGGACCTGGACGGGCTGGAGCCCCTGCCCGCGACCGTGGAGGGCGCAAGCCTCAAGTACTCGCGCGGCATGGCCCGCTGCGGCGGCCGCGCCGTGGGCGTGTTGGACGAGACCTTGCTGATGCAAGCTTTGGAACGGAGCCTGGCGTGAATCCGGATCAGATGCGCGATGCCTCGCTTCTGGAATTGTTCCAGCTGGAGACCCGCACCCAGGTGGAGGTGCTGAACAAGGGCCTGCTGGCCCTGGAGCACGACCCCACGTCCGCGCCGCAGCTGGAAGCCTGCATGCGCGCGGCCCATTCCCTCAAGGGCGCGGCCCGCATCGTCGATCTGCATCCCGCGGTGCGCATCGCGCACGCCATGGAGGATTGCCTGGTTGAGGCGCGCGAAGGCCGGCTGCGGCTGCAGGCCGCGGACATCGACGCCCTGCTGATGGGCGCGGACCTGTTGCAGCGCGTGGCCACGCCGGGTGTGGAGCTGGGTAGCGAGATCGACGAGCTGGTGACGCGCCTGAGCAATGCGCCTGCGTTGCCGGCAGCGCAGGCTGCCGCGCCGGTCCCCAAGCCCTCGGATTTCCTGCCGCCGATTCCGGTCCTGGATGAACCGCCCGCCGCAGCGGTGCAAAGGCGCAGTTCGGACGCGGGATTGGGCGAGGGCGAACGCGTGCTGCGCGTGACGGCTGACACCCTCAACAAATTGCTGGGCCTGTCCAGCGAGACCCTGGTGGAGTCGCACTGGATCGCGCCCTTTGGCGCGTCCATGCTGCGTCTGAAGCGCATGCAGGCGGGCGCGGTCCAGGCGTTGGACGGCGTGCGCGCGGCCCTGGCGGGCCAGGCGCTGGACGCGCAGGCGCAAGCCGCGCTGGACGATGCCCTGCGCATCGTCCAGCAATGCCAGCAGGAGCTGTCGCAGCGCACCAGCGAGGTCGACGAATTCGGCTGGCGCATGGGCCACCTGGCCCAGCGCCTGTACGACACCGCGCTGGCCTGCCGCATGCGGCCGTTCGGCGACGGGGTGGGAGGCATGGCGCGCATGGTCCGCGACGTAGGCCGCGCGCTGGGCAAGCAGGTGCGGCTGGAAATCGAAGGCGAGTCCACCCAGGTGGATCGCGACATCCTGGAAAAGCTCGACGCGCCGCTGATGCACCTCTTGCGCAACGCGGTGGACCACGGCATCGAGATGCCGCAGGACCGGCTGGCGGCGGGCAAGCCGGCCGAAGGCCGGATCCGGCTGTCGGCGCGCCATGCGGCCGGCATGCTGCTGATTGAACTCAGCGACGACGGCGCCGGCATTTCGCTGGACCGGCTGCGCGTGGAAGTGGTGCAGCGCAAGCTGGCCAGCGCGGAAACCGCGGCCCGGCTGACCGAGGCCGAGCTGCTGGAGTTCCTGTTCCTGTCGGGCTTCAGCACGCGCGGCGAAGTCACGGAGATCTCGGGGCGCGGGGTGGGGTTGGACGTGGTGCAGACCATGGTGCGCCAGTTGCGCGGCGCGGTGCGCATCCAGCAGCAGACGGGGCAGGGCACCCGTTTCATGCTGGAGATGCCCTTGTCGCTGTCGGTGGTGCGCAGCCTGCTGGTCGAGGTGCAGGAAGAGATCTACGCATTCCCGCTGGCCTACGTCAACCACGCGCTGCAAGTGCGCGCCGAAGACATCGAACAGCTCGAAGGGCATCAGCATTTCCGCTTCATGGACCGGCAGATCGGGCTGGTGTCCGCGCGCCAGATCCTGCGCACGGGCGGCGCCGCGCCGGCCTCCGAAGCGGTATGCGTGGTGCTGGTGGGCGACCACGACCGGCTTTATGGCGTTGCCGTGGACCGTTACGTGGGCGAGCGCACGCTGGTGGTGCAGCCGCTGGACCCGCGCCTGGGCAAGGTGCAGGACGTGATGGCGGGCGCATTGATGGACGATGGCACGCCGCTGCTGATCCTCGACGTGGAAGACATGCTGGTGTCGGTGCAGAAGCTGGTGGAAGGCGGACAGCTGAGCCGGGTGGACGGCGCGGGCGCGGCCGAACAGGCGCGGCGGCGCAAGCGCGTGCTGGTGGTGGACGACTCGCTTACGGTGCGGGAGCTGGAGCGCAAGCTGCTGTTGAACCGCGGCTTCGACGTGGCCGTGGCCGTGGACGGCATGGACGGCTGGAACATGTTGCGCAGCGAGTCGTTCGACCTGGTCGTGACCGACGTGGACATGCCGCGCATGGACGGCATTGAACTGGTGTCGCGCATCAAGGCCGATCCCAAGCTGCAGGGCCTGCCGGTGATGGTGGTGTCGTACAAGGACAGGGAAGAGGACAGGAGGCGCGGGCTGGACGCCGGCGCCGACTATTATCTGGCGAAGGGCAGCTTCCATGACGACGCGCTGCTCGACGCGGTGGAAGACCTGATCGGAAAGGCGCGCACGTGAGAGTCGGAATCGTCAACGACATGCCGATGGCAGTGGAAGTGCTGCGGCGCGCGATCGCGCTGGAGCCGGGGCTGGACCTCGCCTGGGTCGCGACCAACGGCCAGGAGGCCGTGGACCTGTGCGCCCGCGACCGGCCGGACGTGGTGCTGATGGACCTCATCATGCCCATCATGGACGGCGTCGAAGCCACGCGCCGCATCATGGCCGAAACACCCTGCGCGATCGTGGTGGTGACCGCCGACGTGGCGCGCCATACCTCGCGCGTGTTCGACGCCATGGGCCATGGGGCGCTGGACGCGGCAGATACCCCGGTAATCGGCAGCGGCGACATGCGCACGGCGTCTGCGCCGCTGCTGCGCAAGATCCGCAACGTGGGGTGGCTGATCGGCCGCTATGGCAAGCGGCCTGCCCTGACGCCGGTGGCCCGGCCCATGCAACAGGGCGATGCCAAGCGGCTCCTGGTCATCGGCGCATCGGCTGGCGGTCCGCCGGCGCTGGCGCATCTGCTGAAGGGAATACCGCCGGAGTTCCCCGCGGGCATCGTGCTGGTACAGCACGTGGACGCCTCGTTTGCCGCGGGCATGGCGGACTGGCTCAATGAACAGGCGCCGCTGCCCGTCAGGCTGGTGCGCGAGGGCGAATGGCCCGAACCCGGCCAGATATTGCTGGCCGGCACCGGCGACCATCTGCACATGCTGGCCGACGGCACGCTGCGCTACACCGAAACTCCCAAGGAAAGCCTGTACCGGCCTTCCATCGACGTTTTTTTCCATAGCGTGGCGCAGCACTGGCGCGGCCTGGCCGTCGGCGTGCTGCTGACGGGCATGGGCCAGGACGGCGCGCGCGGGCTGAAGGCGCTGCGCGAACGCGGCTACCTGACAATTGCGCAGGACCAGGCCAGCAGCGCCGTCTACGGCATGCCCAAGGCCGCGGCCGCCATGCAGGCGGCCGTGGAAATCCGCCCATTGGACCAAATCGCTCCTCGCGTGATCCAGGCTTTTGCCTGAGCGCGCGGACCTCGACAGCATTCAAGGACTCACTATGCAACCTCCCATTGACAGCTCGGCTTCGGCGAACCTGCATTCGCATGCGGCCATGGTGTTGCTCGTCGACGACCAGGTGATGGTCGGCGAGGCCATTAGGCGGGCCCTGGCCACGGAGGGCAACATCGACTTCCACTATTGCTCTGATCCGGAAAAGGCGCTGGCCGTGGCGATCCAGACCCGGCCCACCGTCATCCTGCAGGACCTGGTGCTGCCGGGCGTGGATGGACTGAGCCTGGTGCAGGAATACCGTGGTCATCCAGTGACGCGCGATATCCCCATCATCGTGCTGTCCACCAAGGAAGATCCGGCGATCAAGAGCGCGGCCTTTGCCGCCGGCGCCAACGACTATCTGGTCAAGCTGCCCGACTCCATCGAGCTGGTGGCGCGCATCCGCTACCACTCGCGCTCCTACCTGGCCCTGGTGCAGCGCGACGAGGCCTACCAGGCCTTGCGCCAGAGCCAGCAGCAACTGCTGGAAAGCAATATGGAGTTGCGCCGGCTGACCAATTCCGACGGACTGACGGGCCTGGGCAACCGCCGTTATTTCGACGAATACCTCAATGCCGAGTGGCAGCGTGCGCGCCGCGACGGCCGCGAAATCAGCATGCTCATGATCGACGTGGACCACTTCAAGGCCTACAACGACACCTACGGCCACATCGCTGGCGACGAGGCGCTCAAGCGGGTGGCCAACACCATCTTCGCCAGCTGCGATCGCTCCACCGACCTGGCGGCGCGCTTTGGCGGCGAGGAGTTCGCGCTGGTGCTGCCTGGCACCCCGGCCGGCAGCGCGCGCCTGGCCGCCGAGAAGCTGCGCCGCGCGGTGGAAGCCTTGCAGATTCCGCAGAAGGACACTGGCGACGGCCCGTGGCTGACGGTCAGCATCGGCACGGCGACGGCGGTGCCGCAAGGCGACCAGCCCTGCACCGACCTGATCCAGGTGGCCGACCGCGGTCTCTATCAAGCCAAGCGGCAGGGCCGCAACCGCGTCGTTCCCGGCGTGATGTAGGGCGCGGCCGCAGCAGGTTGCGCCAGCCATCTTCCGCGGGTCTCATGATTTTCCTGTCGATTGCGCCAAGTTGAGGTAATCAGGCAGCGCCTTTCAGGAAATCCCCATAAGGGGAAATATTGTTTCTCACTGTCCTCGCCGGACGATGCAAGCGGAAGGACTCTTGCGGCCGGCTACTGTCATTCTTCCATGCAGCCCGAGGCGGGCGGCGCTATTGTTTTCGCATGCGTGAAGCGCCAGCCCGACGGCCCGGCCGGGCACCCGGAAACCAGACAGAGAGGCATAGCATGAGTTACTCCAGCTACCACAAGAAGGACATTTTCGGCCGCCCGCTGCATGCCGAAACCCAGATGATGTCGTACGGCTTCGACCCCTTCCTGTCGGAGGGCGCGGTCAAGCCGCCGGTGTTCCTGACGTCTACCTTCGCGTTCCGCTCGGCCGAGGATGGCGCGGCGTTCTTCGACCTGGTTTCGGGCCGCAAACCCTTGCCCCAGGGCGAGTCCGCGGGGCTGGTGTACAGCCGCTTCAACCATCCCAACCTGGAAATCGTCGAGGACCGCCTGGCGCTGCTGGATGGTTCGGAAGACGCCGCGGTGACCTCCAGCGGCATGTCGGCGATCAGCGCCGTGTTCCTGGCATTCTTGCGGCCCGGCGATCAATTGGTGCAATCCGTGCCGCTGTATGGCGGCACCGAAACCCTGATCTCCAAGATTTTCCCGGAGTGGGGGATAGGTTCGCATGCCGTCGAGGACGGCCTGTCGGCCAAGAGCATGCGCACAGCGCTGGAGGCCGCGGCGGCGCAGGGGCCGGTGCGTCTGTTTTTTGTTGAAACGCCCGCCAATCCGACCAATGCCTTGATCGATTTCGAGGCCATGAAGAATGAGCTGGACGCCTTCGAAGCGCGGCACGGCTATCGTCCCGTGTCGGTGTGCGACAACACCCTGCTGGGCCCGATCTTCCAGAAACCGGCCGAGCATGGCGTGGACCTGTGCGTGTATTCGCTGACCAAGTATGTGGGCGGCCATAGCGACCTGGTTGCGGGCGCGGTCACCGGCAGCAAGACGCTGGTCAAGAAGGTGCGAGCCATCCGCAGCGCGTTCGGCTCTCAGCTGGACCCGCATTCCTGCTGGATGATCACGCGTTCGATGGAGACCGTGGTGCTGCGCATGAAGCAGGCCGCGCGCACGGCGACCAAGGTGGCCCAGTGGCTGTCCGGCAATCAGCATGAAAAAGTGCAGATTTTCCATCCGGAGATGATTGCGGACCGGGCCTACCAGGAAGTCTACAAACGCCAGTGCACCGGGCCGGGTTCGACCTTCGCCTTCGTGCTTGAGGGCGGGCGCGCCAAGGCGTTCCGCTTCATCAACGCGCTGCATCTGTTCAAGTCGGCCGTCAGCCTGGGAGGCACCGAATCGCTGATCTGCCATCCGGCGTCCACCACGCATTCCGGCGTTCCGGCGGCCGAGCGCGACGCGGCCGGCGTGTCCGAGGGGCTGGTGCGCGTGTCGATCGGACTGGAGCACGAGGAAGACCTGATCGCCGACATGGACCACGCCTTCCGCAACTGCTGAGCCGGGGCCGGCATGGCAGGCCTGTTTCAGGCTGCCATGCGCCGCCGGTTGAATAGCACGAACCCCGCCGTGACCAGCAGCATCAGAGCCGCGGTGGCGATGACTGCGGCATAGCCCGTGTCGAAGGCGGTCTTGGCCAGGCGGGTCAAGGCCATGCCCAGGTCCGACGACAGTCCGTCCGCCACGATCAGGGCCTGGTCCAGGCTGTCGCGCGCAAGGTCGGACTGGGGCAGGCCAACCGGCACGGCAAGCGTGTGCGCATAGACGCCGGACAGGATCGATCCCATCAGGGTGACGCCCAGCGCGCCGCCCAGCTCGTACGACACCTCTTCGATCGAGGCCGCCATGCCGGCGCGCTCCGGGGTGGCGCTCTGCATGATGGTGCTGGACGCCGCGGTCATGGTGGCGCCTATGCCGGCGCCCAGTACGCACAGGCTGACCATCTGCGGCAGCAGCGCCGCGTCATAGCTCAGCAGGTAGCCGGTCATGCCCAGCCCCGACACCAGCAACGACAGGAACAGCATGGTGGCGCTGTTGACGCGGCCCAGCAGCCAGCCCGCCAGCGGACCCGCGATGAAAGCGGCCAGCGACAGCGGCAGGATGAAGAGCGCGGCTTCAAGCGGCGACATGCCCATGACCAGCTGCAGCCGCTGGCTGAACACCAGCTCCATGCCCAGCAGCGCAGCGGCGGCGAACAGCGCAGCCGCCACGGCCGAACTGAAGCTGAGGTTGCGGAAGATGGCGAAGTCGATCAGCGGATAAGGCCGCGCGCGCTGGCGCCGCACGAACACGGCGAGCATGGCCGCGCCCGCAGCGCAGGCCAGGCCGGCGTCGCGCCAGGACGGGTCGGTCTTGCCCAGTTCCTTCAGCGCGTAGGCGCACAGGATCAGGCCGGCCATCACCTGCAACGAGCCCGGCAGGTCCCAGGGGCGCGAGGCGTCCGGACGGCTGGCAGGAATCAGGCGCCAGGCGAGCGGCAGCGCCAGCAGCACGATGGGCACGTTGATGAGGAACACGGAACCCCACCAGAAATGCTCCAGCAGCACGCCGCCCACCACCGGGCCGACCGCGGCGCCGCCCGAGGCAACCGAGGCCCATACGCCGATGGCGATGGCGCGTTCGCGCTCATCGGCGAAGGTCAGGCGCAGGATGGACAGCGTGGCAGGCATCATCATGGCGGCGCCCACGGCCAGCAGCGCGCGCGCCGCGATCAGCGTGGCCGCGCCCGGCGAGTAGGCGGCGCACAGGGACGCCGTGCCGAACACGACCAGCCCCGCCATGAACAGGCGCTTGTGGCCGAGGCGGTCGCCCAGCGTGCCCATGCCCAGCAGCAGGCCGGACACGACCAGCGCGTAGATGTTCACGATCCACAGCTTTTCCGACGCGTTGACGTTCAATTCATGCGTGAGCCGGGGCAGGGCGGTATAGAGGACGGTCATGTCGACCACGATCAACAGCAAGGCGCTGGACACGATGGCCAGCACCAGCCAGCGGCCGGGCGCGGCCGTGGCGACAGCGTTCGGTTCAGTCCGCTGCATGGTTCTACTCCTGAAACTGAAACGCCTGCCGCGCCGCGAACGCGGGCGGGGCCGGGATTGGCCGGGTCTCAGAGGGCGCCATTATCCATCTTCCAAGTCGCATAAAAAAGTTTGAAACCATCTATAAAATAGATGGATAACGAGGAGTCGCGACATGCAATGGACACTGGATCAGCTACGTCATTTCGTCGCCGCTGCGGAATCGGGATCGTTCTCGGCGGCGGCGCGACGCCTGGGCCGGGCGCAGTCGGCGATCAGTACCTCGGTAGGCTTGCTGGAAGCGGACCTGGGCGTGGAGTTGTTCGACCGGTCGCGGCGCAACGCAACCCTGACGGCCGCCGGCGAGGTCATGTTGCAGGAGGCGCAGGAACTGCTGCGCCAGGCAGGCGCGCTGGAGCAGCGCGCCTTGTCGTTTGCCGCCGGGCGCGAAGCGCGCCTGGGCGTCGCGCTGGACGAAGGGCTGCCTTATCTGGTGGCCGACCAGTTGCTGAAGGAACTGGCCGAACGCTATCCGGCGCTGGAGCTGACCCAGCTCAACGGCACCGCGACGGAGGTCGCCGATTATGTGGAACAGGGCCGCGCCAGCCTGGCCTTCCAGTTCGATCGCGGCGATCCGGGCAGCGCCTTCGCCCATCGCCATCTGGGCAATGTGGCGCAGGGCATCTTCGTGGCGCAGGGCCATCCGCTGGCCGCGCTGCCCGAGGTCGGGCGCAATGACCTGGCGCGTCACCGGCAGTTGCTCATGCAGATGGACGGCGTCGACCAGGTGATGCTGAGCCCGTCGGTCTGGCGGGCCGACAGCAGCTACAACATCGCTGCCATGGCCGCCAATGGCGTGGGCTGGGCCATCCTGCCGCTGAACATCGGCGAATACCAGGGTTTCAGCAACGAGCTCGTCAGCGTGCGCTGCGCGGACCTGTTCCTGCCCATGTTGTCCGTGCGTACGCTGTGGCTGAGGGGCGGCAGCCTGAGCGAGACGGAACTCTGGCTGCAGCAGCGCATGGGCCAGCTGCTGGCGGGGACGCAGGCGCAGCCGTAGCGCTGGGGCCGGCTTCAGCTGAGCAGGGCGCTGACCAGGTCGCCGCCGCTGCGGCCGCCGTTCTTGAAATCCAGCGCCGTCTGCACATGCTCCAGATGCGCGTCCATCAGCGCGCAGGCACGGTCGGCATCGCCGGCGCGGGCGGCCTCGATGAAGGCGTGATGCTCCTGTGACGAGCAGCTGGCATCGTGCGAGCTTTGATACAGCACGGTGATGACGGCGCTGCGGGCCGAGAGTTCGCGCAACATCCCCGTCAGCACGGAATTTCCTACGGTCTCGGCCAGCAGAATGTGGAAGTGTCCGAGCAGCCGGTTGCGTTCCTGCACGTCGCCGCCTTCCAGCGCGCGGCGCTCCGCGGCCAGATGGGCGTCGATGCGGCGGTAGTCAGCCGCCGTTGCCCGCGCCACGAATTCGCGTGCGAGCGCTGCTTCCAGGATGCGCCGTACCGCATAGACCTCGCGCGCCTCGTTCGCGTCCGGCTTGCTCACGAACGCGCCCTTGTCCGGCACGATGTTGATCAGCTTGTCCTTGGACAGCATCAGCAGCGCGGCGCGGATCTTGGTCCGGCTGACCTGATACACCCCCGCCAGCGCCTCTTCGCGCAGCCGCGTGCCGGGCGGCAGCTTGTGCGCGACGATGGCCGCCGAGATTTCCTTGGCGATATCGTCGGCGCTGGGGTCGGGGCGGACTTCCTGGGACATGTTGGGGCAGGCGAGGGACAGGGCTGGTCAGTCTAGCAAATGGGCAGGCCCGGCGGGGAGCGGGCCTGCCCATGGCCGGGCGGACCCGCGCTAGCGCGCCGCCGCCAGCGCGCCCATTGCCTGCCGCATGAACGACAGGGTGGCGTCATCAGTCCAGGTGCCGGCGGTGAGCTCGGGCTCGGTCATCAGCGCGTGGCGGAATTTCGCCTGGGTGGCGGGGTCGTTGCCGGCATAGCTGCGGAACAGGTCCAGCCAGCGCCGGGCCAACGCCAGGGCCGTGGGCGAGTCCGGCGCCACGCCCGCGTCGAGCGCGTCGCGCACCTCGGCCATCAGTTCGGGCCATTCGCCAATGCGATCGCCGTAATGCTCGCGCATGTAGCGCGCCTCGTCCGGCGTGAGGTACTTCTCGTAGATCCGCAGCTTGCTTTCCGAGAAGGCTTGCAGCACGTAATCGCGCAAGGCCGGCGAGATGCCCATGAGCGCCTGCATCGAGGGCTCGCGTTCGTGCATCCGGTTCAGCTTGACCAGCAGGCGCGGATCGCGATTGGTGTCGCGCAGCAGCAGGGTCATCCAGCGCAAGGCCAGTTCGCGCGGCTGCGCCGCTTCGGGCGCGACGCCGGCATCCATCTGCGCCTGCACCTCCTTGACCAGCGCGAGCCAGTCGGCGTCGCCATTCTGGCTGCTGCGGTACATGGGCAGGCGGGCCAGTTCATCGGGGGAAAAGTATTTGTCGTACATGGTCATGAGTTCCAGAGTGGTGAGCCAATCGGCCAGCTCTGGCTCCTTGCCTTGCGCCAACTGGCCCTGCAGCTGGGCGAGACGCTCGCGCAGCCGGGAGGCTTGCTGGATCTGGCGGTCGAGCATCGCGATCTGCTTCGCGATGATTTCGTCCATGGGAGTGTCGGGCTGGTCCAGATAAGCGCCGATCTCGGCCAACGGCAATCCGAAGCGGCGCAGCGCCTGGATCTGATGCAGCCGGGCGATGTCGTCGCGGCCATACAGCCGATAGCCGTTGTCGGCGCGCGCCGAAGGCGTGAGCAGCCCGATCGCGTGATAGTGGTGCAGCGTGCGGACAGTCAGCCCGCTTCGCCTGGCCAGTTCTCCTACTTTCAGTTGCACGGCATTCCTCCTGTTGATGGCGCGGAACGAACTCTGGGACATGACGTTGCGTGAGGGTCAAGCGTTACCGCGGGCGGCAGCTAGTCTGACACGTCGGGCGATGGGATCCAGCGATTTTGAGCGGCGGCCTTGGCCGTTGCTGGAATAATGGGCGTCCCCCGAAGAGGAAACGAACAATGAATATCCGTGAGCTGGATGCTTCCGAGTTGTCGAGTCTGCTGGATTTGTATCGGCATCTGCATCCAGCGGATGATCCCCTGCCGGGCGCGCAAACGGTCGCAGCGGTCTGGCAGGAACTGATGGAAAGCACTCGGCACAGGGTTTTTGGCGCGTATGCCGACGGCAAGCTCGCTTCAAGCTGCACGCTTACCGTCATTCCCAATCTGACGCGTGGTTGTCGGCCCTATGGCGTGATCGAGAACGTGGTGACGGATGCCGCTTACCGGCGTCAGGGCCTTGCCAAGGCGGTGCTCGACGAGGCGCTGGCGTTCGCCTGGGGCGGGAATTGCTACAAGGTCATGTTGATGACCGGTAGAAAGGACGAAGCGACCCTTCGATTCTACGAGTCCGCGGGTTTTGACAGGCATGGCAAGCAGGCATTCATCGCGAGGCCGCCGGTATCCGGCGACCTCGGTTGAGCCGAACGGCCGGGTTCAGGCCTGTTGCCGCGACTTGGCAGACCCGGCCAGCAGCGCGACCGCTGCGATCGCCAGGGGAATGAACGAAACCCACAGCACCGTCGCCCAGTCATAGGCCGCCAGCAGGCCGCCCGATGCGAAGGAGCCGACCGCCATGGTGCCGAAGATGATGAAGTCATTGAGCGACTGCACCCGGGTCTTTTCTTCCGGCCGGTGGCATTCCAGAACCAGGGCCGACGCGCCCACGAATCCGAAGTTCCAGCCCAGGCCCAGCAGGACCAAGGTCACCCAGAAGTGGGCCACGTCGATCCCGGTGAGGCCGATGGCCGCGGACAGGCCGGTGAGCGCCAGGCCCGCCGTGACGATGCGTCCGGCGCCGAAACGCGTGATGAGGCGTCCCGTGAAGAAGCTGGGGCCGTACATGGCGATGACGTGCCATTGCAGGCCGAGGTTGGCGCTTTCCTGGGAATGGCCGCAAAGATGCATGGCCAGCGGCGCGGCGGTCATCAGGAAATTCATCAGCATGTAGGAGACGGCGCCGCAGACCACCGCCGTGACGAAGCGCGGCTGGCGCGCGATCACGCCCAGCGGCCGTCCGCCCGCAACTTCGGCCGCGCTGGGCATGGGCAGGTGCACGCCCAGCAGGACCAGGGCCGAGACCGCTGCTACCGCCGCCTGCATGAGATAGGTCGCCGCGAACATGTGTACGGGCCACAGGTACATCGTGTACGTGACCAACTGCGGGCCGACCACGCCGGCCAGCACGCCGCCGCCCATCACGAAGGACAGGGCGCGGGCGCGCCTGGCGGGAGACACGCCGTCGGCCGCCGCGAAGCGGAACGACAGCACGACGGCGGCGTACGCGCCGCCGAAGAACGTGCCCAGGCAGAACAGCCAGAAAGAACTCAGCACGATGGCGGCGGCGGCCAGCAGGCCCACCAGCACGCCGCAGGCGGTGCCGGCAAGAAATGCCGCGCGGCGGCCATGGCGCCTGGCGATGGCACCAGCAGGAAGGATGCAGGCGGCCATGCCGACCACAAAGATGGAAATGGGCAGGGTCGCCAGCGCCTTGTCCGGCGCCAGCATGTCGCCGACGATGGCGCCGGTGGCGTAGACCACGACGGCGTTGGCGCCTGCCAGCGCCTGGGCGATTGTCAGCCGGGCGATGTTGCCGCGCTGCGCCTGCGGCGTGAGTTCAGCGCCGGGTGCGGCCGATGGCGCCGGGGTTGATGCGGACAAGTGGGTCTCCTCGAGAGTCGTGCTTTTAGTTGATATGGGTGTTGATTTGCCGAGCGCGTTGCGGTTCTCGCGCGGCGTCCATGGTCAGGACCACGCGGAACTTCGCATCGCCGGACTTCAGCCGCAGCAAGGCATCAGCTGCGCGCTCCAGGGGTAGAGTCTCGACCATGGGCAGCGCCTCTGCAAGTACGCTGAAATTCAGCGCTTTTTCAGTTTCCCAAGGCGTGCCGGTCATGGACCCGGCAACGGTGCGCTCGCCGCCCACCAGAAAGCCGGGCGGCACCGCCAGCGGGTCGCGGCCCACGCCCAGCAACATCGTGCGGCCTTGCGGAGCCAGTCCGCGCATGGCCCCGGACACGGCCTGCGTGTCGGTGATGGTGGCGATCAGCGCTTGTGCGCCGCCCATGTCGAGGAGCCGTTGCGCGGCGTCTTCCTCGTTGCTGTCGATGTAGATATGGGCGCCCAGGCGCAAGGCGTCAGCGGCGATGTCCAGGCCCCGGCCGATTGCCGCCACTTTCAAGCCCATGCGGCGGGCGTATTGCAACGCCATGTGGCCCAGGCCGCCTATGCCCAGCACGGCAACGAGATCGCCGGCCTGCGCTCCGGATTTCCGGAGCGCGTTGAAGGTGGCGATGCCGGCGCAAAGTATCGGGGCGGCTTGCATGGCGTCGAGCTCGCCGGGTATGGCAACCAGTCCGGTCGCCCGGGCCAGCATCATCTCGGCATAACCGCCATCCCGGGTAACGCCGACTACCGGTTGATTCGCGCACAGATTGAAGAGGCCCTGGCGGCATTGCGTGCAGGCGCCGCAATGACCGCCCAGGCGCCCCACGCCGACGCGTTGGCCGATCTTCCAGCGGGCGTCGACGCCCGCGCCGAGCGCCGAAATGCGGCCGACGGCTTCATGCCCGGGGACGCGCGGCCGTTGCAGCGCCGGATTGTCGATATCGGCCGCGTCGGCGCCACAGACGCCGCAAGCTTCGACGCGCAGCAGTACTTCTCCGGGGCCGGGTTCGGGCGTGGACAATTCAACGAATTCGAGCCGGCCGGGCGCGGTGGTCCGAATGGCGCGATAGGTGGAAGGCAGGCGTGTCATTGGGCGAGGGCTCCAGGCGGGACCGCATTGGGGGAGGGTGCAGCGCAGTTCAGCAGCCACTTCACGCCCGCGTCCGCGGCATCGATGGCGCCAGCCAGATAGCCGGGGAATGCGGCGGACCATTCGCTGGCTATCCCGGCCAAGCGACCCGCCCATACGCCAGTCTCGGCTGCAACGGCGGGTGCTGCCGGGTGTGCGCCGCCATCCCTGCAGTCCGCAGCCGTCGAGGTGTCGGAGTCTTGCGCCCAGTCCTTGTAGAACTCCCGCTCGGGCTTGAGCGCCAGGGGGCCGAACAACCGGGCGAGCTGCGCGCGGCTGAGGGCCATCAACACGTCCTGGCCTGCCGACCGGCGCGCCGCCGCGGGCATGCCTACGAATCCGAACAGGGCAGGACCTTGCGGGGTGCTGGCGTCGTGGACCTCGGCCAGAGGTCCCCGGCTGCTGCGGGCTGCGCCAGACATGTCTTGCTCGCGCCAGAATGCCGAACCGTAGACGGCGAGGTACTTGGCATGGGGAGCCATCCAGGTCGGCGTGCCGCGCCATTGCGTTGCCAGCGCGCTCGGCAGCGGAGGGTCGAAAGCGATACGGGATTGCGCCAGGCGCGGAGGGACGGCCAGCAGCACCTGCGAGGCCTGAAAGACGCTGGCTCGTCCCTCGCCGTCCCGCGCATGCACCTCGATGGCGCGGCCTGTGGCATGCAGCCGGGTCACGGTCCGGCCCAGCTTGATGCATGCCGGATCCAGGCGTGCGAGCAGGGTATCGATCAGGCCGCTCATGCCAGTGGTTAGCCGGAAGGACTCCGGATGGCTGGGGTAGCCGTGCATACGTACCGGCGTTCCTGAACGCTCGACCATCATGAAACCCGCTTCGTGTTGCGGGATGATAGACAAGCCGAACTCGCGGACGATGGCGCCAAGCCTGGGCTGGATCGCTGGCCAGAACCACGTGGGGCCCAGATCGTAGGAGCCGGCGCCCAGGATGCGGCCGCCCAGCCTGTCGCGTGCTTCCAGCAGCATATGGCTGCCGGCGCCATGCCGCTGCAGCAGCAGGGAGGCGTACAGGCCCGCGAGTCCTCCTCCGATGATGACGGTGTCCACTGACGTCGTCATGGCTGGCTCCCGCCGTTCGGGTCCGGCAGATGGTTGGTCTTCAGATAGACGGTGGCACCCTCGGCGGCGGCGTCGAGTGCGGCTTGCGCGCCACGGGCAAGCCGCAGCCAGCTGCCTTGCGGATAAGAAGCTTGTCCGTCGGCAATCGATCCGGCCAGAACCAGTATTTCCGCATGCGCGGCTGCGGTCCGCGGCAGCGGTGCATGGGCGGGCAGGCGCCGCAGACAGGTCTGCTCATAGGACGCGGAGTAAAGCGGGCAGATTTCGCCGCCGCGCTCGCGCGTCCAGGCGGCGGGATCGCGCGTGTCGATGCGTACGACGGATTGTTCATCCGCAGGCATCTGCCGCAATTTGACGAGGATGGTGGCGCCGCTCCTGCTGGAAGGGGCATGGGCGGAGCCCGGCGGATTGCGCAGATACCAGCCTGCCGGATAGTGGCCGCTGGCGTCGGAGAAGGTGCCGGACAACACCAGTATTTCTTCGCCGCCGGGATGCGCGTGCGGCGGAAAGCGGCTGTCCGGCGCATAGCGCACGATGCTGGTGGCGCGGGCCTGTTCGCCGCCCATGCGGTCCAGCATCATGCGTTCCACGCCGTGCTGCGGCGACGGCACCCATTGGTATTGCTCCGGCGTCACGATGGCGTTGCGTGAGAAATCGGCGTTGATAAGCATGATGTTGGTAGAAAAGCTATTCCAAGGTGATGTCCGGCCCTTGGCTGCCATATGCTGAAATTGGCTGCTGATAAGGCGTATTCTTCGCCAATCGGCAGCCGCGGACAAACCAGATAAACTACCTTTAATTGAAAGAAAAACTTTATCGCCATGAAGATGAAGTCTCTTGCGCATCTCAACGCGCTGCGCGCCTTCGAGGCCAGTGCGCGCCATCAAAGCTTTTCGGCAGCTGCGGCCGAGCTGCACGTGACTCCTGCTGCGGTGGGCCAGCTCGTGCGCGCGCTGGAGCAATGGCTGGGCGCGCCGCTGTTCCATCGCGGCGCCAGCGGCAAGGCGCGGCTGGTCCCCACGGCAGCAGCTGAACGCGCGTTGCCGGAGATACAGGCGGGGCTCGGCAAGCTGGCGCTGGGCCTGGAGCGCTTGAAGGAAGGTTCCTTGAGCGGCATGCTCACCGTGGCCGTGAGTCCGGCTTTCGCCGCCAAGTGGCTGTTGCCTCGGATCGAGCGCTTCCAGCATGCCTGGCCCGATACCGACGTGCGTCTGGACACCAACCTCAAGCCCGTGGATTTCGCGGCCCAGCAGATCGATATCGGCGTGCGCTATGGCGCTGGCGTCTGGCCCGGCCTGGCGGCGGAAAAGCTGATGGACGAAGAGGTCTACCCGGTCTGTTCCCCGGAACTGCTGCGACGGCGCAAGGCGGCGAAGCGTCCGGCCGAGCTGGCGGGCGAGACCTTGATCCATGATCTTTCGATGGACGCGCAGACGGGATTTCCGACCTGGGCCATGTGGCTGGAGAAAGTCGGCGTACAAGGCGTATCCACCGCCCGCGGCATGAAGATCAACAATTCCGCCGCGGTGCTGCAGGCGGCTATCGATGGCCATGGCGTGGCGCTGGCCCGCAGCGTGATGGCGCATGATGATCTGGTTGCCGGCCGCCTGGTGCGCCTGTTTCCGCAGCTGGCGGTTCCCTCCGCGTTGGCCTACTACGTTGTTTATCGGCCCCAGGCGCGCGAGTTGCCCCGATTGGCCGCCTTCCGAGACTGGCTGTTCGACGAGGCCGCTGCCTGTCGGTAGCCGGGTTCGGAGCCCGGCGGACCTTGCGCGACGCCCGCCGCGCTTACCTTGCGGCGCGGGTGAATCTCTGCACCATGAATTCCACGAAGGTCGTGAGCTTGGGCAAGGCCTTGCGGTCCTTGGGATACAGCAGCGTGATCGGCCGGGCCACGGGCCAGGCGGACTCCAGGATCGGGACCAGCCGGCCGGCCCGCACATCTTCGGCCAGCAACAGTTCCGGCTGCAGCACGATGCCGAATCCGGCCAGCGCCGCCTGCCTGAGCGCCTGGCCGTTGTTGGACACGAAGCGGCCGGCGGGGTAGGCCGCGCCGCCATCCTCCGAGTTCAGGCGCCAGCCGGTGCGGCGGTTCCAGTAGGAAAAATCCAGGCATTGATGGCGCGCCAGGTCGCTCGCGGTTTCGGGCGTGCCATGGCGTTGCAGATAGGCCGGCGCCGCGCAGATGATCATCTGATAGCGCCCGATCTTGCGCGCGACCAGGCTGGAATCGGCGGGTTCGCCGATGCGCACCGCCAGGTCGTAGCGCGAGGCCACCACGTCCTCGACGGCGTCGCTCAAGGTCAGGTCCACGCTGACGTCCGGGTACTCGGACAGGTAGTCGGCGATGGCGGGGGCCAGCGCGAACGAGCCGAAGGTCACGGTCGAGGTGATGCGCAGATGGCCTCGCGGCGCGGCGCGCATGGCTTCGGCGCCTTGCTCGGCATCGCGGATGTCCGACAGGATCACCTTGCAGCGCGCGAAATAGGCCTGGCCGGCTTCCGTCAGGCTTTGGCGGCGCGTGGTGCGGTTCATGAGCCTCAGGCCCAGCCGCGCCTCCAGGCCCTTGATGTGCTTGGCCGCCATGGCGGGCGACATCTCGTGGCGAGCCGCCGCCGCGGTCAGGCTGCCCAGTTCGACGACCGCCACGAAGACTTCCATGCTGAGCAGGCGGTCCATGGATTACGCACCCTGAGTGTGAAGTGAACCCACCATTTTAGGATTTTTCCGGGACGCGCCCTTGGCCAGAATGGGCACAAGCGCTGGCGATATCGCGGGCGCATCCCACAACATACGAATCGGAGTTTCCATGAAAATCATCCTGATCGGCGCCACCGGCACCATCGGCCGCGCGGTCGCCCAAGAACTGGGCCAGCGCCACGACGTCATTGCAGTGGGCAAGACGCGCGGCGAGCATCAGGTCGACGTGACCCAGAGCGGCAGCATCCGCGCCTTGTTCGAGCGCGTGGGCAAGGTGGATGCCATCGTCTCCACCACGGGCAGCTTGCATTTCGGCCCTCTGGCCGAAATGACGGCGGAGCAGTTCAAGATCGGTCTGCACGACAAGCTGCTGGGGCAGGTGGATCTGGCGCTGATCGGCCAGCATTACGTCAACGAAGGCGGTTCCATCACGCTCACCAGCGGCATCCTGACCGATGAACCGATCCGCTACGGCGCCAACGCGTCGGCGGTGAACTCGGCCATCGATGGCTTCGTGCGCGGCGCGGCGGTGGAGCTGCGCGGCGTGCGCATCAACTCGGTCAGCCCCACGGTCCTGACGGAATCGCTGGATGCCTATGGTCCGTACTTCCAGGGCTTTGAATCGGCGCCCGCCAGCCGCGTCGCGCTGGCCTACAGCCGCAGCGTGGAAGGCGCGCAGACGGGGCAGGTGTTCCGGGTGTGGTGATTTCCCGCGGCGGGCAAAGGCCGGCACGGCCTTGTGCGTCCTGTTGTTGCCTGGATGTGGCGCTCTCCGATCTGGTCGCGGAGCGCCCTCAGCGCGTTGCCAAAATGGCACACCTGTCTGCGAATTATGCAGAACAAAGTGATTATCCGTGAATTTGATGCGAATATTTACACGCATTGCACGCCCGGATTAGGGCGTTTGGCGTAGGTACCGAAGTCTATCGTCGTTACCCCCGGCACTCCGGGGTCTGGTTTGAGCGCGTCCCGGCCCACCGCCCGGACGGCTACACGGAGACGAATCAGATGGCACACCACGCAAGTCCCTCCATACCCCTGTTCGCCCGCTCGCTGGGCGTGGCCATGTCGCTGGCCGCCAGCAGCGCCTGGAGCGTCAATTACGCGCCATTCATCGTACCCTCAGGCACGACGTTCACCCTGAATGGCGGCGACAGCGTGACAGGTACGGGATCGAGTTCGGCCATTCGGGTCGGCAACGCCACGTTGAACTTCGGCCCTGGCAACATCGCCATCGGCAATGTCGATCTGGGCGTTTTCGCCACCAATGGCGCGGCGACCAACATCAATTTCCAGACCGGCACCAACGTCACCATCACGACAGTGACCACCACCGGCCTGGGATTGCAGTCCACCACGAATTCGCAGGCGACGTTCTCGCTGGCGCCGAGTTCCAACGTGACGATACGCGGCTTTCAGGGTGTGAATCTGGGCCATACGCCATTCGGCACCATGAGCCAGCTTCAGATCGGCAATGGCGCGACGCTGAAGATCGAGACCGCGCCGGCCGGCGGCAATCCCTGGCCCAAGGGCGTGATGACGAGCAACAACACCGCCATTACGCTGGATGCCGGCGGCGTTCTGGATGTGCAGACCACGGGCGGGACATATGGGCGTGGGGTTGAACTGGGCTACAGCCTGACCTATCCGGACTCGGTCGTACGCCGCTACACGTCAGCGCCAGGCTCGACGCTGCGCGTCAGCACCACCGGGCAGACCGCCGACGGCTTCTACATGCTGGGCGTGGGCGAGGCGGTGATGCAGGGCACCACCGACATCCACACCACGGGCCGGGACAGCAGCGGCATGTTCCTGCGCCGCTACGTCAGCCCGACCAACCATCTGGTGGTAGCCCCGCAGGGCGGCTCCACGGCGAACATCCTTACCGAGGGCGCGGACGCCTACGGGGTGATAGGCATAGACGGCTCACGCGCGGAACTGTCCGACCTGAGGACCGAGACCCGCGGCACGGACGCGGTGGGCCTGTATGCGTATACGGTCAGCGGGCAGCCGGCGACCGTCTTCCAGGCAGCGCGCAACACGGTCGTGACCAGCGGGCAGGGCGGTTTCGGCATCCTGGCGCAAGGCGCGGCCAGCAGCGTGGTGTTCGATGACGGCTCGGTGCAGACGTCCGGGACCGAGGCCCATGGCGTGGTGGTGGCGGGCGCGTCGAGCGTCGCGGCGACGGGCAGCGCCATCGGCGTCAGCGGCGCACGCTCGATCGGTCTCCTGCTGACCAGCGACACGGGCACGCAAGCTGCGACCATCAATGGCGGCAGCATCGCGAGCGCGACCGGGACTGCCATAGGCGTCGACGGGGGCACGGCGAACATCCAGCTCGACGGCACCACGGTCCAGGGCGCGACCAACTGGCTGCATGTCGCCAGCTCTGGAACCTTGCTTGGAAGCAGGACCCGTACGTTGCATGGCATAGACCCGAGCCTGGCGCCGGATGCCGGCAATCCGGGCGGCATCAACGTTGCCGGCGCGCAGGCGGGCTCTCCGGCCACGGCCAACGTGACGGCGCGCAATTCTACCTTGACGGGAGCGGCGGTCACCGAGGCCGGCAGCATCTCGAACGTGACCTTGGTGGATTCGACCTGGACGCTGACCGGCAACTCGACCATCACCAACCTAGTCAACGATCCCAGCCTGATCGACTTCACGCCGCCGCAGGCGGGCGCGTACAAGACGCTGACGGTGCGTAACTACAGCGGCGACGGCACCATCGCGCTGAACACCTATCTGGGCGACGACAGCTCGCCCTCGGACAAGCTGGTCATCAACGGCGGCAGCGCCAGCGGCGCTTCGCAATTGCGCATCAAGAACACGGGCGGGCCGGGCGCCTTGACGACGGCCAGCGGGATACAGGTGGTCGAGGTCGTCAATGGCGGTATCTCCGGAGCGGGCGCATTTGCGCTTTCGGGCCGGGTGGTGGCCGGTCCCTACGAGTATCGGCTGTACCAAGGTTCGGCAAGCGCACCGGCCGATCAGAGCTGGTATCTGCGATCCGAGAAGGAGCCGGATCCGCCGCCTCCTCCTCCGCCTCCTCCGCCGCCGCCTCCCGAGCCTCCGGTGCCGCCTGTCCCACCGGCGCCGCCAACGCCGCCCACTCCCGATCCGGAGCCGCTGTACCGTCCTGAAGTCGCCGCCTATCTCGCGAATCAGCGACTGGTTGGGCAGATGTTCGTGCAGAGCATGCACGACCGCCTGGGCGAGCCGCAATTCATCGAGGGCCAGCAGTTTCAAACCGAGGACAGCAAGCGCCGGGCGCTCTGGCTGCGCGCCGTGGGCAGGTGGGAGGGCTCGCATAGCCGCGACGGCAACTTCGACGTCAGCACCGACATGTTCTTGCTGCAAGGCGGCGGCGACGTGGCGCAATGGAAGCTGTTCTCGGAGACCGACCGGCTGCACCTGGGGTTGATGCTGGGCTATGGCAGCGCCGACAGCACGGCCCGGGCCGAGGGCAACCCCTACAAGGCCAAGGGCAGGGTGCAAGGCTATAGCGCCGGCGTGTATGGCACCTGGTTCCAGAACGACGAGAGTAAGCTCGGCGCCTATGTGGATACCTGGTTCCAGTACGGTTGGTACAACAACCGGGTGACGGGCGAGGAGCTGCCGCGCGTGGACTACGATTCCCGCGCATGGGCCGTGTCGGCCGAGACCGGCTACGCCTTCAAGCTGCGCGGCGACTGGATACTGGAACCCCAGGCCCAGATCATCTACGTCAGCTCGGACACGGACAGCCTGACGGAATCCAACGGCACCCGCGTGGGCAGCGCGGATTCCCACGGCACCATCACGCGCCTGGGCGTGCGCACGCACACCACCTTCGACCTGGGCAATGGCCGCAAGGCGCAGCCGTTCGCGACGCTGAACTGGTGGCACAGCAGCACTGGCAGCTCCGTGTCGTTCAATCAATTGCCGGTGGGCGACCTCTATCCGAAAGACCGCTATGAGTTGAAGCTCGGCGTGCATGCCGACTTCAACAAGGGCTGGACGGGCTGGACCAATGTCGCCGGGTCATGGGGAGCGCAGGACTACCACCAGTACGCGGCAAGGATAGGTGTGAAGTACACCTGGTAGATGTGAAAAGCCCGCGGCGGCTAGACCGCTGCGGGCTTTGGTCATGCATGCCAGGGGCCGGCTACCCGGCCCAGCTCATAAGGCTTACCAGAGCACCTTCAACCCGACAGAGCCCTGTGCGCCGGTCTTGACGCGGCTGTCGCCGCTGTTGGCCCACAGCTTGCCAATGTCGCCGTAGAGGCTGGTGTTCTTGGTCAGCTGCAGCATGGCGCCCACCGCGAACTCGGTCGACGTGTAGCCGCCCTTGGCGCGGATGTCGGTGGTGCCGGCCGGGGCGCTGAAGCTTGCCACGTCGGTGGTATTGCTGGCCTTGTACAGATTGACGCGGGCGAAGGGCTGCAGCACGGTGCCGCCGATGCTGTAGCTGCCCTTGACGCGGGCGCCCAGACGCAGGGTCCAGTCATCGTCCGCATCGTTCTTCACCTTGGCCAGGCTCAGCGTGGTGTCGTCCAGATTGAGCTTGCGGTAGATGATTTGCGCCTGCGGCTCCAACTGCCAGCTGCTGCCCAGGTCGAAGGGCTTGCCCACTTCCAGCGAGGCCAGCCAGCCGTGGCCCTTGGTGGTGGCGCCGGCGCCGGTGTCGGCCGTGCGCAGGCTGCTGCGGTAGTCGGCGCCCTGGATCACGGCGTCGGCGTACAGGCCGGAGTCGTGCTGCCAGGTGCCATACAGGCCCACGTAGCGACCACGCAGGTTGTTGTAGCCCGCGTACTTGCGCTCCATGCCGCTGGAGAAGCCGCGCACGCCCATGTCACCGTCCAGCTGGCCCACGTACAGGCCGGCCTTGAGGTTGCGGTCGGCGTACACGTCCACGCCGGCCTGGAAGCCGGTCAGGTGGCCGCTGCTCTCGGGGTTAACCGTGCCTTGCTGCGTGATGGTCGGAGCCGTGCGCAGCACACGGGCCCAGGCGCGGTGGTTCGGGTCCTGGTCGATGGCGCCTTGAGCGACGTCGTCGCCCATGCGCTTGCGCATGTCGCCGAGCATTGCCATATCCGCCTGGCGCAGTTGCGCGGGCAGCGAGGACAGCAGCGGCACTTCTTCACGGTAGGCGGGAGCGGGGGTGACAGGATCGGTGCCTGGGCCCGGGTTGACCTGCGTGTTGGTCGAGTGCAGCGCGGCGCCCTGTGCCGTCTGGGTCAGACGGTACTCGTAGGCGCCGGCATCGACATGGCCGCCCGCCAGCGTGAAGCTGCCGGGTTGCAGGCTGGCGCCGTTCTCGGTGGAGATGACCTGGATGCCCTGGCTGCCCGTCTGGGCGCCCAGGCCGCCGGCATTGGCGATCTGCACGCTGGTGCTGCCGCTGGCGATGGCGCTGGGGCCGCTCAACAACAGCTTGTCGGTGGCGCTGCCATCCGCGCCCAGCACGGTGGAAACGCCCAGCTTGCCGTTGTTGCCGACGTAGGGGCCGGTGACCTTGAGCACGGTGCCCGGCGTGCTGCCGCCGAGATTGACCGCGCCGCTGTTGTTCAGGCTGGCCACGGTCTGGCTGTAGCCCGCCAGGTCCAGCACGGCGCCGCTGGCCACGGTGTGGGCCGAGGCGCTGCTGAATGTATTGGTGGCGCCGGCCTTGAGCGTGCCCTGAGCGACATCGGTCGCGCCGGTGTAGCTGTTGCCTGCGCTGGTCAGGGTCAGGACGCCGCTACCTTGCTTGGTAAGGAAGCCGCCGCCCGTGATGGCACCGGCCCAGGTCGCCGTGTTGGCGCCGGTGTCGATGACCGGGTCGTTGGTGCCCGTCATGTGCAGGTTGTTGACGATGGTCAGGCCGTTGGCAATCAGGTTGATGACAGTGCCGTCGTCCATGGACAGCATGCCAGTGCCCAGGCCCAGGGAATGGCCCAGGCCGATGCTGCCCTGCTTGAGCTGCACACCGCCCGAGAAGGCGCTGCCGCCGGTCAGCGTCAGCGCGCCGGCGCCGGTCTTGACCAGGCCGCCGCTGCCCACGACGATGCCCGAGTAGTAGGACGCACTGCCAGCCGCGGAATTGACGGTCAGGGTTCCCGCGCCCAGCGCCACGGTGCCGGCGCCGGTCAGGCTGCTGGCTTGGAGCACGTTGCCATTGATGTCCAGCGTGGCGCCCGACAGCACCTGATAGCCGGTGCCTTGGACCAGCGCCGTGGTGGAACCCGCGCGCAGCGTGCCGTCCGCGACCAGCGTGCCGCCGGTATAGCTGTTGGCGCCGGTCAGGGTCTGCGTGCCCGAGCCCTGCTTGACCAGGGTGCCCGTGCCGATGACCGAGCCGCTGAAGATGCCGTCGGCAGAACCGCCCGCCAGCAGGGTGTTGGTTCCCATCTTGATGTTGCCGGCGCCCGCCAGGGTGCCGAACACTTGGGCGCCTTGGCCTGCCGACAGGTCGAAGGTCGCGCCGTTGGCGACGGTCACGATGCCGGTGGCGGCGAGGCTGCTGCCCGCGCCCAACGCTACCGTGCCGCTGTTGACGTAGGTGCCGCCGGTGTAGCTGTTGGTGCCGTTGAGCGTCAGCGTGCTGGCGCCGTTCTTGGTCAGGCTGCCCGTGCCCGAGATGTTGCCGTCGAGCGTCAGGTCGTGGCTGCCTTGCACGGCAAGGCCGGCGTTCAGGGCAATGTTGTTCGCCAGCGCCAGCGCCTGAGTGTTGTCCAGCGTGGCCGCGCCGCCTACCGTCAGCGTGCCGGAACCGAGCGCGGCGCCGTTGCCGACGATCAGGCCGCCCGCGTTCAGGAGGGTGCCGCCGACGTAGCTGTTGACGCCGCTGAGGGTCAGGTTGGCCGCGCCGTTCTTGATCAGGCCGCCAGCGCCGCCGACGGTGCCGTTCAGGTCCATGGCGTTGGAACCGGCGATCGTCAGCGCGCCGTTCAGCGCGACCTTGTTGCGCACGGTGACTGCCGTGTTGCTGTCCAGCGTGGTGCCGTTGGCAGCGGTCAGCAGGCCGTTGCCCAAAGCCTTGTCGTTGCCCAGCACCAGCGTGCCGCCGTTGAGCGCCGTGCCGCCGGTGTAGCCGTTGGACGCGTTGAGCACCAGGGTGCCGGCGTCGAGCTTGGCCAGCGTGCCGCTGCCAACGAGCGGGGCGTTGATGGTCGCGGTCACGCCGGGATCGACGCGCACCGAGGCGTAGCCCTGATCGCCGTTGACCAGGTTGAGCGAACCCAGCGAGCCGCGCTCCAGCACATAGCCGTCGGTCATGAACTGCATGCCCGTCGTGCTTTGCGCGCCGGCAACGGTGACCTTCCCGGCAGCGCCCTGGAAGACCGCGAACTTGCCGGCCCAGGAGCGGTTCCCGTTGCCGTCGACGCCGGTCCAGTTGGCGTTGGCGCCGTCCCAGGTGCCGTTACCGCCTTCGATCGCGCCGTTGCCGACGGTTTGCGAGCCGTCCCAGAACTGCACGGTGACGTTGGGTGCGGCCACCAGCAGGTTGATCTGCTTGTCGACGGCGGTCTGCAAGGTCAGGTCGGCCGCTTGCACATTGCCGGGCAGGTAACCGAAGTTCATGCCGTTGTTGGTCAGGCTGCCGCCATAATTCATGAGACGGTACACGCCTGTGCCGAAGCCGCCGGCGTCGCTGATATTGAGCGTGCCGCCCAGGGTCAGGTTGCCGGTCACGTCCACCAAGGCGGTGCCGCCGCCGAGGGCGGGGGCGCCGAGGCTGGCGTTGACGATCGAGTTGGTGCCCAGTTGCAGGCCGCCAACCGACAGGGTGTAGCCGTCCGTCAATTTCAGGGCGGCGCCACCCATGAGCGTCACGTCGCCGGCGATGCTGCCGGTTCCACCCAGGGCAGCGCCGCTGTACACCATCACATTGGTGTTGGCGAGCGAGCCGTCTACCCACAGGCTGCCGGCGCTGACGGAGGTCTGGCCGGTAAGGGTGTTGTTGCCGGAAAGAACCAGCGATCCCGTGCCGCTCTTGGTCAACCAACCCTTGCCGTCGAGCTGGCCGCCGAAGTTGCTGTTGGCCCCGTTGGCGCCGATGGTCAGGTTGTTCCCGTTCGAGACCGTTACGGTGCCGTTGCCGTTCAGGCTGGCCAGACGAGCCAGATTGGTGATGAACAGATTGGCGCCGGCTGCCACGTTCGCGGTGGCATTCTGGCCCAGCGCGTTGTTGCCCGCGGTGGTCAGGCTGCCGCCTTGCAGATCGATCATGCCGCTGAAGGTGTTGGCGCTGCCGGTAAGCGAGAGGTCGTTCGCACCGGTCTTGCGCAGCGTGCCGTTGCCGTTGAGCTGTCCATCCAGGATCAGGCTGTTGTTGCCCGCCACCGTGAGCGCGCAGTCGACATTGACGGTATTGCCCAGGCGCATCGGGCCCGCCGTATCCAGTTGCGTGTTGCCCGTGACGGTCAGCATGCCGGTGCCCAGCGCCGCGGCATTGCCCAGGCTCAAG
This sequence comes from Achromobacter sp. ACM03, assembly GCF_014851665.1. Lineage (NCBI taxonomy): Bacteria > Pseudomonadati > Pseudomonadota > Betaproteobacteria > Burkholderiales > Alcaligenaceae > Achromobacter > Achromobacter sp. ACM03. The sequence goes on along the minus strand of NZ_JACVAD010000001.1, from coordinate 1,242,008 downwards.
TCGCCGGCATTGACCGTGGTGCCCCCGCTATGGCGGTTTTCGCCATTGAGGGTGAGTCGGCCGGCGCCGTTCTTGACCAGCTCGGTGGAACCATTGATCACCCCGTTCAGGGTGAAATCATTGCTGCCGTCCAGCGCCAGGGAGGCGCTCAGTTGCACGTTGTTGGCCAGGGTCACCGCGCGGCTGGCTTCCAGGGTTCCCGCGTTGCGCACGGTCAGCGTGCCCTCGCCGAGCGCTGCGTCGTGGCCCACGGCCAGGTTGCCGCCCGTCAGGTTGACGCCGCCCTGGAAAGAGTTGGCGCCGTTCAAGGTCAGCTTGCCCGTGCCGCGCTTGGTCAGGCCACCGAGGCCGTTGACCAGGCCGCCCAACGTGAGGTCCTGGTTGCCGACGAGGTTCAGGTCGCCAGCCAGGTTGATGGTGTTGCTCAGGCTCAATGCCACGCTGTTGTCCAGCTGCATGCCGGAGGCGGCGGTCAGGGTGCTGTTGCCCAGCGGATTGCTGGAGGCCAGCACCAGCTTGCCGCCGTTCAGCGCCATCGTGCCGCCGAAGGAGTTGTTGCCGCCCAGGGTCAGGGTGCCGCTGCCGTTCTTGTTCAGGCCGCCGCTGTTGCCGGCGATGTCGCCGTTCAGGGTCAAGTCATTGCTGCCACCCAGGTTCAACTGGCCTTGGGCGAAGATCTGGTTGGTCAGCGTGAGCGCCTGGTTGTTGTCCAGCGTGGTGCCGCTGTACGCGGCCAGCGGCCCCTGCCCCAACGCGGCATCGTTGCCGAGTACCAGGGTGCCGCCCTCCAGCAGGGTGGCGGCGTGGCTGTTGGCGCCGTTCAGCACCAGCGTGCCGAGGTCCAGCTTGCGCAGGGTGTTCAGCCCGCTAATAGGAACATTGATGGTCGCGGTAACGTTGGGATCAACCCTTACGGCGAACTGGCCCCTGGTTCCGTTGTTGGCCCGCAGCTCCGCGTTGTTGCCAGCGACGAGGTGGTAGCCATCGATCATGAACTGCATGCCGCCGATTTCGTGCGCGCCTTCCACCGTGACAGTGCCGGGGTCGCCCATGAACACAGCGAACTTGTTGAGCCAGCTTTGGTTAATCGTGCCGTCGGCACTGGTCCAATTGCTGTTGGCGGCATTCCACGTGCCGTTGCCACCGTCGATCGAGCCGTCAGCGACCAAGCGCGAGCCGTCCCAGGCCTGCACCGGCAAATTCGATTGGACCAAAAGGTTGACCTGATTGGCGGTGGAAGTCTGTACGGTCATTCCGCCGATACCGCCCACTCTGCTCGTGTCGACGCCGATGCCGTTGATGGTAAGACCGCCACCGTAATTGAACAAGCGATACACACCGTCGCCGAGGTTGCCAGCATCGGAAATATTCAACTTTCCGGCCAGCGTCAGGTTGCCCATGACATTGAAGAGCGGGGTGTTTCCGGTAGACGAGGAACCCAGCGCCACATCGACGTTTGAGTTCTGGGCCAGGACCAGTGAGCTGGCGGTCAGCGTACTGCCACTGGTTCCGGCCAGATGGCCAAAGTCGTTGATATTCAGTTGACTATTGATGCTGCCATTGCCGCTTACCGTGGCGCCGGCAAGGACGGCCACACCGGAACTGAGTATGGAGCCATTGACCTTCAAGGTGCCCGCTTGGACTTCAACGGTTTGGAACAGACTGCTGTTGCCGGTCAGTTCCAATGTGCCAGAGCCGCTCTTGACTAATCCGCCGCCATGCAGCGAGCCGCCATATACGCTGCTCGCGTTGCCGCCGCCTATGTTCAGCCGGCTGAAGAGGCTGAGATTGACGCCGCCGCTGCCGTTCAGCTGCCCGATGTGAGAAAGCGGGTCAGCGACGCTCAGAGCAGTGCCTGCAGCCAGGTATACGCTGCTTGGGGTCCCCAGGCCGTTACCGCCCGAGGCAATGACCGTACCCTGGTTGATTTCGAGGGCGCCGGTATAGGTGTTGTTTCCCTGCAGCGACAAATAGTTCGCGCCTGTCTTGGTTAGCTTGCCACTCCCGCTCAAGACGCCGTTCAAGTCCAGCGGATTCGGGGTCACCACGGTCAGATCGCCATTGACGCTGATGGCATTCGTCACAGTTGCCCTCTGGGAGTTGCTTAGGGCCGCCGTGCCGCTGATGAGCAGCGGGCCGCTTCCAAGCGCATAACCGCCGTTGAATACCAAAGCGCCTCCACGCAAGGCGATGCCGCCGCTATGGTTGACGTTGTTGCCGGCCAGGGTGAGCGTGCCGTTACCGGTCTTGGCTAACTGGCCGGAGCCTGAGATAGTCCCGTTCAAGTTCAAGTCATTGTCGCCGGCAACGGTCAGGCCGGCATTAAGCGCAATGGCGTTATTGACGAAGAAGGCGTTGTTGGCGGTCAGGGTCGAATTGCCGCCGACAGTCAGACCACCGGGCCCCAAGGCCTGGTTGTTACCCAGGGTCAGCGTGCCGGCATTCAGCGTGGTCCCCCCCTGGTAGGTATTGACCCCGTTCAAGGTAAGGTTGGAGGCGCCGTTCTTGATCAGCGAGCCTGGGCCGTCAACGACGCCGTTCAGCGTCAGGTCGGCGCTTCCGCCTATCCCCACGCTGTCCATCAGATTCACGTTGTTGTCGAGGGCCACCTTGTTATTGGCGTCGAGCACCGTGTTGTTGAGCGCCGTCAGGGCGCCGCTGCCCAGCGCGGTATTGCTGCCGACCTCCAGACGGCCGGCCGCGAGTATCGTGCCGCCGGCATAGGTGCTGTTGCCGTTGAGTACCAGCGTGCCGCTGTCTTGCTTGTGCAGGGTGCCGTTGCCGCCTATGGCGACGCCCAAGGTTGCGGTCACGTTGGGATTGACCCGAATCACGGCAACGCCGCTGGCATTCAGCTGACCATTGGCTCCGCCCACGAGCTTGTAGCCGTCGCTTTTGAACTCCAGGCCCGTGATGCTGTGCTGGCCGCCAACCGCCACCGTGCCGGCGGTGCCCGAGAACACCGCGTTGCTGTCGTTCCAGGATTGATTCGACGAACCGTCGGCGGACGTCCAGTTGGTGTTGGTGTAGTCCCAGATGCCGGCGGCGCCATCCACCGAGCCGTTCGCCACGGAGTGGCCGCCGTCCCAATACAGTTGCGGGTTGACGGGAACCGCATGCGCGCCCGTGGCAACCAGCGCAATGCCCAGCGCGCCCGCCAACTGTGCGCCGCCGCGGCGCAGGCGCCGGGCAGGGCTGCTGCTTTTTGCCGGCCCGCGGGCGATTTCACTGACGGCTTGCCATACGCCAGCGGCGGCGTTGAAGACTACTCGATAGACGTGATTCATTGATCTCTTCTATGCCGGCGCCGATGCCGGGCCGGCAAAATTGGATGTTGTATTGATTTAAATGAAACTAAATGCGTCTTGGTGGTAGGTCGCTCAGCGAGCCGATAGCATGAACGGGCGAGGCAACCGTTACAAAAGTCGAAATGTTTTGCGGAAAATTAACATTTATTTACGCCGCGTAATGTACGGCAAAAATGCGGATTTCCGCACTGTCAACGTGGAAAAATTTGAATTCCGTTCACATTTGCTGCGTTGACGCCACGCCGAGGCGGTGATGGCCGAGCGCCGCATTCCTGCGTACACTCCCGGCCATGCTACGAATCGACAATCTCGGCAAACGCTACGGCGACCATCTCGTCTTCCAGGGGCTGACCCATACGTTCACGCCCGGATGCGTGGCGTTGTGCGAAGAAGACAGCACCGGCAAGTCCACGCTGCTGGGCATCATTGCGGGCGTGATCGCGCCGGATGCGGGAGAGGTCTGGATCGACGGACATGCGCTGACCCAGGCGCCGACGCAAGCGCGGTCCCGCCTGGCCTATGTGCCCGACAATTGCATGGCATTGCCCGCGCAGACGGGGCGTGGTTTGTTGGAGCAGGTTGCGGCCGAGAAGAACGTGCCGCTGGCCGACAGCGTGCTGGACCTGGCGTTCCGGCTGGGACTGCAGCCGCATCTGGACAAGCGCTTCGAGCAGATGTCCACGGGCACGCGGCGCAAGGTCTACCTGACGGCCGCCGCCCTGGGCGACCCGGCCGTCATCATTGCGGATGGGGCCAGCAACGGCCTGGATGCGCAGGCGCGCGGCGTGCTGGCAGAACAGTTCAAGACCTGGGCGCAGGATCGGGTGGTGCTGTTCGCCAGCCACGATCCTGAACTGGTAGAAGCCTGCGGCGCCAGATCAATCGAGGTTGCGGCGCTGCGCTGAAGGCGGCGCCGCCATTATTACTTCGCCATCAAGCCCAGGTACTCGATCAAGCCTTTTTCCTTGACGTAGGTGGCCTGCGCCCATTCCTTGTAGTCCTGGCTGTTGCGGTAGGCGGGCTCCTGGTTCAGCTGCTTCATGACGTCCATGCTGGCGGGGTCGAACAGCGCCTTCTTGAAGGCGTCGTGCAGCGTCTTCACCACCGCGGGATCCATGCCCTTGGGGCCGGCCAGGCCATAGGGCGAGGTGGACACGACCTTGTAGCCCAGTTCCTGGGCGGTGGGCACGTCGGGCCAGCGCGTGGTGCGCTTTTCGCCGAAGGTTACCAGCAGGCGCATCTTGCCGGAATCCACGAACTGGTCCCAGCCGGTGGCGTCGCTTTGCGCCATGACGTGACCGCCCAGCAGGGCCTGTTGCATGTCGGCGTTGCCCTTGAACGGCACGTGGTTCAGTTTCACCTTGGCGTTGATGGCGACTTCCTCGATCAGCAGGTGCGGCGACGAACCGATGCCGGTGGAGCCATAGTCGATGGTGCCGGGCGCCTTGCGCGCCGCCTCGATGTATTCGTTGAAGGTCTTGTACGGCGAGTCGGAGCGGACGGTGAAGCCGAAGGTATAGCCGGACAAACCGAGAATGAAGGTGAAGTCGTTGATGGGGTCCCAGCTGCTTTTCTGCATGTAGGGCATGCGCAGCATGGCCAGGGTGTACAGGGTAATGGTGTAGCCGTCGGGCTTGGCGGTCTTGGCCATGGTGGCGGGGCCCAGGGTGCCGCCGGCGCCGGGCCGGTTTTCCACGACGACGGGCTGGCCCAGGTATTTGGAGGCGTCCTGCGCCACGATACGCATGTGACGGTCGGTGGAGCCGCCAGCCGGGAAGGGCACGATCAGCGTGATGGGCTTGGACGGATAGGCGCCTTGCGCGCCGGCGGCGAAGGGCAATGCAATGCCGGCCATCGAGAGCAGCGCGGCGCCGAGGCAGGCGCGCCGCAGGGGCTTATGGGTCATGGGTTTGTCTCCTGGGGTGTTGTTGTGTGTGGGAGGGGGACTGCTCAGTCGCGCAGGGCGACCTTGACCGGTAAGCGGGCCAGCGCGTCGCGCAGGCTGGCCTTTAGCGCCGCGGACGCGCGGGCGTCGGCCTGGACTGCGACCTCGGGTTGAGCGTCGGCCTGTACGCGGAACAGCGCGCCGTCGTCGATCAGGCCGGCTTCCTGCAAGGTGCGCGCCACCACGGCCTGGGCCGATACCGCGGTGGCCAGGCGGCGCAGGTCGGGCTTGTAGATCTTGCCCACGTTGGTCATGGGCATGCTGTCCAGCACGATGACGCGCTTGGGCCGCGCCGGGCTTTCGTCCACGTGCTCGGCGGCATAGGCCAGCAGTTCGGCTTCCGGGACCTGGGCGCCTTCGGCCAGCGTGACAAAGGCGATGGGCAGTTCGCCGGCATAGGCGTCGGGGGCGCCGACGGCGGCGCAGAGCTGCACCGACGGGTGCGATGCGAGCGCGTCCTCGATAGTCTTGGGATCGATGTTGTGGCCGCTGCGGATGATCAGGTCCTTGGCGCGGCCCTGCAGATGTAGCCGGCCGTCCGGGTCCAGGTAGCCGACGTCGCCGCTGATGAGCCAGCCGTCCTCGGTGAAAGCGCGCGCCGTGTCTTCGGAATCAAGAAAGCCGGGGATGACGTTGGGCGCCTTGAACAGCACCATGCCGGGCTTGCCGGCGGGCAGGTCGCGCGCGGGCGCGCCGGCCGGCACGTCCAGGCCGACGATGCGCACCTGCACGTAGGGCAGCGGAAAGCCGACGCAGCCGACCGGAAACTCGCAGCCTGGCGGCGAGATGGTGGAGATGCCCGCCATCTCCGTCATGCCCAGGCTTTCGTTGACGTGCAGTCCGAACAGCCGTTTGAAGCGAGCGGCCAGCTCGGCGGGCAGGGGCGCGGCGCCGGTGCGGCAATAGCGCAACGACGAGATGTCGGCGCCGGCCAGCGGCACTTCGGCCAACGCGGCGAGGATGGTCGGCACGCCTTGCAGCGAGGTGGCGCGGTGGTGTTCGACCAGGCGCCAGTAGTTGCGCAGCACGTCGCGGTTGCGCAGCAGCAGGGTGGTGGGGATGACGGTTTCCACGCCCGCCGACAGGGCGGCCAGCGATGCCGGCAACACGCCCGCCACATGGAACAGCGGATAGCCGTTGATGACCACGTCGTCCGGTCCGGCGTTCTGCAATTGCACCGCGGCCCAGGCGCTGAAGACCTGGTTTGCGTGGGTGTGGATGGCGAGCTTGGGCGCGCCGGTGGTACCGCCGGTATGGAAATAGGCGGCCACGTCGCCGGCGTGGATTTTCCGGTTGCTGACCAGGCGGTCGACCGGCTGCACGGCGCGCGCGGCATTGAAGTCCAGCGCATGATCCGGCAGCGCCGGGCGGGCCGAGGGCGGCTCGTCCAACGGGGCCACGCGCAGCAGCGTGTGCAACGTGGGCACGCGTTCGCGCAGGCGCAGCGCCTTGGACCAGGAGCCGCATTCCACGTCGGACCCGTAGGCGATCAGTACCTTGGCGCGCGCCGTGGTCATGAGGGAGGCGAGCTTGTCCTCGGCCAGCAGGGGATTCAAGGGCTGGACGATGCCGGCGGCCTCGCCGCCCCAGAGCGCCAGGTGGTACTCCAGGCAGCCGGGCAGCAGGATGCCGACGGCGTCGCCCGGGCCCACGCCCAGTTCATGCAGCAGGTTGGCGGTCTGGTGGATGCCGGCCAGCAGTTCGCGGTAGCTCCAGCGCACCGGCGTGTCGCCGGGATCGGCGCTGCGCAGAAAGGTCAGCGCGGTCTTGTCGCCGAAAGCCGCGGCCGAGTTGCGGAAGATCTCGTAGGTGCTCTGCACCGTGAGCGTCTCGGTCAGCGGCCGGGCTTGCAGCCGCTGCACGTCCGCCGCGCTGCGCACGGGGAATGGGGCCGCAAAAGGCGGCGAGAGGGGCGGGGCGGCATGGACCTGGGTCATGGGCGTGGTCCTCCGCTCAGGCCTGCCCCAGCGCGATGTAGCGCCGCAGGTGATGGTCTTCGTCGCCCAGTTGGTGGTCGATCATGACCAGGCGCTTGGCATAGTGCGCCAGGGGCAGCTCCCAGGTCATGCCGATGCCGCCGTGCAGCTGGATGCTCTCTTCAGCCACCAGGGTGCCGATGCGGCCGATGGTGTACTTGGCGGCGGACAGCGCGCGCTCGCGGGTGGCGCGGTCCGGGTGGTCCAGCGCGGCCGCGGCGTTGATCACGGACGAACGCGCCTGTTCGATCTCCAGCAGCACGTCGGCCATGCGGTGTTGCAGCGCCTGGAAGCTGCCGATGGGAGCGCCGAACTGGCGGCGCGTGCGCAGGTATTCCAGAGTGGCGTCGCGAGCGCAGTCCATGGCGCCGACGGCTTCGGCGCACAGCGCCAGGATGCCGCGCCCGGCGGCGCGTTCCAGCAGCGGGTAGCCTGCGCCGGCCTCGCCCAGCAAGGCTTCTGGCGCAAGCTGCACTCCGTCGAGCACCAATTCGGCCGCGCGGCCGCCATCGATCAGGCCATAGCCGCGCAGCGTCAGGCCGGGCGTGCCGGCGCTGACCAGGAACAGGCTGATGCCGGCCTCGTCGTCCGGCCCGCCCGCGCTGCGGGCCGGGATCAGGAACAGGTCGGCGTGCTCGCCCGCCGCGACCACGGCCTTGGCGCCGTTGAGCACCCAGCCGTCTGCAGTGCGTTCGGCGCGGGTCTCGACGTGCGCCAGTTCATAGCCGGAGCCGGGTTCGGCGTGGGCCAGCGAGGCCGTGATGCTGCCCGCGATCAGGCCTTCAAGGGCCTCGCGCTGGGCCGGCGTGCCGGCTTCGGCGATGGCGCTGCCGACCATGAGCGCGTCCAGCAGCGGTTCGACGGCCAGGCCGCGGCCCAGCGCTTCGAACACGACGGAAATGTCGAAGCCGGTCCCGCCCAGTCCGCCGTCTGCTTCGGCAAACAGGGCGCCGATGGCGCCGAGTTCGGCATAGCGCTGCCACAGCTCCAGGCTGTAGCCCCGCTCCGAGCGGGCATTGCGGTCGCGCGTGGCGAAGTCGCTCTGTTCGGCGACAAAGCGGCGCAGCATGTCGGAGAGCATGCGCCGGTCTTCGGTGTGTTCAAAATTCATGGCCGGCCCTTACAGTCCGAGGATCATCTTGGAGATGATGTTCTTCTGGATTTCATTGGAGCCGCCGAAGATCGACAGCTTGCGGTTGTTGAAGTACTGCGCGGCGGCGCTCTCGGCGCCGTGGGGGCCGATGGGCGGTGCGTCATAGCCGTCGTGCAGCGCTTCGGGCACGAAGGGGCGGGCATAGGGGCCCATGGCGCGGCGGTTCAGCGCGCTGATCTCCTGGCGGATCTGGGTGCCGCGGATCTTCAGCATGGAGCTTTCGGCGCCGGGCGCGCCGCCGCCGGCCACCGCCGCGACCACGCGCAGGTTGGTGGTGCGCATGTTGGCCAGCTCGATCTCGACGCGCGCCAGCCGCGCGGCGAAGTCCGGGTCTTCCGATAGCGGACGTCCGTGCTTGCGTAGTCTTGCGGCTACCGTTTTCAGGCGTTCCAGCGCTGCCGTGGATTGTCCAACGCCGGCGATGTTGGTGCGTTCGTAGGTCAGCAGGTACTTGGCGCAGGTCCAGCCGCGGTTCTCCTCGCCCACCAGGTTGGCCGCAGGCACCCGCACGTCGGAGAAGAACACTTCATTGACTTCGTGCTCGCCGTCCAGGGTGATGATGGGGCGCACTTCCACGCCGGGGCTCGCCATGTCGATCAGCAGGAAGCTGATGCCTTCCTGGCGTCGGCCTTCCTGTGACGTGCGCACCAGGCAGAAGATCATGTTGGCGTACTGGCCCAGCGTGGTCCAGGTCTTCTGGCCGTTGACCACGTAGCTGTCGCCGTCGCGCACGGCGGTGGTCTTGACCGAGGCCAGGTCCGAGCCCGCGCCGGGTTCGGAATAGCCCTGGCACCACCAGTCGGAACCGTCCAGGATGCGCGGCAGCCAGTGGCGGCGCTGCGCCTCGCTGCCGTACTTGATCAGCACCGGGCCCAGCATGCTCAGGCCAAAGGGCACGATGCGCGGCGCGCCGGCCAGCGCGCATTCGTTTTCGAAGATGTACTTCTGCACGGCGCTCCAGCCGGTGCCGCCGTATTCCATCGGCCAATGGCTGGCGAGCCAGCCTTGCTGGTTGAGGATGGCGTGCCACTCGACCATGTCGGCGCGCGTCAGCAGCTTGCCCTGCGCGACCTTGGCGGACAGGCGCTCGGGCAGCTTGCTGGCGAGAAAGGCCCGCACTTCATCGCGGAAGGCGTTTTCTTCGGGGGTGAATTCCAGGTCCATGGGGGATCCTCAGTAGATTTCAAACAGGCCGGCCGCGCCCATGCCGCCGCCCACGCACATGGTGACGACGGCATAGCGGGCGCCGCGGCGGCGGCCTTCGATCAGCACGTGGCCGGCCAGACGGGCGCCGGTGACGCCGAAGGGGTGGCCCAGGGCGATGGCGCCGCCGTCCACGTTCAGGCGGTCCATCGGAATGCCCAGCTTTTGCTGGCAATACAGGGCTTGCGAGGCGAAGGCCTCGTTCAGTTCCCAGAGGTCGATGTCCTGCACCTTGAGGCCGTGGCGCGCAAGCAGCTTGGGCACGGCGTAGACGGGGCCTATGCCCATCTCGTCGGGTTCGCAGCCGGCGATCGCCAGGCCGCGGAACGCGCCCAGCGGCGTGATGCCGGCGCGCTGGGCTTCAGCGGCTTCCATCAGCACGCAGGCGGCGGCGCCGTCCGACAACTGCGAGGCATTGCCTGCCGTGACGAACTGGCCGGCGCCGCGCACAGGGGCCAGCGAGGCCAGGGCGTCGTAGGTGGTGCCGGGGCGGTTGCAGGTGTCGCGGTCCACGGTCACTTCGCGCTCGCTGACGGCGCCGGTGGCGCGGTCGGTGACGGACATGGTCGTGGTGACCGGAACGATCTCTTCCAGATACCGTCCAGCGGCCTGCGCGGCTTCGGTACGCGCCTGGCTTTGCGCGGCGAAATGGTCCTGGGCTTCACGGCTGATGCTGTAGCGGGCCGCGACGATGTCGGCGGTTTCGATCATGGGCAGGTAGAGCTCGGGCTTGTTTGCCACGATCCACGGATCCATGCCGCTCACGCCGTCGTCGCGGGTGCGGATCTGCGACACGAGTTCCACGCCGCCGGCGATCATCGCGGGGGCGCCGTCCATGACGATGCGGCTGGCGGCCGAGGCGATGGCCTGCAGGCCGGAGGCGCAATAGCGGTTGACGGTAGCGCCGCCCACGCTGACCGGCAGGCCGGCGCGGATCACGGCCTGGCGGCCTATGTTGCGACCCGTGGCGCCTTCCGGATAGCCGCAGCCGATGAACGCGTCTTCGATCAGGGCCGGGTCCATGCCGGCCCGGTCGACGGCGGCGCGCACGGCGTGCGCGGCCAGCGTGGGGCCGGCGATGAGGTTGAATTCGCCGCGCCCCGCCTTGGTGATGGGGGTGCGGGCGGTGGAGACGATGACGGCTTCGCGCATGGCGTGTTCCTGTGTGGAGTCCGGGTCAGGCAGCCTGGTTCAGGCTGGCGAATGGGCGGCCGGATTCGGCCAGTTGCACCAGCAGCGGCGAAGGCTTCCAGAAGGCGGGGTCTTCCTGCGCGTAGCTGCGGATATCCGCCAGCACGCGGTCCAGCCCCACGCTGTCGGCGTAGTGCATGGGACCGCCGCGATGGCGCGGAAAGCCGTAGCCGGACAGGAACACCACGTCAATGTCGGACGGGCGCTGCGCGATGCCTTGGTGCAGCACATTGGCCGCTTCGTTGATCATGGCGGCCAGATAGCGGCGCTGGATGTCTTCTTGCGTGTAGGCGCGCGGCGTGACGCCGGCGCGTGCGCGTTCGGCGTCGATGATGGCGAGGACTTCGGGGTCTGGTTCGCCTTGGCGCGCGCCGTCGGGGTACAGGTAGAAGCCGCGGCCCGTCTTCTGGCCGAACCAGCCCCGTTCGCACAGCCGGTCGGGAATCTGCACGTAGCGCAGTGCTGGGTCGCGGGTGGGCGCGCGGCGCTTGCGTGTGGCCCAGCCGATGTCGCCGCCGGCCAGGTCCGCCATCTGGTAGGGACCCATGGGATAACCGAAGTCGCGCACGGCGGCGTCGATCTCGTAGGGCGACGCGCCGTCTTCCATCATCATGTCCGCCGCCTGGCGGTGCACGGCCAGGATGCGGTTGCCGATGAAGCCATCGCACACGCCCGCGCGCACCGGGATCTTGCGCAGGCGCCGCGCCAGTTCGAAGCCGGTGGCCACGGTGTCGGGCGCGGTGTGCTCGCCCACCACGACTTCCAGCAGCTTCATGATGTTGGCCGGCGAAAAGAAGTGCAGGCCCAGTACGTCGGCGGGCCCGCGCGTGGCGGCGGCGATGAGGTTGACGTCCAGGTACGAGGTATTGGTGGCCAGCACCGCGCCGGGCTTGGCGACGCGGTCCAGCTGCGCGAACACGGCTTGCTTGACCGCCATGTCTTCGAACACGGCTTCGATGATGAGATCGGCGTCGTCCAGCGCCTCGGAGCGGGTCGAGCCGGTGTAGCGCGCCATGCGGGCGTCGCGCTCGTCGGCGCTGATCCGGCCTTTCTTGACCAGCAGCTCGTAGACCTGCGCGACGCGGCCACGCCCGCGTTCCAGCGCGGCATCGTCCTGCTCGACCATGGTCACGGGAAAGCCGGCGTCCAGCGCCGAGACGGCGATGCCCGCGCCCATGGTGCCGCCGCCGACGATGCCGATACGCTCCAGGCGCCGCGGCCGGGCCGCTTGCTGGCCCGGCATCTTGGCCGTGTCGCGTTCAGCGAAGAAGGCATGCACCAGGCCCGCCCGCTGCGGGCTGTCCAGGCATTGCAGGAACAGCGCGCGTTCGGTGCGCAGGCCATCCTCGAAGGGCTGCTCGATGGCGGCGCGCACGGCTTCGACTATCTTGCCGGGCGAGTACAGCCCACGGGTGGTCCGCGCCACGCGTTCGGCCGCTGCCTCGACCTGGGCCAGCGCGGCGGTCCGGTCGGCGAGCGCGTCGGCGTCGCGGGTGCGGCGCGGACCCGCGCCGATCGCCAGCAATTGCCGGGTGTAGGCCAGGCCCGCGTCCAGCGGATCGGTCTCGCTGGAGAGCGCGTCCACCAATCCGGCTTCCAGGGCGGCGCCGGCAGAGAGGTGCTTGCCGGTCAGCATCAAATCCAGCGCGGCCTGCGCGCCCATGAGGCGCGGCGCGCGCTGGGTGCCGCCGGCGCCGGGCAGCAGGCCCAGGTTCACTTCGGGCAGGCCCAGCTTGGCGCCCGCGAGCGCGACGCGGTAGTGCGCCGCCAGCGCCACTTCCAGTCCGCCGCCCAGCGCCGCGCCGTGCAGCGCGGCAACCACCAGCTTGGCGCTGGCTTCGATCTGGTTGCAGACGTCGGGCAGGATGGGCGGCTGCGGCGGCTTGCCGAATTCGCGGATGTCGGCGCCCGCGATGAAGTTCTTGCCCGCGCCCATCAGCAGGATGGCGCGGACCTGCGGATCGGCCTGGGCGTCGCGCACGGCCGCGGCCAGATCGCCGCGCACGGCGGCGCTCAGGGCATTGACGGGGGGATGGTCGATGGTGACGACGAGAATGTCGTCATAGCGGCGCGCGTTGGCCGCGCCGGTGCTTGCGCTGTCTGTCATGGACAGTGTCTCCGATGAGGCCTGCCGCCGGAGCGCCGCTGGGGGCGAGGGCTAGGGCCGGGCGGACCAGGAACGGCCCGTCTTTTATGGCCTCATTCTTTCGCAGTAAAGAAGTCTTGACAATGGCATCGATAATTGACATTGAAGTCAAAAAAATTTGACAATGTGGAGGTAACTTGCTGCGGCGTGGAGGCCCGGAATGGACACCAAATCCCTGACGTTGCTGGTGGAAATCCTGGACGCGGGCAACCTCAGCGAGGCCGCGCGCCGCCTGAAGATGACGCGCGCTAACGTCAGCTACCACTTGAATCAGCTGGAACGCTCGGTAGGCATGCAGCTGGTGCGGCGCACAACGAGGCATGTGGAGCCGACAGAAATCGGACTGAAGCTGTATCACCACGGGCGCAGCATCCAGGACGAACTCGCCGCGGCGCGTGAATCCGTCGAGACCCTGGGCAAGACGCCGCAGGGCAAGGTCAGGCTGAGCGTACCCAGCGGCTACGGGCAGTTCGTGATGACGCCCTGGCTGCTGGAATTCAAGCGGACCTATCCGGATATCGTGCTGGACGTGTTGTTCGAGAACAGCGTGGATGACCTGCTGCGCGACGAGGTCGATATCGCGGTGCGCATCATGTCCGAGCCGCCGCAGAACCTGGTGGCGCGCGAGCTGGGCCAGGTCCGCTACGTGGCCTGCGCCTCGCGGGACTATGCCGCCGCCCGGGGCCTGCCGCAGCATCCGGAAGAGCTGTCGCGCACGCCCATCATCAGCGCGGCGGTCATCGGCCGGCCCTTGCGGCTTTCGGCCTACTACGGCGGCCAGCCGCGGCAGCATGTGGTGCTGGAGCCGACGGTGATTTCGCGCAACTACGCGTTCCTGCGCGACGCGACGCTGGCGGGGCTGGGCGTGGGCGTGGTGCCGGACTACGTGGTGCACGACGACATTGCGCGCGGCGAACTGGTGGCCGCGTTGCCGCAATGGCGGCTCAGCATCTTCGGGCGCGGCATGTACATGCTGTACATGCCCAATCGCCACCACCCGCGGGCGATCTCGATGATCATCGAATTCATCCTGGAGCGCGCCCAGGCCGCGCACGAAGGCAGGCCGGGATTGCTGGAGGCGGCAGGCTAGCGGGGCCAGCCCGCTGAGGCGCGTGCAGGCCCTGGACGCGCGCCTTTCCTGACTGGCCGTTCAGCTTGGCGGGCATAAAATCCGTGTTCCTATCGGCAAGCGGCCGCAGGGCCGCGCCCATTTTTTCCAGGCCCGTCCATGTCCTCTTCCGACGTCCAATTGCTTCTTACCGCGCTGGCTAGCGTGCTGGTGCTGGTTGCGCTGATCGTTTCGCGCATCCGCATGCATCCGCTGCTGGCGCTATTGATCGTCTCCATCGGCGTGGGGTTCGCCACCGGCATGGAGCCCGTGGCCATCGTCAAGAACCTGAGCAATGGCGCCGGCAAGACGCTGGGCGCGGTGGGCGTGGTGATCGCGCTGGGGGCGATGCTGGGCAAGATCCTGGCCGACTCGGGCACGACCGAACGCCTGGCCAATGCCATCCTCAGCCATACTTCGCCGCGCATGATTCCCTGGGCCATGACCCTGGTGGCCTTCGTCATCGGCATACCGATGTTCTTCGAGGTCGGCCTGGTGGTGATGCTGCCGCTGATCTTCAGCGTGGCGCGCAAGCTGGAAAGCCAGCAGCGATTCAAGGGCTCGGCCTACGTGTACGTGGGCGTGCCGGTGATCTCGGCGCTGGCGGCAATGCACGGCATGGTGCCCCCGCATCCGGGGCCGCTGACCGCCATCGCCACGCTCAAGACCACGGTGGGGCCGACCATGATCTACGGCTTCATCGCGGCGCTGCCGGCCATGGTCTTCGGCGGCCCCTTGTATGGCGCTTTCATTTCGCCGCGCATGACGACGCGTCCGGACGAGGCGCTGTTGGAACAGTTCACCACCACCCGCCAGGAGGCTGCCGGCCGCAATGCGCCCAGCGTAGGCCTGGGGGTGCTGGCGGCCTTGCTGCCCGCCTTGCTGATGCTGGTGCACGCGGGCGCGGAAATGCTGCTGCCCAAGGACTCGCGCGCCATGCACGTGGCGGCGTTCCTGGGCGACCCGATGGTCGCGATGCTGCTGGGCGTGCTGTTCGCCGCCTTCACCCTGGTGCTGATGCGCGGCGGCGACGCGGAAAAGCTGCGCGACGCCATGGGCAAGAGCCTCAAGCCCATCGCCGGCATCATGCTCATCATCGCGGGCGGCGGCGCGTTCCAGCAGGTGCTGACCAGCGCCAAGGTGGGCGATGCCATCGTGCAGCTGACCCATCAGTTTTCTTTGCCGTCGCTGGTGCTGGGCTGGCTGATCGCCATGCTGCTGTCGGTGTCCACCGGATCGGCCACGGTCGGTATCGTGGGCGCGGCGGGCTTGCTGGCGCCGCTGGCGGGCGCCGATCCCAGCCTGAACCTGCCGCTCCTGGCGCTGGCCATCGGCTGCGGCTCGCTGTTCTTCAACTACGCCAATCACGCAGGCTTCTGGATGGTGAAGGAGTCCTTCGGCATGACCATGGGCGAAGCGACCAAGACGATTTCGGTGGTGCAGTCCATCGTGTCGGTGGTCGGGCTCATCATGGTGCTGCTGTTCAACATGCTGCCGCCGCTGGGCTGACGCCGCTGCGGGCCGTAATTGTTATGCTGGGTCTGTCGTTTCCGGAGACCCCATGACAGAGATGCCCCGTTCCGCCGCCACGCATTCCGCGCTGGCTTCCGAAGCGCGCCGCACGCAGTTGCGGCGCATGAAGATCGCCGCGCTGGCGCTGTTGGTGGCGATGGTCTGCGGTTTCATCACCAGTCACGTCATGGGCGGGCAGGGCGCCTGGGCCTGGGTGCGGGCGTTCTGTGAGGCCGCCACGGTGGGCGCTCTGGCCGACTGGTTCGCGGTGGTGGCGCTGTTCCGCCGGCCGATGGGGCTGCCGATTCCGCATACGGCCATCATTCCCAGCAACAAGGACCGCATCGGGGACAACCTGGCGGTGTTCGTGCGCGACCATTTCCTGGATCCGGACACGCTGATGGAGAAGCTGCGGGTGTTCGATCCCGCGGCGCGCCTGGCGCGCTGGCTGGGGCGCCCGCGGCAGGCGCGGGCCTTGAGCGAGGGGGCGCGCAATGTGGCCTTGCAGACGCTGGACCTGCTGGACGACCGGGCGGTGCGCGGGGTGATCCAGGAGTTCGTGGTGAAGAACCTGCGGCGCTGGGACGCGGCGGATACGGCGGGCGAGGTATTGGGTCTGTTGACGCGCGACGGGCGGCATCAGGAGCTGCTGGACGCGGCGCTGGAGCGGCTGGGCGGCTATCTGGGCGACGAGGACGTGAAGGCGCGGGCCTCGAGCTTGCTGGTGAAGTTCGCGAAGAAGGAATGGCCGCGCATCATTGCGGCGGTGGACGTGGTGAAGTCGGTGGACGGAATTGCCGACAATCTGGCGGACCGGCTGGCGCGGGCGCTGGTGGAGGAACTGCGGGACGTGCTGTCCGAGCCTGGGCATCCGGTGCGGCGGGATTATGAAGCCTGGGTGCAGGATTACATCCGGCGGCTGAAGGATGATCCGGCCTTGTCGGCGCAGGTGGAGGCGCTGAAGCAGCGGGCGATCGATCATCCGAAGGTGCAGGAGTACGTGCAGGGGCTGTGGGACGATATCCATGCGGCGCTGAGGCGCGATCTGTCATCGGAGGATTCGGCGCTGGCGCGGCATCTGGAGAGCGCATTGCTGGCCTTGGGGCGCAAGCTGGGGGAGGATCCGGGGTTGCGGGAGGCGATCAACAATCACGTGCTGGGCGGGGCGCGGAGGTTGACGGGGCGCTTGCGTAGCGGGGTCACGGAGCACATTTCCCGCACGGTGAAGAATTGGGATGAACGGCATCTGGTGGATGAGCTGGAACTTAGCGTGGGGAAGGATCTGCAGTACATACGGTTCAATGGCACCTTGGTGGGCGGGTTGATAGGGGTGGCACTGCACGCGGTCGTGTTGCTGGTTCGAGGGTGATGCGATTGCCGTATGGGATGGCTGTTGAGGATTCGGCTGCTGTTTTCTGCGCTTCGTAGGCCGCCCGTCGGCGCGGGCGCCTGGGTGGCGAGCGCCCACGATTGCGGTCCGGAGCCTTCGCTCCGGACTGCCCCGTCGTCATCTTCGTCCAGGCCTGCGGCCTTCCCTTCAGATTCCCTCGGGCGCATCGAGGTTGCTCGCCACCCAGGCGCCCGCGCCGACGGGCTACGTGCGTACAGATTTGATGCGCCGCTAGAGCGGGGTTCGGTTTCGAGTCTTGCGATGCCCGTCAATTGCGGCCGCCCGGGCGGCCGCAATTGACGTACGTTGGGCGTGTCGTCGGGGTTTTGCGCGCTCGCGCGAATGTGGCGGGATGGCTCTTTTTTGCAAGATCTGCGTTTGTATCAGGAACGAAGATTGCTGGCAGACGGCCTGACCCAAATGCTATTGTTTTTTCCGGCATGGCCGGCACGGGCCGTCCATGCACCACCGGGCGTCCGCGGGCTGCGGGCGCGTATCTTGGAGGCACCCCATGAAGAAAATCTCGATGCTGGTCGCGGCGCTTGCGTTCGCAGGCGCGTCTGGCGCGGCGCTGGCGGAAGACGTGTCGATGTCGTTCCTGAGCGTGGACGGCGTGGGCAAGAGCGCTGGCACGATCACGCTCAAGGACACCAAAGGCGGGCTGCAGCTTACGCCGCATCTGAAGGGCCTGCCGCCCGGCGAGCACGGCTTCCATGTGCATGAGAAGGGTTCGTGCGAGCCTGGCATGGTGAACAACCAGATGGCGGCCGGCGGCGCGGCGGGCGGGCATTTCGATCCCAAGGGCACCAAGGCGCACAAGGGGCCGATGGCGACTGACGGGCATCAGGGCGATCTGCCGTTCATCGTGGTCGCTGCCGACGGCACGGCGACGAAGGCGGTGGTGGCGCCGCATCTGAAGCTGGCCGATGTGAAGGGCCGCGCGGTGATGGTGCACGTGGGCGGCGACAACTACAGCGATACGCCGGCGCCGCTGGGCGGCGGGGGCGGCCGGCTGGTTTGCGGGGTGGTGAAGTAGCCGCTTGGGCGGTCAGGCCGTGCCGTTGCGGCCGTACAGACGGTAGCCTGCGCGTTCGGCGAGGCGGTCGTAGTACGCGGCGACGGCCGGCAATCGCGGCTTGTCGAAGGGCGTGCTGAACCAGCGGTTCACCGACAGGCCGACCGGTATGTCGGCCAGCGAGAACGCGGGGCCGGCGACGTAGCCGCCGGCCTGTTCCAGGCGCCGGTCCAGTATCGCCATGAAGCTCGCCCATTCGCGGCAGGACGCTTCGATCGCGGCGCGGTCGCGGTGGGTGGGAGATTCGCGCACCAGGGCCATGAAGGCGTAGCTCCAGGAACGATTCAGGTCGGTGGCCTGCCAGTCCATCCATTGGTCGACGCGGGCGCGCAGCCTGGGTTCGGCGGGGTACAGGTCCAGCCCGCCGTATTGCGCGGCCAGGTAGCGGATGATGCTGTTGGACTCCCACAGCACGAAGTCGCCGTCCTGGATGACCGGCACCATCGCGTTCGGATTCAGCGCCAGGAAGGCGGGCTCGCTGGTGGGTTGGAACCCGGAGCCCCAATCTTCACGCTCGAAAGGCAGGTCCAGTTCGGCGCAGGCCCAGAGCACCTTGCGCACGTTGATGGATGAGGCTTTACCCAGGATCTTCAGCATCTTGCCGTCGCCGTGTTGACTGACCGGGGCAGTCTAGCGGGCGGCGGCGGGCGCGCACAGATACAGATTGCCGGTTTTGCGTGCGCAACAGCGTTCAATAGGCGCCGGCTTCGGGCTGGGTGCGCAGGCGCAGCACCGGCGAGGTATACAGCACCACGAATTGCACGGCAAAGCCGGCGGTCGATACCCACAGGCAGGCTTCGACGCCGGCGCGGGCGGCAAGCGCGGCGCCGATCAGCGCGCCGACCGGGCGGGCGCCGAAGGTGGCGGTCAGGATGACGGCGGACACGCGGCCCAGCAGGGCGTTGGGGGTGATTGCCTGGCGCAGCGTGGTGGTGGTGATGGTCCAGAGGATGGGACCCGCACCGAACAGGAAGAAGCCCGCTGCCGCCCACGCGCCGGACGGAAACGCCAGCGTGGAGAGCAGGATGGCGCTTGCGATCAGCGCGGCCAGAGGGCCGGCGGCGATCATGCCGCCGAAGCTCAGCCGCTGTGCGAGCCAGGGCGCGAGCAAGGCGCCGGCCACCATGCCGCCGCCATACACGCCCAGCGTCAGGCCGACGGCCGTGGCCGACAGGCCCAGCCGTTCGATGGCGTAGGCCACGTAGATGGCCTGCAGCACGAACCAGGCGGTATTGAAGAATACGGCGGTCACCAGCACCGGGCGCAGCAGCGGATGCGTGAGGACGAACGCCGCGCCCTCGCGCAGTTCCTCCAGCACGCGGCGGCGCGGCGCTGGGCCGGGAGTGTCGTGGGGCAGGCCGGCCAGCAGCAGGGCCGCCAGCAGCGACAGCACGGTGGCCAGCACATACGCCGAGGGCGCGCCCATCCACCCGACCAGCGCGCCGCCGGCGGCTGGCCCTGCGGAAAAAGCGGTACTGCGGGCCAGTTCCAGCCAGCGGTTGGCGCTGGCAAGTCCGGCGGGCGGGACCAGCCGCGGCACCAGCGCCGGCGCGGCCACGTTGTAGGCGACCGTGCCCACCGCGCCCAGGAAGCCCAGCGCGGCCAGCCAGCCCAGATTAAGTCCGCCCGTGGCCAGCAGCGCCAGCAGGCCCAGCAGGCTGGCGGCGCGCACGCATTCGGCGGCGGTCATCAGGGCGCGCCGTGACATCCGGTCGGCCAGCACGCCGGCGGGCAGGGACAGCAGCAGGAAGGGCAGGGTCTGGGCCGTCTGCAGATAGCCCGTCTCGGCAGCGCTGGCGCCCAGCGCCAGCACCGCGACCAGCGGGGCGGCCGCAAGCGCCATCTGTTCGGAGAATTGGGCGGCCAGGTTGGAGGCGGCCAGGCGGCGGAACGCTGAGGGCAGGGCGGGCATGGGGCGCGGACGGCGGAAACGACAAGGGCACGATCATGATCGTGCCCTTGTCCTCCGGCACTCCGTTCCTTGCCATGGGCAAGGCGCGCGCGCCGCTTCGCCTCTTTCTCAGGGGATGGGCGGATAGTCGCCGAAGCCGTCCGGCCAAGGCGTCAGCACTTCGTAGCCGGTCTCGGTCACGACCACCATGTGCTCCCATTGCGCCGACAGCGAGCGGTCCTTGGTGACCACGGTCCAGCCGTCGGGCAGTTGCTTGGTCTGGGGCTTGCCGGCGTTGATCATGGGTTCGATGGTGAACATCATGCCGGGCTGCAGCACCATGCCTTCGCCTGGGCGGCCGTAGTGCAGCACTTGCGGATCGTCGTGATAGATCTGGCCGATGCCGTGGCCGCAGTATTCCCGCACGATGCTGAAGTGCTCGCGGTGCGCCACGGTCTGAATGGCGTGGCCGATATCGCCCAGCGTCGCGCCGGGCTTGACGGCCATGATGCCGGCGCGCATGGCTTCATAGGTGGTGTTGACCAGGCGCCGCGCCAGCGGGCTGGGCTGGCCCACGTAGTACATGCGGCTGGTGTCCCCGAACCAGCCGTCCTTGATCACGGCCACGTCGATGTTGAGGATGTCGCCGTTCTTCAACACCTTGGCCGACGGAATGCCGTGGCAGATTACGTGGTTGGCCGAGGCGCAGATGGTCTTGGGAAAGCCGTGGTAGCCGACGTTGGCGGGTATCGCCTTCTGGACGTTGACGATGTAGTCGTGGCAGATGCGGTCCAGCTCATCGGTGGTGACGCCGGGGCGGACGTGCTCGGCAATCATGTGCAGCACTTCCGCCGCCATGGCGCCGGCCTTGCGGGCCATTTCGATGTCGGCGGCGGACTTGATGGAAACCTTCTTCGCCATTTACGCGGCCTCCTGCTGGGCTGGCTGTGGCAAGCCTTGGGACAAGGATGCGATGGCGAAGCCCTCGGCCTGTTCGATGCGGATCAGCAATTGGCAGATGTCGGCGTGGCGCAGTTCGGGGTAGAGCTCGGACAGCATGCCGATGCGCATCCAGTGTTCGGCCTGGGAATTGATGGAGCGGCTGAGCGCGCCGCTGGCGACGCGGAGGTTCTCATGCATCTGCTCGGAGATCTTGACGATGCCCATGGAGTTAATGATCCATATATGGTTTGTATATGGATCGTATCTTACCGCCGATGGGCGGCAGGGCGCAAATCGGGAGGGGGCTAGCGGCCCTTGCCGCGCGCCGCCTTCTTGGCGCCGGCGCGGGGCGCGGCCTCCTTGGGCGGGGGCGCGATGGCGGCGTGCACCTGCTCCATCCACATCAGCGCGTCGGTGTACGACAGGAACTGCTGCAGATAGCCGGGCGACACTTCGCGCATCAGCGACAGCGCGCGGTGCACCAGCTGATTGGAGTTGAGCGGGCCGGCGTTCTTGTGCACCTGCTCCTGCGACTGCCGCACCTGGCGGTCGGCGCTGACCCGCGACCAGACGCCGCGGAAGTACTCCAGCGTTTGCAGTTCAGGATAGGTGGCGCGCAGGTCGGCGGCGCCGCGCGCGTCGAGGCCGGGATCGGCGATATAAGCCGTCAGCGCCGCCAGCGGTCCGGGTTCCGGGATGGCGGAAGCCGGCGCGGGGGCATATTCGGCCGCATCCACGGGCGCGCCTTCCAGCTCGGCCTCGTAGGCCTGGATCAACGCCGCCAGCTTGACGTCCAGCAGTCTGCGGGCTTCGCCGCCCTGTGCGGCTGCGCGCCGTTGCAGCGCGTCCATGAACTGGAAGCGGACCGGGGCCACACGGTCGGCGCCAGCCTCGCGCCAGGCGTCCAGCATGGCCCGGGCGTCGATGATTTCGCCGCGGGTGCCGTCACTGGCCATGCGAGGTCCCGGCGTCGCTGGAGGGCTTGGGGATGGGCGCGATTTCGACCCGGCGGTTCTTGGACCGGCCGTCCTCATCCGCGTTCGAGGCCACCGGCTGTTCGGAACCGAAGGCCGCGGCGAATACGGCCGACGAAGGCACGCCCTCGTCGATCAGCGCGCGCGTCACCGTCAGGGCGCGCTGCGCCGACAGGTCCCAGTTGTCGGCGAAGCGCCGGTTGCCTTCGCGCACCTGCTGGTCGTCGGTGTAGCCGCTGACCATCAGGATCTCGTTGTGCGACTTCAGATAGGCAGACAGGGGTTCGATCAGGCTTTTCAGGACTTCACGGCCCTCGGGCTGCAGTTGGTCCGAGTTCAGGGCGAACAGGACGCTGCCGCTGATGCCGATGCGGCCGTCGATCAGGGTCACGCGGCCGGCGGCCAGCGGACCCGCCAGCGCCTGCTCCAGCGTTTCGCGGCGCTGGGTTTCGACCTGGCGCTGCTTGACCTCTTCCTCCAGCTGGGTGGACAGCTGCAGCTGCACGGCGACGACGCTCACCAGGATCAGGACGAAAGCGCCCAGCAGCACCGACATCAGGTCGCCGAAGACGGCCCAGGCCGGGACTGTGGGCTCCACGCCGCCGTCGATGTCCTCGCTCATGCCGCTTCCGCTCCGGCCGTCGCGCGCTGAATAGCGAGCTGCTGCAGGTTCTCGATGATCTGCTTCTGCGACACCATGCTCAGGTCCACCACTTCACGGGCCTGCGCCACGTAGTAGGAGAGCTGCTCGTCGCCGCGCGCGATGGACTTGTCCAGCGCCGCTTCGATGCGTTGCAGGTGCGCCACCAGCTTGTCGTTGGACTCGCCGAAGAGCTGCACCGCAGTACCGAAGGATTCGCCCAGGCTGGCCACTTCGGCGGCCCCGCTGGCGACCTGTGCGGCCACTTCGGCCAGCTTGCCGGTTTCGGCCTGCGCCTGTTCGGTGAACTGCGTGCCGACGCGGTCCAGCAGCTCCGCCGACGAAGATACCAGCGCGTCCACGGCCGTGCGTTGCTCGGCGGCGGTGTGGTTGACGGCGTCCAGCAGGGTGCCCAGGGTTTCCAGCAGGCGGTTGCGTTCTTCCAGCATGTCGTTGTCGCGCTCCATGCTGTCGGAGAGCTTCTGGCGCAGTTCGCCGATGACTTCGGCGGCGGCGCGCGGCGCTTCAGAGGCGGCCTGCACCAGGCGGCCGATCTCGGCGATGGTGTCGTTGGCGCTGGCCTGGGTCTGCGCGCTGATGTCCTGCGCCGTGATGGCCAGCGTGTCGCAGATCTGCTGCTGCTGGTTGGCGGTGTAGGAACTGGTCTGTTCCCATTCGGTGCGCAGCGAGTCGGCGATCGTGCCGAGCTTGCCGGTCCAGACTTCCAGGCGCGCTTCTTCCTCGGCGGCGAGCGCATTCTGCAGGTCCGTCTGCGATTGCTCCAGCGTTTGCAGCAGGGCGGCGGAGTGTTGTTCGAATGCCGCGGCGGCGGTTTCCAGCGCCTGCTGGTTGTCGCCGGCCAGCTTGGCGTTGGCTTGCTCCTGGCGTGCCTGCGCCTCGGTCCAGGCCTGGGTGACGCCGGTGGCCGCCGTTTCCAGGCGGGCCGACACGCTTTCCAGCAGGCCAGCCTGAGCCTGGGTCTGGGCGGTAATGTCGCGCGCGGTCTGGGCCAGGGTGTCGTTGACTTCCAGCTGGCGCAGGGCGGCCTGGGTGCCGGCCTGTTCCCACTCCTGGCCGAGCTTGGCGGCCATGGCGGTGAGCGTGCCCGTCCAGGCGGCCAGGCGTTCCTGGTCGCGAGAGGCCAGCGCGGCCTGCAATTCGGCATGCGACTGATCCAGCGTTTGCAGCAGGGCGGCGGAATGCTGTTCGAAGGCGGCGGCGGCGGTTTCCAGCGCTTGCTGGGTGTCGCCGGCCAGTTTGGCGTTGGCCTGCTCCTGGCGCGCCTGCGCCTCGGTCCAGGCCTGGGTGACGCCGGTAGCCGCCGTTTCCAGGCGAGTCGATACGCTTTCCAGCAAGCCCGCCTGGGCCTGGGTTTGCGCCGAAACGTCGCGCGCGGTCTGGGCCAGGGTGTCGTTGACTTCCAGCTGGCGCAGGGCGGCCTGGGTGCCGGCCTGTTCCCATTCCTGGCCGAGCTTGGCGGCCATGGCGGTGAGGGTGCCGGTCCAGGCAGCCAGGCGTTCCTGGTCGCGTGAGGCCAGCGCGGCCTGCAATTCGGCGTGCGACTGGTTCAGCGTTTGCAGCAGGGCCGCGGAATGCTGTTCGAAGGTGGCGGCGGCGGTTTCCAGCGCTTGCTGGTTGTCGCCGGCCAGCTTGGCGTTGGCCTGTTCCTGGCGGGCTTGCGCCTCGGTCCAGGCCTGGGTGACGCTGCCTGCCGCCGTTTCCAGGCGGGCCGATACGCTTTCCAGCATGCCGGCCTGGGCCTGCGTCTGGGCGGCGATGTCGCGCGCGGTCTGGGCCAGCGTATCGCTGGCGGCCTGTTGGCGGGCCACGGTGTCGGCGCCAGCCTGCTGCCATTCCTGGCTCAGCGTGGCGGCCATGGCGGTGAGCGTGCCGGTCCAGGCGGCCAGGCGTTCCTGGTCGCGCGAGGCCAGCGCGGCCTGCAATTGCGTGTGCGACTGGTCCAGCGTCTGCAGCAGGGCCGCGGAATGCTGTTCGAACGTGGCGGCCGCGGCGGCCAGGGCCTCGCGGTTGTCGCCTGCCAGCTTTTCGCCAGCCCGTTCCTGGCGTGCCAGCGCGGTGGCCCATTGTTCCGAGACGCCGTTGGCGGCCGCTTCCATGCGGGCGGATACGCCTTCCAGCAGCCGGGCCTGGACTTCGGCCTGCGCGGTGATGTCGCGCACGGTCTGCGCCAGCGTGGCGCTGATGGCTTCCTGGCGTTCGGCGGCCTGCGCGCCGGACTGTTCCCATTCCTGGCGCAGCGTGGCGCCCATGGCGCCCAGGGTGTCGGTCCAGGCGGCCAGGCGCTGCTGGTCGCGCGAGGCCAGCTCGGACTGCAGCAAGGTGTGCGATTGGTTCAGCGTGCGCAAGAGCGAGGCCGAATGCTGCTCGAAGCTGGCTGCGGCCGCGGTCAGGGCCTGCAGATTGTCGCCCGCCAGTTTTTCGCTGGCCTGCTCCTGGCGCGACAGCGCCTGGGTCCAGGCTTGCGACATGCTGCCCGACGATTCCTCCAGGCGCGAGGACACGCTGTCCAGCAGGGCGGCCGAGCGCTGTTCGAAGGTCTGGGCGAAGTGGTCGAGCGAGGCGCGCAGGTCCTGGGACAGGGCCTCGCTGGCGCGCTGCTGGCCGGCCAGGGCCTGGTTCCAGATGCCGGCGACATTGCTGGTGGTGGCCTGGAAGCCCGAGGTCAGTCCTTCCAGTTGGCGCTGCACGGCTTGCGTCACGGTGTCCTGCAGGGACGCGGTTTCGCGCGACAGGCTGGCCATCGTCGCTTCCACCACGGGTTGCAGGGCGGCGCCGGCCGAGCGCGCGCTTTGCGACACGCTTTCCTTCATGGACTGTTCCATGACGGCGGCCAGGCGCGAATAGGCCGCCTCGGCCTTGCCCTGGAACGCGTCCTGGCTGGCCATGTGGCGGTCGCTCAGGGCCTGGTTCTGGCGGGCCATGTCGCTCATCATGGCTTGCAGCTTGTCCACCAGGGTAGGCATGGCTTCCGCCTGGCGCTGCATGACTTCAGCCTGGCGTTGCAGCAGCTTGAAGGATTCCTCGCGCTGATAGCCCTGCGAGTACACGCGCAGCGTGGTCGAGGCCTTGCTGTCCAGCAGTTGCGCGGCGCGCACGCGTTCGCGGCGGCACAGGGCTGCCAGCAGGCCCAGCATGGCGGAGCTGGCCACGCCGGCGATCGAGGTGCCGAAGGCAAAGCCCAGGCCCTTGACCGGCGCGGCGAGCGAGGCGCGGATGGCGGCCAGATCGGTGGCGCTTTCCAGCGCCAGGCCGGTGCCGCGCAGGGTCACGACCATGCCCAGGAAAGTGCCCAGCATGCCCAGCAGCACCAGCAGGCCGACCAGGTACGGCGTCAGCGCCGGTCCGGGCAGGCCCGCGCGCTCGCCTTCGATGCGCAGCCGCGCGGCGTTGCGCAGGCCCGGCGGCAACTGGTCCAGCCAGGATCCCAGATTGCCGGGCGCTTCGGACAGGCCCGAGAGCGCGCGCGTCAACGAGGATGTCGCCTGCTGGTAGCGCAGCAGTTCCAGCGCGCCGGCCAGGTAACAGACGGCTATCAGCAAGGTCACGGCCAGCGCCAGCGGGTTGGTGCCCGCATAGCCCACGCCGATCCAGCCCACGACGGCCAGACCCGCCAAGAAAACTACGAGATTAGTCAGATATTTGGACATAGTGTCCCGGTTAGCTGGCGCGAAGGGTGGCAAGCAGCCCTTCGACCGGTTGTAAACGAACATCCAATTCGGCAAGCAGCACGCTGCGCATGTCTTTGCGGAACGTGTCCAGCCAGGCGCCCGGCGTTATCGATGCCGTCGCCGGAGCGGGCGCCGCGCCCGTCTCGACCGCGGCATCGCCTTGCGCCTCGGCTTCGGTCTCGCCTTGGGCTTGCGCTTGCGCCAATGCGGCAGCCTCGGCCAGGGCCGCGGCCTCCGCGTCGCGCAGGCGCTCGAAATGGCCTTGCAGCAATTTCGGAATCGCGCCGAACAGCGCGCGTTCCTTGGGCAGCAGGGCGCGGTCCATGATGGCGTCGACCACCGCCAGTCGCGTCATTTCGCCGTTCTTGGCTGCGACCATGCCGCGCAGCCGGCTGCGCAAATTGCCCACGGCGGTTTCCATCGTGTGCTGCAACGACAGATAGCGCTGGCGAAAATTCGCGTAATCGGCGTCGGCCTCGGCCAGCGCCGCCAGTTGCTTGGCGGGCGCGGGCGCTTGTCCCGGCGTGCGCCGCTTGGCGGCCGTGGCCGCGGTGTCGCTGGCGATGGCGTCGGCCAGCGTGGTCCGCACGCGTTCGCACTCGCGCTCTTCGGCGCTGCTGAACATGCGGGCGCCGGGGGCGATCACCGGCGGGCTGGTGTTCAGCGCCGCGGAGAGCGCGATCGCGTCCGTCCAGCCGAGCCATTGGCTCAGATGGTCCGAGAGCGATTGCCTGGATTGCGGAACATCGACATCCGTCAGGCGAGTCAGCAAGCGAATGAGCGTCGGGCCGCTTAAACCTGTGCGCTGTGGGGCCTGCAACATACCACCAGAGTCAAAAAGGGGGGAGTTTACACGGTGGAGGGCGGCGCCAGGGGCGGGGGAAGGGCGGCAAGGGCGTGCCGCCCGGAAAAAGAGGGTCGCATCATCTGCCGATGCAATATTGTGACGGGGTTATGCCACCCGGCGAATCCGGAGTTCTGGCGCCAGGCCATGCGCCGGATTGTCCAGGTAGTCCGCCAGAAAATCGATGAGGTACCGGGTCCGGGCGGGCAGCAAACGGGTTTCGGTCACGGCGTGGACCTCGATCGGCCCCAGGCTCCAGGCCGGCAGCACGCGCGCCAGCTCGCCCGAGCGCAGCCGGCCGCTTTCGTCGCCGCCCAGCGCCGCGATGCCGGCGCCCAACACGGCAAGCTGCCTGGCCATGCAGGCGTCGTTGGCGCCGTAGCGGTGCTCCACCGGAACCAGCAACTGCTCGCGGCCGCGCTGTAGCGGCCAGGGCGCGGGCTGCCCGCCGCCGGCGCGCAGGCCGATGCAGTCATGGCGCGCCAGGTCCGCGGGGCTGACAGGCATGCCGCGGGCGGCCAGGTAGGCGGGCGAGGCGTACAGGCCGGCATGGACCACGCCCAGGCGGCGCGCCACCAGCGACGAGTCGGGCAGTTCGCCCAGGCGGATCGAGACGTCGCCGATCTCGGGCGGGTGCTCGGCGAACTCGGGTCCGGCCACGCTCATCTGGAGCCGGATATCCGGGTAGCGGCTGCCGAATGCCACCAGGGCGGGCATCAAGGCGTCCAGCGCATACGCCGCGGGCAGTTGGACGCGCAGCGGCCCGCTGGGAAGTTCCAGTTGCTCGCGCAGTTCCTCGTGGGCGATCTCGGCTTCGGCCACGATGCGGCGGCAGCGTTCGAAGTACAGCCGCCCGGCATCGGTCAGCTCCACGCGGCGCGTGTTGCGGCTGAGCAGCCGCAGGCCCACCGAGCGTTCCAGTTCGGCCACGTGGCGCGACACCGTGGAGGTGGGCATGCCGAGCGTCGCGGCGGCCCGGCTGAAGCTATGCGCCTTCGCCACTTCGGCGAACAATTCCATGCCTTGCAGGCGTTTCATGAGTGCATCTCCCGCGCGGTCCGGACGGATCAGCGCCATGTTCCATTGCTTGATGTGCGTGTTGCCGGCAGCCCAGGGAAGGCCAGCCGTCGCAGGAGGGCATTGTCGGCACGGGGTTTTAATAATTCTTTAAAGCGCCGCCGTGCCAGGGGAAAGAGGCAGTCCGCCCCGCCTGGAAAGGCGGGGCCTGCGCCGGTTTCAGCGTATCTCGGGATAGCCTGCCGTCACGGCGGCTTGCGCCATGTCGCCCAGGACAGAGTAGGCGGCCGGATCCGGGCGGGCGAAGCGCGCGACATGCGCCGCGCGCAATAGCGGCTGGTGCGCCGGATTCTCGTGCATGGCAAGCAGGGCATCCGACAGGGCCTGCGTGGCGGCCGGGGCCACGTCGGGTCCGGACACCAGGAGGGGATTCGGCGTCCATGGCGTATACGCCAGCGTGCGCAGTCCGGCCAGCGCGGCCGGATCGTGCGCGCGCAGCAGATCCAGGTACCAACTGTCGGCCGCGGTCAGGTCGATCTCGCCGTCAGCCAGCGCGCGCAGCAGGCCCCGCGGGTTGCCATAAGGCCCCTTGGACGCTGCGAACAGTGAGCCGCCAGCCGCGGCCAGCCCGGCCAGCGCCGCGCGCGGCGCATTCCAGCCCGATTGGGAGTCACGCACCATCCAGCCATAGCGGCTGCCGGCCGCATCAGCCAGCGAGGACCAGCCGCAGTCGGCGCGCACCAGGAATTCGCTGCGATAGCGCGGCAGGCCTTCGTAGGCCGGCCAGTCCGGCACCACCGCAGCGACCGCCGCAAAGGCCCGGCCCGCCTGCAGCGCGTTGACGTAGGGCCAGCCGCACATGAAGACCCCGCACAGGCCGGGCCGTTCCCAGAGTTCGCCGATGGGCGTGGGCCAGCCGTGCTCGACGAAGCGCACCTCCAGTCCGGCGCTGGCGTGCGCGGCCTGCAGCAGCGCATGCCAGGCAGCCCGAGCCGCGGGCGCCACGTCGTACATGCGCGTCGAAGTGATGAGATCCATGGCGCTGCGCCTATGCAAATTTCAAGGTCTGGCCCAGGCCCATATTGCGGGCCTTTTCCAGCATGGCGTGGCCCAGCGCGATGTCGGTGGTGGACAGGCCGCGGTGCCAGAACAGGATGGTTTCGTCATCGCGCTCGCGACCCGGCTTCAGGCCCGCCACGATCTGGCCCAGTTCGGCGTGCAGGTTTTCTTCCGTGATGCGGTCGCTGTCGACGTGGGCGCGCAGCGCGCCATAGGGCAGCCCCTTGCGGCATTGGCCCCAGTCATCGACCACCACCTTGCTCATGATGTCGGTCAGGCTCAGTTCCACCGCGCTCATGGTGCCGTAGGGCATGACCAGGGCGCCGGGCTTGATCCATTCGGTCTTGAGCAGCGGCGTGGGTTCAGGCAGGCGCGAGGCTTCGACCACGATGTCGGCGCCGCGCACGCAGGATTCCCAGTCATTGACGACCTTCACCGGTTTGCCCAGGTCGCGCGACAGGCGCTCGCCAAAGGCCTGCTGGCTTTCCGGCCGGCGCGAGTGCACGCGGATTTCGTCAAAGTCGTAAAGGCTGTCGAGCAGCCGCACGTTCCAATAGGAAGTGCCGCGCGACCCGATATGCCCCAGCACCTTGCTGTTCTTGCGCGCCAGGTACTTGGCGCCCAGCGCGGTGACGGCGCCGGTGCGCATGTCGGTGATGGCGGTCGCGTCGACCACGGCCAACGGCTTGCCGTTGACCGGATCGAACAGATTGAGCAGGGCCATCTCCGAAGGCAGGCCGACTTTGTAGTTGTCGACGAAGTCGCTGACCACCTTCACGCCCGCGACGTGCAGCGGCTCGATGTAGCCGCGCAGCACATTGAAGTGCCCTTTGGCGGAAGACTCCGGCACCAGGTGCATGCGGGGTTCGATGACGGTCTTGCCGCGTCCCTGGGCGTCCAGCGCGCTTTGCACCGCGGCCAGGATTTCCGCATCGGTCAGCGCCAGCGCGCGCACGTCAGGGCCGTTCAAATAGGTGATGTCTATGGATTGCATGATGTCTCCTCTGTTCATTGGATGGGCTGGATGCCGGCCTGCTTGACGATGGCCGCCCACTTTGCTGTTTCCTGCTGGATCGCCTGGGTGAAATCCGCGCGATTCGAGCCGGCGGGCTCCACGCCCAGGCCGGCGAACTTCTGGCGCACGGACTCCTTTTGCAGCACGGCGGCAATGTCGGCCTGCAACTGGTCGAGGATCGCGGGCGGCACCTTGGCTGGCGCGACGATGCCGTACCAGGACGTCACGTCAAAGCCCGGATAGCCGCTCTCGGCCACCGTGGGCACGTCCTTCAGTTGCGGCAGGCGTTGCGGACCGGCCACCGCCAGCGCGCGCAGCTTGCCGGATTGGATATGCGGCAGCACGGTGGATACGCCGGCGAACATCATGTCCACGTTGCCCGCCACCACGTCGTTGACTGCAGCAGCCATGGCGTTGTAGGGGATGTGGCGCGTGACGATGCCGGCCGACTGGTTCAGCAGTTCGCCCGCCAGGTGGGCCCCGCTACCGGGGCCGGGCGAGGAATAGTTGAGCTTGTCCGGATGCTGGCGCGCATAGGCCACCAGTTCGGTGAAGCTCTTGACCGGTACCTTGTCGTTGACCACCAGCACATTGGGCGAGGTGGCCAGCATGGTCACCGGCGCGAAGTCCTTTGCGGTGTTGAACGGCAGCTTGGTATAGAGCAGCGGGTTCACGGTCAGGTTGCCCGCCGGCGCCAGGGCCAGCGTATAGCCGTCCGGATTGGCGCGGGCGACAAAGTCCATGCCGATGTTGCCGGAGGCGCCGACCTTGTTTTCGATGATGACCGGCACGCCCCATTTGCTGTTGAGTTCCTGGCCGACGATGCGGGGCAGCGCATCGGCGATGCCGCCCGCGCCAAACGGCACGACGATGGTGACGGGCCTGGCGGGATACTTGCCTTCGGCGGCTGCCGCAGGCAGTGGCAGCGCGGCGGCCAGCAGGGCGCTGCTCAGGCACAGCGCAAGGTACTTTTTCATGGTCATTCCCCTTGTTGTGTGGTTCAGGCCGCGGCGTGGCGCTTACTGCGCCGCGCCGCGCTCCTGGTTCAGAAACCGGTCGGCGCGCGCGATGTCGTCGGCCAGCCTTCTGTCCTGCGAAAGAAACGGCACTTCCTGCCGGAAGGCCGCCAGCACCTCGCCGGTCCCTTTGCCCACCGGACGCCGCGGTTCCGCGCGCGTGCGCAGATCCACGGCCTGCGCCGCATGGATCAGTTCTATGCCCAGCAGCGTGCGCAGGCGCGCGGCCTGCTGGCCCACGCGCTGCGCCGCCAGCGGGCCGTTGGTGGCCACGTCTTCGATGTTGCCGGCGACCGCCAGCGCATCGGACGAGACGGGCTGCGACAGCGTCCGGATTTCGGTCGCCAGGAGCGACACGGGCTTCTGTATCGTGGTGTAGGCCAGCGTCGTGTCATTGGGCGACAGAAAGCGCGGCAGCTTGGTGAAGGCCGGGTCGCCCATGCGCAGCACGCGTTGCGCCGAAGACTGGGCCACCTGGGCCAGCGCCACGCCCACCGACTGCAGCGGCACCACCCAGGCGGTGGGATCGAAGCCGGCGCTGGGCAGCACCGCGCCGCGCAGCTTGCCCTGCGTCACGTAGTAGCGGGTTTCCTGCGGCGTGGCGCCCGGTGGCGGCGAGACATCCAGCGCCACGGTCGGGTTGTCATCAGAACTGTTGATCTGCACCAGCAGCTGCGCGTCCAGCTGGCGCAGCGTTTCGCGGGCCGCGCCATGGACCTGGCTCACGGTGCGGAAGCTCAGGGGATCCTGCAACGGCCGCTGTTCATCCGTCTGCCACAGCGCGCTGCCTTCGAGCAGCGACAGGATGCGCCGGGCCACCTGCTGCTGCGCCGGATATGGACGCTGGCCCTGGGTGGCGGGCAGCAAGGGTGCAATATTGCCGTTCAGGCCTTCGAGCGACAGGGCCGCCACCTCATCCGCGCGGTCCAGCACCCGGCTGGCGTCGTGCGCGGCCAGGATGGCAAGGGCCGCGCCATAGGCGTTGGAACTCAACAAGGACAGCGAATCCTTGGCGTAGGGCTGGATCGGCGCCAGGCCTGCCTGGCGTATGGCCTCGGCTGCCGGCAGGCGCTTGCCGCCGGTTTCCACCATGCCTTCACCCATCATGGCCAGGCCGATCTGCGGCAGGATCGTGATGTCGGCCTGGCCGACCGAGCCTTGGCCCAAGACCACCGGCGTCAAGCCCTTGTTGAGAAAGTCGGCGTACTGGCGCACCAGCGGCGGACTCATGCCGGTGCCGCCCGCCAGCGCGGTATTCAGCCGTATCAGCATGGCGGCGCGTACCGTGTCCGTCGCCGCCGGCTCGCCATAGGCTACGGTGTGCGACAGCAGCATGCGATGGTTGAAGGCCGCCGACAAGGCGCGGGCCTCGTCCGACAGCGTGTCGCCGGAGAAGATGGTTTGGTCCTTGTTCTGACCCACGCCACGATTCAGGCCGTACACGGGCTGCCCCAGGCGGCCGTATTCCAGCAGCAGGTCGTGCGAGCGGGCCACGCGCTGCCACGCAGTTTCGGTGGGCGCCACGGGCTGGCCGCCGCGCGCCACGGCGACCACGTCCGCGGTGGTAAGCGAGCGCCCGTCCAGCGCCAGGGGCGCCTTGCGGGCCGCGGCGCGCGCTTCGGCGGTAGTGGCCGGCGCGGCGGCTGCGGCCGTTGTGGCTGACCACGCGGGCGCGGCAGCAAGGGCCGTGGCCAGTGCCAATAGCAGCGGACCTGCGCATTTATGTGTAAAGCCTCTGAAAACGCGAACTTCAACTGCCGGAAGATGACGCATCACTGCTCCTGGGAGGGAGGGAAGTAGAGGGACTGCAGCGTGAGTAGGGGCGGATCCGGGGCCGACGGATGGCGCGTACTTGAAGGCGAGAGGGTGGCGCCCAGGTGCGGTGCGGCGGGTGGCGCTCTTGGCGCGTTCCGGGGATGCGGTGTCAGCGGGATTTATTTAACTCGTATATACAAGTACAGTCAAGCATATGCTAATGACGGTATAGCCAGTAAGAGGGACGTAGCCAGACTGCGCCAGCGTCGACGGGGGGCGCTTGCTAAAATCCGCCGCTCTGGTCCATCGCCCGCTCCGCGCTTTCCGCAAGGGGCTGGCCGCAAGCCGCGGGCATGGCTTCTTAATAAGTTCTTAAACCGAGGCCGGCATGCTGCGGCATGGTTGACGGTTCTGGAGTTTTCTTGCGTGTCCTGCTAGTTGAAGACGACGCCATGTTGGGCGACGCCGTGCACACCAGCCTGGCGCAGTCCGGCGCCGACGTGCAATGGGTGCGCGACGTTGCGCAGGCGCGGCTGGCCCTGGTGGATCATGGTTTTCAAGCCGTGCTGCTGGACCTGGGGCTGCCGGATGGCAGCGGGCTGACGGTCCTGAAGCATCTGCGTGCGCGCTACGATGCCACGCCGGTGCTGATCCTGACCGCCCGCGACCGGCTGAGCGAGCGGATACAAGGCCTGGATGCCGGCGCCGATGACTACATCGTCAAGCCATTCCAACTGGACGAACTGCTGGCGCGGCTGCGCGCCGTGGTCCGGCGCAGCAGCAACGCCGTGGTTTCGGCGCTGCGCTGCCGCGACGTGGTGCTGGAGCCGGCCAGGCGGGCGGTGACCCGCGCAGGCGTGGAAGTCAGTCTCAGCGCGCATGAATACCGAACGCTGCTCGCCCTCATGGAGCGCATCGGCCACACCGTCAGCCGCGAACAACTGGAGGCCGCCGTCTACGGCGACAGCGGCGCCATCGAAAGCAACACGGTGGCCGTCTACATCCATCAGTTGCGCCGCAAGCTGGGCGACAAGCTCATCGCCACGGTCCACGGCCTGGGCTACCGCATCGAGGCGGGCGAATGAAGACGCTGCGCAAGCAGCTCACGCTGACGCTGCTGGTGACGATGACCCTGTCATGGATCGCGGTGTTCGCCTTCCAGCAGTACGAAGCCACGCGCTCGCAGACCGGCGCGCGCGATCAATGGCTGCACGACGCGGCCAGCCAGATGCTGGCGTCGCTGCCGGTCAGCCTGCTGGGCAACGAGGCCCCGTCCGAGCGTTTCACTCCGCCCGCATCCAGCCGTGTCGACGGCGACAAGGTACGTTTCCACCTGTGGTCGCTGGCCGATCGCCGGCTGCTGCTGCGCTCGCCCGAGTCGCCCGCGCAACCCTTGAGCGGCGGCTTCCAGGACGGCTATTTCGACGTGCGCGCCGACGGCGTGGACTGGCGCGTGTACGCGATCTCCGACGCGCAGGGGCGGGTGCAGGTGCAGGTGGCGCGGCCGCAGAGCGAATTGCGCGCGCAGTCGCTGTACAGCCTGAAGCGCGGACTGCTTATCGTGTCTGTCCTGTTCGTGCTGCTGGCCGTGGTGAGCTGGATGGTGGTCGGCCGCGCCTTCCGCAAGGTGGACCGCGCCGGCGTGGCCATCGCGCGGCGCGGCCCGTTCGATCTGGCGCCGCTGCCCATGGCCGGCATGCCGGGCGAACTGCGTCCCTTCATCCGCTCGATCAACCAGCTGTTGCTGCGGGTCAAGGGTGGCATGGACCGCGAGCGCCGCTTTCTGGAAGATGCCGCGCACGAGCTGCGCACCCCGCTGGCCGCGCTGAGCGCGCATGCCGAACTGGTGGCCCGCAGCGCGGGTTCCGGCGACGCCCCGGCCGCCATCGAGAAACTGCGGCTGGTCGCCCAGCGCACCTCGCGCCTGTCCGAACAATTGCTGGACCAGGCCCGCATGGATGCGCTCAGCGCCAGCGCCGACGAGCCGGAGCTGGTCGAACTGGACGCGCTGGTGGCCATGCTGGTGCGCGATTGGGAATCCGACGCCACCCGCAAGCAGCTGCGCATCCAGCTGGATGTGCAGGCCTGCGTCGTCAGGGGGCGGCTGGACGCGCTGGGCGTGTTGGTGCGCAACCTGCTGGACAATGCCGTGCGCTATACGCAGAGCGGCGGCCAGATCGTGGTTTCCTGCGGACCGTCGCCCGACGGCGGAGCCTGCCTGCGCGTGGCCGACGACGGACCGGGCATCGCGCCGCAGGAACGCTCGCGCGTGTTCGACCGCTTCTATCGCGCCCCAGGCAGCGCCGCGGGGGGCAGCGGCATCGGCCTGTCGCTGGTGGCGCAGATCGCGCAACAGCATGGAGCCGAGATCACGCTGGGCGAGGGCCTGCGCGGCGCGGGCGTGGCGCTGACGGTGACTTTCCCGCCTGCAGCCGGGGGAACTCCCGCAGCAGGCGCGCAGGGCGCTTGAACCCGCCGGACCGGGGGCGGGGATTGAAATGCCGGCCGGCCTGACTGCGCAGCAAATCCTCGCCAGGTGGTAGATTAGTTTCCGGCAATCGGACTGAGGGAGCGGCGTCAGTGGCGGGATTTCCATGGATTTGCTGATCACCTCGGCAGCGCGCGCACTGGCCGCCGGCAATCCGCTGGGCGCCCTGAACCTCGTGGCCTTGCGCGATGACGCGCCCGCGCTGGCCTTGCGCGGCATCGCCATGGCCCAACTGGGCGATTTCCGCCGCGCCCGCGCCTTGCTGCGCAGCGCAGCCCGGAACTTCGATCACAAGAATGTGCTGGCCCGCTCCAGATGCGTCGTAGCCGAGGCCGAGATCGCCCTGGTATCGCGCGATCTGGCCTGGCCGGAAAAGGCCCTGGAGGCCGCGCGCGCCGCGCTGGAAGCCCATGGCGATCCGGCCAACGCCGCGCATGCGAGGCATCTGCAGGCGCGGCGTGAACTGCTGCTTGGCCAGCTCGATCGGGCCGAGGACGCCCTGGCCATGCTGGACCCGGCCTCGCTGGCCCCGGCTTCCCGCGCCATCCACGAACTGATCGCAGCCGGTATCGCCTTGCGGCGCCTGCGCACCGAGCGCGCGCGCGCCGCGCTGACCCAGGCCGAGCTTGCGGCCCGCGTCGCCGGCATCCCCGCGCTGATCGCCGAGGTGGAACACGCCACCCTGGTCCTGAATACGCCGGCCGCGCGCCTGATCGGGCAGGGCGTCCAGCGGCCCATTCTGCTGGATGAAGTGGAAGCGCTGCTGGCATCCGACACGCTGGTGGTGGATGGTTGCCGTCACGCGGTGCGCAGCGCTGGCCGCGAGATTCCGCTGGCGAGCCGGCCGGTGCTGTTCGCGCTGGCCCGCGTCCTGGCCGAAGCCTGGCCGCAGCCCGCGCCCAGGGAAAGGCTTATTGAGCAGGCCTTCCGCACGGCCTATTTCGATGAAACGCACCGCGCGCGCTTGCGGGTGGAGATAGGACGCCTGCGCGCGGCCTTGGACGGCGTGGCCGGCATCAGCGCCGCGCGCGGCGGTTTCGTTCTGAGGCCCGAAGCCGACAGGCCGGTTGCGTTGCTGGCCCGGCCAAGCGGCGAGGGCGACAGGGACCAGGGAGCGGTGCTGGCCTGCCTGGCCGACGGCGAAGCCTGGTCCAGTTCGGCCCTGGCCCTGGCCTTGGGCGCAAGCCAGCGCACCGTGCAGCGCACGCTGGACGCGCTGGCGGCGGCAGACAAGGTGCAGGCTTGCGGACAGGGCCGGGCGCGCCGCTGGATGACGCCGCAGGTACCGGGATTCACGACAACCTTGTTACTCCCGGCCGCGCTGGCCGCCGACTAGCATGAAGGCTCGAACTCCAGTTCAAGGAACCGACATGAAACGAACGCAAGCCCAGATCATTCGCGAGTACGGCCCATTTCCCGGCGTGCAGGCCGTGCATGGCGTGACTTATGACGGCCGGCAGGTCTGGTTTGCCGCCGGCGAAAAGCTGATTGCCATGGACCCGGATAGCGGCAGCACGCAAGCCTCGATCGACATTGTTGCCGACGCGGGCACGGCCTTTGACGGCAAGCATCTCTATCAGATCTCCGACGGCACCATCGTCAAGCTGGAACCGCAGAGCGGGCGGGTGCTGAGCCGCATCCCCGCGCCCGGCGGCGGTGGCGCCTCGGGCATGGCCTGGGCCGAGGGCAGCCTTTGGGTGGCCGAGTACCGCCAGCGCAAGATCTATCAGGTGGATCCCGATGACGGCCGCGTGCTGCGCACCATCGAATCCAACCGCTACGTCACCGGCGTGACCTGGGTGGACGGCCAGCTATGGCACGGCACCTGGGAAGATGGCGCCAGCGATCTGCGGCAGCTGGACGAAAAGACCGGCGAAGTGCTGCAAAGCGTGGAGATGCCGGCCGGCATTGGCGTGTCGGGGCTGGAATCGGATGGCGCCGGCTGCTTTTTCTGCGGCGGTGGCGACAGCGGCAAGCTGAGGGCGGTGCGCCGCCCCTCAGCCAAGACCGACGATACGGCGGTCACCAACGGATGATGTAGGGCCTGTCTCCCAGTTCCCACACGCCGTCTTTCCGTTCCAGCATGATGTACTCGGTTTGCCATTCGTCCGGCTGTTCTTCCGGCGCAAAGCCGGACAGGTACGGACGGAAGGCGGGATCCGCCGCCCAGTCCGCCGTGCTGCGGTCCAGCCGCCATTCGAACTTCACCGCCGAGACCAGGTTGGGGTTGTCGTCGAATGGATTCTTGAGCGGCTTGGTATGGGTGAGGATCTTGCCGATCTGCAGGCCGGGGGCGCAGAACTTCGCGGTATAGACCAGCTTGGAGTTGAGGCGGGCCTCGCCATCCGTGTAGTAGGGCCGGCCTTTATCCGTCAGCTCCATGCGGCTGCTCGCGTCCTCGGGATCCTCGTCCGCTTGCGGTGGCCCGCCGTCGCCGTTGGCGCTGACGCGCTTGACCGTGACCAGCTGATGCTTGATCAACCCCTGCACGATCCTGTCCTGGCTTTCCAGGAAAGCGGTGTAGACATCAGTGGGCAAGGGCCGCACGCCCACGACGTTGACGCAGGCGCCGACCGGCGCATATTCCGGTTGCGCCGTGGCCTCGACCAGGATCTTGCGCATCTTGCCTTCGGTCAGGCCCGGACCCAGGGGTGATTGCCACCATGCATAAAAACCCGCGGCGCCCGCGATGATCAGGCCCAAGGCCCAGGCCTTGCGTGGAATCCGGCGGCGGTTGACGGCGCGCTGCTTCTGGTTCATTCCTTTCCTTGCCGATTGTGGTTCCCCGATAGTAGCGCGGGACCAGTGCAGTCCTACCAGACCTTGCCTTGCGAGGTTCCGCGGCGCAAGACCGGCAGGCAGGCAAAATACAGCCCGGCGCCCGCGATCCATGCCCATCCTTTCCACGCGTTCAGCGTCGCGGCATAGAGCGCCGTGATGGCCAACGGCCCGACTATCGCGCTCAGGCTGGACAGCGCGGCCAGCGCGCCCTGCAACTGGCCCTGGCGTTCCTGCTCCACCTGCGCGGACAACATGGCTTGCAATGCGGGCATGCCGATGCCGCCCGAAGCCAGCAGGAGCATGATGGGGAACGCCATCCATCCCCGCGACGCAAACGCCAACAGGAC
The DNA here is from genome assembly GCF_014851665.1 of Achromobacter sp. ACM03. NCBI lineage: Bacteria > Pseudomonadati > Pseudomonadota > Betaproteobacteria > Burkholderiales > Alcaligenaceae > Achromobacter > Achromobacter sp. ACM03. The sequence continues at coordinate 1,203,543 of NZ_JACVAD010000001.1, read as the reverse complement.
GTAGCCCAGGGCATCGGCGCCCATGCCCAGCAACAGCGTACGTTTTTCGCCCAGCCGCGCTGTGACGGGCCCGGTGGCCAGTCCCTGTATCAGCGCGTGCAGCGCGCCGAATGCGGCGAGCGAGACGCCGACCGTGGCGGCATCCCACTGGTAGCGGTCTTCGCCGTAAATGACCCACAAGGTGGCAGGCACCTGCCCCACGAACTGCATGAGGAAGAAGACGGCCATCAGTGCGATGACTACGGTTCTGCCGCGCGTCCACAGGAACGAAGAGGCGGGCATGAGCGCCTTTAGCGATAGCGGCCGCCGTTCGCCCGCATGCGATTCGGGCAACAGGAAACAACCCATCAGGAAATTGACGCCGTTCAGGATTGCGGCTGCCAGGAACGGCGTATGCGGCGAGACGCCGCCCAGCAGGCCGCCGATGACGGGCCCCGCAATCATGCCGACGCCGAAGCAGGCGCTCATCAGGCCGAAGTAGCGCGCGCGCTCGTGGCCCCGCGCAAGATCGGCGATGCAGGCGCCCGCCACGGCGCCCGTGGCGCCGGTGATGCCGGCGACGAGCCGTCCCGCGTACAGGACCGGCAGCGTTGGCGCTGACGCCATGATCAGGTAGTCGATGGCGGCGCCCGCCAGCGAGAGCAGCAGGATGGGCCGCCGGCCGTAGCGGTCGGACAGCGCGCCCAGCGCCGGAGCGCACAAGAACTGCATCAGGGCATAGGCTGCCAGCAGGGCGCCGTAATGGCCCGCTATGTCCTCCGATTGCACCAGGCCGCGCAACAGGCCGGGCAGGACGGGCATGACCAGGCCTATGCCTGCGGCGTCCAGGGCGACGGTACTGAGGATGACCAGGGCGTGGCCGGCTCTCATGCGAGGCCTCGTGGCGGGTGGATGGACTGCATGTTGTTTGATCTGTTATTTATCATTGATAAATTTTTCGCTACGATAATTTATCATCGATAAAATTTCAAGATGAACGAGGAATCGCCGTGACCAAATTGCAAGTGGATGTCGTGATCCGGGCCGGCCTGGACCTGCTGAACGAGGTCGGCGCCGATGGGCTGACGACGCGCAAGCTGGCCGAACGCCTGGGGGTCCAGCAACCCGCGCTGTACTGGCATTTCAAGAACAAGCGCGCACTGCTGGACCGCCTGGGCGAGGCGATGCTGTCGGAGAGCCACGCGTATTCGATGCCCAGGCCCGGCGACACCTGGCGTTCATTCCTCAACGGCAATGCGCGCAGTTTCCGGCGCGCATTGCTGGCCTATCGTGACGGCGCACGCATACACGCCGGCACCCGGCCGAGCGAGCCGCAATTCGAAGCCGTGGAGGCGCAGTTGGCGTTCCTGTGCAAGGACGGCTTCGCGCCCGCCGATGCCGCCTACGCGTTGACGACTGTCAGCTACTTCACGGTCGGCGCCGTGCTGGAACAGCAGGCCGCCGCGGCCGATGAGCAGGAGCGGCAGGCCGGCGCGAAGCAGACCCCGTCCTTGGCGACGCCATTGCTAACCGCGGCTTTGCAGGCCCTCGACGCCGCCGGACCCGATGCGGCATTCGAGTTTGGACTCGCGGCCATACTCGATGGACTGGAGCGGCGGCGTGGGCACTCCGCGTTGGCCGGGAAGATCGTGCGTAAGCACTAGTACTTGGTTTCTAGGGTAATTCCTGACGAGAAGCTGATTGTCAGCGATTAGTCAGAAAGGTTTAATCAGGCTCACGCTTTGCGCATCGTCCGCAATCGCGCCGGCGGGATTCCGCAGCAGGCTTCACCATCCCGCGCCCACGCAGGAGTAGTAACTACAAGCTGGTCCATGTAGTCCTAATTCAGGAGACAACACGCCATGCAACACGTTACCAAGCCCCGCCGCAAGTTCATCTCCGGCGCCGCTGTCGCCGGGGCCGCCGCGCTCGGATTTCCGGCAGTTGCCCGGGCACAGAATGCCCCGGTTTCCCTGCGCTTTCAGAGCACCTGGCCCGCCAACGACATCTTCCACGAGTTCGCGCGCGACTATGCGCAGAAGGTCAATGACATGGCCGGCGGCCAGTTGAAGATCGAGATCCTGCCGGCTGGCGCCGTGGTCAAGGCCTTCGACCTGCTGGACGCGGTGTCCGCGGGCACGCTGGACGGCGGGCATGGGGTGGTCGCCTACTGGTACGGCAAGAACACGGCGGTGGCGCTGTGGGGATCGGGGCCGTCCTTCGGCATGGACGCCAACATGTTGCTGGCCTGGCACGAATACGGCGGCGGCAAGGAGCTGCTGGTCGAAATCCAGAAGGCCATGGGCGTGAACGTGGTGTCGCTGATGTACGGGCCGATGCCGACCCAGCCGTTCGGATGGTTCAAACGTCCGATCACCAAGATGGAAGAGGTCAAGGGCCTCAAGTTCCGCACAGTCGGCCTGGCCATCGACATGTATACCGCCATGGGCGCGGCCGTGAACGCGTTGCCCGGCGGGGAAATCGTGCCGGCGCTGGACCGCGGGCTGCTGGACGGGGCGGAATTCAACAACGCTTCCTCGGACCTGGCCCTGGGCTTCCAGGACGTCTCCAAGATCTGCATGCTGCAGAGCTTCCACCAAAGCGCGGAGCAGTTCGAAATCCTCTTCAACAAGGCCAAGTACGACGCGCTGCCGGAACACCTGAAGCACATCCTCAGCTATGCCGCGCAGGCCTCCAGCGCGGACATGTCCTGGAAGGCGGCGAACCGCTATTCGCAGGACTACGTCAAGCTGCAGAAGGACCACAACGTCAAGTTCTACAAGACGCCAGACGCCATCCTGCAGCAGCAGCTGAAGATCTGGGACGAGATGATCGCCAAGCGCTCGGCCGAAAACCCCTTGTTCAAGAAGGTGCTGGAATCGCAACGGACCTTCGCCGAGCGGGTGGGGCGCTGGCACGGGGACACCTCGGTCAACTTCCGCATGGCCTACAACCACTACTTCTCGCGCTCCACCAAACAGGCTTGAAGGGCCGGTACCTGTATCCCGCGCCGCGCGCCATTCACCGGTGCGCGGCGGGACGCCATGCGTCTTGACCTGGAAGCGAGATGATCCGAATCATACGTTTCATAGACCGCATCTCCACTTTTGTCGGGCAAACCTTTGCCTGGTTGATCGTAGTCCTGACCTTGCACGTCTGCTGGGAGGTGGCCGCGCGCTACCTGTGGAACCAGCCCAGCGCCTGGGCGTTCGACATGCAGATGATGTATTACGGCATCCTGTTCATGATGGCGGGGGCCTATACCCTGGCCAAGAACGGACACGTGCGCGGAGACATCCTGTACGGCTTCCTGCCGCCGCGCGTGCAGGCGGCGCTGGACCTGATCCTGTATATCGTGTTCTTCTTCCCCGGCGTGATCGCGCTGGTGTGGGCGGGCTGGTATTACGCCGGCTACTCCATCGCCATCCGCGAGCATTCGTCGCTCATGGCCAACGGGCCGCCCATCTATCCCTTCAAGGCCTTCATCCCGATAGCCGGCGCGGTGCTGCTGGTGCAGGGCGTGGCGGAAGTGCTGCGCTGCGTGCTGTGCCTGAAGCGCGGCGCCTGGCCCTCGCGCGAGGAGGACGTTGAGGAAGTGGACGTCGACAAGCTCAAGAAGATGGTGCATGTAAAGGACGAGGACATCGCCAAGCTGGACCGCTACGTCACCACCGGGGAGCCGCGCTCATGAAGATCCACAAGGCGCTGTGGTTCGGCCTGTCGTGCATCGGCCTGGTGCTGCTGATGATCGCGTTCCTGACGCCCTGGGACCATCTGACCACGGGGCATATCGGCCTCTTGATGCTGGCGCTCATCGTGGTGGCCATCATGCTGGGCTTTCCGACGGCGTTCACACTGATGGGCATGGGAGTGTTGTTCACCTTCCTGGCGTACTACATGCAGAGTTCCGACGCGGGCCGCTCGGTCGGGCAGACGCTGGACCTGATGGTGCAGCGGACCTACGCCACGATGACCAACGACTCGTTGATTTCGATCCCGCTGTTCGTGTTCATGGGCTATCTGGTCGAACGCGCCAACCTGATCGAAAAACTGTTCCGCTCCATGCACCTGGCGCTGGCGCGCCTGCCGGGCGCGCTGGCGGTGGCCACGCTGGCGACCTGCGCGATCTTCGCCACCGCCACCGGCATCGTGGGCGCCGTGGTCACGTTGATGGGCCTGCTGGCCATGCCCGCCATGCTGAAGGCCGGCTACAGCGTGCGCCTGACTGCGGGTTCGATTACCGCTGGCGGCTGCCTGGGCATCCTGCTGCCGCCTTCCGTGATGCTGATCGTCTATGGCGCGACCACCGGCGTATCGGTGGTGCAGCTGTATGCCGGCGCGCTGTTCCCGGGCATCATGCTGGCCGTGCTGTACATGGTCTATGTGATCATCGTGGCCAAGCTGCGCCCCGACATGGCGCCGCCCCTGCCCAAGGAAGAGCGCGGCGTGCCGCTGTCCCCGGAATCCGCCGCGCTGGCGTCCGGCGGCTACACGCGCGCCGTGTCCGGCATGCTGGCGGCCCTGTTCAAGGGTCGCCGCAACAAGGACGTGCCGTTCGGCTTCCTGATGCGCAACATGGCGCTGGCGATTGCGCCGCTGGCGGTCACGGTGCTGCTGGTGGGCGTGGTCTACCAGGCGACGACGCGGCCGGCGGTCGTGTACGAGATCCCCGCCGAGTTGCAGCTGGGGTCGGGGGGATTCGATTCGGGCCTGAGCGAGCCGCCGGCAGACGATGGGCTGGCGGAGCCGCCTTCGAACGAGTTGGCCGAACCGCCTGCGAATGATCCGCCCGCGGCCGGAGGCCTGGCCGAGCCGCCTGGCACGCCAGCCGCCACGCCAGCGGCCGCGTCCGAGACCACCGCCGCCGCGCAGGCGCCGGCATCCGCCGGCGAGAGTATCGCCGCGCCCCAGGGTTTCTGGATCTTCGCGGCCATATGCGCGGCCATCCTGGTGGCGTTCTATGCGATGCTGACCTGGGCGCGCATGGAAATCTTCAAGATGCTCATGGCCTCGTTCTTCCCGCTGGCCGTGATGATCGCGGCGGTGCTGGGCTCCATCGCCTTCGGCCTGGCCACGCCCAGCGAGGCCGCCGCCATGGGCGCCATGGGCGGCGCGCTGCTGGCCCTGGCATACCGGCGGCTGAACCTGCCGGTGCTGCGCGAATCCGTGTTCCTGACCGCCAAGACCAGCGCCATGGTGTGCTGGTTGTTCGTCGGTTCATCGATCTTCTCGGCGGCGTTCGCGCTGCTGGGAGGACAGCGCATCATCGAGGAATGGGTGCTGTCGCTGGGGCTGTCGCAGTTGCAGTTCCTGCTGCTGGCGCAGGTCATCATCTTCCTGCTCGGCTGGCCGCTGGAATGGACCGAGATCATCGTGATCTTCATGCCCATCTTCGTGCCGCTGCTCAACACCTTCGGCATCGACCCGCTGTTCTTCGGCCTGCTGGTCGCGCTGAACCTGCAGACGGCTTTCCTGTCGCCGCCAGTCGCCATGTCGGCGTTCTACCTGAAGGGCGTGTCGCCGCCGCACGTGACGCTGAACCAGATCTTCCTGGGCATGATGCCGTTCATGGGCATCCAGGTGGTGGCGATCTTCCTGCTGTACGTGTTCCCGGGCATTGGCATGTGGCTGCCGACGGTACTGTACCGGTAAGAGGCGGGGGCGGCGGTCGCGCCGCCTCCCGTTCCGCCTTGCCTCAGGCCTCTGCCTGAATGTCGCGCCGGCCCAGGCCCGCCGAATAGCGAATGAGATAGCCGTCCGGATCCTGCACCAGGAACTGCTGCACGCCCACCTCCGTGGTCCCGGCGCGATACCACTTCTCCTCGGGCTCCATGTACAGCGGCCAGCCGGCGCCGCGCAGGGCATCGACGATAGGCGTGATCGCGGGCACCTCGATCTGCAGATTGATCCCGCGCCCCAAGGGCGCTTCCAGCGGGCCGGTGATCCAGTTCCTGCCGTGGCCGTATTCCTCCAGCATGACCTGGGATCCGTGCTTGTCCAGATAGGCGAAACGGTCTTCCGGGCGGTCGTAGGCTATCGAGAACCCGCAAAGCCCGCACCAGAAATGCAGGCTCTTGCGGATGTCGGACACCAGCAGTTCGGGCACGACGCGGGCGGCGGAGAATTCGGCGGCGGGAAGGACGGGGTAGTTCATGGCGGAGATTTGCAGGATGCGCAGGAGGGCGGGGATCAATGCCGCGGGAACCGGTCGGATCCAGCGGCAGGACGCGGCAGTGCATAGACGATGGTCTCGCGGTCGTAGTGGCGTTCGCGCGCCCGGAACGTAAACCCGAGTTTTTCCAGGACGCGTACGGAGGCTTGGTTGTCGGGCCAGACAACCGCGACGAGTTCGGAAACTTCCGTTTCGCGCCAGGCATACTCGCACAATTGCTGCGCGGCCTGGCTTGCATATCCCTTTCCCCAAGCCGCGCGCTGCAGCCGATAGGCAAGCTGGATGCTGTCCGTGCCAGCCAATGGGACCAGGCTTACCCAGCCCATTGCGACGCCGCCTACTGTGATCGCCCAGTGGCCCAGTTGGGTCGGCGGTTCCCGCAGCCATGCCAGCAGCTCCTGCCGCCGTGCCTCGTCTGCCGGTTTGATGCCGGTGCTGTAGCGCATGACCTCGGGATCGGATTCCATGGCCAGCAGCATGGGGATGTCATCTTCCTGCATGCGGCGCAGGGTCACGCGGGGAGGCAAGGGCATGGATTCATTCACTGGCTGCTTGGGTAGCCAGGATGATAGCCTTTCATAGCCACCAGCCCGTCTTGCGGAAATATGGTTAGGCGCCTTATTATTTCGGCATCGAGAATCACTGGGCTGGATTACTCATGCAAGACCCACAACACATGCTTGAACCCAAACACCGCGCGCTGCTCGACGTCGCCGCCAAGCGTGGCCTGCCGTCGGCCGACGGCATAGCCCTTTGCTTTCAGCTGCTGTCGCTGGCCAGCGCCATCGACCGCGATTGCGCTGCCCGGCTGGCGCCGCGCAAGTTGTCGGAGGGAAAGTTCGTGCTGCTGTTCCTGCTGCATGAGCAGGCCGACGGCATGTCGCCGCACGAGCTGGCCGATGGCGCGGGCGTCACGCGGGCCACGGTCACGGGCCTGCTGGACGGCCTGGAGCGCGATGGTTTCGTCTCGCGCCGCGCGGGCAAGGAAGACCGGCGCAAGATCATCGTGAAGCTGAGCGCCAAGGGGCGGGCCGAGGCCGCGCAGCTGTTCAAGACGCATACGGACTGGATAGATTCCCTGTTTGCGGGCTTGGGCCCGGCGGACCGGGCGCGCCTGCGCACGCTGCTGGGCAAGATCTGGCAGGGAACCGACGCGGGCCGGACCGCGGGACAGGAGAGCACGCAATGAACAAGAAAGCTGCCGCCGCGCCGACGGGCAGGGGCGTGAAGGACATCGGCGCGGAACGCCTGGCGCAGCTGAGCGCGGGCGAGCCGGCACGCAATCTGACCGAATGCCTGGCCGTGGACTTTGCCGAATTGATGCAGGCAGCCGCGCCCCAGGTCGGCGCCGAAGCCATCGCAGTTCTGCGCGCGCAGGCTGCGACAGGCATCTCCAAGCGCATGGCCGTGGCGGCGCGGACGCTGCTGGACGGCCTGGGCGCGGACGCCTTCAAGCAACTGCGTGATCACCGCTCGGATACCGTCCGGGGCTGGGCCTGTTTCATGGTCGGCGCAATGCCGGACCTGAGCTTGCAGCAGCGGGTGGCGCTGATCCGGCCGCTGGCCGATGACGGGCATTTCGGCGTGCGGGAATGGGCCTGGCTGGCGGTGCGTCCACAATTGGCGGCGGAACTGGACGCCGCAGTGGAACTGCTGCGGCCCTGGACCGCGGACGCGTCCGAACGCGTACGTCGTTTTGCCAGCGAGTCGCTGCGCCCACGCGGGGTATGGTGCGCGCACATTGCGGCCCTGAAGGCTGATCCCGGCCGCGCGTTGCCGCTGCTGGAACCGCTGCGGGCCGATCCGGCCATCTACGTGCAGGACTCGGTGGCGAACTGGCTGAATGACGCCAGCAAGGACCAGCCGGACTGGGTGCGCGAAGTCTGCGCGCGCTGGTCGCGGGGCAAGCCGGCCGCGGCGACGCAACGCATCTGCCAGCGCGCGCTGCGTTCCATCGGCGCCTAGCCGCGGGTTTGGGCAGATACGCTTGCGCCCATCCGGCTGGCCAGCGATTACAACTGGCTCATGCCCCCATCCGCGATGATTTCCGTGCCCACGATGAAGGCGGATTCGGGCGAGGCCAGGTGCAGCACCGTGGAGGCGATTTCCTGCGGCGTGCCGAAACGCCCCAGCGGCACCTGGGCGCGGATGCTGGCGGCGGTCTTTTCCAGCGCCGCGGCATCCAGGCCCAGCTTGTCATAGATCGGCGTGGCGACCGGCCCGGGACTGATGACGTTGACGCGTATGCCACGCGGCAGCAGCTCGGCCGACAAGGTCTTGGCCAGCGAAATCAGCGCGGCCTTGCTGGCCGCGTAGATCGATGAGGCAGGCATGCCGATGCGGGCGTTGATCGAACCATTTAGCACGATGGACGCGCCCGGGTTGAGCAGCGGGTCCAGCGCCTGCAACTGGAAAAAGGCGCCTTTGACGTTGGTCGAGAAGGTTTGGTCCCAGAGGGCCTCGGTGGCTTCGGCCAGCGGCGCAAAGCGGGCCACGCCGGCGTTGATGAAGACGGCGTCCAGACGGATGCCGGCCTGGCGCAGTTCGGCCGCCAGCGCAGCGGGGGCGCCGGGGGCGCCGGCGTCGTTGCGCAGCGCCAGCGCATGCGAACCCAGGCTGGCGCGCACCTGCTTGAGCACCGCGGCGTCGCGCCCGGTGACGACGACGCGGGCACCCTCGGCGGCGAAAGCCTGGGCGGCGGCCAGGCCGATGCCGCTGGTGCCGCCGGTGATCAGGACGGTCTTCTGTTCGAAACGGTTCATGGTGGGCTCCTTGGAAGCCGGGGGGTGTCCTGCGCGTTTGCGGCGGGCGGGTTTGCCGCTATCCACGATAGATCAATCAGGGCCCCGGCGGGCGATTCGTTATAGTCATTGCTGACCGCGATCAATCTGCGGCAATGCGGCGAAGTCCGCGCACAAAACAGTCCAAGGGACGGGCATGGAAGAGACGACACTGAACTGGGCATCGCTGGTCGATGATCTGAACAAATTGCTGCGCCTGAAGACCACGGTCATCGGCATGAAGCTCTACGAGCGCGAAGACGACATGGCCGCGGTCAAGGGCCTGCGGCGTCCGCAGGCCACGCACACCACCGACCAGATCGTGGGCATGGCCGCTCGGCTCGGTTGGACGGTAGGAATCACGGGCGACGACCTGGTCGGCGCGCAATGCCGCGCCGTGGTCGGCCTGGGGCCGCAGGATGAGGCCTGGAAGCGCGGCGAGGATTACGTGGGCGTCTGGCACGCCACCCAGGAAGATGCCCAGGCGCGCCAGGAGGCGCTGTCCTGTGTGCCGGCGGGCAAGTACCGCGGGCTGGTGGTGTCGCCGCTGGCCTCGGGCCGGCTGGACCCGCCGGACGTCTGCCTGATCTACGCCACACCGGGCCAGATGATCATCCTCATCAATGGCTTGCAATGGAAGAACTACCGGCGCTTTGACTGGAGCGTGGTGGGCGAAACGGCCTGTGCCGACTCCTGGGGCCGCGCGCTCGCCACCGGCGAGCCCAGCCTGTCCTTGCCCTGTTACGCCGAGCGCCGCTACGGCGGCGTGCCCGACGAGGAAATGCTGATGGCCTTGCCGCCGCGCTACCTGCCCATCGCAATCGAGGGCATGAAGGCGCTGTCGGCCAACGGCCTGCGCTACCCGATTCCGCCCTACGGCATCCAGAACGACGTGCGCGCCGGCATGGGCGTGAGCTATGCGCGTGCGCCAGCGTCGTCCAAGCCCTGATGGACGGCTGCGCGCAAGGCGCCCGCCAGCACGCGGGCGGCCGGTCCCAGCGGCTGGTCGATGCGGTGCGCCAGATAGGTTTCGCTGACCACCTGGCTGCCGCGCCCCAGGCTGTCGGTCGGCAGGCGCAGCAGGCGGCCTTCGGCCAGGTCGCGCTCCACCTGCCAGTAGGGCAGCCGGCCCCAGCCCACGCCCGCCAGGATCAGGGCGTGCTTGGTGTCCTGGCCGCTGACGCGGCAGGTCTGCGGCGACAGCACTGCGAAGTCCCGGCCCTGGGTCAGCGTGGAGGGATCCGTCTGCACGATCTGCACGTGGTCGGCGAGTTCGGCCGGACCCAGTGGCATGTCGGCTGCGACGCGCTGCGCCAAGGCGTGGCCCGCGCCCACCACCGCCACCATCTGCACGGACGACAGCGCCTGCATCACGATCCGCGGATTGCGGAAATGGTCGCCGGCGACGATGGCCAGCGTATGGCTGCGCGTCAGCAGGGCTTCCACCGGGCCGCCCAGGGGCAGCACGGATACGCGCACGGCGACGGACGGATAGACGGCGCGCAGCGCGTTCAGGGCGGCGCCTACGTCGGCGATCGGAAACAGCGTGTCCACCGCCAGCGACAGTTCCAGCTCGACGCCTTCGCCCAGGCCCTGGGCGCGGGCGCGCATGGCGTCCACGCGGAGCAGGATGTCGCGGGCGTTGGCCAGCAGGGCCGCGCCTTGCGGCGTCATCACGGGCCGGTGGCCGCTGCGGTCGAACAGGGTCACGCCCAGCTGCGCTTCCATGTTGGCAATGGCGTGGCTGACGGCCGATTGCACGCGCGACAGGCGGCGCGCGGCCGCGCGGAAACTGCCGGCGTCGGCCACGGCGGCGAATACGCGCAACTGGTCCAGGGTCAGGGCGTCTATCATTCTGCCGGCTGATCTATCCAATCGATCAATTCCATCAAAAGATTATCACTTACCGGGATCGGTTTGCGCTGGCATCCTGGCTGGGTCGTAAAACAAGGGAGACAAGGATGGGCAAGGAAGGAACGCGCTGGTCGGCGGTGTTGGCCATCGTGGGGGCAGGGGTGGTTGCGGCGCTGCAAGTGGGCAAGGTCATCATTGCAGCGCCCTTGCTGCGCAAGGACATGGGGCTGGATCTGGCCTCCATCGGCGCGCTGGCCGCGGTGTTTTCGATCCTGGGCCTGGTCGGCGGCATTGCCGCGGGCGGCGTCATCAACCGCTATGGCGCGCGGCGCATGCTGCTGGCGGGCCTGGCGGCGACGGCGGTGGGCTCCGTGATGGGCGCGATGGCGTCCGCCTACAGCGTCCTGCTGGTCTCGCGGGTGGTGGAGGGGCTGGGCTTTCTGATGATTACCGTGGCTGGACCCGCGGCCCTGCAACGCATGGTGTCGGCGTCCACCCGCGACTACGCCTTCGCGCTGTGGAGTTGCTACATGCCGGCGGGCATGGCGATTGCGATGCTGGCCTCGCAGGCCTTCAGCGGCTGGCAGGCCTATTGGTGGTGCGCCGGCGCAGCGGTGCTGGTGGCCATGGTATGCGTGGCGGCGCTGGCGCCGGCCAACCCGGGCGGGGCCAGCCTGTCGTGGCGGGGCTTGCGGCAGGACACGGTCGATACCATGGGCGCGCCCGGTCCGCGCCTGCTGGCGCTGTCGTTCACGCTCTACAGTCTGATGTTCTTCGCGTTGTTCACCTTCCTGCCCGTGCTGCTGACCGAGCAACTGGGCCTGCCGCTGGCGACCGCCGGCCTGTACAGCGCCATCGCCAGCGCCGCCAACGTGGTCGGCAACCTGGGCGCGGGCGTGTTGCTGGCGCGCGGCTGGGGGCGTTCCACCCTGATCGCCTGCGCCAGCCTGATCATGGGCGCGGTGGCGCTGTTGATCTTTCGCTCGGTGCTGCCGGCCATGCCCACCTTCCTGCTGTGTGTGCTGTTCTCGGCGGTGGGCGGACTGATACCGGCCACGCTGCTGGGCACGGCGCCGCTGCTGGCGCCGCGGCCGGCGTTGACACCGGCTTCGGTGGGGCTGGTGATGCAGGGGAGCGGCCTGGGCCAGGTGATCGGCCCGGTGGCGGTGGGCGGCGCGATCGACCGCTACGGCTGGTCGGTGGCATCGCTGATCGTCGCGGCCGCCGGGCTGGGCGGGGTGTTTCTGGCGTGGCGCTTGCGGCGCCTCAAAGGTCCGGGGTTATAGAGGGCGCGGATCGCGCGGTGGTGTCACGAGCCAGGCATATCATGGGAACTTGTCCTGAAATGGAGCCACCATGCACACGCCTCCCCCCAGCCTGGTCATCTTTGACTGCGACGGCGTCCTGATCGATAGCGAAATCATCGCGGCGCGCGCCCAATCGCGGGCGCTGGCCGCGCATGGCATTGCCATCACGCCCGAGGACGCCGCGCGCCGCTTCGCAGGCATCCCCGATGCGGACATGTGGCAGACCCTGCAACAGGAAAACGCCCGCAGCCTGCCCGAAGGATTTGCGCGCGAATACGCGGACGGGCTCGAAGCCATCTTCCGCCAGGAGTTGCGCGCGTTGCCGGGCGCGCTGGAGACGGTTCGCATGCTGCGCGAGCGCGGCCTGCAGGTCTGCGTGGCCTCCAGCAGCACGCCGCCCAAGCTGGAGGCGGCCTTGAAGCTGGTTGGCCTGTGGGATCAGTTCGCGCCCAATGTGTTCAGCACCGCGCAGGTGGCGCACGGCAAGCCGGCGCCGGACGTGTTTCTCTTTGCCGCCCGGCAGATGCGCGCCGCAATCCTGGATTGCGTGGTGGTGGAAGACAGCGTGCCCGGCGTGCGCGCCGCTCGCGCCGCGCGCATGCGCGCCATCGGCTACGTGGGCGCTTCGCATAACGGGCCGGACCAGCGCCAGCGCTTGCTGGACGAGGGCGCATCGGACGTCATCGACGATTTGCGGCGCTTGCCGGAGTTGCTGCTGGACTAGGACGCGCGCGCGCCTATGCCGCGGCAGGCAAGGGCTCCGGCTTGACCCGCACCGCGCGCAGCACGCCCACCATCAGGCAGGCGATGCCGATCAGCGTCAGCGGCTGGGGCATCTGCCCGCGCAGGATGTAGGCATAGGCCAGCGCTGCCAGCGTTTCGAACACGATCAACTGCCCCGCCAGCGCGGTGGGCAGGCGCTGGCTGGCTTCGTTCCAGCACAAGGTGCCCAGCCAGGACGCGAACAGGCCGATGATGGCCATCAAGGCCAGGAAGACCTCGGGCCTGGGACCAGCCGGCATGGGAAAGTCGCTGCCGGTGGCGGCCATGCCGGCCCACAGCACAAGATAGCCCGCCAGCGCCAGCGGCAATGTCGCCACGCCCTGGGCCGTGGCCCAGGTGCGCGGGCTGCGGTCGGGATGGGCGCGGAGCCAGTCCGCGTTACGCAGCGGATACCAGGTCCAGCACGCCACTGCGCCCAGCGCCAGCAGCGCGCCGATGGCGTAGCGCGACATGTCGGCGTCGGCATCCTGGCGCAAGGCCTGCAATTCCACCTGATTGACGCAGGCGATGCCCAGCGCGATCAGCGCCAGCGCGGGCGCCAGTCGCTTCCAGGGCAGCCGGCCGTCGCGCCGAGCGTTGCGCAGGTTGGCGCTGATGGCGATGACCACGGGGAGCGTACCGATAATCATGGTGGGCAGCGGCCCGCCCGCGCGCTGGATGGCGCTGGCCAGGCACAGGTAGTAGAGCAGGTTGCCGATGGCGGCGAGCTTCAGCGCCTCGATCCAGTCGGCGCGCCGCAACTGGCGCAGGCCGCGGCGATCCAGCCAGGCCAGCGGCAGGGCGATCAGGCCGAACGCCAGGTAGCGCGCCACGGATTGCAGCGCGGCAGGGTATTCCGGCAGCAGCAGGGGACCCACGAACACCAGCCCCCACATCAGGCCGGCGGCCAGGGCATAAAGGGTTCCAGCCCACATACGACGTCGCTCCAGGTCACGAATGGCGGCAGTCTAGCCAGCGGGCGGGCGGCGCGTCTTGTACCAGATTGCGGTGCGGAACTCAGGCGCGGACTTGCTTTTGGTAGCGCGCGGGCGTGACGCCGTAGCGGCGCGAGAAGGCGCGGGTCAGATGCGCCTGGTCGGTCAGTCCCGAGGCCAGCGCCACCTGGGCAGGCGATTCGCCCGCGGCCAGCCGGCGCTTGGCTTCGAACAGCCGCAGCGCCATCAGCATCTGCTGCGGCGTGGCGTGGTATTGCGCCTGGAAGCTGCGCAGGAAATGAAAAGGGCTGAGGCCGGCCACGGCCGCGAGCTCGTCCAGCGTCAGGCGGCGCGCCAGGTTGGCGCGCAGGTAATCGATGACGGGCGCAAAGCGCGGGGCGCCGGTGTCCGTGGCCGTGCGCGGCACACGCGCGTGGCGGCGAAACTCGCCCAGCAGCGCGTACAAGGCGCTGTCGAACGCCAGCGGTTCGCGCGCCTGCCATAAGGTGTCCAGCAGCGCGGTGACGCGCTGCGCGCCGGCCGCGTCATGGCCGACCGCCGTATCGAACCACCAGCCGCTTTCGCCGGTGACGCGGGCCACCACGTCCGGGTCCAGGTAGACCATGCGGTAGCGCCAGCCGCCCTCGGTTTCGGCGCGGCCGGTATGTAATTCGTCGGGGTTCATCAGCACCACCGAGCCCGAGGGCGCCAGATGCTCCGCCCCCCGGTAGCGGAAGCGCTCGACACCGGACTCGATCGCGCCCAGCCCGTAGGCTTCGTGGGTATGTGGCTCGAAGGCGTAGCGGACGATGTGCGCGCGGTACAGCTCCACGCCGGGCAGGTGCGCCGCCTGCCGGAACTCGGCGCGGTCGCCGGGATGCTCGAACGCCTGCGGCACGCCCGGCATGACGGGCGCGGCAAGGTCGGAGAGGGCATGGTTGGCGGGGCGCATGATTGGATTTAAACATGCCGGCACGCGCCGCAGCGCCCCTGGGCCGCGCGCTCAGGAACCGGACATGTCGCGCGCCCGCGCCAGCAGCAGTTCGCGTTCGCGCGCATTGCGCGTCATGCCGGCCGCGCGTTCGAACTCGGCGCGGGCCTCAGACTTGCGCCCCAGCTTGGCCAGCAGGTCCGCGCGCACGCTGGGTAGCCAGTGGTAGTTGGCCAGCGCCGGTTCCTGTGCCAAATGGTCGGCCAGGTCCAGCCCGGCCTGGGCGCCGAATGCCATGCCGACGGCGACGGCGCGGTTCAGCTCCACGACTGGCGAGGGCGCGGCCTGGGCCAACGCGTCGTACAGCGCCACGATGCGCGGCCAGTCGGTTTCCTCGGGCGTGCGCGCCCGGGCGTGGCAGGCGGCCAGTTCGGCCTGCAAGGCGTAAGGGCCGCGCGGGGCTCCCAGACTGTCCGACAGCGCCAGCGCCGCCAATCCGCGGCGGATCAGCAGGGGGTCCCAGCGGTTGCGGTCCTGCTCCATCAGCAGGACGGGACGGCCCTGCGCGTCGGTGCGGGCATGCAGGCGCGACGCTTGCAATTCCATCAGCGCCGCCAGTCCGTGGACCTCGCTTTCGCCCGGCGCCAGCTGGGCCAGGATGCGGCCCAGGCGCAGCGCCTCGTCGCACAGCGCGGGACGCATCCAGTCATCACCGGACGTCGCGGAATAGCCCTCATTGAAAATCAGGTAGATCACTTCCAGTACCGACGCCAGGCGCGGCGCGCGCTCCTCGGCCCGGGGGACTTCAAACGGCACGTTGGCCGCGGACAGGCTGCGCTTGGCGCGCACGATGCGCTGCGCGATGGTGGATTCCGAGGCCAGGAAAGCGCGCGCGATCTCGGCGGTGGTCAGCCCGCCCAAAAGGCGCAGGGTGAGCGCCACGCGCGCCTCGGTGGACAACAGCGGATGGCAGGCGGTGAACACCAGCCGCAGCAGGTCGTCGCCGATGTCGTCCTGGCGCGCGGCGTCCAGCGCGTCGACGAAGTCGGGCTCGACGTCGGCCTGCAGGGCTTCCAGCTCGTGTCCGATCTGCTCGTGCTTGCGCGTATGCAGCGCGTCCAGCCGCAGGCGGTCGCGCGCGCGATTCTTGGCGGTAGTCATCAGCCACGCTCCCGGGTTGTCCGGCACGCCGGTTTCGGGCCAGCGTTCCAGGGCGGCGACCAAGGCATCCTGCGCCAGCTCTTCAGCCAGTCCGACGTCGCGCACCAGGCGCGCGACGCCGGCGATGACGCTGGCGGCTTCGATCCGCCAGACCGCCTCGATGGCGCGATGCACGGTCTCCCGCGTCATGCGCTGGGCACTTCGCCGGGGGCCATGTACACCAGCTCCCAGACGTGGCCGTCCAGATCCTCGAAGCCATGCGCGTACATGAAACCGTGGTCCTGGGGCTGGCGCGGAGCGGTGCCGCCGGCGGCGAGGGCGCGCTTCACCTGCTCGTCCACTTCGGCGCGGCTGTCGCAGGACAGCGCGATCAGCACCTCGGTGGTCTTGGTGGCATCGGCTACCGGCTTGCCGGTGAAGGTCTGGAAAAAGTCCTTCACCAGCAGCATGACGTAGATGCTGTCGCTCACGACCATGCAGGCGCCCTGGTCGTTGGTGAACTGCGGATTGAAGCTGAAGCCCAGGCTCTTGAAGAAAGCCTGCGATTTCTGCATGTCAGCGATGGGGAGATTGACGAAGATCTGGTTGTGCATGATGTTCCCGCTTCCTTTTTAGTGTGTGTCCTGGCGCTTTTCTGCCAGGGTCTTGAGGTTGGCCAGCCCGTCTTCGAAGTCTTTCCCGACCATGCTGTCCATGTTGCAAAAGAGATGCACCGGTTTGGGGGCGTGGTTCAGCCGCTCATTGGCCATTGCCGGATATCCGCCGGTAGCGTTCGACTCCCTCGCTGGGGCCGAATTCGTCCAGTTCGAAGACCTGCCGCACTTCGACGGCGCAGGACTGGCCGGGGAAGGGCTGGGGAAAGCGCAGCGCCCATTGCATGGCCTCCTCGCGCGAGCGGACCTGGATCATGGTGTAGCCGGCGATCAACTCCTTGGTCTCGGCGAACGGGCCGTCGACCACCGTGCGCTGGTCCTTGTCGTACTGCACCCGCCAGCCCTTGGAAGAGGGGTGCAAGCCATTGGCGTCCAGCAGCACGCCGGCCTTGGCCAGCGCCTCGTGATAGGTCGCCATGGCGGCCAGCAGGCTTTCCTGGGGCATCACGCCGGCTTCGCTGTCCGGCGTGGCGCGGACGATGATCATGTATCGCATTCCTGGGACTCCTCGATTCTGACTACAAGGCCCGAGGGGGGCTTGTACTGGCACGACGAACGGCAAGACGCGGAATCGACAGAAAAATGATGAACCTAGGGTAACTACCAGGAAAGCGGGCGGACCGGCCTGATCCTGCACACCGTTACAAAGGCACAGCCCTGGTTGCAGCGCGCCTCCATACACTCGCAGCGTCCACAACTTTGAACACCAATATGAAAATCCTGTGCAGTCTTGCCTTGCTGGCTTCCTTGCTGACGGGCTGTGCCGTCTATACCCCCAGTGGCGCGGTCATCGTCGATCCTCATGACGGCGGCGGCCGTGGCGGTTTCTGTCCGCCGGGCCAGGCCAAGAAAGGAAACTGTTGAATCTTGCGGCTGGCGCGCGCGCCAGCCGCAGGTCCAGCATGGGCCGCGTGCCTACATGAAGCAGGGACCCAGTTCGCGGACCTCAACCGTGGCCCACTGGGCGGCCGGACACTCGGCCGCCAGCGCCAGCGCCTCTTCCCGGGTATCGCAGTTCAGCAGGAAGAAGCCGCCTATCATTTCCTTGGCCTCGGCATAGGGGCCGTCCACCAGGGAACGTTCGCCGTCGCGGATCCGCAGGCGCACGGCTTCCGATTCGGACTTCAGGGATTCCGCGCGCGCCAACAGGCCGCGCGAACTCAGGTCTTCCGCATAGCGCAGCATCTGCGCGTAGGCTTCGCGGCCCTCTTCGGGCGTGCGCTGGGCGCGCTGGCCCACCGGTTCGACGATGAAAAGCAGATAGGACATGGGATCTTCCAGTTCGGACTGCCGATAAGGTTCGCCAGATTACCGCTGATCGACCCATTTCGGCCACTTGGAAGAGTTCGTGCGAGTTTTGACTCGTGCTCCCGCTGGAGCTAGCAAATGAGTCTGTAAGCAATTCTAACGCCGCGCGCCGCAGCGTTTTACCAAAGCTTCGAACTCGTCCGGGTGGTCCTGCACGAAATCAATTCGGGCCTCACTGTCCAGCAACGCACAATCCGCGTCACCCGGAATCGCAGGCGAAGTCGGGCGAATCAACGGCGCCCGTTGAGGATTTGGCCGGGATTGGCCCGGTTCCGAATCGATATGTTCTATTGACTCCACGATGTGTCTCAACTGATTGATGTTGGCCGCATGAGCGAGTCGTATTCGCTGAGCGATTTCGCCCTGTATCGCATGGATTACAGGGTTGCCAGAAAGCAGGCTGTCATTCGCGAGCGTTTTGTCGAACAGGTAGTCATAAACTTCTTGTAGAGGTCCAAGCCCGGCGGGATTCAAATCCCCTGACGGCTGCCGGATGATGGACAGGATCTCTGAGTTCAAATGGTCCTGTAGTTGCTGCTGTATGAACTCCTTAGGATCATTGAAAGCGTCACGGGTATTCTGGAAGGCAGAAATCAATGATCGGCCTTGTTGCTCGGCTTCGGCAAGCTTGGCTACTGTCTGCGCTGCCTGTCGGGATTTTCCCGCGGACGTTTGAGCCTGCTGGATACAAACCTGAGCCAAGGACCGCAAGCGAAGAAGTTCGCAATGATCCTCTGCCGAGGATTCGAAACATTGAGGCCAGGCAGTTACCGTGCGCCGGACAATCCCTGTCAACGCGTTGCATTCCAGCCCCGCTCCGATATTCGCCCGAGTTTGGCTCATACACTGACTTTGCTGTCTGTATATGCCACTCAACTGCACGAAAACATCATGCGAAAACTTTCTGCAAGCTGTAATGGTCGGTGGGGTTGGCATCTGCGGTAAAGGCTGAGATGGCTGTCCTTGGGCGGCAGCTAGCGTGCAGAAAAGCGGTATCAATAAACATCCGTAACGCACGAATGGTATCGTCCGCGCTTTGAATCGCGACCTGCCGCATTGGATTGCCGCGCGTATCAGCGGGGCCATGTGTTGGCGCGTATATGGCATTGCATTTCCGCTGCGACTGCGCGGTTCACAATTGCGCCGATCTTGGTAATTGCGGCCGCACAAAGGGAATTGTTGCGAATGCCGTCACATTGTTTTATGGAAATTTTTCCGGATTTCAACTTGTCCAGAAATTGGTCGTCAGTTGTACCGAACGCATCTGTTGCAGCCGCGGCAGATAGTGCTTCGGCTGTCGTTCGGTCAAACTCTCTTGCCTGATCCAGTGTTGCTTGGACGGCAGCGTTGGGCGAATACCCTTGAGTTGAAGCCGACCGCATCACCTCCATAACATCTGTCGCCAGTACCTGTGACCGGATACTATCCACCTGGGCGTTACCGGTCACCGGTATCCTGCCCGCGAGGTATTGCATGTTGCTGCGACAACGTCCGCTCGCGGAGGTAGCCTGTGCCACTCGCTCGTATCGAGTTGCAGGAGTACTTGTGTGAGGCGCTGCGGCCAACAAATAGATGTCGCGCGGATTCGCCCCGGCAGCCAGGTTCTTGATCTTGTCCCCCGACGGGCCATACAACGCGCCGCTGCGCATAACCCCGTTATCAAACTGACCCTGCAGTCGATTTCCATTCGGATAAATTATTTCGCCTGTTCCGCTTGGGCTGTCGTTGCGGAATCCTCCTTCGTATACGCGGCCGTCGAGGTAAGCATAGCGGCCGTTTCCGTCTCGTTTTCCATTGCTCATTGTCCCTTCATACGTACTCCGACTTTCAGCGTACTGCAGAGTCAGGACGCCCGAGCCTGTCGCCTTGCCAGCTTGGCAAGCGCCAGTCCAATCCACATATGCAGGCGCCGCTCCACGCATGTCCAGATCGACGATGCAACCCTGACGAGACTGAATTGGGCCTATCGGCTGCGACACCACGTTGGCCGCCGGCGCGAGCATTAGGCATAGAAGAAGAACACGGCGGTTTCCCATGAATTTTCTCCGAATGTGTGCACGACTGTTTGCGGCAAAATGGGATTTTTTCCCTAAGTCGCCCACTCGTTTCCGTACTTCGTCGCAGTGCGCAAGTGGTTCGTGCGAAATGGGTTGAAATGTGGGCATAGCTTAGGACGCGCGGAGAGGCCGGTCATACTTAGAATTGGGTATGCAGTTTTTCGCCAGCATGGTCGTTAGCGTCTTCCTTTGGCCGTCCAGCATCTTTTGCTCGAGACCGGCGCAATTTGCTCTGCTGTCTGGCACGATATCCGGCACGATTCTCTTGAAAGAGGTCTTATGGCTTTCGACACGCAGGGGGCTGGCAACGCCCACGCCCGCAGCTGGCTGCGCTGGCTGCCCGGATTGGCGATGCTCAGGTCGTATCGGGCCGCCTGGCTGCCCAAGGACGTGGCCGCCGGCCTGGTGCTGACGACCATGCTGGTGCCGGTCGGCATTGCCTATGCCGAAGCGTCCGGCGTCCCGGGCGTTTATGGCCTTTATGCCACCATCATTCCACTATTGGCCTATGCGCTGTTCGGCCCCAGCCGGATCCTGGTGCTGGGACCGGACTCCGCTTTGGCAGCGCCCATCCTGGCGGTGGTGCTCAGCGTTTCCGAAGGCGATCCGATGCGCGCGGTGGCCGCGGCCAGCCTGATGGCGCTGGTCGCCGGGCTGTTCTGCATCGTGATGGGATTGCTGCGGCTGGGTTTCATCACCGAGCTGCTGTCCAAGCCGATCCGCTATGGCTACATGAACGGCATTGCGCTGACGGTGCTGGTCAGCCAGTTGCCCAAGCTGTTTGCCATCTCCATCGAAGACGCCGGCCCGCTGCGCGAACTGGTGCAGCTGGGCCAGGCCGTTTACCAGGGGCAGACCAACTGGTACAGCTTCGGGGTAGGGGCGGCGACTTTGGCGGTGATCCTGCTGCTCAAACGCTACGAGCGCGTGCCGGGCATCCTGATCGCGGTGATCCTGGCGACGCTGGCCGTCAGCCTGTTCCACCTGGACTCGCAGGGCGTGAAAGTGCTGGGCGAAATCCCGCAGGGGCTGCCCAAGTTCGTCTTGCCCTGGCTCAGCAACGCGGACCTGGTCAAGATCGCGCTGGGCGGCTGCGCGGTGGCGCTGATCGCCTTCGCCGACACCAGCGTGCTGTCGCGCACCTACGCCGCGCGTACCAACACGCGGGTCGATCCGAACCAGGAAATGGTGGGCCTGGGCGTGGCCAACCTGGCGGCCGGCTTCTTCCAGGGCTTTCCGATCAGCAGCAGCGCTTCGCGCACGCCGGTGGCCGAGGCGGCGGGTTCGCGCACGCAGCTCACGGGCGTGGTGGGCGCGCTTGCCGTCGCGGGGCTGCTGGTCGCAGCGCCCAACCTGCTGCGCTATCTGCCGAACAGCGCGCTGGCCGCGGTGGTGATCGCGGCGGCCATCGGCCTCTTTGAATTCAAGGACCTGCGCCGCATCTACCGTATCCAGCAATGGGAGTTCTGGCTGTCGATGGCGTGCTTTGCCGGCGTGGCCGTGTTCGGCGCCATTCCCGGCATCTGCCTGGCCGTGCTGATCGCCGTGATCGAATTCCTGTGGGACGGCTGGCGTCCGCACTTCGCCGTGCTGGGCCGCGTGCCCAACCTGCGCGGCTACCACGACCTGAAACGCTATCCGAATGCTGCACTGATCGACGGCCTGGTGCTGTTCCGCTGGGACGCGCCGCTGTTCTTCGCCAATGCTGAACTCTTCCAGCAACGCCTGATGGAAGCCGTGGAGGCCTCGCCCACGCCGGTGCGCCGGGTGGTGGTGGCTGCCGAGCCGGTCACCAGTGTGGACGTCACGTCGGCGGACATGTTGCGCGAACTCAGCCGCAGCCTGGCCCAGCAAGGCGCGGCGCTGCATTTCGCGGAAATGAAGGACCCCGTGCGCGACAAGCTCAAGCGCTTCGAACTGACCGAGGTTTTTGGCGACGACCGCTTCCATCCAACGGTGGGCAGCGCGGTGGACAGTTACCTGGAGAGCGGGGGCGGCGGGCATCCTGGAGATTGAGGCCCGCCTCGCCTGGGTCAGGCCATCAACACGGCGACCTGTTCGCCGAACAGGATCAGCGCAATGACGATCATGGCCAGGCCCGAGAACTGGCTGACCCTGCGCGCGGCCACCGGGCGCGATTGCAGCACCGCCTTCGACCCCAGGCCCACCAGGGTGTAGATGACGGCGCAATTGAGGATCTGCAGGATTCCCAACGCCGTGATCTGCGTGGAAATCGGCCAGGCGCCGTCGCGGCTGGTGAACTGCGGCAGCAAGGCCAGGAACAGCAGGATGGCCTTGGGGTTCACGCCGCTGACGGCGAAACCTCTTGCGGCCCAGCCCAGCCAATGGCCCGCGGCCCGCGCGTCACCCGCTATGGGCTCCGACGGATGCGCCAGCACGTTGGCCCCCAGCCAGAGCAGATACGCCGCGCCGACCAGCGTCAGCACGGTGAGGATGGCGGGTTCGCTCGCAACCAGCGCCCCTATGCCCGCCGCGACCACCATGGTGATCATCAGATAGCCGGTCAACATGCCCGCGACGGCGGGAAGGACGGCCTTGTCCCGTAAGCCGGCGGATATGGCATACGCCCAATCCGCGCCCGGGACGACAACCAAAGAAAGCGAAACAAGCCAAAACGCCACCAGATTGCCGGTTTCCAACTGCATACCCCAAATGAGTCTCAGGCGGGGAATGTTATCGGCGAAGCAAGGGGAAGTGCTCCTGCTATCTACCTGAAAATACATAGTTGTGGGTAGAATCTTCCCCATGGATGACTTGGATAGAAAAATTCTTGCGCAGCTACAGGAAGACGGCCGCATTTCCATCACGGACCTGGCGGAACGGGTTGGCCTGAGCCTGTCCCCGTGCCACCGGCGGCTGCGGGCGCTGGAAGAGGCGGGCGTCATCAGCGGCTACGGCGCAAACATCAATCTGGCCGCGGTCGGGTTGAATTTTTCGGCCATCGTCTTCGTCACCATGCGCGAAGGCAGCAGCGACCGGGTGTCGGCGTTCGAGGCAGCCCTGGCCGATATTCCCGAGGTGGTGCAGGCCCAGCGGCTGTTCGGCGACCCGGACTACATGCTGCACGTCGTCACCCAGGACCTGCCCGCGTTCCAGGCGCTCTATGACCGCGTGCTGTCGGCGCTGCCGAGCGTGCTGCGTTTGCGGTCGACGCTAGTGATGAAGAACGTGCTGAGGAACCGGCCTGTGCCGCTCTGAGGCGGGCGGAGAGCCAGGCCGCGCGGCTGCGCGCGACCTGGGCCCGGATCAGGATTTCGCGGCGGGGGCGGGGGCGGCCGCGGCGGCCCCAGGCGTCGCGCCCTGCGCCGTCTTCTGCGAGGGCGCGATGTCCATGATCAGTTCCACGCGCCGGTTGGCCGCGCGGCCTGCCGGGGTGTCATTGGACTCGATGGGGCGGGTCTCGGCGTAGCCGACGGCGCGCAGGCGCTGGGCCGATACGCCGTCGCGGACCAGCTCGCGCAGCACGCTGGTGGCGCGGCTGCTGGACAGTTCCCAGTTGGACGCGAATTGTCGGGTCTGGATGGGCACGGGGTCGCTGTGGCCCTCGACCGAGACCTGGTATTCGTTCTTGTTGAGGATGGCGGCCAGGCGCTTGATCACGTCTAGGCCGGTGGGGCTGAGGGTGGCCTGGCCGGACGGGAACAGCAGTTCATTGCTGATGCGAAAGCTCACCGACTGCTCGTTGATGATCACGTCCACCGATTTGCCCAGGTCGGCCAGGCCCAGCGATTCCTTGGAGGGAGCGCGCAGCGGCGGGGCGGCGTCGGCGACGACCTCGCCTTCCTGGGCAGGCTGGGCCGTGGCTGCGGCCACGGCGACCGCCGGGGCTTCGGCCTGCGCCCAGCTTGCCGGAATCTGGACCGCGTCGAATTCGGAGTATTCGCCGTCGTAGGCCGGCAGGCCGCTGGCGGCCAGCGTGCCGACCAGCTCCACGGGTTGTTCCGATTGGCCGAATGCGCCGCCGTGCAGCCGCGTGAGCGCCAGCAGCACGACCAGCATGGCCAGCAGCAGGGTGATCAGGTCCAGGTAGCTGAGCAGCCAGTTCTCGGAGTCCTGTTCGACGGTTTCCTCGACGTGCCAGCGGGCATAGCGGTCCTTGCGGTCGCCCTTGCTGGGACGCCAGCCGCTATTGGCCGCCGCTTTCTCGGCGCGTAGCTGGGCCTGGCGGGCCTGCTCGATCCGCTGCGCCAGGGTGGGAGAAATCAGGCTCATTGGCGCGCGGCGGCAGGACGGGCGATGGAGACGGGCTGGGCCGCGCCAGGTTTGGCCGCGTGTTTGATCTGACCTTCCGCCTTGGCTTGCGCGGCCTGGGGCTTGGCGTCCGCGCCGCCGTCGTAGATTTCGTCTTCGACGTGCATGACGAAGGAATTCAGCGTTTCGCGCACCACCGCGGGGCCGCGCTTCTCGCACATCATGGCGATGCCCTGCAGCACCATGTTCATGGATTCGACGCGCCTTGCGGTACGGCGTTCCAGCTTGAGCGCGATGGGCTTGCAGACCAGATTGGCCAGCAGGATGCCGTAGAAGGTGGTCATCAGGCCGATGGCCAGCTGCTGGCCGATCATCTGCATGCTGCCGTCGCCCAGCACCGACATCAGGTTGATCAGGCCCACCAGCGTGCCCAGCATGCCGAAGGCCGGGGCAAAGGTGGCCATGACGCGGAACATCTGGGCCTCGGCCTGTTCACGCGCGCGCAGGCGCGCCACGCGCCATTGCAGCAATTCGATGATCTGGTCTTCGGGCGTGTTGTCGATGATCAGCTGCACGCCGGTGCGCAGGAAGGGGTTGCTGACCTTCTTGAGTTCCTGCTCGACCTTGCGGACGTCGGTGTTCATCCACAGCTGGGCCATGGACACCAGTTCCTCGATGTCCCGCTGCTGGTCGTGCTGGTCGTTGCGAAAGACGGTGCGCACCAGCTTGAAGACGCGCAGCACTTCCGACAGCGGGTAGGCGATGAACACGGCGGCCGCGGTGCCGCCCAGCACGATGGCCAGTCCCGGCAGGTTGATGTACATGCCGGGGTCGGTGGCGGCCAGGGCCACGACGATAACCAGGGTAAGCAGGCCGACGGCGGCGCCGATGACGGTAGACGGATTCATGGATCTTGCCCGATAAACATAGGCATCCCCGTACGCGGAATGCCGGATTTCGGGGAATTCTAGCCAGGGCAGGTCTGAGTCAATCGGCCGGAAAACGGGGCGAAAAGGGCGGTAAGCGGCGGCTTGAAGCGGTCGGCGGGGCGCAGGTCGGTCTGGAAATAAAAGGGTCGGATAAGACGCAGGATCGGTCGGTGCATATGCCGGCAAGCCACGAGTCCCGCATCGGCTCCTCGTCGATCCTCGCGTCGGCCCTATCGGCCCTGGCGATCCTGCCGGGCGAACCATTCCTCGCGCGTGATCTCCCAGATTTCCGTGGGCAGCCGTCCGCTGACGTAGCCGCGCTCCTCGGTGGCGACCAGGCGCATGCCGCTTCGCTCCGAAATCCGGCGCGAGGCGGTGTTGGTGGCGGCCTTGGGCGCCCGCAGCAAAGGCTTGCCCAGGACCTCGAACCAGTATGCGGTGGCGGCTTCGCTGGCCTCGGTCATGTAGCCCCGGCCGTGATGGGCGGGGTCCAGCCAGAAACCGCGGTTGTTCCAGGAATCGTCGTCCATCAGGCTGACGATGCCTATCAGGCTGGCGGGCGCCTGACGGGTGCGGATGGACCAGTGCCACTCCTTGCCGCGCCGCATCGCAGGGATCGCCACTTGTTCCAGATAGCTGCGCGCCCCGTCGGGCGGGTAGGGCCATGGCACCTGGTCGACCAGGTAGCGCACCACTTCCCACTGCGGGAACAGGCGCTGGATCGCTTCGGCGTCGCCGATTTCCAAGGGCTGCAGGATCAGCCGGTCGGTGGCAAGAGGCGGGAACAAAGGAGCTTCAGGCATGGCTGCTGGGGGCGGGCGCCGCGTACCGGCGGCAGATATGTATATCATGAGCGTCATCTGGCGGCGTCTCGCCCGGCGCCGCGGCAGCATTGGAGCAAAAACATGAATACCCCCAACGAAAACGTCAGCATGGCGCTTTTCTGTGATTTCGAGAACGTGGCGCTGGGCGTACGCGACACCAAGTACCAGAAGTTCGACATCCGGCCGGTGCTGGAACGGCTGCTGCTCAAGGGCAGCATCGTGGTCAAGAAGGCCTATTGCGACTGGGAGCGGTACAAGGAATTCAAGGCCCCCATGCACGAGGCCAATTTCGAACTGATCGAGATCCCCCACGTGCGCCAGTCCGGCAAGAATTCCGCCGACATCCGGCTGGTCGTGGACGCGCTGGACTTTTGCTACACCAAGTCCCACGTCAATACCTTCGTGATCATCAGCGGCGATTCCGATTTTTCGCCCCTGGTGTCCAAGCTGCGCGAGAACAACAAGAAAGTGATTGGCGTGGGCGTGAAGCAGTCCACCTCGGACCTGCTCATCGCCAACTGCGATGAATTCATCTTCTATGACGACCTGGCCCGCGAAGGCCAGCGCGCAGCCGACGCGCGCCGCGACAACCGTGGCGGCGCCGCCGCGGGCCAGCAGCGCCGCACGCCCGACGAGGAACGCCGCCGCAAGGAAGAACTCGAGGCCCGCAAGACCCAGGCCGTGGAAATGGTTGCCGAGACCTTCGAAGCCCTCATGGCCGAACGCGGCGACAGCGGCAAGATCTGGGCGTCCGCCCTGAAGGATGCGCTCAAGCGCCGCCGGCCGGATTTCAACGAGTCCTACTACGGCTTCCGCGCCTTCGGCAACCTGCTGGACGAGGCGCAGTCGCGCGGCCTGCTGGAAGTCGGGCGCGAGGAAAACGCCGGCACCTACGTATACCGCGACAGCGCGGACGGGGCTGCAGCCGCGAATCGCGCCGCAGCCGATGGCGGATCCCGTTCAGCCTCGGCCCGTCAACCGGCAGCGGCCGAGACCGGCGACGCGTCCGCCGGCGCGGCTCAGGAAGAATCCCGTTCCCGCTCCGGCCGCAAATCGCGTGGCGGGCGCAAGTCGGGCGGCGAGGGCAGGGGAGCCAACCAGACTGCCGAGCAGGAAACCGCTGGCGAGAGCGCTGCCGCGCCGTCCGAAGCTTCGTCCGCGGCGTCTTCCGTCCAACCCGCAACCAAGGCGCCGGCCCCGACTGAGGCAGCCGCGCAATCCGCCGCCATAGCGCCGGCGACCGCGCAGGTCGATGCCGCCAGGCAGGCCGACGAACAAGCGGATGCCGCCAAGCTGGACGCCATGCGGGCCGACGCCCTGGCTCGAGCGCAGGAATCGAAACCGGTCCAACCCTCGCGTCTGCCGCCCATGCCCAAGCCCCTGCCGCAAGCGCGCCAGCCGTTGCCGGCGGTGAACATCGCTGAATGGACCTTTGCCCAACCTGCCGCGGAAAGCCGCAGCCAGCCCGCGAGCAAAACGCCTGCCAAGATGTCCGACCCGTTCGAGGGCGGCATGGCCAGGATTGCCGCAAGGGACGAGGCCAAGGCCGTCCAGCCCGTGGCGGACACGCATGCGGCTGCAGAGCCCGCAGCCGACAAGCCCGCATCGAAACGGGCCGCGACCCGCAGCCGTCCCGCTGCCAAGAAGACCGCCGCCAAGACCGCACCCGTGGCGCCGGCCGAGCCAGCGGCTGCGGCGGCATCCGAAGCGCCCGCCAAGCCTGCCCGCAAGAGCGCCGCCAAGACCGCCAGCAAGGCGGCTCCCCGCGCGCGCCGGGCCAGCAAGACGGCCGGGGAATCCTGAAGCCCCGGCTTCAGGGCTGACAGCGCTCAACCGCCCGGGCCGCCGTAGCGGCCCGGCGTGGCGCCCAGCTCGCGCTTGAACATGGCAATGAAGGCGCTGACGTTGTCATAGCCCAGCTCCAAGGCCACTGTGGTCACGGCCGCGCCTTCGGCCAGCATTTCCTGCGCCCGCATCAGGCGGGCGCGCTGCCGCCAGGCGCCCAGGGTCAGGCCGGTTTCCGCCAGGTAGCGGCGCGCCAGCGTGCGCGGCGACATGCCGATGGCGGCGGCCCATTCTTCTTGCGTCCGGGTGTCCGAGAGCTGGTTCGACAGCGCCAGCGCCAGCCGCTGCAGACGCGCGTCTCGCGGCAGGAGCAGGGGCTGGCCGGCATGCGGCAGGGTTCTGATTTCATCCCGGATCACCTCGATCAGGCGGCTGCGCGCCGGGTCGATTGCGTCGTCGCTCCAGGACGCGGCGCGGCCCACGGCGGCCAGCAGCAGATCGGAGGCGTGCAGCACGCAAGGACCGGCAGGCAGCCCCGCGCAAGCCGCCGGGCTCAAGTACGCGCTATAGCCGGCATACGGACCATGCGAGTACAGTCCGTGCGGTACGTCGGGGGGTATCCACACCGTCTGGCGGGATGCCACCACCCATTGATGGTCTCCCGCATAGACCGTCAGCAAGCCTTGATAGGCGCCCAATAGCTGCCCCCGCGCATGCTGATGCATGGCGGTATGGCGTAGCGCGCCATCCTGGCTGCGTACGGCGATCAGCCTGGGACCGCCGCGGTCGCGGGCGCGTCCAGGATCGAGCAAGGGAGGGGTGAGAGCAGGCAGTGCCATTGGCAGAAATACCGTATTGAATGGCCAGAACCGCGCAGACTTGCCACGCGGGCCCGTCTATCGTAACTCCTGTCTTGAGCAGCTACAGGAGCACAACATGAAAGCAAGCGATATCCTGCCCGACGGCAGGGATCTGGGGGAGTTCAACGGCGTGGCGGTGCGCAAGGGTACGGTGGGGGCGTTTCTCGCCAACGCCCGCGTCTGCCTCGACCCACAGGCGCCGGCCCAGGCCGTGGCCGATGCGCGTAGGGACATCCAGGATGCCTTGCCGGCGCTCAATGCGCTGGGGCTGTTCGACGTGCTGCAGGTACGGGATCCCGCGCTGCGCGCCTGGATGCGCGAAATGGGCGCGGCCGCAAGCTGAGCCCTGGCCACACAGGCGTCCGCGCGCCAAGCCCGGTGCTCTATCATGCATGCTTTGAATAAGGGCCGCGCGCCGTGTTGCGGTCCATCGCCTCGGATTACGCATGCAATACGTTCTGGTCAGTTCCTGTCTGCTGGGCAACCCCGTACGCTACGACGGACGCGGCGCCTCCCATGACCACGCCGTGCTGACGCGCTGGCGGGACGAAGGCCGGGTGGTGGCGGTCTGTCCGGAAATGGCGGGCGGCATGCCGGTTCCGCGTCCGCCCGCCGAGATCGAGCCGGACTCGGACGCCGCCGCCGTGCTGGCCGGCCGCGCTCGCGTCATGGCGGTGTCGGGCGAGGATGTCACCGCGCCCTTCGTGCATGGCGCGCAAGCAGCGCTGGAAGCCGCGCGCAAGCACGGCATCGGCATCGCAGTGCTGAAGGAGGGTAGCCCTTCCTGTGGCAGCGGCTACGTGTACGACGGCCATTTCGCCGGCCGCAAACAGCCCGGCGTGGGCGTGACGGCCGAACTGCTGGCCCGGGCCGGCCTGCGCGTCCTCAGCGAGAAACAGTGGGATGAGGCCCAGGCCTGTCTGGCCGGCCTGGAGGCGGCCGATGGGCGTTGATGTGGGCGACCTGCTGGTGCTGCTGGGAGTGGCCGGTTGCGCGGTCCTGGCATGGAAGTCCGCAGTGCGCACCGGCCGCAGCAAGGGCCTCCTGCGCCTGGCCGCCGGCCTCTGCCTGGCCCTGTCCGGCTTCTTTTTCTACGCCTGGTACGCGCAATACCTGAAGTGGGACTTCAACGAGCTGGGCCGTTACTACGATCCGGTCGACCAGGTGGTCTACACGGATTCAGGATTCGTCTGGATCCTGCCCGCCAGCGTCATGCTGGCCGTCGGCCTGCTCTGCGGCTGGCGCGGCTGGCGCCGCTGAGCCGCCAGCCGCTTACTGCCTCACGCGGTCATTCGCTGCGGATGTCGGCCTGCTTCACGATCCGGCCGTTATCGGCGTATTCCTTCTGCACCTGGGCCGTGAACTGCTCCACCGTCCCGGGCGACATGATGTTCAGCGCGTCCGTCAGCGGTTTGCTGATGTCCGGCATGGCGGCGATGCGGTTGATGAGGCCGTTCATGCGCTGGCGGAAATCCGGACTGGTGCTGGCGGGAGCGAAAAACCCGAAAGTGGATGTCATGTTGGCCATGGGATAGCCCAGTTCGGCCAGCGTGGGCGTGCCGGGCCGTCCGGGCAGGCGGGCGGGGGAACCCACCGCCAGCAGCGTGAGCTTGCCTTCGTCGATCAGCGCATTGACCGGACCGGAGGCATTCACCAGCATCAGCGTAAATTGTCCTCCGAGGGCATCGGGCACCATCTGCGCCATGCCCTTGTACGGCACGTGGGTGATGCGCACGTCCGCCTGGCCATTGATCTGCTCCAGCATCAAATGCCCCAGCGACCCCACGCCGGCCGTCGCCAGCGACAGGCCGCCGGGATCGGCCTTGGCCTGGGCCAGCATGTCCTGGAAGGTTTTGCCCGTGAACTTCGGGCCGCCCACCAGATGCACCGGCGAATACATCACGGAGGCCACCGGCGCCAGATCCTTCAAGGGGTCGTACAGCGTCTTCATCACATGCGGCGATAGCGTGACGGGGCTGACGGCGGTAAAGGCCAGGGTGTTCTCGTCGTGAGCCCGCGCCACCGTGTTCATGCCAATCATGCCGCCCGCGCCGCCGCGGTTCTCGACCACCACGGGCCGGCCCAGTTCCGCCGCCAGTTTCTGCGCGAACGCGCGCGCCGTGTTGTCGACGATGCCGCCCGCACCATAGGGCACGACGATGGTCATGGCCTTGGCGTCGGCTTGCGCTTGCGCGGCGGCAGAGAACGCGCAGGCTGCGCTGATTGCGCACAGCCCGGCGATCCGCTTGAAATTCAACATGCTTTCCCCTTGTCTATGCCCGACGGCCTGTCCGTCGGGACGCGGCAACGGCCCTGCAAAGAGGCGCGCCGGCATGCAGTGTGTGCAGGCCGGCGCGGCAGGGCAAGCGGGAATACCCGGAATGGCGCTTCAGTGCGCGCGGTAGCCGCGGCTGGTCATGCAGGAATCCAGCGCCCGGTTGTAGGAGTCCACCATGACCTGGGTGGTCCATTGCGTGATGGTGGCCGGGTCGTAGCCGCTCTGGTTCATGGCCCAGCGCTGGCAGTCCACGGTGGCGCTGGCCTGGGCGCTGTTGACGGGCGCGGTGGACTCGTATTGCACCGGCTCGTACTGAGGCTGGGGCGCGCTGTACACGGGCTGCGCCTCGTACACTGGCGCGTTGTAGACGGGGGCCGCGTAGACCGGCGGGCTGGTGTAGCCCACGCCCGACGAATAGACGCCCGCCTGGGTGTAGGAGGGCCCGGAATCAGCCGCCAACAGCAGGCCTATGGTGGCCAGCGCGAAGGCGCCGCCTATCCACCAACCGTCGGAACTGCTGCTGCCGCCATGGTAATTGTGGTACCCGCCGTGGTATCCGCCACCGTGGTATCCGCCGCCGTGGCCGCCGCCCCAATAACCGCCGCCACGCCCGCCAGCCATGGCAGGCGCACTTGCCACGGCCAACGCCAGCGCCGCGACGATGGCCATACGGCCAGAAAACCGCTTCATGATCTTGCTCCTGATCCGCCCCGGGGCCCAGCGTGACGCGGGACCCGGACCGATATTGCCACTTTACCGCCTGGCCTCTCCCATAACGTGTCTCAAGCGCTACGGAGATTTCAACTGATTTCAGCGGGAGGCGGACGGGTCCCGGCGGTCGGGCCAGTTGTTGCAGGAACGCGACTCGCCGGGGCGCAACGTGATCTGCGGCTTATCGTTGAAATACGCGGCGTCGCGGTCCAGCGTCATGTAGGTTTCGTAGCCCGTTTTCTCCACGCACCAGTTCCAGAAGTACACCTGCGCCCCGTGGATCATCATCGATTCGGCGCGCCATTCCTTCAGGGCCCCGAACGCGGCGCTGCCGTCGGACGCGCTGCGGGTTTCATTGCGGAATTGTTCCCGCCCATAGGGAAACGTGCTGCTGATCAACACCACCCGCGCATCGGCCAGGGGCTGGGAATTTTCGTCCAGCACAGTGGCGCGGGCGTCAGGCTGCATGGTCTTGTACACGGGGTAGGGCACGCAGCCCGATAGCAGGCTGGCGAGCGCCAGGGGGGCAATGGTCGGCAAGCACTTTGGGAAGGACATTGCAATGGTTGTATCCGTTGTGGGAACCGTGGGTAAAACCAGTGGCTAAAAGCGCGGAAGGGTAGTATTTTCTCGCGATGATTACGGCACGACCTTCTTCTTTACCGCAAGACAAGCGTCTCACCAAGGGTGAACGCACACGGGCTCAACTTCTGGAGGTCGCGGCAGCGGAATTCGCGGAACGCGGATTCCAGCATACCCGGATCAGCGACATCGTCGCCCGGGCCGGCGTGACCCAACCTGTCTTCTATCAATACTTCGCCGGCAAACAGGCAGCCTACGATGAACTGGTGGGCCTGTTCGCGCAGCGCTTGCGCCAGGCCATCGGCCAGGCGCGCATGCCGGACGGCCTGCAAGACGCCGGATTGGACAGTCGCGTCCGCCTGGGCGTGAGCGGCCTGCTCGCCATTCTGCAAGAGGATCCGAACCTGACGCGCATCGGCTTCTTCCAGGCCGCCGAGGCCGAGGCGCTCAAGAACGAGCTGGCCGCGATGATCGCCGACAACGTGAGGGCCGAGCAAAAGGTGGGACTGCTCCGCGAGGACATTCCGGCCGACTGGTACGCCCAATCCATGATGGGCATCATCGAACGGTTCACGCGGCAGGAGCCGGATGCGGCCAGGCAGCAAGCCCTGGCGGAAGTCGTCACCAGCCTGTTGCTGGACGGGATACGAAAACCGCTCCGACAAGCCTCCTAGCCGGAGGCTTTTTTTTGGCCGGAATCCGGATCCGAATCCGGGCCTGAATTGCATTCGCGCGGTCCGGCGCTCAAGCCCAGGTTTCTTGCAGATACATCCATTGCGGCTGGCCGTCGGGCTGGACGGCAAACAGCGCTGTCGCCCGGCGCTGGGTCGCGCCCGCGCTCCAGGCGTGGCGTTCACGGTAGCTCAGCAAGACCGAATCCGCGCCGGCGTGCAGCACGGCCAGCTCGTCGATGTCGATCTTCAAGCCGGGGCGGGCGCCGCGCAATATGCCGAACAAGGCCGGCAAAGCCTCCGCGGGCAGACGCTGACCGTCGGCGGCGATCATGCTGAAGCCGGGCGCAAAATCCTTGAGCAGGGCGGTCAGCTGTGTATCCGGGGCATCGGGCGAGCCTATCCAGCCTTCGATACGGGAATGGACGTCGACAGCCAGGCGCAGGCAATGGGATGAAAGGTCGGACATGGGTGGGATTCCTGGAAAGGGAGCGCCATTCTAGGAGCCAGGTTGTTCCCGAAAAACGACCTATCGATGGATATACTGTTCGTGTTTTTTTGACAATTAATCCAGGCCTTCCATGATCAATCTGAATCGTCTGGCGATGTATGCGGCGGTGGCCGAGGCCGGCTCTTTTACCGCGGCGGCCGATGCGCTGGGCACGACCAAGGCGGTGGTCAGCTTCAACATCAAGCAGTTGGAACAGGAGCTGGGCGTGGCGCTGCTCACGCGCAGCACTCGGCGGCTGGCGCTGACCGAGGCGGGGGAAGGCTTTTACGGCCACTGCGCGCGGCTGCTGCGCGAAGCCGAGGCCGCGGTGGACGAGGCGCGTTCCGGCCAGACGGCGCTGTCGGGCAGCCTGCGGGTGACGGCGTCGGTGGACTACGGCAACCGGGTGGTGGCGCCGGCGCTGGCGGCATTCGCGCGCGCGCATCCCGCCTTGCGGGTGGGCTACCGCGCCGGGTCCGCGCATGCGGACCTGATCGCCGAACGGCTGGACCTGGCCATACGGGTGGGGGCGCTGGAGGATTCCAGCTACCGGGCCACGCGCATCGGCCAGTTCAGGCTATGGATCGTGGGCAGTCCGGACCTGTTGGCGCAGCACGGCGCGCCGCGCACGCCGCAGGCGCTGGCGGCGCTGCCCTGGCTGGCCAACCGGCCCGGCCGCAGCGACCGTTGGCGGCTGACGGACAGCAAGGGGCGCGAGCACGAGCTGCGCGTGGCGCCGGTGGCGCAGGCCGATACGGCCTCGGCGCTGCTGGCTTTTGCCGAGGCCGGATGCGGCGTGGCCGCGCTGCCGGAGTGGCTGCTGGAAGAGCCTTTGGCGCGCGGCACATTGCAACGCCTGCTGCCTTCGTATGCGCTGCCGCGCCTGGAGGTCTACGCCGTGTATCCCGACACCCGCCACGTCAGCGCCAAGGTCCGGCGCTTCATCGATTTCCTGCGGGAGCGGCTGGGGCCGTCCGGCAAGCCTTAGGGGCGGTGCATGGTCCTTTGCATGCGAACATGCTCGGGCCTCGCGTCTCAGCGCTCCAATGCCGGCGTGCCGCCCGCGCCCAGATCCCAATACAGTCCTGTCATCAGGCTCAACGCCTGCCGCAGCAAGGCCGGCGGCAAGTGTTCGTTCGGCGCGTGCTGGGAACAGCCTGGATAGGAGTGCGGCACCCAGATCGTGCGCAGGCCCAGCACGTCGGTGAAGATGTCGTTGGGCAGCGAGCCGCCCAGGTTGGGCAGCACGGCGGTCTTGGCGCCGGAGGTGCGTTCCAGCGAATCCACCGCCCAGCGCACCCAGGCGTCGTCAGGGTCGATGCGGGTGGCGCGGAACATGTTCTCGCGCGTCAGCGTGATCTGGACCATGGGGAAGCCTTGGCGGTCCAGATGGCGGCGCAGGGCGGGGACCAGGTCGTCCGGATCCACGCCCACCACGAAGCGCAGCTGGCAGCGGGCCCAGGCGCGCGGCGGAATGGCGTTGACGGGCGTGTCGGGATTGCCGGTCTTGTAGGCCAGCACCTCGAACGAGCACCAGCCGAACACGCGCTCTGCCGGCGACAGCCCCGGCTCGCCCCACCAGGGTTCGATCTCGGGACCATCGGCGCCCCCGTCCACCTGGCAATCGGCAAGGGCGCGCCGCACCGCGGCGGGCAGTTCGCGCGGCACCCATTCGGGGATGCGGATCTGGCCGGTGGGCGAAACCAATGTGGAGATGGCGTGGGCCAGCTGGATGCCGGGATTTGAGATAAGGCCGCCCCAGTTGCCCGAGTGGTGGCCGCCCGCGCGGGCCTCGATGCTCAGGTCGAAGTTCAGGCTGCCGCGCGCGCCCAGGAAGATGGTGGGGCGTTCCGCGCTCAGGCGCGGGCCGTCGGAGGCGATGAGCAGGTCCGCCGCCAGCAGCGCCCGGTGTTCCTCGCACAGGTCGCGCAGGCCCATGGAGCCGGTTTCCTCGCCCATCTCGATCAGGTACTTGGCGTTGAAGCCCAGCTTGCCGCGCGTCTCCAGCACCAGCCGCAGCGCTTCCATGTTGATGCTGTGCTGGCCTTTGTTGTCGGCGATGCCGCGGCCATACCAGCGGCCCTCGGCTTCGGTCAGCGCCCAGGGCGACAGGCCTTCCTTCCATTCCTTTTCCAGGCCGCGGATGACGTCGCCATGGCCGTAGCCCAGCACGGTGGGCAGGGCCGGATCCTCGATGCGCTCGGCATACAGGAACGGCGCGAGCGCCTTCGGGTGCGTCAGCGTGCGGCAGGTGAAGCCCAGCGCTTCGAAGGCGGGCCGGATCTCGGCTTCCAGGTAGGCCGCGAGTTCGGGCGCGCGCGCCGGGTTCTGGCTTTCGGTGGGCTGGGCCAGGCGGCGAGCCAATAGCGCGCGGAAGGCGCCGGAATCAAAACACTGTTCCGCCTGGGCGATGGCTTGTGCGCGGGTCATGATGGCTGGACTCCGTTGGAGGTAGGGGGATAGAGGTGGCAGGCCACCACGGATTGCTCGCGCCGGACCAATGCCGGGCGTTCGGTCTTGCATTGCGCCATGGCCTGCTGACAGCGCGGGTGGAAGGGGCAACCCGAGGGCGGACGCAGCGGATCCGGGAATGACAGGCCCAGGCCCATGTCGGGTATGCCCAGTCCGGGTTCGGGCGTCAGCACCGAGGCCAGCAGCGCCTGTGTGTAGGGATGGCGCGGATCATGGAATAGTTGCGCCGTGGCCGCGGATTCCACCACCCGGCCCAGGTACATCACCGCCACGTGGGTGGCGATGTGCTCCACCACCGCCAGGTTGTGACTGATAAAGACGTAGGTCAGGTTGAATTCGCGCCGCAGGTCCATCAGCAGGTTCATGATCTGCGCCTGCACCGACACGTCCAGCGCCGAGGTCGGCTCATCGCAGATGACGATCTCGGGATGCATCACCAGCGCTCGCGCAATCGCCACGCGCTGGCGCTGGCCGCCGGACAGCTGGCCTGGCGTGTTGTGGGCCAGCCGGGGCGGCAGGCCCACGCGCTCCAGCATCTCGATGGCCTTGTGCTGCTTCGGATTGGGAATGCCGTGCACTTCCAGCGGCAGCGAGACGATGGAGGCGATGGAGCGCCGCGGATTCAGCGACGAATATGGATCCTGGAAGATGGGCTGGACGCGGCGGGCGAGCGCACGCCGGCCCAGGTTGCGGATGTCCTGGCCGTCGAGCCGGATCGCCCCCTCGGTGGGCGGCGTCAGTCCCAGCAGCATGCGGGCAAGCGTGGATTTGCCGCAGCCGGATTCGCCCACGATGCCCAGCACCGCGCCGCGCTCCACCGCCAGGTCCACGCCGTTGACGGCGTGCAGCGTGCTGCGCGGCCGGAACATGCCGGATCGGATCGAGAACTGCCTGCTGACAGCCTCGGCTTGTAGCAATGGGCTCATGCCGGGACTCCTTCGGATTCGAGGATGCAGCGCCATTGCTGGCCGGATGCGGCGCCGTGTACGGGTACCTCATGGCGGCATTGCGGCTGGGCGTGCGGGCAGCGGTCGCGAAAGGCGCAGCCCTGCAGTTCGCCCACCAGCGCGGGCACGACGCCCGGGATGGTGCCCAGCGCCTCGCCGGGCGGCGTGCGCCCGGGCACGGGGATACAGCCCAGGAGCCCCTGGGTGTAGGGATGGCGCGGCGAAGCGAACAGTTCCGCCACGGGTCCTTCTTCCACGATCTGGCCCGCGTACATCACCGCGACCTGGCGCGCGATGCGCGCGACCACGCCCAGGTCGTGGGTGATCAGCACCATGGCGATGCCCAGCTCGGCCTGCAGGTCGGCCAGCAGACGCAGGATCTGCGCCTGGATGGTCACGTCCAGCGCGGTGCTGGGCTCGTCGGCGATCAGCAGCTCCGGGCCGCACATCAGCGCCATGGCGATCATCACGCGCTGACGCAGGCCGCCGGAGAGCTGGTGCGGATACTGGGATAGCCGTTGCCCGGCCGACGCGATGCCGACTTTCTCCAGCAGCTCCACCGCGCGGTCGCGGGCCTGCCGCGCGCCGGCCTTGCAATGGTGGATGTAGTGCTCGGTCAGCTGTTCGCCGATGGCGTAGGCGGGGTTCAGCGCCGTCATCGGCTCCTGGAAGATCATGGCCATCTTGCTGCCGCGCAGCGCGTTGATGCGCCCGCCGCGCGCGGCGGACAGGTCTTCGCCCAGCACCGCCAGCCGCCGCGTGCTGCGCCGGGCGGCCTTGGGCAAGAGACCCATGATGGCCAGGGAGGTCATGGACTTGCCGCAGCCTGATTCCCCCACCAGGCACAGCGTTTCGCCGCGCCGGACCTGGAAGGACACGTCGCGCACCGCGTGCAGCGGGCCGCGCGGCGTGGCGATGTCGACGGTGAGACCCTGCACGTCCAGCACGATGTCGGTGTCGCTCATGCTCAGGCCCTCTCTTCAGGCGTCAGGAGTTGATGCAGCCCGTCGCCGGCCAGGTTGATCGCGAAGATCAGCAGCGCCAGCGCCGACCCCGGTATGGCGATCAGCCAGAACGAGAAGAACATGTAGGCCTTGGCCTCCGAGATCATCAGGCCCCACGACGGCAGCGGCGGCTGCACGCCCAGGCCCAGGAAGGACAGCGAAGCTTCCAGCAGGATCGCGCTGGCGGCTTCCAGCGTGGCGATCACGATCAGTTGCGGCACCACATTGGGCAGCACTTCGCCCCAGACGATGCGCCAGGTGGACGCGCCCGCGGCCTGCGCCGCGGCCACGTATTCCAGCGAGCGCACCTGCTGGGTGGCGCTGCGCATCACCACCGCATAGCGATCCCACTTGAGCAGCCCCAGCACCAGGATCACGACCCACAGCGAGCCGCCGACGATGGCGACGGTGGCCAGCGCCACCAGGATCACGGGCATGGACAAGCGGGTGGTGATGAGAAACGACACCGCCATGTCGACCTTGCCGCCGAAGTAGCCGGCCGCCATGCCCATGGCCGTGCCGATCAGGCCCGAGATCAGCGCCACGCTGATGCCGATCAGAAGCGAGATGCGCGCGCCGTAGAACAGGCGCGACATGTAGTCGCGGCCCAGCTGGTCGGTGCCCAGCGGGTGCAGCCAGGTGCCCTTGGCGTACCAGACCGGCGGCGCCGTGCGGTAGGCCAGGTCCTGGTAGTAGGGGTCATGCGGCGAGATCCAGGGCGCGAACAGCGCGATCAGCACGATGAGGAGCAGGATGCCGCCGCCGGCCAGCAGCGCCTTGTTGCGGCGCAGCCGCCGCCAGCGCAGGGCGGACGCGGACAGTTCCAGCGGCGCCGGGGCGCCGGAAGCGGACGGGGTCAGGGTAGGCGTGTTCATGTCAGGACACCCGGATGCGCGGGTCCAGCCACGCGTTGGCGATATCGGCGGCCAGGGTCAGCAGCACGTAGAGCACCGACAGCAGCAGCACGATCAGCTGCATCACGGGATAGTCCTTGTAGGTGATGCTCTGGTAGGCCAGGTAGCCCAGGCCGTCCAGCGCGAAGATGGTTTCGATGACGACCGAGCCGCCCAGCAGGTAGCCCAGCTGCACCGCGGCCAGCGCAACCACCGGCACGATGGCGTTGCGCAGCGCGTGCTTGAAGACGATCTTGCGTGCCGGCAGGCCCTTGGCGCGCGCGGTGCGGATGTAGTCGGCGGCCAGGACTTCGATCATGCCGGCGCGGATCAGGCGCATGAAGGCGGGGGCCACGTAATAGCCCAGCGCGATCGCCGGCATCACGAAATGCTGCCAGCTGCCGCTGCCCGACACCGGCAGGATGCGCAGCGATATCGAGAACAGCATGATCAGGATCAGCGCGAAGAAGAAGTTGGGCAGCGCCTGCCCCAGCACGGCGATGGCCAGGCATATGCGGTCGATCAGGCTGCCCTTGTACAGCGCGGCCAGCACGCCCAGCGGAATCGAGATCAGAAGCGCGAAGGCCAGCGCGCCCAGGCCCAGCAGCAGGGTGGTCTTGAGCTTGGAGAGGATCAGCGGTCCCGCCTCGGTCTTGAAATACACCGAGGTGCCGAAATCGCCCTGCAGGATGTGCCAGAGCCAGTCCGCGTACTGCACGGCCAGCGGCCGGTCCAGGCCGTAGGTCTTGCGGATCATGTCGATGTCGGCCTGGCGCGCGCCTTCGCCGGCCAGCGCCAGCGCCGGGTCGCCAGACAGGTGCAGCAGCAGGAACGCCAGGATCGAGACCGTCAGCGCCACCAGCACCGCCAGGCCCAGGCGCCTGATCGTGAAATACAGCATAGGGCTTCCTCTTCGTTGGACTCACGCCGGCCCGGCGCGATGCCAGGCCGGCGCGGGGCCGCGCCTTACTTCCAGCTCATGTCCCAGAAGCGCACCAGTTCATCCGAATAGGGCTTGAAGTTCAGGTCCTTGGTGGTCACGTAGTAGGCGGGCAGGGTCCACAGCGGCACCGCATAGGCCTTCTGTGCAATCAGGTCCAGCGCCTGCTTGTAGGCGGCCTTGCGCGCGCCGCTCTCGATGGTGTGGTCGCCCTTGTTGAGCAGGTCGCGCACCTGCGGGTCGCGGGTGATGTCGTCGTTGCCGAAGGCGAAGTACACAGGCGTGGACGCGGACACGTCGTTGACCAGGTTGGACGCCCAGGTCTGGTGCGTGAGCGAGGCCTTGTTGGCGCGGATCATGTCGCGCATGGCGGCGTACTGCAGGAAGTTGAGCTTGGCGCGGATGCCCACCGCCTGCAGGTAGTTGATGATGGCTTCGGTCTGGTTGCGCTCGCGATACGCCACCAGGTCGATGTCGAAGCCGTTGGGGTAGCCCGCTTCCGCCAGCAGTTTCTTGGCCTGGGCGGGATCGTACTTGTAGACCGGCGCGCCTTCCTGGGTGCAGCCCGTCTGCGAAGGCGTGCAGATGGTGTTGATGAGACCGCCGCCTTCGCCCACGATGTTCTTCAACATGGCTTCGCGGTCGATGGCGTGGATGATGGCGCGCCGCACGCGTTCGTCCTTGAGCTGCGGCGCGGGCGTGCCTTCCTGGATGTTCATCTGCATGAAGACGATGCGCATGGTGTCGCCCGTGACCATCTGCAGCGAGGGCATGCCGCCCAGCTGCTCGGCCTGGTCCTTGGGCACGCTCATGATCAGGTCCTCGCCGCCCGAGATGACCTCGGCCATCTGCGTCTGGCGGTCGGGGATGAAGCGGATCACCACCTTGCCGATCTTCGGCTGGGCCTTGGGCGAATCCTTGAAGTAATCGGCGTTGCGCTCCAGCGTGATGGACTTGCCGGGCTGGTAGTCCACCACCTTGTAGGGACCGGAGCCCACCGGCTTGGCGTTCATGCCCTTGGGCCCGACTTCCTGGTAGTACTTGGCCGGATGTATGGCGGCGGTGGTGGACAGGTATTCCTTGGCGCCGGGGAAGGGCTCCTTGGTGGTCAGGCGCACCTTGTACTTGTCGATCTTCTCGACCTTGTCGATCCAGGCCACGTTCTGCTGCGTGACGGCCTTGTTCTTCGGGTCCGCCACGTAGTTCAGCGTGTACACCACCGAATCCGCGTCGAACTCCTCGCCGTTATGGAATTTGACGCCTTCGCGCAGCTCGAATTCCATGGTCTTGTCGTCGACCTGCTTCCAGCTCTTGGCGAGCTGCCCCTTGTACTCGTTGGTGACCGGGTCGCGGTAGAGCAGGGTGTCCCAGACGTTGGCGGCGATGATGACGCCGATCCGCACGTTGTTGTAGTAGGGATCCACGCTTTCCGGCGCCTGGTCGTAGGCCATGCGCACGGTGTCGTCCTTCTTGCCGGCCAGCGCTGGCTGGGCCGCCAGCGTGGCGCAGGCCAGCAGGGCGGCAGCCAGGGCCTTAAGGGGGAGGGGGCTGCGCCAGGTCGGCGCGGATGCTGCGGGGGTGATGCGGAAATCAGTCATGGTGAGGCTCCTGTGGAAGTCACTGCACGTACTGCTTATCTGCCATCTTGTCGCGGGCGGCGCGGCCCGATGTGCTGCCTGCGGCGGGTCAGCCGGAATCGGCCGCCGCCGCGGGCGGCTGGGTAAGGGTCTTCAACGCGGCCTCGCACTTGCGCTGCAAGTGCTGGCGCATGATGCCGGCCAGCCGGTCCGCGTCGCGCGCGTCCAGGGCCTCGGCCATCTCGATGTGTTCGCGCATCGCCAGATCCCATTTCTGGCGGTTTTCGTTCGAGACGAAACGCAGGTTCTGGATGCGCGCGTTCTGGGCGTCGTATAGCTGCTTGAGCAGGCTGTTGTGCGCGGCCAGGCTGATGCGTTCGTGGATCTCGCGATTGGTGCGGAAATAGGTGGGCAGGTCGTGGCGCGCGTGGCTGGCCATCATTTCGTAGGTCAGCGCGCGGATCTCGGCGATTTCCTGGTCCGTGGCCCGTTCGCAGGCCAGCCGGCAGGACATGGCCTCCAGCCCGCCGATGACCTCGAAGGCTTCGCGGATGTTCGCTTCCGACAGCGCCACTACCTGCGCCCCGCGATTCGGTTCGATCTGCACCAGGCCTTCGGCGGCCAGCACGCGGAAGGCTTCGCGCAAGGGGGTGCGGGAAACGCCGAGCAGGTCGCACAGGGTGCGCTCGTTCAGCCGCGAGCCGGGCGGGAATTCGCCCTGGATGATGCGTTCGCGCAGTTGCCCGGCCACCGTGGCCGGCAGCGTGCGGCCGTTGCCCATGCCGCGCGCCGCAGGCGGCGGCGCGGTTTCGGCGGCCACGCTGGTGGCGCCGGAATCAGGCATCAGGCTGGAAACGCTGCTCATTGGTATACAAAAATTCCCCGTGTTTTGCGAGACTATAAACCTGTCTTTCCGTATCGCCAGATGGGTGTATACCCTAGGTTATTAACGCAAAAACAATGGGATAGAGTGACGCATGCCGCAAGTCCGCGCGCGGGGAAAGTCCTGCTTGTCTGCCCTGCGCCTTTCGTTGGTATACAAAAATATTCCACTTTGGGACTACGCATGCTTACCCTGAACAGTCATCTGTCCGGCCGGCATTTCCTGCAGATTCCGGGGCCCACCAACGTGCCCGATCGCGTGCTGCGCGCGATCGACCAGCCCACCATCGACCATCGCGGACCCGAGTTCGGCGCGTTGGGCCTGGCGGTGCTGGAAGGCGTCAAGCAGGTGTTCCAGACGCAGTCCCCGGTGGTGATCTTCCCGTCGTCCGGCACCGGCGCCTGGGAGGCCGCGCTGGTCAACACCCTGTCGCCCGGCGACCGCGTGCTGATGGTCGAGACCGGCCATTTCGCCAGCCTGTGGCGCAAGCTGGCGGGGCGGCTGGGCCTGGAGGTGGACTTCCTGGAAGGCGATTGGCGCCACCCGGTGGACGCGGCAGCCATCGCCGCCCGCCTCGCCGAAGACCAGGGGCGCAAGATCAAGGCCGTGTGCGTGGTGCACAACGAAACCTCCACCGGCGTGACCAGCGACATCCCGGCCGTGCGCGCCGCGATCGACGGCGCCGCGCATCCGGCGCTGCTGATGGTGGACACGATTTCGTCGCTGGGCTCCATCGACTACCGCCACGACGAATGGGGCGTGGACGTGACCGTGGCCGGTTCGCAGAAGGGCCTGATGCTGCCGCCCGGCCTGGCCTTCAACGCCGTCAGCGCACGCGCCCTGGCCGCGGCCGACGAGGCGCGGCTGCCGCGCTCGTACTGGGACTGGCGCGAGATGCTCGCCGCCAACGCCCGCGGCTACTTTCCGTACACGCCTTCGACCAACCTGCTTTACGGCCTGCACGAAGCCCTGGCCATGCTGCGCGAAGAAGGCTTGCCGCAAGTCTTCGCGCGCCACCAGCGCCATGCCCAGGCCACGCGCCTGGCTCTGGCCGGGTGGGGGCTGGAGCTGCTGAGCCTGGATCCGGCCGCGCACAGCCCGGCGCTCACTGCGGTGGTCATGCCCCAAGGCCATGGCGCCGACGCCTTCCGCAAGCTGGTGCTGGAACGTTTCGACATGTCGCTGGGGCAGGGCCTGGGCAAGCTTACCGACCGCGTGTTCCGCATCGGCCACTTGGGCCACTTCAACGACCTGACGCTGTGCGGCACGCTGGCCGGCGTGGAAATGGGCCTGGCCGCGGCAGCCGTGCCGCATAGGGCGGGCGGCGTGCAGGCGGCAATGGAATTCCTGGCCGGCTCGCGCGCAAGCGTAGCGGCCTGAGACACACACATAACGAGGGAAACGATGAACACACTCATGCAGCAGGCGATCCAGTTCGCCAACGACCACGAATCCGCCTGGGACCGCAGCGTCAAGGGCAACTTTGGCGTGCACCTGAACGATCCGCCGCCCTGGAACCGCCTGCTGGGCCCCATCCACGACCGCGGCCCGGTGTCGGGCGTGGTCACCGTGCGCGGCGAGACCGTCGCGTCCTGGGGCGAGCCCGAGCGCGCCGACCTGACCTTCAGCGTGGCCAAGCTGTACCTGGCAATCCTGGCCGGCGTGGCCCATGACCGCGGCCTGCTGCCGGACGTGGACGAGCCTGTGGGCAAGCGCGTGCCCGGCATCGGCTTCGACGAAGGGCAGAACGCCGACATCACCTGGCGTCATCTGCTGCAGCAGACCAGCGAATGGGAAGGCGAACGCTTTGGCGTATCCGACCAGGCCGATCGCTATCGCGCCGTCACCTTCGGCGTGCCGCCGGACGGCAAGAAGGGCGAAGCGCGGCCCTTGCAGCGTCCCGGCACGTACTGGGAATACAACGACGTGCGCATCAACCAGTTGTCGTACGCGCTGCTGCACCTGTTCCGCAAACCCTTGCCCGAGGTCTTCCGCGAGGCGGTTACGCGGCCCATCGGCGCCAGCGAAAACTGGCAGTGGGTCGGCTACGACAACGCCTGGGTCGAGATCGACGGCCAGCGCATGCCGTCGGTGCCGGGCGGTTCGCACTGGGGCGGCGGCATGTCCATCAGCGCTCGCGACCAGGCGCTGATCGGTCAGATGCTGCTGAACGACGGCATGGCCAACGGCCGTCGCATCCTGTCCAGCGAGTGGATCCGGGACATGCGCACGCCATGCGCGATCGCGCCGTATTACGGCTATCTGATCTGGCTGAATCATGAAGGCCGCGTGTTTCCCAGCGTGCCGGCTTCCAGCTTCTTTGGCGTGGGGGCGGGTAGCTCGTTTACGTGGGTGGAACCGGAGCGGCAGATGGTGGTGATTGTGCGCTGGCTGAACTCGACCCACGCCGACGCGCTGTTCGGCAAGATCCTGGAGGCGGTGGACGCTGGGGTCTAGATCGTTTTTGGCTAGGTATTTGATGTGGCGGCTGTAGGCGGCTTCGAGTATGCGGATGTCGGGGTTCTGA
Source organism: Achromobacter sp. ACM03 (assembly GCF_014851665.1). NCBI lineage: Bacteria > Pseudomonadati > Pseudomonadota > Betaproteobacteria > Burkholderiales > Alcaligenaceae > Achromobacter > Achromobacter sp. ACM03. The sequence continues at coordinate 1,159,059 of NZ_JACVAD010000001.1, read as the reverse complement.
ACCGCCGAGGCTGCCCTGCGCCATTCCGATGCTCGCCCCGGTGGGGCTGCGCTTCGGATGGCTCCGGGCCGCCTCGGCTGACAGCAGCTGAATGCACTGGTCTTAGGTCCGTTCATGGGTAGATGCCGTGAGCCGGTGTCCGGGCGGAGGGATCCGAAGCGCAGCCCCACCGGGGCGAGCATCGGAATCCCGCAGTCCGGACGCCGGCGACTCAAGAACCCTGTCTCACAAAACCGAAGTGGCAGGGCTTCGAGCTTGCGGGCGTCAGGGTTCTTTAGCCGCCGAGGCGGCCCTGCGCCATTCCGATGCTCGCCCCAATGGGGCTGCGCTTCGGATGGCTCCGGGCTGCCTCGGCTGACAGCAGCCTTATGCATTGGTTTCAGGCCGATTCATGGGCAGATGCTTTGAGCCGGTGGCCGGGCGGAGGGATCCGAAGCGCAGCCCCACCGGGGCGAGCATCGGAATTCCGCAGTCCGGCCGCCGGCGACTCAAGAACCCCAGCCTCACAACACCAAACGTCAACAATCCATCCCAGAATGCCCAAGATGCGAATTTGACTCGCGCGGGCCTGCCGTTGCATGCTCCCGCCTAATCCATTTCCGTGAACGAGAGGAAGCCAACCATGAACTACCGCCGCCTCGGCCGCAGCAATCTCCGCGTCTCTCCGCTCTGCCTGGGCACCATGATGTTCGGCGAGCAGACCCCCGACGACGAAGCCGCCCGCATCGTCGCGTCCGCGCGTGACCATGGGTTGAACTTCATCGACACCGCCGACGTCTATAACGGCGGCCGCTCCGAAGAGGTGGTCGGCAAGCTACTGAAAGGCCAGCGCCACGATTGGGTGCTTGCCAGCAAGATCGGCAACGCCGTCGGAACCGGCCCCAACCAGGCCCACTATTCGCGCCAGTGGCTCATGCGCGGCGTGGAGGAAAGCCTCACGCGCCTGGGCACCGACTTCATGGACATCCTCTACCTGCACCGCGACTACCATGAGGAAAACCTCGAAGAAGCCCTGTGGGCGCTGGGCGACCTGATCCGCGCCGGCAAGCTGCGCAGCTTCGGCCTGTCCAACTTCCGTGGCTGGCGCATCGCCGAAGTGATGCGTTTGTGCGAAAAAATGGGCGTGCCGCAACCCGTGGTGTGCCAGCCTTACTACAACATGCTCAACCGCGGTCCCGAAGTCGAGATCCTGCCCGCCTGCAAGCACTATGGACTGGGCGTCGTGCCCTACAGCCCGATCGCGCGCGGCGTGCTCACCGGCAAGTACCTGCCGGGCCAGGCGCCCGCGGCCGACACCCGGGCCGGACGCGGCGACCGCCGTATCCTGGCGACCGAATTCCGCGAAGAGTCCCTGGAAATCGCGCAAAAGCTGGTGGCGCACGCCGCAGTCCGTGGCACGCAGGCGGGGCATTTCGCCACTGCCTGGGTGCTGGCCAATCCCGTCATCACCGCCGTCATCGCCGGCCCGCGCACCCTGGCGCAGATGGAGGACTACTACGCGGCGCTGGACGTGAAGATCACGGCCGAGGACGAGGCCGTCGTCAACGGCTGGGTCACGCCTGGGCACGCGTCGAGCCACGGCTACAACGACCCCAACTATCCGTTCTACGGCCGCCCGGTAGCAGCGGCCTGAGGCACAACTCAGGTAGGAACGCGCCGGCCCATATGGCCGGCGCTTTCACATTCAGGCCTTGCCCAATCCCCCGCGCGGCATGGCATTTGCCGCCGCCTCCAGTTCCGCCGGCTGCGCGCCGCGCCCGATCAGCATCGCGCACACCGCCGACACGACCCCAGCGAACAACACGTACAGGCAGATCAGCCAGGGCTGGCCGCCGCCAGTCTTCAATAGCGCCGTCGCAATGATGGGCGTGATGCCCGAGGCGAAGATGCCCGAGAACTGGTAGACGAAGGAAATCCCCGTGTAGCGCACCTTGGCATCGAACAGCTCGCAGAACAGCGCTGCTTCCGGTCCGTACACGGCGGCGTACAGGATGCCGAACGGAATGATGATGGCCAGCCAGATCAGCATCACGCTGCCCTGGCTGTTGAGCATCAGCCAGAAGCCCGGGAAGGACGCCGCCGCAGTGATGAGCGATCCCCAGAAATAGACCCGCGTGCGGCCGATGCGGTCGGACAGCCGGCCGAAGAAGGGGATGAAAAAGCACATCACCAGGGCCGCCGCCATCACCCCGATCAGCGCTTCGGTCCGGCTGATCTGCACCGTCTGCGTCAGGTACGAGATCGAGAACACGCCGAACACGTTGAAGAACACGCCGTCGATGTAGCGCGCGCCCATGCCCTTGAAGACATTGCCCGGATATCGCTTGAGCATGTCGAAGAACGGGATGCGGCTTTCGGCGTTGTTGGCCTTGACCGCCGCGAACTCGGGCGTCTCCTTGATGTTCAGGCGGATGTACATGCCCACCAGCACCATGGCGGCCGATGCCAGGAAGGCGATGCGCCAGCCCCAGGCCATGAACTGTTCGTCGGTCAGAAGGGTGGACAGCAGCGCCACCGTGCCGGAGGCCAGGCACAGCCCGATCGCCAGCCCGATCTGCGGCAGCGAGGCATAAAAGCCTTTCTTGCCCGGCGGCGCGTATTCATAAGCCATCAGCACCGCGCCGCCCCATTCGCCGCCCAGGCCTATGCCCTGGAACACCCGCAGCAAAAGCAGCAGGATCGGCGCCCAGATGCCGATGCTGTCGTAGGTCGGCACCAGCCCGATCAGAAAGGTGGCGATGCCCATGATCATCAGCGTCATCACCAGCATGCTCTTTCTGCCGATGCGGTCGCCGAAGTGGCCGAAGATCAGCCCGCCCAGCGGTCGCGTGACGAAGCCGACGGCAAAGGTGGTGTAGGCCAGCATGGTCGAGACCAGCGGGTCGCCGGTAGGGAAGTACAGCTTGTTGAACACGATGCCCGCGACGACGCCGTACAGGAAAAAGTCGTACCACTCGATGGTGGCGCCGATCAGCGACGCGGCGACGACTTTGCGCACCGCGGCTTCGTTTTGCTTGGCCATGTCTAGTCTCCTTTGGTGGGGCGGTGGGGCAATCTGCGTTGTCCTGCGCCTTGGGGTTCTGCTATCCGGGGTCCGTCATCTCCGATTCAGGCGGCGACGCGCAGCGCCTGGGGCTGCGCTTGCCTGAGGTCCTGCAACATGAATTCGGCCACGCGTTCGGCCAGCATCACCACGGGGACGTTGGTGTTGCCCGACACCAGCGTCGGCATGATCGAGCAGTCCACCACGCGCAGCCCCGCCACGCCGTGTACGCGCAGGCGTTCGTCCACCACGGCCATCGGGTCGCTGGACGGCCCCATCCTGGCGGTGCCGGACGGGTGGAAGATCGTGGCGCCGTATTCACGGCAGAAGTGCAGGATCTCGTCGTCCGTGCGCACGTCCGGCCCGGGGCGGAATTCGCGCTTCATCAGGCCTGCCAGCGGTTCGGTGGCGGCGAGCCTGCGCGCATACTTCACCGCCGCCACGGCCATGTGGCGGTCCAGTTCGGTGGACAGGTAGTTCGGCTGCATGGACGGCGCCTCGAAGGGATCCGCGCTGCGCAGCTGGACCCGGCCGCGCGACGTGGGCCGCAGCTGGCACACCGAATAGGTGCAGCCCGAGAACGGATGCACCTTGCCGCCCGCCATGTCGGCCGACAGCGTGGCGAAATGGAACTGCGTGTCGGGCGTGCGGCTGGCCGGGTCTACCCGGCAGAACACGCCGCCCTGGTTGATGCCCACCGCCAGCGGCCCGCCGCGGAACAGCAGCCATTCCAGGCCCATGCGGGCGCGGCCCGTCAGGCTGCGCAACTGGTCGTTGGTGGTGATGGGGCGGGTGGTCTCGTAGATCAGGCGGATCTGCAGATGGTCCTGCAGGTTTTCGCCCACGCCCGGCAGGTCGCGCACTACGCCGATGCCGAACCGGCGCAGCAGGGCTGCGGGTCCGACGCCGGACAGCTGCAGCAGCTGCGGCGATTGCAGGGCGCCGGCGCACAGCACCACTTCGCGGCGGGCGCGCACGGTATGCACCTGGCCGTCGCGCCGGTAGCGCACGCCGCAGGCGCGCTTGCCTTCGAACAGTACGGCCATGGCGTGTGCGTCGGTTTCCACGCGCAGGTTGCTGCGGTTCTGCGCGGGGCGCAGATAGGCCACGGCGGTTGAGCAACGCCGGCCGTTGCGTGTGGTGAGCTGGTAGTAGCCCACGCCTTCCTGGTCGCCGGTATTGAAGTCCTGCACATGCGGCAGGCCCAGCTTTTGCGCGGCGCCTATCAACGCTTCCACCAGCGGATGCGCCGTCTTGATCGAGGTGGCGTTGAGCATGCCCTCGGTGCCGCGCGTGGGGCCGGGGCCGAGGTCATTGTTCTCGAGCTTGCGGAAGTAGGGCAGGCATTCGTCCCAGCTCCAGCCGGGATTGCCGGCGGCGGCCCAGGCGTCGTAGTCCTGCCGCTGGCCGCGGATGTAGATCAGGCCGTTGATGGAGCTGGAGCCGCCCAGCGTGCGCCCGCGCGGCCAATAGATGCGCCGGTCCAGCATGCCGGGGTCGGGGTCGGTGTAGTAGCCCCAGTTCAAGACCTTGTGGAACATCGTCTTGCCGTAGCCGATGGGGATGTGTATCCACGGGTTGCTGTCCTTGGGGCCGGCTTCCAGCAGGCAGACGCTGTGCGCGCCGCTGGCGCTCAGCCGGTTGGCCATCACGCATCCGGCCGAGCCGGCGCCAACCACGATGTAATCCACGGTATCGGACATGTCCGCAAGCTCTCCCTGCAGCAGGGCGCGGCGCCAAGCCTACGGCGCGTTAACCCTGCTTGTCGTTGTGGGGCGCACTTATATACTGGATCGATGCCGGCGCCTGAGCGCTGCGGCATTTGAGGCGATTCTAGGAAGCGCGCGCGCAGAGCAAAGCACAACAGGCGCAGGGGCGGAAAAGTGGAACAGAATATGCAGATTCAGTTTCAAAATCGCGGTGCAGCATCGGCGCAGCAGGCCGACGACGCCGCCACCCATCAAGAGGCCGCGCGTTCGCTGCGGGCGCTGGTGGTGCTGGATCACCTGGCGCGCGCCCAGCATCCACCCACGCTGGCGCAACTGGCGCAGCGGCTGGACATGCCCAAGACCACCTTGATGCGCCTGCTGGCGGCCATGCAGCGCGCCGGCTTCGTGGCCGCCACGCCCACCGAGAACGGCTTCGTGCCGGGACCGCAGGCAGCGACCCTGGCCCTGGCAACTCTGCGCGCCTCGGCCTTCACGCGCGCCTGCCGCGCCGTGCTCGCCCAACTGGTCGGCACCCTGGGCGAAACCTGCAACCTGACCGCGCCCGACGGCGATCGCGTGATCTACATGGAACGCGTGGAAACGGAGGAACCGCTGCGCCTGTTCTTCGCGGTGGGCAGCCACGTGCCCATGCACTGCACCGCCAGCGGCAAGTTGTTCCTGGCGTCCATGAATCGGCTGGAGCGCGGGCGGGTGCTGGCGCGCCTGCCGCTCACGCGCAACACGCCGCGCACGCTGACAGACCCGGCCAGGCTGGAAGAAGAACTCGAACGGCTGGCTGCGCGCGGCATTGGCATCGACAACGAGGAATTCGTGCGCGGCATGAGCGCCGTGGCAGTGCCGGTGCGCGACGCGGACGATCGCGTGGTGGCGGCCGTGGCCTGCCATGCGCCGACGGCGCGCGTCATGCTGGACGAGCTGCTGCGCGCGGTGCCGGTGCTGGAGCGCGCCGCGCGGGCCATGCACGACGTGCTGGCGCAGCACCGAACTGGCGCGACGTAGCGGCCCGGCCTGCGGGTTTTCAATCGGGCGTGAACAGGTCTGGCGGCAGGCGCGCCACGGCCTCGTAGGTCAGGCGGATGTGGGCGGCCAGCAGTTCACAGGCGCGGTCCGCATCGCGCGCCAGCGTGGCGTCCAGGATGCCTTTGTGTTCGTCGTCCAGGTCGCGCGCGATGGGCTTGCGCGTGACGGTCAGGCGGCGGTAGCGCTCGGCCTGCTGGTACAGGATGCCCAGGAAATGATGCAGCCAGCGCGACGGACAGGCGCGGATCAGTTCGCGGTGGAACTCGCGATTGCGCTGTTCCCACTCTTCAAAGCGGGTATCGGGGTCGGCTGCAAGGCGCTGTTCGGCCTTGCTCAGACGGTGGAAGGCGGCCAGCACGGCGCTTTCCCAGTCGTCATCGCCCAGGGCGATGGACTGGCGCAGGGCCTGGGTCTCCAGCAGCACGCGGTTCTCGGTGATGTCGCGGAAGTCTTCCAGCGAAATCGGCGTGACGTGAAAGCCGCGCTGTCCTTGCGCGATGACCAGCGCGTCGGACACCAGCAGCGCCAGCGCTTCGCGCAACGTGCCCGCGCCCACGCCGTAATCGTCCTTCAGGTGTTCGACCCGCAGGCGCGAGCCCGGCGGATGCACGCCCTGGATGATGTCGCGGCGCAGGTTGACATAGGCCGCGCCGACCAGGGTGTTGGCCGAGGCGGAATGGGCAAGCGGGGGGAGGGTGGCGCCGTCTGACATGGGAGCTACTTTATCACTGGCTTTAAAAAATCTCGATAAAAATTATTGACGCCGAGATTTATGCTGCTTATCGTAGAAAAAAGCGTCGAGACTACGACCGGTAATCAGCCGGCGGCTGGCGCACCCAGGAGACAAGCACAGTGATACGGCTACACGACGTCCGGCGCACCGGCCCGCGCACCCGCAACCTGCCCGAAACATCCGCCCGGCGGCCCTTGTTGCGCCCGGTTCTGCGTCATGTTGCGGCCTGCGTGGCGGCGGTGGCCGCACTGGTTGCCGGCCCTGCAGCCAGCGCGGAAACCTGGCCGTCGCGGCCGGTGACCCTGCTGGTCAATGGCGGTCCTGGCAGCCTGCCGGACCTGTTCGCGCGGCCCTTGGCCGAACGCCTGCACCGCGCCCTGGGCCAGCCTGTCGTGGTCGAAAACAAACCCGGCGCCGGCGGCATGCTGGCCATGCAGCAGCTCAAGTCCGCGCCGGCCGACGGCCACACGCTGGCCCTGGTCACCAACGCGCACCTGGTGTGGAACCCCTACATTTTTCCGGCCCTGACCTACGATCCGGCGCGCGACCTGCAGCCGGTCAGCCCGCTGGCGGTCATCCCCATGGCATTGACCGTCAACGACAAATTGGAGGCCAAATCCCTGGATCAACTGCTGGCGCTGGCGCGCCAGAAGCCTGGCCGCCTGAACTACGCGTCCTCGGGCAACGGCAGCCCGCCCCACGTGCTGTTCGAAATGCTGCGTGAACAGGCAGGCGTGGACATCCTGCACGTCCCATTCAAAACCGGCACTGCCGCGCTGAATTCGGTGCTGGCGGGCGATACCGAAATCTATTTCGCCGGCACCGCGCTGGTCGAGCCCATGGTCAAGGACGGCCGCCTGCGCGCGCTGGCAATGAGCGAGACCGTGCCCGACGCTGCCTTCGGCAAGACGCCCACGCTGGCCGCCAGCAACTTCAGCGGCTTCGAGGGCGCGGTGTGGCTGGGCGTGGCCGCGCGCGCCGGCACGCCGGACGCCATCGTGCAGCGGCTCAACGAAGAAATCGGCCGCGCGCAGCAGGACGGCGCGCTCAAGCAGATGTACGCCAGCCACGGCTCCTTGCCGTACCATCTGACGGCGGCGGCCTTCGCCCAGCGCGTTGCAACCGAGCGGGACACTTCCGGTCCCGTGCTGCGCAAGCTGGGCATCAAGCCCGATTGAACTTCCTACTTCCAACCCTGGTATTCGGGGCTCCGCTTGCGGGGCCCGCAGCAGCTTATGAACCTGATCGAAGAGATTGTTGAAAACTCCCCGTCCATCCGCGACATCCGCAGGGACATCCATGCGCATCCGGAACTGGCGTTCGAAGAGAACCGCACCTCCGACCTGGTGGCCCAGCTGCTGGAAAGCTGGGGCATCCCGGTGCATCGCGGCTTCGGCAAGACCGGCCTGGTGGGCGTGATCCGCAATGGCGACTCCGGGCGTACGCTGGGCCTGCGCGCCGACATGGACGCGTTGCCCATGCACGAGGTCAACCAGTTCAGCCACGCCAGCAAGCATCCCGGCGTGATGCACGCCTGCGGCCATGACGGCCATACCGCCATGCTGCTGGGCGCGGCCCAGCATCTGGCGCACCATCGCAACTTCGATGGGACCGTGTACCTGATCTTCCAGCCCGCCGAAGAGCGCGGCGGCGGCGCGCGCGAGATGATGCGCGACGGCCTGTTCGAGAAATTCCCCATGGAAGCGGTCTTCGGCATGCACAACATGCCCGGCATTCCGGTGGGCTGCTTCGCCTCGTCCGCGGGGCCGGTGCTGGCGTCCAACAGCGAATTCCACGTGACCGTGCGCGGCAAGGGCGGCCACGCGGCCATGCCGCACCTGTCCATTGATCCCATTCCTGCGGCGGCGCAGATGATCGAGGCCTTCCAGACCATCATCAGCCGCAACAAGAAGCCGCTGGAGACGGCGGTCATCTCGGTGACGACGGTGCAGGCGGGCGGCGTGGTCAACGTCATCCCCGACACCTGCGAACTGCGCGGCACGGTGCGCGCCTATACCCGCGAAACCCTGGACCTGATCGAGCGCCGCATGGGCGAGATCGCGCAGCACGTGGCCGGCATGTTCGGCGCGCAATGCGAATTCGTCTTCACGCGGCACTATCCGTCGACCATCAACCACGAGGCCGAGACCGCCTTCATGCGCAACGCGCTGACCCAGGTGGTAGGGCAGGAGCGCGTGCTGGTGCAGGCGCCCATCATGGCGGCCGAGGACTTTTCCTTCATGCTGGAAGAGGTGCCCGGCAGCTATTGCTTCATCGGCAACGGCGAAGGCGACCACCGTGAACCCGGCCACGGCGAAGGCCCATGCCTGGTCCACAACACCAGCTATGACTTCAACGACGCATTGCTGCCGATCGGCGCGAGCGCCTTCGTGAAGCTGGCTGAGAACTGGATGCCGCGCAAGTAGCGGCAATGGCGGCGCGGGCGGACAGGACAGCGCCTGCCGCCCGCGCGCCGCGACTATCCCGTGTCAGTGCGACGAACCGGCCTGGACCGACAGTTCGTGGTTACGTGTGCGCACCAGCAGCGCGCTGAGCGCAGCGGCCAGCCCTGCAATCAGGGCGCCCGCCAGGAAGGTCAGCTGATAGCCGCCATTCAGCGCCAGGGTCGGCGCCGCGCCAGCCGCTGCCAACCCCGCGGTACGCGCTGCGGCCAGGCTGGCCAGCACCGCCAGACCTAGCGCGCCGCCCATCATGAAAGCTGTGTTGACTACGCCGGACGCCAGGCCGGACTGGCTGGGCTCCACATCGCTCATCGCGGCCAGCAGCATCGGGTTGAAGGCCACGCCCGCGCCCAGGCCCAGCAGCAGCATGGCTGGCAGGACATCGACGGCGAAGCTGCCGTCCGCCGGCGCGCGCGCGAACAAGGCCAGCCCCAGCGCGGCAATGAACAAACCCGTGGCCAACGGCCCGCGGATACCAAAGCGCATCACCAGCTTGGCCGACAGCCCCAGCGAGAACGCCGCCATGATGAGATTGGCCGGCAGAAAGGCCAGGCCGACCTCCATGGGGCTGTAGCCCAGCACCAGCTGCATGTACAGCGCCGACACGAAGAACCACGCGAACATGGCCGCGGCCCACAGCACGCCGACGACGTTGGCCGTGGCCACGTTGCGCAGGCGGAACAGCCCCAACGGCATCAGCGGGGATTCCACCCGCGCTTCGATCGTCAGGAACAGCGCCATCAGCGCGGCTGCCGCGCCCAACAGGGTCAACGATTGCGTCGAGGTCCAGCCGGCCTCGTTGCCGTTGACCACCGCATACACCGCCAGCATCAGCGAGGCGGTGACGCTCAGCGCGCCGGCCACGTCCAGCCGGGCGCCGGCGGCGGCAGGCGGTGCGGCCGGAATCAGCCGCAGGCACAGCGCATAGACCACCACGCCGATGGGCAGGTTCACCAGGAAGATCCAGTGCCAGGACAGCGCGCTGGTCAGCAGCCCGCCCAGCAGCACTCCGATGCTGCCTCCGCCCGCGCAGACAAAGCCATACACCCCCATGGCGCGCGCCCGTTCCCCGGTTTCGGTGAACAGGTTCATGATGAGCGACAGCGACACCGCCGACACCACCGCGCCGCCCAGGCCCTGCGCCGCGCGCGCGCCGATCAGCAGGGCCTGGCTTTGGGCCAGGCCACAGGCCAGCGATGCCACAGTGAAGACCACCAGGCCCGCCAGGAACATGCGGCGGTGGCCGAACAAGTCGCCCAACCGTCCGCCCAGCAGCAGGAAGCCGCCGAAGGTCAGCATGTAGGCGTTCACCACCCACACCAGCGAGGTCTCGGTGAAATGCAGGTCTTCGCGGATGGAGGGCAGGGCGACGTTCACGATGGTGGTGTCCAGGACGATCATCAACACGCCCAGGCAAAGCACCATCAGCGCCCACCAGCGTTGCTTGCCATGTATTCCATGCGTCATCAGTTGTTGCTCCGTGGATGGCGGTTCGATCCGCCGCGTTGCTTTTCTAGTGGGAAACGCGCCCGCCACTGACCATCCAGCGCGTGCCGTAACGGTCTATCAGCGAGCCATGGGCCTCGGCCCAGAAGGTCTTCTGCAAGGGCATGGTGATGCTGCCGCCGTCGGCCAGCAGGTCGAAGACGCGTTGCGCGTCCGAAACCGTGGGATAGGCCAGCGCCAGCGCCACGCCCTGCTTGCCGGGATAGGGATGCCCGGCGGTCGCGTCGCTGCCCATCAGGGTCTGCTCGTCCAGGCCCAGGCGGGCGTGCATGATACGGCCGGCGTCTTCGTCCGACAAGACCGGCATGGCGGCGTCGGGCGGGGCGTCCGCATAGCGGATCATGGCCTCCATCCGCCCGCCCAGCACGCGCTCGTAGAAGTGCATGGCCTCGGCGCAATTGCCGTCAAAGCTGAGGTAGGCGGATAGTTGGGGCATGATGTCTCCAGGGTGACGAACGGACGGTGCCAGGAGGGCGGCGCCGCTCTATGATGGAAGCCTGACCCCACGTGCAAAGGAGCCCGGCCATGCTGAAAGGAAGCTGCCATTGCGGACAGATCGCGTTCGAAGTCGATGGCGAACCGTCCCAGGTACTGGAATGCAATTGCTCGCACTGCAGCCGCAAAGGCTATCTGCTGTGGTTCGCGCCCCGCGCCAGCGTGCGCCTTGCCACGCCCGCCAGCGCCATGTCGACCTACCGGTTCAACAAGCACGTGATTTCACACCACTTCTGCGCCAATTGCGGCTGCGCGCCATTCGGCTTCGGCGTGGGCGCCAAGGGCGAAGAGACAGCAGCGATAAACGTGCGCTGCCTGGAAAACGTGGATCTGAACGCCTGGCCCCGCATCCCGTACGACGGCCGCAGCGTCTGAACGCCGCGAACCGCGCTACATCATAGGGCAAGCGCGCGCCGCGCGATATGGCGAGCGCGTGACATGTCTTTTCATCGAATTGAACGAGTTTTCAGGGAAGCGCCGCATGAGTACCGTAAAACTGCTGTCCGACGACGACGTCCGCAAAAACCCGCAGGCCTGGGCCGTGTTCGAAGACATCCGCGCCACGCGCAAGTCGGATTTCGTCAATAACTTCTGGCGCGCCCTGGCTAACGATCCGCCGCAGCTGGAGCGGGTCTGGGGCCAGCTCAAGCAGGTCATGATGGCGGACGGCGAACTCTCTCCCCTGATGCGCGAAATGATCTACATCGCCGTGTCCACCGCCAACGGCTGCGCCTACTGCATCCATTCCCACACCGCCGCCGCCCGCGCCAAGGGCATGACCGACGGCCAGCATGCCGAATTGCTGGGCGTAATAGGCATGGCCGCGCAGACCAATGCCATGGTCACCGCCATGCAGGTGCCCGTCGACGAGGCATTCATCGTGAAATAGGAGGCCGCCATGTCTCTGATCCCGCTGTTTCCGCTATCCAACGCGCTGTTCCCCGCAGGCGTGCTGCACCTGCGCATCTTCGAGGTGCGCTACCTGGACATGATCCGCCGCTGCATCGCGGACGGCAGCGAATTCGGCGTGGTCGGCCTGTTGTCGGGCCAGGAGGTCCGCACCCCCGAAGGCACGGAGACCCTGGCCCCCGTCGGCACCATGGCGCGCATCGACGCCTGGGACGCGCCCATGCCGGCCCTGCTGGAGCTGCGCTGCGTCGGCACCAGCCGCTTCCGGCTGCTTTCCAGCGAGGTGGCAAAATACGGCCTTTGGATGGGCCAGGCCGAGCCCATCCCCGACGACCCGCCTGCACCCGTGCCGGCAGCCATGCAGCCCAGCGCCGACGCGCTGGGACGCCTGGTGGCCCAATGGCAGCAAGATGGCGTGTCCCCCGAAAGAATGCCCCTGGGCCCGCCGTTCCGGCTGGATGACAGCGGCTGGGTCGCCGACCGCTGGTGCGAACTGCTGCCCCTGCCGCCCGACGACAAGGCCGCCTTGCTCGCCATGACCGACCCGGTGGCGCGCCTGGCGGCGATCCAGGACGTGCTGCGGGGGCAGGGGCTGGCTTAGGAAAGATGCCAGGGCCTCGTATAGGTACCGGGCTGGGCGTAACCGTATTTGGACACCATGGAAATCAGGATAGACGAGGGCCTGCGCGCCTACATAGACCCCTTGACCGACGACGAGCGCGAGGCGCTGGAACGCAGCCTGCTCGCCGAAGGCTGCCGCGACGCCCTGGTGCTATGGGGCGACCTGCTGGTCGACGGCCACAACCGCCATGCCCTGTGCATGAAGCACGGCATCCCCTTCGAAACCCGCCAGAACACCTCCTTCAAATCCATCGAGGACGTGCACCTCTGGATGATCGAAAACCACCTGGGCCGGCGTAGCGTGTCGGATTTCCAGCGTGGGGTGCTGGCGCTGCGCAAGAAGGAAATCCTGCAGGCGCGCACGGCAGCTGCGCCCGCGCCCGACGATCCGCCCTGGGACGAAGACTCCGGCGAACCGCCGCCGCTGCCGGCCGCAGTCGTGTCGCAGGCGCTGAGCCGGCAGGCTCTGGCTCGGGCTGCGCGTATCAGCAGCAATACCTTGGGGCAGATCGAGAAGATACAGAAGGCTGCGGCGCCGGAATTGGTGCGGGCGGTCAAGGATGGGGCTATCTCGATTAACGCTGCGGCGGCGGTCGCGACGTTGCCGCCGGAGCGACAGGCTGCGGCCGTGGCTGGCGGCAGGAAGGAGTTGCAGCAGGCAGCCCGCGAAGTCCGCCAAGCCAAGGCCCCGCCGCCTCGGGAGGCTGTGCCGGATATTCCTATCGAGAATATTGCGGATTTGCCGGCCGAGGTGGCGCGGTTACGGGAGTTGCTGACTCGGCTGACGGATGAAAGGGATCAGTTGAAGAAGAAGGTGATGCATTTGACGGTGGCGTTGGCGGAGGCGAGGAATGCGTCGGGGGGAGGGGATGACTAAAGGCCTGGTTGGGAAAGGCTGAACGGCTTGCCAAGCGTGGGCTTTGCGTTGCTCAGCCTAAAGCCAGCTTCCGTCGTCGCTGTGATTAGTCGCGCCAGCCGCTAAGTCGGTTCGGCTTACGGTTGCGCCGCTGTATCGCCCGGAAGGATTGGATTGCTCCTTCCGGGCTAGTTACTTGCACAGCGATCACGAATAACCTATTCGTTAAAAAATGAATGAAGGGCGATCACGAGAAAGTGACGCTGGCACTTGACTACATCGCGGAGCGCGCGAAGTTGAAGGCTGACAGCGACGCTGCAAAACCCTGCCGGGATGCCGCAAACGCCAAACAGTCGCGTCCCACGACCCGCAGTTTTTTCATCGAGTACGGGCGTCTCGCGTAGGACGCTTGCATTCTCCACGGCTGATGGATGAAAAAAGATGCAAAACATGCTTCCGAAACTTCTGCTGCTGAGCTTTCTCTTGATGGGATCCTCTGGAAGTGCAACCGCGCAGCCCTCTCAGAAAACGGATGCCGATGCCAAGAAGGTTGCAGCGGCACTTCTAGCTACAGCGAGCCCGCAGAAGGAGACCAGGCAAGCGTTCGCTCAGCGTGTTGGCCCTACCTTCAAGCGCCTGGTAGCAACCGAGACCATGACGCGAGTTGTATTGGGACCAGCGTGGGGATCAATGTCAGCGTCAAGGCAGGCAGAAGCCGTCGATCTTTATAGCCGGTTCCTGATGAGGACCCTCCAAGGCGCCTTCGAAAACCCGTTGCCCTCGCAGTTTGAGTTGGAGGATGGGGAGAGGTTCCGAAGTAAGCCCGGCTCGGCTACTGTGTATCAGATCACCTGCCTCACGCTGAAAACAGCAGACTGCATTTACTATTCGGCGAAATCGAAGGCCAACGAGTTCACCATGGCGTTTCAACTTCTTTATATTGATGGTAGGTGGCAGGTGGTCGACATGCATGTGAGCGGGATGTCCGTTCAGCAGGTCTATCATTCGAATTTCAGTTCCATTATCAAGTCTGATTCGATCGAAAAGTTGCTGGAAGAGCTTCGCGCGCGAGTCGATAGCTGATCTGGCTGGTATTTCGCCGCTGACCATGGGCGCTCATGGTGAGGGGAGGGAATTTCCTTTGCGGAATTGCAGTCTGGCACCTTTTCCCCGCCGTTTGCGCACCCAGATCACCAATCCAGTCACGCTCAGCGTCGCAACAAAAATCCCCATGAACGAAATCAACACGCGCCCCGGCATGCCCAGTAGCCGGCCGGAGTGCAGCGGCAATTGCGCCTGCATGAACACATCGCCCCAGGTGCCTTGGCCCGGCACTCTTTCGCCGACGATCGTACCGGTGTCGCCGTCCAGGTAAAGCACGTTGTTCCCCATGCCGTTCTCATCCCGGTCGTCTTCCGGCGTGTAGAACGTCACGCCATAAATGCCGAAACGCTGCGCATAGAAAAGAGACCCGGCGGGGGCAGTCCAGCCTCGACGGCTGCCTTCGGCCTCGGCTACGGCGATAGCCTGCTCTCGACGCAGCAGCGGGTCGGTCAGTTCCCGCTCGCGACTGCCCTGGCGTGACTGAAATGGCGAGGGCGTGATCTGCGAGAAAACCGACACGAGCGGCTGCATCACTTGCGTTCCCAGGTTCAGCGACACCGAGGTCACGGCCAGCATCAGCAGCAGACCCCATACCCATACGCCACCCGAGCGATGCACGTCGAAATTGAGTTTGACGCCGCCCTGGCGCAGCCGGAAGCTCAGCGACTTGCGCCAGCTGCGCACATTGGGAAATGAGATACAGAGAGCCAGGAAACTGTCGATGATCCAGACCGCCGACACCACCCCCATCAGCCACACCCCGAATTCGATTCCCCAGCCTTTGGGGATGTGCAGGGTGTAGTGCAGCTTGTAGAGAAAGGGCAGCAAGTTCTCGCGCGACAGGGATATCTGGCCCCACTGCCGCTGCCCCTGGATCTGGCCGGTGGCAGGATCCACGGCCAATTGATTAAAGCCGAGGACGTAGGGCGCTGCGGTGGCGGGATCGATGCGCGCGGCGACACCCAGCATCGCAGTGTGGCCAGGCTCCAGCGTCAGCGGGACAAAGCTGACTCGCAGGCGCGGGTCAGCCGCCTCGACCCGGCGCGCCAACTCCAAGGGAGCTAGTGCGTTAGCTGTCGCACCGGAGGCGGCCACGTACAGGTTGGGGTTAGCCCACTCGTCGAGTTCGTGATTCCATGCGATCAACGCGCCGGTCAAGCCGGCGACGAACAGGAAACCCGCGATGAACAGGCCGCACCAGCGGTGCAGCAACACCATCGCGCCACGCATGCCGCCGCGCATCAGAATTGGTAGCGTGCCGACAGCGTCACACTGCGCGGCTCGCCATAGACATTGCTCGGAAAGCCCACATTGCCGGACAGCGCGTTGTAGTACTTCTTGTCAAAGACATTATTGATGTTGAGCTGTACATCCAGTTTCGGCGTCGCCTGCCAGCCCACTACCAGGTCGGCCAGGGTGTAGGCGTCCTGGCTGATACGGAAGGGAACGCCGCTCGTGGTGCCCTGGTTGTAAATGGAGCCCTGGCGGTAGACCGAGCCGCCGATGCGCCAGCCTTGCAAAGCGCCAGACAGCCGGTACATCGTCGACAGCTTGAACAGGTGTCGCGGCGTGTCGGTGTCGAACAGCTCGCCCACATTGTCGGGGTTCGCATCCTTGCGATAACGCGCAATGGCTACCGTGTAGCCCAGGCTCACTTGCCAGTTGGGGGTGATGGCGCCCTGCAATTCGAATTCCACGCCCTGGCTGCGTACTTCGCCAGCGGCTGAATAGCAGGCGACAGTCGGGTAACCGGCGCATTGGGTCTGATCGGTGCTGCGGAAGGCGCGGTTTTTCTGGTCCATGCGGAACAATGCTGCCGAGGCATTCAGCGCGCCATTGAAGTATTCGCCTTTGATACCGATCTCATAGTTTTGCCCGATCACCGGATCCAGCAGATTGTTGCTGGCGTCCATGTAATTCTGAGGCTTGAAGATGTCCGTGTAGCTGGCGTAGACGGAGTGCTGGTCGTTCAAGTCGTAGACGATGCCGGCGTACTTTGTCAGTTGGTTATTGATGCGGTATCGGTTATGCGCGTTGACGGATGGCGTATTGGCGGTAAAGCTGGGATACGTGTTGACGGTGTCGTTGTAGTCGAACCAGTCCAACCGTCCGCCCAGTATCAGTTTCAGCCGATCGGCCAGGTTCAGGCGGGTCGTGGCGTATAAGCTTTGCTGGGTGATGTCGGCGTCCATCCAGTCGCGCAGCGGGATATTGGGATTGGCGACGGCACTCGGATCGAAGTCGTAGAGATCGAGGTTGTCGTAGAGAACCACGCCTTGACGGCTGTTGCCGTCGAAATCGATGTTGCGGTAGCTGGCGCCCAGTACCAGTTCATGCGTGCGGCCAAGCAATTGAAAGGGACCGTTGGCATACAGGTCCACGCTGCTCTGCTTTTCCGTATGGGCGTTGCGCGCGCCTAGTTGGCGGTATTTTGCGGTGGTGAAGTTGTAATTGAGGTAATGGCCCAGCATGTCGACCTCGGCCTGCGCGTAGTAGGCCGAGAGATGCGTACGCCAGCCATTTTCGAATCGGTGGTCGAGTCCCACGAATGCCGAAGTGGTGTTCTTGTTCCAATGTTCCCAGTCATTGGCATATGAGGTGGATCGAGGCAGATCCAGATCGCTACCGTCGCGGGCCACGGGCAAGCCGGTAAAGCCATTGCCATGCAACCTGTTCTCTTGGTGCAACGCGCTGAGCGTGAGCGTGGTGGACGCAGTCAAGTCCTTTTCCAGGATCCCGTAAAACGTCTGGCCGCTGCTGTTTTCGCCACGCTTGTAGCTTCCGTAGTCCTGAGTGGCGATCACGGCGCGGCCGCGTAGACTGCCGTCCTCCGATAGCGGACCAGAGGCGTCCAGCTGGGCTCTATAGTGGTCCCAACTGCCGGCGCTCACGTCGGCGGATACCTGCGGCACATCGGTCGGCCGCTTGCGCACCAGATTGATCGCAGCCGACGGATTCCCTGCACCCTGCACCAGCCCGGTGGCGCCACGCACGATCTCCACGCGGTCATAAATAGCCATGTCGGTGGACAGCAGGTCCTGCGACAGGTTGGAGCTGTCCAGGCTCACGGGCAGACCGTCGAACATGATGTTGTCCACATACATGCCGCGCGCATAAAAGGAGGCGCGCTCCGGGCCGAAGCGCCGGTACGTCAGACCGGGGGCAGCCTGCACCACGTCGTTGATCGTCTGCAGGTTCTGATCCTTGATGCGTTCGTTGGTAATGACGGTGACCGACTGCGGTGTCTCGCGCATGGACAGGTTGAGCCGGGTGGCCGTGGCCATGCTGCTGGTGGTGTACGAGTCCGTGCCCTCGGTAGTGCCGTCCGCTACCGATGTTCCGGTTACTGTAACCATGGGCAGCGTGGCGGCGTCGGACGCAGCGGACGCAGCGGACGAGAGCGTCTCGTCGACTTGCAGCACGTACGCGCCATTGTCCAGTTGCACGGCCCGCAGGCCGCTGCCGGCAAGCAGAAGGCTCAGCGCGCCCGCGGCGGGATGGCGGCCGCTCACGCCGGCCGTGCGCTTGCCCTGGGTTTGCTCGGCGGTAAAGGTCAACATGATGTTGGCCGTGCTGGCCAACTGACGCAAAGCGGGCGCCAGCGGCCCGGCGGCAATCCTGAATTCGACCGCGGCGGTCCCTGCTGCGGGAGGCGCGGCGCCTTGCGCCAGCACGGCGGCCGGAACGCCGGCCGCGAGGGCGGCGGTCAGCGTCAGGGCGGCAAGCGCAGTAGACGATGGGTAAGGGCGCTCCGAATCGTGGGCGCGGTGCAGGTTCGGCATGTTCTTCCTCTGGATTGGACCTCCGAAAATCCCGGTCCTTCCTAGGTAGGTGCCGCGAACATGCCAATCGGGCAGTCAATTCGAAAAATTTTTTTCGGGCCTCAATCGGCCGGTACGATCGTCGCCCAGTAACGGGTGCGCCATTGCACGCGTACCGGCAGCACGCTGGGCAGCGTAGCCAGGATCCTGTCCGTGTCCGCCAATGGAAAGACACCCGAAAGCCGTAGATTCGCGATTTGCGGATCGACGCGCAGCACGCCCCGCCGATAGCGATCCAGTTCGGCAGCGAAGTCGCCCAGCCGCTGCTCGTCCGCCACCAACTGACCCCGCGCCCATGCATCCGTCTGCTCATTGATCGCGCGCGGCGCCCCAACAGCATCGCGGCTGAACTGGGTCTGCTGGCCGGCGTGCAGCACACTCGCGCCGGAGCCGGCGCGGGGAGAGACTTCCACAGCGCTTTCCAGAACCGCCACACTGGTCTGTCCAGCGCGCTGCCGTACAGTGAATCGTGTACCCAGCGAACGGATGCTGCCCTCGGCGGTCACTACCGAAAGTGGCCGCGGATCGGCCATCCCCGGCCCGTGGCGAGTCGCAACCATGATCTCGCCCGCCACCAGCAAGATTCGGCGCTGGTCCGCATCAAAGCGCACATTTGCCGCGCTATCCGTGTTCAGCGTCAGCCGGGTGCCGTCGTCCAGCGTGACTTCGCGTTGCTCACCCGTGTTGCTGCGGTAGTCGGCCGTGCGGGCCTGCCAGGTGTCAGTGCGCGAAGCGAGCAGCCCGGCGCTGGTGGCCATTCCCCCCCACAGGAGCATTCGGGTGACCCGCCGGCGGGCGGCGGAGGAGGGCTGATCGGTGGTGGCGTACGACGACAGGGCCGCGTAAGCCGGAGCACGCTCCAGTGATTTCATCCGGCCCGTGACAGATTCGACATGTTGCCAAGCGGCCTCATGATCGACATGTGCCTGGCGCCATTGGCGCCATTGGCGTTGCTGTTCATCGCCAGCCTCCCCGGACATCAGCAGCGTGAGCCAGTCCGCCGCAGCGTTCGCAGTGGCCCGGCTGATGACGCGGCCGCCAGGCAGGGTTAGCGTGTCTCTATGAGAGGCCATGAATTCAGGTCGCCAGCGCGAACATGCATTCGCGGTTGGCCCTGGTCAGATACTGCTTGACTGAACTGGTCGAAGTCCCCAACCGTTCGGCGATTTCGGCGTAGCTCAGTTCGACCAGGTGCGCCAACAGAAAGGCTTCTCGAACCTTGGGAGGCAGGCCATCGAGCACGCGGTCGATCTGCTGCAGGCTCTCGACGGCCATCAACTGTGCTTCCGGCGAGGGAGCGACTTCTTCCGGCAGGCAGGCGAGAGCCTCGAGATAAGCGGTTTCAAGCAACTGCCGGCGGTGGCGGTGTGCGAGGAGCCGCCGGGCAACCGTCGCCAGAAACGGACGCGGCTCCCGGATCTCGATAGCCGCGGTCTTGCGGTCCAGCAGGCTTAGAAAAGTGTCCTGCGCCAGGTCGGCTGCCGCGAAAGTGTCGCCGACGCGCTTGCGCAGCCAGCCCTGAAGCCACTTGCCGTGCTCGACATACAGTCCTGCCAAATCATCGGTTATGGGTAGATCCTGGGCTGGCATGAGGACGGAATGTCGAAGCAAACGAATCAAATGAGAATTGATCGCATTATACATAGACAGCTAATCAATTCGGCAACCCGGCCATCGGACGGGTGCGGAGGCTCGTTCCAAGCCGGCGGCTTCGCCACCCAGGGCTCGCGCGCGAACGCACGCAAATGGAGCGTCGCAAGGACCACGTTCTCTATTTTTTTGTCGCTATGGGGGGCCTGGCTGCACATTGCCGCTTTCGCGGCAAACTCGACAACGTAGAAGTCCGCGGCGGGCCGAGATCAATTTTCTCGAAAAGGTTGCCCACGCCAGCGGCGGATAGTCCTGAGCTAGGCTATTTCTGCCTTTGCACTGCGCTTTCTGCGCAATTCGACCACCTGCGCCGCGCCAACGGCCCGAGCGCGCAACTGCCCACAGCCCCCATCCACATCCTGCCCGGCGCTATTCCTGACCTTGGTCAGCACGCCACGGCTTTGCAGATTACGGACGATCTCGCGGATGCGCTCGGTATCGGGGCGCTGGTAATCATCCCCTTCGAGACTATTGAAGGGAATGACGTTGAGCACCCCATACTTGCCCTTCAGCAGGCGCACGACCGCATCGAGTTCATCGTCGCCGTCGTTGATGCCCTTGAGCAGCGTCCACTGATACTGGATCGGATAGTCGGTGTCGCGAGCGTATTTCTCGCCCAGTTCGATCAGTTCTTCCGGCGCAATTTTCGGTGCGCGCGGCAGCAGGTGCACGCGCAGTTCGGCCTTGGTTGTGTGCAGCGACAGCGCCAGCGCGGGCTTGACGCGTTGCTGCGGCAGGGCCTCGAATACGCGCAAGTCGCCCACGGTGGAGAACACCAGATTCTTGTGGCCGATATTGCCTTCGGTGCCGAGCAGGTCGATGGCTTCGAGCACGTTCTCGAGGTTATGCGCCGGTTCACCCATGCCCATGAAGACGACTTTCTTCACCGCGCGCTGACGCCGTGCCAGCACGACCTGGGCGAGGATTTCCATGCTCGTGACCTGGCGGATCAGGCCGCTCTTGCCGGTCATACAGAAGCGGCAGCCGACCGCGCAGCCGACCTGGGTGGAGACGCAGAGCCCGTCGCGCGGCAACAGCACGCTTTCCACCATCTGCCCGTCGGCGAGTTCGACTAGCAAGCGCGAGCCGTCGTTGCCGGCGTGTTCGGAGCGGACGCGGGCAAGGGCGTCCAGTTCCGCCGTCAAGGCGGGCACGGCGTCGCGTAGCGCGAGAGGCAGGAAGTGTTCGGCGCTCCGACGTCGCGTGCCGGTGTCGAGCGCTTGCCCTTGCAGCCAGACGCGCAGGATCCGGCCACGATGGACGGGCAGGGCGCCGAGAGCGGCGAGGCGGTTGTCGAAGTCGGAATAGCGCATGGGGGGCGGATTTTACCCTGCGCCTGGCGAGATCAGCCGCGACTGGCCTGCCCTACGGTCCGGGCAGATATTGATTGACCTTGCCGGAGTCGATCAGGAGCTTTAGATATGCGGTGCCGTCCCGAATAGCGCGTGCCGGTGTGTCTCGAGGCGCAAGCGGGCTGGGAATGGACCAATCGACCAGCACCAATGTCGAATATGTGACCTGGACCAGCGGGAGAAAGCCTTCGGGCAGCGTTCCGAACTGTTCCAGGCAGCGCAATGGCACGGCGCGGACCCCCAGGCGGAATCCCTTGTGCTCGGTCAGGATGACGTCGTTCATGGATTGGCCCTCCGATGCCGCGGCGGCGCTACGCCACCGCGGCATGCACTAAGACTCACGCCACAGTCACCGGGATCTGTCGCGGCTGCGCCTCACGGATGCGAGGAACTTGGAGGGTAAGCACGCCGTACTTCAAGCTGGCGGTGATGGCGTCCTTGTCAAACTCCGGCCCCAGCCTGAACGAACGGCGAAACAATGGCTCGCGCAACTCGCCGTGGACCAGTCGGACATCCGCGGGAACTGGCACCGACGCTTCTCCTTCGATGACCAGCATTTCCGATTCCACTTTGATATTGAGCCTGTCTTTCGTGACGCCGGGCAAATCGGCGAGGACGGTGACGCCGGTCGCGTTCTCGAAGATGTCGACCGCGGGCAGATTGGCGGGACGTTGCTCTTTCGAGCGGCCGTCCTGCTCGACAACGAACTCCTTGCGCTCATTCATGATCGTTTCTCCTGAGTAGTGTTCGAGGCTTGCGTCACTGGATTGCGATAAGACGCGGTTTAGACGACTCCTTCTTCTTGACGGATATCAGCAGGCAGCCGTCAACGTACCGCGCCTCGACGTTGTCAGGGTCGACATCAGCGGGAAGCTCGATAACGCGAGTGAAATCTCCCTCGGCACGCTCCCTGGCGTAGTAGCGGCCGTTTTCGGGGAGGGGCGGCATTTTCCGAGTGCCGCTGATCGTGAGCAGCCCCTTCTCCATGGAGACTTTCAAGGCGTCTGGTTCGACGCCGGGCACGAAGCTGACGACCATGGTGGCATCGTCGGAAACTGCGATGTTGACGGGCGGAAAACGTCCGCGCGGCATCGTTCGCAAGGTAGCCGGCAAACCCGCGCTACGAAAGATCTGGTCCATCTGCTGCTGGACCGCGTCAAAGAAAGACTCGACACTGCTGTCGCTGAAAGGGTAGTTAGCCATATTTACCTCCAGAGCGTTTTTCCGAAGGATCGAGACTCCGCTAAGTGACCGCCAGCGCGACCCGCACTCGATCGCTTCAATGCCGATATAGGATCCAATGATGCTGCTTCAAGGCCGAATTGCTTTGAATTTAATAATGGGCGTCTGTGAGGGCATAGATTTTTTATAGCCCCTGTTCGGTCCGACTCCTCCCTTTGTTATCCCGGCTCGGCGCGCAATGATTCCGGCCAGGAGCGGACGTCGGCTACAGAAGCGCTCCATGATGAAGGGTGCGGCTCCTCGCCTGTCAGGCATTTCCCAATGAGTTATCATTCGTCTCGATTTTTGGAAATGCGAATTAGTTTCGTTTACAACGCCTGGATGGAGAGGCCCCACCGCCGCGGGCCAAAATGGAAAATGAAGGCTGAAGGATACGGTGCGGCACCGTCCATGGATGTGATTTATTGCGATCACCACGAATGGCTCCAAGGATGGCTACGTCGCCGGCTGGGCAACGCGGCGGACGCTGCCGACCTGGCTCATGACGCCTTCCTGCGCCTACTCAGCAAGCCGGCCTCGCAAGGATTCAAGAGCTTTCCGGAAGCCCGCGGCTACTTGCGGGCCATGGCCAATGGCCTGTGCGCGGACTTCTGGCGACGACGTGAAGTCGAACAAGCCTGGCTGGACACGCTGGCCGCGCGCCCAGAATCATTCGAACCGTCTCCCGAACAGCGCTCCTTGGTCATCGAAACGCTGATGGAAATCGGCACGATGCTGAGCCGTTTACCGCACAAGGCCGCCACGGCCTTCGTCATGGCGCAGGTGGACGGCATGCCTTACCGCGACATCGCCCAAACCCTGGGGGTGTCAGAGCGCATGGTCCAGAAATACATCGCTCGGGGCATGTTGGAATGCGCCCTGATCGATGCCAAGCTGGGCAGGTGAACGGGTGGTGCCGTCTTCGCGGAATTCGCCTTCCGGCATTGTGACCCAGTCCCCGTCGGGCGGTGCAATGGAAGCGGATTTCAACAGCTTGCAACAGGCCGCCGACTGGTTTGCGTTGTTGCGCGCGGATAGCGTGACCGAGCGGGACAGGACAGCGTGGCAAACCTGGCTGCACGAGCGGGCCGAGCACGCGGCCGCGTGGCATCACATCGAAGCTGTCAGCCAGC
Source organism: Achromobacter sp. ACM03 (assembly GCF_014851665.1). Lineage (NCBI taxonomy): Bacteria > Pseudomonadati > Pseudomonadota > Betaproteobacteria > Burkholderiales > Alcaligenaceae > Achromobacter > Achromobacter sp. ACM03. The sequence goes on along the minus strand of NZ_JACVAD010000001.1, from coordinate 1,135,403 downwards.
GGTTCGAGCCGCTGCGCCTAGGAGGGGCCGAGGCGGCGCTGGCGGGAGCCGCCGTGGCGCGCAAGAGTGCGCTCAAGCGGCGCCAACTGCTGAGCAGCGGCGCCATCATGTTGGGCACGAGCGTGTTGGGCTGGCTGGGGTGGCGTCACACGATGCTGCCCGGCCTGGCGCTAACGTTTGCCGCCGATTATTCCACTGGCACCGGAGAACGGCGCGACCAGCTGCTGGCTGACGGATCAAGGGTCTGGCTTAACGCCCGCAGCGCCCTGGATGTGGATTATCGCGACGCCGCGCGCCGCTTGACGCTGCTGGCAGGAGAGATCCTGATCGAAACTGCGCCAGACCTTGCACACCGGCCGTTCTATGTCGAGTCCCGCTTTGGCCGCATGCAGGCGTTGGGCACGCGCTTTAGCGTGCGCCTGACTGAAAGCCAAGTCCAGCTGGACGTCTACGACGGCGAAGTGGCGGCACGCAACCCGGCCGGCGCGTCGGTGAATGTGGTGGCAGGCGGCCAAGCCCGCTTCAATGCCGAATCGATTCTGTCCACCGAGCAAGCCGATCCCGCCCGCGTAGCGTGGAGCCGGGGCGTCGTGCTGGCCGACAACCTGCCCTTGAAAACGCTCATCGACGAACTGGGTCGATACCGCCAGGGCTATCTGGGCGTGGCGCCGGAAGTCGCCGACATGCTCGTCATGGGGGTGTTCCCTGCCGACGACTCCGACCGCGCCCTAGCCATGCTGGAACGCAATCTCCCCGTGCGCGTGCAGCGGCCGCTGCCATGGTGGACGTCGATCGTCGCGCGCTGATCGCCAATTTTTTGAAAAGCAGTTCGGGTTTTTGAATCTCATCCGATTTACGGAATGAGAGAAGATCAGATCGACGTGTCGATCGCCTCCCTCTCGCTGTTCACCACCACGCCTTGAGGGATTTCCGTCTTATGCTTCGCCGCCGTACCCACCTCTGCGCCGACCGCGCATTCAAGCCCGTCCCGCATTTTGCGATCCGGCACGTGGCGCTCTCGCTGCACATGGCTGTTGCTGGCTTGATCGGCGGCGCTACGACCTGGGCGCCAATGGCGCACGCACAAGCCGCCGACGTCCGCAACTACGCCATCCCGGCCGGCCCCTTGACCGCCGCTGTCAACCAGCTGGCCGCGGACGCTGGCGTCTTTTTTACTGCACCCGGCACACTTACCCAAGGCAAGGCAACCGCCGGTCTGCAAGGCCGCTACAGCGTGCAGGCGGCCTTTCAGAAACTGCTCATGAGTACCGGCCTGGAAGCCGTGCGGCAGGCAGATGGCGCGTACACCTTGCGCCCCGCGAGCACGGACGCGAGCGCGGCGACGATTCTGGAGCCAGTCGCCATCTTCGGAAACTTCGATGCGCCCGTCAGCGAAGGCACGGGCAGCTATACCATGCCGGTCAGCAGCACCGCGACGAAGATGAATTTGTCGATCAAGGAAACGCCGCAATCGATCAGCATCATCACGCGACAACAGATCGAGGATCAGCAGCTCAACAGCATGACCGAAGTGCTGAACCAGACGCCGGGCATCACCATGTCCCAGGACGGCGGCGAGCGCTTCAACATCTATTCGCGCGGCAGCGCCATGGATACTTACCAGCTGGATGGCGTGACGACCACGCAAGTGAATCAGTCACGCACCATGCCCAGCACGTTGCTCGATATGGCGCTCTATGACCGCGTGGAAGTGGTGCGCGGCGCCACCGGCCTGATGACGGGCGCGGGCAGCCCGAGCGGCACCGTCAACCTGATCCGCAAGCGGCCCACCCATGAATTCCAGGCCTACGCGCAGGTGGGCGTGGGTTCGTGGGACATGTATCGCGCTGAAGCCGATGTATCGGGACCGCTGATCAGCAACGGCAAACTGCGTGGCCGGCTCGTGGCCGCCAAGCAGGACAATCACACATTCATGGATGCCTATACGCAAGACAAGGACGTGCTGTATGGCGTCGTGGAAGCCGACCTGACGGATTCCACGCTGCTGCGCTTTGGCATAGACCACCAGCAATACAAGGCGACGGGCGCACCGGGTGTTCCGTTGATCTTCACCAACGGCCAGCAGACGCACTTCACGCGCTCGACCAGTTCCGGCGCCCGCTGGATGTACGACGAATTCAAGACCACCAACTACACGGCGAACTTCGAGCAGGCGCTGGCGCATGACTGGCAGTTCAAGGTTGCCGCCAACTACATGGACGTGGACCGTTCCAATCTGAACGGATCGTATCGGGTGGGTTCCGGGCGATCCTTCCTGGACCAAGCCACGGGCAACGCTGGCATGCTGGCCTACCGGGCGGGTGCGACGCAAACCCAAACAGGTGTGGACGTTACGATCCAAGGCCCCTTTGAGCTGGGCGGACGAACGCATGAGTTCGTTGCGGGCTTCAACTTCCAGGACTACGAGAACAAGCACAAAGGCTGGGACGTGGGCGTGTCCACGGTCAATTTCTACACCTGGGGCAACAACATGGTCCGGCCAGGCGACACCGGCACTGTCGGCGAGATCTTCAACGTGAAATCGCGCCAGAGCGGCAGCTATGCGGCATTTCGTCTTAACCCCACCAATGACGTGCATCTGATCGTTGGCGCGAGGCGGTCCGACTACAACTACGACTACTACTACGAGAGCCCAACCGACAATTTTCTGCAAACGTACAACATGCGTGCTCGCGGCGAGATCACCCCCTACGCCGGCATCGTCTACGACCTGACGCCGGAACAATCGGTCTATGCAAGCTACACCGACATCTTCCAGCCACAATCATCCCAGGACCGCAACGGCAACGTCCTCGATCCCATCGTGGGCAAGAACTATGAGATGGGCTGGAAGGGGGAATTTCTGAACCGCCGCCTGAACACCAGCGTGGCTATATACCGGTCTCAGAAGGACAATGTGGCGGAGCTGGATGCGGGCCACACCGTGCCGGGGACGGATAACGCGGCCTATCGTGCGGCCAAAGGCGCTACGACTACGGGCATCGACCTGGAAGTGGCTGGTGAGATCCTGCCGGGCTGGAACATGCACGCGGGCTTCAGCCATGCCAAAAGCGAAGACGCGCAAGGTTCGCAGTTGCTGACCCAATTGCCGGTCAACACGCTGCGCCTGTGGACGACGTATCGGCTGGGCGGCGCCTGGAACGGACTGACGGTGGGCGGGGGCGTCGACTGGGCATCCAAGACCTCGTTGTATTTCAGCCGCTATGACAGCACGGTCCAGCAGGATGCTTACACGGTGGTGAACTTGATGGCGCGCTATCAGTTCAATAAGAAGCTGGCGGCAACATTGAACATCAACAACCTGTTCGACAAGACCTACTACCAGGGCATGGGCGGTAGCTATGGCCACTATGGATCGCCACGGTATGCTGCCGTGACGCTGCGCTACGACTTTTGATTCACGGGAGCGGCCGAAGTTATCGTATCGGCCGGCCAGCCTGCATCAGAGTGGCCTAATGCATTGGCTTTGGATACCGTTCATGGCCAGATGCCGTGAGCCGGTGTCCGGGCGGAGGGATCCGAAGCGCAGCCCCACCGGGGCGAGCATCGGAATCCCGCAGGCCGGGCGCCGGCGACTCAAGAACCCTACCTTGAATAAAGGTGTCAGACTACAAATACGCTAGCCAGATGCTGCAAAATTGTAGTCTGACACCTTTTTTCAGCGACAAGATTGCAAGACCAGAGATTTGCATTAGCTCGGTTAAGCTGATTTGGCGTGTCACGAGGGAGATGTGTTGTGCTGTACGCAAGACATCATCGACATACAACTTGAGAAGAAAGGATCATGACCCAGCCGCATTCAACACGCCCACCCGCTTACGCACTGAAGATGCTGTATGCACCTGCGATAAAGCTTCTCTTTACGTTGGGCCTTGCAACTTTATGGACTGGCTCCCAAGCTGCAAGTTTTGATTGCAACAAGGCCGTGAGCGCTACGGAAAGGTTGATCTGTAGCGATGCCGAGACATCCGCGCTGGATGGAAAATTGCATGGGGCCTATGAAACAGCACTAGCCGCAACCGATGCCTATGGCAAGAAAGAGTTGGCGAAAGAACAGCGCAACTGGATTAAATACGCTCGTGATATTTGTCAAGACAGCGCCTGCCTGCAGCAAACATACATAACTCGCATCGCCATGCTGGCTCGTAATGAGGAACATATTGCCAATGGCGAGGTGTACTCGGACTGCAAGCTGCCGGGCAACCAAACCGTTAGTGGCGAGTGCGTTAATGTGGTGTCGATTCGTGATCCCAACTCCCGTGTTGAATCGTTCAACCAATCGTTGTCGTATCAGAAGCAAAACGGCCGAATCATCGGTTGTAGCCGGCTGATTGACCTACCGGTTGGCGTCGCCGGGAGTAATCACAGTTTTGGCGGCTCCTGCGTATTGCAGGAAGGTACGCAGCGCAAGAACGTGAGGATCTGCAACGACGATATGTTCGGGCATTTCCAAGTAGAGCCGTCCACGCCACAGGATGCGTCAGACAAGCGCCTGGTCGACTTTACATACGCGCAATGCTATGGCGGTTGATGGTAAGCGCCCGGGCCTATCCGTGATTTTGTGTGCGAGGCATATCATGAGGCCTAAAGATCATGGATATGCCGATGAAGAAGAGGCGCACAGCGGCGGATCCGGCGGCTCTCGGCCAGAAGCCTCCTACAGCCAGGGTTCTTTAGCCGCCGAGGCTGCCCTGCGTCATTCCGATGCTCGCCCCGGCGGGGCTGCGCTTCGGATGACTCTGGAGTCCTCGGCTGGCAGTCGCCTAATGCATTGGCTTTGGATACCGTTCATGGGCAGATGTCGTGAGCCGGTGTCCGGGCGGAGGGATCCGAAGCGCAGCCCCACCGGGGCGAGCATCGGAATCCCGCAGGCCGGGCGCCGGCGACTCAAGAACCCTACCTCACAAAACTGAAGCGTTAGGGCTTCGAGAAAAGGTGTCAGCCTACAGTTCGCTACCTAAGAGCTGATCAAGAAAGACCACGGGAACGCAAGAGGTCGCGGGGGCGATCATCCGATAATCGGAGTGGAATCCGATCACCCCCCCCGTCGCAAGTGTTCAGGCGCTCAGAAAGCGCAAGACTTCGGCCCAATCGTTAGTCGACAGGGCGACGTCCTCGTAGTCGCCAGCTTCCTCGTCGTAGCGCGAAACGCAGAAGCGCTGGCTTCTGCCGGATTCGCGGTCGGCGTAGTTGGCGTAGTCGACATACACTTTCAGGCTGCGCTCCTCGTTCTCGAATGAGGGAGCGGCATCGATGTAGCTCGACGTATCGAAATACCCTTCGGGCAGGGGCGGCAGGGTGGCTATGTCGAAGTCGGGAAATTCGCGGCGTAGTCGTTCAAGGTTCATAAGGAAAGCAAGTAGAGGCTGGAGACCTGACATTTTACGTTGCTCAGTGTCAGTCGCCACGATGGCTCCCGAAATCGAGTTTGGAAATGACGTTTACGACCCTCTGGACAGAAGCCGTTCCACGAAAGTCTCGAACATGACAGGCAGAACTCTCAATCAATCAGAGCTCGACTTCTTCCATAGTGAAGGGTACTTGCGATTGAGCGGCGCACATTCCAAGCGCTGTCTTACGCAGCTTCGGGAGCGCATTCTGCGAGAGCTATCGCGGCTCAAGGTCTGGGCCGGCGGAAAAAGTCTGGGCAGTTCGCTGAACAATTTGGCGCCGTTTCAGCAGATCGCAAAGCTATCCTCGATGGTGAAGATTGCGGATCTGGATGAAACGCTGAACACGGCGGAAATTCGCAACGCAATCGCTGGCCTGACCGGCAGAGCCCCGCAACCCGGCCAAGGCACGCAGCCCTTGCTGTCTTTGCCTCATCAGGGGCCATGGTCTCTGCGCAGCCTGAACTGGCACGTTGACCTGGCTGCGAAATCCGGCGCCGAGGTCCCCGGCATCCAGGTGTTCTATCTGATCGACGACGTTATTGAGCACGGGGGCGCGACTTTGGCGCTGGCCCGTTCTCATCGCGTGGCGGGTGTAGCGGCTGGGAGGCTTCGTGGATCGTTGAAAACGCCGGGTGATCTCGAAGCTGTGCTCAGCGCATCCGACACCAAGATCATCGAGATGTCGGGACGGGCTGGCGATGTGTTTTTGATGGACATGCGCGTGCTGCACACCCCATCCGTCAATTCGTCCAGCCGTATCAGGATGATGGCCACGACTCGTTTCAGTCTGCGCGCAAGCGGATAGGAGCGGGGTCTGCCGGGGGTTGCGGACTCCACCGCTAGTCTTTCGCGCCAGCCAGACTTGCGATCAACCGCAGCGAATCGCAGTCATGACGTCCTTGTCATCCACGATCAAATTCAAGCGCGTGGCGTTGTACTCCATCGTGACCAGTTGGCCCGGGCGCAGCATGCGTGCGGTGGCGCTTCCGCTGCGGGTACGCAGGTCTTCCATGACGGAAGCAGTCGCTTTCTGGCCGATCTGGGATTGCAAGGCTGCGGCGTCGCAGGTCTTGCCGCCGCCCATGGACGACCCGCCGTATGAAGACCCGCCATAGCTGGTCCCCGCATCAGCGGAAGACGAGGTGCCGGAGGAGCTGGAGGCCGCCGGCGAGCTGGATGAGCGCGGGGCGCCGGTGTTGGCGCACGCGGTCAGGCTGGCGACCAGCAGGAAAGGGATCAGCTTTCGGATCATGTAACGCTCCTTACAACAACACGTCTGAAAAAAGCCATGATAGACCAGCGCGGGCGCGCTGTGACCTGGGCCGGGGCAGGGCTGCACGCGGCAGTCCTGACCCCAGGCGCGATGATCCAAATTTTGCATTGACACTAAAGTTTCATGAGAATATATTTCTGAAACCATAGTTTCATAGGCGGGATCATCATGACTTCGGTGTTGCAGGAGCGCATCCTCGCGCTGCAGGACAGCTTCACGGACAGCGAGCAGCGGTTGGCCAGCGTGACCCTGGAGTGCCTGGGCAATATCGCGGCCTATTCGGGCGCCGAGCTGGCGCAGAAGGCGGGCGTGTCCAAGGCGACGGCGGGGCGGTTTTTCCGGCGTCTGGGGTACGAGAACTTCAACGAAGTGCGGGCGCAGGCGCGCGATGAGGCCGACCGTGGGTCGCCGCTGTACGAGATGGCGGGCGTGCGTCCGCCGGACGCGACGGGGGATGCGCTGGCGGAGCATCTGGCCACCGATTTGCAGAACCTGGCGCAGACCTTCGAGCGCCTGGACAGCCGCGACGTGGAGCGGGCCATCGAACTGTTTGCCGGCGCTCGCCGTATCTGCATTGCGGGCTTTCGTAATGGACGGGTGCTGGCGCAGTACGCCTGGGCCTTGCTGACGCAGCTGCGCGACGGCGTTGCGCTGGTGCCGGGCGCGGGTTTGAACCTGGCCGAGGATCTGGCTGACCTGGGGCCTGACGACGTGTTGCTGGTGATGGATTTCCGGCGTCGCGTCACGCTGCTCAAGCCGATTGTCGAACATGCGAACCGGGTGGGCGCGAAGGTCGTGGTGCTGACCGATCCCACCGCCACCGAATTGCCCGCGCGTTCGGACCTGGTGTTGCGATGCGTGAACAGCGGCGCGGCCGTGTTCGATTCCTACGTCGCGGCCACCAGCGTCATCAATCATTTGTGCTCGGCCCTGGCCCGCAAGCTCGGGGCGGCCGCGCGCGAACGTCTGCAGAACATAGAACGCCTGCACGAACACTACGGCGACTTGCATCGCTGATTTCCAAGAGGAGACTGACTTGAACCATCCCATTCCGAACGTTCGGCTGCAGTACGCGCCCAATCCGGCCTTCGAACCCGCCGCGCCTTACGGCCAACGGCAGCTGGACGTGCTGGGCGGCCAGGCCTATGCGCAGGCGGAGGCGCAGATCCGGCGCTGGCCGGGCTATCAGCCTACGCCGTTGCGCGATCTGTCGGGTCTGGCCCATGCCGTAGGCGTGGCGGGCATCCGGTACAAGGACGAGGGCGGCCGCTTTGGGCTGGGCAGCTTCAAGGCCCTGGGCGGCGCCTATGCCGTCAGCCGCCAATTGCTGCGGGAATTGGCGGTCAAGCTGGGGCGCGACGATCTGTCGGTGGACGACTTGCTGTCCGGCCGCTACCGGGAGCTGACGCAGGCCATGACGGTGACCTGCGCGACGGACGGTAACCATGGCCGGTCGGTGGCCTGGGGCGCGCAACGCTTCGGTTGCCAGTGCGTGATCTACATCCACGCGACGGTCAGCGAAGGGCGCAAGCGGGCGATCGAGCAATACGGCGCGCAGGTCGTGCGCACGCCGGGGAACTACGACGACTCGGTGCGCCAGGCGGCGCAAGACGCGGCGCGGCTTGGGCGCTATGTGGTCTCGGATACTTCTTATCCCGGCTATATGGAGGTGCCCAAGGACGTGATGCAGGGATACGCAGTGATGGCCGACGAGGCACTGCGCCAGCTGCGCGAGGCGGGCGATGGCGAGCTGCCGACGCACGTGTTCCTGCAAGGCGGCGTGGGCGGGCTGGCGGCCGCGGTGTGCGCGCATTTCTGGGAGCAGCTGGGCGAGCGCCGTCCGCGTTTCATCGTGGTGGAGCCGGACAAGGCGGCCTGCCTGTACGAGAGCGCCCGCGCCGGCAAGCCGGTGGCGGTGCACGGCGATCTGGATACCGTGATGGCCGGGCTGGCCTGCGGTGAAGTATCGCTGCTGGCGTGGGAGGTGCTGCATCCCGGCGCGCAGGCTTTCCTGACGGTTGACGACGAGGCGGCGCTGGAAACGGTGCGTTTGCTGGCAAGCGGCACGTATGGCGATGCGCCCATCGTCGCCGGCGAGTCGGCCGTGGCGGGACTGACCGGCTGCCTGGCGGCGCTGGCCGATCCGGCGGTACGCGATGCGCTGGGCCTGGACGCTGGCAGCCGTGTGCTGGTGTTCGGCAGCGAAGGGGCGACCGACCCGGAACTGTATCAACGCATCGTCGGCAAGAGCGCTGCCGAGGTCGAAGCCGAGGCCATGGCATGACTGGCGCCGCGCTTGAGGCAGGCCGGCAGGCCGTGCGGGTCGACGGCGCCCGGTTGTTGCGCCGCATTGCGGACCTGGCGCAGGTCGGCGCCATCGAGGGCGGCGGCGTTTGCCGCCTGGCGCTGACGGACGCCGACCGGCAGGGACGCGATCTGGTGGTGCGGTGGATGCGCGAACTGGGCCTGGCCGTGACGGTGGACGGCATCGGCAATGTGGTGGGCCTGCGGGCCGGGCGCAAGGCCGGTCCGCCCGTGATGACGGGGTCGCACATCGACACGGTGCGCACCGGCGGCCGCTATGACGGCAACCTGGGGGTGCTGGCCGGGCTGGAAGTGGTCGCGGCCTTGAACGACGCAGGCGTGGTCACTGAAAGACCGATGGCGGTGGCGTTCTTCACCAACGAGGAAGGCGCGCGCTTTGCGCCCGACATGATGGGCAGCCTGGTGTTCCAGGGTGACCTGGCCTTGGAGGATGCGCTGGCCACGGTCGGCATAGACGGCACTACGGTGGGCGAGAACCTGGCCCGCATCGGCTATGCCGGGACGGCCCCGGTAGGCAATAACCAGGTGCACGCCTTTGTCGAACTGCATGTGGAACAGGGACCGGTGCTGGAGCACGAGGGCTACACCATCGGCGCGGTGACGGGCGTGCAGGGCATCCACTGGATCGAGTTCACCGTGCGCGGCGTGTCCAACCATGCCGGCACCACGCCGATGGGGTTGCGCCATGACGCCGGCATCGTGGCGGCGCGCATCGCGTGCTTTGCGCGGGATCTGACCGTCGAGTTGGGGGCGGGCCAGTTGGCGACCGTGGGGCAGGTGAATCTGTTTCCCAACCTGATCAATGTCATTCCCAACCGCGCGACCTTCACGCTGGACCTGCGCAACACCGACGGTGCGGCCTTGCAGGAGGCGATTGCGCGCTGCATGACGTACGCGGCGCAGGCTGCGGCGGCTGAGGGGGTGGAACTGAGCCATCGGGTGCTGGCCGATTTCGCGCCGGTGGCGTTCGACGAGGCCATCGTCGGCCGGGTCGAGGACATCGCGCGCAGCCGCGGGCACCGCGTGCGGCGGCTGCCCAGCGGCGCCGGACACGATGCCCAGATGCTGGCGCGCATGTGCCCTACGGGCATGGTGTTCGTGCCCAGCGTGGGCGGGCTGTCGCACAACGTCGCTGAATTCACGCAGGACCAGGATATCGAGGCGGGCGCCGGCGTGTTGCTGGAACTGATGCTCGAACTCGCAGAACAATGAAACCGTAGGAGACTGAACATGTCACGCATCATCAATGTCGCGGCCGCGCAGCTGGGGCCGATCCAGCGCAGCGACTCGCGTCGCGACGTCGTCGAGCGCCTGCTCGCGCATCTGCGCCAGGCCCATGCCATGGGTTGCCAACTGGTGGTTTTTCCGGAGCTGGCGCTGACGACTTTCTTCCCGCGCTGGTACATGGAAGATCCGGCCGAGATCGACGCGTTCTATGAAAGCGAGATGCCGGGTCCGCAGACCCGGGTACTGTTCGAGACCGCGCGCAAGCTGGGCATAGGCTTTTACCTGGGCTATGCGGAGCTGGCGGTGGAGCAGGGCGTCAAGCGCCGCTTCAACACGTCGATCCTGGTGAACCAGAACGGCGAAATCATCGGCAAGTACCGCAAGGTGCATTTGCCCGGGCATGCCGAACACGAGCCATGGCGCGCTTTCCAGCATCTGGAGAAGCACTATTTCGAGCCGGGTGCATCGTTCGATGTCTGGCGCGGCTTTGGCGGCGTGATGGGCATGGCCTTGTGCAACGACCGTCGCTGGTCCGAGACCTATCGGGTCATGGGCTTGCAAGGCGCGGAAATGATCCTGCTCGGCTACAACACGCCGGTGCACAACCCGCCGGCGCCCGAGCATGACGACCTGTCCATGTTCCACAACCATCTGGTGATGCAGGCGGGCGCCTATCAGAACGGCACCTGGGTGGTGGGCGTGGCCAAGGCCGGCAAGGAAGAGGGCTGCGAGATGATCGGCGGCAGCTGCATCATCGCGCCGTCGGGCGAGATCGTTGCCGCCTGCTCGACCAAGGGCGATGAGCTGGCGATCGCGCGCTGCGACCTGGACCTGTGCCTGTCCTACAAGAGCACGACTTTCAATTTCGACCGCCACCGGCGTCCCGAGGCTTACGGCCTGATCACGGAACGCAGAGGCGCGGTGGAACCTGCGCCGGAGGTGGCGGTAACCGCCTGACCTGCGGCGCGGCCAGCGCGGACTGTCGATAGACCGTCCGCATAACCGGCCCGGACGTTCCCTTCCCATAAAAAACAGCATGCGGGCGCCCCGAGCGCCTGCAGGGGAACGTTCGGCCTAAAAAAATACAGACCCCAAGGTGAAAATATGGACCAGTCAGTCGAGAGCATTGCGGCGCCTCCGGTTGCCGCAGACAAGGATCCCCTGGCGGCGCGGGATGATGCGCTGTATCGGAAGGTGGCGTGGCGGCTGCTGCCGTTCTTGATGGTGTGCTACATCGCGGCGTTCCTGGACCGGGTGAACGTCGGCTTTGCCAAGTTGCAGATGCTGGATGACCTGAAGTTCAGCGAAACGGTGTACGGCCTGGGCGCGGGCATTTTCTTCATCGGCTATTTCCTGTTCGAGGTGCCGAGCAATGTGCTGATGCACCGCATCGGCGCGAAGAAGACGCTGGCGCGCATCATGATCCTGTGGGGCATCATCTCGGCCGCCATGGCCCTGACGCAGACGCCGACGCAGTTCTACATCCTGCGCTTCCTGCTGGGGGCGGCCGAGGCCGGGTTCTATCCCGGGATCATCCTGTACCTGACCTATTGGTTTCCGTCGAACCGGCGCGGCCAGATCGTGGCGGTGTTCATGACGGCGGTGCCGTTCGCGGGCATCCTGGGCGGGCCGCTGTCGGGCTGGGTGATGGAGGCTTTCCATGACACGCACGGCATGGCCGGCTGGCAGTGGATGTTCATCATCGAGGCCATCCCTTCGGTGCTGCTGGGCCTGGCGGTGTTCTGGTACCTGGATGACCGCATCGACGACGCGCGCTGGCTGTCGCCTTCGGAGAAGTCGCGGCTGGGCCAGAACCTGCAGAGCGAGAAGACCGCCAAGACCGAACACGTATCGATGCTGACCTTGCTCAAGGACCGGCGCGTCGTGCATATGGCGCTGATCTGCTATTGCACGGTATCCAGCCTGTCGGGCCTGGCGTTCTGGATTCCGTCGGTGATCCGTTCGACCGGCGTGGTGTCGCTGCTGGACATCGGCCTGCTGACGGCGGTGCCGAACGTCTGCGCGGTGATCTCGATGGTGCTGGTGTGCCGCCATTCGGATGCAGTGCGCGAGCGCCGCTGGCACATGATCGTGCCGTTTCTGGTGGGCGGGACGGGCTTGGCGCTGAGCACGCTGTTCAGCCATAACCCGGTGCTGGCCGTGGCCATGCTGTCGGTGGCGGCCGCCGGCTGCATGGTGTGCTCGCCCTTGTTCTGGAGCCTGCCGACGGCGTTCCTGGAAGGCAAGAGCGCCGCGGCGGGCATCGCCGGGATCAATTCCTTCGCCGGCTTGGCGGCCTTTGTCAGCCCCTATGCGATCGGCTGGATCAAGGATCTGACCGGTTCGACGGATTGGGGCATGTACTTCCTGGCCAGCTTCACGCTGATCGGGGCGGTGCTGGTGTACCGCGTGCCGAAGAGCCTGGTCAACCGGTAGGCCCGGTAGGCGGCTTCTCTACATCGGCGGGCGCGCCGCGCCCGCCACTTTCAGACAGGAATGATGATGACTCTGGACGTAGTTGCGTTGACCCAGGCGATGGTGCGCATTCCCAGCCTTTCCGGCAAGGAAGGCGAGATGGCGGCGCTGATGGCCGCGACCATGCGCGAGGCGGGGTTCAGTTCGGTCACGACCGATGGCAATGGCTCGGTGCTGGGGCTGATCGGCCCCGAGGATGCGGACGTGGCCTTGTTGTTCGACGGGCACATGGACGTGGTGCCGGTGGCGGGCGACTGGCGCTTCGATCCGTTCGGCGCCGAAATCCGGGATGGGCGGCTGTATGGGCGCGGCAGCACCGACATGAAGGGCGGCATTGCCGCGGCGATTTGCGGCGTGGCGGAGGCGGCGCGGGATGGCTTGAAGCACCGCGTGGCGGTGTCGGCCAGCGTGCTGGAGGAAGTCATCGAAGGGCATGCGCTGGCTTCGGTGCTGGACCTCTGCACGCCGCAGGCGGTGGTCATCTGCGAGCCGTCAAAGTTGCAGATCAAGGCAGGCCAGAAGGGGCGGGTGGAACTGCTGCTGACCTTCCACGGCAAGCCGGCGCACGCTGCGACGCCGCATATCGGTGTCAATCCCCTGCATGCGGCGGCCCGGGCGCTGGCCGCGCTGGAGAGCCTGCCGCTGCCGCACGACGAGGTGCTGGGCCAGGCGCTGCTGGTGCCGACGGACATCGTGTCGCATCCCTATCCGTCGATCTCCATGATTCCGATCTCGACGACGATACGCTTTGACCGGCGCACCGTGTCGGGCGAACGCCCGGAGGATGTACTGGCGCAGATCCGCGGGCATCTGGCGGCGCACGGCCTGTCCGACTTCACCTTGCGGGTCAGCGAGGATCAAGTGGCGACCTATACCGGCCAGCACGCCACGCCGCCGCGCTGGTTGCCGGGTTGGCGTTGCGACGCGCAGGCCGGCTTGTTGCAGGCTGCGCGCGCGGCGGTCAGCGCCAGCGGCCGGGACCCGGTGGTGGGCAGTTGGGCGTTCTGCACCAACGGCTCGGAATCGGCCGGACGCCGCGGCATTCCGACGATAGGGTTGGGGCCGGGCAACGAAGAGGACGCCCACACGATCGACGAATCCATCGCGCTGGAGCAGCTGGAAGGCGCGCGCGATATCTACCGGAATCTGGTGCGCGCCGTCTGCGGCTAAGGTGTTTGCATGCCGGGCAGGCTGGCCAGCCGGTCATTCAGGAAGTCGATCAGCAGCCGCGCCCGCAACGACTGGTAGCGGCGCGACGGATAGATGAGGAAGGCCTCTTGCGGCGTGGCGCTCCATTTGGGCAGCACGCGCAGCAGTTCGCCGCTGGCGATCAGGTCCTGCACCAGCCACGCGGGGCATAGGCCGATGCCGGCGCCCATGGCCAGGCTTTCGCGGATGGCCAGGGCGTTGTTGACGCGAAAGCGCCCCTGGGTCTGGACGGTGGCTAGGGTCGCGCCCTGGTGCAGTTCCAGGGTGTCGCCGGCAGCCAGCCAGGCAAAGCGCACGTATTCGTGCGCGGCCAGATCGCGGGGCGCGCGGGGCTTGCCGCGCTGCGCCAGGTAGGAGGGGGCGGCCACCAGGTAGCGCGGCGATAAGGCTGTCTTGCGGGCGATGGCGTTGGGCGGCAGATTGCCGCCCAGCCGCAGCGCCACGTCCACGCCTTCTTCCACCAGGTCCACGAACCGGTCGTTCAGGATCAGTTCGACCTGGATGTCGGGGTATTCGTCCAGGAATTCGCGGACCAGCGCGTTCAGGCGGAACTGGCCCAGCGCCACGGGCGCGTTGATGCGCAGGAAGCCGGCGGGCTTTTCGGTCTGGCCGCGGGCGTCGGCGACGGCTTCGGAGTATTCCTCCAGCACCCGCGTGGCGCGTTCGTAGAAGCGCTTGCCTTGTTCGGTGGGCACGACGCGGGTGGTGCTGCGTTCCAGCAGCCGCACGTTCAGGTCCTTTTCCAGCGCGGCGACGATCTTGCTCAGGGCGGGCTGGCTTAGGGCCTGTTCGCGGGCGACGGCGGACAAGGTGCCCAGCTCCACGGCGCGGACGAAGGCCCGCATTGCGCGCAGGGTGTCCAAGGTCATTCCTTTTTGGAAGAAGAGGTATGCAGTTTAGGGTTCTACCGGTGGAATTGGGAAGAACCTATCGTGACGTCACTTTCTCTTTTTCTGGAGTCGTCATGAACCGCTTCAATCCTTTTTCCCTGGTTTCTGCCGCTACCCTGTCCGCGGGCCTTGCGGTCCTGGGGCCGTCCGTGGCCGCCGCCGCGCAGCCGCCTGTTCAGTCGGATGTCGCGCGTTCCAGCTGGGTCAGCTCCTGGTTCGCCAGTCCGCAACCGCTGTGGGAGGATTCCTTCGTGCTGCCCACGGAAATGCCGGCCGAATTGCGCGACCAGACTCTGCGCCAGACCTTGATGCTCAGCGTGGGCGGACCGCGCTTGCGGGTGGTGTTGTCCAACCGCTATGGGACTCAGCCCCTGGAGATTGGGGCGGCCAGCGTGGCGCTGGCCTCGGGCCAGTCCAGGATCCGTCCGGCGTCCAGCCGCGGGCTGGCCTTTGGCGGTCGGCCAAGCGTGACGGTGGCGCCGGGGGCGCAGGCGGTCAGCGATCCGGTGGACCTGCCGGTATCCACGCTGGCCGAACTGGCCGTCAGCCTCTACTTCCCGCAGGCGACGCCGGTGACGACCTTCCATTGGGGCGCGCAGCAGACCGGCGTCCTGGTCCGGGGCAATGCCACGGCGGCGGCGGAGCTGCCTGAGGCGCAGGCGCTGCAAGGCCGGGCGTTCCTGGCGGGGATCTGGGTGGAAAGCCCGAAGCGCGTGCCGGTGGTGGTGGCCTTTGGGGATTCCCTGACCGATGGCAACGGCTCGACGCCAGGCGCCAACCGCCGCTGGCCGGACTTCCTGGCGCGCCGCCTGGCGCCGCAGGGCGTGGGCGTGGCGAACGCGGGCATTTCGGGCGCGCGGGTCTGGGGCGACAAGATGGGGGTGAACGCGATGGCCCGGTTTGACGCCGACGTGCTGTCGCAGCCGGGCGTGCGCACGGTGGTGATGATGCTGGGCATCAATGACATCGGCTGGCCGGACAGCGGCTTCGCGCCGGACGACGCGCCCATGACGGCGGCCAGATTGACCGAGGGCTACCGGCAATTGGCGGAGGCGGCCCGCCTGCGCGGCGTGCGCATCGTCGGCGGCACCATTGCGCCGTATGAAGGCTCTTTGCACGGCACGCCGCTGTCGGGCCACTACAACCCGACCAAGGACGCGGTGCGGCGGGAGGTGAACCGCTGGATCCGCGAAAGCGGCGTGTTCGACGCGGTGGTGGATTTTGACGCGGTGCTGCGCGATCCGGCGCATCCGGCGCGGCTGCTGCCCGCGTATGACTCGGGCGATAGCCTGCATCCCAACGATGCCGGCTACCAGGCCATGGCGCAGGCCTTGGACATGGTCACGCTGTTCGGCGATTGAACGGCGGCCGCAGCGGTCAGTGGAAATTCCGGCTCTGGGTGTTCAACCCGCCCAGCAGGTCGGACAGATCCACCAGCCGCTGCGCGATCAGGTGGCGCACGCCGTCCACGCTTTGCCAGGACCCGTAGACGCCCAGCAGCGAGGCCCCCAGCAATTCGCGGCGTTGGCGTTCTATGAGTTCCGGGCGCACGACCACGTTGACGGGGCCGGTCTCGTCTTCCAGCGTGACGAAGATCACGCCCTTGGAGGTTTGGGGACGTTGGCGCACGGTGACGATGCCGCAGGCGCGGGCCACGCGCTTGTCGGGGTAGCTGTTCAGCACCGAGGCGGGCTGGAAGTTGCGCGCCGCGAGCTGGGGGCGCAGCAAGGCCACCGGGTGGCTGCGCAGCGTCAGGCCCACGCTGCGGTAGTCGGCCGCCACGGCCTGGCCCTCGGACGGGGCGGACAGCTGTGGCGCCTGGGTTTCCTGGATGGCGGCGTCGCGCAGCAGGTCGCGGCTCTGCACGCTGGCGGCGGCTTCCCAGCTGGCCTGGCGGCGATGGCCGGCCAGCGTGCGCAGGGCGTCGCCAGCGGCCAGCGCGTTGAGGTCATGGCGGGTGAGCGCGGCGCGGCGGGCCAGGTCGCCGGTGTCGGCAAAGGGCGAGGCGGCGCGCGCGTCCTCGATGCGCCGGGCGGCGTCTTCGCGCATGCCCTGGATCAGGCTCAGTCCCAGCCTGACGGCGGGGCGGGTGCCGTCGGCGGCGGGCGCGTGCGGATGGGGGGGCCGGCGGGCGCCAGGATGACCGTCGGGCAGGGTCTCCAGGGCCGAGTCCCAGCCGCTGACCGTGACGTCCGCCGGCAGCACGCAGACGCCGTGGCGGCGGGCGTCCTGCACCAGTTGCGCGGGGGCGTAGAAGCCCATGGGCTGGGAGTTGAGCAGGGCGGCCAGGAAGGCTTCGGGCTCGTGCCGCTTGAGCCAAGAACTGGCATAGGCCAGCAGGGCGAAGCTGGCGGCGTGGCTTTCGGGGAAGCCGTATTCGCCGAAGCCTTCGATCTGCCGGAACAGCGCCTCGGCGAAATCCAGTTTGTAGCCATGGGCCAGCAGGCCGCCGACCAGTTTGCTGCGGTACTTGTCCACGCCGCCCTTGCGCTTCCAGGCCGCCATGGAGCGGCGCAACTGGTCGGATTCGCCCGGCGTGAAGCCGGCGGCCACCACGGCGATCTGCATGACCTGTTCCTGGAAGATGGGCACGCCCATGGTGCGGCTGAGCACGCCGCGCACTTTTTCGCTGGGATAGGTTTCGGGTTCCTTGCCCTGGCGGCGGCGCAGGTAGGGATGGACCATGCCGCCCTGGATCGGGCCTGGGCGCACGATGGCCACCTGCACCACCAGGTCGTAGTATTCGCGCGGACGCAGCCGCGGCAGCATGGTCATCTGGGCGCGGGATTCGATCTGGAACACGCCTATGGTGTCGGCGTCGCAGATCATGTCGTAGGTGGGCGTGTCGCTGGCGGGGATGTCCTGCAGCCGCAAGGGTTGGCCGCGGCGCTGGCCAGCCAGCTCCAGCGTGCGGCGCAGGGCCGACAGCATGCCCAGCGCCAGCACGTCCACTTTCAGCAGGCCCAGCGCATCCAGGTCGTCCTTGTCCCATTGCACGACGCTGCGGTCTGCCATGGCGGCGTTTTCGATGGGCACCAGACGCGACAGCTTGCCGCGTGAAATCACGAAGCCGCCGGGGTGCTGCGACAGGTGGCGCGGAAAGCCCATCAGGGTCTGCGCCAGCGCCGCCCACTGGCGCGCCACCTGCGATTCCGGGTCCAGTCCGCAGGCGCCCAGGGTGCGCAGCATTTCCTTCTTGCCGTCCCACCATTGGTGGGCGCGCGCCACGGCGTCGATGACGCCTGCGTCCACGCCCAGCGCGCAACCGGTATCGCGCAGCACGCTGCGCGGCCGGTAGGAAATGACCACGGCGGTGAGCGCGGCGCGTTCGCGGCCGTACTTGCGGTAGATGTACTGGATGACTTCTTCGCGGCGCTGGTGCTCGAAGTCCACGTCGATGTCGGGCGGCTCGTTGCGCTCCTTGCTGATGAAGCGTTCGAACAGGTTGTTGCCGCGCACCGGATCCACTTCGGTGATGCCCAGGCAGTAGCAGACCGCGGAGTTGGCGGCGGACCCGCGGCCCTGGCACAGGATGCCCTCGCCGCGGGCGTACTGGACGATGTCGTAGACGGTGAGGAAATAGGCTTCGTAGTGCAGGTCCGTGATCAGGGCCAGCTCTTTTTCGATCTGCGCGGTGACGCTGTCCGGCGTGCCTGAAGGAAAGCGGCGGGCGGCCCCGGCCAGGGTTTCCTGGCGCAGATAGGTGGCCGGCGTGTGGCCGCGCGGAATGATTTCATCCGGGTATTCGTAGCGCAGCTCGTCCAATGAGAAGGCGCAGCGGCGGGCCACGGCCAGCGTCTGGGCCAGCGCTTGCGGCGGGTACAGGTTGGCCAGGCGCATGCGCGTGCGCAGGTGCTGTTCGGCGTTGCCGGACAGTTCATAGCCGCATTGCGATACCGGTTGGCGGGTGCGGATGCCGGTCAGCGTGTCGTGCAGCGGCTTGCGCGAACGCAGATGCATCTGCACCTGGCCCAGCGCCACGATGGGCAGGTCCGCGGCCTGCGCGGCGTGCTCGACCGCGGCGCGGTGCAGGTCGTCGCGCGAGCGGTGCAGCAAGGTCAGCCCCACCCAGGCGCGGTGGGGGAAGACGCGTGCCAGCCAGCGCGCCTGCTCGGCCATGCGGTCGGCATCGGTGCCGTAGGCGGGGCTCAGGATGGCCAGGCATTCGGGCAGGTGGCGCAGATGGGCGTGGCCCGCGGGCGGGTGGGTAAGGTCTTCGGGCGCCAGCTGGTATTCGCCCTTGGGCGCGCGGGTGCGGGCCAGGGTGATCAGTTCGGACAGGTTGCCGTAGCCCTCGCGCGTCTGCGCCAGCAGGGTCAGGCCCAGTGGCGCGGCGTCGGGCGCGGCGCGCAGCTGGAAGGTGGCGCCGATGATGAGCGGCAGCTTGCGGGCCTTGGCCTCTACGTGGGCGCGGACCACGCCCGCCAGCGAGCATTCATCGGTGATGGCGAGCGCGGCGTAGCCCAGTTCGGCGGCGCGTTCGACCAGTTCCTCGGGGTGCGAAGCGCCCTGCAGGAAAGAGAAGCTGGACTGGCATTGCAGCTCGGCGTAGCCGGGCAACTGCGCCAGGATGCCGGGGGTGTCGTCGTCGTCCATGCGCATGGCGTTTCAGGCGTAGAGCCCATGCAGGAACCAGCGGGCGTGCTCGTCGTCGCGCTCGCGGTAGATCCAGTAGCGCGCGGCGGCGGCGTCCTCGGCGACGAAGTAGTCGCGCACGGTCAAGGCCGGATCCCACCAGCCGCTTTCGATGCGTTCGGGGCCGCGCATCAGGCGCAGCGCCTGGCCGCCGTATTGCGGCCGGTGGCCGGACAGCTTCAAGGGCAGCGGCGGGTCCAGCAGCCAGAAGGGGCGGTCCAGCAGGGCGGGCAGGGGCGCGGGGCGTTGGGGCGGCGACAGCGCGTCGCCCCAGGCGTTGGCGGCCTCGGGGCGGTGGTCGGGTACCGGGTGGGCGTGGCGCACCTGGTCGCGGCCCAGCCGCGCCACCAGCAGGTCCAGCAGCCGGGCATGGTCGGCAGGCGTGCCGCCGGGCTCGGGGAACAGGGTGGTGCTGGCGGCGGGCTGCTCGACCGTGTCGGGCGCCAGCAGCGCCACGGCGATCACGGGCGCTTCCAGTGTGAAGCGCGCCAGCTTTTCCCGCAGCAGGTGGAGGATCTGCGGCGCCTGCCAGACCGGCTGGGCCAGGGCCAGTTCCAGTTCGGTGGGCGGCCGGGCGTGGCGACCGCGTTCGTGTTCCATGCTGAGCACCACGCGGCGTACCGCCAGTTGCCGGGCGCTGAGCCAGCCACCCAGCTGTTCGGCCAGGCGGCGCGCCACCGCCAGCACCGCGTCGGTGTGCTCGACGTAGTCGGTGAGTTCGATGCGGCGCGAGAACTGGTGTGGCGGTTCGACCCAGCGGTGGAGCTCGGGCGTCAGGCCGTAGGCGGCGTCCAGGGCCTGCAGCAGTTCGGGGGCGCTGCGCCGCTGCAGCCCCGCGCGCGGCAGGGCGCGCAGGTCCGCCAGGGTATGGCAGCCGATGTCGTCGAGCCAGTCGCGGCGGGCCTGCGCCTGCGGCAGCAGGGCTAGCGGCAGGGAGTCCAGCCGCCGGGTCAGCGTGGGCAGCGTGAGGGTACGGCGGGGCGCGCGCCGGCCGGGGCTGCGCGCCAGCAGCCAGGCGCCGGCGGCGGTCGGCGCCATGCCTAGCGACACGTGCAGGTCCAGGGCGCGCAAGGTGGCGGCGACCCGCCGGTGCAGCGCCTTGGGGCCGCGGAAGAGCATCAGGCTGGCGCTCACGTTCAGGAGCAGCGTGTCGCCGTCGGCCAGGGCGATTTCGGGTGTGTATTGCAGCAGCGCCAGCGCCGCGCCCTGCAAGGCTTCGGACTCGGCCTGGGCATCGCGGGGCAGCAGCTCGACCTCGGGAGCGATGGCGGCCGCGCCCGCGCGGCGCATGCCCGGCTTGACGCCGGCGCGGCGGGCGGCGGGCGTCAGGGCGGCGACGCGTTCCTGTTCCAGGACCGCGAATGCCTGCCCCTCAAGCGGCCAGTGCGGGCGCAGTGCGTCCAGCGGCAGGCAGCGCAGGAAGGCGGCGATCCAGAGGCGCATGGCGGGGAGAAACAGGAATGGTGGCGCCGGTGTCCAGGCCCACGTACAGCGGCGTGTCGCAGGCGGGCCCGCGGCGCTTCAGGATATGGACGGACAGGCCGCCCGCGGCCGGCGCCAGCGCCAGCCGCAAGGGCGCGGGCGTGGCGTTCTGCGCCGCGCTGCTGGGGCGCACCGCGATGAACAGCAGGTCGCTGGCCTGGGCGGCCAGGTGCAGGCGGCGCAGGGATTCGGGGCGCACATGAGGCAGCCAGCAGATCAGGGCGCCGCAGCTGCCGTTCTTCAGGATCTGTTCGGCGGCCCAGAGCGCGTCCACGGGTTTTTCCGGCGCCACCCAGAGCAATTGACGGGGATCCAGCCGCCAGCTCATCCAGCTGGCGATGTGGGGCGCGTGCGGTGGCTGCACCAGCGCAATGGCGCGGCGCGTTTCCAGTTGGGCCAGCGCCGGACGCAGCAGGCGGATTTCGCCGATGCCGGGGTGCGGGACCAGCAATTCGTTCAGGGAACCCAGCGGCCAGCCGCCGTCTGGCAGCTCGGCCGAAAGCGCGGCATGCCCGGTGGGCAGGGTGCGGGCGGCGCCTTGAGCCAACTGGGTGGCGCGCCACAACGCGGGATGGATACGTTCTGGGGACTGCATGGCAAATCGGTTGCCGGGAGATAGGAACCCGGTGGAAGTGGCCGATGAGCCATTATAACTGTATATATGTACAGTATTTAAAAGGGGCGGAGCATGCCGCGAACTAAAAGAAAACCCACCCGTACACCTTTCGATGCAGAGGGGTGGGCCGTGTTGGATACGATTTTAGTTGCTTCAGGCAGGCGGATCGCAACTAAGCGCGGGCGTTCTCACTAGTAGCTGCCGAGGCCGCCACACCCGCCGCGCGATCCAGGTCCAAGCCATAAAACCGCATATCCTCGTACCGGATCCAGTGCGACTTGCGCACCAGCCGGTGGCCGATCCACAAGGCCAGGAACAGCGGGATCGCCAGGTAGGTGGAGATCACGCCGATCCAGTCGATGCGGTCTTGCAGGAAGGCCTGGTAGTTCTGGCCCAGCGTGACCACCAGGCACAGGACGAAGGCCAGTAGCGGACCGAAGGGGAACAAGCCGGCCTTGTAGGGCAGGTCGGCGGTGTCGTAGCCATGCTTCACATAGCCCTGGCGGAAGCGGTAATGGCTGACGGCGATGCTCAGCCAGACGATGAATTCGGTCATGCCGGCGAAGTTCAGCAGCCAGATGTAGACGGCCTTGGGGCTGTACACCAGGCTGAACAGGCACAGGCAGGCCAGCAGCGCGGTGGCCATCAGCGCATACAGCGGCACGCCGCTGCGCGTCACGCGCCGGAACAGGGCGGGCGCCTGGCCTTCCACCGCCATGTTGAACAGCATCCGCGTCGCCGCGTACATGCCGGAATTGCCGGCCGACAGCACCGAGGTCAGGATCACGGCGTTCATCACGGTGGCCGCCGACAGCAGCCCGGCGTGCTGGAACACCAGCGTGAAGGGGCTGACCGCGATGTCTTCCACTTCGTTGCGCAGCAGTTGCGGGTCGGTATAGGGCAGCAGCAGGCCGATGATCAGGATGGCCAGCACGTAGAACAGCAGGATGCGCCAGAACACATGGTTGATCGCGCGCGGCACGTTGCGGCGGGGATTTTCGGATTCGCCGGCGGCCACGGCCACCAGTTCGGTGCCCTGGAACGAATAGGCCACCACCATCGCCACGCCGACCCAGGTGGCCACATTGCCCACGAAGGGCGCGTCGCCGACCGACCAGTTGGCCAGTCCCACGGGCGTGCCGCTGTGGATGATGCCCACCAGCATCGCCAGCCCGACGCCGATGAAGCACAGCACGGCCACGACCTTGATGATGGCGAACCAGTATTCGGCTTCGCCGAAGCTGCGCGCCGAAAAGGCGTTCAGGCCGAAGGTCAGGGTCAGGAAGGCCACGCTCCATATCCAGCCGGGCGTATCGGGGAACCAGTAGGCCATGACCAGCTGCGCGGCCACCACGTCCACCGCCACCACCGTGGCCCAGCTGATCCAGAAGTTCCAGCCCAGCGCGAAACCGAAGCCGCCGTCCACGTAGCGCGAGGCATAGGTGCAGAAGGAACCCGATACCGGCATGAAGGTGGCCAGTTCGCCCAGGCTGGTCATGATGAAGTAGACCATCAGGCCGATGGCCAGGTAGACCAGCAGCGCGCCGCCCGGGCCGGCCTGGGCGATGGCGGCGCCGGAAGCCACGAACAGGCCGGTGCCGATGGCTCCGCCCAACGCTATCATCGTGAGGTGGCGCGCCTTGAGCACGCGATGCAGCTGGTTCTGGCCGGCAGGCGTGGCGCCGGATTCTGTCGTCGGAGTTTGCATTACTGGGGTAGGAAGTTGCCGCGGCGGCGGACCATCAGGCACGGGCGCGCGGGCCTGCCCGCCAGGCAATGCCGCGCAAGCCAGCCGGTCCGTGGCGGTGCGGCAAAGGTTGCTTCAAGGCGCGCATTTTACAATGCGGCTATTCCGGGGCCGTTCGGCGGCCCCAGCCAGCACGGAGCAGTTTCATGGCGTCTTCCACTTCTATCGAATTTCTTCCCAACGCCGGCGTCGACGTGCGCCAGCTGTTCATCCTGCTGCACGGCGTGGGCGGCAGCCCCGACGACATGGAGCCGCTGGCAAAAGCCGTGCGCGCGGCGTTCCCGAGCGCGGCGGTGCTGGCGCCCCAGGGGTTCGAGCCCTACGACGGCGGCGGCGACGGCCGGCAGTGGTTCTCGGTACGCGGCGTGACCGAGGAAAACCGCCCGGAACGCGTGGCGCAGGCCTTGCCGCCCCTGGAGACCTATGTGCGCGAGGCGCAGGCCCGTTTCGGCCTGCTGCAGTCGGACACGGCGCTGGCGGGCTTTTCGCAGGGCGCGATCATGGCGCTGGAACTGGTGCAGGCGCACGACGGCATCGCCGGTCGCGTCATCGCGTTCTCGGGCCGCTATGCCCAGATGCCCAAGATCGCGCCGCAGTTCACCACGTTGCACCTGCTGCACGGCGCCGCCGATCCGATCATGAACGTGGAGCTCATCCAGGCCGCCCAGGCGCGCCTGACCGAGCTGCACGGCGACTCGACCATCGACATCGCCACCCAGGTGGGGCACGCGTTGCATCCGGCGCTGATCGAGCGCGCCATCGTGCGCTTGAAGACCTGCGTGCCGCTGCGCAGCTGGGAGGCCGCGCTGGGTCTTAACCAGACGCCGCCCGACGGCACCCCGGTGCATTGATCATTTTTCCCAGCCGCCGCCCAGCGCCAGGAACAGCGCGATCTGGTCGCTGCTGAGGTCGGCCTGCGAGGCGGCCAGCGCGCTTTCATTGCTGGCCAGCGTGCGCTCGGCGTCCAGCACGGTCAGGTAGTCGGTCTTGCCGTACTGGAACAGGCGGCTGGCCTGCGAGGCGGCCTCGGCGCTCTGGTCGCGCGCGGCGCGCAGGGCGGCGTCGCGGTCCAGCTGACGCGCGTAGACCACCAGCGCGCTTTCCGTTTCCCGCAGGGCGTTCAGCACGGTGGCGTCAAAGCGCGCCGCCGCGGCCTTGGTGCTGGCCTGGGCCTCGGCGATGCGGGCCTGCGCGGCGCCAGTGTTGGGGATGGTCCAGGAGATCAGCGGACCGACGCTCCAGCTGAAGGTGCCGCGGTCGCCGAACATGGCGGCCGGACCGCCCGAGGCCGCCGACAAGCCCAGAGAGATCTTCGGATACAGGTCCGCTGTAGCCACGCCGATGCGCGCGGTGGCCGCGGCCAGCGTGCGTTCGGCCTGGCGGATGTCCGGACGGCGGCGCAGCAGTTCGGCGCCGTCGCCCACGGGGATGGTCTCGGTCAGGCGCGGGGCCTGGGCGCATTGCAGCAGCGCGGGCGGGATCTGGCCCGGCGTCTGGCCGGTCAGCGCCGCCAGGCGGTACAGCGCGGTGCGCTGCTGGGCCTGGAATGGCGGCAGGTTGGCCTGCAGCTGTTCAAGCTGGCTGCGGGCGCGGGTCACGTCCAGCGTGGTGCCGCGGCCGGCGCGTTGCAGCCGGTCCACCGCGTCCAGCGATTGCTTCTGCACCTGTACCGAATGCTGGGCGGAGGCCAGCTGCATGCCGGCCGCGCACATATTGGCGTAGGCCCGGGCGGTCTCGGCGGCGACGGTGACGCGGGTGGCGTCATAGGCGGCCTGCGCGGCCTGCTCGTCGCCGCTGGCCGCTTCCACGGCGCGGCGGATCTGGCCGAACAGGTCCAGCTGGTACGACACGCTGGCGCCCATGGAATAGGACCAGCGGTTGGGCGGATCGATGCCGGGCTGCAGTTCCTGCAGGCCGGACACGTGGCCGAAAGTGGGCGAGGCATTGACACCGATGGACGGCTGCTGCTGCGCCTGCGCTTCACGCACGGCGGCCTGGGCCCGTTCCAGGTTGGCGCTGGCTACGCGCAGGTCGGTGTTGGCGGCCAGGGCTTTCTCCACCAAACCATCCAGCACGGGATCATCGTACAGACGCCACCAGTGGCCGGGCACCGCATCCTGCCGGAACGCCGCCTCGCGCGCCTGCGTGAAGGGCGCCTGCGCGCTCTGCCGCTCGGCCACCGATCCGGGGGGCACCTGGTAGTCCGGGCCCACGGCGGCGCATCCGGCCAGCGCAAGGGCCAGCGTAAGAGGCAGGAGGTATCTGGTGTTCATGGCGGTTACGGCTGTGCGTCGATTAGGGGTAAGGGGTTGAAAAAGTGGTGATCAGGACGGCTGGTGCGCCTCGTCCTGCGAGCGGGCAGGGCCGGAATCCACCGATACGGTGGCGGTCTGGCCGGCCACCAGGCGCACGCCTTCGGGCACGTCGTCGATCTTCACGCGCACCGGGATGCGCTGGGCCAGGCGGACCCAGTTGAACGTGGGATTGACGTTGGGCAGCAGGTTGGCGCCGGTGCTGCGGTCGCGGTCGGCAATGCCCATGGCAATGCTTTCGACGTGGCCGCGGATATGGTGCGAGTCGCCCATCAGCGTCACGGTGACGGGATCACCTTCATGGATGCCGGGCAGCTTGGTTTCCTCGAAGTAGCCTTCGACGTAGAACGAGCCGGAATCCACCAGCGCCATCACGCCGCGGCCCGCGGTGGCGTAGGAGCCGGCGCGCAGGTCCAGGTTGGTGATGCGGCCGTCGTTCACCGCCAGCACCCGGCTGCGTTCCAGGTTCAGGCGCGCGGTGTTGAGCTGCACTTCGGCCTGGGCCAGCGCGGCTTCGGTCTGCTGCAGCTTGGTCTGGCTTTGTTCCAGCGCCTCGGCGGCCACCAGTTGGCCCAGCGAGCGGTTGCGCTTGGCGTCTCGCACCGCCTGGTCGCGCGCCACTTGCGCGGAACGCACCGAGGCCTGGGCCTGGTCGTAGGCCAGCTGGAAGCGCGCGCGGTCGATCTCGAACAGCACGTCGCCGGCCTTCACGTCCTGGTTGTCGTGCACCGGCACGCTGGTCACCAGGCCGGAGACATCCGGCGCGACCTGCACCACGTAGGCCTTGACGCGGCCGTCGCGGGTCCAGGGTTCGACTTCATAGTGCACCCAGAGCTGCCAGCCGGCGTAGGCGGCCGCGGCGACGACGACGGCGGTCACCGCGAACTTGCCGATGGCTGCGGGGCGCAGGGCATTGGGGAGTTTCATGCTTATCT
This sequence comes from Achromobacter sp. ACM03, assembly GCF_014851665.1. Taxonomy (NCBI): domain Bacteria; kingdom Pseudomonadati; phylum Pseudomonadota; class Betaproteobacteria; order Burkholderiales; family Alcaligenaceae; genus Achromobacter; species Achromobacter sp. ACM03. Next base: position 1,108,863 of record NZ_JACVAD010000001.1, on the reverse strand, counting down.
CTGGAGTAAATAGGGGGAAATGAGGGATACGCCGTACAGCAGCACCACGAACAGCGCCAGGTCGAACAGCGCGGGGTGCCACACCAGGCGGTACAGCCCGGCGCGGGCCAGCACGCGGCGCACCGCCCAGGCAACGCCCAGGGTCACCACGCCCAGCACCAGCAGCCAGGGAAAATAGACGCCATAAAGATTGAATTCGCCGATCATGATGCTTGGCCCTCCAGGGTGGGATGGGCGGGTTGGTAGTCGGGCGCGTCGGGGAAGAAGGCGCGGCGCAGGCCCACCAGCGCGACGACTGCCCGGTCGCGGGCCGCGGCGCCCGGGGGCGTGGCCGTCACGCTGGCCAACGCGCGATCGATCTGCGCCAGGAATTCGGGCGTTTTCTCGCCGACCTGCCAGGCCGAGCGCGCGTGGAAGAACTTCGCCAGCCCGTCCAGCACCGGCTGGATGGCCGGTTCGGCCATGGGCAGGTGACGCCGGGCGCGCTGCAGTTCGGTGATGTCGCGGCCCACGCGCAGATCCTTCAGCGCATCGGCGGCGACCAGGTCGTCCGGACGCTGGGCCAGCGCCAGGCGCGGCTGCAGGAGGCCGATGCGGTCCAGCATGCGGGCGGCGTAGGTGTGGCGCGAAGGCGCGCGCGGCGAGCTTGCCAGGGTTTCCAGTTCCTTCCAGTTGGCGGCCTGGATGCGGCGCGCGCTCCAGTCGGCGCTGACGGTGCGGAAGATGGCGGCGATGATGGCCGCGGTGGCCACGCCCATGCACTGCGCGACCTGCGTGTCGATGAAGGACACGATGTCGGCGGTGTTGGTATCCTGCAGCGCCATCGTGCCCAGGAAGCCGAACAGCATCGCCATGGCCTTGCCCGCGGTGGCGGGCCGGGCAATGAAGATGCCCAGCACGAAGGCCGTGGGCAGCATGGCCAGGGCCAGCATCTCGAACGAATGGATGGCGGGCATGATGCCCAGCAGGTACAGCGCCGATAGCGGAATCGAATACACCGTGTAGGTCAGGAACTGCATGATGCCGGGCACTGGATTGTCCTGCGACGCGAAGAAGCAGCTGAAGATGGCGGCCATGAGCGCGGCGGTGGCGCCGTTGCTCCAGGCGGTGCCGATCCAGAAGGCGCAGCAGACCGAAATGGCCACGCCCGCGGCCAGGGCCGAAAGCAGCGCCATGCCGCGGTCGCGATGCAGCGCGGCGTTGGGCGCGGGCTTGGAGCGCGGGGCGCGCAGCGGCGCGCCGGCCAGGCCCGCGCGGATCTCGCGGCGCAGCGCCAGGCATTCGTCATAGGTGTCGACCAGCTCGCGCAGCCGCGTCATCAGGCTGGCCAGCAGCACGTCGCGCCAGCTGGAGCGGCTGTCGATTTCAGGCGTGAGGCGGGTGGCGGCGGCGCGCAGCTGCACCGCGGTCTCGTGGGTGGCCTGCGCGCCGGCGTTGATCCATTCGGAGATGTCGGCGAGCAGGGCCGTGACGGGCTCCGGCAGCGGCTGGCCGCCGGCCTGCAGGGCGCGCATGCGGTCTTCCACGGCGGACACGGTGGGCGTCAGGGCCGCGATCTGGTCCTGCATGGCGCGCACCGCGCCCGAGGTCCAGCGCAGGTTGCTGGTGTCGAACGGCACGTGGGTGGACATCAGGCGCAGCTGCGTGATGTCGTTGGCCAGTACGCGGCGGTCGCGGTCCTTCTGCTCGGTGGCCTGGCCGCTGAGCGTGTCGTGCATCCAGTTGCGGGCGTCGCGCACGGCCTTGTCCAGCATCAGCGTCAGGGCAGGGGCCAGGCCGCGCGGCAGCACGATGCTGTGGATCAGCGTGGCGCAGACGATGCCCAGGCTGATTTCCTCGACGCGGGCGAGCGCGGTGTCGAACACCTGGGCGGGGGCCGTCACGCTGGGAAAGCCGATCATCGCGGCGGTATAGCCCGCCAGCATGAAGAGGTACGAACGCGGGGTGCGGTCCAGCACCGACAGGTACAGGCAGGCGCCCACCCACAGCACCATGGCGGCGGTCATGACCACCGGGGAATTCGACAGCCGCGGCACCAGGTAGACGGTGGCCGCCGAACCGAAGAAGGTGCCGGCCAGGCGGTACAGCGCCTTGGAGCGCACCGCGCCCGACCAGGGTTGGGCCACGACATAGGCCGTGGTCATGGCCCAGAACGGACGCGGCAATCCCATGCTGTAGGCCAGGTAGAGCGCCATGATGGCGCTCAGGTAGCTCTTGAGCGAGAAGATGGCTTCGCGGACGTTGGGGAGTTTCACGCTTGTTCGTCCTGTGGCTGGGTGCCGGCGCCGCCGCGGCCCAGGGTGACTTTCAGGCTGTCGAAGACCCGCAGGCAGGCTTGCAGGTCGGCTTCGCTTACGTCCCGGAACAGGTGGCGGCGCAGGTCGACCAGGACGTCCTCGACCTTGGCGCGCAGCGCCTGCCCGGCGTCGGTCAGGTGCAGGGTCCTGGCGCGGCGGTCGTGCGGGTCTTCGCGGCGTTCCATCAGGCCGGCGGCGACCAGGTGATCCAGCACGCGCACCAGCGAGGGGCCTTCCACGCCCAGCGCCTCGGCCAGCGCGCCCTGGCGTACGCCGTCTCCCAGGCGGCCGGCCAGGATCACGGGCCAGGCGGTGGCCTGGGAGAGGCCGTAATCGGCCAGGGCCTTGTCGGCGGCGCCGCGATAGGCGCGCGACAGGACCATCAGGGCGGAGGTGGTGGCCATGAGCTGGGAGTCGGTGGGCGTGTTCATGGAATAGATTGTATCCTATTTATTAGCTTACTAATAATTGAAAATGGCGATTATCTCCATGGATTTTCTCAATCGGGAAAATAGGGGGCGGGTTTTCCGTCTATGGAAAACCGGCAGCCAGGGGGCCGTGTCGCGGCAAGGACGGGCGCGGCAGCGGCGGCCGCGCCCCGGCGTTCAGCCGTTGCAGTCCGCCCAGCAGTTGGGCGTTTCGTACAGGCGCACGCGGGTCAGGCGCAGTTCGGCGCCATAGTGGCCGTGATAGTGCGGCGCCAGGGTCTGGAAGACGATGGCGGCCAGGTTTTCGGCCGTGGGGATGCGGTCCAGCACCACGGTCTTGTGGCCGGGCAGGCTGTCCAGGAAGCCGCGCACGGCGGCGTCGCCCTCATACACCAGGAAAGCATGGTCCCAGACGTCCACGATGTGGGTCTTGGCGATGTGCTTGATCTCGGAGAAATCCATCAGCATGCCGTTGTCGGACTCGCCGGGCGCCTGCACCACGTCGCCGGTCAGGGTGATTTCCAGCACATAGCGGTGGCCATGCAGGTTGCGGCACTGGCTGCGGTGGTCGGGAATGCGGTGGCCGGCGTCGAATTCCAGCCTGCGGGTCACGGAAATCATGGCGCGCTCCGCAGGGGGCTAGGGTGAATCATGGAATGCCTATGTATTTGTGGGTCTGCAGGCTGAGCCGCCATTGCGGATGCTGCATACAGTACTGGACGGCCTGTTCGGTATTGGCCACGCGCGCGGGGCCGTCCATGGGTTGCAGGAAGAAGTGCTCGAAGTCCAGGTGCGCGAAGGCTTCGGGCTGCGCATTGGCCTGCGGATAGACCAGCTTGAGCTCGTCGCCGCGTTCCAGCACCACGGGCGCCGTGCCCTTGGGGCTGACGCAGATCCAGTCGATGCCGGCGGGCGGCTTGATGGTGCCGTTGGTTTCGATGGCCACCGTGAAGCCGCGCGCGTGCACCGCGGTCAAGAGCGGCGCGTCCAGCTGCAGCAGCGGTTCGCCGCCAGTGAAGACCACGTAGCGGTCATTGGCGCCCGGGCCCCAGGCCGCGGCGATGGCGTCGGCCAGCAGTTCGGGCGTGGCGAACTTGCCGCCGCCGTCGCCGTCGGTGCCGATGAAGTCGGTGTCGCAGAAGGTGCAGGCGGCGCTGGCGCGGTCGCTTTCGCGGCCGGTCCAGAGGTTGCAGCCGGCAAAGCGGCAGAAGACCGCCGCGCGGCCTGCGTGGGCGCCTTCGCCCTGCAGCGTCTTGAAGATTTCTTTGGCGGAGTAAGTCATGGTGGTGCCGGCGGCCGGATAAGGCCGGACCCCGGATAAATCAGGCAAAAGCGCATTATTTTACTTTGCGCGGCGCATCTATACTTGCGGGCTATGTTTCACGTCCAAGATTCCATCTATCTGGATGAACGCGACCTGGCGTTCACCATGATCCGCGCCCAGGGCGCGGGCGGCCAGAACGTCAACAAGGTGTCCAGCGCCGTGCACCTGCGTTTCGACGTGCGCGCCTCCAGCCTGCCCGAAGAAATCAAGGAAGCGCTGTGCGCGCTGAGCGACCACCGCGTCTCCAAGGACGGGGTCATCGTCATCAAGTCGCAGGCGTTCCGCAGCCAGGAAAAGAACCGCGCCGAAGCCATCGAACGCCTGATTGCCATGGTGCGCGCAGCGGCGCGCACCGACAAACCGCGCCGTCCGACCAAGCCCACCCGCGCCTCGCAGCGCCGCCGTGTGCAGCGCAAGGTGCTGCACGGCGAAGTCAAACGCCTGCGCGGCCGGGTCCAGGGAGACTGACCATGGCCGATGCGCGCCGGCGCTACCTGTACACGCTGGGCGCGCTGTTCGCCGTGATATGGACGGCGCTGGCGATTGCGCCGCATGACCGCGCCGACTGGGCGCTGGAGAACGCGCTGGTGCTGGCCTTCGGCGCGGCGCTGCTCTTTACGCGGCGCTGGTTCGTGTTTTCGCGCACCTCGTACACGCTGATCTTTCTTTACCTGTGCCTGCATGCCGTCGGCGCGCACTACACCTATTCGCTGGTGCCTTACGACGACTGGTGGCGGGCGCTGACGGGACACAGTTTCAACAGCATGGTCGGCTGGGAACGCAACAATTTCGACCGCGTGGTGCATTTTTCCTACGGCTTGCTGCTGGCGTATCCCATCCGCGAGATCTTCCTGCGCGTGGTCGAGGTGCGCGGCTTCTGGGCGTATTTCCTGCCCATGGACGTCACGCTGTCGACCTCGGCGCTCTACGAACTGCTGGAGTGGGGCGCTGCCGCCACCGTGGGCGGCGACCTGGGCGCGGCCTATCTGGGCACGCAGGGCGATATCTGGGACGCACAGAAGGACATGGCGCTGGCGGCCGGGGGCGCCGTCATCGCGATGGCCATCACCGCCCTGGTCAACCGCCGCGCCCGCCGCGACCTGGCGCGCGACTGGGCCGACAGCCTCAAGCCGCGCCGCCAGCCTGGCGTGTAGCCACGGCACCCGCCTGGGCTAGCCGCTGGATGCGTCGGCGGAACAGGTCCGCCATGGTGGACGCCGCCAGCGACAGGGGCGTTCCCCGCAGCGTCATGATGCCTATGCTGGCGACCGGCATGGGCGCTTCGGTGCGGATCTGGCTGGCTTCGGCGCCGTAAGGCGGGATCTCTAGCATGCCCGCCGGGCAGACGATCAACGCGTCGCTGCGGACCATCAGGTTCCACATCACGCCGAACGTATCGCAGTCGATGACGCGTTCGGGCGGCTGCAGGCCGTTTGCGCGCAGGCCTTGCAGAAAGGCGTCGGTGTGGCTGCCACCCGAGGTGTTGAGCAGCCATTCGCAGCCCGCGATGTCTTGCCACCGCGTGGCGCCCGCCAGCGGATGTCCGCGGCGGCAGGCGACCATGAATTCCAGCGGCCGCAGTTCCTCGAAATCGAACTCCTGCCCGCCATGGTTGTCCGCCATGCCGGACGCCAACGCGAAATCCAGCGAGCCGTTGCGCAAAGCCGGCAGGACGGCGGCCAGCAGGCCTTCCGAAACCTTGAGCTTGGCCGCGGGCATGCTCTGCCTGAAATCGTTCAGCACGTCAGGCAGCACGCTCAGCATCACCATGGGCGTCACGCCCACTGCTACCCGCGCTTGCGCACCGCTGAGCAGTTGGCGGATGTCCTGGCGCGCCAGGGACAACTGGGCCTGGGCAAGCTGCGCCCGCACCGTCAGGTGTTCGCCGCATTCGGTGACCTCGATGCCCTGGGGGCTGCGCGTGAGCAGCGGCGCTTCGAGCTCCGTTTCCAGTTCCTTGATGGCCTTGGTCACCGCCGCCTGGCTCAAGTGCAGGCTGCGCGCCGCGGCGCGGATGCTGCGTAACTCGGCGACCTTCAGCCAGGCCCGGAGATGGTGGTCTTTCATGTGCCTCTCGATAGCGACAACCTGTAGTTGTCACCTTAACAAAGAAATAGCCTTATGCGCAGCGCGGGCGATCTCTAAGCTTCACGACGACAAGACCATGCAGTCCCGTACTTCAGGAGCAAGCCATGCAGATCTTTCCCCGTCGTGTAGGTCAGGCCATTTCATTGTGTTTTGCCTTGCTGGGAGCGGCAGGCGCCGGCGCGGCGCAGGCTGATTGGCCCCAACGGCCAGTCAAGCTCATCGTGCCGTATGTGGCGGGGTCCGGTCCCGACGTGGTGCTACGCCCGATCGCGGACGCCCTGGGGCGCGAACTCGGCCAACCGGTGATCGTCGACAACCGGGGAGGGGCGGGCGGTATTGTCGGCACGCAGGCGCTGGCCGCGGCGGCGCCGGACGGCTACACGATAGGCTTCGGCAATCTGGTCACGCTGGCAATCAACAAGAGCATGTACTCGAAGCTGCCTTACGACCCGCAACGCAGCCTTGCGCCCATCAGCCTGGCCATCAGCAATGCCCTGGTGTTGATCGCCCGCAACGACTTCCCGGCAAGCGATGTGCAGGGCCTGGTCAGCTATGCCAGGCAGCATCCGGGCAAGGTCAGCGTCGGCTCGTTGGGGGTGGGATCGAGCGCCCATCTGGCCGGGGAAATGCTCAAGAGCGAGACGGGCACGACCATGCTGCACGTCCCGTACAAGAGCGGCCAGCAGGCAGTGGGCGACATCGTGGGCGGGCAGCTCGACGTGATGATCGACAACGTCGCGGGCGTGCTGCCCTTCATCCGCTCCGGACAGGTAAAGGTGCTGGGGGCGACCAGCCTCACGCGTGTGCCTGTCCTCTCGGACGTGCCCACCCTCGACGAATCCGGCTTGAAGGGATTTGAGGTGGTGTCCTGGGGCGGCATCGTCGCGCCCGCCGGTACGCCCAAGCCCATCATCGACAAGCTCAATCGCGCCATCGCCAAGGCGCTGCAGGACCCCGCGGTGCTCAAGCTCAACGAAACGCTGTCCGTCGATGCGACGCCGTCCACGCCCGAACAGTTCGCCAGCCTCATCGCCAGCGAGATCCCGCGGTGGGGCGAGATGGTCAAGCGCTCCGGCGCGTCGGCCGACTGACTGCGTTCAACCCCACAGGGAGCCATCATGACGAACGAACTCTGGCGCTGGAGCGCCGTCGATCTGGCCCAGGCCATCCGCCAGCGGGAAGTTTCCAGCCGGGAGGCCGTGCAGAGCTGCCTGCAGCGGGCGGCACAGCTAAATCCGGTCTTCAATCCGCTTACCGAGATCTGCGCCGACCAGGCACTGAAGGCGGCCGATGCCGCCGACGCCGCGGTGCGCGGGGGCGCGCCGCTGGGCCTCCTGCATGGCGTGCCGGTCACCATCAAGGCCAACGCCGATCTGGCAGGGTCGGCCACGACCAATGGCGTCGTCGCGTACCGGGACCTCATTGCCAGGGAGAACAATCCCGCCGTCGACAACTGGCTCAAGGCCGGCGCGGTCGTGATCGGCCGCAGCAACGTTCCGGCATTCTCCTGGCGCTGGTTTTCGGACAACGACCTGCATGGCCGCACCGTCAACCCGTTCGACGCCGCGCGCACGCCGGGCGGCTCCAGCGGCGGCGCGTCCGTCGCCGCCGCCCTGGGCATGGGGCCGCTGGCGCATGGCAGCGACCAGGGTGGATCGATCCGGTATCCGGCCTATGCCTGCGGCGTGGCGGGGCTGCGGCCCTCGCAAGGCCGGGTGCCGGCCTACAACGCCAGCCAGAAATCGGAGCGTCCGGTGGCTTCCCAACTGGCCGCGACCCAGGGCCCCTTGGCGCGGAACATTGCCGACCTGAGACTGGGGCTGGAGGCCATGTCGGCGGGCGATTCCCGCGATCCGTGGTGGGTGCCCGCGCCGCTGGACCTGCGCCAGCCTGGAGATAGCCGGCGGGTGGCGCTGTTCTGCGGCACCTCGGCCCTGAAATCCGATCCCGCTGTGCTGGATGCCTTGCTGCGCGCCGCAAAGTACCTGGAAGACGCGGGCTACATCGTCGAAACAGCAACGCCGCCCAGGTTCGAGGAAGCGGCCGAGCTATGGCGCAGCGTGCTGATGAACGAAGCGTCCGGCTCCATGGGCCGCGAAATCGAGCGTGCAGGCGACGCGGCGATACAGCGCGCCTACCGCAGCATGCTTGCGCACACCTCGCCGCTGGACAAGGACGGCTTTATCCAGGCGCTGGCGCTGCGCACCACGATACTGCGGGAGTGGGGCGCATTCTTCGACCGCTATCCCGTCCTGCTCATGCCGGTGTCGTTCGAGCGTCCATTCCCGATCGACCAGGACCAGCAAGGCGACGCGGCCATGGGCGACATACTGCGCGCGCAGAGCCCGCTGGTCTCGACCGCGATCCTGGGCTTGCCTGGCCTGTCGGTCCCCGTCGGCCTGGCGGACGGTGTGCCGATGGGTGTCCATCTGGTGGCGGGGCGGTTCCGCGAAGACCTGTGCCTGGCCGCGGGCGAAGCCATCGAGGCGCGGGCGGGGTGGTCGGTGCTGGATAGGCTCGTGGCCTGAGCGGCGCGGAAGGAAGGGGAAGGGCGGCTATGGGGGCATCCGTGGCGGATGGCCGGGCGCGGATGCCGGGGCCATAAAGCCCTGTCCGCCACAGGGGCATGACTATATATCGAATACTTCCGATATAAGATTCGATAAATTGCGATACTTCAATATGACGGTCTCCACTTCCAGCTCCGACCCAGCCGCCTCGTTACCGGCCATTGACGCCGACGCCATCCTCAAGGCGTTGGCCAATCCGGTGCGGCGCGACATCCTTGCCTGGCTGAAGACGCCGCACGCGTACTTCGAGGAACGCCCGGGCCATACTTTCGAGCATGGCGTATGCGCGGGCCACATCGACGAACGCTGCGGACTGTCCCAGTCCACCGTGTCCTCGCACCTGGCCGTTCTGCAGCGCGCGGGCCTGATCTCGGCGACCAAGGTGGGGCAGTGGATTTTCTACCGTCGCAACGAAGCCGCCATTGCCGCGTTCCTGCGGCAATTGAACCAGGATATGTAGCCCCGCTACGCCGCCAGCGGCCCCTGATCCGGGGCCAAGGATTTACGCATGAGCCAACTTTTCGAACCCCTGCGCGCAGGCGATCTGACGCTGCGCAACCGTATCGTCATGGCGCCTTTGACGCGCATGCACGCCAGTCCGGGCCGCGTGCCCAACGACCTGATGGTCGAGTACTACACCCAGCGCGCCGGCGCCGGCATGATCCTGACCGAAGCCACGGCCGTCACCCCGCAAGGCGTGGGCTATGCCGATACGCCGGGCCTGTGGACCCCCGAACAGGTCCAGGGCTGGCGCAAGGTCACGTCCGCGGTGCACCGGGCCGGCGGCCTGATCGTCGCGCAGCTCTGGCACGTGGGCCGGATCTCCGACCCCATGTTCCTGGATGGCGAACTGCCGGTGGCGCCCAGCGCCATTGCCGCCCGCGGCCACGTCAGCCACGTGCGTCCGGAGCGCGCCTACGTCACGCCGCGCGCGCTGGAAACGGCCGAGATTCCGGGCGTGGTCGAGGCCTACCGCCACGGCGCGAAGATGGCCATGGAGGCCGGTTTCGACGGCGTGGAAGTGCATGCCGCCAACGGCTATCTGCTGGACCAGTTCCTGCAGGACAGCACCAACCATCGCACTGACGCCTATGGCGGCTCGCTGGAGAACCGCGCGCGGCTGCTGCTGGAAGCTGTGGATGCCTGTATATCGGTGTGGGGCGCGGGCCGCGTGGGCGTGCATCTGTCGCCGCGCGGGGAAATCCACACCATGGGCGATTCCAACCCGGCCGCCACCTTCGGCTATGTGGCGCGTGAACTGGGCAAGCGCGGCATCGCCTTCCTGTGCGTGCGCGAATACGAAGCCGCCGACAGCCTGGGCCCGATGCTCAAGGCCGAATTCGGCGGCACGTACATCGCCAACGAAGGATTCGGCCGCGAGTCCGCCGAGGCCGCCATTGCCGCGGGCCGCGCCGATGCCGTGGCTTTTGGCGTGCAGTACATCGCCAATCCGGACCTGGCGCGCCGCTTCGAACTCAAGGCGCCGCTGAACCGGCCCAACCCGGCCACGTTCTATGCGCCGGGCCCGGGCGGCTACACCGACTATCCGGCCCTGGCCTGACCGGCGGGTCCGGCATTCAGAACACGGCGCGCATCGGATAGGTGAACAAGCCGAAGTGCGCCGCGTTCAGGCCCAGGTGCGCCAGCACCGCAGCGGCCAGGCCGCCGTATTTGTAGGCCAGCCCGTAGGCCGCGCCCGCCAGGCTGGCCAGCAGCATCCATTGCCAGCCGCCTGCGTAATGCGCCAGGCCGAACAGCACGGCCGCGATGATCAACGCCGCCCACGACCCCCAGGCGCGGCCGCGCCACAAGTCCGTCAGCCGCTGTTGCAGATAACCGCGGAACAGCGCCTCCTCGGCCAAGGTCACCAGCAAGGCGTTGTTGATCAGCCAGATCCAGCCCGATTGCGGCCACTTGGGCGCCCAGCCGACCACGCCCAGCGCCAGCGCGCAGCCCAGGCAGATGGCGACGGCGCCCGCGCAAGCCAGGAACGCGGACGACAGCGTGGCGCGCGGAGTCAGTCCCGCCATCGGCGGCGTCAGCGCCAGCACGACCCAGAACGCCACCAGCGGCTTGTCCAGGTTCAGGTACATGCCGAAAGGCACGGCGTCCGGACTCAGTGGCGCTGGCGCGATGACCTGCGGGTTGTGAAAGCCCGGCAGCAGGTGCAGGAACAGCAGCGCGGCCAGCGCGATGAAGAGCGCATGGCCGGCGGTGCGCGCCAGCGCGCCCGATGCGGGCCGGACCAGCACGGCGGCCAGGATCAGCAACGCAGGCGAGGCCAGCGCCACGGCGTCTATCGTGCCATCGCTCCAGGCCCAGGCGTAGGCGGCGGCGAGAGGCGCCAGCGCCCAGCGGCGGGTGGCGGGTGGCCACAACATGGCGGCGGCGATGAACAGTGCGGACCAGGGGCTTAGCGCGGACACGGGCGTGGACGGGCGTTGAAAGGGCTGAGTGTAAACGCGCGGCTCTTTGCGGGCCGCACGGCATGCGCGCCGGACCGCTGAGCGCGTGTGCTGACGCCGCGCCGCGAACCCAGGTATCCTGGCGCCTGCCGGATACCTGGGAGCCAGACTATGAAGATGATCGCGTGGTTGATGTTGGCGGCGGCAGTGCTGCCTTTCGTGTCGGCCATCGTCGCCAAGGCGGGCGGAAAGAAGTTCGACAACAATGATCCGCGCGCCTGGCTGGCACGCCAGGAAGGTTGGCGCGCGCGTGCCAATGCGGCGCAGACCAATACCTTTGAATCGCTGCCGTTCTTCTACGCGGCGGTGCTGTTCGCGCTGTATACCCAGGCGCCGCCCGCGCACGTGGCCACGCTGATGGCCTGCTGGCTGGGCGTGCGGCTGGGCTATCTGGCCATGTACCTGGCGGGCTGGGGCGCGCTGCGTTCGCTGGTGTGGGCCATCAGCGTGGGCTTCATCATCGCGATCCTGTTCGCGGGCGTCTGACGGACGGCGCCATGCGCAAGCGGCGTGTCGCGGCACTGGCGGCCATCGCGCTGCTAGGCTTCATCTACATCAACAACGCTGACTGGGCGGCGCCCGATCCCGGTGCGCGGGTGACGCTGCTCGCGCATCGCGGCATCGCGCAACGCTACGACGCGGCGGGCCTGGAGCGGGACACCTGCACCGCGACCCGCATCGTCGAACCCACCCACGGCTATCTGGAAAACACCATCGCGTCCATGCGCGCGAGCTTCGAGGCCGGAGCGGACATCGTCGAGATCGACGTCCATCCCACCACCGATGGCCAGTTCGCCGTGTTCCACGACTGGACGGTCGATTGCCGCACCGAGGGCCGCGGCGCGACGCGCGAACACACGATGGCCGAACTCAAGGCGCTGGACATCGGCTACGGCTATACCGCCGATGGCGGCAAGACCTTTCCGTTCCGCGGGCGCGGCGTGGGCCTGATGCCGACGCTGTCCGAAGTGCTGGAGGCGTTTCCGCGCCAGCGCTTTCTCATCAACGTCAAGAGCCGCGATGCGGAGGAGGGCGCGGCGTTGGCGGCGGTGCTCAACGGCATGCCGCCGGCCAGGCGGGCAGACATCATGGTGTATGGGGGCGAGGAGCCGGTAGGCCGGTTGCGCCAGTTGGCGCCGGGCGTGCGCACGCTGACGCGCTCGGACCTGAAGTCCTGCCTGTTGCGCTATGCGGCCGCGGGCTGGACCGGCCACGTTCCGCAGGTCTGCCGCGGCATGGCGCTGACGGTGCCGGTGAACGTCGCGCCCTGGTTGTGGGGCTGGCCCGGCCGCTTCCTGGACCGCATGGAGACGGCGGGCAGCAGCGTGTTCCTGCTCGGTCCTTACGCCGGCGAGGGCCATTCCACGGGCATCGACACCCCCGAGGACATACGCCGCGTGCCGGCGGGATACGCGGGCGGGATCTGGACCAACGAAATCGAAGCCGTGGCGCGCGCTTTCAAGCGCGGGCCATGAAAGCCGCTACTTCCATTCGAACACGGCGCGCGCGGTGCCAGAGTTCTGCACCGAGACTTCGCGCTGTTGGGCCTGGCCGTTGTAGGTCGCTGAAATCCTGTAGTTGCCGGCCGGCAGCTTGACCAGCATGTACGGGCCTTCGGCAGTGGTTTGCAGCACGGACTTGCCCTGCGCATCGCTGATGGTGACGGCGACATTGGCGACGTAGTCCGCCTGGCCGCCGCGTTGCGCCGCGAACGTCAGCGCCAGCGGATAGTCCTTGGCTGCGGCCTTCATGGCCTCGGATTCGTCCAGGCCGATGCCGCCGCTGACGTATTGCACCGAACCCTGCTGCTGCACTGCCGGCATGCCTGCCTGGGCGGTGGACAGGACGCCGGCAAAGGCCATGCTGCCCAGCGCCATCGCGGCGGCCATGGTGCAGCGTTCTAAACGCTTGTTCATGAGACTCTCCTGAATAGGACGATCTGCGCGGTGTCGTGCGCGCATGAACATTTCGACCCGCATGCCGGCGCGGAGTTCGCACCCGCGGGTCTCCGATATCAACCGATTGTTTCCGCAGCCTAGGTAAGCGTACCGCGTGCCGCGCTCCAGGAAAATGTCAGCCGGCTTTCGCCGCTGACCGAGCCGTCCGGGGCGAAGCGCCTTTCATCCAGCTGTCCGGCGCCATCATCGCGCAGCGCCAGTACGCTGGAACTGCGCGTGCCATAGTTCGGACTGACGATGAACGGGCTGCTCAATAGCCTTTCGCGATCCAGCGGCAGGCCGGTAGCGGGCAGGTCGGCGTCGTCGGCGGGCTGGCGGTCGGCCAGGGCGGCCATCAGCGCGGGCAGGTCGGGCTGCGGCCCGCTGCGCAGCACGGCCTCGAAAGCCGCCTTGGTGCGCGCCAGCTTGGGCCAGGGCGTGTCCAGCAGATGGTTGGACAGGGCATAGACGCCCGGAGCCAGGTGCCGCGGGCCGCCGTCGCGATTGCTGAGATACCAGGCTTCGCGCGCATCGCCCACGATCAGGTTGAAGCCGTTGTAGGCCTGGCCGGCGGCATGCACTTGCGCCAGGTAGTCGGCCGGGGAGACCGTGCCGCGCAGATAGTCTTCGACCAGCGCGCCGCGCGAAGGCGCGTTCTCGATCATCCTGCCCGGCTCGCGAAAGTTGGTCACTAGCGCATGGCGTCCGCCGGTCGTCGCGCCCATCCAGCTGCCGCCGGCCAGGCCGTCGCGGCCGGCGTAGACCTCGGGGGCGTCAGGCCATTGCGCGGCGGGCAAGGTGGGGCGTTGGTGGAATTCATCGCGGTTGGCGGCGATCAGGACGGGGATGCCCGGCAGGGCATGCAGGGCCAGTACGGCAAGACACATGGTTCAGACCTGGTTGGCGGGTTTGTCGGGGATGGCTTTGCCTGGCGCGGCCGCGAAATCCGGGCCGGCCAGCGCGGCGCGCAAGGCTTCGATCTGGGCGGCCACGTCGCGCAGCGCGGGGGCGGTCGAGGCGATGGCGGCGGCCGGCATGGCCGCGCCTTGCGCAACGGCGGCGCTCATCTGGTGCAGGCTGGCCGCCAGTTGCGCCAGCTCCGCGGCGCTAGGCGCGGCCTGGTCGGCGGGCAGCGACCAGGCCGTGTCGGAAATGGCGTTGGCCACGCGTTCCAGCGCGACCTCCACCGGCCACCAGGCCAGTGCGCGGCGGCTGACCAGGCGCGGCTCGGACAGCCCGCGCTGCAAGGCGATGCGCAGATCGGACAGGCGTGCGTAGGCGCTGGCGCGCAGGTCGTGGCGGCTGGTGGGATCGGCCTGGAACACCGTGTTCAGGTAGGCGGCCAGCGTGTCCATGGCGGCGGCGACCGCGTTGTCCAGGTTGCCGCGTTCTATCCGTATCCATGGCAGGTAGCCCACCAGCAGCACGATGCCGGCGGCCACGGCCACATCGATCAGGCGCGCCAGCGCGATGGGCCAGCTGCCTGGTTGCAGCGCGCCGATCAGCAGCATCAGGATGGGCAGCAGGATGGCGGAAAACAAGCCGTAGTTGCGCCGCACCGACCAAGGCAGCAGGGACGCCAGCCCCGCCACCGTGAGCAGGCTGACGATGCCGTTGCGGTCCAGCGCCAGCACGGTCGCGCTGATCGCCACGCCCACCACGCTGCCCGCGCAGCTTTGCAGCGCCCGCGCGAACACCGAGCCGAAGTTGGGCTTGAACACCACCACCACGATCAGCGGCACCCAGTAGGAACGCGGCAGCGAGGCCGCCAGCGCCACGGCCTCGGCGGCGATCAGGCACAGGCCCAGCCGCACCAGGTAGCGCAAGGTGGTCGGCCCCGGCCGGTAAGTGCGCGCCAGCACGCGCCAGGGCGTGCGCGGCCGCGCCGGCGGCAGGCCGGCAAAGGCGTCGGCTTCGGACAGCGCGCCGCCGTCCAGCAGGGGCTGCACTTGGGCCAGCGCGTCGGCCAAGGGGGCCATGTCCACGTGGCGCAAGGCCGCGATGTCCTCGCGCGGGTCCGGCGTTGCGTCGTTTTCCACGCGGTCTGCGAGCCGGTTCATGACCCGCGCGCAGTCGCGCGGCAGCACGCGTCCGGCGCGGGCCAGCTCCAGGGCGGTGTTGGTGAGAGGCGTACAGGCTTGCAACTGGGCCGCCAGCCGGGCCAGTCGCGGGGAGGGGCCGGCCGCGCTGCGGCGCGCGGCCAGCACGGTGTCGTAGGCGGTCGTCATGGCCGCTTCCATGTCGCGCCGCGCGCTCATGGTGTGCGAGGTGCCGATGGCGGCGAACATGGCCGCCAGCTTGCGGTAGGCCATGGCGACGGCGGCGCGCTCGGGCGCCGTCGGGTGGACCACCCAGCCCGTCAGGGTCAGCGCCAGGCCGAACAGGCCGCCGGCTCCCACCAGCACCGAAGGCAGCCAGGGCGGCAGGGTGGACGTCAGGCTGGCGCCGACGATGACATAGGCGGCGAATTGCAGCGTGGAGACGGCGGCGATGTTGTTGAAGGTGCCGACCAGGCTGGCCGCCAGTACCAGCAGCGTCATGGCGGCGGACGTCCACAGTCCGTGCCCTGCAATCAGGGTGCCGAGGAAATATCCCAGCGCGCCGCCGAACACGGTGGCGCCGATGGACAGGGCGCGGTTGCGGTATGGGCCGCCGTTGTCGCCGGTGATGGCGGGCAGCGCGCCTAGCGCAACCAGGGCCGCCGCCGCGCTTTGGTCCAGCGCGAGTCCGACCGCCGAAGGCAGGCCGATGGCCAGCGCGGCGCGCAGCGCCACCCAGCGGCTGACGGGCGAAGGCTCCATGTGCGCCAGGCTCATCAGCCAACGCATGTTGGCGTTGCGCGCGACATGTTTCAGCGAGGAACGGAACACGGCGGCCTCGTGGCGCGGCCTGGGGATCAGGCCTTGATCAGCGGCGCCTCGTCGGGCGCGGCCAGCCGGAAGTAGTCTTCCGTATTCAGGAGGATGGAGGCGTCCAGGCGGCCGGCGTTGAATACGATTTCACCGTGGCGCTCGCGCAGGCTTGGGTCCACCAGCAGGTGCAGGTCCGGATTGAAAGTGAAGGGCGGAATGGCGCCGATCTCGCAGCCGGTGAGTTCTCGCGCCAGGTCCTGCGACGCCAGCGAGGCCTTCTTGCCGCCGGCCGCGCGGGCAATGGCGTCCAGGTCGGCCTGCTTGTCGGCCGGGAACACCGCCAGCACGTTGCGGCGCTGGTTGGAGGATATCTTGACGCGGCAGACCAGCGCCTTGGCGCCCTGGCTGACCTCGGTGCCGCGGATCGCGGCGACTTCGACGGAGCGGCCGGCCGCGGCGTGTTCAATCAGGCGGTAGCGGGCCTGGTTCTGGGCAAGCAAGGCTTGCAGGCGTTCGTAGACTTCCATGTCGGGGCGCGTAGATCGGGATGTGGCGGGGCGCAGGCCGGGAGTCGGCCTCGTACGCCGCATGATACGCCCGCCGCGCGGCGCCGCGGCGGCGCGTACGCTGATCCGGGCCAGCCTCCTCAGATTTCTCCGGTAAAGGCGTAACCCCAGCCCCAGACGGTGCGGATCGGCAATTCCAGGTTCAGGTCCTGGGCCTTGCGGCGCAGGCGGCTGACCAGCACGTCGGTGCGGCGCATCGATTCGTGGCCGCCATGCGAATCGGTGATGGCTGCGTCGGCGCGCGGCAGGCGCTTGTCGGCGGAAGCCGTCAGCTTGAGCAGGAACTCGCGCTCGGCCAGCGTCAGGGCCAGGCGCTTGCCTTGCGGGCTGACCAGCGTCCAGGCCGCATCATGGAATTGCCATTTGCCTGCCGCGTCGCCTGGCGCCGGCTGCGCCGGGCGCGGCTCGGCGTCGACGGCGCGCCGGCCAGGCGCGGGGATGCGCCGCACCAGCGCCTGCAACGCGGCCGCGATTTCCGTTGCGCCCGCGTCAGAGGGCAGGCAGACGTCTGCGCCGCAGTGCAGGCCGAGTATGCGATTTTCGGGCGAGTCGAAGGTGGAGATGGCGACGATGCCCGCGGTGGTGTCCAGGGCGCGCAGGCCAGCCACGGCCATGCAGAGATCGGACAGCTCGGCTTCCATCACCAGCAATGGGGTGCGGCGGGCCTGAAACAGGCGGAACAAGTTATTGGAGTCTTCGCACAACCGGGGCGAGAAGCCCATTTCCGCCAGCGCCGCGCCGCGGTGCGCGCGCACTCCGGGATCGGGAGAGAAGACGATCAGGTCTAGTAGGTCATTCATGAATCGTTGTGATCTGTGCAGCATGAGCGCATGCATGATGCATCGGATACAGCGATTTCCTAAACCCCGCACAACGCCACTTTATTACCCGAATTCTCGGGCAAGGTTACGCAAGGCGCGTCGCGGCACCGTTATGGTGCGTCGGCGGACGTTTCATTCCACCAACCGCCGCCCAACGCCTGCAGCAGGGCGGCGGTGTCGGCGTGGCGCGCCGCGTCCGCGGCGGTGCGCGCAATGCGTGTCTGAAGCAGTTGGCGCTGGCTGTCCAGCAGGCTCAGATGGCTGATGCCGCCGGCCTGGTAGCGCCCTTGCGCGATGCGCTCGGCCTGGTCGGCGCGGCGCCAGGCCTCGTCGCTGGCCAGGTAGGCGTCGCCGTCGGTCTGCACCGCGCGCAAGGCGTCGGCGACCTGCCGGAAGCCCTCTAACACTGTTTGACGGTAACCGGCCGCGGCCGCGTCGTAGGCGGCCTCGGCCGAGCGCGTGCGCGCGCGCAGCTCGCCACCATGGAACAGCGGCTGGACCAGGCCCAGGCCCAGGCTCCAGACGTTCAGGCCATCGGACAGGTCGCCCGCACGGGTGCGTTGCGAGCCGAAGCTGGCGGTCAGGGTGAATTGCGGATACTGGTTGGCGACGGCCACGCCGACATTGGCCGAGGCCTGATGCCAGAGCGCTTCGGCGGCCAGGATGTCGGGCCGCTGGCGGGTCAGGGCCGAGGGCACGCCGGTGGGCACGTCGGCGGGCAGCGTCAGGTCGGCCAGCCGCAAGGGCGCGGACCGCAGCTCGGCCGGCGCCAGCCCGAGGTAGGCGGCCAGCTGGTGCGTGGCCTGCGCCAGCTGGTATTCCAGCGGCGGCAGCGTGGCCCGGGTCTGCGCGACCAGCAGCTCCTGGTTGCGCAGATCGGCCTCGGACACGCCGCCCGCCTGCTGGCGCTGGCGCATGATGTCCTGCTGCCGCTCCTGCGCCGCAAGCAATGCCCGCGTGTCGGCCAGGCGTTCGTTCAGGTCGGCCTGGCGGATGGCGGCAGTGACCACGTTGGCGGCCAGCGACATGCGCGCAGCCTGCAGCTCATGCGCCTGGTAGTTCACCTGCGCGCCCAGGCCTTCCAGCGCGCGGCGATTGCCGCCGAACACGTCCAGCGTGTAGGACACGTCGATGGACGCGTTGTAGAGCGTGAAGGGCGGGGGCTGCTCGGCCACCGGCACGCCGAAGGCTGCAGGGTCCACCTTCTGCCGCGTCACCGACAGGTTGCCGTCGACCTGCGGCAGCATGCGGCCGCCGGTTTCGGCGTTCAGGTCTTCATTGGCCTGGCGCAAGCGGGCGCGCGCCTGCTCCAGCGTGGGGCTGGCCTGCAAGGCCTGCCGGACCAGCTGGTCGAGCGCTTCGGAGCGGAACAGCTGCCACCATTGCGCGGGGATGTCGACGCCGTCCTGCAGGCGTTGCGCGCCGCTGGCGGCTGAGGCACCGCGAGGCGCGGTGTAGGCGTCGACCCGCGGCGGCGCCGGGCGCTCGAAGTCCGGCCCCACGGCGCAGCCCGCGAGCAGCGCGCACAGGACCGGCGCAGCCAGGCGCAAAGGCGCGGCGGCGGACGGGAAGGGCAAGGGCGTGGAGCGGGACATGGCGGTTCAATCCAGGGTGCGGCGGTAGAACTTCACGGCGGCGGTCATGACGACCACGGTAAACACCAGCAGCGGCCAGATGCTGGGCCACAAGTCCCACCAGCCGTTGCCTTTGAGCAGGATGCCGCGGATCAGGCGGTTGAAGTGGGTCAGCGGCAGCAGGTTGCCCAGGTATTGCGCCCACATCGGCATGCCCTGGAACGGGAACATGAAACCGGACAGCAGCATGTTGGGCAGGAAATAGAACATGGTCAGCTGCATGGCCTGCAACTGGTTCTGCGCCAGCGACGACAGCGTGATGCCCACGGTCAGGTTGGCGGCCACGAACACCAGCGCAGACAGGTACACGGCCAACAGCGAACCCTGGAACGGCACGTGGAAGACGAAGTGCGCGGCCAGCAGGATGATGCTGGACTGGATCAGGCCTATCGCGATGTACGGCACGATCTTGCCCGTCATCACTTCGATGGGCAGCACCGGCATCGCCAGCAGGTTTTCCATCGTGCCGCGTTCGCGCTCGCGCGTCATGGCCAGGCCGGTCATCATCACCAGCGTCATGGTCAGGATCACGCCCATCAGGCCCGGCACGGTGTTGTATTGCGAGATCTGCTCTTCGTTGTAGAGCTGGTGCACCAGCACGTCGAATGGCGGCTGGCCGCCGGCCAGGCTGGCCAGCGGTC
This sequence comes from Achromobacter sp. ACM03, assembly GCF_014851665.1. NCBI lineage: Bacteria > Pseudomonadati > Pseudomonadota > Betaproteobacteria > Burkholderiales > Alcaligenaceae > Achromobacter > Achromobacter sp. ACM03. Next base: position 1,089,240 of record NZ_JACVAD010000001.1, on the reverse strand, counting down.
CGGTCAGGTCCTTGGTCGCCACGGCCTGCGACAACTGCGTGGCCGCGCCGATGGCCAGTCCGGTCGCCATGGGGTCGGTGGCGTCGGCCTCGATCAGCAGCGCGGGGCGCTCGCCGCGCAGCAGCTTGCGGCTGAAGTCCGGCGGAATGGTCAGGACGAACAGGACGCGCCCTTGCGCCAAGGCCGCGCGGCCCGCTTCTTCATTGTCCAGTTCTTCGATGATGTGGAAGTAGTCGGACGATTTCATCGCCGCGACGAAGCTGCGCGTGAACGGGCTGTGGTCGGCGGCGATGACCGCCGTCGGCATCTGCTTGGGATCCGTGTTGATGGCGTAGCCGAACAGCGCCAGCTGCATGATGGGCAGGCCCACGATCATGCCGAAGGTGATACGGTCGCGGCGTAGCTGCAGGAACTCCTTGAGCACCATGCTCCACCAGCGCGACCAGGAAAAGCCTTGCAGATGGCGCATCATGGCGGGCTCGCGAAGTTGTCGGTGGAGCGTTTCATCAGGTAGATGAAGACATCCTCCAGGCTGGTGGCTATGGGTTCCAGGGTCAGGTCCTGGCCGGCGATGGCGTCCCTGAGCGTGCGTTCCAGCAGGGCGGCGTCGCGGCCGCTGATGTGCAGCGCCGAACCGAAGGCCACGGTCTGGTCCACGCCCGGCGCGTTGCGCAGGCGCTGCGCCAGAGGCACCAGGTTGTGGCCGTGGATGGCCCAGGTGGTCAGGCCTTGCTCGGCGATGACGTCCTCGGCCGTGCCTTGCGTCAGCAGCCGGCCATAGGAGATATAGGCCAGCTTGTGACAGCGTTCGGCCTCGTCCATGTAGTGCGTGCTGACCAGCACCGAGATGCCGCGCGCCGCCAGTTCATGCAGCTGCTCCCAGAAGTCGCGCCGCGCGGTCGGGTCCACGCCCGCGGTGGGTTCGTCCAGCAGCAGCAGCTTCGGCTGATGCAGCAGGCAGGCTGCCAGCGCCAGGCGCTGCTTCCAGCCGCCGGACAAGGAACCCGTCAACTGGCCGGCGCGGCTTTGCAGGCCCAGGTCTTCCAGCGCGCGGTCCACCGCCGCGCGCCGTTCGGGCATGCCGTACATGCGCGCCACGAAATCCAGGTTCTCGCGGATGGTCAGGTCGTCCCAGTAGGAGAACTTCTGCGTCATGTAGCCGACGTGCCGCTTGATCTGCGCGCTGTCGCGCAGAATGTCGTAGCCCAGGCAGGTCCCGCTGCCCGAATCCGGCGTCAACAAACCGCACATCAGCCGGATGCTGGTCGTCTTGCCGCTGCCGTTGGGGCCCAGGAAGCCGAAGATCTCGCCTTCCCGCACTTGGAGCGACACGTCGTTGACGACGTGCTTGCTGCCGAAGCGCTTGTTCAGGCCGTGCACGTCGATGACGTATTGCCCGGCGGACGCTTCCTGCGTGGCGGCGGGTGCGCTCATTGCAGCACCGCTTCCACCGGCTGGCCCGGATGCAGCCGCGTGGCGGCTTCGGGCGCTGGCCGCGCCTGCACCATGTAGACCAGCTTGCTGCGGCTTTCGCGGCTGTAGATCACGGGCGGCGTGTACTCGGCCTGGGTCGATATGTAGTCGATGCGCACGGGGATGGGATCGCCGCAGCCATCGCAGCGCACCGTCGCCTGTTGCCCCACCTTCAGCGCGCCCAACGCCGTTTCCGGAACGAAGAAGCGCACCTTGATGTTGCCCGGCGGCAGCAGGCTGACGACCGGACTGCCGGCAGGCACCCATTCGCCCACGCGGTAGAGCGTGTCGAACACCAGCCCCGCGGCCGGCGCCGCCAGGCGCTTTTGCGCCAGCGTCCACTCCGCCTGGGCCAGCGCGGCGCGGGCCGCATCGACTTGGGCGGCCTGGGCGCGGCGCTGGTCGTCGCGGCCAGGCAGGCGGGCCACTTCCAGCTGGGCCTGCAACTCGCGCACGCGCGCCGCGTCCGATTGCGCCTGTTCGCGGCTGTCGTCCAGCTGCGCGCGCGCGATGCCGCCGATGCGGAACTGGTCGGTATCGCGCCGCAGTTGTGCCGCCGAGCGGCGGCTGGCCGCCTCGGCCTGAGCCAATTGGGCGCGGCTGACGTCCACTTCGGGTGGACGCTTGCCGGTGGCGATGTCTTCTTCCTGGGCCACGGCGGCGGCCAATTGCGCGCTGGCCTGGTCGCGCGCCGCGGTTTCGCGCGTAGCTTCCAGCGCGAAGAGCGGCGCGTCGGCTTGCACCTGCTGGCCGCGCCGCACCGGCAGCTCGGCCAGCCGGCCGGCCTCGGACGACGCCACGTAGACATATTCGCCTTCGGCGTAGCCCTGGAAAAAGGCGCCGTTGTCCTTGCCGCAACCGCCCAGGGCAAGCAAGGCCAGCGCAGAGGCGGGCAGGGGGCGGCGCAAGGCGGGAGGGATGCGCATGGTCAGCGTCCTGGAGTGGCGGGAGTCGGGGCGGACGGCGAGAACAGGCCGCCGGTGAGCATGGCGATGGCGTGGGCCGCGATCGCGCGGGTGTCTATGGCCTGCGGTTGCGCAGCGTCCAGCAGGACGCGCCGCCACAGGCCGGAGGTGGCCAGCGGGAGCAGGGTCAGGCCCAGGACGGACAGAAAGACCAGCCGCGGTTCCACGTCCGGGGTGATGGCGCCCGCGCGCTGGCATTCGGCGATGAGGCCGATGAAGGCCTGCAGGCGCTCGACGGGCAGATGGCGCAGCACGCGTTCGCGCAGCTGGCCGCCTTCATTCACGACCTCGTGCAGCCACAGGGCCGGCAGCCAGGGCCGTTCGACCGCGCTTTGCACCAGCCGGCCCACGACCTCGGCGATGAAGGCGCGCGCGGCAGCGGCGGGGTCCGCTGCGGGAATCTGAGGTTGTGGCAACGGCGACCAGACGTAGCCGATGACCGGCACGATCCGCTCCTGCACGACCGCGTCGATCAACTGGTCGCGGCTCTTGAAGTAGTAATGCACCATCGCCGTGGTGACGCCGGCGCGTTGCGCAATGTGCGTGAGCGTGGTGGCCGCCACGCCCTGGGCCGCGAACAGGCCGGTGGCGGTGTCCAGCAGGTTGGCGCGGGCGGCGGCATTGTCGGGTCGCGGCGGGCGGCCGGGCCGGCGGGACGGGGTAGAGGGAGCGGAACGCATGGCGCGTATGTTAATTAAATTATTAATTAATTAAAAGAGGGGCGCGCTTCAGGGTTACACGCCGGATGCGCCGGCTTAGATGGTGTAATGGGCCGGTACCCCATCCCGCCATCCGGGTTGTGTGCGCCAGGCCCGGGCGGCTTTCTTGCAGGAGGCTGGACCGTCATGCCCCAATCGTCTTCCATCAACCGCCGCATCGTGCTTGCCGCGCGCCCGCAAGGCGAGCCGGCAGACCGCGATTTCCGCCTGGAAACCGGCGAGGTGCCGCAGCCCGGCCCCGGCCAGGTGCTGCTGCGCACCGTGTACCTGTCGCTCGATCCCTATATGCGCGGCCGCATGAGCGACGCGCCGTCCTATGCCGAACCGGTGCAGGTCGGCGGCGTCATGGTCGGCGGCACGGTGACGCGGGTCGAAGCCTCCAACCATCCCGACTACCGCCCAGGGGAGTGGGTGCTGGCGCAATCCGGCTGGCAGGACTACGCCCTGTCCGATGGCGCCGGCCTGCTGCGGCTGGGTCCCAATCCCGAACACCCGTCCTATTCGCTGGGCGTGCTGGGCATGCCCGGCTTCACCGGCTACATGGGCTTGCTGGACATCGGCCAGCCCAAGGCGGGCGAGACCGTGGTGGTGGCCGCGGCCAGCGGCGCGGTGGGGGCGGTGGTCGGCCAAATCGCCAAGATCCATGGCTGCAAGGTGGTCGGCATCGCGGGCGGCGCGGACAAGTGCAGCTACGCAGTCCAGGAACTGGGCTTTGACGACTGCCTGGACCACAAGGCGCCCGACCTGCCAGGCCGCCTGGCGCGCGCCGTGCCGCAGGGCATCGACGTGTATTTCGAGAACGTCGGCGGCGCGGTCTTCGACGCGGTGCTGCCGCTCTTGAACCCGCGCGCGCGGATACCGGTCTGCGGCCTGATTTCGGCCTACAACGCCACCAGCCAGCCGCAAGGGCCGGACCGCCTGGGCCTGCTGATGCGCACCATCCTCACCAAGCGCCTCAAGATGCAGGGCTTCATCATCTTCAACGAATACGCGCACCGCTACGGCGAATTCCGCGAGGCGATGGAGGGCTTGATCAAGCAAGGCCGCATCAAGTATCGCGAGGACGTGGTCGATGGACTGGAGAACGCGCCGCGCGGCCTGATCGGGCTGCTCAGGGGTGAAAACGCCGGCAAGCGCATTGTGCGCGTCGGCCCGGACGAAAGGAGCGCCACATGAACATCCTGATCGTGCTGACTTCCCACGACACGCTGGGCAACACCGGCCGCAAGACCGGATTCTGGCTGGAAGAATTCGCTGCGCCGTACTACGCCTTCGTCGACGCGGGCGCCAAGGTCACGCTGGCTTCGCCCGCAGGCGGCCAGCCGCCGCTGGACCCCAAGAGCGATGACCCCGACGCCCAGACCGACGACACGCGGCGCTTTCGCCAGGACAAGGACGCGCAGCGGCAACTGGCCGCCACCTTGCGGCTGGCGCAGGTGCAGGCGGCCGACTACGACGCCGTGTTCTACCCGGGCGGCCACGGCCCCTTGTGGGATCTGGCGGAAGATCCCAATTCGGTCTCGCTGATCGAGACCATGCTGGCGGCGGGCAAACCCGTTGCGGCCGTATGCCATGCGCCCGGCGTGCTGCGCCACGCCAAGACGGCCGACGGCAAGCCGCTGGTGCAGGGCAGGCAGGTCACCGGCTTTTCCAACGCCGAAGAGGCGGCCGTGCAGTTGAGCGACGTGGTGCCTTTCCTGGTCGAGGACGAGCTGAAGCAGTTGGGCGGGCAGTACAGCAGCGGCCCGGACTGGCAGCCGCACGTGGTCGGCGATGGCTTGCTGGTCACGGGCCAGAATCCTGCATCTTCCGTCGGCGTGGCGCAGGCGCTGCTGGACAGGTTGAAGGATTGAGCGCTGGCGGGCCGGACCCGGTTCCCGCGGGATGCGGGGGCGGGTCCGGCTCTGCTTTGCCCTGGCGCGCGGCATCTGATCGGCAAGGATTGCTGCGCAATGTGTCAGAATCGCGACCTTTTGCTACAGCGCAAAGCGGCAAGAGCCCATTGCGCGCGATGACCGATGCCTCCAGACGTACCCGAATATCCCGCTGGCTCCTGCGTGGCGGCCTTGTTTGCCGCCATGCGGGCGCGCGACCCGGCCACCGGCCGCCATTCCGAAAGAGTTGTTGCGCTGAGCGTGGCGCTGGCCCGGGCCTGCGGCCTGCCGGAATCCGAACAGGAGGCGGTCGCGGTCGCTGCCCGCCTGCATGACATCGGCAAGATCGGCACGCCGGATCGTGTGCTGTATTCGCCGAAGCGGCTGGACAAGGACGATTGGGAAATCATGAAGGCGCACGCCGCAGTGGGCGCCGACATCATCATGCACAGCGACATTCCGCAACGCGAGCTGATCGCGCGGGCGGTGCGCCATCATCACGAACACTTCGACGGTTCGGGCTATCCCGCAGGACTGGCGGGCGAGGACATTCCGCTGCATTCGCGCATCATTTCGCTGGCAGATTCCTACGACGCCCTGGGCGATGCGCGTCCCTACCATCCTGCGCGCACGCATGCGGAGATCATGCGCATCCTGAACCAGGAAGCCGGCGCCAAATGCGACCCGGCCCTGTTGCGCACGTTCGAAGCGATGATCGCGAAGAGCCCCCTAAGGGTTCCGTAGCGCAGATCCCGTCAGCATCGCCGACGGGTCGGGCACTCCGGATGGGCGGTCACTTCAAGCGGTAATTCGCTGCCACCACCGCCAATTCCTGCAGCGTGCGCTGCTGCCACGCGGCATCATGCCCCAGCTCTTCGGCCAGGATGCGAGCCACTTCGGGCGCCGCCAGCATCGCGGCCTCGCTGTCCAGGAACAAGGCGCGGTTGCGCCGCGCCAGCACGTCCTCGGCGCTGCGCGCGAGTTCGTACCGTGCGGCGAAACGCACGTGCGCCTCCGACAAGCCGCTGCTCCTGACCAGCATGCGGTCCGCGCCGGGCAGCGCCTTCAGGGCCGGCAGGTCGCTGCCGTAGTAGCTGTCCGGCGTGCCGGCATGCTCCTGCGACGGCGCCAGGCCCGCCGCGCCATGCAGCGGCAGCGATTCCGTGCGGCAGGTGGCCTGCGTCAGCAGCTGGTGCTGGATGGCCGTGTCGACCACGTCCTGCGCCATGCGGCGGTAGGTGGTCCACTTGCCGCCGGTGACGGTCACCAGCCCGGCCTTGGACACCAGGATGGTGTGCTCGCGCGACAAGGACTTGGTGGAGGCTTCGCCCGTGGCCTTGACCAGCGGACGCAGCCCGGCCCAGACGCTGGTGACGTCGTCGCGCGTGGGCTTGCGGCTGAGATAGCGCGCCGCGGTGCTGAGGATGAAATCCACATCCTGCGCGCCCGCCTGCGGATCCAGCGGCAGATCGTCGCGCGGCGTATCGGTGGTGCCGACGATGGTGTGGCCGTTCCATGGCACCACGAACAGCACGCGGCCGTCGTCGGTCTTGGGGATCAGGATGGCGCGCTTGCCCGGCAGGAAATCCTGCGGCAAGGTCAGGTGCACACCCTGGCTGGGCGCCACCATGGTCTGCGCGTTCTTGTCTTCCATGCGCCGTACCGCGTCCACCCACACGCCGGTGGCATTGACCACGCAGCGCGCGCGCAACGTGAAGCTGGCGCCGCCGATCGCGTCCTGCACCGTTACGCCGTCGACCTTGCCGCCCGTCATGGTCAGGCCGGTGGCGCGCATGTAGTTCACCGCGGTGCCGCCCAGGTCGAACAGCGTGCGCATCAGGCTTACGGCCAGGCGGGCGTCGTCGAACTGGCCGTCGTAGTACAGCACGCCGCCCTTGAGATTCTTGCCCTGCACGTTCTCGGCCAGCGTCGGCGCATTGGCCAGCGTGTCGCGGCGCGACAGCCAGCGGCTGGGCGACAGGTTCAGCTTGCCGGCCAGCATGTCGTACATCTTCAGGCCGATGCCGTAGAAGGGCTGGTCGAACAGGTTGTAGGCCGGCACCACGAAGCCCAGCGGCCACACCAGGTGCGGCGCGTTGCGGTTGAGCAGGCCGCGTTCATGCAGCGCTTCGCGCACCAGGCTGACGTTGCCCTGCGCCAGATAGCGCACGCCGCCGTGCACCAGCTTGGTGGCCTTGCTGGACGTGCCCTTGGCGAAGTCCGCGCCTTCGATCAGCAGGGTGCGATAGCCGCGCGAAGCGGCATCGACCGCCGTGCCCAGGCCGGTGGCGCCGCCGCCGATGACGATCACGTCCCAGGAGTGCGTGTTGTCCAGCGTGTTCAGGAGGCGGTTGCGGTCGGGCGGGGCGACGGGGGCTAGGGGTTGGTTCATGGGATTCAAGGTGTTTGCTTCAAGGTATTCGGGGCGGCCGCCACGTCGCAGCGCACGCCGGCGTCCAGCAGGACTTGCGCCAGCGGCTCTTGCGGATGCGCGTCGGTGAAGAAGCGGTCGATTTGCGAGATGTGCGCCAGTTCCACCATGGCCTGGCGCTTGAATTTGCTGCTGTCGGCGGCGAGCCAGACTTCGCGCGACTGTTCGATGATGGTCCGCGCCACGCGCACTTCGCGGAAGTCGTAATCGCGCAGCGTGCCGTCGGCCTCGATGCCGGAGATGCCGATCAGGCCGATGTCGACCTTGAACTGGCGGATGAAGTCCATGGTGGCTTCGCCGACGATGCCGCGGTCGCGCGAACGCACCACGCCGCCGGCCACGATGACTTCGCAGTCCGGGTTGTCCGAGAGAATGTCGGCCACGTGCAGGTTGTTGGTGATGACGCGCAGGCCGCGATGGCGCAGCAGGGCGCGCGCAATGGCTTCGGTGGTGGTGCCGATGTTCAGGATCAGCGAACAGCCGTCGGGCACGGCGCGGGCCACGGCCTCGGCGATGCGCTGCTTGCCGGCGGCGTGCAGGCCCTGGCGCTTGCGGTAGGCGATGTTCTCGATGGTGGACGCTTCGATGCGCACGCCGCCATGGAAGCGCGACAGCAGGCCCGCTTCGGAAAGAATATTGACGTCGCGCCGCACGGTCTGCAGCGTGACGTCAAAGCGTTTGGCGAGTTCCTCGATCGAGGCCGAGCCTTGGGCCCGCACCATTTCGATCAGGGCGCTCTGTCTGGGATTCAGTGTCATGTTCGTATAGTAAAACAACAAAAGCGAAAAATAATGACGCGCCGCAAGATTGTTTTTTGTTCGCTTCTTGAGTAAAACGCACAATAAACGAAAGCTATCTGAAAGAGTATGCTCATCCTGTTGTTCGCTTGAATGCAGGCCGAGACCGCTGTACCGAATACCGAAGTCCGCCGTAAAAACAGGGACGTATAAGTAGGTAGAGGAGACCAGATGCAGCTGAACTTGGACAGGGTAGGTTTGCGGGCCGGCTCGCAGACGCACCTGTATCCCATGAGCCTGGCCCCCGTCGAGGGCGCCATGACGGTATTGCTGGGGGCCACCCTGGCGGGCAAGACCTCGCTGATGCGCATCATGGCCGGGCTGGACCGGCCCACCGAGGGCCGCGTACTGGTCGACGGCGCCGACGTGACCGGCGTGCCGGTGCGCCAGCGCAACGTCGCCATGGTCTACCAGCAGTTCATCAATTACCCGTCCATGTCGGTCTACGACAACATCGCTTCGCCGCTCAAGCTGCGCGGGGCGGCGGACATCAGCGAAAAAGTCCGCGCCATGGCGGCGCGGCTGCACATCGACCACCTGCTGGAGCGCTACCCCTCGGAGCTGTCCGGCGGGCAGCAGCAGCGAGTGGCGCTGGCCCGGGCGCTGGCCAAGGACGCGCCGCTGATCCTGCTGGACGAGCCCCTGGTCAACCTGGACTACAAGCTGCGCGAGGAACTGCGCGACGAACTTTCCGAATTGTTCGCCGAAGGGCGCTCCACGGTGGTCTATGCCACGACCGAGCCGGGCGAGGCCCTGTTGCTGGGTGGCCACACCGCGGTGCTGGATGCGGGCGAATTGCTGCAATACGGCCCCACGGCCGAGGTCTTCCATCGCCCCAATTCCATCCGCGTGGCCCGCGCCTTCAGCGACCCGCCCATGAATCTGTTCTCCGCGCGCCGTACGGGGTCGGGCTTCGTGCTGCAGGGAGACCTGGCGGTGGAGCGGGCGCTGCCGCAAGGCGCCGATGCGGAGATCACCGCCGGCCTGCGCGCCGGCGCTCTCGATGTCGAGCCGCGACCCGGGCACATCGCGCTGCCCGGGGTGGTGAAGCTGGCCGAGATCTCCGGATCCGACACCTTCGTGCATGCGCAGACGGCGGCGGGCGACGTGGTGGCGCAACTGCCCGGGGTCCACCGCTACACGCTGGACCACCGTGTGCAGTTCTATTTCGACCCGGCGCAGACCTACGCCTTCGGCGCGGGCGGCGCGCTGCTGGCGGCGCCGCGGCAGCCGGCGGGCGCTGGGGAGACGGCCTGATGGCGCAGATCGAGCTGGACCTGTCCCATTCCTACGTGGCGGACCCCAAGACCGACGAGGACTACGCACTGCTGCCGCTTTCGTTCACCTTCAAGGACGGCGGGGCCTACGCCTTGCTGGGTCCGTCCGGCTGCGGCAAGACCACGCTGCTCAATTGCGTGTCGGGCCTGCTGCGGCCGTCGCACGGGCGCATCCTGTTCGACGGCCAGGACGTCACGGACAAGACGCCGCAGGCGCGCAACATCGCCCAGGTGTTCCAGTTCCCGGTGGTGTACGACACCATGACCGTGGCCGAGAACCTGGCGTTTCCGCTGCGCAACCGCGGCATGGCGCCCAAGCTCATCGGCGAGCGGGTCGGGCGCATCGCCGAGATGCTGGAGATGTCGCATGTGCTGGACCGGCGCGCCAGCGGCCTGACCGCCGACGCCAAGCAGAAGATCTCGCTGGGGCGCGGACTGGTGCGCAGCGACGTGTCGGCCATCCTGTTCGACGAGCCGCTGACCGTGATTGATCCGCAGCTCAAATGGGAGCTGCGCCGCAAGCTCAAGGAAATCCACCACGAGTTCAAGCTGACGCTGATCTACGTGACGCACGACCAGACCGAGGCGCTGACCTTTGCCGACGAGGTCATGGTGATGGCGCGCGGCAGGGCGGTGCAGGTCGGGACCGCGGATGACCTGTTCCAGCGGCCGGCACATACCTTCGTGGGCCATTTCATCGGCTCGCCAGGCATGAACTTCCTGCCGGCGCAATGGCGCGACGGCGGCCTGGAGGTGGGCAAGAGCCGCGTCGCCGGGGTGCCGGCGGAGATGGCGGCAAAGCTGGACGGCGCGGGCCCCGTGAAGCTGGGCGTGCGTCCGGAGTACTTGCGCATTACCGAGCCGGGCGCGCCCGGCGCCCTGGCCATGCGCGTGGAGCGGGTGCAGGACGTGGGCACCTACACGCTGCTGGTGGCGGACTTCGAAGGCACGCCGGTGCGCGCCCGGCTGGCCAGCAACATCGTCCCGGCCGCGGCTGGCGGCACGGTCTGGTTGTCGGCGCTGAATCCGCACACCTGCTTTTACCGCGACGAGGAGCTGATCCGATGAAACCCATAGATCACCGGGCCTGGTTCCTGGTCCTGCCCGTGGTGCTGTGCGTGGCGTTCTCGGCCATCCTGCCGCTGATGACCATCGTCAACTATTCGGTGCAGGACATCATCTCGCCCGAGCGCCGCGTCTTCGTCGGCACCGAGTGGTACGCCGCCGTGCTGCAGGATGAAGAACTGCATGGCGCGCTGTTCCGCCAGATCGGCTTTTCGCTGGCCGTGCTGGCCATCGAGATCCCGCTGGGCATCCTGCTGGCACTGTCCATGCCGGCCAGCGGCTGGCGCGCTTCCGCGGTGCTGGTCATCATCGCGCTGTCGCTGCTGATTCCCTGGAACGTGGTCGGCACCATCTGGCAGGTGTTCGGGCGCACCGACATCGGCCTGCTGGGCGCCACGCTGTCCTGGCTGGGGGTGGACTACAACTATACGGGCAACGACGTCGACGCCTGGGTCACGGTGCTGGTCATGGACGTCTGGCATTGGACGCCGCTGGTGGCGCTGCTGTGCTACGCCGGCTTGCGCGCCATCCCCGACGCCTACTACCAGGCCGCCCGCATCGACGGCGCCTCGCGCCTGGCGGTGTTCCGCTATATCCAGCTGCCCAAGATGCGCGGCGTGTTGATGATCGCGGTGCTGCTGCGCTTCATGGACAGCTTCATGATCTACACCGAGCCCTTCGTGCTGACGGGCGGCGGGCCGGGCAACGCCACGACCTTCCTGTCGCAGTACCTGACGCAGAAGGCGGTGGGCCAGTTCGACCTGGGGCCGGCGGCCGCGTTCTCCATCATCTATTTCCTCATCATCCTGCTCTTGTGCTTCATCCTCTACAACTGGATGCAACGCGCCGGCACCACCGGCGGCTTTGACGAGGAGCGCTCAAATGCGTGAGAAAAATTCCCGCTGGCGCGGCGTCTTCCTGACCCTGTACCTGGTCTTCGCCATCCTGCCGCTGTATTGGATGCTGAACATGTCGTTCAAGACCAATACCGAAATCGTCAGCACCCTGACGCTGTGGCCGCGCGACTTCACCTTCGAGCACTACCGCACCATCTTCACCGACCCGGCCTGGTACTCGGGCTACATCAACTCGCTGATCTACGTGGTCATCAACACGGTGATCTCGCTGGCCGTGGCGCTGCCGGCCGCCTACGCCTTTTCGCGCTACCGCTTCATTGGCGACAAGCATGTGTTCTTCTGGCTGCTGACCAATCGCATGACGCCGCCCGCGGTGTTCCTGCTGCCGTTCTTCCAGCTCTATAGCTCCTTCGGCCTGATGGACACGCACCTGGCCGTGGCGCTTGCGCACCTGGTGTTCAACGTGCCGCTGGCGGTCTGGATCCTGGAGGGCTTCATGTCCGGCGTGCCGCGCGAGATCGACGAGACCGCCTACGTCGACGGTTATTCCTTCCCGCGCTTTTTTCTGACGATCTTCCTGCCGTTGATCAAATCGGGCGTGGGCGTGGCGGCGTTCTTCTGCTTCATGTTCAGCTGGGTGGAGCTGCTGCTGGCGCGCACGCTGACCTCGGTCAACGCCAAGCCCATCGTCGCCACCATGACCCGTACCGTATCGGCCTCCGGCATGGACTGGGGCGTGCTTGCTGCGGCGGGGGTGCTGACCATCGTGCCGGGCGGCATCGTCATCTGGTTCGTGCGGCATTACATCGCGAAGGGCTTCGCGATGGGCCGGGTGTAGAGGCAAGGAGGGCGCGCTCATGTTCAGCTGGATGGTATGGACCACTCCCGTCGCCGTGTTCTTTTCCTGCATCGTGCTGATGCTGGTAGGCATGACGGTATGGGAACTGAAATCGCCCACGGCCGAGCGCAAGGGCTTCCTGCCCCTGCGCACCACGCGCGGCGACCGCCTCTTCATCGGCCTGATGGCTGCGGCCTGGCTCAACCTGGCGTTCCTGGGGTTCGGCCAGAAGGCAGCGGAATGGTTTTCGCTGGACGAGCCGCCATCGGTGTGGATCAGCTTCATCGCGTCCATGCTGCTGCTGGCTTTCGTCATGAGGAAAGGTTGAAGAGGGGCGCCAGACCCCTCGCGTATTCAAGCGGTTGGTAAGGACTATCGGCCAGCGTCTTCCCCGGCCAGCGGTCCGCAGCAAACGATGGGGAAGACTTATCGAGGAGACAGGTCATGAAATTGCGCATGCACGCCATGGCAGCCGCCATCGCACTGATCGGGACGTCGGCGGCCTGGGCTGGCGAACCGGAAGCGAAGAAGTGGGTCGATTCGGAGTTCCAGCCTTCATCGCTGTCCAAGGACCAGCAAATGGCCGAGATGAAGTGGTTCATCGAGGCCGCCGCCAAGCTCAAGGCTAAGGGAGTGAATGAAATCAGCGTGGTGTCCGAAACCATCACCACGCACGAATACGAGTCCAAGACGCTGGCCAAGGCTTTTTCCGAGATCACCGGCATCAAGGTCAACCACGACCTGATCCAGGAAGGCGACGTGGTCGAGAAGCTGCAGACCTCGATGCAGTCGGGCAAGTCCATCTACGACGGCTGGATCTCCGATTCCGACCTGATCGGCACGCACTACCGCTACGGCGCCATCCTGCCGCTGTCCGACTACATGGCGGGCGCGGGCAAGGAATGGACCAACCCCAACCTGGACCTGAAGGACTTCATCGGCACCAAGTTCACCACCGCTCCGGACGGCAAGCTCTATCAGCTGCCCGACCAGCAGTTCGCCAACGTCTACTGGTTCCGGGCCGACTGGTTCGCGCGCCAGGACCTGAAGGACAAGTTCAAGGCCAAGTATGGCTACGAGCTGGGGGTGCCCACCAACTGGTCCGCCTATGAGGACATCGCCGACTTCTTCTCCAACGACGTCAAGGAGCTGGACGGCAAGAAGGTCTATGGCCACATGGACTACGGCAAGAAGGACCCGTCGCTGGGCTGGCGCTTCACCGACGCTTGGCTCTCCATGGCCGGTGCCGCGGACAAGGGCCTGCCCAACGGCATGCCGGTGGACGAGTGGGGCATCCGCGTGGCGGACGACAAGTGCACCCCGGTCGGCGCGTCGGTCGCGCGCGGCGGCGCCACCAACAGTCCGGCTGCGGTCTATGCCCTGACCAAGTACGTGGACTGGATGAAGAAGTACGCGCCCCAGCAGGCCATGGGCATGACCTTCTCGGAATCCGGCCCGGTGCCGGCCCAGGGCCAGATCGCCCAGCAGATCTTCTGGTACACGGCGTTCACCGCCGACATGACCAAGAAGGGCCTGCCGGTGGTCAACGACGACGGCACGCCGAAGTGGCGCATGGCCCCGTCGCCCTACGGCCCGTACTGGAAGGACGGCATGCAGAACGGCTACCAGGACGTGGGCTCGTGGACCTTCTTCAAGTCCACCAACCCCGACAAGATGGCCGCGGCCTGGCTGTATGCGCAGTTCGTCACGTCCAAGTCGGTGTCGCTGAAGAAGTCCATCACCGGCCTGACCTTTATCCGCGACAGCGACATCAACAGCGAGTTCTTCACCAAGAACGCGGCGAACTACGGCGGCCTGATCGAGTTCTACCGCAGCCCGGCGCGCGTGGCGTGGACGCCCACCGGCAACAACGTGCCTGACTATCCCAAGCTGGCGCAGCTGTGGTGGAAGAACGTCGCCACCGCGGTCACGGGCGAAAAGACTCCGCAGGCCGCCATGGACAACCTGGCCAATGAAATGGATCAGGTCATGGCGCGTCTGGAGCGCGCCGGCATGGCGCAGTGCGCGCCCAAGCTCAACCCCAAGAGCGACCCCAGCAAGTGGCTGTCGGACCAGCATGCGCCGTGGAAGAAGCTGGCCAACGAAAAGCCCAAGGGCGAGACGATCGCCTATGAGAAGCTGCTGGATGCGTGGAAGCAGGGCAAGGTGAGGTAAGCCGGCCGAACGCTGCGCACGGCCTGGACCCGGCATCGCGCCGGGTCCTTTTTTTGCCCGTCAGTGTATGACGCGCGCCGCCTTGCGCGCGCGCTTGACTTCATACATGCGGGCATCGGCCAGGCGTACCGCCGCTTCAGCGTCCAGGCCGCGCGGATCCAGCGCCACCACGCCGACGCTGGCGCCTTCGTACGGGACGGTCGCCTCGCCGAGCTGGTAGCGGCCCACGGTGGCGGCGGTGGCGCGCTCTTCCAGGGAGCGGGCGGCTTCTTCGGCGTCGCCGCGCGGCGCGTGCACGCCATGGGGGCCGTCACCCGCCACCAAGGCAGGGCCGGGGCCGATCAGCACGAATTCGTCGCCGCCTATGCGGCCCAGCATGTCAGAGCCGCGCAGGGCCGCGGAGATCCGGCGCGATACCTCCTGCAGGAACACGTCGCCTTGCTGGTGGCCGTAGACGTCGTTGATGCCCTTGAAACCGTCCAGGTCGATCACGCCGACCAGCACGCTGCCGCCTTCGCGGATGGCGCGCGCCTGCAAGCGGTCCAGCGCCTCGTAAAGCGCGCGGCGGTTGGGCAGGCCGGTCAGGGTGTCGGTCAGCGCATATGACATGAGCTGGACGTTGGCCGCGTGCAGCTGCTCCATCAGCATTTCGCGTTCCAGGAAGCGGGCGATCACGCTGGAGAACAGTTTCAGCACCGATTCGGCCTGCGGCTCGATCTGGTGTCGCGTGGCGCTGGCGGCGCACAGGGTGCCGAACAGCACGCCGTCATCGGTGCGCACCGGGGCGCTCAGATAGGTTTGTATGCCCAGTTGCCGGGCCGCGTCGGAATCCGGCCAGCAGCTGGAGACATCGCTGGTGCACATGCGGCCTTCGTCCAGCGCGCGTTTGCACAGGGTGTCGTCCCAGGGCACGGACAGGCCTTCGGGGATTTGCAGTGTGCCGGCGTTGCGCGCGTAGCGGATGCTCTGGAGATCCGCCTTCAGGTCGATGGACGTGAGATAGGTGGATTCCAGCCCGGTCACCGCGCCCAGCATGTCCAGCAGCGGTCGCGTCAGCTGTTCGACCGACTTGGCCTCGGGCAGGGTGGTCGACAGTTCTGCAAGTATTGGATCCAGCACGGCGTCTCCAGGAAGCATGGGCATACGGGTGGGCATATGAACCTGCGGCCCGACGCTCCGTGAGGAGCGCGGGCCGCGCATGTCCGCCATTATGCACGCTGTGCCGCGGGTTGCATGTAACCCGCTCGCGGGACTACGCTGGACGTTCTACACGCGGCGGCCGGGCTCGATGCGTAGCGGCCGCCAGGGAGGCAGGCATGCATCACGCGAGCGAACTGCGCGGCCGGGTGGCCGTGGTGACAGGCGCATCTTCCGGCATAGGCCGGGCCATCGCGATCGGGCTGGCGGCCGCTGGCGCGCAGGTGGTGGTGAATCATCGCGCGGGCGGCGATTCTCAGGGGCGGGCCGCCGCCGTCGCCGAAGCGATCCAGCGGCAGGGCGGTTCGGCCGTCACTGCGGCCGCCGACATCAGCAAGGAGCCCGAGGTGGAGCACCTGTTTGCGCAGGCGCTGCAGCATTACGGGCGCCTGGACATCCTGGTCAACAACGCGGGCATAGAGCATCCCGCGCCGATTGCGGACATGACGCTGGCCGACTGGCAGCGCGTCATCGACGTGAACCTGACGGGGCAGTTCCTGTGCGCGCGCGCCGCTGCGCAGCAGTTCCAGTCACAGCCGGTCGACCCGGCGCGGCAGGGATTGGCGGCGGGCAACATCCTCTTCATCAGTTCCGTGCACGAGGTCATACCCTGGGCCTTCCAGGTGAATTACGCGGCGTCCAAGGGCGGCGTATCGATGCTGATGAAATCCCTGGCGCAGGAGCTGGCGCCGGCCCGGATACGCGTCAATTCGATTGCGCCGGGCGCCATACGCACGGCTATCAACCAGCCGGCCTGGGATACGCCGGAAAGCCTGGCCAGGCTGTTGCAGCTGATTCCCTACGGCCGCATCGGCGAACCCGAAGACGTGGCGCGGGCCGCCGTCTGGCTCGCCAGCGACGCCTCGGATTACGTCACCGGCACGACCTTGTTCGTCGACGGCGGCATGACGCTGTATCCCGAATTCCGGGGCGCGGGCTAGGCCATGTCCAAGCCCCTGGAAGACTATGGCTTGATCGGCAACATGCTGTCGGCTGCGCTGGTGGCGCGCGACGGCTCCATCGACTGGCTGTGCCTGCCGCACTTCGATTCCCCCGCCTGCTTCGCGGCGCTGCTGGGCGATGAACGGCACGGGCGCTGGCGCATTGCGCCGCACGCGCAGCGCTGCACGGTGTCGCGCCGTTATGTGCCGGATACCGCGGTGCTGGAAACGCGCTACGAAACCGGCTCGGGCACGGCGCTGCTGTACGACTTCATGCCCTTGAGCGACGACGACGAGCGCGCCGACGTGGTGCGCATCGTGCGCGGCGAATCCGGACACGTGCAGATGGACATGGAGATGGCGCTGCGCTTCAACTATGGGCAGGCCGTTCCCTGGGTGCGCCGGCGCGACTATGGCCTGAGCGCCATCGCGGGCCCCGACGCGGTCGAACTGCACACGCCGGTGGACCTGGCGGGGCACGAACTCACCACCACGGCGCGCTTCACCGTGCATCCGGGGCGGGTGGTGCCGTTTACGCTGTCCTACCACCGTTCGCACCGCACGCCGCACTTCGTGCCGGATCGCGTGGAAAGCATGGACCGCACCATTTCCTGGTGGCAGGAATGGGCCAAGCGCTGCCGCTGGGAGGGCAGCGAAGAAGGGCGCGAGGCCGTGGTGCGCTCGCTGATTACCTTGAAGCTGCTGACCTTCCAGCCCACCGGCGGCATCATTGCCGCGCCTACCACCTCGCTGCCGGAGGCCCTGGGCGGCAGCCGCAACTGGGACTACCGGCATTGCTGGCTGCGCGATTCGGCGCTGACCCTCTACGCCTTGCTCAATGCCGGCTACCGCGAGGAGGCCGAGGCCTGGCGCCAATGGCTGTTGCGCGCGGTGGCCGGGCATCCCGACCAGTTGCAGATCATGTACGGCATCGCGGGCGAACGCTGGCTGCCCGAACTGGAAATCCCCTGGCTGCCGGGCTATGAGGGCAGCCTGCCGGTGCGCCGGGGCAACGGCGCCGCCGGCCAGAGCCAGCTGGACGTCTATGGCGAACTCATCGAAACCCTGTATGCGGCGCGCGCCGCGGACCTGGCGCCGCTGGCCGAGGCCTGGCGCCTGCAGAACGTGCTGCTGGAGCCATTGAAGCGCCGTTGGCAGGACCTGGACCACGGCATCTGGGAAGTTCGCGGCGAGCGCCGCGCCTTCACCCATTCGCGCCTGATGTGCTGGGTGGCCTTCGACCGCGCGGTGCAATCCTGTGATCGCTTCGGCCTGCGCGGGCCGCGCGATGAATGGCAGCGGCTTGCCGACCGCATCCGGGCGGACATCTGCAAGCACGGCTACAACCAGGCGCGCGGCAGCTTCGTGCAGAGCTATGGATCTGATGAGCTGGATGCCAGCCTGCTGCTCATCCCCCAGGTGGGTTTCCTGCCCGCGGACGATCCGCGGGTGGCGGGGACGGTGCGCGCCATCGAGCGCGAACTGCTGCGCGATGGCCTGCTGCTGCGCTATTCCAATCAGCATGCCAGCGACGGCCTGCCGGGCGACGAAGGCGTGTTCCTGGCCTGCAGCTTCTGGCTGGCCGACGCCTACGTCATGCAGGGGCGCATCGATGACGCCGAACGCCTGTTCGAGCGGCTGCTGGCGCTGCGCAACGACCTGGGCCTGCTGGCCGAGGAATACGACGTAGGCCGGCGCCGCCTGGTGGGCAATTTCCCGCAGGGGTTCTCGCACATCGGGCTGGTCAATACCGCCTACAACCTGAGCCGGGCGAGCGGCCCGGCGCGTCAGCGCAGCGAGCAGGACGCGCCGCGGGAATAGGCCGCGCGGCGGCGTCCAGCGCCTGCCGGCGCGGTGTATTCTGGCGATCTGACGGACGCCCCAAGTCGGGCGCCGAACCGCAGAACAGAGCAGGCCGCGCATCGGCCGCCACCGCATCCAGGAGAGACAAGCATGCTTTTGACCGACGAACAGCTCAGCGTCCAGGAAATGGCGCGCCGCTTCGCGCAGGAGCGCCTGGCGCCCAACTCGGAACGCTGGGACCGCGACCATCACTATCCCGCCGACGCCATCGCCGAAATGGCGCAGCTGGGCTTTTTCGGCATGCTGGTGCCCGAAGCCTGGGACGGCAATGACAGCGGCTATATCTCGTATGCGGTCGCGCTGGAGGAAATCGCGGCCGGCAATGGCGCCTGCTCCACCATCATGAGCGTGCACAATTCGGTGGCCTGCATGCCCATCCTGAAGTTCGGTACCGACGCGCAGAAAGAACAGTTCCTGCGTCCGCTGGCAACGGGCGAGCATATCGGCGCCTTCGCGCTGACCGAGCCGCAGGCGGGGTCGGACGCCAGCAGCCTGCACACCCGGGCGCGCCGCGATGGCGACGACTACATCCTGAATGGCGCCAAGCAGTTCATCACGTCGGGGCGCAGCGGCCAGGTGGTGATCGTATTCGCCGTGACCGACCCGGATGCCGGCAAGCGCGGCATCTCGGCCTTCATCGTGCCCACCGACACCCCGGGCTACAAGGTGTTGCGGGTGGAAGACAAGCTCGGCCAGCATGCGTCCGACACCTGCCAGATCGCGTTCGAGGACATGCGCATTCCGGCGGCTTACCGGCTGGGCGCGGAGGGCGAAGGCTACAAGATCGCCCTGTCCAACCTGGAGGGCGGGCGCATCGGCATCGCGTCCCAGTCGGTGGGCATGGCGCGCGCGGCCTACGAGTGCGCGCGCGACTACGCGCGCGACCGGCAGGCCTTTGGCAAACCCATCATGGAGCATCAGGCGGTCGCGTTCCGGCTGGCCGACATGGCCACGCAGATCCATGCGGCGCGCCAGATGGTGCTGCATGCGGCAGCCTTGCGCGAGGCCGGCAGGCCGGCGTTGACGGAAGCGTCCATGGCCAAGCTGTTCGCCTCCGAGATGGCCGAGAAGGTCTGCTCCGCCGCCATCCAGACCCTGGGCGGCTACGGCTATCTGAAGGATTTTCCGGTGGAACGCATCTATCGCGATGTGCGGGTCTGCCAGATCTATGAAGGCACCAGCGACATCCAGCGCCTGGTGATCGCCCGGGCCCTGTGAACGAAAGGCTAGGCCGGCAGGCGCCGGCCGCGCCGCGCCCATAGCGTGTAGACGACGATGTTGCCCACGATCAGCAAGGCCGCCAGTACGATCTGCGTGCCGCGGGTGATGCCTTCGGGGTAGATCAGCGCCAGTATGTAGTGTTCGATGAAGCCGCCGCCATAGCCTTGCTGGCCGGCCTGCTGGCGCAGCGAAATCTCCAG
Source organism: Achromobacter sp. ACM03 (assembly GCF_014851665.1). Classification (NCBI taxonomy): domain Bacteria; kingdom Pseudomonadati; phylum Pseudomonadota; class Betaproteobacteria; order Burkholderiales; family Alcaligenaceae; genus Achromobacter; species Achromobacter sp. ACM03. Next base: position 1,069,347 of record NZ_JACVAD010000001.1, on the reverse strand, counting down.
CGGCGTCAACGGGCAGATCCAGCCCATGCCTATCACCAGCGCGCCCCAGGCCAGCGCGGGCAGGTGCAGGTAGGCGATCCAGCGCTTCCATAACGCCAGCAGGCCGCCGAATACGACGAAGGCAACGAAGAGGCCGTGCACGATGAGCACCAGGTCGGCGAGCAGTCGATAGCTCATGGCCGTGTCCGCCTCAGGGCTTGAGGTCCCGCAGCAGCTTGGCCAGTTCAGGCGCGGTCATCAGCGACACGCCTTGCGACTTGGCGTAGTGCAGGGCGTTGTCCGAGACCTCGCCCAGCGCAATGTAGATGGCTTCGCGCGCGCCGCGCTTCTCGCGCGCCGCCTGCAGTTCGCGCAAGGGTTCGACGCCGACGCGGGCGGCCTTCCAGCGCTTGGCGCTGACCATGGCGACATGGCCGTCCTTGCTCAGCGCGAAATCGGCGCCGGGCAATTGCAGGCGCTGCACTTCACAGCCGTCGCGGCGAAAGCCCGCTTCGACGGTTTTGGAAAATTCCGCCCAGGACATGCCGGCGGCGGTTTCGGCCACGGCCTGCACCCGCGCGCCCGAGGGCGCGCGCAATTGCTTGTAGGCCGCCATGATGGCGATGACCGCGAACGGCACCGCGGCGAACACGCCCATCGCGGCGTACTCCAGCGGCAGCGCGGCAAAGCCGGCGGCCGACAGCAGCACGGCCACGCCGGCGCTCATCCACCAGGGCGAGCGCAGCAGCACCGCAAAAATGGAGTTCTGGGACATCTTGAGTTTCATGGCGGCTCGCGGTGATGCGTGGTGTGGAGGGCTTCAGGCGTCTGCGTCGCCGGCGTCGGGGCCGCGCACGACGATGCGCACGTCGCCGCAGGTCACGATCTGGCCGGCGCGGATCTTGGCCGTCTTGCGGCTTTCGACCACGCCGCCCACGCTGACGTGGCCTTCGGCCACCAGCATCTTGCCCGCGCCGCCGCTGTCGCACACGCCGGTGGCCTTGAGCAGCTGGTTCACTTCAATATAGGGGCTGCCTTCGGCCAGCGTGAATTCGATGATGGGCATAGCGAGAGTCTGGTAGAGGTGGGGGCGGGGCGCTCAGGCTTGGCCGCCGCCGTTGGCGCCGTCCTGGGCAGGGGCGGGGGGCTCCTGCGCGGCGGGACGGTTGTTGCTGGTTTCGGCGCGAGCCATCCAGGCGATCAGGGACGAACGCATGGCTTCCTCGACCGACATCTGGATGGGCTGGACCCATTCCTGCGGCACGAACACGGTATAGCCGCCGATCATGTAGCCCATCGGCAGGTATACGGCCACGCGCTCGCCCTGGGTGAACCCTTCGGGCAAGCCTTCCATGTTGCGGCGGGTGACCAGGCCGACCAGTTCCAGCTGCTGGCCCGGCACTCGCAGGATCACGACCTGCTGGGCGGTGTTCTTGGAACTGGGCGAAAAATAGTCCGCGAAGCTCTTCAGCGACGAATAGATGCTCTTGACCACCGGCAGGTTGGTGAACGGCATTTCCAGCAGCACCAGCACGCGCTGCACGCGTTCCTTGGACACCAGGTAGCCGATGGCCAGGATGCCGAGGATGCCCAGCGCCAGGCCCATGCCCGGCACATAGAACCCGCCGATGAAGGGGCGCAGGAAGGTCAGCGCCACGGCTTCGGTCCACGCCAGGAAGATATAGAGCAGGTAGATCGTCAGGGCCAGCGGCAGGACGGTGATCAGGCCGCGGAAGAAGTATTTATAGAGGCGAGTCATAGACATAGGCAAATAAATCAGGGTCGGATTACGCGGCAAAGGCACGCGCCGAAGGGCCGCCAGCATAGCAGCCGGCGCGGGCCCGACAGGTAACAATCGGCATGCGATCAGCGGAAGCGGCGCGCGCCTAGCGGTCCACGGGCAGGTACAGGGTCTCCTTGATCTCCTCCATGACCACGTAGCTGCGCGATTCAGCGGACGCGGGCAGGCGCTTGAGGATTTCGCCGAGGAGACGGCGGTATTCGTTCATTTCGGTCAGGCGGGCCTTGACCAGGTAGTCGAAGTCGCCGGACACCAGATGGCATTCCATGACTTCGGGCACGTACAGCAGCTCTTTCTTGACCTTGTCGAACACGTCGCCGGATTTGGCCGACAGCTTGATCTCCAGGAAGACGAGCAGGTTCTTGCCCAGCGCCGCCGGATTGACGCGCGCATGGTAACCCGTGATGACGCCTTCGCGCTCCATGCGCTTGACGCGGTCGGAGCAGGGGGTGGCGGACAGGCTGATCCGGTCGGCCAGTTCGGTCACGGAAATGCGGCCTTCCCGCTGCAGGATATCCAGGATTTTCAGGTCGATACGGTCTAGCTCGCGCATTTCACTTTTGGCGATCGAAAAACAGGAGGCGGCCGGGAAAAAGCACTGGCAAAGCAAAATCTTCAGTGCTTTTCACTGCTGAGAGGCCCATAGACTACCGAAATTCCTGAACAAAACCAATCACCGGAAAGAATCATGCACGTCATCGTCCTCGGCAGCGGCGTCATCGGCACCACCACCGCCTACTATCTGGCCCGCCAAGGCGCCAAAGTCACGGTGCTGGACCGCCAGCCTTCGGCGGCGCAAGAGACCAGCTACGCCAACGCCGGACAGGTTTCGCCGGGCTATTCCACGCCGTGGGCCGCGCCCGGCATTCCGCTGAAGGCCATCAAGTGGCTGTTCCAGAAACACGCTCCGCTGGCCATACGCCTGGACGGCAGCCTGTTCCAGCTGAAATGGATGGCGTCCATGCTGGCCAACTGTTCGGCCGAACGGTACTCGGTGAACAAGGAGCGCATGCTGCGCCTGTCCGAGTACAGCCGCGATTGCCTGCGCGAACTGCGCCAGTCCACCGGCATCCACTACGAAGAACGCACCCGCGGCACCTTGCAGCTGTTCCGCACCGAGGCCCAGCTGGAAGCCGCGCGCCGCGACATCGCGGTGCTGGAAGAAGTGGGCGTACCCTACGAACTGCTGGACCGCAACCGCCTGGTGACGGCCGAGCCCGCCCTGGCGCGCTCGCTGCACAAGCTGAGCGGCGGCCTGCGCCTGCCCAACGACGAAACCGGCGACTGCCAACTGTTCACGACGCGCCTGGCCGAAATGGCCAAGGGCCTGGGCGTGGAATTCCGTTACGGCCAGACGGTGTCGGGCCTGAACACGGCCGGCGGCCAGATCACCGGCGTGCGCGTGGGCAATGAAGTCCTGACCGCCGATCGCTATGTCGCCGCCTTCGGCAGCTACACGCGCGACTTCCTCAAGCCGCTGGACCTGGACCTGCCGGTGTATCCGCTCAAGGGCTACTCGCTGACCATCCCCATGGCGGACGAATCGGCCGCGCCGGTTTCGACCATTCTGGACGAAACCTACAAGATCGCCGTCACGCGTTTCGACCAGCGCATCCGCGTGGGCGGCATGGCCGAGATCGCGGGCTTCGACCTGCGCCTGATGGAGGCCCGCCGCAAGACGCTGGAACTGGTCGTCAACGACCTGTTCCCGGGCAGCGGCCACGTGGCCCAGGCCGAGTTCTGGACCGGCCTGCGTCCCATGACGCCGGACGGCACGCCGGTGGTCGGCGCGACCCGCTACGGCAACCTGTACCTGAACACCGGCCACGGCACGCTGGGCTGGACCATGGCCTGCGGCTCGGGCAAGCTGGTGGCCGACCTGGTCATGGGCCAGCGTCCCGCCATCCGCACCGACGGCCTGGGCCTGTCGCGCTATGACCGCAAGGCGGCGTCCAGCCAGTCGCTGGTGCTGGGCGGCAAGAGCGCCTGATTCCACTTGCGGCAAGCCGGCGGCGATTCTTCCGGATATCGCCGCCGGGACTGCGCATGGGCCATCTACAATGGCCCGCATGATCCATTTCCTGCACACCGCCGACTGGCAGATCGGCCGACAATACGGCCAGTTTGAAACCGACGATGCCGCCATGCTGGCCGAGGCCCGCTTCGACGTCGTCGCCCGCATCGCTGCGCTGGCCGCGGAGCGCGGCGTGGACGCCGTGCTGGTGGCGGGCGATGTGTTCGACACGCAGGGCGTGTCGGACCGCACGATACGCCGCCTGTTCGCGGCCATGGCCGCTTACACCGGCCCCTGGGTCATGATCGCCGGCAACCACGACGCCGCGCTGGCCGACAGCGTCTGGAGCCGGGCGATGCAGTTGGGCTGCATCCCTTCCAACGTGCATGTTCCGCTGCGCACCGGCGTGGTCGATCTGGCGGCGATCAATCTCGCCGTGCTGGCCGCGCCCCTGACGCAACGCCATACCTACGACGACGTGACCCAGGCCTTCGACGCGCTGGAAACCGAAGCCGGCCGCATCCGCGTGGGCCTGGCGCACGGCAGCGTGGCGGGCCGCCTGCCGGACACCATCGATGCCACCAATCCCATCGCCCCGGACCGCGCGGTTCGCGCGCGGCTGGACTATCTGGCGCTGGGCGACTGGCACGGCTGTCTGTCCATCGACGAGCGCACCTGGTACGCCGGCACGCCGGAGCAGGACCGCTTCCGCGGCAACGAACCGGGGTACGCGCTGCATGTGCGCATCGAGGCGCCGGGCGCCACGCCCGCCGTCGAGCGGCTGGCTACGGGCAAGTACCGCTGGTCGGCCTGGTCGGAAACGCTGAGCCTGCCCTCGGACGCGCAGGCGCTGGCCGCGCGCATGGCCGAGCTGCGCGCCGAGGATGTGCTGCGGCTGGACCTGCAAGGGCACGTCAACATGGAAACCTGGGAAGCGCTGCAACGCGCCGTGGACCAGGCCGCGGCGCAGGTGCGTGCGCTGCTGCCGGACCTGTCCGGCCTCATGCTGGAACCGGACGAAGCCGACCTGGCCGAACTGCGCGCCAGCGGCTACGTGGGCGAAGTTGCGGCGCAATTGCAGGCATTGCAGGCCGACCCGGAACAATCTGCGGTTGCGGGCGAGGCATTGCGGCTGCTGCTGCGGTTCCAGCGCGAAAGCGCCGCGCCGGGAGCCGCCAAATGAAGCTCTCGCGCATCGCCCTGGAAGAATTCCGCAAGTTCCGCCAGCCCATGGCGCTGGAAGGGCTGCAGGACGGCCTGAACCTGTTCGTGGGCCCGAACGAAGCCGGCAAGAGCACCGTGGCCGCGGCCATCCGTTCAGCCTTTCTTGAACGCTACAGCACCAGCAAGGTCGCTGACCTGGCGCCGCACGGCGAGTCCGGCGCGCGACCCAGCGTGGAACTGGAATTCACGCATGCCGGACACAGCTATGTGCTGAAGAAGCAATTCCTGTCGCGCGCCCGCTGCGAACTGTTGATCGATGGCGGCGCGCAACGGCTGGACGGCGAAGAGGCCGAGAACGCGCTGGCCGCGTTGCTGGGCTTTGAACTGCCGGGACGCGGCCAGAGCAAGCCGGACCTGGCGGGCATACCGGGCCTGTTGTGGATCCAGCAGGGCGACGGCCAGAATCTGCAGGAAGCGGCCGGCCATGCGGGCGCGCATCTGCGTGAGGCCTTGACGCAGCTGTCCGGCGAGCTGGCTTCGGGCGATGGCGACCGCCTGTACGAGCGCGTGGCCGCCGAACGCGGCGCGCTGCTGGACGCACGCAATGGCCGCCCCAAGGGCGTCTACAAGGAAGCCGAAGATGCGCTGACGCGCGCCGCGGCCGAACGCGACGAGTGCGCGCGGGCCATGGCGCAGCTGAACGCCGACGTGGACCGCCTGGCCGAATTGCGCCGCGACCACGAGCGCGCCCAGGCCGGCGAGCCCTGGAAGGACTTCGAAGCCAAGGCGGCCGAGGCGCGTGCGCGCCTGGCGGCCCTGGCCAAGGAGCGCGAAGCCTTCGAAGGGCTGCGCCGCGAACAGGCGCAAGCCGCGCAAACGCTGGCGCTGTTGCAGGACCAGGTCCGGCGCGACCAGCAGGACGAGGCCGAACTCCAGTCGCTGGCCAGCGAGGCCCGCGCCGCGCGCGCCCGGGTCGAGGCCGCGCGCGAACCGCTGGCGCGCGCCCAACAGCAGCGCCAGGCGCATGCGGCCGCGGTGGACGCGGCGCGCCAGCGCGTTACTTCGGTGCAGGCCGTGGCCGACCGGCGCGACCTGGAGCATCAACTGCTCCAGCTGGGCGTGGAGATCGAACGCCTGGACGGCGCATTGAAGGAAGTCACCGCATTGATCGAGCAGGGCTCCGCGCTCAAGGCCGAGACCATGCGGATCGAAATCGCCGACGCCGACATCGAAGCCCTGCGCAAGAGCGAACGCGAACTGGCCAACCTGCAATTGCAGCAGCAGGCCAGCGCCACGCGCCTGTCCTATCAGCTGGAAGCGGGCGGCCGGGCGCTGCTGGACGGCCGGATGCTGAGCGGCGCGGACGAGGTCCTGTTGACGGCGGCCGCCGAACTGGAACTGCCGGGCGTGGGGCGCTTGCGCATCGAGCCGGGCGGCAAGGACTTGCCCGCGCTCAAGCGCGAAATCGATGCGGCTCGGGCGGCCAGCGCGGCCTTGCTGCAACGCCTGGACGTCGAGAGCCTGGCGCAGGCCGAGCAGCGCTACGCCCGCCATGGCGCCTTGCTGCGCGAGCTGGACGGCATGCGCAAGACGCTGGGCATCCATGCGCCCAAGGGCGTGGACGTTCTGCGTGGGCAGCGCGACGACGCGTTGGCGCGTCGCGTGCAGTTGCAGGAACGTTTGGACAAGCTGCCACCTGCGCCGCAGGCGGACGACGGCGGCGATCTGCCCGGGGCGCTCCAGGCCCTGCGCGAGGCCGAGGCGGTTTCGGCGCAGGCCGAGACCGCGCTGGCCGCCGCACAGCGCACCATGGACACCGACGGCGCGCGCGCCCAATTGCTGGAAAACCAGACGGCGGCGCGCAGCGCCGAGCTCCAATCGCCCGAGCGCGCGACGCAGCGGCAGGCCCGCGCAGGCAGGCTCGCCGAGGTCCGCAGCAGCCACGACGAACTGGAGCGCCGCGTGCGCGAGGCGCAGGCGGCATTGGCTGGCCACCGTCCCGAGCTGGTCGAACAGGATGTGCAGCGCTACGAGAAGTCCGCCGCGATCGAGCGCGAGGCGCAGCACAAGCGCCACGGCGAAATCCTGCAGTTGCAAGGCAAGCTGGACCAGGCGGGCGCCCAAGGGCTGGGCGAACGCCTGTCTGAAGCAGAGGCCGCCTGCGAACGCCTGGAGCGGCGGCGCGACGACTTCGCCCGCCGCGCCGCTGCGCTGGAACTCCTGCAAAAGCTGCTGGCAGACAAGCGCGCGGCGGCGACGCAACGCCTGCAAGCGCCGCTGGCGCGCCGGCTGAACCACTACCTGGCGCTGCTGTTTCCGGAAGCCGACCTGCGACTGGACGATGCCTTGCTGCCCGCCGCGCTGCGCCGCGCGGGCGGCGAGGACCAGCTGTCCGCGCTCAGCTTCGGCACGCGCGAACAACTGGGCATCCTGGCCCGCTTCGCCTACGCCGATCTGCTGCGCGAAGCAGGGCGGCCGACGCTGCTGCTGCTCGACGACGCGCTGGTCCACACGGACGACGCGCGGCGCGACTTTATGAAGCGCGCGTTGTTCGACGCGGCCACGCGGCATCAGATCCTCATGTTCACCTGCCATGGCGAAGCGTGGCGCGACATGGGGGTGGAGCAGCGGCGCATCGCTTGACCGCGCCGCGCGCAGCCGGTAGGCTACGCCCCATGCCTGACCACACGCTCCTCGCCGATTCCGCATCCGCTGCCCGCGCAGCGGATACGCGTGCGCGTGTGCTGTCCCGGCGCTCCGCAGTTTCCCCCGGTTTTTCTCCTGTCGTGTCCACGGTGGTATCGCCGCCGGTCGCGCCGCCTTGCGGCGTGGTCTCGGGTGCTTACCCGCCTAGCGCGGTCGTCGTCGGCTGACGCCGTCCGCAACGCGACTCCAGCCTTTCTTCAAAAAAGCTTCGTCAGACGTCCTGATGCATATTGCATCCGTCTAGCGCATGTTTATGCCCGCTTGCGCGGGCGGGGCTGGAGCCTGTTCATACCCCGACAGGTAGAAACCTCATGTCTTTCGATAGATCTGCGTGGACCTCCTATGGCTCCACTTCCTTGTTCGTGCTGCTGTGGAGCGGCGGCGCGATTTTCGCCAAGTGGGGGCTGTCCCACGCCTCCGCCTTCGGCTTCCTGCTGTTGCGCTTCATCCTGGCGCTGGCCGCGCTGATGCTGTTGTGCGCGTGGCGGCGGCGCTGGCTGCCAGAGCCGGGCACGCGTCTGACTGTCGCGGCCACTGGCCTGCTGCTCATCGGCGGCTACTCCATCTGCTACCTGCTGGCGCTGGACCACGGCATCACGCCGGGCGTGCTGGCCACGCTGCTGGGCGCGCAGCCCATTCTGACGTTGGCGGTGATGGAAAGGCGTTACTCATTGCCGCGCGTGGCGGGCCTCGGCCTTGCCTTGTGCGGGCTGGTGATGGTGGTCTACCAGAGCGTAGGCATGGCGCGTTTTTCCGCGGCCGGCATGGCCTACGCGCTGGCCGCGCTGCTTTGCATGACCAGCGGCGCGATGCTGCAGAAACGCGTGCGCCAGGCGCCCATGGACGTCATGCCGTTGCAGTACTTCGTCAGTCTGGCGTTGTGCCTGCTGTTCGTGCCATTCCAACCGATCCGCGTGGAGTGGGTGATCGGTTTCATCCTGCCGCTGATCTGGATGGGCCTGGTGATCTCGGTGGGCGCGACCCTGCTGTTCTACCGCATGATCCAGGCTGGCAACCTGGTCAACGTCACCAGCCTGTTCTATCTGGTGCCGGCCGGCACGGCGGCCCTGGATTACCTCATCCTGGGCAACCGGTTGTCGGCGTTGAGTCTGGGCGGGATGGCGGCGATCCTGCTGGGCCTGATGCTGGTGTTGCGCAGTCCGGCGCCAGCGGCGAAAGCGGTGCGGACCTGACCGTTGCCAGTTGAGGCATGACCCCGCGAGCGGATTTGAGTGCGCCCGCGGGGCAACTCATTGGGTCGCGGGTTTTCCCCAGGTATCGAAGAAAAATACCAAGTAGTATGTTCTCATCCAGCTTATTAAATACTCATTAGTATGTTGCTGGAGACAACGATGTCCGTGATCTGGAATCCCCCGCTCGACCCGCAGGCAAGCGCCTGGCGCGACAAGGCCGCCGACTTGACCGCGCGGGCGTTCGCGCCGGCGGCCGCCGCCATAGACCGGGAACAACGCTATCCCGTGGAGCACCTGGCGCCGTTGCGGGAAAGCGGGATCTCGGGACTCTTCATTCCGGCCGAGTACGGTGGCGCGGGCGCATCGCTGACCTCGCTGGTGGCGGTGGTGGAAACCGTGGCCCAGGGCTGCGCCTCCACGGCCGCCATCCTGGCGGCGCTGTCGCTGGGCGCGTTTCCGGTCATCCTGGGAGGTACCGCCGAACAGAAGATGGTGCTGCTGGGCGGCCTGGCGCGCGACGGCCACGCGGTCAACTTCGCCCTGAGCGAGCGCGGCGCCGGTTCGGATGCGGCGGCCCTGTTGACCACGGCCGTGCCCGAGGGCGACGGATGGCGCATCCGGGGCGAAAAATGCTGGCTGGGCAACGGCGGGCATTCGCGCCATTTCATCGTGTTCGCCCGCACGGGCGAGCAGGGGGCGCGCAACAACATCAGCGCATTCGTGGTCGACCGCGACGCAAGCGGCGTGGTGGTAGACCACTACGAAGACAAGATGGGCATACGCGGCACCACCACCACGAACCTGAAACTGGACACCTGGGTCGGCGCTGAAAGCGTGGTCGGGACGCTGGGAGAAGGGCTGAAGCTCGCCTTGGCGACCTTGAGCATCGGCCGCGTGGTGGTGGCGGCCCAGGCCAACGGTATCGCCTTGTGCAGCTATGCCGAGGCGCGAGACTTCGCGGTGCAGCGCCAGACCTTCGGGCGCAGCATCATCGACCACCAGGGCGTGGGCTTCAAGCTGGCCGACGCCGCCACCGCGCTGTCGTCCTCGCGGATGATGACCTACGAAGCCGCGCGCGCCTACGACGCCGGGCAGGACATCGGCACGCTGGGCGCGATGGCCAAGCTGCTGGCCAGCGAAACCTCGCACAGCGTGGTGGACGACGCGATGCAGATTCTCGCCGGCCGCGGCTATGTGAAGCCCAGCGCGGTGGAACGCTGCTACCGGGACCAGCGCATCACCGAAATCTACGAAGGCACCTCCGAAATCCAGCGCGTGGTCCTGGCCCGCGCCATCAAGAAAAGCGCAGGCGTTGCGGCGCAGCGCGGGGAGTTCGCATGAAAGCCAAGACTGCCATTCCTTATGACGAGATGCCCCTGCGGCAAGTGGAGCTGCTGGACGCGGCCGCGCATGCCTTCACCGAAATGGGATTCGCGGCGACCACGATCGATTCGGTCGCCGACCTGATCGGCGTCACGAAAGGCAGCGTCTACTACTACTACCGCAGCAAGACCGACCTGTTCTTCGCCGTGCACCGGCGCGCCATGCAGTTGAACCTGGACACGGTGACGCCGCTGGCGGAGGACGCGGGCGCGTCGCCGCCTCAGCGGCTCTGGAACATGGCCCACGCCCACACGCATCTGATGATGGCGCACCTGCCGTACCAGCGCGTCACCGTGCAGGGCGTCGAACTGCACCTGGCCGGACGCACCACGGCGAACCAGCGTGCCGAGCTGGAAGAACTGGTGCGGCAGCGCGACCGCTACGAGTCGCTGTTCCGCAGCGTGGTCGAGGCGGGCATGGCGACCGGAGACTTCCGGCGCGGTCCGCCGGCCTTGCAGGTCAAGCCGCTATTGGGCGCCTTGAACTGGACCACCATGTGGTATCGCCCCAGGGCCGGCGAATCCGAAGCGGATCGCGAAGCCATCGCGCGCGACATCGCGGATTTCGCTGTCGCGTCCATGCAATCCCTGCTGCCCGGTTCCGTGGCGGTTCCCACTGGAGTGAATGGCCATGCATGACATGCAATCCGAGGAACGCGGCTGGCGCGCGGTTTCCGAGTGGTATCACGCATTCTTCACCGGCATCGTCCTGTCGGCCGTGACGCGCCGCGGCACGGCGCGCGCGGCCGAACTGGTCTACGAGATCTTCTGCCGCCAGCGCAACGAGCGCTTCCTGCCGGGCCTGAAGAAGCTGGGCATCGCGCATCTGCCGCCCGCGGTGGCGGCGGCGCAGTACCACTACCTCTCCAACCATATCGGCGGCGTGGCGGTGCAGTACATGTACGAGTCCGACCGCAAGGCCTGGATACGCTATTCCGCGCCGCGCTGGATCTGGTCGGGCACCGCGCTGTGCGCGATACCGTCGGAGGTGTCGCGCGCCATGCTGGCGGGCTGGCATGCGCAGAACGGCGTGTCGCTCAACAATCCGCGGCTGGGTTTCGTATGCACCAAGCAGGCTGTCGACGGCCAGTCTGGGCTGGAGGGCTACTACTACGAGTACGACCGCGACCTGCAGCCGCATGAACGCCTGCGCTTCAGCCGCAATGAGGACGCGCCCGATTTCGACGCCGCTGCCGCACCGACGCTGCCCACCGTGGATTGGCCCGCGACGCGCCTGGCCAAGGCCAGCCGCAACTACGCCATGGAGTACGTGCGCAGCGCCTTGCCCGTAGCGGTGAACCTGTGGGGGCCGGAGGACGCGGCCGCGCTGCTGCACCTGACTGGAAGAATGATAGGCATGCAGTTCTATCACGAGACGGCGCGGGCGCTGGGCGTGGGGCAGGATAGTTCCGCGCTGCAGTTCGGGCGCTTCATGGTGGCGCTGGCGCAAGCACAGGGCGACACGTGCGAGTTGAGCGAAACGGCGGAAGGCGTGCGCGTGACGCAACACGGCTGGAACCTGATGGACACCGTGGCCGATGCGCACCCCTGCGTGGCGCAAGCCTGGAACGGCCTGCTGGAAGGCGCGCTGGATGCGCACAATCACCGGCTTGCGCTGCGCATGAACACGCAGGCGGGCGCGCAGGGCAGGGAATTCAGCTGGCTGATCGCCGGCGCTTCGGCCTGAGCCTGAAATCGAAGGAGACAGACTATGCATAGCAGCGATACCGGCGGCGCGCTCTCCGGCCTGCGCGTCATCGACGCGTCGCGCGTCCTGGCAGGGCCATTCTGCGGCCAGATGCTGGGCGACCATGGCGCCGACGTAATCAAGATCGAATCGCCGGAAGGCGATGAATGCCGCGGTTTCGGTCCCCCGTTCGTGGACGGCAGTTCGGCCTATTTCCGCGCCGTGAACCGCAACAAGCGCAGCATGGTGCTGGACCTGAACAGCGAAGCCGGCCGCGAGACGTTCTGGCAATTGCTGGAAACGGCCGACGTGCTGATCGAGAACTTCAAGGCCAGCACGCTGCGCGCTTGGGGCGTGGCCGAACCGTCCGCCATCACCGAGCGCTTTCCGCGACTGGTCCATTGCCGCATCACAGGCTTCGGCGACGATGGCCCGCTGGGCGAATTGCCCGGCTACGACGCCGCGGTGCAATCCATGGCCGGCCTGCTCAGCATCAACGGCGAGGCGGGTGGCGAACCCTTGAGGCTGGGCGTGCCGGTGGTTGACCTCACCACCGGCATGAACGCCGCGATCGCCGTGCTGCTGGCCCTGCAGGCCCGGCACCGCACGGGGCGCGGCCAGATGGCGGACGTGTGCCTCTACGATTCCGCCGTATCGGTGGCGCATCCGTTCCTGGCCAATTACCTGGCGTCGGGCAATACGCCGCGCCCCAGCGGCAACGGGCATCCCAACATCGTGCCCTACAACGTTTACCAGACCCGGACCTGCCCCTTGTTCATCGCGGTCGCCAACGATCGCCTCTTCACCAAGCTGTGCACGCAGCTGGGCATTGCCGACATGGCGCAGGACGAACGCTACAAGTCCAACGGGCAAAGAGTGGTCAACCGCGAAGCCGTGGATGCGGCGCTGGCCCAGGCGTTCGCGCAGGTCGATGGCGAGGCGTTCGGCAAGCAGTTGCTGGCGCAGAACGTACCGGCCGCGCCGATCCTGGACATGGCATCGGTGGCCGCAGCCGCCCATACCGAGCATCGCCAGATGGTGGTCCGGCGCGACGACTACCACGGCCCGGGCATACCGATAAAACTGTCCGGCACGCCGGCGGCCATACGCCGGGGCCCGCCGCGCTTGGGCGAAATGAACGCCGCAACACCGCCGTCAGAGCGGTAAGGCGAACCAGGCAGTACCCATAAAACCAGGAGACTAGACCATGAAAACGATTCGATTCGCGCTGTTGGCATGCGCGCTACTGAACCTGTCCGCGCAAGGCGCGGCGCAGGCCGAGACCTATCCGGGCGACAAGCCCATCAAGATCGTCGCGGCTTTTTCGCCAGGAAGCGCGACCGACACCAGCGCCCGCATCATCGCGGAAGAACTGCGTAAGGACCTGAACGCCAACGTGATCGTCGAGAACAAGCCCGGCGCCCAAGGCCTGATAGGCACCGAGTATGCGGTGCGTTCGCCGGGCGACGGCTACACGCTGACGATCTCCAGCAGTTCGCTGAACTCCATCAATCCGGGGCTGTTCAAGAAGCTTCCCTACGATGCGCAGAAGGACTTCAGCCACGTGTCGCGCCTGACCACCATGCCCATGCTGCTGCTGGTACGCGCGGACGGTCCGTACAAGGACTTGGCCACGTTCGTGAAGAAGGCGGCCTCGGGATCGTTGAACTACGGCTACGGCTCGCCGGGCGGGCAGGTCGGCGCGGCGGCGTTCAACCGCATTGCCGGCGTGCGCGCGGAAGGCGTGCCGTACAAGAGCCAGCCTCCGGCGCTGACGGACCTGGCAGGCGGGCAGGTCGATTACGTGATGGCGGACCTGTCGGTCGCCACGCCGCTGCTGCGCGGCGGCAAGCTGCGGGCGCTTGCCATCAGCACCGAGCGCCGCTTGCCGGACCTGCCGGATGTGCCAACCTTTGCCGAAACGGAATATAAGGACTTCGACCTGGTGGTATGGGTAGGCCTGGCCGGTCCCGCCGGCATCCCCCAGCCTATCCTGGAGCGCTTGAACAAGGCGGTGAACGACGCGCTGGCGCGTCCCGAGGTGCAGCAGAAGTTCGCCGCCCTGGGCATGACGGCCGCGCCGAACACGCAGGCGCAACAGCAGGCTTTCGTGGAGGCGCAACTGGGCACCTGGGGCCGCCGCATGCAGGAAGCGAACATCAAGCCGGAGTAGGCGGCTTTGCGCCCCGGCTGCGCCGGGGCTGCGGTTATGCGTAGGCGGCGCTGTCCTGGCCGTCCCAGTGCCCGCTGACCAATTGCTCGGGCCGGCTCTGCGCCACCACCCGCGCGCAGGCGGCCCAGGCGTCCAGGCGGACGCTCAGGCCGGCGTAGATGCCGTGGCCCGTGCCGGCCTCGATCACGCCTTCGGCCTGCACGCCTTCGCCTGCCCGGATCGCGCCTTCGGCGCGGATGTCCTCGCCGGCGATCAGGCCCCAGCCGGAAGCGAGGTGCTCGCCGCACTGGATGGAGCCCCCGGCCTGGATGCCGCAGGCGGCGTCGATTTCCTTTTCGGCGCCCACGTCGCCGCCGGCCTTGATGCCCTGGCCGCATTTGATGCCGCCTTGCGTCTGGATGTCCTGCCCGGCATGCAGGTGGCCGGTCACGGCCAGGTCCTGGCCGGCGCAGATGTCCCACTTGGCGCGCACATTGCCGCCGCAGTCCAGGCGCGTGGCGGTTTCTATGCCCCAATCGGCGCTGATGTCTCCGCCTGCGCGCAGGTTGCCGCCGCTGGCGATGTTGGCGTTGGCGGTGATGTTCTCGCCCGCCTGGATGGTTTCGCCGGCGCGGATGCCGCCGCCCGTGACGATGCTGCGCCCGGCGCGCACCACGCTGTCCACATTGATGCCCATGCGCACTTCCAGCGTGCCGGCGAACACGATGGCATTGGCGTCGACCGAATCCAGCCGCAGCACCGCGTCGGTGGGGCCGAACTGGTCCAGCAGCCAGCAGGCGTCGCTGACGCGGCCGTCAGCGACCAAGGCGTCAAGCACGGCCTGGTAGTCTCCCTGGCCGTTGTGGTCGCGGATGAACCATTTGTAGCCGCCCGCGCAGGGGTTCTTGGCTTTGACGAAGTTCTTGGTGAGTTGCATGGCGCTTGAATAGGTCGGTGCGTGGCCTGGCCGCAAGCCTGCGTTGGCGTTGCGGATCGAGGGACGAGACGCGGATCCCGGCCACGCGGCAGGGCGTCCGCCGGCCGGCAGCAAGGCTGCCGGATGCGCGAATGTGCGCAGGCAGCCGGCGGCGGGCCGGTGCAGGAATCAGAAAGGGGAAAAGCGGGCGATTAGCCGGGCTTGGAGCGCGCGTAGGCGGAGCGCGCGGCGACTTCCTGCGAGCTCAACAGGGTCGAGCGCAGGGCGCAAAGCGCGCAGGCGGCGCAGGGAGGGGGAGAAAGATGGGATCGCACGGTCGCACATGCTACCACCGGGGCGATTGCAGTCAAGCGCAGCCCTTGGAACGTTGGGGGCGCAAGGCGGGCGCGAAAAAAAACCGGCCTGGGAAACAGGCCGGCCTTGGGGCGGCGCCGGACCGGGCCGGCGCGCTGTCCGCTGACGATCAGTTGGTCGACTGGATGTTGCGTTCCTTGGCGATGCGTTGGCGCAGTTCCAGCTCGCGCTTGATCTGGGCGGCGTATTCGGCGGGCGTGTTGCCGTCCACCAGCGAGCCGCCGTCGGCCAGGCGCTGCACGATCTTCGGATCCTTGAGCGCCTTGACGGTGGCGTCATGGATGCGGTCGACCACCGCCTGCGGGGTGCCGGCGGGCGCTACCAGGCCGTACCAGGCCATGTTGTCCATTTCCGGCAGGCCGCCTTCGGAGAAGGTCGGCACGTCCGGCAGCGCGGGCAGGCGCTTGGGCGCGGCCACGGCCAGGGCGCGCAGCTTGCCGGCCTGGATGTGGGGCATGGACGAGGGCAGGTTGTCGAACTGGGCGTTGACCTGGCCGGCGATCACGTCATTGAGGGCCGGACCCGAACCGCGGTAGGGCACGTGCACCATGTCGGTCTTGGTCAGCGACTTGAAGAGCTCGCCGTCCAGGTGGCCGATGCCGCCCGCGCCCGAGGACGCGTAGGCGTACTTGCCGGGGTTGGCCTTCAGCAGGGCGATGAACTCGGCCAGGGTCTTGGCCGGCACGGCAGGGTTCACCGTCAGCACGTTGGGAACGTTCACCATATTGGTGATGGGGACGAAGTCCTTCAACGGGTTGTACGGGTTCTTGGGGTTGGTGGCCGGGTTGGTGGCCATGGTGCTGACGGTGGCCACGCCCAGGGTGTAGCCGTCGGGCGTGGACCGCGCCACGGCATCGGCGCCGATCGAGCCGCCGCCGCCGCCTCGGTTCTCGACCACCACGGCCTGGCCGAGCTCGCGGGTCAGGCCTTCGGCGACGATGCGCGCGACGATGTCGGTGGTGCCGCCCGCGGCGAACGGGACGATCAGGCGGATGGGTTTGTTGGGGTAGGGGTCGGCTGCCTGCGCGGCGGTGGTGAGGCAGAGGCCGGCGATGGCGGCGGCCAGGACGGCCTTGGCTTGGGACAGCATGGTCAAGAGTCTTCTCCAGATTATTTGAATTTCCGACCCGGCCGGCTTCTTGGGCCGGCGTCGGTGAAGCCTGCCGCGCCCGGATGCTGGCGCGGTGGATGCTTCGTGGGCGCCATTCCACACAGTAAATATCCGTCGGTCAACCCGGATAGACCCTGGCTTGTCCAGGGTTATTTTTTTACGGCGCCGTTGCCCGGAGAAGACGGCAATAGACGAAAAAATCCAATGCTGACAAAGACATGAACAGCTTCCGGAATATTTCAATTGCGCAAGGATTGCGCATCGATCTTGCTGTCATCCGCATCGTAAACACATAAATCTCTGCATAACTTACAAGAATCTGATATTTTTCGTATGAGATTCTTGGCCGGTCTTGCAAGAAAGCTATTGCGTTTGTTTCTGTCTGCGCCGTTCAATGGCGTTGGTTGATGCCCCCCGCGGGGCAACGTGTAGTGCAGCGACGCACCGGGCCAGGGTTCCGTCCGTTTTTCAATCCCCGGTCTGTTCGTCTTTCGCTGCCTTGCGCTGGCGGGAGGGGGCCCGGACACTCTCGGAACGCCATGTCGCTGATCCTGATCCTCGCTCTGCCGTTTGCCGGCAGCCTGTGCGCCGCGCTTCTGCCATCCAACGCCCGCAATGCCGAGGCCTGGCTGGCGGGCCTCATCGCACTGGTCTGTGTGGTGCTGGTCATCAGCCTCTATCCCGAGGTCGCCAACGGCGGCGTGGTCCGCTTCGACATGCCCTGGGCGCCCGCCCTGGGCCTGCAGTTCACCCTGCGCATGGACGGCTACGCCTGGCTGTTCGCGCTGATCGTCTCCGGCATGGGGGCGCTGGTGGTGCTGTATGCGCGCTACTACATGTCGCCGGAAGATCCGGTGCCGCGCTTTTTCTCCTTCTTCCAGGCCTTCATGGCCGCCATGCTGGGCGTGGTGCTGTCGGGCAACCTGATCCAGCTGGTCATGTTCTGGGAAATGACCAGCCTGGCGTCCTTCATGCTGATCGCCTACTGGCATCACCGCCTGGACGCCCGCCGCGGCGCGCGCATGGCGCTGACGGTCACGGGCGGCGGCGGGCTGTGCCTCTTGGCCGGCGTCCTCATCCTGGGCCATATCGTCGGCAGCTATGACCTGGACCGCGTGCTGGCCGCGGGCGATCTGGTGCGGGCCGACCCCTGGTATCCGGCCGTCCTGATCCTGGTGGCGCTGGGCGCGCTGACCAAGAGCGCGCAGTTCCCGTTCCATTTCTGGCTGCCCAACGCCATGGCGGCGCCCACGCCGGTATCCGCCTACCTGCATTCGGCGACCATGGTGAAGGCCGGGGTGTTCCTGCTGGCGCGCTTCTGGCCGGTGCTGTCGGGCACCGACGAATGGTTCTGGATCATCGGCGGGGCGGGGCTGATCACGCTGGTGCTGGGCGCGTACGCCGCCATCTTCCAGCAGGACATGAAAGGGGTGCTGGCGTACTCCACCATCAGCCACCTGGGGCTGATCACGCTGCTGCTGGGCCTGAACAGCACGCTGGCGCTGGTGGCCGCCATCTTCCACATGATCAACCACGCCACTTTCAAGGCCTCGCTGTTCATGGCGGCGGGCATCGTGGACCACGAGACCGGCACGCGCGACCTGAGCCGATTGTCCGGCCTGTACAAGGCCATGCCGATCACCGCCACGCTGGCCATGGTGGCGGCTGCGTCGATGGCGGGGGTGCCGCTGCTCAACGGCTTCCTGTCCAAGGAAATGTTCTTCGCCGAGACCACCTTCGTCAGCGGCGACCGCATCACCGAGATCGGCCTGCCCCTGGTGGCCACCATTGCGGGCGCGTTCAGCGTGGCCTATTCGCTGCGCTTCATCCTGCAGGTGTTCTTCGGCCCCCCGGCCACCGACCTGCCGCGCGCCCCGCACGAGCCGCCGCGCTGGATGCTGTTCCCCAGCGCGCTGCTGGTGGCGATCTGCCTGCTGGTGGGCGTGGTGCCGGGCCTGACGGTCGGCCCGTTCCTGGCGACCGCGGCCCAGAGCATCCTGGGTCAGGACATGCCGGAGTACAGCCTGGCCGTCTGGCACGGCTTGAACCTGCCTTTGGTCATGAGCCTGGTTGCGACCACGGCCGGCATTCTGCTTTATCTCGCCCTGCGCGCCCATCAGCGCGCCAATCCGGGCCGGGTGCCGTTCATCTACCGCCTGGACGGCCGCCGCAGCTTCGAGGCGCTGCTGGACGGCTCCAGCGTGGCCGCGGCCTGGCTGCTGCGCTGGCTGGCGTCCTCGCGCCTGCAGGTGCAGATGCTGCTGATCGTGCTGGGTACGCTGTTCGTGGCCTGGCTGCCGCTGCGCGCGGGCGGCTGGCTGGATGGCTCGGGCCGCATGACGCCGATCGATCCGGCCTTCGCGCTGCTGTGGCTGGTGGGCGCGGGCTGCGCGCTGGCCGCCGCCTTCCAGGCCAAGTACCACCGCCTGGCGTCGCTGGCGCTGGCGGGCGGCGCCGGCCTGATCACCTGCCTGACCTTCGTCTGGTTCTCGGCGCCCGACCTGGCGCTGACCCAGCTGTCGGTCGAGGTCGTGACCCTGGTGCTGTTGCTGCTGGGCCTGCGCTGGCTGCCGCGGCGCATTGCGCAGGATGAAGACGAAAGCCTGAAGGCCACGCTGCGGGCTCGCGGGCGGCGTCTGCGCGACCTGTTGCTGGCAGGCGCCGCGGGCACCGGCATGGCCGCACTGGCCTATGCGGTGCTGGTGCGGCCGCAAGGCGACACCATCTCCTCGTATTTCGTCGACCGTGCGCTGCCCGATGGCGGCGGCACCAATGTGGTGAACGTGATCCTCGTGGACTTCCGCGGTTTCGATACCTTCGGCGAAATCACGGTGCTGGGCATCGTGGCGCTGACCGTCTACGCGCTGCTGCGCCGCTTCCGTCCGGCCGCCGAAAGCGCGGACCTGCCGCGCCAGCAGATCGACCAGGACGGCGGCGTGCCGGCCGCGCCGGACATCAAGTGTCTGGTGCCCACGGGTTCGATGATGGTGCCGACCGTGCTGGTGCGCCTCTTGCTGCCCACCGCCGCGCTGATTTCCGTGTACTTCCTGCTGCGCGGCCACAACGAGCCGGGCGGCGGTTTCGTGGGCGGATTGATCTTCGCCACCGCCGTCATCCTGCAATACATGGTCGGTGGCGTGTACTGGGTGGAGTCGCGCAGCCGCCTCAACCCGCAGAACTGGATCGGCATCGGCCTGTTGTTCGCCGGCACCGCGGCGGTGAGCGCGTGGCTCGCCTACAAGCCTTTCCTGGCGGCGCTGGCCTGGGATGTCGCGCTGCCGCTGATCGGCCACGTGCATCTGTCCAGCGTGCTGCTGTTCGACCTGGGCGTCTACATGCTGGTCGTGGGATCCACCGTGCTGGTGCTGGTGGCGCTGGCCCACCAATCGCTGCGCGCGCAACGCAAGGCTGCCGTCGAAATCCAGGCGGCGGCCGCACAAACAGGGGAAGCCTGATGGAATTGATATACGCCATCGCTATCGGTGTCTTGGCGGGCTCGGGGGTCTGGCTGCTGCTGCGGCCGCGGACCTTCCAGTTCATCATGGGCCTGTCGCTGGTTTCCTACGCGGTGAACCTGTTCATCTTCGGCATGGGCCGGCTGACCTCGGGCCGTCCGCCCGTGGTCGATCCGGCAATGGCCCATGATCCTTCCTGGTATGCGGATCCGCTGCCGCAGGCGCTTGTGCTGACGGCCATCGTGATCGGCTTTGCCACCACCGCGCTGTTCCTGGTTGTGCTGCTGGCCTCGCGTGGCCTCACGGGTACCGACCACGTTGATGGACGGGAGTCCCAATCTTGAATTTTTGGCTGCAACACCTGCCCGTATTGCCCATCGTCACGCCGCTGGCGGCTGGCGCGGCGATGCTCCTGCTGGCGGACACCCGCCGCTACACCCGTGGCGCCATTGCGCTGGTTTCGACGCTGGGCCAACTGGCTGCCGCTATCGCGCTGCTGGTGGTGGCGGGCGGCGGCGTGCCTGGCGTCTGGCCGGACGGGGTGGGGGTCTATCTGGTGGGCGACTGGCCCGCGCCCTTCGGCATCGTGCTGGTGGTCGACCGCCTGGCTGCGGTGATGCTGGCCCTGACCGCGGTGCTGGGGCTGGCGACGCTGGTCTATGCGCTGGCGCGCTGGGACCGCGCCGGAGTGCATTTCCATTCGCTGTTCCAGTTCCTGCTGATGGGCCTGAACGGCGCCTTCCTCACGGGCGACCTGTTCAATCTCTTCGTATTCTTCGAGGTGCTGCTGGCGGCGTCCTATGGCCTGTTGCTGCACGGCTCGGGCGTGGCGCGCGTGAGCGCCGGCCTGCAGTACATTGCGGTCAACCTGGTGGCCTCGTTCCTGCTGCTGATCAGCATCGCGCTGATCTACGGCGTCACCGGCACGCTGAACATGGCGGACCTGGCGGTGCGCGCCGGCAACCTGGCGGGCGCGGACCGCATGCTGTTCGAGGCGGGCGCGGCCATCCTGGGCGTGGCCTTCCTGGTCAAGGCGGGCGCCTGGCCGCTGAACTTCTGGCTGGTCAAGGGCTACGGCTCGGCTGGCGCCCCCGTCGCGGCCATGTTTTCCATCATGACCAAGGTCGGCATCTACGCGCTGCTGCGCATCGGTTCCTTGCTGCTGCCCACCGGCGCGCCGGCGGCCTTCAGCCTGGATTGGATGTTCGCGGCGGGGTTGGCCACGCTGCTGTTCGGCGGCCTGGGCCTCCTGGCGACCCAGCAACTGGAAAAGATGGTGGGTTACTGCGTGATCGTGTCGGCCGGCACGCTGTTGACCGCACTGGGCATGCCCGGCGTGACGCTGACGGGGCCGGCGCTGTTCTACCTGCTCAGCTCCGTGCTGACCACGGGCGCGTTCTTCCTGCTGGCTGAGTTGATCGAGCGCACCCGCAGCTTCGGCGCCAACGTGCTGGCGGTCACCCTGGACGCATTCGACCTGGACGACCCGGCCTCGGTCAACCGTTCCGACGACGTGGTGGGCGTGGCCATTCCCGCCGCCATGGCCTTCCTGGGCCTGGCCTTCATTTCCTGCGCCTTGCTGGTAACCGGCCTGCCGCCGCTGTCGGGCTTCGTCGCCAAGCTGTCGCTGCTGTCGGCGGCGGTGTCGGCCGCCAACGAATCGGTCGTGCCCATGGACGCCTGGATACTGGTGGCCGCGGTGTTGCTGTCGGGGCTGGCGGGCCTTATCGGCCTGGGCCGCACCGGCATCCGCGTGTTCTGGGCCAGCGATGACCGCAGCACGCCGCGCCTGCGCTTGATCGAAGCCGGGCCGGTGGCCGTGCTGTTGCTGCTGTGCGTGGGCCTGGCGGCCGGCGCCGGCCCCGTGTCGGCCTATCTGGACGACGCGGCACGGTCGCTGGACCAGCCCAAGTCCTATATCGACGCCGTCATGTCCGCGCAGACCGTGCGCGGCCTCAAGGGAGGAAGCTGATGCGCCGCCTCTACTTCCTGTTCCTGCCCGTCTACCTGTTCGTCCTGTGGCTGGTGCTCAACCAGAGCGCGTCCGCGGGCCAGATCGCGCTGGGCATCGCGCTGGCGCTCTGGTTCACCTGGGCGGCGTCGCGCCTGCGGCCGCTGAGGGCCAAGCCGCGCCGCCTGTGGAAGGCGGTGCCGCTGTTCCTGCACGTGACCGCGGACATCATCAAATCCAATATCGCCGTGGCGCGGCTGATCCTGAATCCGCGCCGCAATGACTTTTCGCCCGGGTTCATCATGATCCCGCTGACCATGCGCGACCCGCACGGCCTGGCGATGCTGGCTTGCATCGTCACGTACACGCCGGGCACCGTCTGGGTGGACCTGACCGACGACCACAGCCTAAAGCTGCACGTGCTGGACCTGCAGAACGAAGGCGACTGGATCAAGCTGGTGCAGGAACGCTACGAGCGCCCGCTGATGGAGATTTTCGAATGAACAACATACTTTATTGGGCGGCGTCCTTCGCCTTGCTCTGCTTCGCGCTGGGCATGGTCTTCGCCGCCATCCGGCTGCTGCGCGGTCCCACCGCGCAGGACCGCGTGCTGGCCCTGGACACGCTCTACATCAACGGCATGCTGACCATGCTGGTGTTCGGCATCCGCTCCGGCACTTCCGTGTATTTCGACATTGCGCTGCTGATCGCCTTGTTCGGCTTTGTCGGTTCCACCGCCATGGCGCGCTTCCTGCTGCGCGGCGAGGTGATCGAGCCATGATCGACGCCCAGATCCCGCTGTGGGCCGCCATACCCGCGAGCATCCTGCTGGTGCTCGGCGGCCTGCTTGCGCTGACCGGTTCGGCCGGCCTGCTGCGCTTCCGTACCTTTTATGCCCGCATCCATGCGCCCACCTTGGGCAACACCATGGGTTGCGGCTGCGTGCTCGCGGCGTCCATCCTGGTGTTTTCGGCACTGTCCTCGCGGCCTGTGTTTCATGAAGTCATCATCACGCTGCTGCTGATCGTGTCTTCGCCCGTGACCGCCATGCTGCTCATGCGTGCGGCAACCTACCGTAATCGCCTGAGCAAGACCGACGCCGAGCGCGACGCAAGTTAAGGGGAAAGGCAGGATTTGTTGCGTCGCGTCAATTGAAACGTAGTCTTACGATTTCATGTCGCTGGACATGTAGCCGAAGCGTCATCGTGGGATAGTGGGTAACGGTTCAATCAACTTCAAGGAGCTGACCATGACTACACGACCCATGCATACCAAACGCCTCGCGGCGACGCTTTGTGCCGCTGGCCTGATGTTGGCCGCGGGAGCGGTCCACGCGGCTGATGCGACCGGCCGCGGCTCAGCTCAGTCCCAGTACCAGCAGGACGTCGCGGCATGCAAGAGCGGCGCCACCGGCCAGGACCAGGCCGCCTGCATGCGCGAAGCCGGCGCGGCGCGCCAGGAAAGCGGCCGCAACAACCTCAAGGACGGCAACAACGATCAACTGCAGCAGAACATGCTGGACCGCTGCAACCGCCTGCCGGCCGCCTCGCGCCAGGACTGCGTCACGCAGATGACCTCGCCGACCAATGTGCGTGGCAGCGTGCAGGGCGGGGGCGTGCTGCGTGAAACCGTGATCCAGGTGCCGGCCGATACCGTGCCGCCCGCGACTAGCGCGCCGGGCATGGCGCCCGCGCCGGCGGCGGCGCCCATGACCGCGCCGGTGCGCCAGTAAGCGACAGTCGGGGCCGGGGCGGCAGGGCCGCCCGCCTTGGGCCTCCAGGGGCGCAGCCGCCGCCACATTCAGGCAAAATGGCGGCTGTCGCCCCTTTTTCACGCATATACATGTCCGACGTCATCGCCCTGATATTCGACTTCGACGACACGCTGGCCTCGGACAGCACGTCCGGCTTCCTGGAAAGCATGGGCGTGGACACGGCATCCTTCTGGAAGGATGAGGTCGATCCCTTGCTCTCGCAGCAGGATTGGGATCCCGTGCCCGCCTATCTGTACCAGATGATCCAGCTGTCGCAATCGGGCAAGCACGGCCTCATCACGCAGCAGCGCCTGAAGGACTGGGGCGCCCGGCTGGAATTGCACGACGGCGTGCCCACGCTGTTCCAGCGGCTGCGCGCCGCCGTGCGGGCCGAACAGCCGCAGGTGCAGTTGGAGTTCTACCTGATTTCCAGCGGCATCGGCGACGTGGTCAGGTCTACGCCCATCGCGCATGAGTTCACCGAGATCTGGGCGTCCGAATTCATCTACGGCGCGGACGGCGGCATCGCGTTTCCGCGACGCATCGTCAGCTTTACCGACAAGACCCGCTACCTGTTCCACATCCAGAAGGGCATCATCGGCCGCGACTTCCGCAACAAGCCTTTCGAGGTCAACCGCAAGGTGCCCGAGGACCGCTTGCGCGTGCCGTTCGACCAGATGGTGTTCGTCGGCGACGGCTACACCGACATCCCGTGCTTTTCGCTGATCCGCCGCGCCGGCGGCTTCGCCTTCGGTGTCTGGGACCCCAAGCATCGCGACAAGCGCAGCCGGGCTTGGGGCTTCATCGAAGAGGGCCGGGTATCGAACCTGAACCAGGCCCGCTACGACGAGCACGCCGAGCTCTACCAATGGCTGGAAGAGGCCGTGACCAGCCTGGCCGGCCGCATCGCGCTGAAGTCCCGGGTGTACCGTGGTTGAAGCAGTCCCGATGGCGGCGGTCCCGGCCTGGACCGCGCAGGATGCCAGCTTCATGGAACTGGCGCTGGAACAGGCGCAAGCAGCCTACGACATCGGCGAGGTGCCGGTAGGCGCGCTGGTGGTGTCGGCCCAGGGCGACATCCTGGGGCGCGGCTACAACCGCACCATCATCGACCACGACCCCACCGCCCACGCCGAGATCGTCGCCTTGCGCGGCGCCGCGCGCGCGCTGGAAAATTACCGGCTGCCGGGCATCACCGTATACGTCACGCTGGAGCCCTGCGTCATGTGCATCGGCGCCATGCTGCATGCGCGGCTCGCGCGCGTCGTGTTCGGCGCCTACGATCCCAAGACCGGCGCCTGCGGCAGCGTGCTGGACGTGGGCTCGGTCCCCAAACTCAATCATCACACCTCAGTCACCGGCGGCGTGCTGGCGGAACCTTGCGGCGAGCTGCTGCGCCGGTTCTTCCGCGAGCGCCGCAGCAAGGAATCCGCAGCATGAGCAAATCCCAAGGCGCCAAGGCGCGCGGCGCGAAAGCCGCCGCCGCCCACGACCATGACCACAACCACGATCATGGCCACGCAGGCCACGAATGTGATGAAGACTGCGGGCATGACCACAGCCACGCCCACGTGCTGCCCGACGCCCGCGGCATCTACCTGATCTCGCCGTCGTCTGCCGTGCGCGATCCGGCCGCCGTCGAACTGGCGCGCGAACGGCTGCAGCAACAGGGCTTCAAGACCGCCGTGGACCGCACTGCGTACGCGCAGCACCAGCGCTTTGCCGGCACCGACGCGCAGCGCCTGGCCAGCCTTACGCGCGCCGCCAAGCAGAAGCTGCCCATCGTCATGGTGACGCGCGGCGGTTACGGCATGGGCCGGCTGCTGCCTGCCATCGACTGGAAGGCCATGGCCGACAGCGGCAAGCGATTCGTGGGCATGAGCGACTTCACCGCCTTCAACCTGGGCCTGCTGGCGCAGACCGGCGCGGTCAGCTATACCGGCGCCTCGGCCGTCTATGACTTCGGCGGCAAGAAGGTCGATGACCTGACCGAAGCGCTGTTCGGCGAGATCATGCGCGGCGAACTGGAAATCCTCAGCTTCGAAACCCAGGACGCCGATGCGGTGGACTGCCGCGGCATCCTGTGGGGCGGCAACCTGGCCATGCTGACGTCCTTGCTGGGCACGCCCTACATGCCCAAGGTGCGGGGCGGCATCCTGTTCCTGGAAGACGTGGCCGAGCATCCCTACCGCATCGAACGCATGCTGATCCAGCTGGCGCAGGCCGGCATCCTGGGCAAGCAGAAGGCCATCGTGCTGGGCCGCTTCTCGGACTACAAGCTGGCGCCGCACGACAACGGCTACGACCTGCACGAAGTCGTGGCGTGGCTGCGCAAGACGGTCAAGGTGCCGGTGGTGACGGGGCTGCCGTACGGCCATGTTGCCACCAAGGCGACGCTGCCGATCGGGCAGAAGGTGGGCCTGGCCACCGAGAAAGGCATGGCGCACCTGGTGCTGGACGCACACACGCACTAAAAAAGGAAAGGGGCGCCGAGCGCCCCTTTCTCATTGCTACTTGAACAGCCTGTCGACCAGCGATTGCGCCTTCTGCTCGCTGCGTCGCTTGGCCTCGGCCTGCTCGGCGGGCGACTGTGCCGCCTTGCTGCACTCCCCGGCATAGCTCGCGAAGCGCGACGCGCATTCCTGCGCCAGCTTGCGCGCCTGATCCCAGCCCTGGGTCTGACCATAGAAGCGGATGGCTTCGGGCCATGCCAGCGCCGAACCACGGAAGTACTCGAAGCCCTGGCCCATGATCTTGGAGGCTGGCCCGGACTGGCCCGCGCCCAGCAGATTATTGGCGCGCAGCACGTACACCTGCCACGCGCGGTCGGGCTCGGACGCGAGGTTGCGGTCCAGCAAGGCGGACCCGCGCGCGCCGGACTCCGCCTGCGCCATGCTCAAGGTCAGCAAGGGCAGGGCGTGCGCGGCGCTGGGCCCCGAAGCGGCCTGGGCCGCGAGCTTGCGGGCGCGCGGATAGTCCTGAGCTTGCAGCGCCTGCTGCGCCTCGGCTGCGGTCTTGTAGTTCTTCAGCAGCGCGGCCGTGCGGCGTTGCGCGAGGGCCTTGTTCCAGGGCGCGGTCGCCGCCGCAGGTCGCGGCTTGCCCGCCATCAGGGGCATGACCTGTTCGGTCAGCGCGGCCAGGCGCGCGCCGGTGTCGGGATGGCTGACGGTCAGCTTGTTCCAGATGTCTTCCAGGCCGGTGCGCAAACCTTCGCTGGCGCCGGCCACGCCGGAATTCAACGAGGCCTGCATCTCGGTCAGGGGAGCGATGCTGTTGCCCTTGGCCGCCTCCCGCTTGCGGGTGTTGTCGGCCGCCGCCTGTTTGATCTGCTCGAGCATGCGCTGGCGCGCTTCGGCCTGTACCTGGGCGTTCTCGGCTTCCCAGGTGGCCTGGCGTTCCAGGAACGCCTTGAAGCCTTGCGTATACGAGTAGCCCAGTTCCAGGCTGACAGTGGCGCCGAAACGGTCGGCGTTTTCTTCCTGCTGCCGGCCCCAGGCCGGCACCAGCATGTTCTTGCCCAGCGTATACGAGGCGATCACGCTGTCCACGGGGCTCCAGCCGGTGGCGCTGCCGGCCTTGCGGGCCAGTGCCACGCCCACGGCCGCCAACGATGCGACCTGGTCGCCCGCGGCATTGACCGATTCCATCTGGTGGTAGTCGAGGTAGACGTGGCCGAACTCATGGGACAGGATGGCGACGATCTCGTCCTCGGATTCCGCCGAGGCCAGCCAGCCCATGGACAGGTAGATGTTGCCCGCGCCGGTGCTGTAGGCTTCCAGCGCCGATGAAGAGGTCACGTGAACCGCGCCAGGCCAGCCCGGCACGCCCGCGGCGTTCTTGATCCGGGCAAGCAGGCCGTTCAGATAGGTTTCCATCTCCGGCATGGCGACCAGGCCCATGCCCTGGGCGCGCTGGTTGCGCGCGTCCAGGTTGGCGTCGGGCCATTGCCGGTCGGCGGGAGGCGGAGGCAATTGGCCGGCCGTGACCGAAAAACCCTTGCCTCCGGGAAGCGTGGAGCAGGCGCTCAGCAGCAGCGCGCCGGATACGGCGGCCATGCGCAGGATGTGGGCGGATCGCATGGGCGGCTCAGCGGCAGACGTTCTCGCCCGCGCCTGCGGTCGAGCCGGTGGGCGGCGGCACGCCCTTGATCACAGGCCCGCATTGCGCGGCGGAGCCTCGCGCGATGCGCACGTGCATGCTGTCCACCCAATAGTCCTTGCCGTCGACCTTGACGTGGTAGAACTCATTGGCCTCTTCGAGCACGGGCCAGGGCATGCCCTGGCCATCGGACTTGGCCGCGGGCGCGCCGCCGTCCGACTTGGCATACAGCGGCACGGGCTTGATGTTCAGGCCGACGATGGCGTCCGCCGCCGAGGCGCTCGCGCCAGCCAGCGCAAGAGCGGCCGCGGCCAGCGCGGTCATCAGGGAGGAGGGCTTGGGCATGCGTTTCTACTCCTGTTGTGGGCGGGTAGCGGATGGCTCCCGCGAGGGTGTCGTGGACGCCGGCGCGGAAGCGCGGTCCGGTTTGCCAAAAAGAAAGGCGGTGGCGCGATTGGTCCAGCCGAGCCAGTGGGCGGCCAGGGCCATGATTGCCAGGTCGACGATGGGCAGGGTGCCCACGTTCAGCCAGCGCTGCGCAAGCAGCACGATGTACAGCACGATGAGCGAGGACAGGACGATGGCGGCCGCCTTGCGCAGCAGCAGCAACGCCGCGACGCAGAGCTTGGACGTCAACCAGCGCGCCAGCCACAGGCGCGCGGCGCGGTCGCGCAGCAGGGCTGACAGGCGCCCGGCCTTGGCCTTCCAGCCGTCGCCGGCTTGCGCGGCAGGCGGCAGCGGCAGGGCGGGTGCATCGGCAAAAAGCCGCCATTCGGCGGGCGGGGCCAGCAGCCGGCCGCCCAAGCGCGTATTACCGCGCAGCCATTGCGCCAGCCAATGCAGGAAATGGGCCAGCATGACGACCGGGATGCCCAGCAGCCACAGAACATTGGGCGGCCAGATTTCCCATTCGAGGGCGCGCTTGTAGTCGTCCTGGTAGGTCAGCAGATTGTCCAGGGCCATGGCGTGCATGAACACGCCGGGGATGGCGTCATGCACGGGCGACAGCACGGTGTCGTTGAAGCCGCTGAGCGCGGCGCCGATCATGACGTAGCGCCCCGTGAGCATGTCGGCCAGGCGGGCGCCGTCGGCTTCTGGCGCGCGCAGTTCGGACAGGGTCAGCGCGCGCGTGTACGGGCAGATGGGCTGGGCGGCGTCCGGGTCGCCCAGCAGGCTGCGGACGTAGGACGGCAGCATTTCCATGTAGCCGCCGCGGGCCTGCCGGCATTCCATGCTGAAGCGGCGCTGGTCCAGGTTGTCGACGCCCCAGGTCAAGGCCATGGCTTCGTGCGTGCGCGTGATGGCCACCCCCGCCGCGTCCTGGGCGATGGCCAGCGCCGCGCTGCGCGCGTGCTCGCCCGACCAGAGGGGATAGCTCCATACCAGCCGGTCCACCTTGCTGGGGGTGTAGCGCACGTCGACCATGGTGAAGCATGGCTTCTCGCCCGCGGGCGCTTCCAGGCCCGAACGCAGGCTCAGGTTGCCCTGCGCATCGGGCAGCGCGGCCAGGAACACCGGGATGTTGGCGTCGCGCAGCTCGCACAGGGCGGCGGCCAGCTCGGGCAGGGTCGGATCGTCGCGCTCGCGCCCGAAGGTGATGTCCAGGAAGATGGCCTTGGGCTTGTGGATCAGGCCGATGTTGCGCAGCCAGCGCGCATGCGTCCTGTAAGGCACCGGCCAGGCGCCTTTCTGCTGGTCCAGGGAGTCGTCGTCGATCAGGACGACCGTGGTGTCGTTGCGGTGCGAGATGTCGTAGTGGCCCCCGACCAGCCGGGCCTGGAGCCGCGCCGCCGCATAGGTGAGCAGGTCGGAACTGGGGGTGAGCCGGGGCGTCGCCCACAACATCACGATCGCGACGATGGCCGCCACGATCAGCGACCGGCCATAGGAAAGCTCGACTTTCTCGGAGGAGTGGTTGGCGTCTGCCACGTAGCGGGGGAGGTGGGTTGCAACCGCCTGACCGGCCTGGCGGCCATAGGCGCTGAGTTGCCCGCAATAGTACCCCAATTAATACAAATGTTTACGTTGTGACATCAAATGCCATGCAGCATTTCCAGATGCTTCAGCGGGTAGCTTGCCCGGCCTGGATGCGATTCACGGATGCTTGGTACACTATCGGGTTTCTCCGCATGCGTCCCCGGACGCCCAAAGACTCAAACATACCGTGATCTCCACCGCCAATCTCACCATCCAGTTCGGTCCCAAACCCCTTTTCGAGAACGTCAGCGTCAAGTTCGGGGAAGGCAACCGCTACGGGCTGATCGGGGCCAATGGTTCCGGCAAGTCGACCTTCATGAAGATCATCGGCGGCGACCTGGAACCCTCGGCGGGCAACGTGTCGCTGGAGCCGGGCGTGCGCCTGGGCAAGCTGCGCCAGGATCAGTTCGCGTTTGAAGACCTGCGCGTGCTGGACGTCGTCATGATGGGCCACACCGAGATGTGGGCCGCCATGTCCGAGCGCGACGCCATCTACGCCAATCCGGAAGCGACCGAAGACGACTACATGCGCGCGGCCGACCTGGAAGCCAAGTTCGCCGAGTACGACGGCTACACCGCCGAAGCCCGCGCCGGCGAACTGCTGCTGGGCCTGGAAATCGCTGTCGACCAGCACAACCTGCCGATGCGCGAAGTGGCGCCGGGCTGGAAGCTGCGCGTGCTGCTGGCGCAGGCCCTGTTCTCGAATCCGGACGTGCTGCTGCTGGACGAACCGACCAACAACCTGGACATCAACACCATCCGTTGGCTGGAAAACGTGCTCAACAGCTACCAGAGCACGATGATCATCATCAGCCACGACCGCCACTTCCTGAACCAGGTGTGCACGCACATGGCCGACGTGGATTACGGCGAGATCCGCATTTATCCGGGCAACTACGATGATTACATGCTGGCCTCGACCCAGGCCCGCGAGCGCCTGGTGGCCAACAATGCCAAGGCCAAGGAACGCGTGGCCGAACTGCAGGACTTCGTGCGCCGCTTCGCCGCCAACAAGTCCAAGTCGCGCCAGGCCACCTCGCGCCTGAAGCAGATCGACCGCATCAAGGCCGACCAGGTCGTGGTCAAGCCCTCGTCGCGCCAGAACCCGTACATCCGCTTCGAGCAGAACAAGGTCATGCACCGCCTGGCGGTTACCGTCGAAAACCTGTCCAAGGCCTACGACGCGCCCGTCATCCGCAAGTTCTCGGCCATGGTCGACGCAGGCGAAAAGATCGCCATCATCGGCGCCAACGGCGTCGGCAAGACGACCCTGCTGCGCCTGCTGGCCACCGACCTGCAGCCCGATTCGGGCGAAGTGAAGTGGTCCGAAAACGCCGACTTGGGCTACATGGCCCAGGACGTGTCCGACCAGTTTCTGCAGACCGACATCAACCTGCTGGACTGGATGGGCGACCATCGCCAACCGGGCGACGACGACCAGTCGATCCGTTCGGTGCTGGGCCGCCTGCTGTTCTCGGCGGACGACCTGCCCAAGGCGCCCAAGGTGCTGTCCGGCGGCGAAAAGAACCGCATGACCTTCGGCCGCCTGATGCTGGGCCGGCACAACGTCATGCTGCTCGACGAGCCCACCAACCACCTGGACATGGAATCGATCGAATCGCTGCAATTCGCGCTGGAAAAGTACGAAGGCACGCTGGTGTTCGTGTCGCACGACCGCGAGTTCGTGTCCGGCCTGGCCACGCGCGTGATCGAGATCCTGCCCACGGGCGAGATCGTCGACTACCGCGGCGGCTACGACGACTACCTGACCTCGCGCGGCATCGACGGCTGAGGCCGCCGCGGGCCGCCGCCAGAAGCATCTGGCCGCGGCCCTGGATTTTCCCTACATGCCTATGGTCATGCCGCCATTGGCATAGAGGTGCTGCCCCGTCATATACGAGGCGGCATCCGACAGCAGGAAGCACACCGGCCACGCCACTTCTCCAGGCTGGCCGAAGCGGCCCAGCGGGATCTGCGACAGATAGGTGTCGCGGAACTTGTCCCCCCGTATGGTCTCCGTCATGGGCGTTTCCACCACGCCGAAGCCGATGGTATTGACGCGTATCCCGTACTTGCCCCATTCGCGCGCCGCGCTCATGGTCAGGCCCAGCACGCCGGACTTGGCCGCGGCGTAGTTGATCTGGCCTATGGTGCCGCGGCGACCCGCGTCCGAGGTGATGTTGACGATGGAGCCGCCGGGCTTGCCAGTCTCGCGCGCCCCAGCCAGCATGTGGCGGCCGACGGCCTGCAGGAACTGGAAGGATCCGGTCAGGTGCACGTCGATCACCTTTTGCCAGGCTTCCTGGGTCATTTTTTCTATCATGGCGGTGCGGGTGATGCCCGCGTTGTTCACCAGGCCGTCCACCGCGCCGTAGCGCTGCGCCGCGCGCTCGACGGCCGCGGCCGCGAATGCCGGGTCCGACACGTCGCCGGCCAGGGTCAGCAACTGATCCTTGGGCGCCTCGCGCTCGAACGCGGCGAGGGCGTCGGCGTTCATGTCGACGGCGGTCACGCGCGCGCCTAATTGCATGGCCAGTTCGCTGATGGCGCGGCCTATGCCCTGGGCGGCGCCGGTCACGATGATGCTGCGCTGGTCTAGCAGAAAAGCTGTGCGGTTCATGGTTTTCCTTGTCGGGTTCAGAGGGTTTCGGCCGTGCCGAGGATCAGGGTGGCCTGGCTGGACAGCTCGCCGCCGTTGCCGTGAGCCAGCGCCAGGCTGGCGCCGGGCACTTGGCGCGCGCCGCCCAGGCCGGCCAGCTGCACGTAGGCTTCAACCATGGTGAACAGGCCGTACATGCCGGGATGCACGCAGGACAGGCCGCCGCCGTTGGTGTTGACGGGCAGCTCGCCGCCGGGCGCGATGCGGCCGTTTTCCACGAACGCCGCGCCTTCGCCCTTGGCGCAGAAGCCCAGGTCCTCCAGGAACAGGATCGGGTTGATGGTGAAGGCGTCGTACAGCTCCAGCACGTCGATGTCCCGCGGCCGCACGCCGGCCTGGGCAAAGGCGCGCGCGCCGCTGCTCGCGGCCGCCGTGACGGTCAGGTCCGGCATATTGGTGATTTCGCGGTGGTCCGTGGCCGCGGCCGCGCCCAACAGATAGGCGGGCCGGGCGCAGTGGTCGCGGGCCCGGTCGGCGCGGGTCATCACCACGGCGGCGGCGCCGTCGGTGACCAGGCAGCAGTCGCGCACGCTCAGGGGCTCGGCCACCATGCGGGCCGACAGGTACTGCGCCATGTCCAGAGGTTCGCGCATGTAGGCTTCAGGATTGAGCATGGCCCATTGGCGGGCGGCGATGGCCACCGCGCCCAACTGTTCGCGCTTCAGGCCGTACTGGTGGGCGTAGCGCGAAGCCGCCAGCGCATAGGCGCCCACCGGACGCGCCAGGCGGTAGGGCGCTTCGTTGGGGGCGGGGCGCATGGAGCTCACCAGTTTGCCCGCGCCGCTGCGCTGATTGCTGCCGTAGGCGATCAGCGCCACGTCGCATTGCCCCGCTTCCAAGGCCAGCGCGGCCCACATGGCGTGCGTCAGAAAGGAGGACCCGCCGGTGCGGTTGTTCTCCGTCAGGCGAGGCGAGATGCCCAGGTATTCGGCAAAGCCCAGGCCGGACATGAAGTCATCGGGCAGACCGATGAAAAGGCCGTCGACCTGATCCGGGCGCAGCCCTGCCTGGTCCAAGGCCGCAAGACTGGCCTGGACGGCGAGGTCCATCGAGCTCAGCCCCGGGGTCTGGCCGATACCGTAGGTGGCTGCGGCGACGATGGCGGCCTTGCCGCGCGGGAAACGGTCTTGGGTCATGCTTGCTCCGCCACAGGTTCAAACACCAGCACGCCGCATCCGGCCTCCTGGACGACGCGGGCGCGCACCCGGGCGCCGATGCGCACGTCCTGCGCGGGGATGCCGTCCACCCGTGACATCAGCCGCGGCCCTTCGTCCAGATCGACCAGCACCACGCCGTAGGGCGTTTCGGGCGGCCGGGGGTGGATGACGGTGGCGGCGTAGATCCGCCCCAGTCCGCTGGGTGCGGCCCATTCCACGTCGCGCGAACCGCTGCGCGGCGCGGCTACGCGCGGATAGAAGAAGAATTCGCCGCTGGCGCGGTCGCGCTGCAGCATGAAACGGCCTTCGTTCAGATAGGCCTCGTAGCGGGCCTGCGGACCCGGTTCGGCGGTTTGGGTTTGCGTAGGCATGTCGTTCAATCCCATTTGTAGGCGGGGGGCAGCTTTTCCACGAAGCGCCGGGCGGCTTCGCGGTGGAAGGCGCTGTCGCGGCAGATGGCCTGGGCCATGGCTTCCTGCGCGTAGATGTCTTCGCGGCTGGATTCGAAGGTCCGGTTCATGATGGTCTTGGCCAGCCCCAGCGCCTGCGTCGGGGCGTTGTGGAAACGTTCGGCCATGGCCAGCGCCTGTTCCAGCGGATCGCCGTCGCAGAGCGCCTGCACCAGCCCAAGATCCAGCGCTTCCTCGGCGTCGCAGACCCGGGCCGTGAACACCAGTTCCTTGGCGCGCGCCAGCCCGACGGCGCGCGGCAGCAGATACATGCCCAGCATGTCGGGCACGTAGCCGATGCGGGCGAACACCGCGCAGAAGGTGGCGCCGCGCCGCGCGATGGCGTAGTCCGCGCACAGCGCCAGCGACAGGCCGGCGCCGAAAGCCACGCCTTCCACCGCGCTGATGACGGGTTTCTCCAGATCCACCAGCGCGTCGTACCACTGGTGGATCTTGCGGATGCGCGCGCGCCCCTCGAAGGCGTCCAGGCCCTGGGCATGCGCCTGTGCGATGGACTTGATGTCGCCGCCGGCGCAGAAATGCCCGCCCGAACCCGTCAGGACGACGGCCTTGATGCCGTCATCCTCGCGCAGTTCCGGGAGGGCGCGCGCGAACGCCTCGCGCATCTCCAGGCTGAGCGCATTGCGCTGGTCGGGGCGGTCCATGGCCAGCACGGCGGTGGCGCCGTGGCGGGTGATCTTCAGTGTCATGCCTGCTCCTTGCCTGCGTGATAGGCGATCTGCGTGAGCCAGCGCGCAACCAGCGCCGGTCTTTCCTCGCCGTCGATATCGATGCGAACGTCCCACGCCAGGCGCGCCTGGCCATCCGGCAGCTCGTCCACGCCAGTCAGTGCAAACGCGCCGCGGATGCGCGCGCCGGCCTTGACCGCCTGGGTGAAGCGCACGCGGTCAAAGCCGTAGTTCACCGCCAGCCTTCGGTTCGG
The DNA here is from genome assembly GCF_014851665.1 of Achromobacter sp. ACM03. NCBI lineage: Bacteria > Pseudomonadati > Pseudomonadota > Betaproteobacteria > Burkholderiales > Alcaligenaceae > Achromobacter > Achromobacter sp. ACM03. The sequence continues at coordinate 1,034,425 of NZ_JACVAD010000001.1, read as the reverse complement.
AAAGCGCATCGCCGACGCATAGAGGCTGGGCAGCAGCGAGAGCGTCAGCAAGCCGTGGGCGATGGCCGCGCCGTAGGGCGATTCGGCCTGCGCGCGCTGCGGGTCCATGTGGATCCACTGCGTGTCGCCGGTGGCCAGGCCGAAGCGGTTGATGGTGTCCTGGTCGACCGTCTGCCAGGGAGTCAGCGCGGGAGGCTGTCCGGAAAAGGCGCGCAGCGCCTCGATGGAGTCCAAGGTGATCATGGGGGGCTCTTTTCACTGGGCCTTCAGGCCCAGGTCGCGGGCGACCGGCAGCCAGCGGTCGCGCTCGGCCTGCACGAAGGCGGCGAACACCTGGGCGTCGCCCGGCATGGCCACCGCGCCGATACTGGTGAGCTTGCGCTGCAGTTCCGGCTGCGCGAGCGCCTGGTTGACGCCGCGGTTCATCTGATCGACGACGGCGGTCTGCGTGCCGGCGGGCGCCACCAGGCCGAACCAGGCGCTGGCGTCGATGCCGGGATAGCCGAGCTCGGCGGCGGTGGGTACGTCGGGCAGGCCGGCGAAGCGCTTGTCGTCGAGCACGGCGAAGGGGCGGATCTTGCCGGACTGCGCCTGCGTCATGCTGGAGGGCAGGGCGTCGAACATCATGTCGGTGCTGCTGCCCATCAGGCCGACGATGGCGGGGGCGCTGCCCTGGTAGGGTACGTGCGTGACCTGGAAGCCCAGCTTGCTGACGGCGTATTCGCCGGCAAGATAGGTGATGTTCCCGGTGCCGGCCGAGCCCATGGTCAGCTTGCCGGGAGATTGCTTGCCCAGGGCGATCAAGGCCTTGACGTCGCGCGCCGGCAGGTCATGGCGCACCACAAGCAAGAGCGGCGACTTGGCCATGCCCGAGACCGGGACGAAGTCCTTGGACGGGTCGTAGGTCATCTTTGCGTAGAGCGCCTGGTTCACCACCAGCGGGGCATTGGAGCCGACGAAGAAAGTCTTGCCGTCGGGCTTGGCGCGGGCGACGTAGTCGGCGGCGATCATGCCGGCGGCGCCGGGCTTGTTCTCGACGATGATGGTCGCGCCGCCGCCCTTGCTCATTTCCTGCGCCACCAGGCGCGCGATCTGGTCGGCGGCGCCGCCGGGCGGGTAGGGCACGATGAAGCGGACGGGCGCGTCCTGAGCCGACGCGGGGGCGGCCGCTAGGGCCGCCAGGGTCAGGGCGCTGCAGACTGCGGCGGTGATGATGCGCATGGTGGTGTCTCCTGGGTTGTTGTCATGGCCGCCTGCCCGGCGGTTGGGGTCAGATGATTCCGCGGCCTTTCAGCTGCGCGATGCGGGCTTCGTCCAGGCCCAGCCGCTCGCGCAGCACGGCGTCGGTGTGCTGGCCCAGCGCCGGCGCGGCGCGGTCGTAGCGCATGGGGGTGTCGCGCATGCGGATGGGGTTGGCCACGGCCGGCGTGTCCACGCCCGAGACATGGGGCAGCGACAACTGCATGCCGCGATGGCGCACGTGCGGGTCCTGGAATACCTGTTCGATGTCGTAGATGGGCCCGCAGGGCACGTTGACCGCCTGCAGTATCTGCACCCATTCCTGCATGGTGCGCGCCAGCATCGCCTCGGCGATCGGCGGTATCAGCGTGTCGCGGTTCCGATTGCGCCCGCCGGCCGTGGCGTAGCGTTCGTCGGCGGCCAGGTCGGCGCGGCCGATGGCGCCGCAGAAGGCGCGGTATTGGCCGTCATTGCCGACGGCGACGATGACCGAGCCTTCCTTGCAGGCGAATACCTGGTACGGAACCATGTTGGAATGGGCATTGCCCATGCGCTGCGGCACCCGCCCGGACAGGAAGTAGTTGATGGCCTGGTAGGACGAGATCGTGATCACGCAGTCCAGCAGCGACATGTCGATGTACTGCCCCACGCCGCTGACGCGGCGGTGTTCGACTGCGGCCAATATGGCCGTGCTGGCGTAGACGCCGGTCAGCAGGTCCGTGATCGCGATACCGGATTTCATCGGCTCGCCGGCGGGGTCGCCGGTGATGCTCATCAGTCCGCCCATACCCTGGAACACGAAGTCGTAGCCCGGCAGCGGCGCGTAGGGTCCGTCCTGGCCGAAGCCGGTGATCGAGCAATAGACCAGGCGCGGATTGATGGCGCGCAGGCTGTCGTAGTCCAGTCCATAACGCGCCAGCGTGCCGACTTTGTAGTTCTCGACCAGCACGTCGGAGTCCTTCGCCAGTTCCGCAATCAGAGCCTGGCCTTCCGTCGTGGCGATGTCCACGGTAATTGACCGCTTGCCGCGGTTGGCGCTCAGGAAGTAGGACGAGTCCCGGGTCTCAGCGCCGTCGGCGCCGGTCAGGAAAGGCGGCCCCCAGCCGCGCGTGTCGTCGCCGTGTCCAGGGCGCTCTACCTTGATGACGTCAGCGCCCATGTCGGCCAGCGTCTGCGTCGCCCATGGGCCGGCCAGCACGCGCGTCAGGTCCAGGATCTTGAGGTGGGATAGCGCGCCGCGCGGCTGCGCGGCGGCGGTGTTGTCTCGCTCCATGTCGCTCCGATCGGGGTGGGCCCCGTTATGTCTGGGGTCCACCTTAATGACGGAGGTAGCGAGGGTCCAATATCGTTTTACGCGTTATCGATTCGAATTGAGTATTGCCGGCGGGATGGGGCCGCCGTTCGATGTCCGTAACCAGTCCGGGCAGAACGCTGTTGATGCGTTCTTTATTACGAAAAGAAGTTAAGACATTCAATATTGATAGTTTGGATTCATATAACGAATTGTTAGATTGGAGGCTCATTTTTGGCCCGCCACGATACGTTCCATGAATCTCACCTTCGATCACGTCCACAAGCACTTCGGCGAACTGCCGGTGGTGGACGGCTTTACCAGCGAAATCAAGACCGGTGAACTGGTTGCCCTGGTGGGCCCCTCGGGTTGCGGCAAGTCCACCTTGCTGCATCTGGCGGCCGGCCTGGAAAAGCCCACCGAAGGCAGCGTGCTGGCCGACGGCAAGGCGGTTGCCGGCCCCCATCCCAGCCGTACCCTGGTGTTCCAGGAACACGCGCTGTACCCCTGGCTGACGCTGGAGGACAACGTGGCGCTGGCGCTGGAATTCCAGAACACGCCCAAGCCCCGCGCCCGTGAAGCCGCGCGCCAGTGGCTGGCGCGCGTCAGCCTGGCCGGCTTCGAACACTATTACCCCCATCAGGTGTCCGGCGGCATGCGCCAACGCGCCGCGCTGGCGCGCGCCTTCATCGCCCAGCCGCAGACCATGCTGATGGACGAGCCTTTCGGCGCGCTGGACGCGCTGACCCGGCTGAGCCTGCAGGACGTCCTGCGCCAGCTCATCGCCCAGGAAAAGCCCACCGTGCTGCTGGTGACGCACGACGTGGACGAGGCCTTGTTCCTGGCCGACCGCATCATCGTCTTCAGCCCGCGCCCGGCGCGCGTGCTGCGCGAGTTCAACCTCGCGCACCGCGAAAAGACCCATGACCTGTCCGGCCTGGCGGCCGAGAAGCGCGAGATCCTGCGCCTGCTCGGCATCGCGGTGGACGGTTCGGGCGAGCACGCGGACCTGGCCCTGGCAGCCTGACCCCCGGATCTGGATTCTTGCTGGCGGCGCGTGCGCGTCGGCCGGCCCTGCATACCTTGGAGCACTTCCCATGAAACTGAAGCAATGGCTGTCCCTGCCGCTGGCCGCGGCGCTGCTGGCGGCAGCCCCCGCGATGGCGGCCGAGAAATTCCGTGTGGGCTATCTGCGCGTGATGGACGATGCGCAGGCCATCGTCGCGCAAGAGGGCGGCTACTACAAAAAGGCCGGCCTGGATTCCGAACTGATCGAGTTCAAGTCGGGCACCGACCTGATCAAGGCCATCGTCGGCGGCCAGCTGGACATCGGCGTGCTGGGCTTCACCAACGCGGTGGCCTGGGCCTCCAAGGGCGCGGACCTGAAGGTGGTGGGCGGTGCGCAGCAGGGCTACCACTCGCTGATCGTGCGCGAAGACTCCGGCATCAAGGACATCGCCGGGCTGAAGGGCAAGACCCTGGCCTCCCAGGCCGAAGGCAGCACTGCCGACGTGGTGCTGAAGGGCGTGGTGCTCAAGCAGGGCAACCTGGCTGCGGACGACGTCAACGTCATGGGCGTAAGCCCGGCCGTGGCGGTCCAGTCGCTGGTGGGCAAGCGCGTGGACGCGGCCTTCCTGTTCGAACCCTACGATCGCATTGCGCAACTGGTGGCGCCGGTCAAGCAGATCTATGAAGTGGGCCAGGCCTGGCCGTTCCCGTGCATGGTGGTGATCACCTCCGGCGAGACGCTGGCCAAGCGCAAGGACGACGTCTGGAAGGCGCTGGATGCGCAGAACCAGGCCATCCAGCTGCTGCAGAAGGAACCCGCGCAGGCTTCCAAGCTGATCGCGTCCTACTTCATCGCCGAACCCACGCTCAAGACCCTGACCCGTGGCGAACTGCCGCGCGAGACCGTCATCGCCGAAGCCATCGGCACGCAGGTCTTCACGCCCAAGCTGACCGACAAGGACACCCGCCGCATGCAGGAAATCGCCGACATCCTGCAAGCCCAGGGTTCGCTGAAGACGCGCGACGGCAAGCCGTATGACGTCTCCAGCATCGTCGACCTGTCCTGGCAAGAGGCTCGCAAGCTTTGAGCGCATCTACCCGAGTCACCGGCGCCCGCAAGCATTTCGCGGGCGTTCTGGGCGTGTTGTTCATCCTGGCCTTGTGGCAACTGGCGGCGTTCGCGCTGCCGGACTTCCTGATGCCGGGCGTGCCGGCCGTGGTCGAGCGCCTGGTCGAAGACCTGGGCAAGCAGTCCTTCCATCAGAGCCTCCTGGGCACGCTGGGGCGGCTGGGCGCGGGCTACGGCCTGGCGCTGGCGGCCGGCATCGGCTTCGGCCTGGTGGCGGCTGTGCTGTTCTTCTTCCGCGAAGTGCTGCGCAGCGCCATCGTCATCCTGCAGTCGATTCCGTCGATCGCCTGGGTGCCGCTGTTCCTCATCGTGATGGGCTTCGGCAATACGCCCATCATCGTCGTGGTGGCATTGTCGGCTTTCTTCCCGGCCGCGCTCAGCGTGATGAACGCGACTGAGTCCGTGCAGCGCGTGCATGTGTCGGCGGCGCGCGTCATGGGCGCCACGCGCTGGGGACTGGTCAAGCGGGTCTACCTGCCGGCCGTGATGCCCGAGCTCATCACCGGCGCGCAGCTCGCCTTCGGCAATGCCTGGCGCGCGCTGATCTCGGCGGAAATGCTGATCGGCTTCGGCAAGGGGCTGGGCCGTTCGCTGGCCTATTCGGGCGAAATCGCCGACATGACCGGCGTCATGACCAACATCCTGGTCATTGCCGTGCTGGCCGCGCTGATCGACCAGTTCGTGCTTGAAAACCTCAAGCACCGCCTGCTGCGCTACCAGTACGTCTGAGGGCGACAGGAGTCCTGCATGATTGGCCGCATCCGTCTGTTTGTCCTCGGCGCCTGCCTGGTTGCATCGGGCTTCGCGCAGGCGCAGCCCGACGCCTTCGCGGCGGCGCGGGCGCGCGGCGAGCTGGTGGTGGGCGTGCCTTACCTGGCGCCGCCGCCCGCGGCCGGCGCCAAGATCCGCACGCCGGACGGCCTGGACGCCGCAATGACCGACAGATTGGCGCAAAGCCTGGGACTGCCGGTGCGCCTGGTGCAATTGCCGCAGGAACAGGCCGCTGCCGCGCTGGCGGCGGGGCGGGTCGACCTGGTCCTGGCCGACGGCGCGTCGGCCCAGCCGGACGCGGTCGCGACGCAAGCCACGGGCTATGCCGCCCGACCCAAGGCCGTGATCCGCAGCGACACCAGCCTGCGCAGGCCCGCCGACGTGCGCGGCCGCAGCGTCTGCATGGCGGAGGCCGCAAGCGCTTCCCGCGCCCTGGCCGAAAGCTGGGGCGCCGTGGTGCGCACCTACCGCGTGCCGTCCGATGCGCTGGTCGCCGTGCGCGAGGGCAGCTGCGATGTCGGCCTGGTCGACGACGCGGTCTGGGAGCCGCTGGTGCGCTTCCCGGAATGGAAGAAGTTCTCCTCGACGCTGGCGGCCGATGGCGCGCGGCGTGAACGCGTGTGGCTGCTGCCGGCCTCCGACTCCGCCAGCCGCAACTGGCTGAGCCAGGAAATGCGCTCCTGGGACCGAGCGGGCGCCTGGAAGGCCATGACCGCGAAGTGGGCCCGCGACGTGGCCTTCGATGTCTATCTCGACCAGGAAGTGCCCGACTGCCACGGCTAGGGACTGGCGGCACATACAATGCCGGTCATGACGCACACGCTGACCGCCCCTTGCACCTACCAGGAAGACATCAAGAAAAGCCGCTTTGTCGCGTATGCGGCGCCCGTGTCCGGCGTGGACGAAGCCATGCGCTTCTTTGCCGAACATAGCGACGCCGAAGCGACCCACAACTGCTGGGCCTACCGCATCGGCCAGGAATACCGCTTCAATGACGACGGCGAGCCGGGAGGCACGGCCGGCCGTCCCATCCTGCAAGCCATCGAAGGCCAGGACATGGATCGCGTGGCGGTGCTGGTAGTGCGCTGGTACGGGGGCATCAAGCTCGGCGCAGGCGGACTGGTGCGCGCCTACGGGGGCTGCGCGGCCAACTGCCTGCGGCTGGGGGAGCGGACCGAGATCGTGGATCTTGCAACCGTCGCCTGCGCTTGCGGTTTTGGCGAACTGGCGTTGTTGAAGTCGCGCCTGGCTCAGGCAGGCGCGGCCATCCTGCAGGAAGACTTCAACGAGGAAGGGGTGGCGCTACGGTTCACGGTGCCGCGCGCAGCGGTGGCGGACCTGGAAGTGACCGCCGCCAACATCACGCGCGGGCGTGCGGCCTGGGAAGTCGAGTCCTGATCCCAGGGGCGCACGGCCCGCGCAGCGTTCAGGCGTCCTGCCCGTTCTGGGCAGCTGCGATTTCCTGATGGACCTTTTCCATGTCCACTTCCTTGATCTTGGCGAGCAGCTCATTGAGCTGGCCGCCCGACAAGGCGCCCGGTTGCGAGAACAGCAGGACCTTTTCGCGGAAGACCATCAGGGTCGGGATGGAACGGATGCCCAGCGCGCCGGCGAGTTCCTGTTCCACGTCGGTATTGACCTTGGCGAAGGTGACGTCGGGATGCTCGGTGGCGGCCTGTTCGAATACCGGCGCGAAACCGCGGCAGGGGCCGCACCAGGGCGCCCAGAAATCAACGATCAGCGTACCGTCGGGGGTAATGGCTTCCTGGAAGCTGTCTTTGGTGAGTTCAACAATACTCATTTTGAATCCTTGCCGGCGAGCGGCGTAAAAAGCGGTGTCAGAGGCCCGGGGTATGCCCGTCCCGGACCCGATGGGGCGTTGCGGCGGCGTTCGGTGCTTTAAGAACGATAGTAGAGCGGGTAATGGCCGCGTCGCAATGGTTGGCGCCTGAGGCGCGGGCTGCGGCCCTCAGGCCGCGGTGCTTGCCGGGGCGCCGTTTTTCAACGACGCGACGATCTCGAAGGAACGCAGGCGGTCGGCGATATCGTAGAAATCCGAGACGATCATGACTTCGTCGGCCTCGGTTTCGGCCACCAGCGCTTCCAGTTCGCGCCGGACGGTATCCGGGCCGCCCACGATGGCCGCGCCCAGTCTTTGATGGACCGCCTCGCGCTCCCATTCGTTCCACAGGCCGTCCATGCTGTCCACGGGCGGTTGCAGCTGCAGGCGGTTGCCGCGCACCAGCGACAGGAATTTCAGCTGCTGGGTGGTGGCCTGGCGCCTGGCGGCTTCATCGGTTTCGGCGGCCACGACCGGCACGCCTATCATGGCGTAGGGGCGCGCCAGCGTTGCCGACGGCTTGAACAAATGGCGGTACAGGCGCATGGCCGCCATGCCTTCGGGCGAAAAATGTCCCGCGAAGGAGAAGGGCAGGCCCAGCTCCGCGGCAAGCCGCGCGCTGAAATCGCTGGACCCCAGCAGCCAGATCGGAATGTCCAGGCCTTCGCCGGGAATGGCGCGCACGGGCTGGCCAGGGCGCGAAGGCGCGAGGAAACCGCGCAATTCTTCCACCAGCGCCGGGAACTCCAATCCGCTGCGCGGACCGCGGCGCAATGCGTGTTGCGTGGCGCCGTCGCTACCGGGCGCGCGGCCCAGGCCCAGGTCGATACGGCCAGGGTAAAGCGTTTCCAGCGTGCCGAACTGCTCGGCGATGATCAGCGGCGCGTGGTTGGGCAGCATGACGCCGCCCGAGCCCACGCGCAGGGTGCTGGTGTGCGAGGCGACGTGGCCGATCAGTACGGCGGTGGCGCTGCTGGCCACGCCGTTGATGTTGTGGTGTTCCGCCAGCCAGAAGCGCTTGTAGCCCAGGCGTTCCACGTGCTGCGCGACCGCAACCGTGTTGCGGAAGGCGTCAGCCGCGTCGCGGCCTTGCACTATCGGGGCCAGGTCCAGTACGGAGAAAGGGATGCGGGCCAGGCTGCTCATGCGGAAACCTCCGTATGCACGGTGGGACAGGACAGCGGGGCGGAAACAAAGCGGGTAAGGCGCAAGGCGGACTCCATATGCCGTTATACATGGGGAGTGTATCGGTGAAATCAAGCGGACCCGCCAGCAACCATATGGCGCGGCGGGTTGATTGATTTCCGCTATTGCCGCGATTGGCCCGCCTTGAGAGCGGCCTTGGGGCTTGCGCCTAGCCGGGGAAGAACGCGTAGCGGATCACGAACAGCGCCGCGACCAGCCAAGTGGCGGGATGCACGTCGCGGACCTTGCCGGTAGCCGTCTTCAGCACCACGTAGCTGATGAAGCCGAAGGCGATGCCATTGGCGATCGAGTACGTGAACGGCATGACCAGGGCGGTCAGCGCGGCCGGCGTGGCCTCGCAGACGTCGTTCCAGTCGATGTCGATCAGCTCGCGCATCATCAGGCCGGCCACGTAGAGCAGGGCGGGCGCGGTGGCGTAGGCCGGCACGGCGCCGGCCAGCGGCGAAATGAACAGCGCGGCCAGGAACAGCACCGCGACGACCAGGGCCGTCATGCCGGTACGGCCGCCAGCCTGCACGCCGGAGGCGCTTTCCACATAGGCGGTGGTGCTGCTGGTACCCAGCATCGAGCCGGCCACGATGGCGCTGCTGTCGGCGAAGAGTGCGCGGCCCAGGCGGTTGGGGCGGTTCTCGGGCATCAGGCCCGCGCGCTTGGCCACGCCGACCAGCGTGCCGGTGGCGTCGAACACTTCAACCAGCACGAACACCAGGATCACGTGCACGAAGCCGCTGTGCAGCGCGCCCAGGATGTCCAGCTTCATCAGTGTGGGGGCCAGGCTGGGCGGGGCGGCGAAGATGCCCTTGAATTCGTTGTAGCCCAGCGCCATCGACAGCACCGTGACCACCAGGATGCCGATCAGGATCGCGCCGCGCACGCGCAGCGCATCCAGCGCGGCGATGATGAAAAAGCCCAGGATGGCGAACAGCGGGCCGGGCTGGGTCAGGTCGCCTAGCGTGACCTTGGTGGCGGGATGCGCAACCACGATGTTGGCGCTGGATAGCGCGATAATGGCAAGGAACAGCCCGATGCCGGCGGCGATGGCGCTGCGCAGCGAATGCGGAATGCCCTTGACCAGCCAGACCCGGATGCCCGAGAACGTCAGGAACAGGAAGATCACGCCCGAGATGAACACGGCGCCCAGCGCCTGCTCCCAGGTGTAGCCCATGGTCTTGACCACGGTGAATGCGAAGAAGGCGTTCAGGCCCATGCCCGGCGCCATGCCGATCGGCCAGTTGGCGATCAGCGCCATCACCAGCGAGCCCAGCGCGGCGGCCAGGCAGGTGGCGACGAACACGGCATCGCGGTCCATGCCCGTCGACGACAGGATGTCCGGATTGACGAAGATGATGTACGACATCGTCAGGAATGTCGTCAGGCCGGCGACCAGTTCCGTACGCGCTGTCGTGCCGTGTTCACGCAGCTTGAATAGCTTCTCGAGCATTCGAGTCCCCAATGTGTTTGCAGGATTGCGGGTTGTTGTGGGCGGGCTGGGTTGCCCGCCGGTTTTTCATGAAAGGGCGTATTTTCGCATCAGTTGTAAACTCTGCCGCCATGATTATTCTCGGCTTTGAAAGCTCCTGCGACGAAACCGGCGTCGCTGCCGTCTGTACGGAACGGGGCCTGCTCGCGCACGCGCTGCATACCCAGATCGCCATGCACCAGGAATACGGGGGCGTGGTGCCGGAACTCGCCTCGCGCGACCATATTCGCCGCGTCGTGCCGCTGACCCGGCAGGTCCTCGAAGAAGCGGGCCTGCAAATGTCGGATGTCGGCGCCGTGGCCTATACGGCCGGCCCCGGCCTGGCCGGCGCCTTGCTGGTGGGCGCCAGCGTCGCGCAGTCGTTCGCCTGGTCGCGTCATTTGCCCGCCATCGGCATCCATCACCTGGAAGGCCATCTGCTGTCGCCGATGCTGGCGGATCCGCGGCCTGAATTCCCCTTCGTGGCGCTGCTGGTGTCCGGCGGACACACGCAGCTGATGCGCGTGGACGGGGTGGGACGCTACGAATTGCTGGGCGAAACGCTGGACGACGCGGCGGGCGAGGCCTTCGACAAGTCGGCCAAGCTCATGGGCCTGGGCTATCCCGGCGGACCGGCGCTGTCCCGGCTGGCCGCCAGCGGCGATGCCGCGCGTTTCGATCTGCCGCGCCCCATGCTGCACAGCGGCGACCTGGATTTCAGTTTCAGCGGCCTGAAGACGGCCGTGCTGACCCGGGTCAAGGCTGCCGAAGCCGCGGGCGGACTGGACGAACAGACCCGCGCCGACCTGGCCGCGGCCACGCAGGCCGCCATCGTGGAAGTGCTGGCGGCCAAGGCCATCAAGGCCCTGAAGCAGACCGGCCTGAAGCGCCTGGTGGTGGCCGGGGGAGTGGGGGCCAACCAGTTGCTGCGCGCCAAGCTGGACGCGGCGCTCAAGCCGCTCAAGGCGCGCGCCTATTTCCCGCCGCTGGAACTGTGCACCGACAACGGCGCCATGATTGCCTTTGCCGCCGCCGAGCGGGTCAAGGCTGGCCTGGCGACGCTGGATCCGGATGCGCACAGCTTCACGGTGAAGCCGCGCTGGGACCTGGCCGACATCGCCTGAAAATGAAAAGGGCGGCCATGCAGGCCGCCCCGAAGCGCATTCCTTGCGCGTTTATTTCTTCTTGCCGCCGCCGATGCGGCTTTCCGTGCCCTGGACCAGGCGCGTGATGTTGGCGCGGTGGCGGTAGAACAACAGCACGCCGATGACCGCAAGCGCCACGCCCATGGACGGCTGCGCATACCAGGCCAGGCCGGAACCAAACACGTAGTAGACGGGGGCGAAGAAGGCCGCCACCAGTGAAGCCAGGGACGAATAGCGGAAGAACACCGCGACGATCAGCCAGGTGGCCGCCGTGGCGACCGCCAGCCAGGGCTGGATTGCCACCAGCACGCCCAAGGCGGTGGCCACGCCCTTGCCGCCCTTGAAGCGCAGGAATATCGGGTACAGATGGCCCAGGAAGGCGGCCAGCGCCACCAGCGCCAGCGCGACGGGGGAGATCCCGGGAGCCAGTTTTTCGGCCAGCCAGATCGCGAACCATCCCTTGGCGGCGTCGCCCAGCAGCGTCAGCGCGGCGGCCGTCTTGTTCCCGGTGCGCAGCACATTGGTGGCGCCGGGATTCTTGGAGCCGTAGCTGCGGGGGTCTTGCAGGCCCATGAGCTTGCTGACGACCACCGCGAAGGGCACAGAGCCGATCAGGTAGGCCAGCAGGATGAGCGCAGCGCTGAAGACCAGGGAGGGGTCGTTTATCGCCATGGATAGGATCCGTTGTTGTTGTGTTGTTGCGGTAATGGGTGCGGATTCTACCGCGCCCGGGGCCGGGCCCGGCTACGGGTTATCGAGCGGGGCTGCGGCCCCCGTCCGCCAGTCGATCGCACGGATACCGGCCGCGGACGGTACAATCCGACGCGTTCACCCGCGTTTTATTTTCTTTCGGATGCACAATGCGAATTCTGGTTTCGAACGATGATGGTTATTCGGCCCCTGGGCTCGAGGCGCTGGTTGACGCGCTGCAGGGCCTGGGCGATCTCACTGTCGTCGCGCCTGAAACCAACCATAGCGGCGCGTCCAACTCCCTGACGCTGAACCGGCCGCTGTCGGTACGCACCGCCTCCAACGGCTTCATTGCCGTCAACGGCACCCCGTCCGACTGCGTGCACGTGGCGCTCACCGGCCTTATGGATACCCGGCCCGACCTGGTCGTGTCCGGCATCAACAACGGCGCCAACATGGGCGACGACACCCTGTATTCGGGCACCGTGGCCGCTGCCAGCGAAGGCTATCTGTTCGGCATTCCGGCCATCGCGTTCTCGCTGGCCGAGAAGGGCTGGGAGCACATCGATTCCGCCGCGCGCGCCGCGCGCCTCGTGGTGGAACGCCATCTGGCCCAGCCGCTGGCCGCGCCGGTGCTCCTGAACGTCAATATCCCCAGCCGCCGCTTCGAAGACATGCACGGCTTCGCGGTCACGCGCCTGGGCAAGCGCCATCCCTCGCAGCCGGTGGTGCGCACCACCACGCCGTATGGCGATACCGTCTATTGGATCGGACCCGTGGGTTTGGCGGCCGACGCCACGCCAGGCACGGACTTTCATGCCGTCGAGCAGGGTACGGTGTCGGTCACGCCGCTGCGCCTGGACCTGACCCAGCACAGCCAGCTCGACGAGATCCGGACCTGGGCGGAGCCGCTATGCGTAAACGTGTAAGCCAGCCGGACGTGACCCAGCCGGTGCCCGGGCGTACCGGTCCGGTGCGCTACGACTCGGGTCGGCTCAGTCCGGGCGTCACGCCCGCCAACAGCAACACCCGCATTTCCGCAGCCACGCTGCAACGCCAGACCCAGGCGCCGACGCCCGCATCGGGCAGCAATCTGGGGCTGAATTCGGATCGCCTGCGCCAGGCCATGGTCGAGCGCCTGCGGGCGCAGGGCATTACCGACGAGCGCGTGCTCAACGCCATGGGCGCGGTGCCGCGCCATCTGTTCGTCGACGAGGCGCTGGCCAGCCGCGCTTACGAAGACGCCGCGTTGCCCATCGGTCATTCGCAAACCATCTCCCAACCCTGGGTGGTGGCGCGCATGATCGCCGCCGCCTGCGACGACCGCACGCCCACCCGCGTGCTGGAAGTCGGCGCGGGTTGCGGCTACCAGGCGGCGGTGCTCGCGCAGTTCGTGCGCGAGGTTCACACCATCGAACGCATCCGCGGATTGTATGAACTTGCGCGCGAGCATCTGCGCGCCCTGCGGCTCACCACCAGGATCCGCTTGATCTACGGCGACGGCATGCTGGGCCTGCCCGGCGTGGCGCCGTTCGATGCTATCGTTGTGGCTGCCGCTGGCCTTGCCATCCCGCAGGCGCTGCTCTCGCAGCTCGCACCGGGTGGCCGCCTGATCGCTCCTGAAGGGGGCGCCAACCAGCGCCTGGTTCTCATCGAACGCACAGGCGCGGCCAGCTGGAAACGCACAGAATTAGAGGCCGTGCGCTTTGTGCCGCTACGGGCCGGAATACAATCTTGAGCAAACAGGAGAAACGTATGCTCAACGGGCAGTTGCAACTGACCGATATCACCCTGGGCGCGTCCATGACGCGCCTGCGCCGCCCGCTCTTCATCGCGGGGGCTCTCAGCCTGTCCATCCTGGCTGGCTGCGCTTCCAAAGGCACGCGCGCCCCGGTGGTCGACATGACCGGCGGGCAACCCGCGCCGGCGACCCAGACCGGCGGCACCTATGTGGTGAAACCGGGCGACACGCTCTACAAGATCGCCCGCGCCAACAATGTGGATGTCGAAAACGTCAAGCGTTGGAACAACCTCAGCGACCCCAACCAGATCTCGGTCGGCCAGGTCCTGAAGATGTCCGGCAGCGCCAGCGGCGGGGCGCAGACCGCGCCGGTCGCGGGCTCCAAGACGCAGCCGCGTCCGCTGGACCAGCCGGAAACCCTGCCGCCGCCGACCACTGAAACCACCACGCCGCCGCCCACCGCGCCGGTCGAGACCAAGCCCGCCACGCGCGCGGCCGACGCGGCCGTCATCAATTGGGCCTGGCCTGCCAACGGCCAGATCGTGCAAGGCTTCAACAACAGCAGCAAGGGCATCGACATCGCCGGCGCGCTGGGCGATCCGGTCACCGCCGCCGCCGACGGCTTGGTCAAGTACAGCGGCAACGGTGTGCGCGGCCTGGGCAACCTGATCATCGTCGAACACCAGAACGGCTTCATTACCGCTTACGCGCATAACCGCGCGGTGCTGGTGAAGACGGGCCAGAACGTCAAGCGCGGCGCCAAGATCGCCGAACTCGGCCAAAGCGATACCACGTCGCCGCGCCTGCACTTCGAGATCCGCCGCCAAGGCCAGCCGGTGGACCCCATGCAGTATCTGCCTGCCCGATGACGCCCACTCTCGTCTTCGACCTGGAAACCATCCCCGACGCCGAGGGGCTGCGCAAGCTCAACGGCTGGGGGGCTGATGTTTCCGACCAGGAGGTGGTCGAGCGCGCGCTGACCGCGCGCCGCGAGGCCGTGGGCCATGATTTCCTGCCGCTGCATCTGCACAAGGTGGCGGTGGTGGGCTGCGTGTTCCGCGACGACCAGGGCTTTCGCGTCAAGACCCTGGGCCAGCCCGACGATCCCGAAGCCGCCTTGCTGGCGGGCTTCTTCAAGACCATCGAGCGCTACACGCCCAAGCTCGTGAGCTGGAACGGTTCCGGCTTCGACCTGCCGGTGCTGCATTACCGCAGCCTGATCCAGGGCGTGCCCGCGCCGCGCTACTGGGACATGGGCGAGGAAGACCGCGACTTCAAGTTCAACAACTACATTTCGCGCTACCACTCGCGTCACCTGGACCTGATGGACCTGCTGGCCAAGTACAACGGCCGCGCCAACGCGCCGCTGGACGAACTGGCCAAGCTTTGCGGCTTTCCCGGCAAGCTGGGCATGGACGGCAGCAAGGTGTGGGAAGCCTGGAGCCAGGGCCGCGCCGATGAGGTGCGGGCCTATTGCGAAACGGACGTGGTCAACACCTGGCTGGTGTATTGCCGTTTCCGTTTCCTGCGCGGCGAACTCGACCGTACTTCCTACGAAGCGGAAATCGCGCTGGTGCGCGACACCCTCAGCGCCAGCGATGCGCCGCACTGGAAGGAGTACATGGCGGCCTGGGACGCCAACTGAGCGGCGTCTCGGCCGGAGGATCCGTCTTCCGGCGGACAGGATCGAACGGGGCCCGCGAGGCCCCGTTCTTGCGTCTGGATCATGCGCAATCGACTGAAACATTGCTTGCGCCCGCGAAACCTGGATGAAACCGGGCCAATCGCACAATGGCCTCGCTTTCTTCACTTTCAGGAGACCTACATGTCCCGATTCGCTATCCGCTCCAATTTGGCCGCTCTTGCATTTGTCGCCGCGACGGGCGGCCTGGTGGCCGGCTCCGTCATGGCTGCGCCTCCTCCTCCCGCTGACGGCGGCCCCGCCGCCATGCACGATGGCCAGCGCGGCGGCTTCCACAAAGGCATGCGCGACGGCCTCTTCATTCCCGGCCTGGGTCCGGTGACCAAGGCGCAGGTCGCCGAGCTGAAGCTGGACGACAAGCAGCAGGCCTTGTTCAAGACCGCGCAGGACGGCCAGCGCAGCCTGCACGAAGCCATGCGTGCCTCGGGCGGCAAGCGCCACGACCTGCTCAAGGCGCAGCTGGACAGCGGCAAGCTGGATCCCCGCGCGCTGGTCGAACAGTCCGAAAAGTCGCGTGATGCCTTCGGTCCCCAGGCCAAGCAGGTGCGCGACCAATGGCTCGCGGTCTGGGACAGCCTGAACGACACCCAGCGCGGCCAGGTGACCAAGTTCGTCAAGGAACGCCAGGACCGCATGCAGGAGCGCCACGCCCGCATGGAAGGGCGCCACGGCAAGGGCAAGGCGGATGCGCCCGCTGCCGCCGCGCCGGCCAAGCCTGCCGCCAACTAAGCAGTGCGGCCGGCCGTCCCGGCCGGTGCACGCCAGCAACCCCGGACACGCGACCGCGTGCCGGGGTTTTTCATTTGGCGTCCGGGATGGCGGCTGGCGGCGGCTCGCCATGCGTACCGATAGGGAGCGGGTTCCCCGTTTTGACGCATAAGCGCGTGCGCCGGCACACGCGTCCGCACTGTTCTGGTGCGGCGCGGGCGCCGTCAGCGGGCGATGCGCCTGCGTATCGGCTTGCCGCAGACCTGGCACGGACATTGCTTTGTGGAGTAGGAACCGGTTTCAAACGCTGCATCGCCGGTCCTAGTGATGCGCCTCGGCCATCTACCTACTCGACAAATCCGATCAGGACTCCGCACCATGAAGAAGACGTTGCTAGCCGTGCCCTTTGCGCTCGCCGCTTGTTTCACCGCGACGGCGCAGGCCGAACCCACCGACCTGGGCGGCGGATTTTCGCTCAGCGGCAACGCCGCCATCGTCAGCGACTACCGTTTCCGCGGCTACTCGCAGACCGACTTCCGGCCCGCCGTGCAGCTGGGCTTCGACCTGACCCACAGTTCCGGCTTCTATCTGGGCAACTGGAACTCCAATGTTTCCGATTTCGTGTTCACCGACGGCAACCTGGAAATGGATTTCTACGGCGGCTGGAAGGGCGACGTGGGCGGCGGCTTCACGCTGGATGCGGGCGTGCTGCATTATTACTACCCGGGCTCCAGCTCGCCGAAGGGCGGCAACTACAACAACACCGACCTCTATCTGGGCGCGTCCTACGGCAACTACAGCCTCAAGTACTCCTATACGCCCAGCGACTTCTTCAGCACGCCCGACAGCAAGGGCACCTGGTACCTGGACGGCACGGCCAACTTCGACCTGGGCGACGGCTGGGGCCTGGTCGGCCACCTGGGCTACCAGAAGCTCAAGAACCAGACCAATATGGACGGCGACTCCATCGGCCATTACGTCGACTACAAGCTCGGCGTGACCAAGGACCTGAAGGGCTGGATCCTGGGCCTGGCCGCCGTGGGGGCGACCAAGGACAACTGGCTGCCGACCAAGTACGGCCATCCTTCGGGCCGCCTGGGCGCCGTCTTCTCGGTGGCGCGTTCCTTCTGACCGATATCCGTGGCGGCGCCTGGCAGCGCCGGCTTTCGGGCTTGCCGACGATTGGCGGTGACCGCCGTCCGGGGCAAGCCCTTTTTTCATCGGGAGACCGTTCCGGCCCCACATCGCCATTTCCAGGATTGGCCGCAGTCCTTCTACAATAGAAGGTTGCGTGTAATTCTTCTGGACTGCGTGAGATGTCTGACGTTTTGAGTATTGAATCCCTGGACCTGGAAGCCAGGGGTATCGCCCGCCGCGACGGGAAGGTCGTCTTCGTGGAAGGCGCCTTGCCGGGCGAACGGGTCACCACGGTTACGCTGCGCCGCAAGCCGTCCTACGAGATTGCGCGCGTGGACGAGGTGCTGCGGCCCTCGTCGCAGCGCGTGGCGCCGCGCTGCCCGCATTTCGGCGTCTGTGGCGGCTGTGCCATGCAGCACCTGGAACCCAGCACGCAGGTCGCCATCAAGCAACGTTCGCTGGAAGACACCTTCTGGCATGTCGGCAAGCTGCGTCCCGCGCGCATCCTGGCGCCGCTGCAAGGCCCGACCTGGGGCTACCGCTACCGCGCCCGCCTGTCGGTGCGCGTGGTGCCCAAGAAGGGCGGCGTGCTGGTCGGTTTCCATGAGCGCAAGAGCAGCTATGTGGCCGACATGCGCGAATGCCATGTGCTGCCGCGCCACGTCAGCGACCTGCTTATCCCTTTGCGCGAAATGATCGGTTCCATGTCCGCGCCGGACCGCATGCCGCAGATCGAAGTGTCGCTGGGCGAGGGCGTGATCGCCCTGGTGCTGCGCCATCTGCTGCCGCTGACCGATGGCGACATCGCCATCCTGCGCGCCTTCGCCGCCAAGCACAACGTGCAATGGTGGCTGCAGTCCAAGGGTCCGGAAACCGTGCACCCGCTGGAGCGCGAGCACGGCGACACGCTGGCCTACACCATGCCGGAATTCGGCCTGCGCATGCCGTATCGGCCCACCGATTTCACGCAGGTCAATCACGCCATCAACCGTGCGATGGTGTCGCGCGCGCTGAAACTACTGGAGGTGCAGCCTGCCGACCGCGTGGCGGATCTGTTCTGCGGGCTGGGCAACTTCACGCTGCCGCTGGCGACGCAGGGCAGGGAAGCCGTGGGCGTGGAAGGCAGCAAGGCGCTGACCGACCGCGCTTTCGACGCGGCATCGCGCCACGGCCTGGGCGATCGCACCAGCTTCGCCACCCTGAACCTGTTCGAGGTGGATGTGGAATGGCTGCGCGGCCTGGGCTACTTCGACCGCATGCTGATCGATCCGCCGCGCGAAGGCGCGCATGCCGTGGCGCAGGCCCTGTCGCTGTTGGAGGCGCACGAGCGCCCCGTGCGCATCGTCTACGTGTCCTGTAATCCGGCCACGCTGGCGCGCGATGCGGCCATCATGGTGCATGAAGGCGGCTATGTGTTGAAGAGCGCGGGCGTGATCAACATGTTCCCGCACACGGGCCATGTGGAGTCCATTGCGGTGTTCGAATCGCTGGACGCCGAAGGTATCCAGGCCGTGCGGGAACGCGCCCGCCAGCGCGCCATTCAGGCGGCGGCCGAAGCGGCAGCCGCGGAAGAAGCCAAGGCCGCGGCCGCCGCCGAGAAGGCGGCCGCCAAGCAGGCCGCCACCGACGCCTATCACGCCAAGGTCGCGGCCGAAGCGCAGGACTGACGCCGCGGGAAGGGCCTGGGCCGTTTCAGTGCTTGCAGCCCAGGCCTTCCAGTATCGGGCAGTCCGGCCTGTCATTGCCCTGGCAGTGTTCGGCCAGATGCTTCAAGGTGGCCGCCATGTCGCGCAGCGCCTCGGCCTTGCGCTCCAGTTCCTGCACGTGTTCCAGCGCGATGCGCTTGACGTCGGCGCTGGCGCGGCTGCGGTCCTTCCACAGCGCCAGCAACTCATTCATCTGTTCCACCGAAAAACCCAGGTCGCGCGCGCGGCGCACGAAGTGCAGCGTATGCAGATCGTGTTCGCTGTACACGCGGTAGCCGGAATCCGTGCGTCCGGCGGGGCTGATGAGGCCGATGCTTTCGTAGTAGCGGATCATCTTGGCGGAAATGCCGGAACTCCTGGATGCCTCGCCGATATTCATTGCTGTGCTCCTGTGTAGCCTGAGTGCGATTCTACGCTTGACCTTTCCATCATGGGAAGGTTTAAGCTGCTTTCCATGGTGGACGAAACGTAGTCCATCGCCCTTGAATCCTATGGAGATAACTATGAGCATCGAGTTCCAAGTGGCTGACATGACCTGCGGCCATTGCGCCAAGACCATTACGGCCGCGGTGGCCCAGGCGGCTCCGGGCGCGACTGTCACGATCGATCTGCCCACGCACCGCGTGACCGTGACCGGGGCCGATGACGCCGACAAGATCGAAGACGCGATCCGCGACGCCGGCTACCAGCCGCAGCCGGTGTAATTCCTCCAGGCGCGAGGCCGGGCTATGATAGATCCGGTCTCGCGCTGGTTATTTATTCATTGCTAAAATCTATCGATTCATTGAATTTATTAAATTTGAATAATTGATAGTAAGGATTTATCATTCTTTCCATGGTGGTTAATCAAACAACCCCGCTACCCCAAGGAGAGATTTGAATGCTGCAAAACCGCGAAGGCCAACGTGTTCCGAACGTAACGTTCCCGGTCCGTGAGGACAACACCTGGAAGAAGGTGACGTCCGACGACCTGTTCAAGAACAAGACCGTCGTGGTCTTTTCCCTGCCCGGCGCCTTCACGCCGACCTGCTCGTCGACCCACCTGCCGCGCTACAACGAACTGGCTCCCGCCTTCTTCGCCGCCGGCGTGGACAGCATCGTCTGCGTGTCGGTCAATGACACCTTCGTCATGAACGAATGGGCCAAGGACCAGGAATCGGCCAACATCACGCTGCTGCCCGATGGCAACGGCGAGTTCACCGAAGGCATGGGCATGCTGGTCGACAAGAGCGACCTGGGCTTCGGCAAGCGCAGCTGGCGCTATTCCATGCTGGTCAAGGACGGCGTGGTCCAGAAGATGTTCATCGAGCCGGAAAAGGAAGGCGACCCGTTTGAAGTGTCGGACGCCGACACCATGCTGGCGCACTTCGCCCCGTCGGCCAAGAAGCCCGACCAGGTGGTCGTGTTCTCCAAGCCGGGCTGCCCGTTCTGCGTGGAAGCCAAGGCGCTGCTGGATGCCAAGGGCTACGCCCCGATCGAGATCCCGCTGGAAAACAAGGTCCGTGGCCGCGTGATCGGCGCCGTCTCGGGCAAAAGCACCGCCCCGCAGGTGTTCATCAATGGCGCGCTGATCGGCGGCCTGGAAGACCTGAAGGCGCACTTCGCCTAAGCGTCTGCAACGCTACCGGTCCCGGGTTCGCCCCGGGGCCGGGCAGCAGGGCGGTTCGCCGCCTGCTGCACCCTTCACGAGTTTCCCTTTTTACGCATCTTTGTGCGCGGCCCCCGGCGGGCGCTGCGGGACTGTCCACGTCCATAGGGTGCGGAAAAAGGCGGAATCCGCCTTTGAATTCCTGCTCCACGCCACATCGGGGGATACCCAGTCATGAAAACTCTGCATACCGATATCGCTGTCATCGGCGCCGGCACGGCCGGCCTGGCCGCCTACCGCGCCGCCCGCGCCGCGGGCCAGCGCGCGCTGCTGATCGAAGGCGGTCCCTACGGCACGACCTGCGCCCGCGTCGGCTGCATGCCGTCAAAGCTGCTGATCGCCGCCGCCGAAGCGGCCCACAGCGCGGCCCACACCGAGCCGTTCGGCGTGCATGTGGGCGGCGAGATCACGGTCGATGGCGCCGAAGTGATGGACCGCGTCAAACGCGAGCGCGACCGCTTCGTCGGTTTCGTGCTGGAAGGCGTGGAAAGCATCCCGGCAGAGGACAAGCTGCGCGGCTATGCGCGCTTCGTGTCGGACACGGTGCTGCAGGTGGACGAGCACACCGAAGTGCATGCGTCCCGCGTGGTGATCGCCACCGGTTCGCGGCCGTCTGTGCCGCCGCCGTTCCGTGCGCTGGGCGACCGTCTGGTGCTGAACGATGACGTGTTCGCCTGGGATGATCTGCCTGGTCGTGTGGCCGTGTTCGGTCCTGGCGTGATCGGGCTGGAACTGGGCCAGGCGCTGGCGCGCCTGGGCGTGGAAGTGCGCGTGTTCGGCGTCAGCGGCAGCCTGGGCGGCATCAGCGATCCGCAAGTACGCAATACGGCCCGCAAGATCTTCCAGCGCGAGTTCTATCTAGACCCGGACGCCCGCGTGCTTGAAACCACCCGCGTAGGCGACGAAGTGGAAGTGCGCTACGTGACGCTGGACAACACCGAGCGCACCGAACGCTTCGACTACGCGCTGGTGGCCACGGGCCGCCGCGCCAACGTGGACGGGCTGGCGCTGGAAAACACCTCGCTGCAATTGGACAAACACGGCGTGCCGTTGTTCGACCGCGAAACCATGCAGGCGGGCGATGCGCCCATCTTCATCGCGGGCGATGCCAACGCCGACGCGCCGCTGCTGCACGAAGCCGCCGACGAAGGCCGCATCGCGGGCGAGAACGCGGCGCGCTATCCCGAAGTGCGCAAGGGCCTGCGCCGCGCGCCGTTGGCCGTGGTGTTCTCGGACCCGCAGATCGCCATGGCCGGGCAGGGCCACGCACGGCTGGTGCCGGGCACCTTCGTGACGGGCGAGGTGGACTTCAGCGACCAGGGCCGTTCGCGGGTCATGCTGAAGAACCGCGGCATGCTGCATGTCTATGCGGACATCGAAACGGGCCGTTTCCTGGGCGCCGAGATGGTCGGCCCCAGCGCCGAGCACATCGGCCACCTGCTGGCCTGGGCTGTGCAGCAGGAGCTGACCGTGGCGCGCATGCTGGAAATGCCGTTCTATCACCCCGTGATCGAGGAAGGCCTGCGCACTGCCTTGCGCGACGCGGCGGCCAAGCTGGCCCGGGCGCAGGAGGCGCTGCGGCGGGAAGCTCCGGAGAATGAACTGGCTTGAACGCCAGCGCGATCCGCGACACCAGCAAAAAGGCCACGAAACATCGTGGCCTTTTTGCTTTTCGTATCGGATCAATCGTCCGACTGCTTCTTTGGCACCGGGAACGGATTCTCGCGGAACTGCAGCGTGAAGCCGGCGCGCTCGTCCTGTCCCAGCGTGCGGGCCAGATACGGCATGGCTTGCTTCAAGGCGTCGTGCAACGTCCAGGGCGGATTGATCAGGAACATGCCGCTGCCGTGCAGGCCGTAGCCGTCGATGGCTGCTTTCTTGACCGTCAAGGTCGCGTGCAGCCAGCTCTTGACCTTCAGGTTCTCCAGGTGGCGCGCCATTTCATTGGCTTCGCGGCGCTGGACCAGCGGGTACCAGACGGCGTAGGTGCCGGTGGCGAAGCGCTTGACGCATTCCTTGACCGCGTTGAGCGTGCGGCGATAGTCGTTCTTGTCTTCGTACGAGGGGTCGATCAGCACCATGCCGCGGCGCGTGGGCGGCGGCAGCAGCGCCTTGACGCCTTCAAAACCGTCGTCGCCGTAGATCGTGGTCTGGCGTTGCGCGGCGCGGCCCTGGTGTTCCAGGTTGCCGACCAGCGTGTCGATCTCGGTAGGGTGCATTTCGAACAGGCGCAGCCGGTCGGACGGACGCAGCGCGTCCAGCGCCAGCCATGGCGAGCCCGGATAGCGCCTGAGGCGGCCGTTGGTGTTGTAGCCGCGGATCCGGGCGACGTAGTCGGCCAGGATGGGCGGTAGGTCCTCGGCTTCCCACAGGCGGCCGATGCCGTCGGCGAACTCGGAGGTCTTGGCGGCCCAATCGCTATCCAGGCTGTAGAGCCCGGCGCCGGCGTGGGTATCGACGACCCAGTAGGGCGCGTCCTTCTTGTTGAAGTAATCCAGGGTGTGGATCAGGATGGCGTGCTTGAGTACGTCGGCGTGGTTGCCGGCGTGAAAGGCGTGGCGGTAACTGAACACGGGCGTTCTGCCTCAGGCGGCGGGCCGGATCGCGGCCAGCTCGTCGGTGAAAATGCCGTCGATGCCCCAGTCGAGCAGCAGGCGGGCGCGCTCCGGGTCGTTGACGGTCCAGGCGGCGATACGGTAGCCGGCGGCATGCACGGCATCGATCAGCTCACGGGTGGCGTCCTTCTGATTGATGTTCAGGGCCACGCACTCGTACTTGGCCAGGCGTTCGCGCCAGTCGGCGGGTACCTTCTCCACCAGCAGCGCGCGCGGCAATTCGGGGGCCGTTTCCAGCGCGGCCTGCAGCGCTGCTTCCGCGAACGAGGACAGGAGCGGCGCTTCGGCCGCGCCTTGCCACAGCTGGCGCGCGGCCAGCGCCACGGCGCGGCCGGTCTCGGCCTCGCGGCCCGGGCAGGGCTTGATCTCGACGTTGCTGGCGATGCCGTTGGCCACCGTGTAGCGGGCGACGGCAGCGAAGGTGGGCAGCGGCTCGCCCGCGTAGGCGGCGGAATGCCAACTGCCGAAATCCAGCTGGGCAAGCTCGGCGTAGGTCTTGGCAGCGGCGGGGCCGCGGCCGTTGGAGGTGCGGTCCACGTCGTCGTCGTGCATCAGCACCAGCACGTTGTCGCTGCTCAGCTTGACGTCGTATTCGAACATCGTGAAGCCGTGCTCGGCGCCTACGCGCATGGCGGCCAGGGTGTTCTCCGGGGCCAGACGGCCGCCGCCGCGATGCGCGATGTAACGGGAGTAGGGCCAGGAGGGGAGTTTTGCGCTCATTTGGGGTGTTGCTTCGGGTTCTTTTGGTCAGGGTTGCAAGGATACTCCTTCTGCACGCCCGTTCTGCGCCTGCCGCGGCGCGCGGGAACGCCGCGGCAGGTCTCCAGGCCTATTTCATGGGCGCCTTGTCCTGCGACACGTCCATGATCATCCGCGCGGCAAGGTACAGGCGCGGCACGATGCTGTTGATCTGGATGTACTCGGCGTCGTTGGAATGCGCGCCAAAGCCGCTCAGGCCCATGCCTTCGATTACCGGGCCGCGCGCCTTCAAGGCGGCAAAAGCGGCGTCGGTGCCGCCGCCGCTGGCGCGGTCCACGACCGTCATCGGCAGGTCCAGCTCTTTGTAGATCTGCACGCCGTGTTGGGCCAGGGCGCGCGAGGCCGGCGTGGCTTCCAAGGGCGGGCGGCGCACTTCGAACTTCACGCTGACCTTGGATTCGGGCAGCAGCTTCTTCTGTATGCGTTCTTCCAGTGTGCGCGACAGCGCATCGAAATCGGAGACGCGCAGGGCGCGCGCGTCGGCCTGGGCGGTGGCCTGGCCCGGAATGACGTTGCGGTTGGTGCCGGCCTGGGCCACGGTCCAGTTCAGCTTCAAGCCTTCCTCGGGCTTGGACAGCTTGTCCAGCTGCAGCACCTGGTGGGCCAACTCATACAGCGCGTTGACGCCGCCTTCGGGCCGCGCGCCCGCATGCGAGGTCTTGCCCTGCACGGTCAGGTAGGCCGCGCCGATGCCGCTGGTGGCCAGCGTCAGGCGCGCTTGCGCGCCGCCGCCTTCGAACGAGAACACCGCATCCTGGTCGGCGCCCAGGCGGGTAATGGTGCTGCGCGCGCCGGGCGAGCTGATTTCCTCGTCGCCGTTGATCAGCACGGTAATGGTGCCGTAGTCCTCGAAGCCCAGTTTTTGCAGCAGGGTCAGGGTGTGGATGATGGCGGCCACGCCATGCTTGTCGTCGGCGATGCCCAGGCCGTAGGCCTTGTCGCCGTCGATGCGGAAAGGCTGGTCCTTGAGCATGCCGTTGCGGTAGACGGTGTCCATGTGGGCGATCAGCATGATCTTCTTCTGGCCTTTACCCTTGAATTCGGCATGGACCATGGGGCCGACCTTCTCTGGCGTGTCGTCCAGGCGGAACACGTCGGTGGGCTGGATGATCTCCACCGTTCCGCCCAGCGCCTTGAGCCGGTCGCGGATCAGGACGGCGATGCGCTCCACGCCCTCGACGTCCTTGCTGCCCGACTCGATGCCGACCAGGTCGCGCATGGTGTCCAGCATGCCTTGCTGCTGGGCTTGCGCGGCTTCGTGGACGGCGGCGACGGGCGCGGCCAGCGCGGCGGGGGCGCCGCCGACGAAGGCCAGGGCGATGCAGGTGCGCAGGAGTTGCAGGCGGGGAGATGTGTACGGCATCAGTGTGTACCTCTGAGCGTGCGTGGAAGGGGCCGCATCCTTCGGGGGCGGCGTCGGGTAATGCGGGCTTACCCTGACAGGCCACGATACGAGGGCCGCAAGGGGCTGGAAATGGTGGTTCCCCGGGTTGACTCGGTCCCCGGTTTCGTGCGGTTTGAGCCCGGGGGCAGGCCCGGATGACATTCGAAAGATTCCTGGGCTGCGCGGCGAATGAGAAATGGTAAAATCCGCCCGCTGATCCGGTATTGACCGGTATGGGAACAGGGCGAATCTGGTTCGCCTTTTTTTATGCGTTTTCTTGCGGCTTTGGGCTTGCGCCCGGGGTGCGGCAACAGGGATTCCATGTTCGAATTTATTCGCAGCCATCGGCGCTGGATGCAGTTCATCCTGCTGCTTCTGATTGTGCCGTCCTTCTTCCTGGTCGGTATTCAAGGCTATGACAGCTTCATGCGCGCCGAGCCTGAATTGGCCACGGTCAATGGCCAACCCGTGTCGCGGGCCGAGTTCGATCAGGCGCACCGCAACCAGCTGGAGCAGTTCCGCCAGCGCCTGGGCGCCCAGTTCGATCCGGCCGTCATCGACACGCCGGCGCTGCGCGAAGGCTTGCTCAATCAGTTGATCAACCAGCGCCTGCTGGCCAACGTTGCCGTCGACAACCGTTTCTCGGTGTCCGACGAAACGCTGCGCAACACCATCGCCGCGATTCCGGAAGTCCAGGACAATGGCCGCTTCTCGCCCGAGCGCTATCGCCAGGTGCTGGCTGCGCAAGGCATGTCGCCGACCTCGTTCGAAGCCGGCCTGCGCCGCGATCTGGCGGTCGCGCGCGTGCTGGAGCCCGTGGGCCAGTCGGCCCGCGCACCCGGCGAGGTCGTGGCCGCGCTGGAAACGGCGTTGACGCAGCAGCGCACGGTGCAACTGCGCCGCTTCGCCGCTGCCGACTACCGCTCGCAAGTCAGCGTCAGCCCGGCCGACATCCAGGCCTGGTACGACGCCAACAAGCAGCAACTGCAGATTCCCGAACAGGTCCAGGTCCAGTACCTGGTGCTGGACGAGGCCGCCGCCACGCAAGGCGTGCAGGTCAAGGACGAGGACCTCGCGTCCTACTACGAGCAGAACAAGAACCGCTTCGGCCAGCCCGAACGCCGCCGCGCCAGCCACATCATGATCAACCTGGCGCCTGGCGCGTCGGAAGACGCCCGCAAGGCCGCCCGTGCCAAGGCCGAGGACCTCGCCAAGCAGGCCGCCGCCGATCCGGCGCAATTCGCCGAACTGGCCCGCAAGAACTCGCAGGACGCGGGTTCGGCGACCAATGGCGGCGATCTGGGCTGGCTCGCGCCCGGCATGTTGACCGGTCCGCTGGAAAAGGCGATTTTCGGCCAGGCCAAGGACCAGGTGTCCGGCGTGATCGAAACCCCGTCCGGCCTGCACGTGGTCAAGGTCACCGAAATCCAGCCCGCCGCCATCAAGCCGCTGGCCGAGGTCAAGGACCAGATCACCGCCGAAGTCCGCAAGCAGCTCGCCGCCGTGCGCTTCTCGGAAATGGCCAGCCAGTTGAACAAGCAGGTCTATGACCAGCGCGACAGCCTGCAGCCCGCCGCCGACGCCGTCGGCCTGAAGCTGCGTACCGCTTCCGGCGTGACCCGCGAAGGCTTGTTGCCCGCCGACAAGGCGGGTCCGGGCTCGGCCGCCGCCGGCCCCGATGCCGCGCTGCTGGACAACCCGCGCGTGCGCCAGGTGCTGTTCTCGCCCGACGTGCTGCGTGAAAAGCAGAACTCCGGCGTGATCGAACTCTCGCCCGACACCATGCTGGCCCTGCGCGTGGCCGCTGTCGAGCCGTCCCACGTGCCGCCGCTGGACAAGGTCTCGGACACCATCCGCGCCAAGCTGCTGGACGAGCGTTCGGCCGAAGCCGCCAAGAAGGCCGGCGAAGCCGCGCTGGCTGCCGACAAGGCTAACCCCGCCGCAACGCCGGAAGGCTTTGGCGCGCCGGTGATCGTGTCGCGCCAGGATCCCAAGGATCTGCCGCGTCCGGTGCTGGACGCCGTCATGCGCCTGCCCGCCGCCACGCTGCCGGCCTACGCCGGCGTGCAATCGGGTTCGGACTACACGCTGGCGCGCCTGGAGAAGGTCGAGGCCGGCACGGTCGATCCGGCCGACAAGGAGCGCCTGGCGCAGCAGCTGTCGGGCGCCTGGGGCCAGGCCGAAAACGAAGCCATGCTGCGCATGCTGCGCGAAGAGTACAAGGTGCAGGTGCTGCCCGCCGCCGCCGCGGTCATCCGCGGCGATCAGCCGGCAGCCGGCTGATCAGCCCAGGATCAGTTCAACAGTGGCCGCAGCGTCGGCCACACGTTGTCCAGTAGCAAAGGCTGGGCATCCTCGTTCGGATGGATGCCGTCAGCCTGGAACATCGCCCGGTTCGTTGCGATACCTTCCATCAGGAAGGGCACGAGCCGGGCGTTTTCGTCTTTGGCGACCGTGGGGAACACCTGCGCGAAGCGCTGGGTGTAATCCCGGCCGTAATTCGGCGGAATCTGCATGCCGACGATCAGGACCTGCGCCTCGGCCTTGCGGGCGGCCTGGGCCATGGTGCGCAGGTTCTGCTCGGTCATGGTCAGCGGCAGGCCGCGCAACGCGTCGTTCGAGCCCAGCTCCAGCACCACCACGGCCGGCGCATGCTGGCGCAGCAGCGCGGGCAGGCGGGCCACGCCGCCGCTGGTCGTGTCGCCGCTGATGCTGGCATTGACGACCTGGTACTTGGGGTATTGTTCCGCTACGCGGGCCGAAAGTAGCGGCACCCAACCGGTGCCGCGCTTGATGCCGTATTCGGCCGACAGGCTGTCGCCCAGGACCAACACCGTGCGGGGCGCGGAACCCTGGGCCGCGGCGGCGGTCTGAGCGTGGGCGGGCGCCACGACGGCGGTCGCCATGGCGGTCATGAGTAGCAGACGGGAAAATAGGCGCATGGATAACAAGAATTCGATCGAGGTGAAAGGGCTGGGCAAGCAGGTGGCCGATGCCGGCGGCACGCTCTCCATCCTGGAAGGTATAGATTTTACGGTCGAGGCGGGCAGCGCCGTGGCCATCACCGGCAGTTCGGGGTCGGGCAAGTCCACCTTGTTGGGACTGCTGGCAGGCCTGGATGTTCCCAGCGCGGGCAGCGTGCGCCTGGCCGGGCAGGACCTGTTCTCGCTGGACGAGGACGGCCGCGCGCGTTTGCGGGCCAATCATGTGGGTTTCGTATTCCAGTCATTCCAGCTGCTGCCCAACCTGACGGCGCTGGAAAACGTGATGCTGCCGTTGGAGCTGGCCGGGCAATCGGCGCGGGACGCGGCCCAGGCCATGTTGGAGCGGGTGGGGCTGGGCAAGCGCCTGCATCACTACCCGCGCACCCTGTCGGGCGGCGAGCAGCAACGCGTGTCGCTGGCGCGCGCCTTCGTGGTGCAGCCGGACCTGCTGTTCGCGGACGAGCCCACCGGCAGCCTGGACGCCGCCACAGGGGTGACGGTCATCGACCTGATGTTCGACCTGCACCGCGAGCACGGCACCACGCTGGTGCTGGTGACCCACGATCCGCAGCTGGCCGCCCGTTGCGGGCGTCAGCTGGTGCTGGCGGCGGGGCGGATGGTCAACGGCGCCTGATGCCGCCGGCCCCACCGCCGGGCTTCCAAGTTGGACCAGCCCCTCGGGGGGGCTGCGAGCCCCGGAGGGGCGCGGCGTGAGGGCCTTACCCTCTTACTTGGATTTCGCGACCGCCTGGTTCCAGGCGGCGACCACCGCCTCATACTCCTTCGCCGCGGCATCCTGGCTGACCGGGAAGATCTTGATGGTCTTCAGGTCGGGCAGGGTGGTCAGGCTGGCCACGGCCACGTCCGTGCGCGTCGGGCGGCGGAAGTTTTTCACCAGCTGCGCTTCCTGCGACTCCTTGCTCAAGAGGCCGTCATACAAGGCCTTGGCCGCGTCCATGTTCTTCGCGCCCTTGATGATGAACATGCCTTCCGGCGCCAGGTAGCTGCCCTCGGTCGGGTAGACCAGCTTGATTTCCTTCTGGCCGCCGGCCACGTATTCCTGCGCGGCGTATTCCAGCGTCATGCCCACGGCGTATTCACCCGCGGCCACGCCCTTGTAGGTGGTGCCGGACGATGCCGTGACCACCGCGTTGGCGGCGATCTTGTCCAGGCCTTCCTGGCCGAATTGCTTGAAGAGGCCATACACCAGCATGTAGGCCGTGCCGCTCTTGGACGGGTCGGTGATGGCGAACTTGTTCTTCCACTGCGGCTGCATCAGGTCGGACCAGGTGGCCGGCGCGGGCAGGCCCTTGAGCTGGCGCTCGTTGACCATCATCACCATGACGTGCACGTTGGTGCCCACCCACAGATCGTCCGGACCGCGGAACTCGGCGGGGATCTTGTCCAGGTCGGCCGGGCGGTAGGGCTGCAGATGCTGGCGGTAGGCGCCCAGCGTGCCGAAGCCGCCGCTCCAGAACAGGTCGCCGCGCGGATTCTGCGCCTCGGCCTCGATGCGCTTCATCATCGTGCCGGTGCCGCCGGTGACGGGCTGCACGTTCAATTTCGGCGACTTCTGCTTCACCGCGTCCAGCGCGGTTTCGATCGTCTCCGTGTTATTGGACGAATAGAGCACGACGTTCTGGGCCTGGGCGGCGCCAGTAGCCAGGGCGGCGGCCAGGACGCTGTACTGAAGTAGGTGCTTGAATTGCATGGTTAGCCTCTGTGCAAGTGGGTTATTTACCGGAGAACAGCTTGATGCGGAACGCCTTGACCGACACGATGATGGGCAGCACGATGACCGTGACCAGCGCCGCGCCATAGGCCGACGCCATGCCCAGCCTGCCGCCGTCGACCTGGCGGAAGATGGCGATGGGCATGGTCTCCAGGCCGCCGCTGTAGGCGACGATGGACGCCGACAGCTCGGAAATGGTGGTGAGCCACATCAGGATGGCTGCCGAGATGATGGATGCCTTCATGGCGGGCAGGATCACCTTGAAGAAGGTCATGAGCGGCGACACGCCCAGGCTGATCGACGCTTCCTCGATCGACTCGGGGATGTTGAACAGCACCGACGATGCGTTGCGCACCGCGAAGGGCAGGCGCCGCACCGTGTAGCACAGCACCATGATTCCTGACGTGCCCGCCAGCACCAGCCAGCCGGTGTTGAAGGTCTGCACCAGTGCGATGCCCAGCACCGTGCCGGAAATGGTCAGGGGCAGCACCACGATGTAGTCCAGCACCTGGGTCGAGGCGCTGCGCTTCTTGATCGTCAGATAGCTGACCAGCACCGCGAAGGCCACGCCCAGCACCGTGGCCAGCGAGGCGAACTTGAGCGAGTTCAGGATGGGTTCCGGCGCGCCATGCAGCGCGCGCTGCATGCTGGCCAGCGACCATTGGCCCCATTGCATGACCGGGCCGCTGGTCTTGGTGAAGGCAGCGATGAAGACCACGATCAGCGGCAGCAGCGAAATGAAGATGATCAGGCCGACACCGCTGGTGTAGAGCAGGGCGGTCCAGGAGCGCACGCGGGTAGCGGCCGGCGCGCGCCCCTGCGTCATGGTGTAGACCTTGCGTTCGACCACGCGTTTCTGGAAGAACAGCACGATGGCGACGATGGCGATGGACACCACCGACATCGCGCTCTGCAGAGTCGGGCTGCCGCCCATTTCGCTGACAAAGGTGTTGTACGTCATGACCGACAGCAGCGGCACGCGGCTGCCCAGCAGCATGGCCAGCGCGAAGTTGCCCACCACCAGCGTGAACACCACCAGCGCGTTGACCAGCACCGCCGGCAGCAGCACCGGCACCAGCACGCGCAGCTTGGTCAGGAGCGGCGGCGTGCCCAGGCTCAGGCCCGCTTCTTCCAGCTGGCCGTCGAAGCCGCGCAGCGCCGCCAGCACCCCCAGGTAGATGTAGGTGTAGTAGACCAGCGTCATGGAAAACACCATGCCGGTCCAGCCGTAGAACGAGGGCAGCGAAATGCCGGCGTCGCCCAGCAGGTTGGTCAGGATGCCGTTATTGCCCAGGATCAGCAGCCAGGACTGGCCGACGATGATCTCGGGGATCACGATGGTCAGCACCGGCAGGATCGCCACCAGGTTCTTCAGCGGAAAGTCGAAGCGCGCCACCATGTAGGCGAAGGGCACGCCCACCAGCACTGTGCAGGCCGTGACCGCCAGGCCCAGGATCAGGGTATTGCCGAAGGCCTCGACGTATTGGGAGTCGGCCAGCAGGGCCTTGAAGCCCTCCAGCGTGAAACCGCCATCCTGCCCGGTGACGCTGTTGCTGAATAGCACGGCCAGCGGGTAGAGCACGAAGAACAGTAGCAGGGCCAGGCTGATTGCCGTCAGGACGCCCCAGGGCCACCATTTGATTTTCATGGTCGGCGCGTCCTCAGGCGTTGACGACGCGGCTGTCGGCGGGAATCAGCACCTGCACGGCTTCGCCGGGCTGGAACTGCGCCACCATGTTGCCGGCATGCAGCTCGACGCGGATCTCGGAGCCGTTGTCCAGCGCAATGCGGTATGCGGTCTTGAAGCCCAGGTATTGGCGTCGCAGCACCTTGCCCGGCAAGGTATTGGGCACGTAGGGAGCGGGCGCCATCAGGGCCAGCTCTTCCGGGCGCGCGATCAGCACACCCTTGCCGTCCAGCTGGTCGCTGCCTTGCACGCCGTCAAAGCCCAGGCCGCAGATCTCGTAGCGCACATGGCCGGCGGGGGCGCCGGCCTGGCCGTTGCGGGCGGGCACCGGGATCACGTTGGCCGAACCGATGAAGTCCGCGACGTAGGCGTTTACCGGCGTGCCGTAGAGTTCTTCCGGCGTGCCCAGCTGGGCGATGTCGCCGCGGTCCATGATGGCGATGCGGTCGGACATCGCCAGCGCTTCTTCCTGGTCGTGCGTGACGAACACGGTCGTGATGCCGGCCTCGCGCACCAGGTCCAGGATCACGTCGCGCATCTGCAGGCGCATCTTGGCGTCCAGGTTGGACAGCGGCTCATCCATCAACAGCACGCGCGGCCGGATCACCAGCGCGCGCGCCAGCGCCACGCGCTGGCGCTGCCCGCCGCTCATCTGCGCCGGATAGCGTTCGGCCAGCGTCAGCAGCCCGACCTTGTCCAGCGCCTCGTTCACGCGCCGCGTGATCTCGGCGCGCGCCACGCCGCGGGCGCGCAGGCCGTAGGCCACGTTGTCGAAGGCGGTCTTGTCGGGGAACAGCGCATAGTCCTGGAACACCATGCCGATATCGCGGCGGTGCGCGGACACGTGGGTCACGTCGTCCTGGTCGAACAGCAGGCGTCCGCCGTCGGGAGCATAGAAGCCCGCAATGCAGCGCAGCAGCGTGGTCTTGCCGCAACCGCTGGGTCCCAACAGCGTGTAGAACGCGCCGTCGGGGATGTGCAGCGACAGATTGCGCAGCACTTGCTGCCCGCCGAAAGTCTTGACGATGCCGTCTACGGTGATTGATGCCATGTTTCGCTTCCTGCCTGAGGTTGCGGGCATCATAGAAACGCGCTGGGCGCCCGACCAGCGGTGTTTTTTAAGGGTAGTCGTTAGTTTTTCTAAGAGGTCGGCGCGCGGGCTATCACCTAGAATGCGGCTGGATAGGGCAGGCGCGCGCAAGCAGCGCCGCCAAAAAAATAGACGACAAGGGAAAACGTGGGAAAGAGCAGCACAGCGCGGCGCCGGGCCGGCGCGCGGGCGGGCCGCAACTGAGATGGCGGGGCAGAGCCTGCCGCCGCTGAAGGCCTTGCGCGTGTTCGAAGCCGCGGCGCGTCTGCGCAGCTTCACCGCGGCCGCCGACGAACTGAGCATCACGCATAGCGCGGTCAGCCAGCAGATCCGCATACTCGAAGAGTACGTGGGGCAGCCTCTGTTCGCGCGGGAGGCGCGCGGCGTGGCGCTGCTGCCTTGCGCCCAGGCCTACTTTCCGGAAATCCAGGCCAGCCTGGAACGCATCGCGACCGCGACCGCCAAGCTGAAATCGCCCGCCTACGGCGGCGTGCTGCGCGTCTGCGCCACGCCGTCGCTGACCATGAAGTGGCTGATCCCGCGCCTGTCGGCGTTCCAGGCCCGGCATCCGGGCGTGGACGTGCAGCTCACCACGCAAGGGCGGTCGTTCCTGGACCGCGGCGGCGACACGGGCAGCGACGTGCTGATCCGCCACGGCTACATGGCGCATTCGGACCTGGCCTGCGTGCACTGCCTGGACGACTTCCACGTGCCGGTGGCATCGCCGCGCTTCATCGAGCGCAACCGCCTGGCCGCGCCCGCGGATTGCCTGGGGCATCCGCTGCTGAAGATCGCGGGCGGCATGGACCACTGGCCGCGCTGGTTCGCGCTGGCCAAGGTGGACGTGCCTGCGCAATTGCCGGGGCCGGTGTTCGACCACCAGTTCCTGTGCATGCAGGCCGCCATGAACGACCTGGGCATCGCCTTGGCGCCCTGGTGCCTGCTGGAAGACGACATCCGCGCCGATCGCCTGCGCCCGCTGTTCGACGGCCCGCAGCTGCCGAACGCCGGCATCCACGCGCTGTACCGCCAGGACGGCCCGGCCGCCGCGTCGGCGCTACTGTTCATCGAGTGGTTGCGCGAGCAAGGGCGCGACCCCACACACACCGCATAGACCAAGGATCCCCCATGCATTCCGCCTCTACGACACCCGGCCTTTCCTGGCGCGGCATTGCGCCTCCGCTGGCGCTCGCGGACTACAAGCTCATCGCCTTCGACATGGACTCCACGCTGATCTCGATCGAGACGCTGGACGAAATGGCGGACCTGATGGGCAAGAAGGCCGAGGTGGCGGCGCTGACGGAAGCCGCCATGCGCGGCGAGATCAAGGACTACAAGCAGAGCCTGCGCGAGCGCGTGGCGCTGCTGGCAGGCATGCCGGAAGCGGCGCTGGACGAGGTCTATGAACAGCGTGTGCGCATCAATCCGGGCGCGGAAACGCTGATCGCGGCGTGCAAGGCCGCGGGCCTGACCTGCCTGCTGGTGACTGGCGGCTTTACCTGCTTCACCGACCGGCTGCGGGTGCGACTGGGGCTGGACGACGTGCGCGCCAATGTGCTGGAAATCGTGGACGGACGCCTGACCGGCCGGCTGCTGCCGCAAGCCTGGGGCGACATCTGCGATGGCGAGGAAAAGCGCCGCAAGCTGCTGGAAGTGTGCGCGGCGCTGGGCGTAGGGCCGGAGCGCGCCATCGCCGTGGGCGACGGCGCCAACGACCTGCCGATGATGCGCGCGGCGGGCCTGTCGGTGGGCTACCGCGCCAAACCGGCCGTGCGCGAGGAGGTCAATGTCGCAATCGACGAAGGCGGCCTGGACCGCCTGCTGGAGCTGATGGCGCGCTAGCGCCGGGGCTCAAGCCAGCCCGCGGATTTCCACGGCCGGATCGGTGTCGGCTTCATAGTCGACGCCTTCGATTTCGAAGCCGAACAGGCGCAGGAAGTCCTGCTTGTAGCCCGCGAAGTCCGTCAGCTGGTAGATGTTGTCGTTGGTGACCTGGCCCCACAGCGCCTGCACGCGGGCCTGCACCTCGGGATCCAGTTCCTTGTAGTCGGCGCGCAGGCGGCCGTCCTGGTCCAGGATCGGCGTCTTGCCGCACAGGCTGTCGCGGTACAGGCCGTAGACCTGTTCGATGCAGCCTTCGTGGGTGCCGGCTTCCTTCATGGTCTTGAACAGCAGCGACAGGTAGAGCGGCATCATGGGAATCGCCGAGCTGGCTTGCGTCACCACCGCCTTGAGCACCGACACGCGGGCGTCGCCGCCGCGCGCGGCCAGCTTGGCGCGGATCTCCAGCACTTTCTGGTCCAGGTCCTTCTTGGCGGCGCCGATGGACCCGTTCCAATAGATGTCGTGGGTGATCTTCTCGCCCAGGTAGGTGAAGGCCGTGGTGGTGGCACCTTCGGCCAGCACGCCGGCCTCCAGCAGCGCGTCGATCCACATCTGCCAGTCTTCGCCGCCCATGACGGCGACGGTCGCGTCGATCTCGGCTTGGGTGGCGGGTTCCAGCACGGATTCCTTGACCACTTCGCGGTCGGTGTCCAGGCCGCGCAGGTTGACCGCCTGGCCGATGGGCTTGAGGGTCGAATTGAAGACTTCGCTGGTTTTCGGGTGCGTGCGGCGCGGCGCGGCCAGGCTGTAGATCACCTGATCGACCTGGCCCAGATCCTGTTTGATGAGGTCTATGGTCTTGCGCTTGATTTCGTCGGAGAAGGCGTCGCCGTTGACGCTCTTGGCATAGAGTCCAGCGGCGTGGGCCTGCTCGTGGAACTCCGCCGTGTTGTACCAGCCCGGCGTGCCGGCCTTGGCGGCGTCGCCCGGCCGCTCGAAGAACACGCCCAGCGTCTGCGCGCCACAGCCAAAGGCCGCGCTGATCCGCGCCGCCAGGCCATAGCCGGTCGATGCGCCCAGCACCAGTACGCGTTTCGGCCCGCCAGCTATCGGCCCCTGGGCGCGGACGTAGTCGATCTGGTTGCGGACGTTGGCGGCGCAGCCGGCCGGATGGGTGGTGACGCAGATGAAACCGCGCACGCGGGGCTTGATGATCATGGGAGCCTCGATTCGGGGAAATGCCTGGATCGCCCATGCGCGAAAGCGCAAAAAGCGACCCGCATTGTACGGGAGGCGGCGCCTGCGCGCTGCCGGCTCAGCGTGCGTCGGCCCCGGCCAGCGGCGCGGCCTGGGCGCGGCTGCGGCGCCATTCGATCAGGCCGATGCCTATGCCGCTGGCGCAGATGATGGCGATGCCCAGCCAGGTCAGCGGGTCCGGGAAGTGGCCCCAGACCAGCCAGCCGACCGAGGTGGCGCTGATGATCTGCAGGTAGACGAAGGGCGCCAGGGTGGAAGCGGGCGCGCGGCGGTAGGCGGCGATCTGGAACAGATGGCCCAGGCCGCCGGTGATGCCGGTGGAGATCAGCACAACCCAGTCCAGCGGCGCCAGGGCCTTGAGCACGGGCAGGGCAGGCGGCAGGATGAAGGGCAGGGACAGGGTCAGGCAAAGCGTGCCGACGGCGCCGCTCCAGATCAGCGAGGTAAACGGGTCGTCGCCCGCCACGCGCCGCGTGGCGATGAACTGCACGGCGAAACAACAGGCCGTGAGCAGGCCGAACACCGTGCCCACCGGATCCAGGCCGCCGCCCGGGCGGATCACGATGATCACGCCGATGAAGGCGATGCCGGCGGCCACGAAGCGCGACAGGCGGGCGGGTTCCTTGAGGACCCAGGGCGCGGCGGACAGCACCAGCAGCGGCGCCAGGAAGTTGATGGCGGTGGCCTCGGCCTGCGGGATGTAGCTCAGCGTGGTGAAGAACATCAGCGTGGCCAGGAACATCGAGCCGCCGCGCAGGATCTGTTCGCGCGGCTTCTTGCTGCGAAAAACGCCCAGGCCGCGCGCGGGCAGCACCAGGGCCAGCACCAGCGCCAGGTGCACCGCATAGCGGAACCACGACAGCACCAGCAGCGGCACGCCCGCATTCATGACCCACTTGCCGCTGGCATCCAGGCACGACAGCGTCCACATCGACAGCACCAGCAACAGCACCCCCATCATCGGGCCGCTGGAAGCGGGCGCTGCGCGGCGCGTGCGACCGTCATCGGCCGGGGTCATCGACAAACTCCTTTGTTGGCTGAAAAGCCGGTTTGCAGGTACCGGGCGGCTGCCATGATACGCTCATCGCGCCGGGGGAACAGGCTCATGATAGAACTACGCAACATCGAAACTTTTTTTTGGGTGGCCACGCTGGGCAGTTTTCGCGCCGCGTCGGAGAAACTCAACACCACCCAGCCTGCGGTATCGCAGCGCATCGCCTCGCTGGAGGCCGACCTGGGCGTGCTCCTGTTCGAGCGCGAGGCGCGCGGCGTGAAGCTGACCGCCAAGGGGCATGAACTGCTGTCGCATGCCGAACGCATGCTGCAGGTGCGGCGCGACATGTTCGAAGCCGCGCGCGAGCAAAACGTCATGAGCGGCACCGTGCGCATCGGCGTGGCCGAGACCATCGTGCAGACCTGGCTGCCCACGCTGATCGAGCTGATCCATTCGAACTATCCGGCGCTGGTGCTGGAAATAGAGGTGGACACGACGCATGTGTTGCGCTCGCACCTGATGTCGCGCCAGATCGATCTGGCCTTCCTGATGGGGCCGGTGCTCGAGGCGCGTGTGGAAAACCTGCCCCTATGCACCTATCCGCTGGCTTGGGTCGCCAGCCCCCTGTTGGATCTGGGGCCGGAGCCGCTGACATTGGAGCGGATAGGCAAGCTGCCCATCATCACCTATCCCTCCAACAGCGCGCCTTACCGCGTGGTGCGCGACATGCTGACTCGCGCCGGCGTGACGTCGCCGCGCATGTATGGCAGTGCGTCGATGTCGATGGTGGTGCGGATGACGCAGGACGCCATCGGCACCAGCGTCATCGCGCCGGTGTTCCTGGGCAAGGAGCTGGCGCGCGGCGAATTGCGCATCCTGCGCGTGGAGGCGGATCCTTTGCCGGAACTGAGCTTCACGGCTACCTGGGTGCAGGGGCCGGATAGTCACGCGGTACGGGTCATCGCGCAGATGGCGCAGAAGGTGGCCGAGCAGGCTGCGGACGGGATTCCGCTCTAGGTGTTTACCCCAGCAGGGGCTGCGCCGCCGGCCGTAGCGGCCGTGCGACGCGGCCACGTTGCGACGCGCCCAACTGCCCGCCAAGCCGCGCCACCGCGTCGTTTGCGCGAAACGCGGGGCGCTTGCCGCACGAGACCAAAGAAAAATTTATACCCCCGTATCGCAACATACGATTGGACGCTCCGCGCCCCTGACGCTGCAATGGCGCCACATCAATAACGATCGCCTGGATGCATAGAGCGGGGGAAAGCATGAACCAGCGTATGTCCCATTCCCGGAACCGGGCGGCAAGCCATGCCGCGCAGGCGCGACGCGCGCCGCTGCGCGGCTGATCTCCAGACTCTTCGATTGCCACCGCGCGCCGCCAGGATAACGGGATCCGGCGCGCGGCATACCATCCCGCCAGCCAGGAGTTTTGTCCATGAAGAAGTCGCTAGTTTTCGCCGCCGTCGCCGCCAGCCTGTTGGCCGGCGCCGTCCAGGCCCAGGACCTCCCCAAGACCCAGTTGAAAGTCGTGGGCGGCCTGAGCAACCTGACCGCCTACAACGATTACGAAAAGCCGTTCTGGACCAAGACCATCCCCGAGCTGTCCAAGGGCCAGGTCACGGCCGACATCAAGGGCTTCAACGAAATGGGCTTGAAGGGCCCCGAATTGCTGCGCCTGATGTCGCAGGGCGTGGTCGAATTCGGCACCGCCACCCTGGCGTACTTCGCCAGTGACAATCCCATCAACGAAGCGATCGACCTGGCCGGCCTGGCGCCCGACGTCAAGACCGCGCGCGCCGTCACCGACGCGTTCGAACCGGTCTACGCCAAGCTGTATGGCGAGGGCAGCAACGTCAAGCTGCTGGGCATTTCCACCTATCCCGCGCAGGTGCTGTTCTGCAACGCCGAAATCAAGGGCCTGGCCGACATCAAGGGCAAGAAGGTCCGCACCAGCAGCCGTACCACCGCCGAGTTCGTCGAAGCGCTGGGCGGCTCCAGCGTGACCATGGCCTTCGGCGAAGTGGTGCCGGCGCTGCAGAACAAGGTGGTGGATTGCGCCATCACGGGTTCGCTGTCCGGCTATTCGGCCAAGTGGTACGAAGTGTCGACCCACCTGGTCGCGCTGCCGATCAACTGGAACCAGCAGATCCACGCCGTGAACCAGAAGGCCTGGGACAAGCTGGATCCCAACGTGCGCACTTTCCTGCAGACCAATGTGAAGACGCTGGTCGACAACATCTGGGACGCCGCCGCGCGCCAGACGCAGGAAGGCTATGACTGCAACACGGGCGCTGCCGCTTGCCCGTTCCCGGTCAAGGGCAAGATGGTCCTGGTCCAGCCCTCGGATGCTGACCGCGCGCTGCTGAAGAAGGTCACCGAAGAAGCCGTGCTGCCGAAGTGGGCCGCGCGCTGCTCGGCCCAGTGCGTGAAGGACTTCAACGCCACCATCGGCAAGACGCTGGGCGTGGTGGCGAAGAAGTAGACCCCCCCCGAAGCGCTGTGCGCTTCCCCCCGGGGGGCATGCCTGCGGACCGGCGGAGCCGGATCCGCGGCATCCCGATCGGGGGAGGGGGGCGATGGATCGGGAGAGCTGGCTCCGTGGGGCGTCCCGATAGGGCGGTTCTCGACATAGCTGGGGCGGCGATGTGTGCCTGGCCCTGCAAAGGTTTTACTCATGACTCAATCTGAACACTTCCGCCTGCTGGGCGGGCTATTGCGGCGCGCCGAGAGCTTTTCGCGCTTGGCCGTGTGGGCCGGCGGCGCGCTGACGGTGGCCAGCGTGCTGCTGATCTCGTTCGATGTGCTGGCCCGCAAATTCCTGGGCTTCACGACCGGCGGCGCGGACGAGCTGTCCAGTTATGCCTTCGCCATCAGCACGTCCTGGGCGCTGGCGTTCGCCACGTTGCAGCGCGCCAATGTGCGCGTGGACGTGGTCTACCAATACATGCCGGTGCGCATCGCCGCCGTGCTGGACTGGATTTCCATGGTGGCCCTGGCGGTCTTCATGGTGTACCTGACTTACTACGCGTCGGAGGTGGTGCAGACCTCCTGGGCGCAGAAATCCGCGGCCAATACGCCGCTGGCCACGCCGTTGTGGATTCCGCAGGGCCTGTGGCTGCTCGGCCTGGGCTGGATGTGCATCACCGTCGCGCTGATGCTGGCGCGCGCTTCCGCCGCGCTGGTCACGGGCGACATTGAACTGGTCAGGAGCATTTGCGGCGTGCGTTCGGCGCAGGAAGAAGCCGACGAGGAAGCCGCCGCCGGCGAGCGCATGGTGAAGGGAGAGGCCGCATGATTTCCACCGCATTGATACTGCTTCTGGTGCTGATCGGCCTGTCCATTCCGGTGGGCGCGGCGCTGGGCGTGCTGGGCCTGATCCTGGACCCGCTGTTCTCCATGCTGCCGCTGACGCGCGCCATCGGCGAAGTTTCCTGGAGCACCAACAACGAATTCCTGCTGGTGGCGATCCCGCTGTTCATCATGCTGGGCGAGGTGCTGCTGCGTGCGGGCTTCGCCGAACGCATGTATGGCGCGATGAGCCTTTGGCTGTCGTGGCTGCCGGGCGGACTGATGCACGCCAACATCGGCGCGTCGACGCTGTTCTCGGCCACCTCGGGCTCCAGCGTGGCGACTGCCGCGACGGTCGGCACCGTGGCGATCCCGCAGATCCGCAAGTACGGCTACAACGAGCCGCTGTTCCTGGGCAGCCTGGCCGCCGGCGGCACGCTGGGCATCCTGATCCCGCCTTCGATCAACCTGGTCATCTATGGCGTGCTGACGAATTCCTCGGTGCCCAAGCTCTACCTGGCCGGCATCATTCCGGGTTTCGCGATGGCCGCGCTGTTCATGCTGACGGTGGTCATCGCCTGCGTCGCCAAGCCGTCCTGGGGCGGCAAGAAGATCCAGGCGAGCTGGGGCCAGCGCTTTGCCAGCCTGGTGCATCTGGCGCCGCCCATGGGGATCTTCTTCCTGGTGGTGGGTTCCATCTACGCCGGCCTGGCCACGCCGACCGAGGCGGCTGCGCTGGGCGTGCTGGGCGCGTTCATCCTGGCGGCCTGGTTCCGCCGCCTGTCGTGGTCGATGCTGCGCGAGGTCATGGAAGGCACCATGCGCTCCACGGCCATGATCATGCTGATCGTGGTGGCGGCCAGCTTCCTGAACTTCGTCATGTCCGCGACCGGGCTGACCGATGCGCTGACCAAGTCGATCACGGGCCTGGGCCTGTCGCCCGGCTGGATGCTGCTGATCGTGGTGATTTTCTACCTGGTGCTGGGCTGCTTCATGGAAACGCTGTCCATGATGATCACGACCATCCCCATCGTGGCGCCCATCATGATCGGTCTGGGGTTCGATCCCATCTGGCTGGGCATCGTCATCATCATCCTGGTCGAAGCCGCCTTGATCACGCCGCCCGTGGGCCTGAACCTGTTCGTGGTGCAGAGCCTGCGCAAGAGCGGTTCCATGAGCGCGGTCATCATGGGCAGCCTGCCGTTCGTGGCCGCCATGTTCGTGATGCTGGCGTTGCTGGCCTTCTGGCCGGACGTGGCGCTGTGGCTGCCGCGCGTGTTCGGCTGACCTTCATTTCCTAGACATTCCGGGGCGCGGCGAGCCGCCGCGTCCTTCACCCCCTTATTCTCAGCAGGACAGATATGAAAGCCGTATTCCAGATCGAAGACTCGCAACCCCGCCAGGTGGAAGTGGAGTTCAACACCCTGATCGTCGCCGGCTGGGCCGGACGCGACATGGCCGCGATCGAGCACCACATCGAAGAACTCGCCGCCATCGGCGTGCCGCGCCCCAGCAGCGTGCCGCTGTACTACCGCATCGCCGACAACCAGCTGACCCAGAAGGAAACCGTGCAGGCGCTGGGCGAAGATTCGTCGGGAGAAGTCGAGACCTTCGTATTCTCCGTGGACGGCGAAATGTACGTCAGCATCGCGTCCGACCATACCGACCGCAAGCTGGAAACCTATAGCGTGGCGATGTCCAAGCAGGTCTGCGTCAAGCCCGTGGCCACGAGCGCCTGGCGTCTGGCCGACGTGGCGGACTACTGGGACGAGCTCATCATCCGTTCCTACATCGTCGAGAACGGCGTGGAAGTGCTGTACCAGGAAGGCCCGCTGGCGTCGCTGCGCACGCCGCAGGACCTGATCGCAGGCTATACCGGCGGCGCCACGGTGCTGCCGGCCGGCGCGGGCATGACCTGCGGCACGGTGGGCGCGATCGGCGGCATCCGCGCCGCGGCCGACTTCACCATGGAGTTGCACGATCCGCGGCGCCAGCGCAGCCTGCGCCACCGCTATCATGTCGAGACGCTCCCCGTGGTGGCCTGATTCAGGCCCCAGGCGCTGATCGCCAGGCGTGCCCGCTGGCGCGCCCGTTTGCACTCAAGCCGCAAGACGGCACTAGGATGACTATGGTTCCGACTTTGAATGATCTGACCCAGGCCCTGCAAGAGGGCCGCAGCACCTCCGTGGAACTGACGCAGGCGGCGCTGGCCCGCGCGCAGGACGAAGCGGGCGAGGGCGCCCGCGCGTTCACCCGCCTGTACGCCGAATCGGCATTGGCGCAGGCGCAAGCCTCCGACACGCTGCGCGCCGCCGGCATCGTCCGCTCCGCGATCGAGGGCCTGCCCATCAGCATCAAGGATCTCTTCGACGTCGAAGGCGAAACCACGATGGCGGGCTCGGTGGCCCGCGAGGGCGAACCGGCGGCCGACGCCGACGCCGAAGTCGTGCGCCGCCTGATCGCCGCAGGCGCGGTCATCATCGGCCGCACCAACATGACCGAATTTGCCTATTCGGGCCTGGGCATCAATCCCCATTACGGCACGCCCCTGAACCCCTACGACCGCGCCACCGGCCGCATCCCGGGCGGCTCGTCCTCGGGCGCCGCGGTGTCGGTTGCCGACGGCATGTCGGCCGCGGCCATCGGCTCGGACACCGGCGGTTCCGTGCGCATTCCGGCCGCGCTGTGCGGCCTGACGGGCTTCAAGCCCAGCGCCTGGCGCGTCTCCATGGAAGGCGTGCTGCCGCTGTCGGCCAACCTGGACTCCATCGGCCCGATCGCCGCCAGCGTGCGTTGCTGCGCCGAGCTGGACGCCATCCTGTCCGGGGACGGCGGCCCGGTGCCGGAAGCGGCCGTGCTGCACGGCCTGCGCCTGGCCATCCCGACCACGCTGGCGCTGGACGCCATGGACAAGCATGTCGCCGAC
Source organism: Achromobacter sp. ACM03 (assembly GCF_014851665.1). Taxonomy (NCBI): domain Bacteria; kingdom Pseudomonadati; phylum Pseudomonadota; class Betaproteobacteria; order Burkholderiales; family Alcaligenaceae; genus Achromobacter; species Achromobacter sp. ACM03. The sequence goes on along the minus strand of NZ_JACVAD010000001.1, from coordinate 991,462 downwards.
AGCTTTGCAGTCGCCGTCAGCCGCCTGAAGGCCGCCGGCGCCCTGGTCGAAGAGATTGCGATTCCGGAATTCGCCGAACTGGCCGCCATCAACGCCAAGGGCGGCTTCACCGCCGCCGAGGCCTGGGCCTGGCACCGCGACTTGATCGCCCGCGCCGGCAAGCGCTATGACCCGCGCGTGGTGTCGCGCATCATGCGTGGCAAGGACATGAGCGCGGCCGACTACCTGGACCTGCTGGATGCGCGCGAAGCCTGGGTCGCGGCGGTGGACCGCCGCATCGCCGGCTACGACGCCCTGATCATGCCGACCACGCCCATCGTGGCGCCGGCGGTGGCCGACCTGCAGGCCTCGGACGAGGCCTACTACGCCGCCAATGGCCTGATCCTGCGCAATCCGACGCTGATCAATTTCCTGGATGGCTGCGCGCTGTCGCTGCCTTGCCATGCCGCAGGCACGGCGCCGGTGGGCCTGATGATCGCGGGCAGCAACGGCGCCGACCGCCGCATCCTGAGCATCGGCCTGGCGGTGGAAGCGCTCTACGCCGGCCAGTGACGCGCAGCGGGGGCGGGCGGCAGCCGCCGGGCCCGCCCCGGGCGCTAAGATGGCGGCTGCATAGCCGGATGCCGCCGCCATGATCGATCTGCGCAATATCGAAACGTTCTTCTGGGTCGCCACCCTGGGCGGTTTCCGGGCGGCCGCCGAAAAGCTGAACGCCACCCAGCCCGCCATTTCCCAGCGCATCGCGTCGCTGGAATCCGATCTGGGCGTGCGCCTGTTCGACCGCGATGCGCGCGGTATCAAGCTGACGGGCAAGGGACGCGAACTGCTGTCGCACGCCGAGCGCATGTTGCAGATGCGGCGCGACATGCAGGAGGCCGCGCGCGCCAAGAGCGTCATGAGCGGCATGTTGCGGCTGGGGGTATCGGAAACCATCGTCCATACCTGGCTGCCGACCCTGATGGAGTATCTGCACGACGTCTATCCGGCGCTGATGGTCGAGATCCAGGTGGATACGACCACCGTGCTGAAGACGCAGCTCGCCTCGCGCCAGATCGATCTGGCGTTCCTGCTCGGGCCGATGGAAGAGCCGCGCATCGAAAACCTGTATCTCTGCAACTACCCGCTGAGCTGGGTGGCCAGTCCCAAGCTCAAGGTGGGGCGCCAGCCCATCCCCTTGAAGCGGCTGGCCGAATGGCCCGTCATCACGTATCCGTCCACCACCGACCCGCACCGCGCCGTGCGCCAGCTGTTGCAGCAGGCCGGCGTGGAGGCGCCGCGCATGTACGGCAGTTCGGCGCTCAGCGTCATCGTGCGGATGGCGCAGGACGGCATCGGCACCGCGGTCATCGCGCCCGTCATCCTGCACAAGGAGCTGGCGCAAGGCGAATTGCGCATCCTGGACGTGAAGGCGCCGGCCTTGCCGCCGCTGCACTACACCGCCTGCTGGATGCAGGGGCCGGACAGCCAGATTCCGCGCGCGGTGGCCGAAGCAGCGCAGCAGATTGCGCGCGAAGAGGCGCTGCGCCATCCGGCATAACCCTGATAAGTAATTTTGATCGGGGTCTATCGCAACTTGTGATTGGACGCTGCTGCGCGGTTCCTGTGCAATGTCCCCATACTTGAATCGTCATTGAAGGGATGGACATGCATACGAACCCTGCCGCGCGCACTAGCGTGGAATTGGCCCGCCAGGCGCGCCTGGATGCGCGCAGCGGCAAGCTCACCGGCCCCACCGCCAACCTGGCGCCCGGCCATGTACAGGCCAACCTGGCTATCCTGCCGCGCGCGCTGGCGGCGGATTTCCTGCATTTCTGTCAACGCAATCCCAAGCCCTGTCCCTTGCTCGCCATGTCCGAACCCGGCGATCCCGCTGTGCCGGAACTGGGCCAGGACATCGACATCCGCAGCGACATCCCGCGTTATCGCGTCTGGCAGAACGGCGAGCTGGTGGCCGAGCCCACCGACGTGCGCGATCTGTGGCGCGACGATCTGGTGTCGTTCCTGATCGGCTGCTCGTTCTCCTTCGAGGAAGCGATGCTGGACAACGGCCTGCCCGTGCGCCACATCGAGCAGGGCTGCAACGTGCCGATGTACCGCACCAGCATCCCGACCTATGCCGCGGGCGTGTTCGGCGGCCCCTTGGTCGTATCCATGCGTCCCCTGAAGGCCGCGGACGCCATCCGCGCCATCCAGGTCACTTCGCGTTTTCCCTCGGTCCACGGCGCGCCGGTGCATATCGGCGACCCCGCGTTGATCGGGATTGCCGACGTCAACCGCCCGGACTATGGTGATCCGGTGGAGATACGCGAAGGCGAGATGCCTGTGTTCTGGGCCTGCGGCGTGACGCCGCAGTCGGTGGTCGCAGCCGTGCGGCCGGAGTTCTGCATTACCCACGCGCCGGGCCACATGCTGGTCACGGACCTCATCAATAGCCGGATGGCGGTGTTCTGACCGCCTGCGATCCGCTTTCTCAGCAGCGCGTAAGCGGGTAGCGGTTAGAAGTCGTACTCGCGCTGCAATACCAGTTGTGCCACCAAAACGATCCATTAAAGGACAAGGGGAAATGGCGACAACCGCTTTGAATCTGGGGCCTTCCAGCTTGCCGGACGGTCTCGTGCCGCCGCGAACGCGGCCATGCATTGCTTTCATACCCAGCCGGTCCAATCCAGGAGTCCAGTTATGAAGATGAAGCTCATCGCGGGTGTCGCCGCGAGCCTGGCGCTGATGTGCGCCGTTCCCGCGCAGGCGCAACAGGCCGTGCGCATCGGCGCGATCTATCCGTTATCGGGCGCCTTGGCGTCGACGGGGTCTGAAATCAAGGCGGCCGTCGAACTGGCGGTCGAAATCATCAACAATCCGCATCCCGAACTGGAAGGCATACCGCTGGCCGCTGGCAGCGGGCTGCCGGCGCTGGGAGGTGCCAAGATCGAAGTGGTGTTCGGCGATTCCCAGGGCAAGCCCGAAGTGGGCCTGGCCGATGCCCAACGCCTGATCGACCAGGAAAAGGTCGTGGCCCTGACCGGCGCCTACCAGTCCGCCGTGACCAAGACCGCCAGCCGCATCGCCGAGCAGCGCGGCATTCCCTATGTAAACGGCGAATCCAGCAGCCCGGACCTGACCGAGCGCGGCTACAAGTGGTTCTTCCGCACCTCGCCCAATGACGATACCTTCGTCGAGAACATGATGCAGTTCCTGGACGGCGTGAAGGCCGTGCCGACCGCCAAGATCGCCGTGGTGTACGAGAACACCGACTTCGGCGTGAACACCTACAAGGCGGTCGAAAAGTTCGCCAAGCAGTACAAGCGCCAACTGGTCGCCAACATCGCCTATAGCGCGGGCTCGGCCTCGGTGACGGCGGAAGTGCAGAAACTCGCCGCCGCCAAGCCGGACGTGGCGATCTTCGCCAGCTATACGTCGGACGCCATGCTGTTCGTGCGCACCATGCGCGAAAGCAAGTACGCGCCGCCGGTGCTGCTGGCCAACGACGCCGGCTTCATCGATTCGCGCTTCGTGCAGGAAGTGGGGCCGCAGGTCCAGGGCGTGCTGACGCGCGACGTCTGGGGCAATGACGTGGCCGCATCCAAGGCCGGGCTGAAGAAGATCAACGACATGTACAAGGCCAAGACGGGCAAGGATCTGAACGGCAACAACGCGCGTTCGATGCAAGGGGTGCTGGTGCTGGCCGACGCGATCAACCGGGCCGGCTCGACGGACCCCGAGGCGATCCGCAAGGCGCTGGCCGCCACCGATCTGGGCGAGGCGCAGGTCGCGATGCCCTGGGCCGGCGTGCAGTTCGACGCCAAGGGCCAGAACACCAAGGGTTCGGGCCTGATCCTGGAGCTCAAGGGCGCCGCCTACCAGACCGTATGGCCGGAAAAATACCGTACGGACAAGAACCTGCCCACGCTGCCGTTCACCTGGAAGTAAACATAGTCTGACGCGGCGGGCCGCGGGGCCTGCCGCGAGGAGCACTCCATGTTCGAAGCTCTCTCGGCAGGCCTGTTCAACGGCCTGATCTATGCCGCGGTGGCGGTGGGGCTGGCGCTGATATGGGGCATCACCGACGTCATCAACTTCGCCCATGGCGAGTTCCTGATGCTGGGCATGTATGCCGCCTATTGGCTCTACACGCTGGGCCACATCGATCCCACGCTGTCGGCGCCGCTGGTGGCCATCGTGCTTGCCTTCGTCGGCTTCCTGACCTACGCGCTCATCATCCGCCGCTTGCAGAAAGGGCCGGCGATGGCGGTCATCCTGGCCACCTTCGGCCTCGGGCTGGTGCTGCGCCAGATCGCCTTCATCGCCTTCAGCCCCGACTACCGCAGCCTGCCGGACACGCTGGTGTCGGGCAGCGTCACGGTTGCCGGCATCTCGCTGGGCAGGCCCCAGGTGGTCACGGGCCTGATCGCGCTGGTGGTGGTGGTGGCGTTGTTCATCCTGGTGTACCGCACGCGCTGGGGCCATGCCTTGCAGGCCGTGGCGGAAGACCGCCAGGTGGCGGCGCTGGTGGGCATTTCGCCGGACCGGGTCAACGCCCAGGTCTGGATGCTGGGCAGCGCGGCGGTGGGGCTGGCTGGCGCCTTGCTGACCACCTTCTTCTATGTGTTCCCCTCGGTGGGCACCGTGTTCGGCCTGCTGGCTTTCGTGGCCGTGTGCATGGGCGGCTTCGGCTCGCTGCCGGGCGCCTTCATCGCGGGCATCCTGATCGGGATCATCGAAGCCATGACGGGTTACTTCGTCGCGCCGGCCTTGAAGACGGTGAGCGTCTTCATCCTGTTCATCCTGGTTCTCTGGTATCGGCCGCGCGGCCTGTTCGGGCGGTGGTGAGATGAACAAGACAGACAACATCGATCCCGCGTCCGCCGGCGTGCCCAAATGGCCGGTCCTGGCCGCGGCCGTGGCCGCCATCCTGATGGCCCTGGTGCCGCTGGTGGTAAAGGACGCCTTCACCCTGCAGGTGCTGCTGCTGGCCATCATGTTCGGCGCGCTGGGCGCGTGCTGGAACCTCGTGGGCGGCTTCCTGGGGCGGATCTCCTTCGGGCACAGTGTGTTCGTGGGGGTAGGGGGCTACACCACCTTGCTGCTCCTGCACCATCTGAAGCTCACGCCGCTCTTGGGCATCCCGCTGGGCGGACTGATCAGCGCCGGACTGGCCTGGCTGGTGGGCGGACCTACGCTGCGGCTGTCCGGCCACTATTTCGCCATGGCCACCATCGCGCTGCTGCAGATCGGCCTGCTGCTGATGATCAACTGGGAATGGGCGGGCGGCGCGGTCGGCCTGGAGGCGCCCATCGGCGACGCCGCCTGGATGCTGCTGTTCCGCAGCAAGGTGCCGTACTACTGGATCGCGGTGGGCCTGGCCTTCCTGACCTTCTGCGCCACGTTCTTCCTGGTGCATTCCAAGACCGGCTTCTATTGGCGCGCAATCAACGGCGACGAGGCGGCCTCGCGCAGCCTGGGCGTGCCTGCGGACCGCTACAAGATGCTGGCTTTCGTGATGTCGGCGGGCATGACGGGCGTATGGGGCGGCTTCTTCGCCATGTACGTGGGCTTCATCGATCCGGAATCCATGTTCAACCTGACGATGTCGGTGCAGGTCGTACTGGTGACCATCCTGGGCGGGGTCGGCACGTTGATCGGCCCGTGGCTGGGCGCGGCCGTGCTGCTGCCGCTATCCGAGGGCACGCGCGTGCTGTGGGGCAGTTCGGGCATGGGCCTGGACCTGCTGGTTTTCGGCCTGGCTATTTTGTTGGTCACCATGTTCCTGCCGGGCGGGCTGGTCACACTGAGGAGGCGCCGTGGCTCTGCTGGACGTTAAGAACCTGACCAAGCAATTCGGCGGCCTGGTCGCGAACAAGGACATCTCGTTGTCGGTCGAGGCGGGCGAGATCGTCGCCATCATCGGCCCGAACGGGGCGGGCAAGAGCACCTTGTTCAACGGCCTGGTGGGGCACCACGAGCCCACCTCAGGCTCGGTGACCTTCGACGGCCAGTCGATGATAGGCCGGCGGCCCGAACAGGTGGCTGCCATGGGCCTGGTGCGCACTTATCAGATCCCGCGCAGCTTCGGACAGATGACGGTGTTGGAAAACGCCATGGTCGGCGCGCTGTTGCGCCATCCGCGCCTGCAGGACGCACGCCGCGAATCGGCCCGTGTGCTGGAACTGGTGGGCCTGGCCGAGCGCGCCGACGTGAGGGCGTCCGAACTCAATGTGGCGGGACAGAAGCGGGTCGAGCTGGCTCGGGCGCTGGCCACCGAGCCGCGCATGCTGCTGCTGGACGAAGTGGCGGGCGGCCTGAATCCGGCCGAGGCCATCGCCCTGTCCGAGATCCTGCGCGGCATCCACGCGTCGGGCGTCACGCTCATCATCGTGGAGCATGTGCTGGAGGTGGTCATGCGGCTGGCGCAGAGGGTGCTGGTGCTGAACTTTGGCCAGATGATCGCCGAGGGCGCGCCGCAGGAAATCGTGCGCGACCCGGCTGTGATCGAAGCCTATCTGGGGAGAAAGCACCGTGCCTGATGCGATGCTGAAAGTGGAAGACCTGAGCGTGGCCTACGGCGGCGTGCAGGCGGTGCGCGGCTTGTCGCTGGAGGTCAGGCCGGGCGAAATCGCTGCGCTGCTGGGCGCCAACGGCGCGGGCAAATCCAGCACCCTGATGGCGATCGTCGGGTCGGTCAAGCCCAAGAGCGGCCGGGTAATTTTCGAAGGCCGGGACATCACTGGCACCCCGCCGGACAGGCTGGTGACCCAGGGCATTTCCATGATCCCCGAAGGCGCCCGCGTCTTCGCGCGCCAACCCGTGGAACAGAACCTGCGCCTGGGCGCCTATACGGTGCGCGATGAGCGCGTGTACGGGGAACGCCTGGAGCGGGTCTATGCCTTGTTCCCGCGCCTGAAGGAGCGTCGCACGCAACTGGCCGGAACCATGTCGGGCGGCGAGCGGCAGATGCTGGCTATCGGCCGCGCGTTGATGAGCGGGCCGCGCCTGCTCCTGATCGACGAGCCCAGCCTGGGCCTGTCGCCCCTGCTGGTGGAACAGGTATTCGACGCGTTGGCCGCCTTGAACCGCGACGACGGCCTGTCGGTCTTGCTGGTGGAGCAGAACATGGCCCAGGCGCTGGAAGTCGCGGCGCGCGCCTACGTGATGCAGAGCGGCAGGGTGGCGCTGTCGGGCGAAGCGGCGGAACTGGCAGCCTCGGACGAGGTGCGCAAGGCGTATCTGGGGATGTGAGGATGGGGGCGTGACGAAACCGCGCCGGACGCGCAAGGCATCCGGCGCGGACTGCCATCAGAAGATGTGGCGGAAGCCCACTGCGGCGCCGAGCTGGCTGGTCTTGCCGGCGATTTCGCCGCTGGCGGCATCGTTGACCTTGTTCCAGTCGACGGTGCCGTAGATCTGCGAGCGCTTGGACAGCGAGTACTCGGCCACGGCGACCAGCGCGTAGCGCTTGCCCTTGTCGCCATCTTCGACCACGTTCTTGCTCTGGTCGTAGTAGGCGGCGCCGGTGATGGCCCAGCGCGGCGTGGCCTGCCAGGTGACGCCGGCGAAGTAGCCGTTGTCCTTGCGATTCAGGCCGGGGGCCTGTTCGCCGCCCATGACGGCGTTGACCCAGCCGGTTTCGTCGCGGCCGTTGTAGTAGCCGGCGAAGACCTTGGCGGCTTCGAACTGGTAGGAGGCGTTCAGGTTCCAGACGCGCTGGCGCAGATCGGAATCCGTGCCGTCGTAGGTCTGCTGATAGGCAGCGCCCAGGCCCAGCTTGCCGACCGTGTAGCGCAGGCTGGCGCCGTACTGCTGGCCGGCCTTGTGGTCGTTGTAGTCGTCGCCGTTGGCCCAGGACAGCACGAAAGCCAGGTCTCCGATGGTGTTGGAGTACTTGGTCATGTTGTTGGTGCGCACGCGCGACATGGCGGCGGGCAGCCAGGCGTTCTGGTCGTAGTTGCCCACGGTCAGCGGGTCGAAGTAGTCAGCCAGCAAGTCGAACATCGGGGTGTTCTGCAGACCCAGGGTCAGCGCGCCGATGTTGCCGCCGTCCAGGCCGATGTAGGCCAGGCGGCTGAACGTCTTGGACGGATCCGAGCCGCGGCCGTTCTGCATGTTGAAGCCGTTTTCCAGGCGGAAGAAGGCGCGGTTGCCGTCGCCCAGGTCTTCGGAGCCGCGCAGGCCCCAACGGCTGTTGGAGATGGCGCCGTTCTCCATCGACACGCGGCTGCCGTCTTGGCCGACGCTGCCGGCGCTGGTGCTCAGGTAGCGGATGCTGACATCGGCGATGCCGTACAGGGTGACGCTGGTTTCGGCTTGGGCCGCGCCGGCGGCCAGGCCCAGGCTTGCAAGGGCGAGGGATAGGGTAATGCGTTTCATGCTGGGGGCTCCTCCTGGGTAGCGCTATTTTTTAGTGGCGCCGGGCTTTTGGCCCGGCTGTTTGCGCCTGGCGGATCGTCAGGCGCTGGGCCGTCGCACCGACGCTTACGGTAAGCGCGGGTCCGGGCGATGGCCGCATATGCACATATACGCTGTAATGTTGCAACGTAGCAGCGCCTGGGAATTCTAGAAAAACTGGGGCACGAACAACACCTGTTGTTTTTTGGAGTTTTCCCTGGTTTACAGGACGGCAAAACAGGGGGAGCGGGTAGGGCGCCAGCCCTGGCGAAAAAAAACCCCGTTTCAGAAACGGGGTTTTCAGGGTGACGTCGTCCTACAGCGTCATGTGCAGCGGCAGCCATGTCGCTATGCCAGGCACGGCATAGAGCAGCAGCACGGCCAGGATCATCAGGAAGAACATAGGCAGCGAGGCGCGCGCGATGTAGGGCAGCTCTTTGCCGCTCATGCCGGAAAGCACGAACAGGTTGAACCCGACCGGCGGCGTGATCTGTGCCATTTCTACAACGAACACGATGAAGATGCCGAACCAGATCAGGTCGATGCCGGCGGCCTGCACCGTGGGCAGCAGCACGCCCATGGTCAGCACGACGATGGAGATGCCGTCCAGGAAGCAGCCCAGGACGATGAAGAACACCATCAAGGCCATGATCAGCCCGAACTGCGACAGGCCCAGGCCTCCGATCCATTCGGCCAGCGCACGCGGCAGGCCGATGTAGCCCATGGCCAGCGTCAGGAACTGCGCGCCCGCCAGGATCAGCGCAATCATGCAGTACAGCCGAGTGGCGCCCAGCAGCGACTGCATGAAGGTGGAGCGGTTCAGCGATCCCTGCAGCGCCGAGAGGATCAGCGCACCCACCACGCCGACGGCCGCCGCTTCCGTGGCGGTGGCGATGCCGGTATAGATGGAACCCAGCACCGCGCCGATCAGGAGCATCACGGGGATCAGATGGCGCGAGCGCGACAGCTTCTCCAGCAACGTCAGGCCGGGGTCGGCCGCCGGAACCTGGCCGGGATTGCGGATCGCCCACCAGGCGATGTAGCCCATGAACAGCAAGGCCAGCAAGATTCCCGGCACGATGCCCGCGATGAACAGCTTGGCGATGGACACGTCCGCCGCCACGCCGTACACGATCATGATGATGGAAGGCGGGATCAGCAGGCCCAGCGTGCCGGCGCCCGACAGCGTGCCCAGGATCTTGTCCTCGGGGTAGCCGCGGCGCGTCAGTTCCGGGATGGTCATCTTGCCGACCGTGGCGCAGGTCGCCGCGGACGAGCCCGAGACCGCCGCGAAGATGGCGCAGCCGATCACATTGGTGTGCAGCAGCCGCCCGGGCAGGCGGTTGAGCCAGGGGGCGAGGCCCTTGAACAGGTCTTCCGACAGCCGAGTGCGGAACAGGATTTCGCCCATCCACAGAAACAGCGGCAGGGCGGTCAGGGTCCAGCTGGACGACGCGCCCCAGATGGTGACGGCCATGGCATCGCCCGCGGGCCGGCTGGAGAAGATCTCCATGCCGATCCAGGCGGTGCCCGCCAGGGTCAGGCCGACCCAGACCCCGCAGCCCAGCAGCGCGAAGATCGAGACGACCAATAGGGTTATGACGAGTAGTTCATTCATGGGTTTGCTGCGAAGTGGCGGCGGCCAGGCCGCGTGAGCGTCGGATCAGCTCGTCGATCAGGGCGACCAGGAACAGCACCGTGCCCACGGCCATGCTGAGCTGGGGGATCCAGAGCGGCGTGGCGTCGTTGGACGTGGAGATGTCGTTGAACTGCCAGGAGTCGTAGGTCAGCTTGATGCTGAAGAACGCGAAGGCGGACGCCAGCAGGCAGCCGACCGCCAGGGCGAAGATATCCAGCTTGCGGCCCGCGGCGGGCTTGAGCGAATTGAGCAGCAGCGTCACGCGGATGTGTTCGCCGTGCTTGAACGTACTGGCAAGGGCGAGAAACCCGGCGGCGGCCATGAAATACCCGGCATAGGCGTCCGTGCCGGGTATGTTCATGCTGAGCTGGCGCGCGATGATCGCGGCCAGCACCGACACCAGGACGCCGATCGTGCACAGGCCGGCCAGCAGGCCGGCCGCGCCGTAAAGACCATCTAGAAAGCGGCGCATGGAAATATCACTGCTTCTTGTAGGCGTCGATCATGGCCTGGCCGTCGGCGCCAGCCTTCTTCAGCCAGTCGTCCAGCATGCGCTTGCCGATCACGGACAGGCCTTCCTTCAGCTCAACCGTGGGCTGGATGGTTTCCATGCCGTTCTTGGCCAGTTCCGCCTGATACCACTTGTTCTTTTCCTGCGACAGCTTCCAGCCGCGTTCCTCGGCTTGCGCGCCAGCCTTCTTCAAGGCGGCTTGGGCCGCGGGGTCGAGCGCGTCGAACGCCTTCTTGTTGACGATGATGGCGTTCTTCGGCAGCCAGGCCTGGGTGTCGTAGAACTTCTTGATGTACTCGTAGGTCTTGGTGTCGTAGCCGGTCGACGCCGAGGACATGTAAGAATCGATCACGCCGGTGGCCATGGCCTGGGCCAATTCAGCCTGCTGCACCGTGACGGGCTGCGCGCCGACCAGTTCGGCGATCTTGGCCGTCACCGGGCTGTAGGCGCGCCACTTCAGGCCCTTCATGTCGCTTATCTGCTTGATGTCCTTGTTGGCGAAGATGCCCTGGGGCGGCCAGGCCACCGCGTACAGCAGCGTCATGCCGTGCGCGTTCAGCTTCTTTTCGAGGAAGGGCTTCTGCGCCTGGTAGAGCTTGAACGACGCGTCATAGCCGGTGGCCAGGAAGGGCAGGCCGTCCAGTTCGTAGATCGGGTCTTCGTTCGCAAAGTTGGTCAGCAGGATCTCGCCGATCTGCGCCTGGTTGCCTTGCACGGCGCGCTTGATCTCGGGCGCCTTGTACAGCGAGGCGTTGTTGTGCAGCGTGATCTTCAGCTTGCCCTCGGACAGCGTGTCCACGTCCTTGACGAAGGTGGTCAGGTTCTCGACGTGGAAGTTGCTGGCCGGGTAGGCCGTGGGCAGATCCCATTTGGTTTGGGCCTGTGCGCCTGCGCTGAACGCCAGGACGATGCTGCCGGCGAGCAGGGAGATTTTCTTGTGCATGGGTGGGTCCTTCTTTGCGAATGGTGAAGCCGGGTTGTGCCCGATAGGCATTGCGAAAAAGAGAGCGCCGCGGCGATGACGCGCAGCTGAAAAGCCGTGCCATTCTATGTTGCTATGCGGCGGCGGGGCGCGCGAAATCGCGTCTTTACGGGTTATTCCTAACAGGCGTGCGCACTGCCGATCATTGAGGGTTCAATCTTTGCGCAAACGCATTGCGGCAGCCGTTTTTCTTCTAACATTGCGCTATCGAAAGCGTGATGCCGAGGCATGTGTGAACTTCGTTTTTCGTCGTGATGAGTTGTTGGTGGAAGAGACTTCGGCCGTCCTGCCGGACACTGCATTGTGTGTACGGATAGGCGTGGCGGCCACGGCCCTGCAGCCGATCTGGACGCTGCCCGGTTCGCCGTACCGCACCGTGCACGTGGATCCGGGCGTGGAGCCGCCGCAAGGCTATGCGTTCAGGAAGCTGCGTTCGCTGTTTGGCGTACTGGATGACGAGCGCATGGCGCTGGCCGGACGCGCCTACCAGATCGCCGAATGGGCGCGCACGCACCGGTTCTGCGGCGTCTGCGGTACGCCGGCGGAGCGGGTGCCCACCGAATTCTGTCTGCGTTGCCCGTCCTGCGGCTTTTCGGCCTATCCGCGCATTTCGCCCGCCATGATGGTGCTGATCCGCAAGGGCGACAGCATCCTGCTGGCACGCCATACCACCACCGCGACCTCGCGCTATACCGCGCTGGCCGGCTTCGTCGAACCCGGCGAAAGCATCGAGCAGACCATCCACCGCGAGGTCCACGAGGAAGTCGGCCTGAAGGTCGGCAACCTGCAGTATTTCGGCAGCCAGTCCTGGCCGTTCCCGCATTCGCTCATGGTCGCGTTCACAGCGGACTACGTGTCCGGCGACATACGCGTGCAGGAAGACGAGATCGCCGATGCGCGCTGGTTCGGTCCCGGCGACCCCATGCCCGATATCGCGCCGCGGATTTCCATCGCGGGGTGGTTGATCCGGGCGAACCTGCCCATGGGCTGGTCGGCGCCTTAAGACGGCCTGTTTCGGCTGTAGTCCTGTAGGGGTATTCCCTTGAAAGAGGGGATTTCCGGCGTCTTATTCGTATTTTTTATTGATGAAATATAGATAAATTATTAGTATTTCGTTCAGATAAACTCGGCTTGCGTCTTCCATGACCCCCACTTTGATTGCATCGTCGGCCCATTTGGCCGGCGGCAGCGCGCCCGACCTTTCCGAAGTGGAATTCGGTCTGATGATCGCCAGCCACGCGTTCGACCGCTGGACCGTGCGCTGCATGGCCGCGGCCGGGCTGCCCGACCTGACGCCCACCGACGTGATGGTCTTTCATCATGTCTATCACCGCGAGCGCCCCAAGAAGCTGGCCGACATCTGCTTCACGCTGAATGTCGAGGACACGCACATCGTCAGCTACGCGCTGAAGAAACTCGACCGCCTGGGTGTGGTCAAGGGCGAACGCAGCAGCAAGGAAGTGTTCTACAGCGTGACCCCGGAAGGCGCGGCCATACTCAAGCGCTATGCCGAGGTCCGCGAGCAATGCCTGACCGCCGGCCTGGACGCGCCGGGCGGGGGCGGGCTGGACTTCAGCCGCCAGCTGGCGCATACGCTGCGCGCGTTGTCCGGCCTGTACGACCAGGCGGCCCGCGCGGCGACCTCTCTCTGATTCCGTTTACCCGTGCGCGGCCGCAGGCGCCGCGGCGACCCTTTGTTTGCAAGGACAGCTATGAAGTGGCAATTCTGGATTGACCGTGGGGGTACCTTTACCGACATCGTGGCGCGTCGCCCCGACGGCACGACCACCACGGCCAAGATGCTCTCGGAAAACCCCGAGCAGTACCGCGACGCAGCCGTGGCCGGCATCCGAAAGTTGCTGGGTATCGCGCCCGGCCAGCCCGTGCCCGCCGACCAGGTCGAGTGCGTGAAGATGGGCACCACGGTGGCCACCAACGCCTTGCTGGAACGCAAGGGCGAGCGCACCTTGCTGGTCACGACGAAGGGGTTCCGCGACGGTCTGCGCATTGCCTACCAGAACCGTCCGCGCCTGTTCGACCGAAATGTCGTCCTGCCCGAGATGCTCTACGAGTCCGTAGTGGAAGCGGATGAGCGCGTGGCCGCCGACGGCGAGGTGATCCGCGAACTGGATCAGGAAGCGCTGCGCACAGCCATGCAGGCCGCCTACGACAGCGGCATCCGCGCCGTGGCCATCGTCTTCATGCACGCCTGGCATGCGCCCGAGCACGAACGCATCGCGGCCCGCATCGCGCGTGAAGTGGGCTTCCCGCAGGTGTCGGCCTCGCACGAGGTCAGCCCGCTGATCAAGTTCGTGTCGCGCGGCGACACCACGGTGGTGGACGCGTATCTGTCGCCCATCCTGAAGCGCTATGTGGACCAGGTGGCCGGCGAACTGCCGGGCATCCGCCTCATGTTCATGCAATCGAGCGGCGGCCTGACGGACGCGCATCGCTTCCGCGGCAAGGACGCCATTCTGTCGGGTCCCGCCGGCGGCATCGTCGGCATGGTGCGCACCAGCGAGATCGCGGGCTTTCCCAAGGTCATCGGCTTCGACATGGGCGGCACTTCCACCGACGTGTCGCATTACGCCGGCGAATTCGAACGCGAATTCGAGACCCAGGTGGCCGGCGTGCGCATGCGCGCACCCATGATGAGCATCCACACCGTGGCGGCGGGCGGCGGCTCGATCCTGCATTTCGACGGCGCGCGTCTGCGCGTGGGTCCGGATTCAGCCGGCGCCAACCCGGGGCCCGCCTGCTACCGCCGCGGCGGCCCGCTGGCGGTGACGGACTGCAACGTCCTCCTGGGCAAGATCCAGCCCGACTTTTTCCCCAAGGTCTTCGGCCCCGAGGCCAATGAACCTCTGGACCGCGATGCGGTCGTGGCGCGCTTTACGGCCATGTCCGACGAAGTGCGCGCCGCCACTGGCCGCGAAATGAGTCCCGAACAGCTGGCCGAAGGCTTCCTGGAAATCGCCGTGGGCAACATGGCCGAGGCCATCAAGCGCATCTCGGTCCAGCGCGGCCACGACGTGACCGAGTACGCGCTGACGGTGTTCGGCGGCGCGGGCGGCCAGCATGCCTGCCTGGTCGCCGACGCGCTGGGCATGACCACGGTGTTTGCGCACCCGCTGGGCGGCGTGTTGTCGGCCTACGGCATGGGCCTGGCCGACCAGACCGACATGCGCCAGAAGACGGTCGAGAAGGTTCTCGATGCCGAACTGATGCTGGCATTGAAGGGCGAATTCGACGAGCTGGCCGGCCAGGCGGTCGGCGAACTGCGCCGCCAGCACGTGGCGGAAAGCGACATCAGCGTGCAGCGCCGCCTGCATCTGAAGTACCGCGGCACCGATACCTCGCTGGAAGTGGCGTACACGGACCTGGAACAGGCGCGCAAGGAATTCGAAGCGGCCTACCGCCTGCGCTATTCGTTCTTGATGCCCAACCGCGAACTGGTGGTGGAAACCATCTCGGTCGAAGCCACGGGCGGCGGCGAGCGCGTCGGCGACGCGTCCGCGGCGCGCGTGCGCGACGGCGCGCTGGCTCCCAGCCGCGTCGTCAGCATGTACAGCGGCGGCGCCTGGCGCGACACGCCCTTGTACGTGCGCGAGGACATGGCGGGCGGAGACGTGGTGGCGGGACCCGCCATCATTTCCGAACCCAACCAGACCACGGTGGTCGAGGCCGGCTGGCAGGCGGAACTCACGGCGCAGGACCACTTCGTGATCCGCCGCGTCGAAGCGCGTCCGGAGCGCCGCGCCATCGGCACGCAGGCCGATCCGGTCATGCTGGAGGTCTTCAACAACCTCTTCATGTCGATCGCAGAGCAGATGGGTTACCGCCTGCAGAACACGGCGTACTCGGTCAACATCAAGGAACGCCTGGACTTCTCTTGCGCGATCTTCGATGCGCAGGCGCGCCTGATCGCCAATGCTCCGCACATGCCGGTGCATCTGGGGTCCATGGGCGAGTCCGTGCGCACGGTCATGAACGCCAACGCCGGCAACATGCAGCCTGGCGACGCCTACGTGGTGAACGATCCGTACCACGGCGGCACGCACTTGCCCGACGTCACGGTCATCACCCCGGTGTTCGACCGCGATGGGCGGGAGATCCTGTTCTACGTCGGTTCGCGCGGCCACCATGCCGACATTGGCGGCACCACGCCGGGTTCGATGCCGCCGGATTCCAAGACGGTGGAAGACGAGGGCGTGCTCTTCACCAACTTCCAGCTTGTGAAGAACGGCGAGTTCCGCGAAGCCGCGGCGCGCGGCATCCTGGGCTCGGGCCGCTGGCCGGCCCGCAATCCGGACCAGAACATCGCCGACATGCACGCGCAGATCGCCGCCAATGAAAAGGGCGTGCAGGAGCTGCTGCGCATGTGCGACCACTTCGGCCTGGACGTGGTCCGGGCCTACATGGGGCACGTGCAGGACAACGCCGAGGAAGCGGTGCGCCGCGTGATCTCGGTGCTGAAGGACGGCAGCTACGAGTACCCGCTGGACAACGGCGCGGTGATCCGCGTGGCCGTTAAGGTGGACACCGAGGCGCGCAGCGCCGTGGTGGACTTCACCGGCACGTCCAACCAGCTGGACAACAACTTCAACGCTCCGGGCGCCATCGCCGTTGCGGCGGTGCTGTACGTGTTCCGCACCTTGGTCAATGACGATATTCCGCTGAACGACGGCTGCCTCGTGCCGCTGTCCATCATCCTGCCGGAAGGCTCGATGCTGCGTCCGAATCCGCCGGCCTCGGTGGTGGCGGGCAACGTGGAAACGTCCATGTGCATCGTCAACGCGTTGTATGGCGCGCTGGGCGTGCTGGCCGCAAGCCAGGGCACGATGAACAACTTCACGTTCGGCAACGCGCGTCATCAGTACTACGAGACCATCTCGGGCGGCACGGGCGCGGGTCCTGTGCGCATCGACGCGGCGGGTCCTCGCGATGAAGGTTTCGCCGGGACCTCGCTGGTGCAGGCGCACATGACCAACTCGCGGCTGACGGACCCCGAAGTGCTGGAGTTCCGTTTCCCGGTGCGTCTGGAATCCTACGAAATCCGCAAGGGCTCGGGCGGCGCCGGCCGCTACCCGGGTGGTGACGGCGGTGTGCGCCGCATCCGTTTCCTGGAGGACATGACCGCCGCCATCCTGTCGAACAACCGCCTGTATGCGCCGTTCGGCCTGGCGGGCGGGCAACCCGGCGCCATGGGGCGCAACTCGGTCGAACGCGCCGACGGTTCGGTCCAGGAACTGGGTCCGCAAGACAGCGCACAGCTGCGTCCGGGCGATATCTTCGTCGTCGAAACTCCGGGAGGCGGCGGGTACGGGGCGGTGTAATCCGTCTGCACCGAAAGACAACGGCCGCGTCAGTGATGACGCGGCCGTTGTGTCGATGGGTCAGGCGGCAATCTCACTCCGTATCTGACATCACATCCAGCACGATCTCCGCTTTCGCCTTCCGGTCATACACCCGCAAGGTCACTTCGCTTTCCCCAATTTCAAAGACCGCCGTCGCCAGCGTGTTCTCGTCATCGGGATCATCCGGCGAGGTCCGCAGGATAGGCAGTTCGCCGTCGGTGTCGTGCAGCGCGGCGAGCAGATCCGCGCTGGCGGTCGCGCTGGACCAGCCGTCCACGATGCCCTCGATGCGGTTCTGCCGCGCCCGCGACGAGTCGGTGACGATCTGCGCGATGCCGCCCATGTCGGCATGCACCATGTGATTGGCATGGCCGTAGCGCGTGCCGATCTCCAGGATGGAAACCTCGCCCGGCGCCACTTCCGCGCTGAGCAGGCGGGCGTCGCCGGCCGCGCCCAGGGTGTGGTGAAAGCCGCCGGAGTGCGGTAGGTCCCGCAACAGGCCGAGCGCCTCGTCCAGCGTCGTGCAATCCAGCACCGCGCGCGCCATCAGCATGCGCGGCACGCCGGGATGCCGCTGCCGGATGCGCAGGTTGTTGATGGTCTGCACCAGTCCGGCGCGGTTGGCGCCGAAGGTATGGCCGGGCAGCGAGCCCGGATAGTAGAAGCTGAGGTAGCCTGGCGCGTCTTCCAGCGCCACGTCGACCAGATGGCAGCGCCCGCGCAGATAGGGATCGCCGTCCTCGTTGTGTGCGATCCAGCGCGTGCCGTCGGCCGCTTTCAGCGCGACGGACGTGCAGCCGTCGGTGGTGCTGTGCAGCAGGTCGCCGCGGCAGTTCCACAGCAGCACGTCCTCGATCGGCATGTGCAGGCCCTCGGCCATACCTTCCAGTTCTTCCCAGATTGCCGGCAGCGCAGCTTGCGCCTGTTGCGCCAGCTCGTCGAGGAAGGCGTGGCCGCGCCATGGCCGCAGCGCGTCCCAGGTGCGGCTTTGGTCCAGGTAGGTCGCCATCAGGGGCCGCGCCAGCTTGCCCAGCGCGAGGCCCGTCTGACGCCGGTTTCCGGCAATGCGTACATGTTTGTAGGCCATGGGAATCCTCCGGGTGTCATGCGGATTGTAAATTTTCCGGCCGCTGCCGGGTGGGGACGTATGCGTTAAGATCGGCGGTAAGCCGTGCCGGAGACCCCGGCGCAGCCCAGGAATCATGCCCCTACAACAACCCCGGGGTGCCGACTGGTCCCCAAGAGGAGAGTTTCATGATCAAACGCAAAGTCGCCGCCGCACTGGTCGGCCTGTCCGTGGCCATGTTCGGTGCCGTCTCAGGCGCGCATGCCCAAGGCAAGGAATTGGTGGTGGCCACCGATACCGCTTTCGTGCCGTTCGAGTTCAAGCAGGGTAATACCTACGTGGGCTTCGACGTGGATCTGTGGGCGGCCATCGCCAAGGAACTCAACCTCAAGTACAAGCTGCAGCCCATGGACTTCGCGGGCATCATCCCGGGCCTGCAAACCAAGAACATCGACGCGGCGCTGGCCGGCATCACGATCCGCGACGACCGCAAGAAGGTCATCGACTTCTCCGATCCCTACTACGAAAGCGGCCTGGCCATCCTGGTCGGCGAAAAGAACACGGACATCAAGGACGCCAAGTCCCTGGCCGGCAAGACCGTCGCGGTCAAGACCGGCACCGCCACCGTGGACTTCCTGAAGGCGCAGGTGCCGGATGCGAAGCTCAAGCTGTTCCCGAACATCGACAACGCCTATCTGGAACTGGCTACCGGCCGCGTCGACGCCGCGGTGCACGACACGCCCAATGTCCAGTACTACGCCAACACCGCCGGCAAGGGCCGCGTGAAGGTGGTCGGCTCGGTCAAGAGCGGCGACTTCTACGGCATCGCCTTCCCCAAGGGCAGCGATCTGGTGCCGCAGGTGAACAAGGCGCTGGCCACGCTGAAGGCCAACGGCCAGTACGACGCCATCTATACCAAGTGGTTCGGCAAGAAGCCCTGAGCATCCGGGTCCGCATTGCATTCCGGGACCGCCCGGCATCGGCCTGCGCCGGCTGATGCCGGCAGCTACGCCGCAGTCGGGCGTATGGTCCCGCGCCGCTCCCGCCGCGCTACGGCGCGGCGCCGCGCCATAGGGGGAATATCGTGGAGTTTGACTGGACTGTAATCAGGGACGCGCTACCCAATCTGCTCGAGGGTACGCTGATGACCATCAAGATCACGTTCTGGGGCTTGTTCGGCGGTTTTTTGCTGGGCGCGCTGTCCGGCGTGACAAGGGCTTACGGGCATCCCATCCTGTCGGCCATCGCACAGGTCTACGTCGCGGTCATCCGCGGCACGCCGATCGTGGTGCAGGTGATGTTCATCTACTTCGCCTTGCCTTTGCTGGCGAACATCCGGGTGGACGCGGAGTGGGCGGCCATCGTCACGCTCATCATCAATTCCGGGGCCTACATTTCCGAGATCGTGCGCGGCGCGCTGCTATCGGTGCACAAGGGCCTGAAGGAAGCCGGACAGGCCATGGGGCTGCCGTTCCACAAGATCCTCTTCCACATCATCGGGCCGGTGGCGTTCCGCCGCATGATTCCGCCGCTGGGCAACCAGTGCATCATCAGCCTGAAGGATTCTTCGCTCTTCATCGTGATCGGCGTGGCCGAACTGACCCGGCAGGGCCAGGAAATCATGGCCAGCAACTTTCGCGCCGTCGAGATCTGGTCGGCGGTGGCGATCGTCTACCTGATCCTGACCGGCCTTATGGCGTTGGGCCTGCATCTGATTGAAAGAAGGATGCGCATACTATGAGCATGGTTGAATTCCACAACGTCACCAAGACTTTCGGCGAGTCCGTGGTGCTCAACGGGATCTCGCTGAACATCGACGCGGGCGAGGTCGTGGTGGTGGTTGGGCCCTCGGGTTCGGGCAAGTCCACCTTCCTGCGTTGCATCAACGTGCTTGAAACCATCAACGATGGCGATCTGCTGGTCGATGGCCTGAGCGTGAACGGCGGGGCCGCGCAAGTGCGCGAAATCCGGCGCGAGGCGGGCATGGTGTTTCAGCAGTTCAATCTGTTCCCGCAGATGACGGCGCTGGAAAACGTCATGTTCGGCCCGATCCATACCCGTGGGCAAAGCCGCGCCGAGGCGCGTGAGCTGGCCGAAAGCCTGCTGGCCAAGGTCGGCCTGGCCGAGCGCATGGACCACTATCCGTCCGAGCTTTCAGGCGGCCAGCAGCAGCGCGTGGCGATTGCGCGGGCGCTGGCCATCAAGCCCAAGCTGATGCTGTTCGACGAGCCCACGTCGGCGCTGGATCCGGAGCTGCGCCACGAGGTGCTCAAAGTCATGCGCGACCTGGCCGAGGAGGGCATGACCATGGTCGTGGTCACGCATGAGATGGAGTTCGCGCGCAAGGTGGGCAGCCGCCTGATCTTCATCGACGCGGGCAAGATCGCGCATGACGGCCCGCCTGGCGAATTGCTGAGCAATCCGCCCAGTCAGCGGCTCAAGGATTTTCTGCAGCACGTGACCTGAGCAGAGCAGTGCAGAGCTGGCGATTCAGCCCTGCACTGAAGAACTGCTCAACCCTTCACGCGCACGATCTTCTGCACTTGCGGCACGTGCCGGATGGCGCGGATCACCTGCGCCAGGTGCTTGCGGCTGTCGACCTGGATCGTCAGATGCAGCGACACCGTGGCGACCGCGTCGTCGTGCATGGTGACGTGCACGATGTTGGCGTCGGCCGCCGTGACTTCCGCCGCCAGCCGGCCCAGCACGCCGCGTTCGTTGCGCGTGACGATGTCCAGGCGCGTGGCCAGGTGCTTGGCGGTGTTGTTGGGGTCCCAGGCGACGTTGATCCAGCGTTCCGGTTCGCGCAGGCGCTGGCGCATGGCCACCGGGCAATCGGCGGTGTGCACCACCAGTCCGTGTCCCATGCGCATGCCGGCGATGATGGGGTCGCCCGGCAGCGGGCCGCAGCAAGGCGCCAATTGCACCGCCTGGCCCTCATTGCCCTGGATCAGGATGGGGGCGCTGCGCGCCGAGGTCAGCTCGTCCACGGCAGCGGCCGTGGTTGCGACCAACTGGTGTTCGGGCGCGAAGCGGCGCGCCACCACGGCGGCCAGGCGCTTGCCCAGGCCGATGTCGGCCAGGATTTCCTCGCGCGAGCTGGCGCCGGTGCTGCGCGCCAGCTTCTGCCAGGCCGGGTCGTCGGTGGCGGGCAGGGGCATGTGCAGCTCTTGCAGCGCCTGGCCCAGCAGGCGTTCGCCGAAGGCCACCGATTCTTCGTACTTGACTGTGCGCAGGTAGTGGCGGATTTCAGAGCGCGCGCGGCCGGTGCGCACGTAGTTCAGCCATTGCGCGTTCGGACGGGAGGCGGGGGATGTGACGATTTCCACCGTGTCGCCGCTGTTGAGTTCGGTGCGCAACGGCACGAACTCGCCGTTGACCTTGGCGGCCACCGCCTGGTTGCCGATGTCGGTGTGGATCGCGTAGGCGAAGTCCACCGGCGTCGCGCCGCGGGGCAGCGAAATGATCTTGCCGCGCGGCGTGAACACGTAGACCGCGTCGGGGAACAGATCGACCTTGACGTGCTCCAGGAATTCGCCGGAATCGCCGGTCTGGCTCTGGATGTCCAGCAGCGATTGCAGCCACTGGTGGGTGCGCTTCTGCAGGTCGTTGAGGGTCAGGTCCGCGCCCTTGTAGAGCCAGTGCGAGGCCACGCCTTCTTCCGCAACGTGATGCATGTCGCGGGTGCGGAACTGGAACTCTACCGGTGTGCCGTAGGGGCCGACGAGGGTCGTGTGCAGGGACTGGTAGCCATTCACCTTGGGAATGGCGATGTAGTCCTTGAACTTGCCGGGCACGGGCCGGTAGAGCTGATGCAGCGTGCCCAGCGCCAGGTAGCACTCGGGCAGGGTGTGCACGATGACGCGGAAACCGTAGATGTCCAGGACGTCGGAGAACGACTTCTTCTGGTCGACCATCTTGCGGTAGATGCCGTAGAGCGTCTTCTCGCGGCCGGTGACCTCGGCTTCGATGCCGGCGGCGGGCAGCGAAGCCCGCACCGAATCGGCGATCTTGGTGATGACCTCGCGGCGGTTGCCGCGCGCGGCCAGCACGGCCTTGTACAGCACCTGATAGCGGTTCGGGTACATGGCCGCAAAGCACAGGTCCTGCAGTTCGCGGAACAGCAGGTTCAGGCCCAGGCGATGCGCGATAGGCGCGTAGATGTCCAGTGTTTCGCGCGCGATGCGGCGGCGCTTTTCCGGATTGACCGCGTCCAGCGTGCGCATATTGTGCAGGCGGTCGGCCAGCTTGATGAGGATGACGCGCACGTCGCGCGCCATCGCCAGCAGCATCTTGCGGAAGCTCTCGGCCTGTTGTTCGGCCTTGGTGGCGAAGTCCAGGCGGTCCAGCTTGGACAGGCCGTCGACCAGTTCTGCGACTTCAGGGCCGAATTTCTCGGCCAGCTCGTGCTTGGCGATGCCCTGGTCTTCCATCACGTCGTGCAGCAGGGCGGCGGACAACGCGTTGACGTCGAGCTTCCAGCCTGCGCAGATTTCGGTGACGGCGATGGGGTGAGAGATGTAGGGCGAACCGCTGGCGCGGAACTGGCCCAGATGCGCCTGGTCCGCGAAGCGATAGGCTTCGCGCACGCGCTCTACGTCTTTCTTGTCGAGATAGCTGCCGATGATTTCGGTCAGCGGCGCCAGCGAAGCGACCGGCGAGGCGGTCGCGTCCGCCGCTTCTTGCGCGGCGACGGACGGTGGCGTGGGGGGAGTCTTGTCTTTCTTGCCGGTGCGGCGCCCGAGACGGGAGCCGGCACGCAGTGCGGCAAGCAGACCTGATGAAGCGTACTTCAGCCCGGGAAAAGCCATGCTTGCCGCCCCCGGAGATTATCAGGTGGGTACTTTACGCAGCATTTCCACGCCGGTGAGGCCGCCCGCGATTTCGCGCAGGGCAGTGACCGTGGGCTTGTCTTTGCTGTCCAGGCGCGGGGCATGGCCTTGCGCCAACTCGCGGGCGCGGTAGGTCGCGGCCAGCGTGAGCTTGAAACGATTGGGGATTTGATTCAGACAGTCTTCGACGGTAATGCGAGCCATTAGGACACCTGGTGCTGATGGAGGATAGGGAGAATGCGTTCGGCTCAGTGCTCGGCCGGGATGCCCAGCTGCGAGAACAACTGGCTGTGGCGGGCGGCCTGAGACGAAAAGCGCAGCCGTGCGGCGCTGACTATTTGAGTCAATTCCGACAAGGCCACGCTAAATTCTTGATTAATAATAACATATTCGCATTCAGGCGCGTGGGCGATTTCGCCGCCCGCGGCCATCAGGCGGCGCGCGATCACCTGGGGCGCGTCCTGGCCGCGCGCCTTGAGCCGGCTTTCGAGTTCATCGATGGACGGCGGCAGCACGAACACGCCGATCGCGCCGGGGAAGCGCTGCTTCACCTGGCGCGCGCCTTGCCAGTCGATCTCCAGCAGCACGTCGCGGCCGGCGCGCGTGGCTTCGTCGATGCGGTCTCGCGGCGTGCCGTAAAAGTTGCCATGCACTTCCGCCCATTCCAGCAGGTTGTTGCCCTCGCGCAGGAGCTTGAATTCGTCCGTGGACACGAAGCGGTATTCGCGGCCGTCTTCCTCGCCGGGGCGGGGCGCGCGGGTGGTGCAGGAAATGGAGAGCAGGATGGAGGGGTCTTGCTGGAGCAAGGCCTTGACCAGGCTGGACTTGCCGGCGCCGCTGGGCGCGACGACCATGAAGACGTTTCCGGGATTGGCGGACATGAATGTGGCAGGCGTGTGATGCTAAGACACGAAGAATAACAAATCACGCGGCCGGGCAGGGGGAACCCGCAAGCCGGCCGCGTGATCTGCGCCTGCCGGACTCAGCCGCCCGCTTTGGCGGCGGCCTGGGTCAGCTTGCCACCGGCTGGCGGCGAGTCGCTGCCCAGCAAATGGCCGTTGACCTCGATACCGTAAAGCGAGTCGTCGGAGTCGTGGTACTTGGCCCGGGTCGCGGCGACAGACTCTGTATAGCGCGGATCCTGCGGACGCTCGTGCGCATTCATGAAGTAGGCGACGTCCCAGGCTTCCTGGTCGCTCAGCATGCCGGCCTGTCCGAGCGGCATGTTGGCCTTGATGAAGCCGGCGGCATTGCCGATCTGGTGCATGCCCGCGCCCCAGTTGAAGGAGTCCGCGCCCCACAGGGCGGGGAACACCCAGTGCTTGCCGTTCTTTTGGCCTTGGCCCTCGGCCCCGTGGCAGACCGCGCAGTATTGCGCATAGACCTCGCTGCCGCGCACGTAGTCGGCCTTCTTGGAGGGCGCGGGCAGCTTGCGGTAGCCCTGGCCCTCCAGCACCACGCCGGTGGGCGCCTTGCTGGCCAGCCAGAACATATAGGTCTGCAGCGCGGTCAGGGTGGGATCGTCCGCGGCGGGCGCCTTGCCATTCATGCTGAAGCGGAAACACCCTTGCAGGCGTTCGGCCAGGGTGTTGACGTGGCCGTTCTTGGCGCGATAGGCGGGGTAGAGCACGTAGGCAGCCCACATAGGCGCGGAGTCCGGCCGGCGGCCGGCGTCCAGGTGGCAACTGACGCAGTTCAGGTTGTTGCCGACAAACTTGGCGGCGTTCTGCGGGGTGTGCAGGAAGATCTGTTCGCCTTCGCGCACGGCTTTGCCGAAATCGTTGTCGGGGATGGACGCGGCCGACGGCGGCGTGAAGGACGGGCGGGGTTCGGCCGCAAACGTGGCGGCGGACGCGAACAGACAGGCGGCGGACAGCAGGCGCAGGCTGGTGGCGGTCATTGCTGGGCTCCCGCGGCGGTGTTGGCTTGCGCGGCAAGCTGGTCGGCGGCCTTGGGCAGGCCTGCATAGTAGGCGGAGACGGCGTCGATCTCGGCGCTGGACAGGCGCGTGGCCACGGCCGGCATCAGGCCCAGCGGACCCGGAGGGCGCTGGCCTTGCTGCCAGGCGCGCAGTTGGCCCGCGATGTAGGCAGCGGGCTGGCCCGCCAAGGCGGGGAAATTCGCGCCGACGCCGATGCCGCCCGGCCCGTGGCACTGGTTGCAGGCGGGCACGTTCTTGTCCCAGGCGCCGCGGGTGGCCAGCCAGGCGCCGGTGTCCGCCGGCTTGGCCGGATGCATGGCGGTGGCGGCCAGTTTGTCGATGTCCAGCGCGGAAGGCAGCGCGGCGTAGTACTGCGCCACAGCCTTGCGCTGCGCCGGGTCCAGCGCCTTGGCGGTGGCGGCCATGACCGGGCTGACGCGCGAGCCATTGGCCATGGCTTCGAGCTGTTCGTCCAGGTACGCACTGCCCATGCCGGCCAGTTGCGGAAAGCCGGCGGCGGGATTGCCCTCGCCACGGGCGCCGTGGCAGGTGATACAGGCGGGCGCGCCGTTGGCGCCCTGGGTGCTGATCTGCTTGCCGTCGGGCGCGCTTTGCGCACCGACCGAGGCGGCGTACAACGCGCTCAGGACCAGTGCGGCGGGTAGGGACCGTGGGGTCATAGAACCTGCTCCGTGGGTGTTATTGGATTTTTGGTAATAAGCTAATTTCCAGGAATTATATAAAGACTTGTGACGGATCAACACGGGATTGTCGACCCTGTGGCATGCGTTGCGCAGATTTTTCTGCGCGGAATAGCTGAGCGGGCGCGGATCCGTCGGTCGCGATCGGTGCAGGAAAAACGGGTCTTCCGGCGCATTCGGCAGCTTGTCCATGCCGGGTAATTTTTGCTTGCGTGTGACGCGTTCGAATGTGTCACGGCTGGAACCTTCGCTTGCAGCATGCCCAGAATGATTGGGGTAGCATTCCGCCGATCGATAACAAGGAGAATCCGATGCAAGCGAACGAGATCGAACACCCGCGCGTGGCGCTGGTCACCGGCGCCGGTACCGGCATAGGCCGCGCGGTGGCGCTGGAATTCCTGGCGCAAGGCTATCGGGTCGTGTTGGCCGGCCGTCGCCGCGAACCGCTGGAAGCCACCCGCACCGCGGCGGGCGAGGACGGCGTGAGGGCGCTGGTGGTGCCCACGGATGTATCCGACGAGCAGGCCGTGCGCGAACTATTCGATGCGGCGCAGCGCGAATATGGCCGGCTGGACGTGCTGTTCAACAATGCCGGCCGCGGCGCGCCCGCGATGCCGATCGAGGAGTTGCCCGTATCGCTGTGGCGCGAGGTGGTGGACACCAACCTGACCGGCATGTTCCTGTGCGCGCAAGCCGCCATTCGCGTGATGAAGGCGCAGAATCCGCGTGGCGGGCGCATCATCAACAACGGTTCGATCTCGGCGCATGCGCCGCGTCCGTTCTCCATCGCCTACACCGCCACCAAGCACGCGGTGACCGGGCTGACCAAGTCCATTTCGCTGGATTGCCGGCCCTACAACATCGCTTGCGGCCAGATCGACATCGGCAATGCCGCCACCGACATGACCGAACGCATGGCCGCAGGCATCCTGCAGGCGGACGGCAGCACCAAGGTGGAGCCGCGCATGGACGTGGCTCACGTGGCGCAGGCGGTGGCCGCCATGGCGCGCCTGCCGCTGGAGGCCAACGTGCAGTTCATGACCATCATGGCGACCAACATGCCCTTCGTGGGCCGGGGCTGAAACGCGGCAAGCCTGCGGCGGCGCGTCCTTGCTGGACTGGCCGCGGCAGGCTGTGGTGCCTCCCCCAGGGGCGTCGGCAGCGACGCCCCGATTTTTTCCGTCAGCGGGCGGACGCCTGGGCCAGCATCTGGCCCGGTTGCATATCCAGATAGCGCCGGGCGCCGACGTAGCGCTTGGTCCAGTACGAATTCTTCATTTCGTCCACACGCACCTTGGTGCCGCGGCGCGGAGCGTGGACAAACTTGTTCTGGCCGATGTAGATGCCGACGTGCGAGGTCACGCCGCGGCCGCGCGTGGCGAAGAACACCAGGTCGCCGGGGCGCAGATCCTGCTTGTTGGCGACGGATTCGCCAGCGGTGCGTTGAGCGCGCGCCGTGCGAGGCAGCTCCAGGCCGGCGATTTCACGGAAGACGTGCAGGACCAGTCCGCTGCAATCGAAACCGTCGGCATCGTCGCCGCCCCAGCTATAGGGGGTGCCGATGGCATCCAGGCCGGCTTGCACGACACGGTCGCGCAGGGTGGGGACGGTGGGTTCCTGGGCCAGGCGCAGGCCGGTAAGCGAGGGGCGGGCCTGCTCGGAGCGGACGGACGCCTGGGCGGCGTCGGGAATCCAGGAAAGGGTCAGGGCGATGATGGGCGCTGACAGGAATACGGGAATGCGTAGTTGGGCAATTCGGGCTTTTCGCGTGGGCGGCGTCATTACGTCACTTCAAGAATCGGAGTGGGCGGCATGGCTTTGCCTGGACAGGCAAGCCGGCGGAAAGGGGGGCAACACCGGGACGTAAAACCCCGGACTGCCATGTGATTGTAATGGAATAATGTTTCATTACATTTGTAGTGCAATGCAGCATTCTTGTCGGTGGAAGTTACGGCGCGCGCAGCTTCCCGGGCCGTCGAATATGACATTTCATCTGGCGCGGGCTCGGGCATAATCGTCGCAATCGGCCCTGCGGCCCGGCAAGCCGGCAGCGGCCGCGGTTACAGATAAGATGAGAAGCGGAGTAAAGCTCGATGATGAACGCAGTGCACCCTTTGTCTTCCATGAGCCGGCCAGAAGCCTTGCCCTTCGAGCCGTTCCAGGATGCGGTGGCGGCAGTGGAGCGCCTGATCGAAATCTATGCGCGCAATACCGCATTCCTGCGCGCCGCCTTCCGTGAAGTGCTGAAAGGCTCGACCAACGGCCGCGAGCGCGCCCGAGCCTACTACCCGGCCATCCGCATCGTGGTGGAAACCTACGATCCGATCGATACCCGGCTGTCCTACGGCCACGTCGCCGAACCGGGCATTTACCAAACCACCATCACCCAGCCCGCGCTGTTTCGCGACTACCTGATCGAGCAGGTCAGCCAGCTGCTGCAGAACCACCGCGTGGCGGTCGAAGTCGGCGAGTCCGATTCGCCCATTCCGCTGCATTTCGCCTTCCCCGAGGGCGCCTACGTCGAGGGCGAGCACCTGGAGGCACTCAAGCGGCCCCTGCGCGACCTGTTCGACGTGCCCGACCTGGCGGTGACGGACGATGCCATCGTCAACGGTTCCTGGCGCGGCAAGGAGGGCGAGCCCAAGCCGCTGGCGCCTTTTACGGCCCAGCGCGTGGACTATTCGCTGCACCGCTTGCAGCACTACACCTCGACCGCGCCCGCGCATTTCCAGAATTTCGTGCTGTTCACCAACTACCAGTTCTACGTGGACGAGTTCTGCGCCCGCGCCCGCGCGCTCATGGCCAGCGGCAACGAAGACTACGAAATGCTGGTGGAGCCGGGCAACCGCATCACGCGCCGGGGCGAAAGCGGCCCGGGCGACGAGGACCAGGCGGTCCGCCTGCCGCAGATGCCGGCCTACCACCTGGTGCGCGGCGACCATTCGGGCATCACGCTGGTGAACATCGGCGTGGGACCGTCCAACGCCAAGACCATTACCGACCACATCGCCGTACTGCGCCCGCACGCCTGGCTGATGCTGGGCCACTGCGCGGGCCTGCGCGATTCGCAGCGCCTGGGCGACTACGTCTTGGCTCATGGCTATGTGCGCGAGGACCACGTGCTGGACGCCGACCTGCCGACCTGGGTGCCGGTGCCGGCGTTGGCCGAGGTGCAGGTGGCGCTGGAGCAGGCGGTCGAAGAAGTGGCCGGGCTGTCGGGCTGGGATCTGAAGCGCATCATGCGCACGGGCACGGTCGCCACCATCGACAACCGCAATTGGGAACTGCGTGATCATCTGGAACTGGTGGAGCGTTTTGCGCAGTCCCGCGCGATTGCGCTGGACATGGAATCCGCCACCATCGCGGCCAACGGCTTCCGCTTCCGCGTGCCGTACGGCACCTTGCTGTGCGTGTCGGACAAGCCTTTGCATGGCGAACTGAAGCTGCCCGGCATGGCCAGCGCCTTCTACCGCCGCCAGGTGAATCAACATCTGGAAATCGGCATCCGCGCCCTGGAGCGGCTGCGCGACATGCCGCCGGAACGCCTGCATTCGCGCAAGCTGCGCACCTTCATGGAAACGGCGTTTCAATAGGTTCGTCGATCCGTCCCCGAGGCCGTCCGATTTCACCGGATGGGGCCTCTTGCGCTATTCTCGCCGGTTGCTTGGAAATTCCCAGGCACCTGGCGTTGCGCACAGGTGCCTTCATGACCTGAAGGAAATGCATTTTGGCACCATCGGAACACGATGAACGTCGCTCAGGCGGCACGCGCGAGGCGAAGGCGAACCCGCCTTCCGAACTGCGCCGCACGCTGTCCGCGCGCCACCTGACCATGATTGCGGTGGGCGGGTCCATCGGCACCGGCCTGTTCGTGGCCTCCGGCGCGACCATCGCCAAGGCCGGCCCCGGCGGGGCGCTGCTGGGCTACGTGCTGATCGGCATCATGGTCTATTTCCTGATGACCAGCCTGGGCGAACTGGCCGCCGCGATGCCGGTTTCCGGTTCCTTTTCCACCTACGGCGCGCGCTATGTCGAGGACGGCTTCGGCTTCGCCCTGGGCTGGAACTATTGGTACAACTGGGCGGTGACCGTGGCGGTGGACCTGGTGGCGGCGCAACTGGTCATGGCCTACTGGTTTCCCGACGTGCCGGGTTTCTATTGGAGCGCCCTGTTCCTGGCGATCACCTTCGGCCTGAACGCCATGTCGGCGCGCGGCTTCGGCGAGGCAGAGTTCTGGTTCGCGCTGATCAAGGTGATCGCGGTGCTGGCGTTCGTGGCCATGGGCGTGATGATGCTGCTGGGCATCATCCGGGGCGGAGAAACGGGCGGCCTGGCCAACTGGACCGTGGGCGATGCGCCGTTCTCAGGCGGCTTCGCGGCGCTGATCGGCGTGGCCATGGTGGTGGGCTTTTCGTTCCAGGGTACCGAGCTCATCGGCATCGCCGCCGGCGAATCCAAGGACCCGGCGCGCAACCTGCCGCGCGCGGTGCGCCAGGTCTTCTGGCGCATCCTGCTGTTCTACGTGGCGGCCATCCTGGTCATCGGCCTCTTGATTCCCTATACCGACCCGCACCTGTTGCGCAACGAGGTCGAGGACATCAGCGTCAGTCCCTTCGCGCTGATCTTCGAGCGGGCCGGCCTCCTGGGGGCGGCTTCGGTCATGAACGCGGTGGTGCTGACGTCGGTATTGTCGGCGGGCAATTCCGGCATGTACGCGGCTACACGCATGCTTTACAGCCTGGCCCGCGAAGGCAAGGCGCCGCGCATCTTCGGCCGCATCTCGCGCAGCGGCGTGCCGCTGTGGGCGCTGCTGGCGACGACGGTCGTGGCGGCGCTGTGTTTTTTCACCTTCATTTTCAGCCCCAACGC
The DNA here is from genome assembly GCF_014851665.1 of Achromobacter sp. ACM03. Classification (NCBI taxonomy): domain Bacteria; kingdom Pseudomonadati; phylum Pseudomonadota; class Betaproteobacteria; order Burkholderiales; family Alcaligenaceae; genus Achromobacter; species Achromobacter sp. ACM03. The sequence continues at coordinate 961,205 of NZ_JACVAD010000001.1, read as the reverse complement.
CGTCTACATCTGGCTGCTGAACACCTCCGGGATGACGGGCTTCATCGCCTGGCTGGGCATCGCCATCAGCCACTACCGGTTCCGCCGCGGCTACGTGAAGCAGGGCCATAACCTGGCCGATCTGCCGTATGTGTCGCCGTTCTTCCCGTTCGGGCCGATCTTCGCTTTCGTGCTCTGCCTGATCATCACCCTGGGGCAGAACTACCAGGCGTTCCTGCAGGACAAGATCGATTGGGGCGGCGTGGTCGCGACCTACATCGGGATTCCGCTGTTCCTGCTGATCTGGGCCGGCTACCGGCTGGCGCGCGGCTCGCGCTTCGTGAACTACCGGGACATGCATTTCCCGGATGCGCGGGCGCGTAGTGCTTATCTGGATTCAGCGCTGCGGGGGGAGCCTGCGGCGGGCGAGGCGAGGTGAGGGCTGGTCAAGCCAACGCTTCGATGACGGCCTCAGGGTTCCGTTCGATGACGTTAAGTAGTACCAAGGCAGGGCCGCGCGGTGAGCGATCACCGCGTTCCCAATGTCGCAGCGTGGCAGTCGAAAAGCCGAATCGGGCTGCGAATTGTTCCTGGGTCATTCCGACTTTGGCGCGTACGGCTTTGACGTCAACCTCGCGGGGGCGATGCAGGCGAACGCCGCGTGTATCTCCCTGCGCGTGGGCAATCGCTTCTTGCAAGCCTTGCTTGATGCCGTCGAATGCAGTGCTCATGATCTTGTTTGTCCTTTCCAGATATTCACCAGCAAAGTCACCATGCCGGCTAGCTCGTTGCGTTGGGCCTTAGTCAGATTGGCTTTATCGTTTTTCGCAAAAAGCGTCAGCAAATATAGCGGCATAAGATCATCGTGGTAGTAATAGATGATGCGCGCGCCGCCGCTCTTGCCTTGCCCGCTACGACGCCAGCGCAATTTGCGGACTCCACCGGTGCCCTCCATGATGTCTCCCGCCTTCGGATGCCCGGCCAGGTAGTCAATCAGGTCTTGACGCTCGTTTGGCAGCAATAGTCTGTCGGCAAGACGAATGTAAGAGGGCAGTTCCGCAATGCCATGCATGGTTTGTCGCAAAGTTAATTCTAATCCATTGGATTAGTTCGGCAAGGTCAGACTTCCGGCATCGAGGCCAGGACGCAAGCACGTATATCAACAGCTACAGGCCAATGCGGGGCGGGCGAGCCCTTAAAACCAGACGAAAAGCAGCCCTTACGTACTGGATCATCCATCCAGCAGGTAAGGGCTGCTTTTTTTACGCCAGGATCCGGCGCCCATTCAGAGGCGCCATTGCATATCCCGCTATTCGATGTTCTGTGCCTGTTCCCGCATCTGCTCGATCAGCAGCTTCAGGTCCATGGCGGCGCGGGTGACTTCCATGCTGCCGGCCTTGGAGCCCAGGGTGTTGGCTTCGCGGTTCATTTCCTGGAACAGGAAGTCCAGGCGCTTGCCCGCGCTGCCGGCGTTCTTTTTGCCGGAGGCGGGTTTGCCGCCGCCGTCGCCCAGCAGGTGGCGCAGTTCTTCCAGGTGCGAGCGCAGGCGGGAGAGTTCTTCGGCCACATCGATGCGCAGGGCGAACAGGTTGGCTTCCTGGGACAGGCGTTCGGACAGTTCCGCGCCGGAAATGTGGGTGAAGCCGCCGGGGAAGGCGGATTCCACGCTTTCGCGCAGCTTGGAAGCCAGCTTGTCGCGGTGGTCCGCCAGCAGTTGGGGCAGGTGCGCCTGCACCAGCTCGACGATGCGCGCGACGCCGTCGGCGCATTCGCGCATCATGCCGGCCAGGCGTTCGCCTTCGCGCGCGCGGCCTTCCTGCAGCTGGGTCAGAGCCTGCTGGGCGGCCTGCATGCAGGCGGCGCCCCAGACTTGCGGGTCGAGCGCGTCGTTGGCGCGCTGGCCGGGCCAATTGAACAGTTCCACCAGGCGCGGGGCGGCGATGTCGGGGAGGATGCGGCGCGCGGCCTGCAACTGTTCGGCCAGGCTTTCGAGCCAGGCCGGTTCCAGCTTGGACAGGTCGGTGCTGGCGTTGCGCGTGTAGGAAACGCGGATTTCGACCTTGCCGCGCGCCAGATTGGCGGTCAGCAATTCGCGCAGCGGCGTTTCCACGTGGCGCAATTCGTCGGGCAGGCGGAAGTAGAGGTCAAGGAAGCGGCTGTTGACGCTGCGGAATTCGAGCGCAAGCGTGCCTTGCTCGAGATCTGCGCGGGCGTTGCCGAAAGCGGTCATGCTGCGAATCATGATGTGCGTGTCCTGGTAATGCTTTTTATTGGGAACCGGCGGGTGTGCGCGCCAGCCGGTTTTTCGGCGCGGACCCTTTCATTTGTACCGGTTATATCGCGGCAGGATACTCCAAGCGGCGTTTTCCTGCGGCGCCACCCCGTACAATGCGGCGGATCTAAGCCACGTCTGGAGTTTGCCTGTGACCACTACCCCCGCCATCGCCCGTCCTTCGGGCCGCGCCGTCGACGAACTGCGGCCGTTCAGCCTGGAGCGCGGGTTCACGCGCTACGCCGAAGGTTCGGTGCTGGTGAAGGCCGGCAACACCCATGTGCTGTGCACGGCCAGCGTACTTGAGAAGGTACCGCCTTTTCTGAAGGGCAAGGGGGAAGGCTGGGTAACGGCTGAATACGGCATGTTGCCGCGCGCCACCCATACGCGCGGCGACCGCGAGGCCGCGCGCGGCAAGCAGAGCGGCCGCACCCAGGAAATCCAGCGCCTGATCGGCCGCAGCCTGCGGGCCGTGTTCGACATGAAGGCGCTGGGCGAACGCACGCTGCACCTGGACTGCGACGTGCTGCAGGCCGACGGTGGCACGCGCTGCGCCAGCATTACCGGCGCCTGGGTGGCCGCGGCCGACGCCGTCGCGTTGCTGATGCAGCGCGGCGACCTCGCCGCGAACCCGATCCGCGATGCGGTGGCAGCGGTGTCGGTCGGCTTGGTACAAGGTCGCGCGGTGCTGGACCTGGATTACGAGGAAGACTCGGCCTGCGACGCCGACGTAAACGTGATCATGACCGGCAGCGGCGCATTCGTGGAAGTGCAGGGCACGGGCGAGGGCGCCACCTTCACCCGCGCGGAACTGGACACGATGCTGGTGTTGGCCGAAAGCGGCATCGCCGGCCTGGTGCGGGCGCAGCGCGCGGCGCTGGCCTGATCGGCGCCAAAAGAAACGGGTTGGACGCGCACCCCGCGGCCAACCCGTAGATTCGTCTGCAGGCTTTACTTCGACGCCAGCAGCATTCCCATTTTTTCCGCCTTTTCCAGATTCCAGATCGCGGCGATCAGCCCGCGCAGCTCTTGCTCGGTAGCGGCGTCCGCGTAGCGGCCCAGGCTTAGCGTCTTGTCCTCGATTTCCGCCCGGCTCAGGGTATTGCCCGGATCGCCCTTGGGTTCATCCACGCGGCCATGCAGCTTGCGGCCGTCGCGGGTGTAGACCGTGACCTTGCCGATCCAGCGCTGAGGGTAGGCCCCGTCGACCTCCGGGTCGAGTTCCATTTCGACCTTGCCGCGGAACGTGGCCACGCCCGGATCGTCCAGGCCGGCATCGAATTCCGCCAGGCCTGCGCGGCCCTGGCGGGCGATCAGGGCCAGGACAGTGCCCATCGAGAACTTGGACTGGTGCACGGTCTGCGGATTGACTACCGGCCCCAGCACGTCGATGGCGCCCTGGTGCACGTGGGCCACGACGCGCTCGATGTCGGCTTCGGTCAGCTTGTTGTCGCGCAGCGCTTGCTGTAGCGCGTCGGCAGCGGGGTGGGTGTGGCGGCAGGAAGCGTGGAACTTGAACGAGGTCTCGGCCAGCGCCCAGCGTTCGCCCAAGCGGTCGCACAGGCGACTCGGGTCGGCGTCGGTGGACATGCCGGCCGCCATGCCCTGCGGGCCTTCCAGGATGTGGCGCGCGCCAGTGAAACCTTCGCGCGCCAGATAGGCGGCGGTGATGCCGTCGGCCGCGGCCTTGGCGGTGTGCAGTTGCTTGGAGTCGGCGGCGTCGCGCAGGAACTCCCAGAGGCCCGCAGCCTGCGTGCCGGCCGAGCCCAGCGCGTGCAGCATTTCCTCGGGGGACAGGTTCAGCAGCCGGCCGGTGGTGACGGCGGCGGCCAGCGTGCCTGCGGTGCCGGTGGTGTGGAAGATCTTGTAGTGCGAACGGCCCAGGAATTCGCCGACGCGGATTCCCACTTCGTAGCCCGCAACAGAGGCGACCAGCAGGTCGCGGCCCGAGCGGCCCAGCGCTTGCGCCACGGCCAGCGCAGGCGGGAACACCACGGCGGCGGGGTGGAACACGGAACCGTTGTGCACGTCGTCCTGCTCGACCACGTGGGCGGCCGCCGCGTTGACCATGGCGGCGAACAGCGGCGTGGTGCGGCGGCGGGTGATCAGGACTTCGCTGGGGCCGTCGGCCGGACCCATGGCGGCGGCGTAGCGGTCGATGGCCTGCACCGCGCGCGCCGAAGCGCCCGCCAGAATGGACGCCAGGCAGTCCAGCAACAGGTCCTCGGCGCGGCGCAGCACCGGCGCCGGGATGTCTTCATAGCGCAGGTTGGCGGCGAAGGCCGCGAGTTCGGCGCTCAGGTGCGGGATATCTTTGGCAGCGGTCATTGATGTCGGGGTCCGGTCAGAAGGAGCGGGGCAGGCCCAGGATGTGTTCGGCCACGTAGGACAGGATCAGGTTGGTCGAGATCGGCGCGACCTGATACAGGCGGGTTTCGCGGAACTTGCGCTCCACATCGTATTCCGTGGCGAAGCCGAAGCCGCCGTGGAATTGCAGGCAGGCATTGGCGGCTTCCCAGGACGCGTCGGCAGCCAGCAGCTTGGCCATGTTGGCTTGTGCGCCGCAGGGCTCGTGGGCGTCGAACAGGCGGCAGGCTTCGTAGCGCATCAGGCTGGCCGCTTCGACGTTGATGTGGGCGCGGGCGATGGGGAACTGCACGCCCTGGTTCTGGCCGATGGGGCGGCCGAACACCATGCGCTCCTTGGCGTAGGCGGTGACCTTGTCCACGAACCAGTAGCCGTCGCCAATGCATTCGGCGGCGATCAGGGTGCGTTCGGCGTTCAGGCCGTCCAGGATGTACTTGAAGCCCTTTCCTTCCTCGCCGATCAGGTTCTCCTCGGGGATTTCGAGGTTGTCGAAGAACAGCTCGTTGGTCTCGTGGTTGACCATGTTGGGGATCGGGCGGATCGACATGCCGTGCTTGACGGCATGATGCAGGTCCACCAGGAAGATGGACATGCCTTCGGACTTGCGCGTGACCTGGTCCAGCGGCGTGGTGCGCGCCAGCAGGATCATCAGGTCGGAGTGCTGCACGCGCGAGATCCAGACCTTCTGGCCGTTGATGACGTAGCGGTCGCCGCGCTTGACCGCGGTGGTCTTGATCTTGGTCGTGTCGGTGCCGGTGGTGGGTTCGGTGACGCCCATGGACTGCAGGCGCAGTTCGCCAGCGGCGATGCGCGGCAGGTACTCACGCTTCTGGGCTTCGGAGCCGTGGCGCAGCAGCGTGCCCATGTTGTACATCTGGCCGTGGCAGGCGCCGGAATTGCCGCCGCTGCGGTTGATTTCTTCCATGATGACAGACGCTTCGGTCAGGCCCAGGCCGGAGCCGCCGTATTCCTGCGGGATCAGCGCGGCCAGCCAGCCGGCTTCGGTCAGCGCGCGGACGAAGGCTTCGGGATAGCCGCGTTCTTCATCGACCTTGCGGAAGTATTCGGAGGGGAACTGGGCGCAGAGGTCGCGCACGGCTTCGCGGATGTCCTGATAGGCGTGGGAGGCGTTGGTCATGATGCTGTTTTCTGTATGAGTAATGGATCGGTACACCGTGGAATGTGCCGCATGCCGCCGCCCCTGCCAATTCACAATTGCTTAATACGGGGTTCGGTTTCATGACGGGAGTTTGTCATCCTGGCGCCGGGGTTGTGTCAAGAAATTGCCAAACTGGGTGTCCATAATCCATGCGAACGCCGCCGCTGGCGGCAGGTTTTGTATGGACTGATATGCGGAAAAACATCAGGGTCACGACGGCGTTGTCGGCCATTCTTGCGTTGTTCGTGGTGCTGTTCGCGCTGGCGGCGGCGGGGGCAATCACGGTGCTGCGGGAAAACCGGGCGGACATCGAAGCGCTGGGCCGGGGCAGCATCGAACGGGCTGGCGACCTGGCGGACATGACCAGCCGGCTGTTCCAGGTGCGCGCGGCGCTGACGGATGCCAAGACGGCGATGGAAGGCGGGCTGGAAGAGGCGCGCAACGAGTCGCTGGCGCACGCCGAGGCGCTGCTCAAGCAGGCCGGGGAAAGCCTGGGACGCTTGCGCGCCAATCCCGACATCAGCGCCGAGGGCGTGCCGTTGTTCGATGGCGTATTGGCGGCCTACGCCGCCTTCGCGGACAAGACGCTGGCGCCCATGCATGCGGCGATCAAGGGCTGGAACGGGATCGAGGTGAACCGCCTGGTGGACAAGGCGCTGCCGGCCAGCGGCGCTGCCTACGTCAAGCAGGCCGACGCCTACCAGACCTACGCCCGCGATCAGGGGCAGGCGGCCGTGGCCAGCGCCAGCCTCACGCTGCAGCGGGTGATCGCGGTGGCGGCCGGGGTGCTGGCGCTGGTGCTGCTGTTGGCTGTGCTGATCCGCCTGGCGTTCCGCCGCAGCATCCTGCGGCCGCTGAATGAAGCAGGGGCGCATTTCGACCGCATCGCCGACGGCGACCTCACGGGTGCGATCGCCATGCGCGGCGACAACGAGATCGGCGTCCTGTACAGCGCCATGCGACGCATGCAGAAAGGGCTGTCGGCGGCAGTGGCCTCGGTGCGCCATGGCGTCGAGGAAATCCATACCGGTTCCGGCGAGATCGCCGCGGGCGGGGCGGACATGTCGGACCGTACCGCGCGTCAGGCGGGCTCGCTGCAGGAAGCGTCGGCCAACATGATGCAGCTGGCGCAAACGGTGCAGCTGACCGCCGGCAACGCCGACCTGGCCAGCCGCCAGGCGCTGGGCGCGACCCAACTGGCGCAGCGCGGCGGCGCGGCGGTGGAGGAAGTGGTGCAGAGCATGCAGGGCATCGCCGAAAGCGCCCGCCGCATCGGCGAGATCGTGGGCGTGGTCGACAGCATCGCGTTCCAGACCAATATCCTGGCGCTCAATGCCGCGGTGGAAGCGGCGCGCGCGGGAGAGCAGGGAAAGGGCTTTGCCGTGGTGGCGGGCGAGGTGCGCTCGCTCGCCCAGCGCAGCGCGCAGGCCGCCAAGGAAATCAAGGGCCTGATCGAGGACTCCGCGGCGCGCGTGCAGGCGGGCGTGCGTCAGGTCAGCGTGGCCGGCGACACCATGCGCGACATGATGCAATCGGTGGACCGGGTCACGCAGATCGTGGCCGAGATTTCCAGCGCGACGGCCGAGCAGGCGGCGGGCATCGCCTCGGTGAACCATGCGGTGGCGGACATCGAACGCTCGACGCAGGAGAATGCCGCCATGGTGGAGCAGACCGCGGCCGCTGCCGCCGCGCTGGAAGCCCAGGCGCAAGGTCTGCGCCGGGCCGTGGCGGTGTTCCAGATCGCCCAGCCGGCCGATGGCGCGGCCGGGCAGGGTTCAGCTATCCAGCTGCGGCAGGATGCCGCCGGTGTAGCGCTCGGCCACCAGCGACAGGTTCCCGTGCTTGACCTTGTGCTTGACGTGAGCGGCGGCCGACGCGATGTCCTCAGGGCGGATGCGCTCGCATAGCGATGGCGTGACGGTGAGGGCGCCCACGCCCAGCGTCACGAAGGGAAAGAAGCGCGGCACGCCGTAGCGGTCCTCGGCCTCGATCCCGCCGTTGCGGCGGCCCTGGTCGTCGTACAGGTCCATGGCGCGGTCGTTGAATTCCGCGATGATGCGCTGGGCGCGCGCCATCCAGTCGGGGCTGCGCAACAGCACCACGAAGTCATCGCCGCCCACATGGCCGACGAAGTCGCGCTGCGGATCGCAGTGGCGCTTGATGACTTCGGCGGTCAACATGATCATGTCGTCGCCGCGCCAATAGCCATAGACGTCGTTGAAGGGCTTGAAGTTGTTCAGGTCGCCATAGCAGATGGTGAAGTCGTCGGCGTCTTCGAGCAGCGTGGCGATGTGGCGGCTGATGGGGATGTTGCCAGGCAGCGAGGTCAGCGGATTGGCGTAGCGCGCCGCCTCGATGCGCATCTCGGTGACCGAGCGCACCAAGGTTTCGCCGGTGGCCAGGCCGTCGTAGCGGCCTTCGCGCGTGATGATCAGGCCGTCCATCAGATAGCGCTGGTCTTCCGAGATCAGCACGTGGCTCAACTGGTCGATGGATACGTTCAGGTCCACCAGCACCGGTTCGGCATTCATGAAGGTGGAGCAGGCGTCCCGCCCGAACAGCTCGCGCGTGTAGCGCTGGGCGTAATGTTCCGAGAAATCGCGCCGGTTGATGATGCCGACCGGCCGGTTGTCGTCGTCGATCACCGCCACCGCGTGCATTTCCTTGTGTTCGATGAACAGCCGGTGCACGTCGTCATTGGTGTGTCCGGTCAGCCGTACCGCCGGCGCTTCGACGCGCAGGCTGGCCGCCGTGCCGCCGACGCCGCGGGCGGGCGTTGCGGCCGGCGCGCGTTGGCGCAGCGAATCGCGCAGCGGCGGCGCCAGCTCGGTCAGCAGCATTTCCTCCGGCCGGCCCAGCAGCCAGCCTTGCGCGTAGCGGATGTCCAGCTCGCGCACCACGGCCAGGTCCTCGGCGGTCTCGATGCCTTCGGCAACGATGGTGGTGCCCAGGTGCTGCGCCACTTTCAGGATGGCGCGCACCATGTTCTGCTTGCGCTCGTCCTGGCCGATGCCGTCGAAGAAATAGCGGTCGATCTTGACCAGGTCCGGCTGCATCTCGGCCCAGAGCTGCAGATTGGAGTTGCCCACGCCGTAGTCGTCCAGCGCGACACGCATGCCATGCGCCCGCAGGCAGGCAAATGCGCTGGACAGCTCCGCCATGTGCTCGGACAGCGGATCCTGCTCGGTGAGTTCGACGATGATGCTGGAAGGCGCGAGCGAACAATTCTTGAGCAGGCGCTCGGGCATTTCCTCGCCCCACAGGGTCCAGTAGTGCAGCAGCGCCGAACCGGACAGGTTCAGGAACAGCATGCCGGAGGCGTCGTGCTGGTGAAAGCCCTGCGCACCGGCGCGGAAGCTCGCCAGCTCCAGCTGCGGATGCAGGCCCTGGCGGCGGGCCTCGGCGAACAAGGCGTCGGGAAAGTGCAGGGCGGTGTCGACGGGGCCGCGGATCAGGCTTTCATGGCCGTAGATGCGGCTGTGCGAAAGATCGACCACGGGCTGGAAGCGTGGGCGCAGCAGCCGTTCCCGCAGGATGCCAGCCAGGCTCACGTGCGCTGACGCGCTGTCCAGGGGGGATGAGGGCGCGCGGGCCGCTACCGGCCGGGGCAAAGCGTGAATGGGGTCCATCGCCGGTGCGTTCAGATACTATCAGTGACAAGTTTGATCATATTGACAACAAAATATGTCCGCGTTGTTTCGTCGATGGCAGGCGCGCCATATTCAATTAGGGTCAGTATCACTGTCAACCCTGGAGCGAGGTATATCCTTTCGCCTCGCGGGGGCATGCCGCCCGCGGGCGGCGGATGGGGCCCGCGCCCTATACAATTTGCCCCATGACTGCTCCCAAGATTCCCGATTCCCTGCGCCGCGTGGTGCTCGCCTCCAACAATGCCGGCAAGCTGCGCGAGTTTTCCGCGCTGTTCGCGCCCCTGGGCATCGAGCTTGTGCCCCAGGGCGAACTGGGCGTGCCCGAGGCCGAAGAGCCGCACGTGACGTTCGTCGAGAACGCGCTGGCCAAGGCTCGCCATGCCAGCCGCCTGACGGGACTGCCGGCCCTGGCCGACGATTCCGGCCTGTGCGTCGCGGCGCTGGATGGCGCGCCTGGCGTGTATTCGGCGCGCTATGCCAAGATGCTGGGCGGCGAAAAATCCGATCAGGCCAACAACGAACTGCTGGTGCGCAATCTTGCCGGCGTGGCCGACCGCAGCGCCTGGTACGTGGCGGTGCTGGCGCTGGTGCGTTCCGAGAACGATCCGCGGCCCCTGATAGGCGAAGGCCTGTGGCATGGCGAGATCATCGACCAGCCCGAAGGCGCCAACGGCTTTGGCTACGATCCGCATTTCTACCTGCCCGACCAGGCCCTGACCGCCGCCGCCCTGGAGCCCGAGGAAAAGAACCGGCTGAGCCATCGCGCCCGCGCCCTGCGCGAACTGTTGAGCAAGCTGAGCCAGGCTTGACTAGGGCGCCGCGTGGCGCCCGGTTCAGGAATTACGCATGTCCATCATCATTCCCATCCGCAACGACATGGGCGCGCAACCGTCGCGCCTGAAGCTGCCGGCCGGCGCCACGCTGACCAGCCTGCCGCCGCTGTCCGTCTATGTGCACGTGCCGTGGTGCGTGCGCAAATGTCCCTATTGCGACTTCAATTCCCACGCGGCGCCGGGCGAAATCCCGGAACGCGCCTATCTGGATGCCCTGCGCAGCGATCTGGAGCAGGCGCTGCCTTCGATCTGGGGGCGGCAGGTGGTATCCGTCTTCATCGGCGGAGGCACGCCCAGCCTGCTGTCGTCCGAAGGACTGGACGAACTGCTGGCGATGCTGCGCGCCTGTCTGAACCTGTGGCCCGACGCCGAAATCACCATGGAAGCCAATCCCGGCACGGCCGAAGCCGGGCGTTTCCGCGACTACGCCGCCAGCGGCGTGACGCGGTTTTCGCTGGGGATCCAGAGTTTCGACGATGCGCAGCTGAAGAAGCTGGGCCGCATCCATGACAGCGCGCAGGCGAGGGCGGCGATCGAGATGGCGCAGCGTGCGGTCTCGCGCGTCAACCTGGACATGATGTTCGCCTTGCCCGGCCAGACCCTGGAGGCCTGTGTGGCCGATCTGCGGCAGGCCGTGGCTTTTGGCACCGAGCACCTGTCGCTCTATCACCTGACGATGGAGCCCAATACCGTCTTCGCCAAGTTCCCCCCCCAGGACCTGCCCGACGACGACACCAGCGCCGCCATGCAGGACGCGGTGGAGGCCGAGCTGGCGGCGGCCGGCCTTGCCCGCTATGAGGTTTCCGCCTACGCGAAGCCCGGCGCGCGCTGCCGGCACAATCTGAATTACTGGGAATTTGGCGATTACCTGGGCCTGGGCCCGGGGGCGCACGGCAAGCTGTCCTTCCATGACCGCATCGTGCGCGAAGCGCGGCTGCGCGGGCCCGACTCGTGGATGCAGGCCGCCATGGCCCGCGACGGCAGCCACATCGCCGAAAGCCGCCAGGTCGGGCCGGACGAACTGCCGTTCGAGTTCATGCTGAACGCCCTGCGCCTGAAGGACGGCGTAGCCGCCACCGCGTTCAACGAGCGTACCGGCCTGTCGCTGGCCGCCATTGCGCACCAATTGGAGGCGGCCTCCAAGCGCGGGCTGTTGGACGCCGATCCGACCCGGCTGCGGGCGACTCCATTGGGCTGGAGATTCCTCAACGACCTGCAGGAAATGTTCCTGTAGCGTTCATGCACCATAGTGGGGCAATCATGCTCCACTATTTGCACCATGATGGTGCTACATTTTCCCATGATCGAGCCGATTTCCCCGGGGAATCCCGGAGAGGAAACCTGGCACGCTTATTGCTTCCCTCTTTTATGCCAGTCGACGGGCAAAGCCCTCGACCTTTTTATCTAATGGAGATGACATGGCAAGCCCGAAAGATGTCCTGAAACAGATCGCCGACAACGAAGTCAAATTCGTGGATTTCCGCTTTACCGATACGATTGGCCGTGAGCACCACATTTCGGTGCCGATCAGCCAGATCGACGAAGACAAGCTGGAAAGCGGGCAGGCCTTCGACGGTTCGTCGATCCCGGGCTGGAAGGGCATCGAAGCCTCCGACATGCTGCTCATCCCCGACCTGTCCACCGCCAACCTGGATCCGTTCCGCGAAGAGCCGACCATGATCCTGTCGTGCGACGTGGTCGAACCTTCCGACCTGAAGGGCTACGACCGCGACCCGCGCTCGCTGGCCAAGCGCGCCGAAGCCTACCTGAAGTCCTCCGGCCTGGGCGACACCGCCTACTTCGGTCCGGAACCCGAATTCTTCGTCTTCGACGGCGTGACCTGGAACAGCGACATGTCCGGCACCTTCGTCAAGATCAAGTCCGAAGAAGCCCCCTGGTCCTCGGGCCTGGAATTCGAAGGCGGCAACACCGGCCACCGTCCCACCGTCAAGGGCGGCTACTTCCCCGTGCCCCCGGTCGACTCGTTCCAGGACATGCGCTCGGAAATGTGCCTGCTGATGGAACAGATGGGCGTGCCGGTCGAAGTGCACCACCATGAAGTGGCCGGCGCCGGCCAGCTCGAAATCGGCACCAAGTTCAGCACGCTGGTGCAGCGCGCCGACTGGACGCAGATCGTCAAGTACGTGATCCACAACGTGGCCCACGCCTACGGCAAGACCGCCACGTTCATGCCCAAGCCCATCGTCGGCGACAACGGCTCCGGCATGCACGTCCACCAGTCCATCTGGAAGGACGGCCAGAACCTGTTCGCGGGCAACGGCTACGCCGGCCTGTCGGAATTCGCGCTGTACTACATCGGCGGCATCATCAAGCACGCCCGCGCGCTGAACGCCATCACCAACCCCGGTACCAACTCGTACAAGCGCCTGGTTCCGCACTACGAAGCGCCCGTGAAGCTGGCTTACTCGGCCCGCAACCGTTCGGCCTCGATCCGTATTCCGTACGTCGGCAACCCGAAGGGCCGCCGCGTCGAAGCCCGCTTCCCGGACCCCCTGGCCAACCCGTACCTGGCTTTCTCGGCCCTGATGATGGCCGGCCTGGACGGCGTGCAGAACAAGATTCACCCCGGCGATCCCGCCGACAAGAACCTGTACGACCTGCCGCCGGAAGAAGACGCCAAGATCCCGACGGTCTGCGCCTCGCTGGAACAGGCTCTGGAAGCGCTGGACAACGACCGCGAGTTCCTGACCCGCGGAGGCGTGTTCAGCAACGACATGCTCACGGCCTACATCGACCTGAAGATGGCCGATGTGAACCGTCTGCGCATGACGCCGCACCCGGTCGAGTTCGACATGTACTACAGCCTCTAATGTCCTGAGGCAGTAGCTGGAGGTGGCGCGATGATGCAGGCAGAAACCAGGGCCCGCAGCACGCGCACCGCCAGATCGCGGTTCGACGTGCTGTCCATCAGGCCTTACGCCTGGTGGACAGGGCGCCGGCTTCCGGCGCGGCCGTCGCGTTCCGCCGTCCCCTCACATTCGGGTATGTAGAAAATGAATGTAGAAGCTCTCGATTTGCTAGCCACGTCCGTTTTCCTGGTCAACGAGCGCGGTCATATCGAATACGCCAATGCGGCCGCTGAAGATCTGTTCGGCCGCTCGCGCAAGCAACTGGGCGGGCAATCCGCCGCCACGCTGTTCGACAGTCCGGAAAACATCCAATCCTCCATCGACCGCGCAGCCGCAGGGCGCTATGCCGACGTCAGGCAACTGGCCTCGTTGCGCCGCGCCGCGGAATCCGTGGAAGTCTCCGTGACGACGGTCGGACTGACGGGCCAGCGCTGGCCCGTGCTGATAGAAACCCGCGAGATCGAGCAGCGCGTGCTGGCCGACCGCAACCACCGCCTGGTTGACGAGATCGAAGCCCACCGCGAACTGCTGCGCAATCTGGCGCATGAAGTCAAGAATCCCCTGGGCGGCCTGCGCGGCGCCGCGCAATTGCTCGAAGCCGAACTGCCCAGCGCGGCACTGGCCGAGTACACCCAGGTCATCATTTCCGAAGCCGACCGCCTGCAGGCGCTGGTGGACCGCCTGAGCGGCCCGCAACGTGTGCCGCTGAACGCGCGGCCGGTGAACATCCATGAGATCTGCGAACGCGTCTGCGCGCTGATCCAGGCCGAATTCCGCAATGACGTCACGCTGCTGCGCGACTACGACGCCTCGGTGCCGGACCTGAAGGGCGACGCCGCCCGTCTGATGCAGGCCGTCCTGAATGTGGCGCGCAACGCCGCGCAGGAACTGGTGGCGCGGCCCCAGGGACCGCAGACCGAACCCGGCGTGGTCACGCTGCGCACGCGCGTCGCGCGGCAGGTGATGCTGGCCCACCGCCAGCATCGTCTGGCGCTGGTGCTGTCCATTACTGACAACGGTCCCGGCGTGCCGGATCAGATCCGCGACCGCATCTTCCATCCGCTGGTCACGGCGCGGGCGGGAGGCACCGGCCTGGGCTTGAGCCTGGCGCAGGACTTCGTGCAACAGCACGGCGGCATCATCGAATTTGAATCCCGGCCCGGCCGCACCGAATTCCGCCTGGTCCTACCGATGGAGCCTGCACACTGATGAAACCCGTATGGATCGTCGATGATGACCAGGCCATCCGCTGGGTCCTGGAAAAAGCCCTGGCGCGCGCCGGTGTGCCCACCCGCAGTTTTTCGCAATCGGCCGACGTGCTGGAAGCGCTGTCGCACGAAGCGCCCGCCGCGTTGGTGTCCGACATCCGCATGCCAGGCGGCAACGGCCTGGAGCTGCTGCGCCAGTTGAAGGAACGCAACCCCGGCCTGCCGGTCATCGTCATGACCGCGTTCGCCGACCTGGACAGCACCGTTTCCGCCTTTCAGGGCGGGGCGTTCGATTACCTGGCCAAGCCGTTCGACGTGAACGAGGCGGTGGCGCTGATCCAGCGCGCCATGCAGGAATCCGCCGAGCCTGAAAGCCCCGAAGGGCAGGGCGAATCGGCGCAGAACAACGAGCGCTGGATGATGACGCAGTCCTCGTCCACCGCCATGCAGGAAGTGTTCCGCGCAATCGGCCGGCTGGCGCAGTCCAAGGTCACCGTGCTGATCACCGGCGAATCCGGCACCGGCAAGGAGCTGGTGGCGCGCGCTTTGCACGGCCATGGCGTGCGCGCCGGCGGGCCCTTCGTGGCGCTGAACGCGGCGGCCATTCCGCGCGATTTGCTGGAGGCCGAGCTGTTCGGCCACGAACGTGGCGCGTTCACGGGCGCCAACAACCTGCGTCGCGGCCGCTTCGAGGAAGCGCATGGCGGCACGCTGTTCCTGGACGAAATCGGCGACATGCCGATCGAGTTGCAGACGCGCCTGTTGCGCGTGCTGGCAGAAGGCAGCTTCTACCGCGTCGGCGGCGCGCAGCCGGTGCGCGTCGACGTACGCATCGTCGCCGCCACCCATCAACCGCTGGAACAGCGCGTGGAGCAGGGCCTGTTCCGCGAGGACTTGTTCCACCGCCTGAACGTGATCCGTCTGCGCCTGCCGCCGTTGCGCGAACGGGTGGAGGACATTCCGGCGCTGGCCGGCCACTTCCTGACCGCCAGCGCCCGTGCGCTGGGAGTGCCGGTCAAGCGCCTGACGCCGGAAGCGCTTGCCGTGCTGTCCAAGTTCGATTTTCCGGGCAACGTGCGCCAGCTGGAGAACTTTTGCCATTGGCTGACCGTGATGGCGCCCGGCCAGACGGTCGAGCCGGCGGACCTGCCGCCGGAAATCCGCGCCATGGAGCACCAGCCGCAGCCGAGTCCCGCGCCGTTGCGTCCGGCCGTGCCCATGGCCGGCGTGGGCACCGTGGTTCCGACCTCGGCGCCCATGGAAGCGGGCTCTCCACGCAACTGGCAGGACTCCCTGCTGCGCGACGCGCAGTACCGGCTGGAACGTGGCGAACCGGCGGTCATGGCCACGCTCACGCGCCAGTTCGAGAAGATCCTGCTGCAAAGCGCGCTGGACGCCAGCCGCGGCCGCCGGGTCGAGGCCGCCAGCCGCCTGGGCATTGGCCGCAACACCATCACGCGCAAGCTGCGCGAGTTGGGCATCGAGGACGAATAAGGCGCGCGGCCGCGCGCCTTATCCCATCCCCAACAGGCTCTCGCAGAGGCGCGGCGACTTCAGCTTCTGCAGCCACCATTTCAGGGCTTCGCCCGGCGGCTCCGAGCGCCAGGCGTACGTCAGGTGTTCCGTCAGGGACATGCCTTCGTCCGTTTCGCACACCACCAGCAAGCCTTGCGCCAGATACGGCGCGGCCAGGGTCAGGGGCAAGTAGCCGCAGCCCAGGCCGCGCACCTGGGCGTCTATCTTGGCCTGCATGGTAGGCATGACCAGGGTGGGCTGTTCGGCCAGGATGCCGCGCGTCTGCGGCGCCAGGTTACGCGACGTGTCCGCCACCACCACCGCGCAATAACGCGTGATGTCGGCGCGGCTCAAGGGCTGCGGCAGCGAAGCAAGCGGATGGTGCGAGGCCACGCAGAAGCCGAATTGGGATTGGCCCATGGCTTGCGAGCGATAGGGGCCGGTCGGCTCGCCCGCCGCGCCCGCGCCGATGACCAGGTCGGCCCTTCCTGAGGTCAGGGCGTCCCAGTTGCCGCTCAATACCTCGCTGGAAAAGCGCAGCGTGGTGGCGCTACCCAGCGCCTGGAACTCCTCGATCAGGTCGTACAGCGGCCGCCACGGCAGCACCGCGCTGACCGCGATGCGCAACTCCACCTCCCAGCCCGTGGCAATGCGCTTGACGCGGCAGGCCAGGTCGTCCAGCGATTGCAAGACATGGCGGCCTTCCTTCAGCAGCGTTTCGCCCGCTGGCGTCAGCAGCGCGCGGTGTCCGGATCGGTCGAACAACAGCACGTCCAGGCCGTCTTCCAGCTTGCGGATGGAGTAGGTGACGGCCGAAGGCACCTTGCCCAGTTCGCGGGCGGCCTTGGCAAAGCTGCCGTGGCGGGCGATGGCGTCCACCAGGATCAGAAGTTCGGGGGTGATGGCTTGCATGGTCGGGGGCTTGGCACCAATGTTCAAAAAATTTGAATGGCTTCGTCAAAATATAGCGCCAAACAGGCCAGGCTGCACGCGCACAATATCACTCATGCCGGTGGTGCAGCGGGTTCTCGGGAAATGAGGGCCAGGCTGCACAACCATTCACATTATTGAAACAGGAGTCCGCAATGCTTACCACTCGCCGCGCTGCTGAACGGGGTCACGCCAACCACGGATGGCTGGACTCGTTCCACACGTTTTCCTTCGCCAACTACTACGACCCGGCCCACATGGGCTTTGGCGCCCTGCGCGTGATCAATGACGACCGCATCGCGGCCGGCCGCGGCTTCGGCACGCATGGCCATCGCGACATGGAAATCATCACCTACGTGCTGGATGGCGCGATCGCCCACAAGGACAGCATGGGCAGCGGCTCGACCATCCAGCCCGGCAACGTGCAGCGCATGAGCGCCGGCCGCGGGGTCATGCACTCGGAGTTCAACCCGCTGGCGGACCGCGAAACGCACATGCTGCAGATCTGGATCGAGCCCGACGTCACTGGCATTGCGCCCGAGTACGAAGAGCGCAGCTTCAGCGACGAGCAGAAGCGCGGCCGGCTGCAAGCGCTGGTGTCGCCGGATGGCGCTGACGGTTCGATGAAGATCCATCAGGATGCGCGCCTGTATGGCGGGCTGTTCGACGGCGACGAGTCCGCCGCGCTGGAACTGGCCGCCGGCCGCCGCGCCTGGGTGCACGTGGCCCGCGGCAGCCTGACAGTCAACGGCGTTGAGCTGTCGGCTGGCGACGCGCTCGCCATCACCGGCGAGCCGCGCGTCGAGCTGTCGGGCGGCAAGCAGGCCGAAGTCCTGGTGTTCGACCTGGCGTGATGCGTCAAGGCGGGCGGGCTGGATCAGTCCGCCCGCCGCTGTTTTTTCCATGCAGGCGGCAGGCCTTAAGATGGTCCTAGTCCCCACAACCCGGAGAGTCCGATATGTCCACCTTGTCCGAAGCCGGCGAAAGCCAGATTGAAGCCGTCGTCGTGCCGCGCACCAGCGACCTGGGCGGCTTTTCCGTGCGCCGCGCCATCCCGTCCGCACAGCGCCGCACTGTCGGGCCGTTCGTGTTCCTGGACCACATGGGTCCGGTCGAGTTTGCCGCCGGTACGGGCATAGACGTGCGCCCGCATCCGCATATCGGCCTGTCCACGGTGACCTATCTTTACGAAGGCTCCATGGTGCATCGCGATGGCGCGGGCCACACCCAGACCATTTTGCCGGGCGAGGTCAACTGGATGACGGCGGGCCGCGGCATCGTGCATTCGGAACGCTCCTCGCCCGAAAGCCGCCAGGCCGCGCAGCGTCTCTGTGGCCTGCAGATCTGGGTGGGGCTGCCCAAGGAACACGAGGAAACCGATCCGGGCTTCACCCACTACGGCCTGGACGCGCAACCGGTCATCGAAGGCGAGGGCGTGCGCGCCCAGGTGGTGGCGGGTTCGTTGTTCGGCAAGACGTCCTCGGTGAAGACGCTGTCGCCGCTGTTCTATGGCGATCTGCAATTGCAGGCGGGCGCGACCACGGTGCTGCCGGCCGAGCATGAAGAGCGCGCCGCCTATCTGGCGCAGGGCACGGTCGAGATCGACGGGCAGGAGTTCGAAAGCGGCCGCCTGGTCGTGTTTGCGCCGGGCCGCCCCGTGCAGATCCGCGCCAAGACTGCGGCGCGCTTTGCGGTGATCGGCGGAGAGCCGCTGGACGGGCCGCGCTTCGTGTGGTGGAACTTCGTCTCCAGCAGCAAGGACCGCATCGAACAGGCCAAGCAGGATTGGCAGCGCAGCCGCTTCGACCAGATCGTGCCGGGCGACGAGACCGAGTACATCCCGCTGCCCGAGCCGCGCGCCTGAGTCAGCGCTCGAACCGGCCGCACGCAATCGCCACGCGGCCGGCGGTATGATGCGCCTCCGACCCTCACAACAAAACGGGATGGAGACATCATGCATCGCTACACATTCAACGCGCTGCGCGGCCTGGCCTCGCTGGCGCTGATCCAGGGCGCTTCGGCGGCGCTCGCTGCCGGCTATCCGGCCAAGCCCATCACCTTCATCGTGCCTTACACCGCAGGCGGCACCACCGACCTGGTGGCGCGCACCGCCGGCCAGAAGGTCGCGGAAAAATTGGGCCAGCCCGTCATAGTCGAAAACCGTCCCGGCGCGGGCGGCAATATCGGCATGGACGCCGTGGCCAAGGCCGCGCCCGACGGCTACACCATCGGCTTCGGCGCCATCTCCACCAACGCGCTGAATCCTTTCGTCTACCCCTCCATGCCTTTCGATCCCACCAAGGATTTCACGGGCGTCAGCATGCTGGGCGCTTCCACCGTGGTGCTGGAAGTCGGTCCTGCGCTGAAGGTCGACAGCGTCAAGGACCTGGTCGCTTATGCCAAGCAGCATCCGGGCACCTCGTTCGGCACGCCGGGCACTGGCACGTCCATGCATCTGGCTGGCGTGATGTTCGACCAGCTGACCGGCGCCGGCATGCAGCACATTCCTTACAAGGGCAGCGCGCAGGGGCTGAACGACCTGCTGGGAGGGCACTTGCCGGTGATGTTCGACAATCTGCCGGCGTCGCTGCCGCACATCAAGGCGGGCAAAGTGCATGCGCTGGCCGTGACGGGCAGCAAGCGGGCGCCCGCCTTGCCGGACGTGCCGACGCTGGCCGAGCTGGGCTATGAAGCAGCCGTGGTCGATCCGTGGTTCGCGGTCTATGGGCCTGCGAAGATGTCGCCTGAAGCGACCAAGGCGCTGAGCGAAGCCTTCCAATGGGCGCTGGCCTTGCCGGAAGTGAAAGGCAAGCTGGAGCAGGCCGGTTTCATGCCCTACGGCTCCACGCCGCAGGAAGTGGAACGCCTGACCCAGAGCCAGCACGAGGCCTTCAAGGCCTTGTCGCAGAAAGTGAAGCTGTCGGCCGACTGAGCGGCCGGGACGACTTCAGCGGCCGCGGGCGTAGGCTTGCTCGCGCCGCTCTTCCAGCGCTTCGCGGCGGATGAAGTCGCGCACGAAGTCGCTGGCGGGATGATGGTGCAGGTTGTAGGGCGTGTCCCACTGCGCGATGCTGCCCTTGGACATGACGCCGATGCGGTCGGCGATGGCGAAGGCTTCGGCCTGGTTGTGCGTGACCAGGATGGCCGTGTGGCCGGTGGTCTTGAGGATGTCGCGCACTTCAAAGGCCAGGCGTTCGCGCGTGTCCACGTCCAGGTTCGAGAACGGCTCGTCCAGCAGCAGCAGGTCGGGCGAGGGCGCCAGCGCGCGAGCCAGCGCCACGCGCTGCTGCTGGCCGCCGGAGATCTCGTGCGGATAGCTGTTGGCGGCATGCGCCAGGCCCACCAGTTCCAGCATCTCTTCGACGCGGCGCGCGCGTTCCGGGCGCGCCATCTTGCGCAGGCCGAAGGCCACGTTCAGCGCCACCGTCAGGTGCGGGAACAGCGCGTAGTCCTGGAACATCATGCCCACCCGGCGATGTTCGGGCGCCACCTGCACGGTGGGCGAGGAAATGACGGCGCCATCCAGCAGGATGCGTCCGGCCCGCACTGGCTCAAAACCGGCGATGGCCCGGAGCACCGTGGTCTTGCCGCAGCCGGATTCGCCCAGCAGGCAACCGATATGGCCCACGGGCAGGCCCAGCGTCAGGTCCTGCACCACGGGCTTGAGTCCCGCCGGGGTCTCGTAGGCGAGGGAAAGGTGATCGAGTTCTAACAGATCGGGCACGATGATCAATGTCCCATTTTCAGATTGGTGCGCGCCAGCAGGATGACGGGGAACAGGCCGGCCAGCACGATGGCCAGCGCGGCGACGGCGCCTTCTTCATAGGTGCCGCGGGCCGCTTCGGCGTATAGCCAGGTTGCCAGCGTGTCGAAATTCATGGGCCGCAGCAGCAGTGTCGCGGGCAGTTCCTTCATGGCGTCCACGAACACCAGCAGGGCGCTGGCGGCCAGCGCCGGGCGCAAGAGCGGCAGGTGTACGCGGCGCAGGGTGCCGGCCGAGCTTTCGCCCAGCAGGCGCGAGGCTTGCTCCAGCGACGGCGGAATGCGGGCCAGGCCGGCTTCCAGTGCGCCAGTGGAAATCGCCAGGAAACGGATCGCATAGGCGCAGACCAGCGCGCCCATCGAGCCCATCAGGAACAGGCCCGTGCCGCCGAAGACCTTGGCGACCGCGGTATCTATCCAGACGAAGGGCGTCAGCAGGCCGATGGCCAGCACCGTGCCGGGCACGGCATAGCCCAGGCTGGCGATGCGCGCGCAGGCGCGGCCCGGGTTGAAGCCCGAGCTTTCGCGCAGCGTGCGTCCGGCCCAGGCCACGATCAGCCCGCAAAGCAGGGTGACGATGGTGGCGCTGAAGGCGACGATCAGGGTGTTGCTCAAGCCGTTCAACAGCTGGTGGGAAACGCCGCCAACCAGATGCAGGCGCTTGTAGGTTTCCACGACCAGATAGAGCGCCGGCGCGACAAATCCGATCAGTACCGGTATCCAGCCCAGCGCCGCGGCAACGGCCGCCGCCGGACCGCGCAGGCGGCGCGGCTGCATCGGGCGCATGCGCTGCGTGTTGGCGTAGCGCTGGCGCTTGCGGCCATGGCGTTCCAGCAGGATCAGCCCGATCACGATGGCCAGCATGGTCAGCGCGATCTGCGCCGCGCCCGCCAGGTCCGAACGCGTGACCCAGGTGGTGTAGACCGACACGGTCAGCGTCTGCACGCCCAGGAATTCGGAGGCGCCGATATCGTTCAGCGTTTCCAGCAACGCCAGGCTCACGCCCACCACGATGGCGGGCCGGGCCAGCGGCAGGGCGACCCGGAAGAACACGGCGATGCGGCCGGCGCCGAGCGTGCGGGCCGCTTCCAGCAGGCTGGCTGCCTGCGTCATGAACATGACCCGGGTGCTCAGGTACACATAGGGATAGAGCACAAAGCCCAGCACGAAGATGGCGCCGTAGATCGAGCGCAGATCCGGCAGGCGGAACTGGCGCGGACTGTCATAGCCCAGCAGCGCGCGGATCGCCGACTGTATCGGACCGATGGGATGCAGCAGGTCCAGATAGGCGAAGGCGATGATGTAGGTCGGCACCGCCAGCGGCAGCAGGAGCGCCCAGGTCAGCACGCGGCGCGTAGGGAAGTCGTAAGCGGTCACCAGCCATGCCGCGCCGGTACCCAGCAGCGTCACCAGCACGCCCACGCCGGCCAGCAGCATGGCGGTATTGGCCAGCGCCTGGGGCAATACGTAATTGGCCAGATGCTGCCAATGCGAGAGTTCGCCGCCCAGCGCCCACCAGCCCAGCGTCAGGACGGGCGCCAATACGGCCAGCGCGATCAGGGCGGCGCCGGCCAGCCAGCCGGCCCCGCGTTCAGTCCAGCGCAGACGCAGCGGCCGGGGCAAAGAATCTGTGTGCATGCTTCAAAGTCGATTGCATCAATGGCAAGGCCTGCTCCCCCGAAAAGAAGGGAGCAGGCCCTACGCGTGAGCTTATGCGCAGCCCGCGCGTTTGTCACTGCCGCATGGTTTCGCCAAGCCGGCGGGCGTGGCGGTCCACAGGCCTATCAGTTGTCGAAACCGACTTTGTCCACCAGTTCGCTGGCTTGCTTGCGATGCTTGGCGATCTCGGTCAGCGGCAGCGGGTCCACCTTCAGTTCGCCAAAGCTGGCGATCACGGGGTCCAGCTTCACGCCCTTGCGGACGGGGTATTCATAGTTGGCCTGGGCGTACAGGGCCTGGGCGGGCTCGGACACCAGGAAGTCCAGCAGCTTGACCGCGTTGGCCTTGTTCGGCGCATGGGCGGCAACGGCGGCGCCGCTGACGTTCACGTGCGTGCCGCCGCTCTTGGCGTTGGCGAAGGTCGGGCGGATCACCTTGATGGCGTCGCCCCACTTGCGGGCGTCGGTGCCGGGTTCGGCGTTCTTCATGTGGCCGACGTAATAAGCATTGGCCAGGCCGATGTCGCAGATGCCGCCCAGGATGTCGCGGGCCACGTCGCGGTCGCCGCCGGCAGCCTTACGGGCCAGGTTGGCCTTGACGCCGCGCAGCCATTTTTCGGTGGCTTCGGCGCCGTCATGCGCGATCATGGAGGCGACCAGCGCGGTGTTGTAGGGGTGTTGGCCCGAACGGATGCAGACCTTGCCCTTCCACTTCGGATCGGCCAGGTCTTCGTAGCGGAAGGCTTCCAGCTTCAGGTCCTTTTCCACGTACAGCACGCGGTCGCGCAGCGACAGGGCGTACCACTTGCCGTCGGCGCCGCGCAGGTTGGCGGGAATGACGGATTCCAGGGTTTGCGACTTGATCGACTGGGTCACGCCGCCGTCGACCAGATCCAGCAGGTTGCCGATGTCCACGGTCATCAGCACGTCGGCGGGCGACTTGGCGCCTTCGGCCTTGACGCGCTCCAGCAGGCCGTCCTTGACGAAGACCGTATTGACCTTGATGCCGCTTTCCTTGGTGAAGGCGTCCAGCAGCGGCTGGATCAGCTTGGGTTCCCGGGTGGTGTAGAGGCTGACTTCCTCGGCGGCGTTGGCCGACACGGTGAAGGCGGCGGCGCCGGCCAGCGCCAGGGCGCGCAGCAGCGAATTCAATTGGGGACGCTTGGTCATGACGAGGTGCTCCGGCTAGGGCTGCAGAGGAATTCCCGAGGCTTCAGGCCTTTCCGCTGCTCAAAACAGTCTGCTAACGAAAATGATTATCAAATGAGAACGCGACGATAACAGGAAGCAAAGCGGCGTTCAACTAGTCGTAAGTCAGGCAGGCTTCAGGCTTGATCCCCATCAATACGGCATAAGGGTATTACGGAATAATGAGAGCAGTTATCATCAAGACCCTGTAGAATAGGGTCAACCCTAATGCCGGCCGCGTCTTTTGTGCGGCACGGAATGACCCAGCGGCACAAGCCGGGCTCATGGCCCGGGGCGGTCGCCCCTAATTTGATACGACATGGCTGCTTTCAACACTGAGCGCGTACTAAGCGTGCACCACTGGAACGACACCCTGTTTTCCTTTACCACGACGCGTGACTCGGCCTTGCGGTTCCACAATGGCCACTTCGTGATGATCGGACTGGAAGTTGAAGGCAAGCCTCTGTTGCGAGCCTACAGCATCGCCAGCGCCAACTATGAAGAGAACCTCGAGTTCCTCAGCATCAAGGTGCAGAACGGCCCGCTCACGTCGCGCCTGCAGCATCTGAAAGAAGGCGACACCATCCTGGTCAGCCGCAAGCCCGTGGGCACCCTGGTCGTGGACGACCTGAAGCCGGGCAAGCACCTGTTCCTGTTCGGCACGGGCACGGGCCTGGCGCCGTTCATGAGCATCATCAAGGATCCGGACGTCTACGAACGCTTCGACAAGGTCATCCTGGTGCATGGCGTGCGTTGGGTCAGCGAACTGGCCTACGCCGACTTCATCGAAAAGGAACTGCCGAACAACGAATTCTTCGGCGACGTCGTGCGCGACAAACTCGTGTACTACCCGACGGTCACGCGCGAACCGTTCCGCAACCAAGGCCGCATCACCGAGCTGATGGAAAACGGCAAGCTATGCGCCGACATCGGCATTCCGCAGATCAATCCGGAAACCGATCGCGCCATGATCTGCGGCAGCCCGCATATGTTGGCCGACATCAGCGCCATGCTGGACAAGCGCGGCTTCACGGTGTCGCCGGGCGTGGGCCAGCCGGGCGACTACGTGGTCGAGCGTGCATTCGTGGACAAATAAGTCCGGGCGCCGGCGCCAAGCCAAAAACCCATCGCAGCGATGCGATGGGTTTTTTGTTTTTTGGCGCGGCGCGGCGTGATGCTGCGGCGCCCCTAAGGGTTAGCCCGCTGTAGCCGCAGGCAGGGCAGTTCTTATAATTCGTCCATAAAGTAAACATATTGTCCATAATATGGAAGGATTAAAGAAATGCCATTGGAACAGAGTGACGCCGAGCCCCTGACCCCATACCAGTACCCGAATCCGCCCGAGGCCCTGCCAGAGATCGTAATTCCACATGCGATCCCGACCGACGAGAGGCTGTGGGTACCGCAGGCCGAGAACGTCTGGTTCCGCCCGCTCTGTCTGAATGCCAGCCAGGGCTACTGGATGAACCTGCTGCGCGTGCGCAAGTCAGGCGTGCTCAGCCGCCATCGCCATCCGCAGGCCGTGCATGGCTTCGTCCTGAAGGGCCGCTGGCGCTATCTGGAACACGACTGGGAGGCGACTGAAGGCAGCTACGTGTTCGAGCCGCCAGGGGAGACGCACACGCTCTACGTGCCGCCCGACGTCGAGGAAATGATCACGTACTTCCAGGTCAACGGCGTCATGTACTACACCGACCCCTGGGGCAAGGGCATGGGTTACGAAGACGTGTTCACCAAGATCGACATGTGCCGCAAGCACTTCGCGGACGTCGGCCTGGGCGAAGACTACGTAAAGCAGTTCATACGCTGAAATTCCGCATTCCCACCCGCAGCACATAAACATAATCCGGAGACACCATGAAACGTCGTGCGTTCAATCGCTGCATTCTTTCCGCGCTGCTGGGCAGCGCCGCGCTGGCCGCGGGGCCAGTGGCGCTGGCGCAGAATTTCCCCAACCGGGCCATCGAGATCGTGGTGCCGTTTGCCGCGGGAGGCGGCACGGACGCCATGGCGCGGGCCATGGGCGACGCCTCGCGCACCCATTTGACGCAGCCCATCGTGGTGCTGAACAAGCCGGGCGCGGCGGGCGGGATCGGCCTGACGGAAGTGGCCAACGCCAAGCCCGACGGCTACAAGCTGGCGCTGGTGACGGCCGACATGGTGATCATTCCCCACCTGGGCCTGACCAAGACCACCTACGAGAAGTTCACGCCCATCATCCAGCTCAATGCCGATCCTTCGGCCATCACGGTGGCCGCCGATTCGCCGTACAACACCATCGAAGCGTTCCTGGAGGCGGCCCGCGCCAAGCCTGAGAGCATGCAGGTGGGGAACGCGGGCATCGGCTCGATCTGGCATCTGGCAGCCGCCGCGCTGGAGGACAAGACGGGCGCCAAGTTCAACCACATCCCCTTCAATGGCGGCAATCCGGCAGTGCTGGCCTTGCTTGGCGGACACATCGATGCGGTGGCGGTGAGCCCGGCAGAGGTCATGCAGTACGTCAAGGCCGGCAAGCTCAAGCCGCTGGCGGTCATGGCCGACGCGCGCGTGCCCGGTTTCGAGAACGTGCCCACGCTGAAGGAGCGCAACATCGATCTGTCGATCGGCACCTGGCGCGGCATCGCCGCGCCCAAGGGCACGCCGCAGCCGGTACTGGACGTGCTGGGCGCCGCGTTCCGGCAGGCAGCCGCCGAAAACAGCCTGAAGCGCTTCATGGCGGAGCAGAACCTGGGCTATGCGGTCGCGGATCAACAGACGTTCACGGCGCTGATGGAGCGCGACAATACGACGTTCAAGGCGCTGATCGAAAAGTTCGGCATGCGCCAATAGACTGCAGGCAACGACAAGGAGCAGGACATGGATCTGGGCATTACCGGCAGGACCGCGCTGGTGGGCGGCGCAAGCAAAGGCCTGGGCTACGGCTGCGCGCTGGCCCTGGTGCGCGAAGGCGTCAACGTGGTGATCGTGGCGCGCGGGGCAGAGGCTCTCGAGACCGCGCGGCAGCAACTGCTGCAGGCGCGGACGGACGACAAGTCTTTCGTCAAGGCCGTGGCGGCCGACATTACGACCGCGCAGGGCCGCGAGGCCGTGTTCGCCGCGCATCGCGACTACGACATCGTGGTCACGAACGCGGGCGGGCCGCCGCCCGGGGATTTCCGCGATTGGGGCAGGGAACAGTGGTTGAATGCAGTCGACGCCAACATGCTCACGCCGATCGAGTTGATCAAGGCCACGGTGGACGGCATGGCTGAACGCGGCTTCGGGCGCATCGTCAACATCACGTCCAGCGCGGTCAAGGCGCCGATCGACATCCTTGGCCTGTCCAACGGTGCGCGCAGCGGCCTGACC
The DNA here is from genome assembly GCF_014851665.1 of Achromobacter sp. ACM03. Lineage (NCBI taxonomy): Bacteria > Pseudomonadati > Pseudomonadota > Betaproteobacteria > Burkholderiales > Alcaligenaceae > Achromobacter > Achromobacter sp. ACM03. Next base: position 934,466 of record NZ_JACVAD010000001.1, on the reverse strand, counting down.
GGCTTCGTGGCGGGCGTGGCGCGCAGCGACATCGCGGCGCGCGGCGTCACGATCAACAACCTGCTGCCCGGCGCGTTCGCCACGGACCGGCTGAGCTCGGCGCTGGCGGCTTCCGCGGCCAAGACCGGCCAGGACGCGCAAGCCGTGCGCGCCCAACGCCAGGCGGCGATACCGGCAGGACGCTTCGGCAACGCCGAGGAGTTCGGCGCCATCTGCGCTTTCCTGTGCAGCGTCCATGCGGGCTACGTCACCGGCCAGAACGTGCTGGCTGACGGCGGCGCCTATCCCGGCACTTTCTGAGCGGACGGCAATGACGTATCAAGCGGATCTGTTTGCAGGCAAGACGGCGCTGGTGACTGGCGCCACGCAAGGCATCGGGGCGGCGGTTGCCAACCGGCTGGCGTCGCTGGGCGCGCGGACCATAGCCGCCGGGTTGCAATCCGACGCCGGCGAACTGGCGCCGGGTATCGAGGTGCGCCTGGGCGACGTCAGCGACGCGGGCGACGTCGAACGCCTGCTGCAAGGGTTGGACGAGCTGGACATCGTGGTCAACTGCGCCGGCATCATCCGCCGCGGCGCGGAGCATGATCCCGCCGTGTTCGAGCAGGTGCTGGCGATCAACCTGACCGGCACCATGCGCGTATGCGGCGCCGCGCGCGAGAAGCTTGCGCGGCGCGGCGGCTGCATCGTGAACACCGCGTCCATGCTCAGTTTCTTCGGCGGGGCGCTGGTGCCGGCGTATGCGGCGAGCAAGGGCGGGGTGGCGCAGCTGACGAAGTCGCTGGCGCTGGCCTACGCGGCGGACGGCATCCGCGTCAACGCCGTCGCGCCGGGCTGGATCGCCACGCCGCTGACCCGCGCCTTGCAGGACGACCCCGAGCGTTCGGGGCCGATTCTGCAGCGTACCCCGCTGGGGCGCTGGGGCAAGCCGGAAGACGTGGCCGAGGGCGTGACGTTTCTTTGCACGCCGGCGGCCTCGTTCATGACGGGCGTGATCCTGCCCGTGGACGGCGGCTACCTCGTGGCTTGAGCGTTGGCCGCCACCGTGTACGCGCGCAGGCGTTTGCAGGGATAATGGCGGGGCCGCGCCGCAGGGGCGGCCTCGTTACCGCCAACGCCACGTTTTCCGCCATGCCAGAACTGCCGCAAGTCGCCAACCCTCCCGCCGCACAGGTGGCGGGCACAGCCGCCTTCTCGAAGTTCATGCATGTGCTGCAAGTCGTGGCCGATACGCCGGAATCCATGACGGTGGCCGAACTCAGCAAGCGCAGCGGCTATCCGCGGCCGACCGTGTACCGTACGGTGGCCGCGCTGGTGGCCGAACGCCTGCTGGCCGAACATCCGGTCACCGGCAAGCTGAGCCTGGGGCCGCGCCTGATCCAGCTGGCCAGCCGCAGCTGGGGCCGTTCGGAAATGCGGCTGGCCGCCGTCGAGAACCTGAAGCAGTTGCGTGACGTCACCGGCGAGACCGTGCACCTGGCCGTGCCCAACGGCCAGCACATGGTCTACATCGAGAAGCTGGAAAGCCCCAGCGTGGTGCAGATGAATTCGCGCATCGGCACCAACGTCTCCATGTACTCGACGGCGGTGGGCAAGGCGTATCTGGCGATGTTGGACGAGGCGGCTCTGCAGGCCGCGCTGGACATGCTGCCGCAGCCGTTCGCCTGCCATACGCCCAATACCGTCAAGGATACGGCCGCGCTGCGGCGGCAGCTCGAACAGGTGCGCCAGCGCGGCTGGGCCGTGGATGATGAAGAGAACGAGGCCGGCATTTATTGCTTCGGCGCGCCGATTTTCGGGCAGAACGGCGTGCCTGTGGCGGCCATCAGCGTGAGCACGCTGCGATTCCGCCAGAAACCAGATCCGGAAGCGGCCTATGTGGCGCCGCTGCTGGAGGCCTGCCGTGCGATCAGCCAGCGCATTGCAGGCACGCCGATGCTGGCGAGCAGCGATCTGCTCTGACGGGCGGCGCGCCACCGCCCCGGGGCGGTCTACTCGGGCTGGATGCCGGCCTTCTTGATGATCTCGCCCCACTTCTTCGACTCGGCTTGCTGGAACTGCGCCAGTTCTGCCGGCGTGGAGCTTGCCGCGTCCGTGCCCGTTTGCGCATAGAACTGCTTGGCAGGCGCGCTTGAAGTGGCCTTGACCAGCAATTCGTTCAAGCGCTTGACCACATCAGGCGGCGTGCCGGCGGGCGCATACGCGGCAAACCAGTAGCCCATTTCATAGCCTGGCACGCCAGCCTCGGCGATGGTGGGTACGTCCGGCGCCAGCGGCGAGCGTGCCTGGCCGGTCACGCCCAACGCGCGCAGCTTGCCCGACTTGACTTGCGGCAGGCCGGTGGCGGTGTCGGTGATCATCATGTCGATCTGGCCGCCCAGCAGGTCCGTGACCGCCAGCGGATTGCTCTTATATGGCACGTGCAGCAGTTGCACGCCCGCCATCTGTTGCAGCAGTTCGCCGGCGATGCGGCTGCTGGAGCTGCCGCTGCCGAAGCTCAGCTTGCCGGGCGCTTGCTTGGCTTGGGCCAGGAAGTCGCCAACCGTCTTGGCCGGCGAATTGGGATTGACCACCATGATCTGGCCGCCTTTGCCCAGCAGGGTCAGCGGCGCGTAGTCCTTGACCGGATCGTATGTCAGCGTCTTGTAGAGGTGCTCGTTGGCGGCATGCGTGGTGTTTGTGGTGATCAGCACGGTGTAGCCGTCGGGGGCCGCGCGGGCGCCGGCCGCGGCGCCTATCATCGCGCTGGCGCCGGGCTTGTTCTCGATCACCACGGCCTGGCCGGTCTGTTCGGTGACGCCCTGGCCGATGGCGCGGCCGATCTGGTCGGTGGCGCTGCCGGCGGCGAACGGCACGATGAAGGTGATGGGCTTGGCGGGGAACTGGGCCATGGCGCTCAAGGGCAGGGCGGCGGCCAGCAGCAAGGCCAGCCGGCCTTTGGAAGCAATGCGCATGTGTGTCTCCTGTGGATTTTTATAGGAATCGAAATCAGGCGTCCGCGGGACGGTCGCCGGGTATGTCGGGCAGGCGGCTGGCCAGCGCGGGGCTGACCTCGACCGTCATGTCCAGCAATCTGAAAGAGAGGCTCTTGCCGTGCGTGTCCAGGTTGAGGGCATCGTTGACGCCGCCGTCCAGCACGCCTTCAAGCACAAAGTTCATCGCATGCAGCGTGGGCAGCGCGTAGCGGGTGACGCGGCTGGGGCGGCGGTACGCGAACCAGTCGGCGACGCGGGCCTCGGTGACCTGTGCATCCAGCACGTCGTAGCATTCCGGATCCCAGGCGATCAGGCTCAGGTTGGAGATGTCGCCCTTGTCGCCGGAACGGCTGTGCGCCAGGCGGTACAGGGGGACCGAGATCAGCGGCGGATTCATTGCGGGGCTTCCTCCAGGAAGGTCCAGCCGCTGGGCACGGCGTCGCGCGGCAGGGTGCAGGACAGCATGTTCAGGCGCGGGCGCAACGCGGTGCGCACGCCGCCGCCGCCGGCCGGGCCGCAGGTATACAGGGCAGTCACTTCGCGCAGCACGCTTTCGGCAAGCTTGCGGTCCATGTGTTCGGCCGCGACGCGCAGGCGCACGTCGCGCGCATGGCCGTCGGGCAGGGCGGACAGCATGCTGCCGGCGTCATCGCCCAGGATGCTGATGGCGCCGATGAGGTCGGCGCGCAGGCGCAGAGCCGGGTCCAGGCGCTTGCGCACGATATCGGCGGCCAGACGGGCGCGTGCTTCGGCCTGCACCCCGGCATAGGAGATCTCGGCTTCGGCCAGCCAGCCGCCGCGGTAGCAGACGTTGACCTTGAGTTCGGCGGGACGCGCGTGGCCGGTGATGCCGCGCACCGCCACCCGATCGCCGCCCAGTTCCGCCACCTCGGCACGGCTCAGGTCGGCGACGACGTCCGGCGTCAGGTAGCGCGCGGGATCGTGCACTTCGTACAGCAGTTGTTCCTTGACGGTGCGCGCATCGACCATGCCGCCGGTACCGTCGGCCTTGCCGATCACGAATTCGCCATCCGCATCGATCTCGGCGATGGGAAAGCCGGCGGCGTGCACGTCTGGCACATCCTTCAAGCCGGGCACGCAGAAGTAGCCGCCGGTGACCTGCAGGCCGCACTCCAGCATATGGCCGGCCATGGTGGCACGGCCCAGGCGCTGCCAATCGTCCATGGCCCAGCCGAAATGGGCCAGCGCCGGGCCCAGCGTGAGCGATGGGTCCGACACGCGGCCCGCGACCACGATCTGCGCGCCGGCCCGCAGCGCCTCTGCGATCTCGGCGGCGCCGAGGTAGGCGGTGGCGCTGACCACGTCCCGCCCATCCAGCGCGCCGCCAAGGCGCTGGCGCAGCAGTTCGCGTTGCGCATCGCTGGAGAGCGCGTCGCCATGTACCACTGCGATGCGCGGCGCGGGCAGGCCTTGCTGCCGGGCCAGCGCGGCAATGCGCCGGGCTGCGGCGGCAGGGTTGGCCGCGCCGAAGTTGCCGACGATGCAGATCCCGTGGCGCAGACAGTCGGCCAGCACCGGGCCGACCAGTTCGTCCAGCAAGGGCTCGTAGCCGCGCTCCGGGTCTTCGTTGCGGGCCAACTGGGCCAACGCCAGCGTGCGCTCGGCCAGCGTTTCGTAAATCAGCACGCCGCCGCCGCGGGCGATCAGCGTGCGCACCACGGCGGCGGCGCCGTCGCTGCGGTCGCCGGAGAACCCGGAGGCGCAGCCTATGTGGAGGGGGGCTAGGGACATACGGAGTCAGGGCAGGGGTCTAGGTGTCTGAGGCCCACTATAGGCACGCTCGGCTCATCAGTAAAATAGAAAGATCGGATCAATTCATAGAGAAAAGCCATGAATCTGTCTGCCCGGCAATTGCGCGCGTTCGTGGCGCTGGCCGACGAAAAACACTTCACCCGGGCGGCCCAACGCTGCCACCTGACGCAGCCGGCCTTCAGCGCCCTGATCCGCCAACTGGAGGACAGCGCGGGCATGCGCCTGTTCGACCGCAACACGCGCCATGTGGAGCTGACGGTCGAGGGGCAAGTGCTGGACGCGACGGCGCGCAGGCTGCTGGCCGACATGGACCTGGTCATGGAGGATCTGCGCGACCACGCCGCCAGGCGTCGCGGACGGGTGGCGCTCGCGGCTTTGCCCTCGCTTGCCGCGGGCTGGCTGCCGGGGCTGCTGGCGCGCTTTCGCGAGTCCTATCCAGGCATCACGGTGGACCTGCGCGATGCCCTGCTGGATCCCTGCCTGGACCTGGTGCAGGCAGGGCAGGTGGATTTCGCGGTGGCCTCGCGACGGCCGGACATGAACGACCTGGACAGCGAGTTCCTGCATGCGGACCGTTATTTTCTGGTCTGTCGCGCCGATCATCCGCTGGCAGGGGCGGGCCGCGCCCGGCTGCGCGACATCCTGCGCTATCCCATGATCCAGCTTGCGCGCGGCAGCAGCGTGCGCAAGCATCTGGACGCGGCCTTGGGGGCCGACGCACCGGCGCCGGTGTTCGAGGTCGAACACCTGGCCACGGCAACGGGGTTGGTGCGCGCGGGGCTGGGCATCTCGGTGGTGCCGGCGATGACGCTGTTCCATTTCGGCGGCGCCGACCTGCGCATCGTGCCGCTGGCCGGCAAGGCCCTGACCCGTCCGCTCTACCTGGTGCGGCGCAAGGGCCGCACGTTATCGGTGGCGGCGCAGGCCCTGTACGACCTGTTGCGGGAGCATCGGGGGGATATCGATAGCCCGGGATTGCCTGGTTTGGATTAGCCGGCTATCGGCTGGCCGACGCAGCGTTGGAACACCGCCTCCAGCGGCGCGTAGTCGCAGATCACGGCGGCGACGTTGGCGTCGACCCATTCCCGTTGCACCACTGACCACCAACTGATCTCGTAGCCGGCATTGATGATGAGGTGTTCGAACAGGAGACGTTGAGCGCGCCCGTTGCCTTCACGGAAGGGGTGGATCATGTTCAAGTCGCCGTAGGCGACGGCTGCCTCGGCGATCAGCGCGGAGCGCGGCAGCTCCTTGAACCAGTTGGCCCGCGCCAGGGCCGCGAAAATCTTGTCGGCCTCGGGTTCGATCCTGCTTGTATTGCAGAAGCGCGTGCCGCCTTTTGAGATATCGATGGTGCGCAACTCGCCCGCCCAGTCGTAGAGATCCTGAAAGAGCGTGCGATGGAGTCGCTTCAGGTACGCAAGGTCGTAGGGAGGCAGGGAAAAGTCGATCTGGCTGGCGGCGATCTCGGAAAGATCTTGCTCAGCCTGCGCGAGCAGCGCATCGTCCCGGATGTCCAGCCGGTTGCGCAGCGTGAAGCTGCCGGGGTAGCAGTACGGATCCTGTCCGGTGCCGTACTTGTCCAATGTCAGGCGGGCTTGCGATAGGCGCGCAACACCGTTTCGCGCGAGGGCAGTTCGCGCTTGGCGTCGGCGGGCGTGGCCGGGTAGCCTTCCAGGCGCATGCTGGCCGCGTAGTTGGAGCGGCGCACCTTTGCCCAGTAGTCCAACTTGGCTTGCAGGCTGGTGTTCTTCAAGGGAAACGCCTCGTTTGAAATGCTGCGGGATAGCCTGATGATTATAACGAAGCTGCACTGGGCTTGGCTTGTCCGGCCCTGTGGCAAGTACTTCTGGTTCCGTCGTGCAGCCACCCTAGGGCATCCAGCCACTTTCGCAAATGTCTATTGCTGGATAAACTTCGATAGTTGTAGTTTCTATCCGACTTTCGAAGGATTCCGCCCATGAGCAAGCAAATCATCCATACCGACACCGCGCCCGCCGCGGTAGGCCCTTACTCGCAAGCGGTTGCCGTAAGCGGCACCAAGACTGTCTACCTCTCGGGCCAGATCGGCCTGGAGCCGGGCACTGGCGACCTGGTCTCCGAGAACTTCGATGCGCAGGTGCGTCAGGCTTTCGCCAACATGCAGGAAGTCATCAAGGCTGCCGGCGGCACGTTGGACAATGTGGTCAAGCTGACACTGTTCCTGACCGACCTGGGCAAGTTCACGGCCGCCAACGCCATCATGGCCGAGATCATTCCCCAGCCGTTCCCGGCGCGCTCGACCATCGGCGTGGCCAGCCTGCCCAAGGGCGCGCAGTTCGAAGTCGAAGCCATCCTGGTCCTGTAAGGCCCGTCCGGACTTTTCGATCCAGGGGTTCGTTTCTCCATGCCGGCCGCAGCCGCGGCTTCCAAGCGACCCGGCGCCGACAACAAAGGCGCCGGCCGTGCAATGACGGATACGGAGCGCAAGCTCCGTAACCTGGGTCTGGTGCTGCCCGAGGACTTCGTGCTGCACCTGCCGCTGCGCTACGAGGACGAAACCCGCATCATGCCGATCAGCGCCCTGCGGCCCGGTTTTGCCGGGCAGGTCGAGGGCGAGATCACCAAATCCGAGGTCCTCTACCGGCCCCGGCGCCAGCTGACCGCCACGCTGGCGGACGACAGCGGCGAACTGCAATTGCGCTGGCTGAACTTCTACCCCAGCCAGCAGAAGCAAGTCACCGTGGGCAAGCGCCTGCGTGCGCGCGGCGAGGTCCGCGGCGGCCTGTTCGGGCGCGAGATGGTGCATCCGCGCATGACCAATGCCGATGCGCCGCTGCCCACGGCGCTCACGCCGGTCTATCCCAGTACCGAAGGGCTGCCGCAACTGACGTTGCGCCGCGCCATCGCGCAGGCGCTGGACCGCGCCGACCTGTCCGACACCTTGCCCGACGAGGCGCGGGCGCGCTATGACCTGCCGCCGTTCGAGCCAGCCATCCGCGCGCTGCATACGCCTGCGCAGGGCGAGTCCGAGCAGGCCTTGCTGGACCGCGTGCATCCCGCCTGGCGGCGCATCAAGTTCGATGAACTGCTCGCGCAGCAATTGTCGCTGGCGGCCGCGCGGGCCGCGCGCCGGATAAAGGAAGCCGAGTCGCTGCCCGTGCGCAACGAGGCCGGCGGCCTGGTCGCCAGGCTGTACGAAACCTTGCCGTTCAAACTGACTGGCGCGCAGGAGCGCGTGGTTCAGGAAATCTCCGCCGATCTGGCCAAGCCGTATCCCATGCATCGCTTGTTGCAGGGCGATGTGGGCAGCGGCAAGACGGTCGTGGCGGCCATCGCCGCCGCCCAGGCCATCGCCAGCGGCGCGCAGGTGGCGCTGATGGCGCCCACCGAAATTCTGGCCGAGCAACACTTCCGCAAACTGGTGTCGTGGCTGCAGCCATTGGGCGTGAATGTGGCCTGGCTGAGCGGCAGCCTGTCCGCCAAGGCGCGCCGTGAAGCGGCGGCCGCCGCCGCTGACGGCAGCGTGCAGTTGGTCGTGGGCACGCAGGCGCTGATCCAGGATCACGTCGAATTCCACCACCTGGGCTTGTCCATCGTGGACGAGCAGCACCGCTTCGGCGTCGGACAGCGCCTGGCGCTGACGCGCAAGGGCGAAACCGTGCGCGGGCGCAACGTGCCGCACCAGCTCAACATGAGCGCGACGCCGATCCCGCGCACGCTGGCCATGACCTTCTTCGCCGATCTGGACGTGTCCGTCATCGACGAGCTGCCGCCGGGGCGCAGTCCCGTGCTGACCAAGCTGGTGTCGGACGCAAGGCGCGAGGAAGTCATCGCCCACATTGCCCAGGCCGCGCGCGGCGGGCAGCAGGCCTACTGGGTCTGTCCGCTGGTCGAGGAAAGCGAAGCCCTGGAACTCCAGACCGCCGTGGACACCTACGAAGGCATGCGGGTCGACCTGCCGGACCTGCGCATCGGGCTGGTGCACGGCCGGCTGCCGCAAGCCGAAAAGGCCGCCGTGATGCAGGCCTTCCGCGATGGCGAAGTCGACCTGCTGGTCGCCACCACTGTGATCGAAGTGGGCGTGGACGTGCCGAACGCCTCGCTCATGGTGATCGAACACGCCGAGCGTTTCGGGCTGGCGCAACTGCATCAGCTGCGCGGCCGGGTAGGGCGCGGCACCGCCGAATCGGTCTGCGTGCTGCTCTATCAGACGCCGCTGTCGCAAGTGGCGCGCGAACGCCTGCGGGCCATGTTCGAGACCTCGGACGGTTTTGAAATCGCCCGCCGTGACCTGGAACAGCGCGGTCCGGGAGAGTTCCTGGGTACGCGCCAGTCCGGCATGGCGCTGCTGCGCTTCGCCGACCTGGAAACGGACGCGGCCATTGCTGAAGACGCGCGCGATGCCGCGGTCTGGCTGCGCGCCGAACATCCGGCCGCGGTCGAGGCGCACCTGGCGCGCTGGATGCGCGGGCGCGAGGATTTCCTGCGCACCTGACCATGCAGCCAGCCGCCAACCTTAATCTAGCAAGCGCCAGCCGCAAGGCTGGGGCATAACCCCGGGGGCGTAGTCCACCATGACTCTCACCGAACTCAAGTACATCGTCGCCGTTGCGCGCGAACGGCATTTCGGCCGGGCGGCCGAGGCCTGTTTCGTCAGCCAGCCCACGCTCTCGGTAGCGATACGCAAGCTCGAGGACGAATTGGGCGTGACGCTGTTCGAGCGTGGCGGCGCCGAGGTCGGCGTCACCCCCATCGGCCAGCGCATCGTGGCGCAGGCGCAGAAGGTGCTGGAAGAAAGCGCCAGCATCAAGGAGATCGCGCGCCAGGGGCACGACCCGTTGGCCGGCCCCTTGCGCGTCGGCGTCATCCACACCATAGGTCCGTACCTGTTGCCGCGGCTGGTGCCGGAGCAGATCCGCCGCACCCCGCAGATGCCGCTGCTGCTGCAGGAGAATTTCACGGTGCGCCTGGTCGAGCTGCTGCGCCAGGGCGAGATCGATTGCGCCATCATGGCTTTGCCGCTGCCGGAGGCCGGCCTGGTCATGCAACCCTTGTACGACGAGCCCTTTGTGGTGGCCGTGCCCAATGACCACGAGCTCGCCCGGCGCCAGGCGATCGACGCGCAGGACCTGAAGCAGCAGACCATGCTGCTGCTGGGCAGCGGCCACTGCTTCCGCGATCAGGTGCTCGAAGTCTGTCCCGAGCTGTCGCGCTTTTCGGCGGCCAGCGACGGCATCCAGCGCACCTTCGAAGGCTCCTCGCTCGAGACCATCCGCCACATGGTCGCGGCCGGCATCGGCGTGACCGTGCTGCCCGTGACCGCGGTGCCGGAGCAGCCGCCTTCCAACAGCCTGCTGCGCTATCTGCCATTTGACGGCCACGTGCCGGAGCGCCGCGTGGTGTTGGCCTGGCGCCGCAGTTTCCCGCGGCTGGCCGCCATCGAGGCGCTGGCGCAAGCGGTCTATGCCTGCGAGCTGCCCGGCGTGAAGATGCTGACCGACGAGGTCGCGGCAGTGCAGGATTGATTCCCGGGCCGCTTTCAGGCGGCTTCGCGCGCGCGGTTTGCGCCGCGTCAAAAGGTCGCAGGACTGTTTGATAAAAGCGGCGGATATTGCGGCATTTCGCCGTATTTGCAGTGTTATCCTTGTTTCGCACATTCATCCCTAGGAGCTAGCAATGGCCAAGTCCCCCAAGAAGACCTCCAGCGTTCCGCGCATCAACATCGGTATCTCGGACAAGGACCGCGCCGCAGTCGCCGGCGAACTGTCCAAGCTGCTGGCCGACTCGTACACGCTGTACCTGATGACGCACAATTTCCACTGGAACGTCACGGGGCCGATGTTCAACACGCTGCACCTGATGTTCATGACCCAGTACACGGAAGAGTGGAACGCGCTGGACAGCATCGCCGAGCGCATTCGCGCGCTGGGCCACTACGCGCCGGGCACCTACCGCGAATTCAGCAAGCTGTCCTCGATCGCCGAGCCGGACTCGGTGCCGGAAGCCCTGGAAATGGTGCGTCTGCTGGTGACCGCCAACGAATCCGTCGCCAAGACGGCGCGCGCCGCTTTCGAGAAGGCCGATGCCGCCAACGACCAGCCCACGGCCGACCTGCTGACGCAGCGCCTGGACGTGCACGAAAAGAACGCCTGGATGCTGCGCAGCCTGCTGCAGTGATAGCGGCCGACGCCACATGAAAAACGGAGCCTCGCGGCTCCGTTTTTTTCAGCATCGGAAATGAGTCAGGCCTGATGCGACAGCGGCCGTGCCGGTATGGGCGCGATCCGCTCGGGCGGCGGCGTCACCCGCCACACCGCGCGCCGGCGCAGCGCGCCCAGGAGCTTCAAGCCCTGCGGCCAGTCGTCCAGGCCGCTCTCGGCGTTGATGTGGCCAGCGCCCGGCACGACCACCAGCCGGCTGCCCCAATCGCGCGCAAACGCGCGGGCGCGTTCCAGCTGGCAATAGGGATCGTCGTCGCTCGCCACCACCACGCTTTGGAAGGGCAGGGAATGCCGTGGCACAGGTCCGAAGCTTCTCAAACAGGCGGGAGCATTTTCGCGTTCCACGTCGGCAGGCGCCACCAGCAGCGCGCCCGCGACCTTGGCGCGCAGCGGCACCGGCAGGGCGGCGCTGATCAGGCAACCCAGGCTGTGCGCGATCAGGAGCACGGGGCTGCGGGCCTCGTTCACCTCGGTCGCCAGCGCCGCGATCCATTCGCCGGGAGCCGGATGTTCCCAGTCGCGTTGCTCGACGCGGCGCGCATGCGGCAGCAGGGCCATCCAGCGCGATTGCCAGTGTTGCGGTCCGGAGTTTTTCCATCCGGGGACGATGATCGGTTGGAGTCTCATGGCGGCCATGATGCCGCGTGGCCTTAGTAACGCAAACGAATAAATCGTCTTTTGCATATACGCCAGCGGGCATAAGGGCGCACCCCGAACAATGCCGCAGCGCAATAATCGGACGGGTATCAAAGTGGTCGAAAACTGGCCTGAGAAGGGCAATTTTTCAGTGTATGCTTGCCGTGCAATCGCAATGCAACCGGGCGTGACCAGGGCCGAAACCCCTGCAAAGGGCAGTCCAGCAGGCATGCTTGGCCTGGAGATGATCCGGCGTCCGACCCGGTGCAAAAAACTAACGATTACAAATCATTAGAGGAGTCCACACATGAAGCCAGTATTTCGTCTGACCCCGGTCATTGCAGCGCTGGGCGTCGCAGCCGGTCTGGCGTTTGCCTCGGGAGCGCAAGCGCAAACCATCAAGATCGGCGTCGTCGGCCCCACCACCGGCGCGGTCACGCAGTATGGCGATATGGTCCGTGAAGGGGTCGATACCGCAGTCGAGCGCATCAACGCCGCCGGCGGCATCAACGGCAAGAAGCTGGAAACCGTCGTGATCGACGACGGCTGCGAACCCAAGCAAGGCCCGGTCGCCGCCAACCGCGTGGTCAACAGCAAGATCGGTTTCGTCGTGGGCCACGTCTGCTCGGGCGCCACCATCGCCGCCGCCGACGTCTACAACAATGAAGGCGTGGTCATGGTCACGCCGTCCGCCACGTCGCCGGCCCTGACCGACGGCAAGAACTACGAGTTCATCTTCCGCACCATCGGCCGCGACGACCAGCAAGGTCCTGCCGCCGCCAAGTTCATCCTGGACAAGATCAAGCCCAAGAAGGTCGCCGTGCTGCATGACAAGCAGTCCTACGGCCAGGGCATCGCCACCGCGGTCAAGAACGACCTGGAGAAGGGCGGCGTGGCCGTCGCCGTGTTCGAAGGCATCAACGCCGGCGACAGCGACTACTCGGCCGTCATCACCAAGCTGAAGAGCCAGGGCGTGGACTTCGTCTATTACGGCGGCTACCACCCTGAAATGGGCCTGCTGCTGCGCCAGGCGGCCGAACAGGGCGTGAAGGCCAAGTGGATGGGCCCGGAAGGCACGGGCAACCCCGACATCAACGCCATCGCCGGCGACGCCGTCGAAGGCATGCTGTTGACGCTGCCGGCCGACTTCACCCAGAACGCCGCCAACGCCGACATCGTCAAGGCCTTCGAAGCCAAGAAGCGCAACGCCAGCGGCGCCTTCCAGATGACCGCCTACACGGCCACCCAGGTCATCGCGGACGGCATCAAGGGCGCTGGCAGCGACGACCCGACCAAGGTCGCCAAGTACCTGCACGCCAATTCCTTCGATACGCCGATCGGCAAGGTGTCCTGGAACAAGCAGGGTGACCTGACGAACTTCCAGTTCGACGTGTTCACCTGGCACAAGGACGGTTCCAAGACCGTCTACAAGTAAGTCCAGGCGCGGGCCGCCGGCCCGCGAGACCGGCGGACCTCCTGGCGGTTCCGCAGGAAACCGGGCCGGAAGCGACAGTCTTCCGGCCCGGTTTTTTTGTTCTTCCGACGGCCCGGGAACCGGCTCGGCGCGTTCCGGTCGAACGCGCGCCCGCCGCATTTGCGTAGAATGCGGCGCCATCGACCTCACTTTTTCTGTCTGGACACCATGACCAAGGCCTTGTTAGTCGAAGACGATCCGAAACTATCGCGCCTGATCGCGCAGTTCCTGGAGCAGCACGGTTTCCATGTTGCCCAGGCCTACCGCGGCGATCACGCGGTGGAGGCATTCCGCAGGCATGACCCGGCCATTACCATTCTGGACCTGATGCTGCCCGGCCGTGACGGCCTGCAGGTCTGCCGTGATCTGCGCGCGTTTTCATCAGCCCCCATCCTCATGCTGACGGCCCGCGAGGACGACCTGGACCAGATCCTGGGCCTGGAGTCGGGCGCGGACGACTACGTCATCAAGCCCGTGGAGCCGCGCGTGCTGCTGGCGCGGGTACGGGCGCTGCTGCGTCGGCACAGCCAGCTGGACGAGCCGCCGGAGCGCCTGGAGTTCGGTCCGCTGGTCATAGACCGGCGTACGCGCGCCGTGGTGCATGCCGGTTCCGAAGTGGACCTGACCACAATGGAGTTCGAGATGCTCTGGGCGCTGGCCAGCCAGGCCGGCCAGGTGCTGACCCGCGACGACTTGCTCAATGCGGTGCGCGGCATCGAATTCAACGGACTGGACCGCAGCGTCGACGTCTGCGTCAGCAAGCTGCGGCGCAAGCTGGATGACGACCCGCGCGATCCGGCGCGCATCAAGACCGTGTGGGGCAAGGGCTATCTGTTCTCGCCCAAGGCGCACGAGGGCGGTGATGCTTAAGTTTGTCCTGCGGCTGTTCGTGGTGCTGGCGGTGGGCTTCGTCATTTCCAACGAAGTCGTGGACCGATCCGCCAACTACTTCTTCGAACCCGTCAGCGACGCCTACGCGCGCGAAGCGGTGCGGGGCCAGATCCACAGCCTGGTGCAGGAACTGAGCCGCGTGCCGCCATCCGAGCGCGAGGCGCACGTGCGCGACGCGCTGGCGCCGTACTACGGCCTGGCGCTCAAGGTGGTCGACGCCGAAAGCTACGGCGCCACCAAGGACGAGCGCGCCATGGTGGAGTCCGGCAGCTTCTTCGTGCGCGACAAGCAGCAGACCTTTGTGGCGGCGATTCCCGGTCCGGGCAGGCAATGGCTGGAGGTCAAGCTGCCGCCCGAGCCGGACATCGGCCCCTGGCTGATGGCCGCGGTGTATTCCGCCCTGGGCCTGTTGCTGTGCGCCTTCATGCTGGTGTGGGCGCTGCCCATCTGGCGCGACCTGGAGGCCCTGAAGACCGCCGCCCTGCGCATGGGCCAGGGCGACCTGCAAGCCCGGGCGCGCCTGTCGCGCCATTCCAGCATCCGCAACCTGGGCGACACCTTCAACCAGATGTCAGACCGCATCAGCGCGCTGGTGGGCAACCAGCGCGACCTGACCAATGCCGTGTCGCACGAGCTGCGCACGCCGATCGCGCGCCTGTCGTTCGAACTGGACATGATGGACCGCGAGGACGACCCGGCCGCACGCAAGCGCCTGGTCGAGGAAATGAAGAGCGACGTGGCCGAACTGGACGCCATGGCCTCGGAATTGCTGATGTACGCGCGCCTGGAACACAAGGGCGACGGCGTGGCGCTGCAGCCGCAGGACGCGCGCGGCTGGCTGGATTCGGTGGTGCAGCATGCCGGCTTCGAGGCCGGCGTGTCGGGCGTGCGCTGCGAAGTGGCACTGTGCCAGGTGCCCGAGGTGCACTTGCACCAGCGCTACATGACGCGCGCCTTGCTCAACCTGCTGCAGAACGCCATCCGGCATGCCGGCCGGCAGGTCCAGGTCAGCTTGATCAGTCCGGGCGCGCGCGAGTACGTGCTGATCGTGGACGACGACGGCCCCGGCATCCCGCCTGCCGACCGCGAACGGATCTTCGAACCTTTCATCCGCCTGGACGAAAGCCGCGACCGCGGGACGGGCGGGGTGGGGTTGGGCCTGGCCATCGTGAGCCGGGTGGCTCGCTGGCACAACGGGACCGTGCAGGCAAGCGACAGCCCCTTGGGCGGCGCGCGTTTCGTGGTTGCCTGGAAGACCGCCTGAAGCCTGGCGGGGTGCGGCGCGGCACAACGTAAACAAACTTCACAATCCGCCGCCGCAATCTTCACAAACTCCATACAAAGCGGGAAAGATCGCGGGCAGGCGCCTGGATAGCATGACGGCAGTTCTCTTCAGAGGTCTTGCCGCAAGCCATGTTTTCCCTCAGCCGCCTGGTTGCCGTAGGTATGTTGCTGGTCGCCGCGGGCGGTTGCCAGGGCGTTCCTCCCGACGCGCCGTCGCCGATCGCCCAGGGCGACTACAAGGCGGTGGTGGGTTACCTGGCCCAGCGCATCCCCTATGACATGGACGCTTCCGACGTGCCGGGCCTGTCGATCGCAATCGTCGACGACCAGCGCGTGGTGTGGAGCACGGGCTTCGGCTACGCGGACCCGCTGCGCCACCGCAGCGCCACCAGCGACACGCTGTACCGCGTAGGGACCATCACCAAAATCGTCACGGCCGCGGGCGTGCTGCGCGCCGCCGATGACGGGCGTCTGGCGCTGGACCAGCCGGCCTCGCAGGCGCTACCCGATTGGGACATCCAGCCGCGCCGCGGCGCCATGCAATGGCTGGGCACGCATCCCTTCACCGCCCGCAATCTGCTGGCCGTGCACCCAGGATCGTTGGAAGACACCATGGGACGCGCGCGCGCTGACATGGCCTACGCCCTGCTGGGGGACATGGTTGCGCATGTGGCGAGCGAACCGTTCGACACCTACGTGCGCCGCACCATCCTGCAGCCGCTGAACATGCCGCGCGCCGGGTTCCATCCCGATCCGCGCATGCTCGAACTGCGCGCCTCGGGCTACCGTCGCGGCGCGCCCTGGACCGAAGCGCCTCAGCCCAACGAAGCGGCCGACGGCCTTTGGCTCAGCACTTCGGAGATGGCGCGCTTCTCCAGCATGCTTTTTGCCGACGGTCTTTACCAAGGCCGACGCGTGCTGAATGCCGACTCGGCCCGCGCCGTGCTCGACATGGAAACGGTGGAAGGCGGGTTGGCGCTGGAATGCCGCCTGGCCTTGTCCTGGCTCGCTGCGCCCTGTGGCGACGATATCGCCGGCACGCCATTGCGCCTGCATAGCGGCGCCACTGAAGCCTTCCATTCGCGTCTGGTGCTGGCGCCGCGCGACAAGCTGGCGGTGCTGGTCATGAGCAATTCCGACACCAGCGAGTCCTTGGTGGCCTCGGTGTCGACGATGGCGATGGCGCTGATGCGCCAGGCCAAGCAGGGCGCAATCACCCAATAGATGGGGCCGTTCCCGGCTCCACGGTTTTACCCCCCTCAACCTCGTTTCTTGGAAGCTGTTATGAAGCGAAAAATCCGTTCCACCCTGCTTACGCGCGGCGCCGGCGCTGCTTGCCTGCTGGCTTTAGTCCCGGGACTGTCCCTGGCCGATGACGCTGCGAACAGTTCCGTCTACGGCCAGCGCGGGGCCAGCTCGCGCGGGTTGACGGTGGCGACGGGGGAGGGGCCGGCCGACGAATGGCTGTTCTACGGCACGCTGGGCGCGGGCTACGCGCCGCGCTACAGCGGCAGCGACGAGTATTCCGCCGTGCCGATCATCGGCCTGGGCGTGCGCAGCCCCGGTGGCTTCTTCCTCAGCACCGACCACGGCCTGGGCTGGGAAACCCAGGCCCTGGACAGCACGTTCCGCTTTTATCTTGCGCCCAGCGCTTCGCGCAAGGACCACAAGAAGGGGTTCCAGGGCTCGGACAAGCTGCGCGGCATGGGCGACATCGAAAGCCGCGCGCAGATCGGTATGGACGCTGAAACGACGATAGGCCCAGTGACCCTGTCGGCAACGGTGGCGCATGCATTCAAGAAGGGCGACAACCGCGACGTAGGCAGCGCTTACACCATGTTCAACCTGGGAGCCAGCACCACCGTGTACGAGGGTAGCGCCGGGGCGATTTCGCTGGCGCTGTCCGGCACTTTCGGCGACGGCAATTACATGCGCACCTGGTATGGCGTCAGCGGCAACCAGTCGGCAAAGTCCGGCTATCGCAAGTACACGCCCAAGGGCGGTCTGGAAAGCGTGGGTCTGGGCGCGACCTGGGCCGTGCCGCTCTCCAAGTCCTGGTCGTGGACCACGTCGGCGGAAGCGCGGCGCCTGTACGGCGACGCGGCGGACAGTCCCATCGTGCGGGATCGCGCGCAGTACACCATCGGCACCATGATGACGTACACGTATTGATCGGGGGGAAGCCCGTTCCCGGCCGGGAGCGGGTGAGACGGAAGCGGGCGGGCGCAGCCGCCGCTTCCGTCCAGCGATGGCTTTACAGGCCTTGCACGCGGCGGCCGCTGTCGGCCTCGAACCAGTGCAGCGGATGGCGGCCGTCCGGGCCCAGGCTGACGCGGTCGCCGACCTTGGCCGACGACTCGGACAGCTGGCGCGTGGTGCAACGCACGACCAGCATGTTCTTGCCGCAGCGGCTGTGGACCAGCTGTTCGGAACCCAGCGTTTCGACCATTTCGACTTCGGCCGGCACGCCCTGGGTGTTCAGCAGCATGTGCTCGGGACGCATGCCCATGATGATCTTGCGGCCGCGCACTTGCGAGGGCACCTGCAGCGGCGAGATGTCCAGCGCGATGCCGTCCAGCGTCTGCACCGTGCCGTCGCCCGCGACGTTGACTTCCATCAGGTTCATCGGCGGCGAACCGATGAAGCCGGCGACGAAGGTCGAGGCGGGCTTTTCGAACACTTCCATCGGCGTGCCGATCTGCTCGGGCACGCCCTGGTACATGACGATCATGCGGTGGGCCAGCGTCATGGCCTCGACCTGGTCGTGGGTCACGTACAGGCTGGTGGTGCCCAGGCGGCGATGCAGCTTCATGATTTCCAGGCGCATCGCCACGCGCAGCTTGGCGTCCAGGTTCGACAGCGGTTCGTCGAACAGGAACACCTTGGGTTCGCGCACGATGGCGCGGCCCATGGCCACGCGCTGGCGCTGGCCGCCGGACAGGGCGCGCGGGCGGCGGTCCAGCAGGTGACCGAGTTCCAGGATCTGCGCGGCCGCGTCCACGCGCTTCTTGATCTCGTCCTTGGAGAACTTGCGGATCTTCAAGCCGTAGGCCATGTTCTCGAACACGGTCATGTGCGGGTAGAGCGCGTAGTTCTGGAACACCATCGCGATGTCGCGCTCGGCGGGTTCCAGGTTGTTTACGACCTTGTCGTCGATGACGATTTCGCCGCCGGTGACGGTTTCCAGGCCGGCGACCATGCGCATCAGCGTGGATTTGCCGCAGCCCGAGGGGCCGACGATGACGATGAATTCACCGTCCTTGACGTCCATGTCGATGCCATGGATGACCGGCACATTGCCGGCATAGGTTTTCTTGACGTTGCGAAAGCTGAGAGTAGCCATGAGTTATTCGTGTTCGGAGTCGTGTTCGGGTGGGCGAGGGCGGGTGACCGTCACTTTTCAGTGTCGACCAGACCCTTGACGAACCATTTCTGCATCAGGATGACGACCAGCGCGGGCGGGATCATCGCAAGCATGGCGGTGGCCATGGTGATGTTCCATTCGGTCACGCTGTCGCCGCCGCTGATCATCCGCTTGATGCCGATGACGACGGGGTACATGTCTTCCTGCGTGGTCACGAGCAGCGGCCACAGGTATTGGTTCCAGCCGTAGATGAACTGGATCACGAACAGCGCGGCGATGCTGGTCTTGGACAAGGGCAGCAGCACGTCGCGGAAGAAGCGCACCGGACCCGCGCCGTCGATGCGCGCGGCCTCGATCAGCTCGTCCGGCACCGTCAGGAAGAACTGGCGGAACAGGAAGGTGGCGGTTGCCGAGGCGATCAGCGGCAAGGTCAACCCGGCGTAGCTGTTGAGCAGGCCGAGGTCGGCCACCACCTTGTAGGTGGGCGCGATACGGACTTCGACCGGCAACATCAGGGTGACGAAGATCATCCAGAAGAAGAACATGCGGCCGGGGAAGCGGAAATACACCACCGCGAAAGCCGACAGCAGCGAGATGGCGATCTTGCCGATGGAAATCGCCAGCGCCATGATCAGGCTGACGTACATCATGCGGCCCACGGGCGCGCCCGACGAACCGCCGGACGAGCCGCCGAACAGCGCCTGCATGTAGTTGTCGACGAAATGCTTGCCGGGGATGAGGGACATCGGCGCGGACGCCACTTCCTGCGCGGTCTGGGTGGACGCGACGAAAGTGACGTAGAGCGGAAATGCCACCATCGCCACGCCGCAGAGCAGAATGACGTGGGCCAGAATATCCAGCCAGGGACGGCGTTCAACCATTGTTTATAGCCTCGGACAAAATCAATACTGCACTTTGCGGTCGACGTAGCGGAACTGCACGACCGTCAAGGCAATCACAATGAACATCAGCACCACCGACTGCGCCGCGGACGAACCGAGGTCCAGGCCGCGGAAGCCGTCGCTGTACACCTTGTAGACCAGGATGGAGGTCGACGTGCCCGGACCGCCCTGCGTGGTCGTGTCCACCACGGCAAAGGTGTCGAAGAAGGCGTAGATGATGTTGACCACCAGCAGGAAGAACGTGGTGGGCGAGAGCAACGGGAACACGATGCTCCAGAAGCGGCGCGACGGGCTTGCGCCGTCGATCGCGGCGGCTTCGATGAGCGAGCGCGGAATCGATTGCAGGCCGGCCAGGAAGAACAGGAAGTTGTACGACACCTGCTTCCACACGGCGGCGATCAGCACCAGGGTCATGGCCTGGTTGCCGTCCAGGCGCGGGTTCCAGTCGACGCCGGCATGGCGCAGGGCCACGGCCAGGATGCCGACGGAAGGCGAAAACAGGAACAGCCACAGCACGCCGACCACGGCGGGCGCCACGGCGTAGGGCCAGATCAGCAGCGTCTTGTAGAGGCCGGCGCCGCGGATGACGCGATCTGCCATGACGGCCAGCAGCAAGGACACGCCCAAACCGACCACTGCCACGAGGATCGAGAATACGGCGGTGACGCGGAAGGAATCCAGGTAGGCCTGTTGCGAAAACAGGTCCATGAAGTTGTCCAGTCCGACGAACTCGGAGGACAGTCCGAATGCATCTTCCAGCCGCAGCGATTGCCACATGGCCTGGCCGGCCGGCAGGAAGAAGAAGACCACGGTAATGATGATCTGCGGCAGGAGCAGCAGATAGGGCAAGGTCTTGTGCCCGAATACAACGCGTTTTTCCATAGGGGGAACCCAAGGTACAGAAAAGCGGCGGTTGGAGTAACCGCCGCCTGAAACCGCCTTCGTAAAATACGAGAGGCTTAAAGCCCTAAAAACCGCAGGGCCTTAAGCCTTGTACTGCCTGGCGCAAAACAGCCCAAGTCCTTGTCACGGCATGGAAAATACCGATTGACAGGACCGGGCCGGTATCGCGGAAGGGCGTTACTTTACACTCTTCTCGAACTTTTCCAGAAGCTCGTTGCCGCGCTTGACGATGTTGTCGGCGCCGTCCTTGGCGCTGACCTTGCCCGAAACGACGCGTTCGATTTCGGCGTCTTCGATTTCACGGATCTGCGGCAGGAAGCCCAGGCGCAGGCCGCGCGATTGCGCGGTGGTTTCGACGTTCAGCTGCTTGACGCCGACTTCGGTGCCCGGGTTCTTGTCGTAGAAGCCGTCCTTCTTGGTCAGCTCGTAGGCAGCCTTGGTGACGGGCACGTAGCCGGTCTGCTGGTGCCAGCGGGCGGCGATTTCCGGGCTGGCCAGGAACTTGAAGAACGCGGTCACGCCCTTGTAGGTTTCCGGCTTCTTGTTGGCGAAGACCCACAGCGAAGCGCCGCCGATGATGGTGTTCTGCGGCGCGCCTTGCACGTCGGCGTAGTAGGGCAGGGTCGAGGTGCCGAATTCGAACTTGGCGTTCTTGGCGATGTTGGCGCGCAGGCCGGACGAACCGGTGATCATGGCGCACTTGCCGCTGATGAACAGCGAGTTCGGCTCGTCGCCGCGGCCGCCGTACATGAAGATGCCTTCCTTGCCCAGCTTGGCCAGGTTTTCCAGGTGGCGCACGTGCAGCGGGGTGTTGATGGCGATGCGGGCGTCCAGGCCGCCGAAACCGTTGTCCTTGGTGGCGTACGGCACGTTATGCCAGGCCGAGAACGTTTCCAGCTGGACCCACGACGGCCAGGAGGTGGTGTAGCCGCATTCCTGACCTGCGGCCTTCAGCTTCTGGCCGGCGGCGGCCAGCTCTTCCCAGGTCTTGGGCGGCTTGTCGGCGTCCAGGCCGGCCTTCTTGAAGGCGTCCTTGTTGTAGTAGAACACCACGGTCGAGCTGTTGAAGGGCATCGACACCAGCTTGCCGTCGGCCGACGAGTAATAGCCGGCCACGGCGCCGATGAATTCCTTCGGATCGATCGGGTTGCCGACTTCTTCCGACATCTGCTGCACCGGCTTGATGGCGCCCTTGGCGTACATCATGGTGGCGGTGCCGACTTCGAACACCTGGAGGATGTCCGGGGCGTTGCCGGCGCGGAACGCGGCGATGCCGGCGTTCATGGATTCACCGTAGTTGCCCTTGTAGACTGCCTTGACTTGGTAGTCGGGGTTCTTTTTGTTGAATTCGTCGACCAGGCCGTTCACGCGATCGCCCAGCGCGCCTTCCATCGAGTGCCAGAATTGGATCTCGGTGGCGGCATGCGCGGAGGCGCCTGCAAAAGCCGTCATGATGGCGGCAAAGGTTAAGGCAATACGGTGGGATCGCATAGAGAGGTTCCTCCAGTTGGGCGTGACGCGACCGGGTTGTCCGGGCGCAGAAAACACGACACCTTATGAATTGTTTGTGACAAAACCGTGACTTTCACATCACTCCAAACGCCTGTCAAATTGCGCGTTTTAGGCGCGAACGAACATTTTTCTTTTTTTTCCCAACGAGAACTCCCGTTTACAATCGGCTCCTATGAAAAACGAACTTTCGATTGCGTTCATCGGCGGCGGCAATATGGCCGCTGCCCTGGCCTCGGGCCTGGCCGGCAAAGTATGCGCCGCCGGCAACATACATGTCATTGACATAAACCAGGATTCGCATGCCGCCTGGCAGGCCCGCGGCATGACCACCGCGACGGCTCCGGGCGAGGCCCTGGCGCGGTGCCGCGTCTGGGTGTTCGCTGTCAAGCCACAGAACATGAAGGACGTTGTGGCTTCCACGCGTCAATGGTTGCGCGAAGACACTTTGGTGGTAAGCGTGGCGGCCGGTATCCGCGCCGATACGCTGGCGGCCTGGCTCGGTACGCCCGAGGCGCCGTTCAAGCGCCTGGTGCGCTGCATGCCGAACACGCCGGCCCTGGTGGGCGCCGGCATTACCGGCCTGGCGGCGCTGGACGGGGTGGACGCTGCCGACCGCGACCTGGCGGCGCGATTGCTGTCCAGCGTGGGTGAAGTGGTGTGGGTCGCCGATGACGCCGCGCTTGATGGCGTGACGGCCTTGTCGGGCAGCGGCCCGGCTTATGTATTCCTGTTCCTGGAAGCGCTGGTGGCGGGCGGCCAGAAGGTCGGCCTGACGGCAGAACAGGCCAAGCAACTGGCATTGGGCACGCTGGCCGGGGCGACGCGCCTTGCCGCCGAGTCCTCTGAACCGCTGGCCACCCTGCGTGAACGTGTCACCTCCAAGGGCGGCACCACGGCGGCGGCGCTCAATGCGTTCGGCGCGGCCGGGTTTGCCGCCATCGTCGAAGACGCCATGGCGGCCGCCGCCCGACGCTCGCGCGAGCTGGCGGAGGAGTTCGGCAAATGACAGCCACGGACGGGGGCACAGGCTCCCGGCGCTTTGCGCTCATGAGCCGGCCGCAGTTCGCCATTGCCGTGCTGTGCATGCTGGTGGTGGTGGTCGGCTCGAACATCCTGGTGCAGGTGCCGCTGAACGATTGGTTGACCTGGGGCGGGTTGTCCTATCCGGTCGCCTTCCTGGTCACGGACGTGCTGAACCGCCGGTTCGGCCCGGCGGCCGCGCGCAGGGTGGTCTGGTTCGGCTTTGCCGCCGCCCTGGTGGTGTCGGTATGGGTGGCCTCGCCGCGCATCGCGCTGGCTTCGGGTCTGGCCTATATCTGCGCGCAACTGGTGGACATTCAGGTGTTCGACCGATTGCGCGACCAGCGCTGGTGGCGCGCGCCCCTGGTGTCGGGCGTGCTCGGCGCCATCCTGGATACGGCCGTGTTCTTCAGCGTTGCATTCGCGGCCACCGGCGCGCCCTGGATGACATGGATGATGGGCGACCTGGCGATCAAGCTCGCGGTCAATATCAGCATGCTGGCGCCGTTCCGCGCGCTGATGTGGAATCTGGCCAAGCCGGCCAGTGCCTGACCAGGCGGCGGGGCGCCTGCGGTTTTCGGGCCGCCCCGCGCTTGAATTCAATGAATAACTGCGCACGTTAATTATTATTCGTAAGTCCTGCGTAAGCACTGTATTTAAATGCGTCTTTAAACGGCGTATTAATCGCCCGCGATATATATCTCGATGCACAATTTCGCGTGGCGCGCCAGATGATAAATACGATTTTCTTGCGGATTCTCCAACGATTTCAGAGGTTTGCCCCGGCTATCCGTCACGATTAAAGGCGCGCGCCTAAATATTGGGGATTACACGCAGTGACAGTATGACGGCTTGCTTTCAGAATACCGGCCACACCGTGTTTTTGCCCAAGAAGCCGGCGACGGGCGACGAGGATTAACGGATTACCCAACCGATAAACCGCGTCGGACAGAGCCGCTCAAAACCTCGCTGGAGAACTCCGCATGAAGTTTCTGAATCGCCTTACCCCGGTAGCCATGGCGCTTGGGGCACTTGCCTTGGCTGGCGCCGCGCACGCCGCCGACACGATCAAGATCGGCATTCCCCAGCCCATGACCGGCCCCAATACGCAATACGGCGACCAGATCCAGGCCGGCGCATTGACCGCGATCGAGACCATCAACGCCAAGGGCGGCGTCAAGGGCAAGAAGCTCGAACCCATCCTCATCGACGACGGCTGCGAACCCAAGCAGGCCGTGCCGGCCGCCAACCGCGTGGTCAATTCCGGCGCCAAGTTCGCCGTGGCCCATGCGTGCTCGGGCGTGACCGTGGCCGCCGTGAAGGTCTACGAGGAAGAGGGCATCGTCGGCATCACCCCGGGCGCGACCTCGCCGCTGGTCACCGACACGATCAAGCCGCATTTCTTCTTCCGCACCATCGGCCGCGACGACCAGCAAGGCCCGTACGCCGCCAACTACATCGCCAAGACCCTGAAGCCCAAGAAGGTCGCCGTGCTGCATGACAAGCAGACCTACGGTTCGGGCGTGGCCACCCAGGTCCGCGATTCGCTGGGCAAGGAAGGCGTGAACGTCGCCATGTTCGAAGGCATCAACGTTGGCGACAGCGACTACTCGGCCATCATCACCAAGCTCAAGTCGGCTGGCGTGGATCTGGTCTATTTCGGCGGCTACCACCCCGAACTGGGTCTGTTGCTGCGCCAGTCGCGTGAACAGGGCCTGAAGGTCCAGTTCATGGGTCCGGAAGGCACCGCCAACCAGGATCTGGTGGCGATCGCCGGCCCGGCCATCGACGGCCTGCTGGTCACGCTGCCGGCCGACTTCACCAAGCTGCCCGGCAACGAGAGCATCGTGAAGGCCTTCAAGGACGCCAAGCGCGATCCGGACGGCGCCTTCCAGATGCCGGCGTACGCCGCCGTGCAGATCCTGGCCGACAGCATCAACGCGGTGGGCGAAGACCCCGCCAAGGTGGCTGACTACATGCACAAGACCAAGTTCTCCACCGGCATCGGCCCGGTCGAGTACGACGCCAAGGGCGACCTGAAGAACTTCGAGTTCGCCGTCTACAAATGGGATAAGGACGGCAAGAAGACCCAGCTGTAAACTCGCGATCCCGCCGGCGTCGCCGGCGTGTAGGGCCTGTCGTCCTCGTTCTGCCGTAATCCGCGTAGCGAAGCGCCAAAAGCGCTGTGCGGCCGGCGGGCGCAGATGCCAGGCCCTTATAAAATACGCCCAGGTTTCCGGCTCCGGGTCTCTCCACCGGGGCCGGAACCATTTGGAGCAAGAGAAATAATGTCTGACCTCATACCCCAACTTACCCAGCAATTCTTCAACGGATTGTCTCTGGGCGCGATCTATGCGTTGATTGCCATCGGCTACACAATGGTCTACGGCATCATCGGTATGATCAACTTCGCTCACGGCGAAATCTACATGATCGGCGCCTATGTCGGCCTGGTCACCCTGACGGCCATCGGCACCAATAGCGGCTTGCCGATACCGTTCATCATCGCGGCCATGCTGGTCGTGGCCATCGTGGTCACGGGCATCTACGGTTTCAGCGTCGAGCGCGTCGCCTACCGGCCCGTGCGCGGCAGCCCCCGTCTGGTGGCTCTGATCTCGGCCATCGGCATGTCGATCTTCCTGCAGAACTGGGTGGCCCTGGGCCAGGGCGCGCGCGACATGGCCGTGCCATCGCTGGTGTCCGGCGCCGTGCAGTTCCACATGGGCTCCGACTTCGACGTCACCGTGCCGTATTCGCGCATCATGATCATCGTGGTCACTGTGGTGCTGATGATCGGGCTGACGCTGTTCATCAAGTATTCCCGCATGGGCCGCGCCTCGCGCGCCTGCTCGCAGGACATGCACATGGCGAACCTGCTGGGCATCGACACCAACCGCGTGATCTCGTTCACCTTCGTGATGGGCGCGATCCTGGCAGCGGTGGGCGGCGTGCTGATCGCCATCACCATCGGCAAGCTCAACCCCTTCATCGGCTTTCTTGCCGGCATCAAGGCCTTTACCGCGGCGGTGCTGGGCGGCATCGGCAGCATCCCCGGCGCCATGCTGGGCGGCGTGCTGCTCGGGCTGGCCGAGACCTTCGCGGCTGCCTACATCTCCTCACAGTACAAGGACATCGTGGCGTTCTCGCTGCTGATCCTGATCCTGCTGTTCCGTCCCACCGGGCTGTTGGGCAAACCTGAGGTGGAAAAAGTCTGATGTCGAACAACAATCTGAAAAACGCCACGATGGCGGCCGTGCTGACGGCTGTCATCGTCACCCCCGTCTTCGGCCTGCAGCTGATCCGGCAGGGCGCCCGCACCACGATGGAATCGAACTGGTCGCTGGTGGCGATTGCCGCCGCCATCGTGTTCGTGTTCCAGTTGCTGCGCCCCTGGATCGCCAAGCCGTTCCAGAAGCTGAAGACGGGCCTGCCGACCTTGCCGGCCGCGCCGGCCAAGAGCCACAAGCCGCTCGCCATTCTGCTGTTGGCCATCGCGGTCATCTGGCCGTTCTTCGCCGGGCGCAGCTCGGTGGACATCGCCACGCTGGTGCTGATCTACGTGATGCTGGGCCTGGGCCTGAACATCGTGGTGGGTTTTGCCGGCCTGCTGGACCTGGGCTTTGTGGGCTTTTACGCCGTCGGCGCCTATACCTACGCCTTGCTGTACCACTGGGGCGGCTGGAGCTTCTGGGAAGCGCTGCCGTTCTCGGGCGCCATGGCCGCGCTGTTCGGTTTCATCCTGGGCTTTCCGGTATTGCGGTTGCGCGGCGACTACCTCGCCATCGTGACGCTGGGCTTTGGTGAAATGATCCGCCTCTTGCTGATCAACCTGAACACGCTGACCGGCGGTCCGGACGGCATCTCGGGCATTCCCAAGCCGACGGTGTTCGGCCTGGAAATGACGCGTCGCGCCAGCACCGAAGGCGGCACCACTTTCCATGAATTCATGGGCTGGAATTTCCAGAACCAGGACATGGTGGTGTACCTGTACCTCATGGCGCTGCTGCTGGCGCTGGTGACGCTGTTCGTCTCCACCCGGCTGATCCGCATGCCGGTTGGACGCGCATGGGAAGCGCTGCGCGAGGACGAGATCGCCTGCCGTTCGCTGGGGCTGAATCCCACGCGGATCAAGCTGTCGGCGTTCACGCTGGGCGCCATGTTCGCCGGTTTTGGCGGCGCGTTCTTCGCGGCGCGCCAGGGCATGGTGAATCCGGAGTCCTTCACCTTCATCGAATCGGCGCTGATCCTGGCCATCGTGGTGCTGGGCGGCATGGGCTCGCAGGTGGGCGTGATCCTGGCGGCCGTGCTGCTGACGGTGCTGCCGGAAGTGGCGCGCGAATTCGCCGAATACCGGATGCTGATGTTCGGCCTGGTGATGGTATTGATGATGATGTGGCGTCCGCAGGGGTTGTTGCCCATGAAGCGTCCCCATGTGGAGTTGGCTAAATGAGCGAGGCATTGCTGAAAGTATCCGGGCTCACCATGCGGTTCGGCGGCCTGTTGGCCGTGGACAGCGTGGCGTTCGAAGTCAAATCCGACGAGGTGTTCGCCATCATCGGCCCCAACGGGGCAGGCAAGACCACGGTGTTCAACTGCGTGGGCGGCTTCTATGCGCCGACGGCGGGCGACATCACCATGGACGGCAAGGCCATCACCGGTCTGCCCAGCCACAAGGTGGCGCGCCATGGGCTGGTGCGCACGTTCCAGAACGTGCGCCTGTTCAAGCAGCTGACCGTGCTGGAGAACCTGCTGGTGGCGCAGCACACCCAGGTGGAGTCGCGGCTTTTGCCGGGCCTGCTCAAGCTCAAGTCCTATCGCCAGTCCGAGACCGACGCGCTGGCGCGCGCCGCGCAATGGCTGGATTTCATGGGCTTGCGCGAGTTCGCCAACCGCGAGGCGGGCAACCTGGCCTACGGCCACCAGCGCCGCCTGGAGATCGCGCGCTGCATGATCACCAAGCCGCGTCTGCTGATGCTGGACGAACCGGCTGCGGGCCTGAACCCTCAGGAAAAGCGCGATCTGCAGTCGCTGATCGACCAGTTGCGGCGCGAATTCGGCGTCGCGGTGCTGCTGATCGAGCACGACATGAGCCTGATCATGGGCATTTCCGACCGCATCCTGGTCATGGAGCACGGCAAGCCCATCACTACCGGCACCCCCGAGCAGGTGCGCAACGACGAGCGCGTCATCAAGGCGTACCTGGGGGAAGAGTAATGCTTAAGCTGGATAACATTCATACCTACTACGGCGCCATCCAGGCGTTGAACGGGGTGTCGGTGGAGGTCAACAAGGGCGAGATCGTCACGCTGATCGGCGCCAACGGCGCGGGCAAGACGACGCTGCTGATGACCGTCTGCGGCAACCCGCGGGCACGCGAAGGCACGATCACGTTCGAGGGCGAGGACATCACCCACAAGGACACGCACCACATCATGCGCAATGGCATCGCCATTTCGCCGGAAGGGCGGCGGGTCTTCAAGGACCTGACCGTTGCCGAGAACCTGATGATGGGCGGCTTCTTCGCCAAGCGCGATGAGATCCAGGCGGGCATCGACCACGTGTACGGGCTGTTTCCGCGCTTGAAAGAACGCGCCAGCCAACGCGCGGGCCTGATGTCGGGCGGCGAGCAGCAGATGCTGGCCATCGGCCGCGCGCTGATGACGCGTCCGCGCCTGTTGCTGCTGGACGAACCGACGCTGGGCCTGGCCCCGCTGGTGATCGCCCAGATTTTCGACATCATCCGCGAGATCCGCGAACAGGGCGTGACGGTGTTCCTGGTCGAACAGAACGCCAACAAGGCGCTGGGCGTGGCCGACCGCGGCTATGTGCTGGAAAACGGACGCGTGGTGTTGCAGGACACTGGCGCCAACCTGCTGGTCAACGACCAGGTGCGCAAGGCGTATCTGGGAGGTTGATTGCTGTTCCCCGCGAAGGGAAATTGGGGCGCATTGGAAAATGCGCCTTTTTTTTCGCCTGTTTGGCGCGGGGAAGGGGCCGCGGGCTCAGGCCGCCAGCAGCTGTTCGGCCTGGTAATGCGCGATTGCGGCTCGCGCCAGCGCGTCGATGGAGTCGGTCAGCGTCACGCCCAGGCTGGGGCGCAGCGCGTGCGGCACTGCGAGGGGCAGTTCGGTGCAGCCCAGCACCACGGCGTCCGCGCCGCGCGCCTTGAGGCGGGCGATGCATTCGGCGGCTGGCGCGTAGGCGTCTTCCAGGCGATTGGCCTTGACCGCGCGGATCGAGCCCATGCAATAGCGTTCGACTTCGTCGTCGTCGGGCACGATGCACTCGTAGCCTTGCGCTTCCAGATGCTGCTGATAGAGGCCCAGCTTCAGCGTGGCGGCGGTGCCCATCAGGCCGATGCGGCCGGTGGGCAAGCCCAGACGCCGCAGGTCGTCGATGACGGCCTGGATGATGTGCAGCACGGGCAGGTCGGTGGACGCAGCGATCTGGTCGTACCAGAGGTGGGCCGTGTTGCACGGGATGGCGATGAGCTGCGCGCCGGCGTTCTGCAGAAAGCGCACGCCTTCCTGCATGTAGGGCAGAGGATTTTCGCCGCCCGCCATGTAGGCGCTGGACCGGTCGGGAATGCGGGGGTCGTTGCGCAGCAGCGTAGGGATGTGCTGCTGGTCGATCGCGGCGGGCGTCAATGCCGCCAGGCGCAGGGCAAAGGCGGCGCCCGCCATGGGGCCCATGCCGCCCAATACACCCAGGTAACAACCCTGGGAATAGCTGTTCACGTTATTTACTCCGAGCTAATGCCGTCCCGGGCGTCAAGACCTGGCCCGGGCGTTCGGCGCTGGTCCGTTCCCCGTCCCAGACCTGCCTGCCGTTGACCCAAACCGCTTGGATGCCCTGGCTTGCCTGAATGGGAGCTGAAAAAGTGGCCACATCTGTCACGGTGGCGGGATCGAACAGCACCAGATCAGCATGATACCCCTCCCGCAACAGGCCGCGCTCGGCGATGCCGTATTGGTCCGCGGCGAGGCCGGTCATTTTGTGGATGGCGGTTTCCAGCGTCAGCAGGCGCTGTTCACGCACCATGGCGCGCAGCACGTTGGTGAAGGTGCCCCATTGGCGGGGGTGCGGATGCGGATCGAAGGGCAGGCCGTCCGAGCCCACCATGGTCAGTGGATGCGAGAAGATGCGGCCGACATCGGCCGGATCCATCAGGAAATAGATGGCGCCGGCGGGCGCGAGCCGTGCGATGGCGGCTTCGTCGTCCAGGCCCAGTTCGGCCATGACTTCGCTGAAGTCTCGGCCGGTGGCTTCGGGGTAGCCCTTGGACCAGGTGATCATGGTGCGGCTGGCCAGGCGCGCGCGGTCCAGCCGCAACATGGTGGAGGTGGCGGGGTAGGGATGGCAATCCAGGCACACCGCCTGGGTGGCGGCGGCGCGGTTGATCAGGTCCAGGGTTTCGCGGCTGCGGCCGTGGTTGCGCTCGCCGGCCAGCTTGTGGTGCGAGAACACCACGCGGCAGTCGAGTTCGCGGCCGATCAGCAGCGCTTCTTCCATGGCCGCAACGATGTGGTCGGCCTCGTCGCGCAGATGCGTGGCGTAGACGCCGGGACGGCCGCGCAACGGCGCGCAGACCTCGATGATCTCGTCGGTGGGCGCCGCGCTGGCCGGCGGATAGAAGGTGCCGGTGGAAACGCCGAAGGCTCCCGCGTCCAGTGCCTCTTGCAGCAGCGCGCACATGGCGGCGCGTTCGTCCGCGTCGGCGGCGCGCGAGGTGTCGTCCATGACCGCCACGCGCAGCGTGGTGTGGCCGACCAGCGGCGCCACGTTGACGGCGGCGGGCGTGGCGCGCAGTGCGTCCATCCAGGCGCGGAAGGTGCTGAAACGGAACAGTTCGGCCGGACCCAGCAGGTCCAGCGGCTGCGGGATGGCAGTGCCATCCAACGGGGCCAGGCTGATGCCGCAATTGCCGGTGACCACGGTGGTGATGCCCTGCGAGACCTTGGGCAGCATGTCCGGGTGCGCCAGCAGGTAGCCGTCGTCGTGGGTATGGGAGTCGATGAAGCCGGGCGCCAGTGTCAGGCCGCTGGCGTCGATGACGGGCACGCCGGCCGGGCGGGCGAATTCGCCCACCGCGGCGATGCGGCCGTCATGCACGGCCAGGTCGCCCTGGCGGGCAGGGCCGCCGGTGCCGTCGACGAGCGTGGCGCCCGCCACGATGAAGTCTGCTTGCAGCATGCGCGCGCTCATCAGTCGAGTTTCTCGATGCCGGCGCCGTCGATGATCTGTTGCCATTTGGCGGTTTCGCGGTCGATCAGCTGCTTGAAGTCGGCGGGCGAGCCGCTGGCCGGTTCGGCGCCCAGCGTGGCCAGGCCGGTGCGGACTTCAGGCGCCTGCAGCGCCTTCTGGATGGCGGCGTTCAGCGTGGCGACCACTTCCGGCGGAGTGCCCTTGGGCGCGACCACGCCGCCCCAGGCCACGGTTTCGTAGCCCTTCAGGCCGGCTTCGTCCAGCGTGGGCACGTCGGGCATCAGCGCCAGGCGTTTCAGGCTGCTTACGCCGATGGCGCGGACCTTGCCGCTCTTGACCAGCGGGGTCGCTTCCGAGGTGTTGACGAACAGGTAGTCCAGGCGGCCGCCCAGCAGGTCCTGGATGGCGGCGGGACCGCCGTTGTAGGGAATGAACATGACGTTGATCTTGGCCATGCTCTTGAAGAGTTCGCCGCCCATGTGGCCGGTCGTGCCCACGCCCGAGGCGCCATAGGACAGGCGGCCGGGTTCCTTGCGGGCGCGGTCGATCAGGTCCTGCACGCTCTTGACGGGGGAGTCGGCCGGCACGATAAGCGCGTTGTACAGGTCGAACAGATGGGCTACGGGCGTCAGGTCCGCGTCCACGTCGTAGGGCAGGTGCTTGAACAGCGAACGGTTCACGGCCAGCGTGTTGATGTTGCCGTAGCCGACCGTGTAGCCGTCGGGCGCGGCGCGCTTGACCAGGGCGATGCCGATGTTGCCGGCGGCGCCGGGGCGGTTCTCGACCACCACCGTGGCGCGGGTGTCGCGCGCCAGCTGGGTCGTGATCAGGCGCGACAGCACGTCGGGCGAACCGCCGGCGGCCGACGGCACCACGAAGGTGATGGGCTTGTCGGGATACGCGCCGGCGGTGGCGGCGGCCGACATGGCGGCGCCGAGCGCCAACGCGGAAAGGCCGCGGAAGAGTTTGCTACGCATGGTGGATTCCCCTTGGTTTTGTGGTGTTGAGGCGGGCAGGTTACACCCCGCGTCTCTGCGCGCCCTCATCGAAAAATGTCGAAAACCTATAATCGGGCGTTATCGGTTTGGCGCTGATTTGCCAGGGGAAAAAATGGATGAGCATGCCTATGCGGACGAGGTCGGACCCACTGCCGGACGGCCTTTGAACCTGCGCCAGATCGAGGTGTTCCGCGCCATCATGATGGCCGGATCGATCAGCGGCGCGGGCCGCATGCTGCACGTATCGCAACCCGCGGTCAGCCGCGTGCTGGCGCTGACCGAGAGCCGGTTGGGCTACAAGCTGTTCGAGCGCGTGAAGAGCCGGCTCTCGCCGACGGCCGAGGCGCGGCGGCTGTACGCGGAAGTGGAGCAGGTCTATGGCGGCATCCAGCGCGTGAACGACCTGGCTGCCAGCCTGGGCCAGTCGGGCGCGGGCATGCTGAAGATCGTCGCCAGCGCCAGTTTCGGGCAGCGCCTCATTCCGATGGCGCTGGATCGCTTCCGCGGCCGCAATGCGGACGCGCGCGTCGATTACCGCAGCGTGACCTTCGATGAGCTGGCTGCGTATTTTCTATCGGGCCAGGCGGACATAGGCGTCTCCATGCAGCCGCCCGATCATCCCAATCTGCGGTCCGTGCGCCTGGCGCGGGTGCCCATCGTCTGCGCGCTGCCTGCCGGGCATCCGCTGGCGGCGCGCGAGGTGGTGCGGCCGGAGGATTTCTCCACCGCGGCCTGGATCGGCTATCCGCGCGATACGCCGCTGGCGCGCGCGCTCAAGCCCTTCTTCGGCGAAGGGCCCGCTTGCGCGGCGGCGGTGGAGGTGCATTCGCCCGTAACCGCCTGTTCTTTCGTGCAGCAGGGATTGGGGCCGGCGCTGGTCGATGCCTGGTGCGTGACGCCGGACCAGGCCGCGCACATGGTCTTGCGCCCGATATCGCCGCCGGCCAGCGTGGATATCTGGGCCACGCATTCGAATCTGAGCGCGCCGCCCTTGCTGGCGCGGCGCTTTCTGGCGGCGGTGAAGAAAACGCTGGAAGAGGGGGAGCCGCGCGAACTGGCGCCCTGCGCTTCCAGCTGAGGGCTTGCGCCGGAGGGGCAAGCCCGGCCGGACCTTACAGGCCTTCGGCCTTGAGCGCGGCCTGCACGCCCTTGTCGGCTTCCATGCGCTTGAAGAATGCGGCCAGATTGTCCAGGCCCGACAGGTTCACTTCCTTGGCGTGCGCCCAGCGCAGCACCACGTACAGGTAGGCGTCGGCGATGGAGGGCTTGTCGCCCGTCAGGTAGGACTTGCCGGCGAGCTGTGCGTTCAGCTGCGCGAAGAGCTTGGTCAGCAGCGCGGAAGCCGAGCCGGCCAGCTCCTTCTGTGCGCCTTCGTCGCCGACGAAACGCGACGCACCGAAGATCATCGAGAAAGTCTTGTGGATGTCCGAGTTGATGAAGCCGAGCCAGCGGCGCACTTCGGCGCGCGAGCGCGGCGAACCGTCGCCCAGCAACTGCAGTTCAGGCGCGTGTTCAGCCAGGTACTCGAGGATCGCCGCGTTCTGCGTGACGGTCCAGCCGTCGTGCGCCAGGGCGGGCACGGCGCCCAGCGGGTTGACCTTCAGGAACTCCGGGCCCTTGAGTTCGTCGCGGCTCAGCTTGTGCGTTTCGTAGGGTTTGCCGATCCATTCCAGAACGATATGGGAAGCGAGCGAGCACGCGCCGGGCATGTAGTACAGTTTCATCAGATGGGGTCTCCTGAGAGCAAGGACGGGGATCTCCGTTCCTGGCCGATATGGTACGCCACCCGTTGCCGGAGATGCCCATGCCGTCACGTCCCGCCGCGATCACGCGCGCGCTGTTCCTGTCGTTCTCTTTGTGCCTGGCGCTGCCCGCGTCCGCGCAGCCGGGGCCCGAACCCGCATCGGTCCCGGCCCGCGTCACGGCCGTGGTGGGCGGACTCAATCATCCCTGGGCAATGGCCTTTCTGCCCGAGGGCGGCGTGCTCATTACCGAGCGTCCCGGCAACCTCAGGCTGCTGCGCATCCCGGGCGGCTTGTCCAAGCCGTTGGCCGGCGTGCCCAAGGTCGCGGCGCAGGGCCAGGGCGGCCTGCTGGACGTTGCGCTGTCGCCCGACTTCGCGCAGGACCGGTATGTCTATCTGTCCTATGCCGAGGCCGATGGTTCGAAGAGCGGCACCGCCGTGGGCCGCGGCAAGCTGTCCGCCGATGGTTCGGCGCTGGAGGATTTCCGCGTGCTGTTCCGGCAGCAACCGAAGCTGTCGTCGGGCCTGCACTACGGATCGCGCCTGGTGTTCGACGGCAAGGGCTATCTGTACATCTCGCTGGGCGAGAACAACCAGCGGCCCACCGCGCAGGATCTGGACAAGCTGCAGGGCAAGGTGGTGCGGCTGAAGGCCGACGGGTCGGTGCCGACCGACAATCCCTTCGTGGGCCAGGCCGGCGCGCGGCCCGAGATCTGGTCCTACGGGCATCGCAATCCCCAGGGCATGGCGCTCAACCCCTGGAGCGGCCAGCTCTGGGAAAACGAGCACGGACCGCGCGGCGGCGACGAAATCAACCTGGTCCAGCGCGGCAAGAACTACGGCTGGCCGCTGGCCACCCACGGCATCAACTACTCGGGCCAGCCCATCCCCGAAGCCAAGGCAGCGGAGCTGCCCGGCATGGAGCCGCCGCTCTACTGGTGGCCGAAGTCGCCGGCCATCAGCGGCATGGCTTTCTACAACGCGGACCGGTTCCCCGCCTGGCGCAATTCCGTGTTCATCGGCGCACTGGCCAACCAGAATCTCATCCGCCTGACCTTGGACGGCGACCGCGTGGTGGCCCAGGAGTGGCTGCTGACGGACCGCAAGCAGCGGATACGCGACGTGCGGCAAGGGCCGGACGGTTATGTGTACGTGTTGACGGACGCCTCGCCAGGCGAGTTGCTGCGCCTGGCGCCGGCCGAACAGGGAGAGTGAATGCTATGAAACCGTATGAGCTGATCGGGTCCGCCGGCTGCGGGTCCGCCATCGTCGAGATGGCGCTGGTACTGGCCAACGTGCCGCACACCTTGACGGACCTGCCGTACCTCAAGCCCGGCGCCGAGCGCGACAGGCTGCTGCAACTGAATCCGTTGGGGCAGGTGCCTACCCTGGTCCTGCCGGACGGCGAGATCATGACCGAGAGCGCGGCCATGATCCTGCATCTGAACGATGTGGCGCCCCAGGCCGGCCTGGCGCCCGCGCCCGACAAGCCTGAGCGGGCCCGGTTTCTGAATCTGCTGATCCGGCTGGTGGCGGCTATCTATCCCACGTTCACCTATGGCGACGACCCGCCGCAATGGACCACCGCAGGCCCCGCGGCCGAGCTGCTGAGGCAGCGCGTGCATACGCGACGGACGGATATCTGGCAGGAGCTGGAACGCCAGGCTGGCGCCCCGCACATGCTGGGCCGGCGCTTTTCTGCGCTGGATCTGTACGTCACGGTGATGACGCATTGGCGTCCCGGGCCGGCGTGGTTCGCGTCCGAGTGCCCGGCGCTGACCGCTGTGGCGCGCGAGGCGGCGCAGGAGCCCAATGTGGCGCGCGTGCTGCAACGGCATTTTCCGCCGCCTACGGAGTAGCCGGGCGTCAGGCCTTGGTTGGTTTGCGGGTCCTGGACTTGGCCCGTGCTTCACGCAGGGCGATGTAGACGCCGCTGCCGGCGATGAAGAGCGCGCCCAGATAGGCATAGGCGTCCGGGGTCTCATGCCAGAAGACCCAGCCCAGGATGGTGGCCCAGATCAGCCCGGTATAGTCGAAGGGCGCAACCACCGAGGCGGGACCGATGCGGAATCCCTGGGTGATCAACGCCAGGCCCAGGGTGCTGAACAGGGCGACGGCGCCGAAGTACGGCAGATCCTCCATCGCGGGCTGCTCCCAGACCAAAGGCAGGGCGACCGCGCTACAGACCAGCTGGCCCAGCACGATGTAGAGCGTGGTCGTCAGCATGCCTTCGTTGCGGTTGATGCCGCGCGCCGTGATCATCATCACCCCATACAGCAAGGCGGTGATCAGCGGAAGCAGGGTGGCCGCCTGGAACGTTGCGGCCCCGGGCCGCACCACGATCAGCACGCCGGCGAACCCGGCCAGCACGGCTAGCCAGCGCTTGCCGTCCACGCGTTCTTTCAGGACCAGCACCGATAGCGCCGTCACGAACAGCGGCGCGGCGAAGGCGATGGCGGTGGCTTCGGCCAGCGGCAGCGTGCGCAGGCCCAGATAAAAGCAATAGGCCGACACGACGTTGATGGCGCCGCGCGTCAGGTGCAGGCCAGGGTGCGCGGTGCGCAATACTCGCCGTCCGCCCAGCCACAGCGCCAGCGTGGCGACGAAAGGCAGGGCGATGAGCGCCCGCAGGAACAGGATCTGCAGCGGGTTGTAGTTGGCGCCGAGCCATTTGGCGTTGGCGTCGCTCAAGGTCAGGAAGAAAATGCCGCCCACCACGCAGGCGATGCCTGCTGCGGCGGATTGGGCCTGGGCGGCGGGAAGTACGGAAGAGGTGGACATCTACAGCCTGGGAGGGCGGCGGTTCGGGCCGCCCGAATGGAAAGGAAAGGGGGAGGATTCAGCCTTGGGCGCGATAGGCCGCCAGGGCGACCATGCCCCAAGACGCCAGGAAGGCGACGCCGCCGAAGGGGGTAACGGCGCCCAGCCAATGCGTGCCTGTCAGCGACAGCACATACAAGCTGCCGCTGAACAGCACGATGCCGACGAACATCACCACGCCGGCCGCGGAAAGCAGGGACGAACCGTAGCGGGCGCCCAGCAGCGCGACGACGAACAGGCCCAGCGCATGGATCAGGTGGTACAGCACGCCGGTCTGCCAGACGGACAGCAGTTCCGGCGTCAGCATGCGCTTGAGGCCGTGCGCGCCAAAGGCCCCCGCGCCCACCGCCACCATGAGATTCAACGCCGCAAGTATCGTCAGCTGCCGGTCCGTCATCGCCAGTCCTTATAAGTGTCTGATCAATTGTGT
The DNA here is from genome assembly GCF_014851665.1 of Achromobacter sp. ACM03. NCBI lineage: Bacteria > Pseudomonadati > Pseudomonadota > Betaproteobacteria > Burkholderiales > Alcaligenaceae > Achromobacter > Achromobacter sp. ACM03. The sequence goes on along the minus strand of NZ_JACVAD010000001.1, from coordinate 897,332 downwards.
TACAGCCGCCTATGATATGCCCAAATCCCGCGCCTATCCGGAGGCATGGCATTGTTGGGGACGGATCTTGTGATGGCCCTTCCAAATGGGATATCATGAATTCAATTTGGAATTTCTGGTGCGTACGCAGTCGTGGCGCCCAGACTTGCAGGAGTCAGGCCATGAGCGTAGCCGCCCTCGAAAAAAGTCCCGCCAAGCGTCCGTCCCGCCATGCGGCGGCGCACGCCAAGCAGTTGTTCCGCAGCCTGGTCGACAGCCCCCTGGTCGACATGGCGCGCGACGTGCGCCGCGGCCTGCCTGCGCAGATGGTCGACGACGCGGCCGATTACCTGCAAGTGCCTAAGTCGGAAATCATGGCCATCACCGAGGTCAAGGCGGCCTCGCTGTCGCGCTGGAGCCGCGAAGGCCTGATGCTGCCGCTGGGCGAATCCGACCGCCTGGCCCGCGTCGCGCGGGTGGCGCGGGTGGCGCGCCAGGTTCTGGGCAGCGACGAAGAAGCCGTCGCCTGGCTGAACACGCCAGTGCCCGCCCTGGGCAACGTCAAGCCGCTGTCGCTGCTGACCTCCGACGCCAGCAGCCGCATTGTCGAGGACACGCTGGCGCGCGCCGCGGCGGGCGTCTACGCATGACGGACGACAGCGTTTCGATCTGGCGCATCGGGACTACCGCAGGCAAATACCGCGCCGACGACCTGAGCGGGGCGGGCGCCGCGGCCGTGGGCGGGCGCTACAACAGCCCGGGCACGGCGGTGGTCTATGCCTCGGCCAGCGTGGCGCTGGCGGCGCTGGAAACGGTGGTGCATTTTGCCGCCCGCGCGTCCGAGCAGGCCAACCGCTATCTGATCGAACTGGCGGTGCCGCGCGCCGTACACGAAGCCCGCCAGGCGCTGAGCCTGACGCAGTTGCACGAGGACTACCCGTTCTGGGATGCCGTGCCCTTCGCGGAAGCGTCGCAGGCGGTGGGCGACAACTGGGTGCAGTCCGGCGTGTCGGCGCTGCTTGAACTGCCCAGCGCCATCGTGCCTTACCGGGGCGTGCCGGACTGCAATTTCCTGATCAATCCGGCGCACCCCGACGCCGAGCACATCGTAGTGGTGCGGCGCGAACGCTTCATCTACGATCCGCGCCTGCGCCCCGTCTAGTTCAGTCCGTCAGTACCGCGCGGCCCACGACCTTGCCGGCCCGCAGCGATGCCAGAACGCTGTCGGCCTCGGCCAACGCATGGCGGTGCACGGGCATGGGCGGCACCTTGCCGGCCCGCACCAGCTCCATCAGTTCCTGCAGTTCGGTCAGGTTGCCGACGTAGCTGCCGATGATGGACAGGGCTTTCATGGGAATCAGCGCGATGGGCCACGACGATGCGCCGCCGAACAGGCCCACGATGATCAGCTTGCCGCCCTTGGTCAGGAAGTCAAAGGCGAGCGAGGTAGTCGCGGGCGCGCCGACCAGGTCGATGGCGGCCTGCGCGGGTTTGCCGCCGGCCGCCTTGATGATCTGCTGCGCGGCGTCCGGCGCGGCGCCGTCGATGGCGGCGAGCGCGCCGGCTTCCAGCGCGGCCTGGCGCTTGGCGGGGTCGATGTCGACGACGATGGCGCCGGCGCCGCCCAGGGCCTTGATCAGCGTCAGGCTCATGAGGCCCAGGCCGCCCGCGCCGAAGATGACAACGGGGTGCGAACGGTAGATGTCCGGGCCAATTTTCTTCAGCGCGGAGTAGGTGGTGAGCCCCGAGCAGGCATAGGGCGCGATCTGCGCGGGATCGAGGTCGCCGATGTCGATCAGGTAGCGCGGGTGCGGCACCAGGATGTGGTCGGCGTAACCGCCGGCGCGGTGCACGCCCAGGCAGGCGGGCGCGGAGCAGTGGTTTTCCATGCCGGCCAGGCAAGGCGGGCAGTTGCCGCAGCCGATCCAGGGGTACACCAGGTAGTTGCGGTCGGCCGACAGTCCCTGGGCATCGGGACCGGCGGAGACGACGGCGCCCACGGTTTCATGGCCCATGGTGAGCGGTAGCGAGACGCCGCGGTCCTTCAACGACAGCGTGCGGCCCTGGCCCAGGTCGTAGCCGCCTTCCCACAAGTGGATATCGCTGTGGCAAACGCCAGCCGCGCGCACCTTCAGCAGCACCTGCGACCCTTGCGGCGTGGGCGTGGGCTGGTTCATTTCCTGCAAGGGCTCGCGGAAGTTCACGACGCAATAGCACTTCATGGGATGTCTCCTCCTGGGTGGTTTTACGGCCGGCCCGCGAGGCGGGCGCGGCGTGGCAAGGCTATTTCTTCACGGTCGGGCATTCACTGTCCGCCAGGGACACGAAGACCTTTTCGCCCGGCACCGTGGACAGGATGCGGTAGAAGTCGCCGGGGTACTTGGATTCGGCGGGCTTCTTCACTTCGACCAGATACAGATCCATGATGACGCGGCCGTCTTCGGGGCGCACCCGGGCATTCTTGATCAGTTTGGTGGTGATGGGCAACTCGCGCATCTTCTGGTTGACTGTCGCGCCGTCGAAGGTGCCGGCGGCCTGGGCGGCTTGCAGGTAATGGGTGGTGGCGACGTAGCTCAGGGCCTGCACGATGGAAGGCGCGCGCGTCACGCCCATCTTTTTCTGCCAGCGCTGGGTCCAGGCCCGGGTGTCTTCGTCCGCGTCCCAATAAAAACCGGTGGGGAAGGTCAGCCCTTGGGCCACGGGCAGGCCCATCGCCTGCACGTCGTTGATGAAGGTCAGGAAGGTCAGCATGCGCTGCTTGCCCCCGGTCAGCCCGAACTCCTGGGCCTGCTTGATCAGGTTGACCAGGTCGCCGCCGGCGCTGGCCAGGCCCACCACGTCGGCCTTGGACGATTGCGCCTGCACCAGGAACGAAGCGAAATCCAGCGCGCCCAGGGGATGGCGCGTGCTACCCAGCACCTTGCCGCCGGCCTTGTCCACGAAGCGCGAGGCGTTGGCTTCCAGCGATTTGCCGAAGACATAATCGGTGGTGATGAAGTACCAGGACTTGCCGCCGCTTTCGACCACGCTCTTGACCACGGCATTGGCCAGGGCATAGGTGTCGGGCGCCCATTGCGTGCTGAGATTGCTGCACTGCTTGCCGCTGAAGTCGCCGGCGAAGCCGCCGCTGATGAGGGCGGTTCCGCCTTTTTCGCGCGCCACGCCCTGGGCGGCCAGGCCCGCGGAGCTGGCGCCGCCGTCCACCACGGCCACCAGGCCTTGCGTGTCGAACCAGCGGCGGACCAGGGCCGAGGCCACGTCCGCCTTGTTCTGGTTGTCCGCGCCTATGACTTCGACGGTCTTGCCGGCGACCTTGCCGCCGAAGTCCTCGACCGCCATGCGCACGGCCATCTCGGAGCCCAGCCCGCCCAGGTCGGAATAGATGCCGGAGCGGTCGTTGGATACGCCCAGGCGAACCACGTCGGTTTGGGCTTGGGCCGCGCAGGCGGCCAGCGAGGCGGCCAGCGCCGCCAACAGGGGTTTGATACGCATCTGCTTGCCTCCCGGCCCGATGAGGGCCGAATTATTGGTGTCTCGTTGGGATGCTGTGTATCTGCTTGCGGGGCGCCAGTTCTCCATCTGGCCGAAAATTATTTCACATTGGTGAAAGAAAATTCTTGTGCAAGAATTTAGGTTCGCACATATCAAAAGTCAACATGGTGGATTTCCCAAGTCGAAGCGCGCTTGCGCCGGCTGGAGGAATGCCGCGCGAGGGGTAGACGCATGGAAGTGAAGCTCGTCGCAAGAACGCTGGAACTGATCGAACTGTTCGCCCAGGAGCGGCGGCCGATGCCGCTGACCGAACTGGCGCAAGGCCTGGGCGCGCCCATGTCCAGCTGCCTGGCGCTGGTGCGTACGCTGGTGGCGCGGGGCTATCTGTACGAGGTCCGGCGGCGCGCCGGTTACTACCCCACGCCCAAGCTGCACGCCTTGTGCGGGCTGATCCAATCGGGCGACCCCTGGATGGAACGGGTGCGTCCGCAGCTTGCCGCGCTGCGCGATGCGGCCAATGAAACGGTGATGCTGGGCAAGATCCAGGACGGCGCGGTGCTATTTCTGGACATGGCGGAATCCACGCACCCGGTGCACTACGCGACCCGACCCGGGGTGCGGCGGCCTTTGCATACCAGCGCCGTGGCCAAGGCGATTCTTGCGCGGCTGGGGTCGGCCGAGCGCGAGAGCATCCTGGAGGATGTCGGGTACGAACGCTATACGGATCGCACGCTGCTCACACGCCAGGCGCTGCTGGATGAAATCGAGCGGACGGCGGCCAGGGGCTGGGCCGAGAACGCCGGCGAAAGCGTGGCGGACCTGACCGGGCTGGCGGTGGCGCTGGATCTGGGCGGCGAATGGTACGCGCTGTGCATGGCGGGACCCACGTCGCGCGTTGCCGAGAGGCGCGCAGAGAACCTGCGCTTGTTGAGCGAGACGGCGGAAGCGATCCGTCTCGGCCGGGAAGCTTAGGGGCCGCGCAAGCGGCTCAGGAACCGCGGCGCATCAGGGTCGACTTGCCGAACAGGCTTTCAATGAGGTCCACCGCCAGTTCCGCGGTCTTGTTGCGCACATCGAAGGCCGGGTTCAGTTCCACCACGTCCAGCGAGCGCATGAGGCCGGTATCGGCGATCATTTCCATGCATAGCTGGGCCTCGCGGTAGGTGGGGCCGCCGGGGACGGTGGTGCCCACGCCGGGCGCGATCTCCGGGTCCAGGAAGTCCACGTCGAAGCTCACGTGCAGGTGCGTGTCGGCGTCCAGCCCGGCCAAGGCCGCCTCCATGGTGGCGCGCATGCCCATTTCGTCGAGGTAGCGCATGTCGAAGACTTCCAGGCCGGCCTCATGCACCAGGCGTTTTTCGCCCTGGTCCACGCTACGGATGCCGATCTGCCGCACCCAGCCCGGCTCGATGTCGGGAGTCTGGCCGGACAGGCCCGTGATCTGCGCCGGGCCGTAACCGCACAGGCAGGCCACCGGCATGCCGTGGATGTTGCCCGTGGGGGTGAGCGCGTTGGTATTGAAGTCGGCATGGGCGTCCAGCCACAGCACGCGCAGCTTCTTGCCCGCTGCGCGGCAGTGGCGCGCGACCGCGCTGATCGAGCCTATGCCCAGGCAGTGGTCGCCGCCCAGCAGGATGGGCAAGCGGCCCTGGCTCAATTCCTCGTAGACGGCATCGTGCACCGCACGGTTCCATGCCGCGACTTCGTCCAGGTGGCGGTAGCCGTCCGTAGGCGGCAGCCAGGGATTGGCGGGGCCGTAGAGGTTGCCGCGGTCGGTCACCTGGAAGCCCTGGGCCTCGATGACCGGGCCCAGGTCCGCCACGCGCAGGGCTTCTGGCCCCATGGACGCGCCGCGCGCGCCGGCGCCGATGTCGGTGGGCGCGCCGATCAGGGTGATGTGGTGGGGCAGGTTGGCGGTGTTCTGCAAGTCACGGACTCCGGTAGGGTGCATCAAGTGGCGGATAGTACCGCGCTCAATTGATCGCAGGCCCAGTCGATCTGCTCGCGCGTCACGATCAGGGGCGGCGACAGGCGCAGCGTGTGGCCGTGCGTGTCCTTGACCAGCATCCCGCGTGCCTGCAGGCGTTCGCACCACAGGCGCGCGCCGCCGGCATCGGCCTCCAGCTCCACGGCCAGCATCAGGCCGCGACCGCGCACTTCGCGCACGGGGCCGGGCAGGGTGCGCAGGCGGTCCAGGAAGTAGGCGCCCATGGCGGCCGCGTTTTCGATCATGCCTTCCTCGGTCAGCACGCGCAGCGCGGCGCGCGCGATGGCGCAGGCCAACGGGTTGCCGCCGAAGGTGCTGCCGTGCTGGCCGGGCTGGAACACGCCCAGCACGTCGGCGTTGGACAGCACCGCCGACACGGGGTAGAAGCCGCCCGACAGCGCCTTGCCGATCAGGGTGACGTCGGCTTCGATGCCTTCGTGCTCTTCGGCCAGCAGCTTGCCGGTGCGGCCCAGGCCGGTCTGGATCTCGTCCAGGATCAGCGTGATGCCGCGTTCGGTGCAGCGCTGGCGGACCCGAGCGAAATAGCCCGCAGGCGGCAGGACCACGCCGGCTTCGCCCTGTATCGGTTCCACCAGGAATGCCACGGTGTTGGGCGTGATGGCGGCGTCGAAGGCGTCGTAATCGCCGAAGGGAACGATCTTGAACCCCGGCGCGAACGGCCCATAGTGGCCGTAGGCGTCGGGATCGGTAGAGAAGCCCACGATGCCCAGCGTGCGGCCATGGAAGTTGTTGGCGCAGACGATGATCTCGGCCTGGTTTTCCGGCACGCCGCGCACTTCGTAGCCCCATTTGCGCACGGCCTTGATGGCGGTTTCCACGGCTTCCGCGCCGCTGTTCATGGGCAGGATCTTGTGCGCTCCGGTCAGGCGCGCCAGGTCTTCATAGAACGGCGCCATCTGGTCGTGGCGGAAGGCGCGCGAGGTCAGCGTGAGCTTCTGCGCCTGCTCTGCCATCGCGGCCAGGATGGCAGGATGGCAGTGCCCCTGGTTGACGGCGGAATAGGCCGACAGGCAATCCAGGTACTTGCGGCCGTCCACGTCGTAAAGCCAGACGCCGCTGCCGCGCGCGATGACCACATCCAGGGGGTGGTAGTTGTGCGCGCCGAGCTGGTCTTCGACGCGGTCGCGGTGGCTGGCGGCGGACGGTGCGCCGGGCTGATTGTTCAATACCGCGCTCATGAGCGTCTCCCGAGGAGGTATTGCAGCCATCTTAGCGCCGCAATCCGGTCCGCGGCATTGCCATTGCGTGACAAAGGCCATTGCCGGGCGACGCCGCGGGCTGCTGCACAATAGCGGCTGCGCGGGGCGATGCCCTGTTTTCCTACCTGGATGGTTCTCATGTTGTTGCACAAACTGCTACTGAAATTCACCCGCTGCGCGGCCGCGGCCGGGTTGGCGCTGGCCTGCGCCTCCGCCGCCATGGCGCAGGACAAGCCGCTGCGCATCGGCGTGATCCCCAGCGTGGCCAATGCCGCCACCGAGATCGCCATCGCCCAGGCCAGGAAAGAGGGCCTGGAGGTCAAGCTGGTGGAGTTCAACGATTGGGTGCTGCCCAACATCGCGGTCGCCGATGGCTCGGTGGACGCGAACTTCTTCCAGCATGAACCCTTCCTGGAACTCTTCAACCAGCGCCGCGGCGCGGACTTGAAGCCCATTGCCTACGGCTATTCCACCACCATCGGCCTGTTTTCCAAAAAGCTGAAGAAGGGCGACGCCGTGCCTGACGGCGCGACCATCGCGGTGCCGAACGACCCGGTCAACACGGGCCGGGCGCTGTTGCTGCTGGAATCCATCGGCCTGATCAAACTCAAGCCCGGCGTGGCGCACCAGGCCGCGCTGGAAGACGTGGTGTCCAATCCCAGGAAACTGAAGTTCGTGCAGATCGAAGGCTCGCAGTCGGCGCGCACGTTCGACGACGTGACCGCGTCCGTCACGTACACCACCTTCGCCAAGCAGGCCGGCTTGAACGAGAAGGACGGCCTGGCCTTTGACAACACCGATCCGGCCAATGTGCGGCGCTATGCCATCCGCTGGGTGGCCACGCCGGCCGGCGCGCAGGACCCGCGCCTGTTGAAGTTCATCTCGATCTACCAGAACTCGGCCGAAGTGAAGGCCAAGCTGCGCAGCCTTTATGGCGATCTGATCGACTTTCCCTGGTAGCGGGGCGCGGGGGCGTGGGCATTGACGATTCTTGGCAGTTCGGCTCAGGGATAGCTCGTATACTGGCCCCAATTTTCCTCCCGCCCGGAGATGAGGCGCCGTCTTGGCTGCGCCGCAGGGCGCGCCCTCTACTCTCGAGCCCCACGCCATGCGTATTCCATCGTCCGACGATGCCGTCCATGCCCAGGTCCTGCCCGTCGATGACGGCCGCATCCTGGCCGCGGCCAGCGCGATTCTGGCGGCGGGGCCGCAGGCCGGCTTTTTCGAAACGCTGGTCAGCCGCGCGGCCGCGGACATGGGCGTGGACTACGCCTGGGTGCGGCTGCAGGACGCCAGCGGCGGGACGGAACTGATCGCCAGCGCCAGTTGCGGCGCTGGCCTGGCGGCTGGTCCCGCGGGCGCGGGTGACGCCTTGCACGCACGGCTGGCGGATCAGACCTCGCATGTCTGCCTGCATCACACGCCGCAAGACAATCCCTGGCTGGCCGAAGCCCGCGTGCGGGCCTGGGTGGCGCGTACGCTTTTCGACGCGAACGGGGTCGCCTGCGGTCACATCGCTTTCCTCTTCAGGCGCGAACTGGCCGATGCGTCAGCCTACGTCAGCGCGCAAGCCATACTCGCCAGTTTCGCGCAGCACGCTGTGCTGGACGCCGCCGCCCGCGAGCGCGAGCTGGCGCGGCTCAACGAAGTCATCGCGCAGTTTGGGGCGCTGTTCCGGTCGGCGCCGGTGCTGATCAACGCCTTCGACCAGGACGGCCGCTGCACCTTGTGGAACGACGCCTGTGTGCGGCGCTTCGGCTGGTCCGAAGCCGAGATCAAGCTGAGCCTGAACCCTTTTGCGCTGTTCTACCCCGATCCGGCCGTACGGGATCGTGCGATGGATAGCGTCGTCGCGCGGCCCGACCGCTCGTTCCGCGAATGGCAGCCGCGCACGCGCGACGGCGAGCAATTGTCGGTGCTCTGGTCCAACGTCAAACTGCCCGACGGCAAGGTTGTGAACCTGGGCATGGACGTCACCGAAAGCCGGCGTGCGGAAGCCGCCCTGGAGCGCATGGCCCGGGTGGATAGCCTGACCGACTGCTGGAATCGCGCCGAAATCCTCAAGCGGATGGAAGAGCGCCTGGCCGACGTCCGCCGTGGCGCGGGCGGTCCGACCACCGCGCTGATGCTGGACCTGGACTACTTCAAGCAGGTCAACGACCGCTATGGACATCTGGGGGGCGACATCGCTTTGCGGCATTTCTGCGATCAACTGCGCGCCTGTCTGCGCGAGGGCGATTCCGTGGGTCGGCTGGGCGGCGAGGAGTTCCTGGTGCTGCTGGCGGACGCCGATGCGGCGGTGGCGCGCGCGATCTGCGAGCGCCTGCGCACCAGCCTGCGGCAGCATCCGGCGGATATCGACGGGGCGGTGGTGACGCTGTCGGTCAGCGGCGGCATTGCGGGCTTTCTGCCCGGCGATGCCACCGCCTCGGACGTGCTGCGCCGTGCGGATTTCGCGCTTTATCAAGCCAAGCGGTCGGGCAGGGATTGCGCGGTGGAGTATCGCAACTGATCGATGTTGCTGCCGCCAGCCTATGGCATTCAGGCAGCCGCCTGGCCGCGCGCCGAGCGCCGGCCATTGAGCCGCCAATGCAGGCCCACCGCCGCGGCAGCCAGGGCGCAGGCCGCGGCCAGGCCCAGCGCTTCGAATCCCGCGTGGGTGTAGATGGTGCCGGCGATCGCGGTACCGACGCTTGCGCCCAGGTAGGTGGTGCAGGTGTTCAGCCCCAGCACCGCGCCGCGCTCTTCGGGCCGGGCGCGCGACAGCAGCAGCACCAGCAGGTTCAGGCTCAGCTGCGAGGCCGCGCCCCATAGCGTGGCGATGGCCAGCACCGCGCTCAACGCATGCGCGGCCGGCAGCAGCCCCAGATACACCAGCGCGATCACGCCCAGCGCCAACGGCAGGGCGCGGCGCGGCCCCAGCCGCTCGATCAGCGGCGCGCCAGCCACCCCCGCCAGCAGGAACCCCGCTCCGTAGGCGAAAGCGATGAAGCCCACCTGTCCTGCAGACAGCGCGAGCAGGCCGCGCACGTGGTCCGCCAGGAAGGCGTAGACGCCATAGAAGGCCGACGAGAACGCCAGGCAGCCCAACAGCAGGGCGGGCACGTCGCGGTAGGACAGCGGCGCCAGCAGGCGCGACAGGCGCAGCGGCGCGGGATTCCCGGCGCGGCGTTCCGGCAGCTTGCGTAGCCCGAGCACGGCAATGGCGGCGCAGAGCGCCAGCGTGGCGTAGGTGGCGCGCCAGCCCACCGCGTCGGAGATGAGCGCGGACAGCGGTACGCCCGCCACCAGCGACACCGACCAGCCCGCGATGACGCGTCCCAGGGTGCGCGCCTCCTGGCCAGGCGGCGCGATCAGCGCGGCAGATCCATAGGCGGCGGGCAGGATGACCCCCGCAGCGGCGCCCGCCAAGGCTTGCGCCAGCGTCAGCACAACCCAGTGCGGCGCGCAGGCGGACAGGATCAACGCGGCGATCAGGACCGCCATCGCGCCCAGCAGCGAGCGGCGTACGCCGATGCGGTCGATGCGTGCGGCCAGGAAGAAAGCGCTGGCGGCCGTGGCCGCGCCATAGGCGGAAATGGCGGTGCTGATGCTCAGCGGCGAGGTGGAAAAGGAGCGCGCCACGTCGCTCAGGATGGGACTGAGCGCCAGGCCGTTGGAGCCTACGACGCTGACGGCGAACATCAGGGCGGGGACGGAAGAGGCGGGGCGGGCGCTGCGGGTGCTACGGTTCTGCATCGCGAAATTTTATTGGAATAAAATAAGGGTTAACGCTTATATTTCCTTATTCCGTAAAAGTTCGAATGCCGTTCGGCAGAACCTGATTCCAATGCCTGATCTTGATGACCGCGACCGAAAGCTGTTAACGCTGCTGGCCGACGATGCCTCCCCCAGCTACGCCGAATTGGGCAAAATGCTGAACCTCTCCGCCCCGGCCGTGCATGAACGGGTCAAGCGCCTCAAGCGCGATGGTCTGATCAAGGGCATTGCCGCCAAGCTGGACGGCGCGCGCATCGGCCGGCCGCTGCTGGCCTTCGTGCACGTGGACACCAACAACTGGACCATTACGCAGCAGGTGCTGGGGCTGGCCGAGCTGACCGAGGTGGAAGAGATCCACACCATCACCGGCAAGAGCGCCATGCTGCTGAAAGTGCGCGTGCGTGATACGCAGGCGCTGGAGGCGCTGCTGGCCCGCATCCATCAGATCGACGGCATCACCAACACCACCAGCGACATCGCCCTGACCAGCTATCTGGAACGCGGGCCCTTGCCGGACAACGGCTGAGCCGCGCCGTTCAGGCCGCGCGCAGCCGCAGCCGCGTGATCTCGGAGGGCGCGCCCAGGCGCTTGGGCGGTCCCCAGTAGCCCGTGCCGCGGCTGATGTAGATCCACATCTTGCCCAGGCGATGCAGGCCGGCCGTATAGGGCTGCTGGAAGCGCACGAAGAAACCCCATGGGAAGAACTGTCCGCCATGCGTATGGCCGGACAGTTGCAGGGTATAGCCGAGTGGCTCGGCCGCCGCCGCGCTGCGCGGTTGGTGCGCCAGCAGTATCCGGGGCATGGCGTCGGCAGGCGCGCCCGCCAGCGCCGCCTTGGGATTGCTGCGATGCTGCGGATCGAACGAGCCGGCGCTGTAGTCGGTGATGCCCGCCACCACCACGGGCAGGCCGGCGGGGTGGATGACCACGTGCTCGTTCATCAGCACGCGCAGCCCCATGCGGCGGAACTCGGCGATCCAGGGCGTGGCGCCCGAATAGTATTCATGGTTGCCGGTCACCAGATAGACCCCATGGGGCGCGCGCAGTTGGCCCAGCGGGCTGGCCTGTGCGGAAAGCTGCTCGACGCTGCCGTCGACCACGTCGCCGGTGATCGCAATCATGTCCGGCAGCTGTGCATTGACGGCGTCGACGATGGCCTGCACGTAGCGCTTCTTGATGGTCGGGCCGACGTGGATGTCGCTGATCTGCACGATGGTGAAGCCGTCCAGGTCGGGCGCGAGGCCGGCGATGGGCACGTCCACATCGACCACGCGCGCCCGCTTGCGGGCGTTGTACAGGCCGACCAATGTTCCGGCGAGGGCCAATATGGGCACGGCCCAGGCGCTGACCCGGCGCAGCGTGGTCCAAGGCAGATCGGCGCCGATCAGTAGATTCGCCAGCCACGTCACCAGCAGCAAAGCGTCGCGCAGCACCGTCAGCACGAACAGCGACGAGAACAGGCCCATCGCGAACAGCCCGACCCAGGCAATGCGGTCGCCCCAGGGCGGGTGCACGGACGAACGCCCCAGCATCCCCAGCGGGATCAGGATGCAGGACAGCAGCAAGGCAAGAATGGCGGCGGCGGAACCCGCTCCGCCCAATTGGGCGTCGGGGATCAGGCGGGCGCCCACGTAGACGTGAGCCAGGGCGCCCAGGGTCAGGAAGCGCAGGAAGAATGAGGATTGGCGTAGGGACACGGCGGCTCTGGGGCGCGCCAGGCCGGGAGCAGCGGCGCGCGGGGCAAGGGAACCGCCATTCTATGCCGGGTGCGGATACTCCCGCACGAGCAAATCCGGTCCCATCTCCTGTACATGGTTGATGCCCAGCATCGCCATGTTGCGGTCGACCTCGGCGCGCAGCAGGCCGATGGCGTGCGATACGCCGGCCTCGCCGCCGACTGCGGCCGCATAGTTGAAGGGCCGGCCGACGAAGACGAAGCTCGCGCCCAGCGCCAGGGCTTTGAGCACGTCGCTGCCGCGGCGCACGCCGCTGTCCATCATCACGGTCATGTTGCCGGCGGCCTCGGCGACGGCGGGCAGGGCGCGCAGCGGCGAGACCGCGCCGTCCAATTGCCGGCCCCCATGGTTGGACACGATGATGCCGTCGGCGCCATGCTGGCGCGCCAGCGCCGCGTCCTGCGGATGCAGGATGCCCTTGATGATCAGCGTGCCTGGCCATTGGCGGCGGATGCGCGCCACATGTTCCCAGCTGAGGTGATCGCGCGCGCTGAAGTCGCGCAGCACCGACGACGACACGATCGGCGCGCCGCGCGTGGCAAAGGAGTTCTCGAAATGCGGCATGCCATGGGCCAGCAGCGTGCGCATGAACGTGCCGGCCAGCCAGCGCGGCCGCGTCAAGCCATCCCAGGCCAGGCGCAGGCTGGGCTTGAGCGGGGTGGAGAAGCCGGTGCGCACGTTGTTCTCGCGGTTGGCCGACACGGGAATGTCCACCGTCAGCACCAGGGTTTCGTAGCCGGCGCGGCGGGCGCGTTCGACCAGTGCGTCGATGCGCTGCGGATCGCCAGGCAGATAGGCCTGGAACCAGGTGCCGGGCGCTGCGCGGATGACGTCTTCCAGCGGAATCAGCGAGGTGCCGCTGAGGATGGCGGGTATGCCTTGCTCACGCGCGGCGCGGGCCAGCACGATGTCGCCGCGGTAGGCCGACAGCGCGCTGATGCCCATCGGGGCAATGCCGAAGGGCGAGGCATAGCGGCGGCCGAAGAGTTCGGTTTGCTGCGTGCGGCGCGACACGTCCACCAGCACGCGCGGCGAAAACGCGTACTGCGTAAAGGCGCTGCGGTTGCCGCGCAGGGACTGGTTGTCTTCGGCCGCGCCCGCGACATAGCCGAAGATCGGCCGCGGCAGGCGGCGTTTCGCCGCCGCCTCGAAGTCGTCCAGCGACAGCATGCGCGCCAGCGCGCGCGGCAAGGGGCGGTCGGCCGAGGCGGCGCGGGGACTGGCGGAGGACGAGAGCAGGGATGTCATGGCGGGCCGGTAAAAGCCCGTAATCTAGCAACGCCGATTCATCGCATAAAGCGAATAAAACCAGACATCCAATTTCGAATAAATCGAATATTTGCGGAGAAAACTACGCAGGCAGCGCCATCAGTTCGCCCATGCGCACCGGACCCAGCACGGCAGGCGTGTCGGCCCAGCGGATCTGGTTGGGACCGAACAGCACGATGGCGGTGGAGCCCAGCTTGAAGCGGCCCATTTCCGCGCCCTTGGCCAGATGGATCGGGGCGCGCGCCGCGTCGTCGTAGCGGGTGGCTTTCACGCGGCGCTTGTGCGGCGTGACCAGGCCGGCCCACACCGTCTCGATGGACGCGACGATCATGGCGCCCACCAGCACCAGGGCCATCGGTCCGTGCTCGGTGTCGAAGATGCAGACCACGCGTTCGTTGCGCGCGAACAGGCGCGGCACGTTGCGGGCGGTCAGCGGGTTGACCGAGAACAGGCGGCCGGGTACGTGGATCATTTCGCGCAGGGTGCCGGCGACCGGCATGTGCACGCGGTGGTAATCCTTGGGCGACAGATAGACGGTGGCGAATTCGCCGCCCTGGAACGGGGCCGCGCGTTCGGCGTCGCCGCCCAGCAGGTCGGCCAGGCCGTAGCTATGGCCCTTGGCCTGGAAGATGCGGCCATGTTCGATAGCGCCCATCTGGCTGATGGCTCCGTCGGCCGGACACACCACCGAGCCCGGCTCGTCGTCCAGGGGCCGCGCGTCTTCTTTCAATGCCCGCGTGAAGAAGTCGTTGAAGCAGTCATAGGCCAGCGGGTCTTCCTGCAGCGCCTCGCGCATGTCCACGCCATAGCGGCGGACGAAGCGCGAAATCATCCAGTTCTTGACCGCGGGTTCCCGGCAGTCGGATGCGTACCCGAAGAGCCGCGACACCAGGTGGTGAGGGGCAAGATACTGGCTGGCGAGGAATAGTTGGTCTTTGATCGGCATCTAGGAGCGCTGAGAAATTACCCCGCGGCCGGCCGCGGCACGGGCCGGCCCGCAAGGGGCCCGCCTTCAGGCCCGGGACTGGCCGCGTCAAAAAACGTCGTCCCGCGTTGCAGCGGGACGATGTGGTGATGAGCAGAGGGGTGAATTCTACCGCTTTCAGGCGCACTTCAGGCATATGAATGCGCGCATGCGCCGCCGGGCGCAAGGGCGCGACATCGCAGGCACGCCAGCCGCTACAGCTCCAGCACGATGCGCTTGCCCTGGGCGCGGGAGCAGCAAGCCATCATGCGGGTGCCGGCCTCGCGTTCGGCGCGGGTCAGCACCACGTCGCGGTGATCGACCGCGCCGCCCAGCACGCGCACCTCGCAGGAGCCGCAGAGACCTTCCTCGCAATCGCTCTGCACGTCGATGTTGGCGCTGCGCAGCGCGCTCAGCAGCGTCTGGTCGGCAGGCACTTGCACGACGATGCCGGAGTCCTTCAGCTCGGCCTCGAAGGTATGTTCCTTGGACGGGTCCAGGGTGGCGAGCGTGGAATGGAAGTGCTCCACGCGCAGGCTGTCCTCGGGCCAGGCGGCGCAGGCGGCTTGCAGGGCATCCAGCATGCGCTCGGGGCCGCAGGCGTAGATCTGGACGCCGGCCTCGGGACGGGACAGCAGGGCGGCGAAGTCGTTGCGGCTGCCTTCCTCGCTGATATGCAGATGCAGGCGCGCGCCATGCAGCTGCAGCAGTTCGTCCAGCATGGCCATGCAGGCGCGCGAGCGTCCGCTGTAGTGCAGTTCGTAATCCAGGCCCAGCTCGCGCGCGCGGCGCGCCATGGCGCTGATGGGCGTGATGCCGATGCCGCCGGCGATGAGGATCAGACGTTTGGCGCTTTCGTCCATGCGGAAATGGTTGCGCGGGCCGCGTGCGCGCACGATGCTGCCCGCGCGCAGGTGCTGGTGGATCCAGGCGGAACCGCCGCGGCCTGCCGTTTCCTTGAGCACGGCGATCTCCAATGCATTCGCGGCGGCCGGATCGCCGCAGAGCGAGTATTGGCGCGACAGGCCCGTGTCGCCGCATTCGACGTCGATGTGCGAGCCGGGCGTCCAGCGCGGCAGCGGCTTGCCGTCAGGCGATTCGAGCCTGATGCGCGCAATGCCGTCGGCCGCGGCCGTGACCTGCGTCACCACCAGCTTGCGGCTGATCGCGTGGGTCGAGGGCTCGCCGATGCGCACCGGCTGCACCTGATCCAGCAGGGCGGCGTCGCGGCGTTCGGGGTTGTCGGCCGGGTTCCATTCCACCCACAGATGCTCGGGGCCGCGGAACGAGGTGTTCGGCACGTAGGTGAACTGCTGTTCGGCCAGGCGCATATGCGGCAGGCGGCGGGTCAGTTCTTCCAGGAAGATCTGCATCTCCATGCGCGCCAGGTTCTTGCCCATGCACTGGTGCGCGCCATAGCCGAAGGTCAGCTGGTCGCTGGCGTTGTCGCGGCGGATGTCGAAGAAGTCGGCGTCGGCGAAATGGCGCTCGTCGTGGTTGGCCGACGAGGACACGATCAGCAGCTTGGCGCCCGCGGGAATCGCCACGCCGGCGATCTCGGTGTCGCGCGTGGCCAGGCGGCGCCAGGCCGCGACCGAGCCGTTGTGGCGCAGGCATTCCTCGACCGCGTTGGGCAGCAGGCCGGGGTCCTCGCACAGTTCGCGCCAGGCGTCAGGATGCTGCAGCAGCAGCTTGATGGCGTTGGCCGAGGCGTTGGCGGTGGTCTCATGCGCCGCGACGATGCCGGCCATCATCATCGAATGCAGGTACGAGTCGGTGACGACTTCGGGATGGTCCTTCTGCTTGCGGATGCCGTACTGCATCCAGCCCGGGGCATCGGGATCCTGGCGCATCTTGTCCAGAATCTTGCCCGCCAGTTGCCAGAAATTACCTACCGCATGCGCCACCGCCACCTGTTCTTCCGGCTTGGGCCGGCCCCAGGTATTGACGGTGTGGGCGATGGAGTACTGGCGCAGCAGATCCATGTCCTCCTCGGGCACGCCCAGGAAGTGCAGGGCGACGGTCAAGGGCACTTCCCACAGCATCTGGTCGACCAGGTCGGCGCGGCCGTCGTTGATGAAACGGTCCACATACTCGCGCGTCAGGCGCCGCACCATGGGTTCGTGGTGCTTGAGTTCGTCCGGCGTGAACGGATCCATCAGCACGCGGCGGCGCGGCATGTGGGCCGGTTCGTCCTCGTTGACCAGGGTGCGGTTCATCGCGTAGCCGTAGCTGGCCAGCACTGCGTTGGCCTCGGGGCCGGTCGGCGTGATCTTTTCCAGCGCGATGGAGGGGCTGTAGGTGTGGTTGTCGCGGAACACGGCCTTGATGTCGTCGTAGCGCGTGACCACCCAATAGCCCAGCTTGGGGCTGTAGAACACGGGTTCCTGTTCGCGCGCCCAGCGCACGTACTCGGGCGGGTCCTGTTGGTAGCCGTCGCCGAACGGATCGAATTCCGCGGCGCGCGGGCTGACCGGACAGCCTTGGGCACGCGCCAGCGCGGCATGGTCGATGGGACAGCCGCCGGTACTGGCGGGCGCGGGGGTTGCAGGGGTGGTTGGGTGGCCCATGTCGTCGCTCCGGATTACAATTGCGTAAATCATATACGCATTGCGTAATTATTCAATTGGGGTAATCTCCGGGCTGCATCCGCAGCCGCCTGGCAGCCCCCAACCCGCGTCCATGACCCAGACTCCCGCAACTTCGTCCGTCCCCGCCCAGACTACCGACGCGCCCCGGCCGCGCGAACGGCGCCAGCGCGTGCAGGCCGCTGAAACCGGCATGGCGGTGCTGAAGGGCTTGGGCCGGCTGGGCGGCCGTGCCAGCCTCACGCTGCTGGCCGCGCAGGTGGACGAAAGCCCCGCCAAAGTGCACCGCTACCTGGTCAGCCTGATGGAAGAGGGCCTGGTGGCGCAGGATGCCGCCACTCAACAGTACTACCTGGGACTGGAAGCGATGCTGCTGGGCCTGGCCGCGCTGCGCCAGGCCGATCCCATCCGCCTGGCGGAGCCCAGCCTGGTGCGCCTGCGCGAAGGCCTGGAAGTGACCTGCTTCATCGCGGTCATGGGCAACAAGGGGCCGACCATCGTGCGCTTTGAAGAACCGGGCCTGCCGGTGACGGTCAACGTGCGCATGGGCTCGGTGCTGTCCATGCTGTGGTCCGCCACCGGGCGGGTGTTCCTGGCCTTGCAGGACGATGCGCGGGTGCGGGCACTGGCCGAGGCCGAACTGGCTCGTGCGCCCGCCGACATGCGGGCGTTGCTGGACGCCCCCGACCCCATCGGCCGCCTGCGCCGCCAGGTGCTGGCCGAGGGCTGCGCCACGGTGCGCGACACCAATCTAAAGGGCATCAGCGCGGTGTCGGCGCCGCTCCTGGACCACAACGGCCGCCCCTGCGCCGCGCTGACTGCGCTGGGCGCGACGGGCGGATTCGACGCCTCGGCGGACGGCCCGATCGCGCAGGCGGTACGGCGCGAGGCCGAAGCCGCCAGCGTGCTGCTGGGATATCAGGCGCCTGGGGTCGGCGCGGTCTGAATCGCGCCTGCCGGCAAGCCGCGCAGCCACGCAACCGCCGCCTGCACCACGGGCATGCCGGCCGTGTTGCGGTTGACCACGGCGCCGATGGCGCCGAAGTTGGCGTCCAGCCGTAGCGGCAGTACGGTAACGCTGCCTTGCCGCTCGCAGTAGCGCGCAATCGCCTGGGGCAAGGCAGCCAGGCGATCGTCCTGGGCCAGCAGGGCCAGGGTGGCCAGCAGCGAATTGGACTGGATACTGGAAACTGGTGCGTGCGCGCCGGCATGCACGAAAGCCTCGTCCAGACGCTCGCGCATCATGGTGGCTTCCAGCGGCAGCACCCAGGGCCAGCGCGCCAGTTCGGCGGCCGCGAGCGCCTCGCTTGCCGCCAGCGGATGGCCGGGGCGCGCCACCACCAGGATAGGTTCTTCGTGCAGGCGGATCACCTCGCAGTCCGCGGGCAGCAGGCGGCTGCCCAGGCGGCCCAGCACGATGTCCAGCTCGTCGCGCGCCAGCTTGTCCATGAGTTCGCCGAGCGCGCCTTCCACCAGTTTCACTTCGAGCCGCGGCGACAGCCCCAGCAGATGGGCGATCAGTTGCGGCGCCAGATGGGGCGCGGCCGAGGGCAGGGTGCCCAGGCGCAGCAGGCTGGCGCCGCGTTCTTCGGCGGCCCGCAGTTCGGCCGCCACGCGCTGGGCTGCGCCCAGGCTGTGGCGGGCGTGGCGGATCATAACCATTCCGGCATTTGTCGGCAGGGTGCCCCGGGTCCCGCGCTCGAATAGCGCGTAGCCCACCTGTTCCTCCAGCTGCGCCAGCGCCTTGGAGGCGGCGGGCTGGGACATATGCAGGCGTTCGGCCGCGCGGCCCAGGTGGCGTTCGTCGTCCAGTGCGACCAGCAGTTCGGCATGACGTCGCTTGAGGTGGGTGCCGGCGCGGTCAGGCATGGGCGATACATATTCAAATGGTTATGAATCGTTCAGTTTATTTCATTTCACGCCGACACCGGGCGCTAGGCATACTTGC
This sequence comes from Achromobacter sp. ACM03, assembly GCF_014851665.1. Taxonomy (NCBI): domain Bacteria; kingdom Pseudomonadati; phylum Pseudomonadota; class Betaproteobacteria; order Burkholderiales; family Alcaligenaceae; genus Achromobacter; species Achromobacter sp. ACM03. Next base: position 878,390 of record NZ_JACVAD010000001.1, on the reverse strand, counting down.
CGCTCTACGAAAGACAGGCGTTGCCCAGGCTGGGCCGGGAAGGACGCCGGGATGGAGACGATTCATGAAGAAGTTCTGGATGGCCCTGGCCGCGAGCTGGGCCTGTGGCATTGCGAGTGCGGCGGCGGCTGCGGATACCTACCCGGCGCGGCCGGTGCAGATCGTGGTGCCGTTCTCGCCCGGCGGTGCGGTGGACGTGCTGGCGCGCCAACTGGCGCAGCGCCTGGAGCCGCGCGGCTACACGCTGGTAGTGGAGAACAAGCCGGGCGCGGGCGGCAACATCGCCGCGTCCATGGTGGCGCGCGCCGCGCCCGACGGCTATACGCTGCTGATGGGCACCACCAACACGCACGGCATTAACAGCGCGCTGTATTCCAGCCTGCCGTACGACCCGGTGCGCGATTTCGCGCCGGTCGGCCTGGTGGCGGACAACGTGGTGGTGCTGCTGGCCAATGCCGAGTTTCCAGCGTCGACGCTGGCGGATGCCGTCAAACTGATCAAGGCCAATCCCGGCAAGTACACCTATGGCTCGCCCGGCCTGGGCACGGTGCACCAGCTGGCAATGGAGCAGTTGAAGCACGCCGCCGGCCTGGACGTGGTGCACGCGCCTTATAAGGGCGCCGCGCCAGCGATGGCCGATCTGGTCGCGGGCCACGTGCCGCTGATGATAGGCGGCATCGCGCCGGCCATTCCGTTCCTCGCATCCGGCAAGGTCAAGGTGCTGGGCGTGGCCAATACTGAAAAGTATGCAGCGCTGCCCGATGTGCCGCTGTTCTCGGACGTGGCCGCCGGAGTCGCCGTGCGGTCGTGGATCGGCCTGTTCGCGCCCGCCGGCACGCCGCCCGCAGTGGTGAAGAAACTGAACGCGGACCTGGAGGCGGTACTGACCGACAGCGCATTCGCGCAGGCCTTGCAGCCGCTGGGCATGGTGCCGATCTACATGACGCCCGATGCCTTCGGCGACATGGTCAAGCGCGACATGCCGGCCTGGCGTTCCGCCGTGGAGATGTCGGGAGCGAAGCAATGACGTCCGCTGCGAAGCCCGTCAACTTCCTGCTGTTCATAACCGACCAGCACCGCGCCGACCATTTGGGGTCCTATGGCAACCGCGTGGTCCACACGCCCAACCTGGACCGTCTGGCCGAGTCGGGTTGGCGCGCCGACAACATGCACGTGGCCACGCCCATCTGCATGCCGAACCGCGCCAGTTTGATGACCGGCCGCTATCCGTCCGCGCACGGCGCGCGCCACAACGGCATCGCGCTGTCGCTGCGCAGCCGCACCTTCGTCGAGGCCATGCGCGAAGCCGGCTACGGCACGTCGCTGGTCGGCAAGGTGCACCTGCAGAACATGACGGACATACCTCCATCGTGGCCGGTGCGCGCCGAAGACAGATTGCCGCGCGAGGCGGTCGAGCCTGACGCCGGCCGGTACGACCAGGAGCAGCGCAAGCTGTGGCTCGAACGCCCCGACCACGATCTGAGCTATCCGTATTACGGCTTCGAGCAGGTAGACCTGGTCGACGATCATAGCGACGACGTGCACGGCCATTACCGGCATTGGCTGCGGCGCGAGCATCCCGAGGTCGAGGCGCTGATCGGCCCGGCTCACGCCATTCCCGCGCCGGAATACGAGCTGACGCGCATCCGCCAGGCCTGGCGCACGCGCGTGCCAGAAGAACTCTATCCCACTGCCTACATCGCCGACCGCGGCATCGAGGCGCTGCGCGGCTATGCGGCTTCCGGGCAGCCATTCTTCCTGCAATGCTCGTTTCCGGATCCGCACCATCCTTTCACGCCGCCGGGGCGGTTCTGGGACCTGCACAAGCCCGAGGACATGGAGCTGCCCGCGTCGTTCCACGGCCAGGGTACGCCGCCGCCGCACGTGGCCTGGCTGCGCGCGCAGCGCGACGCGGGCACGGCCGTCAAGCACACGCCCGCGATCTTTTCCTGCAACGAGCGCGAGGCTCGCGAAGCGCTGGCGCTGAACTATGGGTCGATCGCCAACATCGACAACCAGATCGGCCGCGTGCTGGCCGAACTCGACGCGCTGGGGCTGGCCGACAATACAGTGGTGATCTTCACCAGCGACCATGGGGATTACCTGGGCGACCATCAGTTGATGCTGAAGGGGCCCATCCATTACCGCGGCCTGACCCGCGTGCCGTTCATCTGGCGCGACCCTGCCGCGGCGCGAACGGCGGGCGCGGCCAGCGACGCCTTGCTCAGCACCATCGACGTCGCGCCCACGGTGCTGGCGCGCGCTGGCGTGCAGCCCTATAACGGCATCCAGGGGCGCGACATGGCAGGCCTCATCGGAGGAAGCGAGGCTGCCGTGCGCGACGCGCTGATGATCGAGGAAGAAGGGCAGCGCGTGATACTGGGCTTCAACAGCCGCATCCGCTGCCGCACGCTGCTGGCCGACGGATTTCGCGTCACGGTCTACGACGGCGCGCGCTGGGGCGAGCTCTATGACCTGAATCAGGACCCGCACGAGCTGCGCAACCTGTGGGAAGACCCCGCGCATGCCGCCGACCGCGCGCGGCTGCTGGAACGGCTGGCCTACGGCATGCTGGAACACATCGACACCAGCCCCTATCCCAGCGCGCTGGCGTGAGGTGGCGCGGGCAGGCCGCCCGCGCCCGGCTTCAAGCGGCCTTGGCGGCCAGCTTGGTCTTGTAGAGCCAGTCCTTGTAGTCGTCCAGGTCGCCGTCAAACGGGCTGACTTCGCCGTCGGCCACGATGATGAATTCATCGGTGGTGGCGCGCAGCAGATGGCGGTCGTGCGACACCAGCATCAGCGTGCCTTCGAACTGCGCCAGCGCGGTGGTCAGCGCTTCGCGGGTTTCCAGGTCCAGGTGGTTGGTGGGCTCGTCCAGCAGCAGCAGATTGGGACGCTGCCACACGATCAGGGCCAGCGCCAGCCGCGCCTTTTCGCCGCCGGAGAACGGCGCGATGGAGCTGGTGGCCATGTTGCCGTTGAAGTTGAAGCTGCCCAGGAAGTTGCGCAGCTCCTGCTCGCGCACGGTCGGCGCGATCTTCGTCATGTGCCATAGCGGCGATTCGTCATGGCGCAGCATCTCCACCTGGTGCTGGGCGAAGTAGCCGATGGACAGCCCCTTGTTGAACTGCGCTTCGCCGGCCAGCGTTGCAAGTTCGCCCGCGATGGTCTTGATGAAGGTGGACTTGCCCGCGCCGTTGATGCCCAACAGGCCGATGCGCTGTCCCGCCTGCAGCGAAAAATTGATGCCCGACACAATGATCTTGTCGGACTCGACTTCCGTTTCCTCGTCCGCGACGCGATACCCGGCGCTGACCGCGTCCATGGTCAGGAGCGGGTTGGGCGCGCGCAAGGGCTCGCGGAATTCGAACGAGAACTCGGCGGCCGCGCGCAGCGGCGCCACTTCCTCCATGCGGGCCAGCGCCTTGATACGGCTCTGCGCCTGGCGCGCCTTGCTGGCCTGGGCCTTGAAGCGGTCGATGAAGGATTGCAGGTGCGAGCGTTGGCGCATCTGCTTTTCCAGCATGCCTTGCGCCAGCTCCAGCTGCGCGGCGCGCTGGCGCTCGAAGGACGAATAGTTGCCCGAATAGCGCTTGAGCTTGCGCTCGTCGATATGGACGATGACGTTGACCACGCCGTCCAGGAAGTCGCGGTCATGCGAGATGACGATGAGCGTGCCCGGATAGCGCTTGAGCCAGTCTTCCAGCCAGATGATGGCGTCCAGATCCAGGTGGTTGGTGGGCTCGTCCAGCAGCAGCAGGTCGGACGGGCACATCAGCGCCTGCGCCAGGTTCAGGCGCATGCGCCAGCCGCCGGAAAAGCTCGTCAACGGCAGGTGCATCTGCGCCTGCGTGAAGCCCAGGCCAGTCAGCAGCTGTTCGGCGCGCGAATGCACGGTGTACGCGTCGGCGTCGGCCAGCGCGGCGTAGATGTCGGCCATGCGCAGGCCGTTCTCCGTGCTTTCCGGTTCGGCTTCCAGCTGCGCCAGTTCCGCCTCCAGCTTGCGCAGCGTCACGTCGCCGTCGATGGCGTATTCGATGGCCGGGCGGTCGAGCGCGGGCGTTTCCTGCGCCACATAGGCCATGCGCCAGCTGGCCGGATAGTCCAGGTCGCCCTGGTCCGCGTGCAGCGTGCCGCGCAAGAGACCGAACAGGCTGGACTTGCCGGCGCCGTTGGCGCCGATCAGGCCGATCTTGTCGCCGGGGTTGAGCAGCAGGTCGACCTTGTCGAGCAAGGGCTTGACGCCGCGCATGAGGGAAACTTGTTGGAAGCGGATCATGGATGGTGCAACAGGGGACGCGGCAGGATTCCCGCCGGCCAGGCGCAATGAAAAATAATCGGGGAAGTAGGGCGCTCAGGCGGCGCGGCGGGCGGACGGAACGGGCGTTCGTTCCGCGTCAAAGGCCGGTATTGTACCGGGCTTGGCGCGCGATGCCGTCAATCAGCGTGAGGCGTACCGGCTGTCGAGCACCCGGCGCAGGCGAACCGCGTCGCCGAAGCGCGAGCCGTTGATGCCCTGCGCGTTGAGCAGCACCATGGCCAGGTTGCGCTTGCCGACCTTGACCGCCATCACCAGGCAATCGCCGGCTTCGCGGGTGGTGCCGGTCTTGGACACGAGGATGTCCCATTGCGGGCGGCCCACCAGGATGTTGGTGTTGCGGAAGGTCTGGCCGGCGGCCTGGTAGCTGGTCTCGCCGGTGTATTGCCGCAAGAGCGGCTGCGCGGAAATCGCCTGCAGCAACTTGACCAGATCCTTGGCCGAAGACTGGTTTTCGTTGGACAGGCCGCTGGGTTCGGCGAAGCTGGAGTCGGTCATGCCCAGCGCGCGGGCTTCGGCGTTCATTGCCGCGACGAAGGCGGCGGTGCCGCCGGTATAGGTGCGGCCCAGGGCCTGCGCGGCGCTGTTCTCGGACGGGACCAGCGCCAGGCGCAGCAGATCGGCGCGGCTCAGCTTGGTGCCGGCGGTCAGGCGCGAAGGCAGCTCGCTGGTGGAGCGGGTGTCGCTGGCGTCGATGGTGATGAGTTCGTCCATGGGCAGGCCGGCCTTGACCAGCGTCAGCGCCGCCATGAGCTTGGTGATGGAGGCGATGGGCCGCACGGCGTCCTCGTTGCGCGCGAACAGGACTTCGGAGGTGTCCATGTCCTGCACCAGGATCGTGCTGGATTTGAGCTTGCCGATTTCCTTGGCCGGGTCGCGCGTGACCAGCGAGGCGTTGACGGCCGCGTCCGGGTCCAGCGGGTCGGGCTGCGCGCCCCAGCGCTGCACTGCTATGCGCTTGCCATAGCCATGCAGGCACATCGGCAGGGAAGGCTGGGAATTGCAGGGATGGAAATTGGCGGCCTGGGCCCGCGCCGGCGCCGGCAAGCCCGCCGCCGTGGCGGCCCACAACGCCGCCACGCAGAATGAGATCGACATTTGCCGCAAGATCAACGTCACGACCGCTCCCCGATACGCCGATCACGCGCCTGGCCCGGCGTTACCGACAATATGCATTTGAAAGCCGATATTACTGCTGCCGCCGCTGTTGTCACCAGGCTTGTGCGATGGCCTCGGCCAGCGCCAGCACGCGTTCCGCTTCGCGCGCATGCAGGTTTTCCACCAGCGCGCCGTCGACCACGGCCACGCCCAGGCCGGCGGCCTGCGCGGCGCGCCAGGCGTCCAGGCGCTTGCGCGCGGCGGCAAGTTCTTCCGCCGAGGGCGCGAAGGCGGCGTTGGCTGCCGCTATCTGCCTGGGATGGATGAGCGTCTTGCCATCGAAGCCCTGGTCGCGTCCCTGTTTGCAGGCGGCCTCCAGGCCCGTGTCGTCGTGCAGGTCCAGATGCACGCCGTCCAGCGCCGCCAGGCCGTGGGCCCGCGCCGCCATCACCGCCATCGAGCGCGCCAGCAAGGTTTCTTCGCGTGACGGCGTGTGGCGCGCGTGCAGATCCTTCACCAGGTCCGAGGTGCCCACGACGATGGCCGCCAGCCGCGCGTGGCCGGAAGCGATGGCGTCCAGACGCAGAAATCCCAAAGGCGTTTCGGCCATGGCCCACAAGGGCAGGCTGGCTGGCGCGCCCGCCGCGTCCAGCGCCCGCGCGAGCGCGTCGAGCTCGGCGGCGGACTGCACCTTGGGCAGCAGCACGGCGTCCGCGCCCGCCTGGGCGATGGCCCTGACGTCGTCCAGGCCCCAGGCCGTGTCCAGCGCATTGATACGTACCACGCATTCGCGGCGCCCATAGCCGCCGGCGCGCAAGGCCGCGGCGACTTGCTCGCGGGCTTGTGCCTTGGCGTCCGGCGCGACGGCATCCTCCAGGTCGAGGATCAGGACGTCGGCGTCCAGGCTGCGCGCCTTGTCCAGTGCGCGCGGGTTGGCGCCAGGCATATAGAGTACGGAACGGCGAGGGCGGATAGGTAGCGTCATGAGGCGGTTTCAGTTCTTGGTATTGCCGACGATCTGCACAGGCGTGGTGCACACATAGCCCACGCCGTACACCGTGCGTATGCCCATGTCGCCGCCGGCCTGCGCGCGCAGCTTGCGGCGCAGGCGGTGCATGTGGGCGTCCAGCCGGTGCGTGTCGTAGGCCTCCACGCTGGCGCCCAGCGCCTCGATCAGGCGTGCGCGCGACAGGGGTAGCGGCGCGGCCTGGATCAGCGCGCCGATCAGCCGGCTTTCGGTATCGGTGATGTCCACGCAGACCTGCTTGGGCGATACCAGCATGCGCCGCGACGGATCGAAACGCCAGGCATCCGATTCCGCGGCGTCGGCTTCGCCCGCCGGCACCACCCGCAGTCGGCGCGACAGCGACACCAGCGTGGCGCCAAGCTCGGCCAGATTGACGGGCTTGGTCAGGTAGTGGTCCGCGCCCAGACTCAGGCCCGAGACCTTGTCTTCGCTCAAGAGGCGGCCGGTGAGCATGATGATGCCCATCGACGGGAAGGAGGTCCGCAGGTGCGAGACGCGGGTCAGCGCATCGCCGTCGGGCAGCATGGCGTCCAGCACCAGGATGCCTGGCGTCACGGTGAGCAGCAGTTGGTCCAGCTCCGCGAGGGAACCGGCGGTGAGGATGCTGCGGCCCAGGCCCAGATCCTCGATGTATTCAGCGATGGTGTCGCGCCAGTCTCCGTGGTCGTCGACGATGATGATGGTCACGGCGAATCCGGCGTCAGCGGTTGCGCGCAGGGACCTTCGAATGCAAACACGCTATCCGCTCCTTGTATGTGGGTCTTCTTGTATAGGGGGAGTCCGCGAGCGCGATATTTTTCGTATCGCGCGCTTGCGGAGAATATCATCATCGCCCCTGCGGCGCCGCGTCAAGAATCAAGGATGGCAGCCGCGCGCCGCCCATTCTTTTAGTGGTCAAAAAATGAGCAGCCCGTTGCGCATCGGTCGAACGGCCATCAGCCGTGGGTTCGAGGCTTTTTTATCCACAGAAATTGTGGATAAGGCCGGCCCTGTGGATACTGTGCTTTTTATGTAGGCAGGTGTTCGACGGCAACGCCCGGCGGTACCTTGCGCATGCGGTCGCGCTCGATGCGGGGCGGGGCGAAGCGGGTCTTGCGGGCAGCGGCGTTCTGCAGCAGCACGGACAGCACCGCGCCCTTGTCCTGTATCCACTGGTTTTTGCCACGCAGCAATTTCATCGCGTTCTCGGCCGTGCCGAGGCGATAGGTCATCGAGTTGATCTGGACCGAGGTCTTGCCATTGAAAAGGGACGCGTCCTGTTCGGTGATTGCCGCGGCGTCCAGATTGCTGCTGTCGTGATCGATGCGATAGACGAACTTCAGGCTGCTGTGCGGATCCTGCACCACCACGAGTTTGTCGGACCCCGATATGTCGGAGAGCATGCCGAGCACCAGCGACTCGACCAGCTGGTTGCCGCGCTGTTCCTCGGTGTAGATGTATATCGTGTGGCGCGCGGGCGCGGCGTAGGTCTGTTGCATAACTGGCTTCAATAGTGCGGGGCAGGCCTCGCGGCCCGGACAAGCTGCGAAATGAGCGGGAGGCGCGCGCTAACCGGCGCGGCGCATGCGCATCAGCAAGCGCGCTTTGACGGCCGGCCAGTCCTCGTCGAGGATCGCGAAGTAGACCATGTCGCGCGCGCGCCCCGATTGCGCGATCAGGTGCTTGCGGAACACGCCTTCCTCCACGCCGCCGATCCGCAGGATGGCCTGGCGCGATTGCATATTGCTCAGTTCAGTCTTGAATACAACCCGCATGATACCAATTGTTTCAAAGGCGTGCTGCAACAACAAGAACTTGGCCTCGGTATTGGCGCCGGAACGCTGGCTTGCTGGCGTGAGCCATGTGCCGCCGATCTCCAGGCGTTTGTGCGCCAGCGCGATGTCCATGTAGCGGGTCGCGCCGATGATCTGATCGTTGTCCTGCCGCACGATGACGAATGGCAGGCAGTTGCCGTCGCGTTGGCCAGCCAGCGCACGGTCGACATAGCGCTGCATATCGTCCAGCGTCTGCACGGGCTCGGGTTGCAGACGCCACAGTTCGGGGTGCAGGCCCACCTGCGCAAGCGGCGCGGCATGGCTGGCGGTCAGCGGTTCCAGGCGTACGACCTCGCCGGCGAGCGTGACGGGTTGCAGGCGGGGGCTGGTCATGACGTATTCCTCGATTGGAGCGTGGGCGCGGAGGGCAGGGCGTGCAGCCGGGGATTCTACGCGCGCGCGCCCTTGCCGAACACCGCACGCAAGCGCAGAATGCGCCGCATGAAAACAGACGCCTTGGTCCTGGGTGCGGGCATCGTCGGGGTGAGCACCGCCCTGCATCTGGCGGCGCGCGGCCGTTCAGTGGTGCTGCTGGACCGGCGCGGCCCTGGCGAGGAAACCAGCTATGGCAACGCGGGCCTGATCGAACGGGCCAGCGTGATTCCCTATGCCTTCCCGCGCGACTGGCGCAGCCTGTGGCGCTATGCCAGGAACAACACGCCTGACGTGAGCTATCACCCGCGCTTTTTGCCGCGCATCGCGCCATGGCTGCTGCGTTACTGGTGGCATTCGGCGCCGTCGCGGCTGGCGCGCGCGGCCGAGGCCATGCTGCCGTTGATCGAGCGCTGCGTCGCCGAACATGACGCGCTCAAGGACGAGGCCGGCATCTCCCACCTGTTCCGGCGCAGCGGCTGGATCGATGGCATGCGCAGCGAGGCCGGCCTGGCCCGGGCCGTGGCCGAGGCCCAAGCGCTCGCGCCTTACGGGCTGAACCACCGCGTGCTGGACCGCAAGGCGCTGGCGGCGCTGGAACCTTCGCTGTCGCGCATGGCGGGCGCGGTGCACTGGCTGGATCCGGTCAATGTGTCGGACCCGGGCGCGGTGACGCGCGGCTACGCGGCCTTGTTCGAGCGGCGCGGCGGCGTGCTGGCGCGCGGCGACGCGCGCAGCCTCAAGCCGTCAGGCAAGGGTTGGCAGGTGCAGGGAGAACAAGGGCCGATCGAGGCCCGCGACGTGGTGGTGGCGCTGGGCCCGTGGTCGCCGGACGTCCTGCGCCCGCTGGGCTATCGCATCCCCATGGCGGTCAAGCGCGGCTATCACCAGCATTACGCGTTGGAAGAGGGGGCGACCTTGTCGCACCCGGTGGCGGATATCGAAAGCGGTTTCGTCGTGACGCCCATGACCCTGGGTGTGCGCCTGACCACGGGCGCGGAATTCGCGGCGCGCGATGCGCCGCCTTCACCGATCCAGATCGAGCGCACGCGGACGCTGGCGCGGCAACTGCTGCCGCTGGGCGGGGCCGTGGAGCGCGAACCGTGGATGGGTTGCCGGCCTTGCATGCCGGACATGCGGCCGGTCATCGGACCGGCGCCGCGCCATCCCGGCTTGTGGCTGGCGTTCGGCCATGCGCATCATGGCTTCACGCTGGGTCCGGTGACGGGCAAGCTGCTGGCAAGCATGATCACCGGCCAGGCGCCGGACATGGATCCGGCGCCTTACCGCGTCGGCCGCTGAGGCCGTACGCGGCAAGAGACCCGAGAGCCGCGGTTCTCAGGCCGGTTTTGCGGCCTTTTCGCGGCGCTGGCGCACGGCCAGGGCCAGCGTTTCCAGCACCGGCGCGGTCTGCGACCAGCCCAGGCAGGCGTCCGTGATGGACACGCCGCGGCGCAGCGGCAGGCCGGGCTTCAGGTCCTGGCGGCCTTCTTCGAGATGGCTTTCGATCATCACGCCGGTGATGCGGCCGTCGCCCTGGGCGATCTGGGCGGCGATATCGTTGGCCACGTCGACCTGGCGCAGATGCGACTTGTTGGAGTTGGCGTGCGAGCAGTCGATCATGACCTGTTCGCGCTGGCCGGCGGCGCGCAGGGCGGCGCAGCAGGCGTCGACGCTGGCCGCGTCGTAGTTCGGGCCTTGCTTGCCGCCGCGCAGGATGACGTGGGTGTCCTGGTTGCCGCGGGTCTCGAAGATGGCGGCCATGCCCATCTTGGTCATGCCCATGAAAGCGTGCTTGGCGCTGGCCGCGACCATGGCGTCGGCGGCGATCTGCACGCCGCCGTCGGTGCCGTTCTTGAAGCCCAGCGGACAGCTCAGGCCGGAACTCAGCTGTCGGTGGCTGGGGCTTTCGGTGGTGCGCGCGCCAATGGCGCCCCAGGCGATCAGGTCGGCAATGTATTGCGGGCTGAGCAGGTCCAGGAATTCGGTGGCGATCGGCAGGCCCAGGCCGCTGATGTCCAGCAGCAGTTCGCGCGCGCGGCGCAGGCCTTCATTGATGCGGAAGCTGCCGTCCAGGCGCGGGTCGTTGATATAGCCCTTCCAGCCCACGGTGGTGCGCGGCTTCTCGAAGTACACGCGCATGACGATGAGCAAGTCTTTCTGGTGCTGTTCGGCGGCGGTGCGCAGCAGGCGCGCGTATTCCATGGCCTGGCCATGGTCGTGGATGGAACAGGGGCCCACCACCAGCACCAGGCGGTCGTCGCGGCCGTGCAGCACGTCGGCGATCTGGACGCGGCTTTGCTCGACCAGCGTCTGGATCTCGGCCGACACCGGCAGTTCATCCTGCAGCAGGGCGGGCGAGATCAAGGGGCGCACCGCGCTGATGCGGGTGTCGTCGGTGCGCGTGTTGTCCTGGGTGGAGTCGGCCGCGCCGACCTCGCGGTCGTGCAGGGGGTCGTCAATGCGGGTCAAGGGTAGCTCCGTGCCGTAGATGCGGAAAGAAAGACATCTATTATGGCACCGGCCGCGCCGTGGGGCGACGGAAGGCTGCCTCCGTCTGGCTGATGCCGCGAATACTACGACTATCGGCGATGGGGCTGCATTAACCCGTTAGCGATAACGACAGGGCGCGCGCAGATGCCTTAGCATGGTGTACACAGTTTTCCAGCGGCCGCCTGCGGGGGCCCGCCCTATATGAGTAGGACGGTAGACCATGCCTAAAACGGAACCCGGCGGGACCCGACGGATACTTCTCGTCGAAGACCATCCGGTTGAACGCGCCTATCTGCAGAACGTATTGCTGGCGCTGGGTTTCCGCCGGGTCGCCGGCCTGGGCAGCAGCATAGAAGCGGTCAGCGCGCTGGCGCGCCAGTTCTACGACGTGGTCATCAGCGATATCGTCACGGGCGAGGGCGACGGCACGCGGCTGCCGAACGAACTGCGGCGCCTGGTGGACGCCGGGCGGCTCAAGAGCATGCCGCCCATCATCTGGATCAGCAGCCTCAGCGATGAACTGTTGCAGTCGCATGTGCGGCTGGCCTTGCAGGCCGGCTGTCCGTCCGCGCAGGCGCTGTCCAAGCCGGTGTCCCGCACGGCCATGCAGCAGGCCATCAAGACGGCGCTGCGCAGCATCGATGAGGACGATGCCGCCTCGCCCCGGCCGCGCTCGCTGCGGCGCGACGTCATCGAGGCGGCGCTGGGCCATGCGCTGATCACGGGGCAGGGCATGAGCGTGGTGCTGCAGCCGCAGATGAGCTTGTCGACAGGGCGTGTGCTGGCCGCCGAGGCGCTGTCGCGCTGGGACCACCCCGAACTGGGCGCGATTCCGGCGGCGGACTTCGTGCCTGCGGCGCATCGGCTGGGACTGGACCGGACCTTGTTCTGCCGGGTGACCGACACGGTGCTGGAGCTGCAGCAGCGCATGCATGCCGAGGACATCGCCGTGCCCATCGCGATCAACGCCTCGGCCTCCACATTGTGTTCGCGCGACCTGCCGGGCCTGCTGGAGCAGCGCGTGGCGCAGGCCGGCCTGCCGGCCCGGCTGATCAAGGTCGAGCTGACCGAGGACGAGCCGGTGACCGATTGGCTGGCCTTGTCGTCGGCCCTGAACCTGCTGCGCGTGCGCGGCTTTGAATTGGCGATGGATGACTTCGGCGCGGGCATCGCTTCCATGCGCCTGTTCTCGGCCATGCCCTTCACCGAACTGAAGATAGACCGCGACTTCATCGTCCATATGCATCGCGAGCCCGCGTCGCGCGCGGTGGTCGCCGCCGCCATCGAGATGGGCCGCGTGCTGGGCCGGCGCGTGGTCGCCGAAGGGGTGGAGCACGAGCGCGACGTGGAGCTGCTGCGCGAACTGGGCTGCGACGTGGCGCAAGGCTACGGCATTTCCGTGCCGCTGGAACCCGACGCCTTCTTCGAATTCTGCCGCAGCCATTGAGTCATCCGCGCGGCGCAATGGGGTATCCTGGCGCAGGCCGGGCTCCTGCGGGCCCTCCCGATTGTCGGCGGACTTGACCCCGATCAAGACTGCGCCCGCGCATGGAAAATTGCCCCCACGGGCGGATTTACCATGGCTTCATGCGGGCTGCGCACGGTGGCGCGGTCCCCAAGATGGAGCGATGAACCGATGCGACGCATACTGGCCGCTGTTCTGCTGATTTCCCTGCTGGCCTGGGCCGGCGCCTATTGGGCGCAACCGCCGGCCGAACTCAACGTCTGGACCGCGCGCGATCAGCTCATCCTGCTGACGGGCCTGGGCGCCTACGCGGTCATGGCCCTGATCATGCTGCTGGCGGTGCGCCCCATGTGGCTGGAAACGCGGATGGGCGGGCTGGACAAGATGTACCGGCTGCACAAATGGAGCGGCATCCTGGCTGCCGCGCTGGCGGCGGCGCATTACCTGATCAAGCTGGGCAAGCCGCTGCTGCTGGCGTTGTTCGACCCCGTGCCCAAGACGCCGCGCGCGGCCGCTTTGCTGGACATGTTCCGCGGATCCGCCAAGGACATCGGCGAATGGGCCGTGTGGATCCTGGCCGCGATGGTGTTGCTCACCTTGTGGCGGCGCTTTCCGTATCACATCTGGCGCCAGGTCCACCGCATCGCCGCGGTGATCTTCCTGGTGGTCGCCTTCCATGGCGTGGTCCTGACGCCGGCCGCCTGGTGGTGGCAGCCCGCCGGCTGGCTGGTGGCGCTGTGCACGGCGGTGGGGACGGTTTGCGCCGTCATGGCGCTGACCGGCAATATCGGACGCGGGCGCCGCTACAGGGGGCAGGTGCTGGCCATCGACCATCTTTCGGACGACATCCTGGCGCTGACCTGTAGGGTGGAGGGCAACTGGCACCATCGCGCCGGGCAGTTCGCTTTCCTGACCGCGGACCGGCGCGAGGGCGCGCATCCCTTTACGGTGTCCGGCGCGGACGACGGCACCGGCCGGGTGCAGTTCTCGATCAAGGCGCTGGGCGATTACACGCGGCGTCTGCAGCGCAGCCTGCAAGTGGGGCAGGACGTCATCATCGAAGGCCCTTACGGCTGCTTCGACTTCCAGCGCGACGATGGGCGGCCGCAGATCTGGGTGGCCGCGGGCATCGGGGTCACGCCGTTCATTTCATGGATGGAATCCTTGCAGACGGACCCGGATACCGCACCGGTCGCGACCCTGTACTACTGCGCCCGCAACGCCGACGACGCGCCGTTCGCGGATCACCTGAAAGCGCTATGCGCGCGCGTGCCGAACGTGACCCTGCATGTGCGCTACAGCGATACCCAGCGGCCGCTGACGGCCGCCGAGCTGGCCGCGGACCACAAGCCGGGCGCGGCATGGCCCAGCGTGTGGTTCTGCGGCCCGGCGGGATTCGCCGATGCCTTGAAGGACGGGCTGCACCGGCGCGGCATGCCGGTGAGCGAGCTGTTTCACCAAGAGGCGTTCCAGATGCGCTGAGCGCGTCAGATGCCGGACACCTCGATGTCGCCCGGATAGTCGACCGAGAACTTCAGCACCGTCTCGCGCGACTTGCCGGGCTCCATTTCCCAGTCCCATACCAGCTTGCCGTCTTCCTCGCGCTTGATCTCGCGGTCTGCCGGCGACAACAGCTTGACCACGATCTTCTCGTTGCGCGAGATGGGCAGGCGGTCCTTGAACGACACTTGCTCCTTGGTGGCCTTGTTGTTCTTGACCGTGATCTTGTACTCATAGGTCACGCGCTTGCCGCTGCCCGAAAAGCCGGTGCTTTCGGTATAGCGGTTGACCAGCTGGCGCTTGATCGAGATGCCTTCGTCGGCGCCCAGCGCCAATTCGAGCTTCTCGCCGGGCATCACCGCCTTCATGGAGCTGGCCGCGACGAAGGCGTCGTCCAGGAAGGTGTTCAGCGAACCGGCCAGGAAGGGGAACTCCGTGTTGTTGCTGGCGTGCGCGGTCAGGAACATGGCTTCGCGCAGCGCCGGCGTGGACTGGTATTGCAGCGTGGCGGGCAGCTTGGCCGTGGCGATGGCCACGCGCTGCGAGGAATTGTCGGACGGCAGGGTGGCCGGACTCTTGATCTGGAACGATGCGCTGGTCGCTTCGGCCTGCACCTGGGCGGTCGCCTGCTCCAGCGGCTCGGGAATCATCTCGGCGACCGGCGCGCCGGCGTCCTCGAAGGACTGGACGCGCTGGCGCGACATCTTGGCTTCGGCTTCTTGCCTGGCTGCCGCGACCGGCGCGGGGCTGGGGCGCGGGCGGGGCGGAGGCGGCGGGGCGGCCACGTCGACGATCCACGGCTGCAGCGCGGGCGCGCCGCCGCCCAGCGAGGGCCTTGCGGTGGACAGCGTGAGCTTGACGTTGTTCCAGTCTTCACCGGTGTCCTGGCGGATGACGCCGAAATAACCCAGGTCCACGCTGCGATCGGCCGGGCGCAGGCGCGCATCGTATGCGGGCGTCCAGCGGGCGCCGGCCACGGCGTAGGAAACGTTCAGGTCCAGCTTGCCCGCGCGGGCCAGGTTGACGCGCAGGGTGACGGTCTTGGTGCGGCGGTTGAGCGAGCTTTGCAGCTGATCCAGCTGGTTCTGCAAGGCGGTCAGCTCGCGCTCCAGCACCTCTTTCTGTTCGGCCACCCGGCGCAGTCCGGCCAGCGACTTGGCCAGGGAGTCCGCGCTCAGCGATTGGATCGCCTTCAGTTCGTCCAGCGTCAGGCGCGCGCCGTCCTTCGACGGTTCGGTGGCGCCCCGCTGCATCATCAGCACCAGCTCGCGCTGGTTGTCCAGCACCGCGGCCTCGTCGTCCAGCAGCGCCTGCTGGCCTTGCAGCTTGCGTACCTGTTCCTCCAGCAGCTTGACGCGCTCGTTGGCGGTGTCTGCCTGATAGGCGTCGCGCACCTTCACGTCCAGCAATGTCGCCTGGCCGGTGCTCTTGGCCGAGACTTGCAGCGAATTTTCCTGCAGGCTGGCCGGCAGCTTCTCCAGCACCAGCTCGTGTTCGCCGGCGGCCAGCTCGCTGCTGGCGGCGCGCGTCACGACGGCGCGGTCCTGGTAGACGGTCACGGAACCGATGGAGGAAGGCAGTCCGGCGGCTGCGGCCAGGCCGGGGATCGTCGCGATGGCCAAGGCCAGAAGGGTACGTCGCACTATTTCACCTTTGTACAGGTTGGAATCGCGCGACGCCGTGTCCTTGGACAGGGACGGACCGCCGCGCGCGCCAAATTTACATTGCGGCCCGGACGCTGATCTTACAGAAAATGACAAACGCGACAGGGCGATACCGTGGCGCGGCCTAGGGGTGGGCCAGCGCGCGCAGCATGTCCACGGCGTTGCCCGCCGCGGTCGAGCGGTCGTGGCGGCGGTAGGCCATGTCCAGCAGGGCGTGCGGCGCGTCGCCCTTGATGGGCCGGTACTCGATGCCTTGCGCGCCCATGTGCCGCATCGCCGCAGGCACGACCGAAATGCCCACGCCGGCAGCCACCAGACTCACGATGGAGGCCATCTGCGGCGCTTCCTGGATGACCCGCGGCACGAAGCCGGCGCGCTGGCACGCCGACATGATGGCGTCGTACAGGCCCGCGCCGATGGGGCGCGGATACAGCACGAAATCCTCGTCCGCCAACGCGGCGATGGGCACGCTGCGCTTGCGGCTCAGCGCATGGTCTGGCGGCAGGGCCACCAGCATGGGTTCGTCCAGCACGCGCTCGGACTCGAACTCCGGGTCCAGCACATAGGGAGGCCGCACGAAGGCCACGTCGACGTCGCCCGCGCGCAGGCCGCGCAGCAGCGTGACCGTATTGCTCTCGGTGAGCGTGACGCGCACGTCGGGATACCGGTCCCGGTACGCCCGGATGGCGCGGGGCAGGTAGGGGTGGAACACCGCGGACGCCGTGAATCCCACGGTGATTGCTCCGCGTTCCCCGCGGCCCAGCCGGCGGGCCGTGTCGATGGCGCGGTCGGCGCTGGCGAGGATGGCGCGGGCGTCTTCCAGGAACTGGGCGCCGGCCTCGGTCAGCGCGATGCCTCGCGGCAGGCGCAGGAACAGCGGGGTGCCGATTTCGCGTTCCAGCTGCTGGATCTGCTGGCTCAACGGCGGCTGGCCTATGCCCAGCCTGGCGGCGGCGCGCGTGAAGTGCAGCTCTTCGGCGACGGCGGTGAAATACCGCAGGTGGCGCAATTCCATCGTTATTAAATATGGTCGGGATGACTTTCATATATTGGACATATGCAGGGGAAAAGTCTACCTTGGTGGCGTGGGCTGCATGCCCGCTGTTCTCGAGAATCCCGATGTCTGCCCCATTAGCCAGTCCCTCATCCCCAACCGCCGCGTCCGCGCCGGCGGAGCCTGTCTCTGCTTCCACCGATCATCTCGCCCGCGGCACGCCCGGTTTGCGGCGCGCCCAGTGGGCCTTGTTCGCGGCCGGTTTCTCCACTTTTTCCCTGCTGTATTGCGTGCAGCCGCTGATGCCGCTGTTCACCCATGCGTTCGGCGTATCGCCCGCGCAGAGCAGCCTGGTGCTGTCCCTGTGCACCGCTTTCCTGGCCGTCGCCATCTTCTTCGTGGGCTTGTTTTCACAAGCCGTGCCGCGCAAACGCGCCATGGCGCTGTCGCTGTTCGCGTCCGCCGTGCTCGGCACCATCGCCGCCGCCGCGCCCGACTGGCACAGCCTGCTGGCGCTGCGCGCGCTGCAAGGGCTGGCCATGGGCGGCGTGCCGGCGCTGGCCATGGCCTACCTGGCCGAAGAGGTCGAGCCAGGAACGCTGGGTTTCGCCATGGGCCTGTACATCGGCGGCAGCGCGTTCGGCGGCTTGTCCGGCCGCGTCATCACCGGCCTGGTGTCGGATCATTTCGGCTGGCGCGCCGCGCTGGGCACGCTGGGCCTCCTGGGTATCGTGGCGGCGGTGCTGTTCGTCTGGCTGCTGCCTGCGTCGCGCAGGTTCGCGCCCCAGCGGGGCCGGGGCTGGGCTGGCGTGTGGGGCGATGTGCGCGCAGGCGCCGCCTCGCACCTGAAAAATGGCCCCCTGTGCGGGCTGTTCGCGCTGGGCGGCCTGCTGATGGGCGCGTTCGTCACGGTGTACAACTACGTGGGCTTTCGCCTGCTGCTGCCGCCGTTTTCGCTGAGCCAGACCTTCATTGGCTTCATCTTCGTGGTCTATCTGGTCGGCATCTTCGCCTCGACCTGGTTCGGCCGCCTGGCCGACCGCCATGGACGCGGCGCGATGCTGTCGGCCGCCACCGGCTTGGCGCTGGCGGGGTTGCTGCTGACGCTGTCCAACTGGCTGCCTCTGCTGATCGCCGGGATCGTGGTGTTCACCTTCGGCTTTTTCGCGGCCCACGCCGTCGCCAGCGGCTGGGTCGGACAGATGGCGCGCGGCTACAAGGCGCTGGCGGCGTCGCTCTATCTGCTGGTGTACTACGTGGGATCGAGCGTGCTCGGATCGCTGGGCGGACACTTCTGGACCACGGGCCAGTGGCCCGGCGTGGCCGCGATGGCCGGCGGGCTGCTCGCGTTGGCGCTGGCGATCAGCGCCGGCCTGTACAAGCGCACGGGCCGCGTGCCGGCATCCGCCGCGGTGGGGCGGGGCATATCTTAGGATGGCCTAAAAGCTAGTAATTCTCATTTATAATTTGCGGCACGCTCGGTGAGCGCCATCCCATCCAGTTCCGAGGGCCGCGATGAATCCTACCTCTCCCGACAGCCAGAACCTGCAACGCGAACATGCCGCGCTGCTCGCCGCCTACGGGCAGGCGCAAGCGCATTGCAGCCGGCTCCTGGCAGCGCAGGCCGCGCGCATCCTGTATCTGGAGAGCGAGGCCATGTGCCTGCGCGCAGCCGTCATCGTGCGCGACACGGCGCTGGCTTGGGCGCGTGAAGACCGCAAGACGCTGGAGACTTCCATTCCAGGCCTGCCCAAGCGCGTGGCGCTGGCGCGCAGCGTCGCCCAGCTGATGGAGCGCGTGCAGACGCTCATGCGTGAACGCCTGGCCTGGCAAGGGCGGACCGGCGCTGCCGCACGTGAACTCGAAACACTCGCGGAACCTCCTGCCTGGCGTCCCGCGCCGTCAGCCGTGGTGCTGCGCGAGAAGGCGGTGCTGTGCGTGGGCGAGGACGCGGTGGCCCTGGCGCTGACGCGCAAGGTGGTCGAACTGGCCGGCGGGCGCTATCTCGGCCATGATGGCGGCGCGGATGCCGATGGTGACACGCTGGAAGCCAGCCTGGTGGCCGCGGATCTGGTGATCTGCCAGACCGGCTGCGTCAGCCACGGCGCCTACTGGCGCGTGAAGGACCATTGCACCCGCACCGGTAAACAATGCGTGCTGGTCGACAAGCCCGAAGCCTTGCAGGCGCTGCGGCTGGAGGGTGCACCGCTGAAGACGGACGCTTGATTCGTCCGTCTCCCGCGCGCTAACCGTAGCGTCGCGTTACCTAGCGTTTCGGCTGCGCGGCCATTGCCGCAATACAGTCTAGGGGCAAGGGGGCCGACATGCTGACCAAGCGGGACCGAGTGGCGCTACCCTGGACGGACACGCTTGCCCGCCTGGAAGACGAGCGCATCATGTTGCAGCGCATAGCCGCCGGCATGCCGCTGGCCGAGGTGCTGGAGCACGTGCTGCATGCCATCGAGGCGCAGTCCAGCGTGGAACTGCGCACTTCCATCGCGCTGGTGGATGAAAGCGGCGGCTTTCTGGTACATGGCGCCGCGCCCAGCCTGCCGGCCGCCTACAACAGCGCGGTGCACAAGGCCGTTATCGGCCCGGACAGCGCGTCCTGGGGCGAGGCCGCATACACCGGCAGCCCGGTCTACGTCGAAGATATCGCCTTGAACCCCGGTTGGGCGCGCTGGCGCGACCTGGCCTTGTCCCACGGCCTGCGGGCCTGCTGGTCCACCCCGATCAAGGCGCCCGACGGCCGTCTGCTGGGCGTCTTCTCCAATTACTACGGCGTGGTGCGTTCGCCCTCCGCCCATGATATCGACGCGATCGCGCTGGTCACGCGTAGCGCCGCCCTGGCAATAGAACGCCATCTGACGGAGTTGGCGCTGCGCCAGAGCGGCGAACGCTGGCGCGCCATGTTTGCCGGCATGCAGGAGGCTTTTTTTCTCAGTGAGGCATTGCGCGACGACGCCGGCCGCATCGTCGATTTCCGCTTCCTGGAGGTGAACCCCGCCTTCGAGCGCCAGACAGGCATGAAGGAAGGCGATACCCTGGGCCATACACTGCGCGAGATGATTCCCGGCGTGCCCGGCCAGATCATGGATACGTTCGCGCAGGTCATCGAGACCGGCGAGCCGGCCCAGTTCGAGTTCATGGTGCCCGCGCCCACGGAGGCCTGGTACGAGGCCCGCGCGCGCAAGGACGGAACCGACAGGATGATGGCGTTGTTCCTGGACGTGACGGCGCGCAAGAGAGCCGAGGCCGAGCTGTGGGAAGGGCAGCACCGCAAGAATTACCTCGGCGCGCTGGGCGACCGCATGCGCGAGCTGCATCGCCAGGAGGACATAGAGCAGGCCGCATGCGAAGGGCTGTGCCTGCATCTGGCGCTTGGCCAGATGGCGGTGCTGGATACGCAGGGCGAAGACCAGGCTCCCGCCATATCTTCGGTCTGGCCCCCGGGGTCCACGCTGCTTGGCCAGCCGCCGCACACGCTCGATGCCTTGGGCGACGACTATCACGCGGCCTTGCGGCTGGGGCGCACCACATACCTGGCGCCGCTGCTGGGAGAAGCCGGCGGCGAGATCCGACCGTGGGCCATCGTCGTGCCGCTGCGGCGCTGGGGCCGGCATACCGGCGCGATGTTGGCGTGTCCCGCATCGGGCAGCAGGCTCAAGAACAGCGATATCGCCTTCCTCGAGGAAGTGGCCGAGCGCATGTGCGGCGCGGTCGAGCGTTCACAGTATTCGCGCATGCTGGAACAGCGCGTGGAAGACGCGATCGCGGAGCGCGACCGGATCTGGCGCCTTTCGCCGGAACTGCTTGCGGTGGTCGACCGCCAAGGGCGCTTCGTCAGCGTCAACCCTGCGGTGCGGCCCATTCTAGGCTGGACCCCTGAACAGTTCATGTCGTTGGCGCTGGCCGACCTGATCCATCCGGACGATCTGGCGGCGACGCTGGCGGCCTGGGGCTGGTCTTCGGGCGACGCGGGTCCGCGTCCCGGCGCAAGGCATCTGGAAAACCGCCTGCTCAAGCGCGAGGGCGGCTATTGCTGGATTACATGGAGCATGTCCTGGACCCAGGACAGCCTGTACATGACGGGGCGGGACGACACCGACCTGAAGCTGCAGGCCGAGGCCTTGCGCGACACCGAGAACGCGCTGCGGCAGTCGCAGAAGATGGAAGCGGTGGGACGCCTGACCGGCGGCATCGCCCACGATTTCAACAATATGCTGCAGGGGATCTCGGGCGCGCTCTACCTGGTGCAACGCAAGATCACGGCCGGCGCGCCGGAACAGGCGCTGCGTTTCGTGGACGTCGCCATGGATTCGGCGAACCGGGCGGCGCACCTGACCCAGCGGCTACTGACTTTTTCGCGCCGCCAGCCCATTGACCCCAAGCCGTTCTGCGTGGCCTCCGCGCTGCAGTCCATGGTGGCGCTGTTCCACCGCTACACCGGCGAACGCGTGGCCCTGCGGCTGGACCTGCCGCAGGAATTGTGGGCGGTCTGCTGCGACAAGAACCAGTTCGAGAATGCCATGCTGAACCTGGTGATCAACGCCTGCGACGCCATGCCGAACGGCGGCGCGCTGACGGTTGCCGCGCGTAATGTGGAGCCGCACGATCCGCTCCTGTCGCTCTGCGCCGGAGAGCATGCGGGACGCTACGTGGAAGTATCGGTGACGGACGTGGGTTGCGGCATGCCGCCAGACGTGCTGGCGCACGCCTTCGACCCGTTCTTCACCACCAAGCCCTTGGGCCAGGGCACCGGGCTGGGCTTGTCCATGATTTACGGCTTCGCCAGGCAGGCTGGCGGCGCGGCCAGCCTGGAGAGCACGGTGGACGTGGGCACCACGGTCAGGCTATTCCTGCCGCGCTACGACGGCGCGCCCGAAAGCGTGCAGGATGGCGAACGCCCGGCGGCCGCTACGCCCAGCGCAGCGCGCAAGGAAGTCGTGCTGGTGGTGGAAGACGATGCGAACGTGCGGGAAATGGTGCGCGAATGCCTGGCCGAACTCGGCCTGGAGGTGCTGACGGCGGTGGACGGCGAGGCCGGCCTGGACCTGCTGCAATCCGCGCGCGGCATCGACCTGCTGGTAACCGATGTGGGGCTGCCGGGGCTCAATGGCCGGCAACTGGCCGACGCCGCCCGCGTGGCGCGTCCCGGCCTGCGCGTGCTGCTGATGACGGGATATGCCGAAAGCGCGGCGCGCGGCCAGGGCTTTCTTGAACAGGGGCTGGAGCTGATCGTCAAACCCTTCCAGCTGGACAAGCTGACCGAGCGCGTGCAGGGCATGCTGGACAGCGCGCCCAGCAGGCCGGGGCAGGAGTCCCGCCACTAGTCCGCGCAAGCCCTGGCCGGCGCCGGCCTAGTGACGGCGGCGCAGTTCCGCGGGAGGCATGCGCAATTGCCCGCGGTACTTGGATACCGTGCGCCGCGCCAGCAGTATGCCGCTGGCCGCCAGTTGCTGGGTCAAGGCCACGTCCGAGAGCGGCATGGCCGGATCCTCGGCCTCGACCATCTCCTTGATCAGGGCCCGCACCGCCGTGGCGGAGCAGGACCCGCCGGTGTCGGTGGCCAGTTCGCGCGAAAAGAAGTGGCGGAACTCGAACACCCCGCGCGGCGTCACCATGTACTTGCCGACGGTGGCGCGCGACACCGTGGATTCGTGCATGTCCAGGTCATCCGCGACCTCGCGCAGCATCAGCGGCCGCAAGGCCACGTCGCCATACTCGAAGAAGGTCTGCTGGCGCTTGACGATGGCTTCGGCCACGCGCTGGATCGTGATGTAGCGCTGTTCGACGTTGCGCACCAGCCAGCGGGCTTCCTGCAGCTCCTGGGCCATGGGGCTGCGGTCGTCCAGGCGAGCGCGCCGGAACAATTCGGCATAGGTCTGGTGCAGCCGCGCCTGGGGCATGGCGTTGCGGTTGGGCAGCACGCGCCAGCGCGATTGCCATTTGTCGACGAATACGTCGGGCACGACGTAGACAGGCGCTTCGGCGCTATAGCGGCCGCCGGGCTTCGGGTCCAGGCTGCGGATCAGCGCGCAGGCCTCGCGCAAGGCGTCCTCGGAGCAGCCCAGCTGCTGGCGCAAGCCGACGCAGTCGTTGCGGGCCAGCCGCTCGAGTTGCTCGTGCACGATGCGCAGGGCGAGCGTCCGCAACTCGTCGCTGATGCCGGTTGCCGCCGCCAGCTGCAGCGTCAGGCACTCGGCCAAATCGCGCGCGGCCAGGCCCGGAGCATCCAATTGCTGGACCAGGCGCAGCGCAGTCATCCATTCGCATTCATCCGGGACGGGCTCGGCGCCGCGCGGCGCGTCTTCCCACAGATTGGACAGCGGCGTGCGCAGATAGCCGTCGTCATCCAGCGCGTCGATGATGTACTCGGCAAGCAGGCGGTCGCGCGCCTGCAATTGATAGTTGCCCAGTTCCTGGGACAAGCGCTGGCTCATCGATATGGGTGCGCTGACCCACAATCCCTGGTCCCGGTCCGGGCCGTCGCCCTGCGCGCGCGTGGGGTAGTCGCCGGAATAGGCGGGAGCATCAGGCGGGGGCAGATCATCCTGGGGCGCAGGCTCCAGCGGCGCGGGCTGGGGCGGGTCAGCAGGAGGAAAGCCCTCCGCGGCGGCCGGCAGGTCGTCCTCCAGCTCGTCGGGATCCTCCAGGAATGGATTGCTGGCCAAGGCCTGTTCCACTGCCGTGGTGAATTCCAGCGCGGTCATCTGCAGCAGCTTGACGGATTGCTGCAGGCGAGGCGCCAGCGCCATCTGCTGGCGCAGGCGCAGTTCTTGCGTGGGGTAGACCAATCGAGCCTCCTGGGGACTGGCTGCCGGCGGCAGTCCATCCTTGTACTGAAGCAAAGACCATGCCAGGCGTCTCGGCGGGCGAGGCGGGTTGATTGCGCGCGCGGCGCAGCCCCAGTATTACAAGCCAGTGGTAAGAAATGCCTCTCGCGCCTCTCGCGCCTCTCGCGCGCGGTGGCCGCAAGATCGGCCCTGGCGCTCAAGCCCCGGCGTCGTCCTGCCCGTTCTGGTCGTAGTCTTCGAGGCGGTTGTAGAGCGTCTTCAGGCTCAGGCCCAGCGTCTCCGCGGCGATGCGCTTGTCGCCCGCATGGTGCGCCAGCGTCGCAAGAATGAATGCGCGCTGCGCCTCGCCCAACGACATGCCGATGGGCAGGGTCAGCGCGCCGTTACGCAGCATCGGCCGCTGCGCCTCGCGCGACCGGGGCAATAGCTCGGTTTCGAGTTCACCGTCTGCCAGAATGAACGCCCGCTGCACCGCGTTGCGCAGTTCACGGACATTGCCCGGCCAATCATGCAGGGAGATCGCTTCCAGCATGCGGGGGGAGAACGACTTCCGCGTGCCGTTTGCAGCATTCAAGGTGTCGAGGAACCAGTGCGCCAGCACCAGGGCGTCTTCGCCACGCTCACGCAGCGGCGGCACGCGTAACGGAATCACCAGGAGCCGGTGCAGGAAGTCCTGGCGCAGGCGGCCTTCAGCGACCGAGGCGAAGGGATCGCGGTTGCTGGCGCAGATGATGCGGACATTGGCGCGCAACAAATCCGAGCCGCCTACGCGCTGATACGTGCCGGCCTCGAGCACGCGCAGGAAATTCACCTGAAGGTCGGGCGGCATTTCGGTGACTTCATCCAGGAACAGCGTGCCGCCGCTGGCGTATTCGAAGTAGCCGGCGTTCTGGGCGACCGCGCCGGTAAAGCTGCCTTTTTCATGCCCGAACAATTCGGCATGCGCCAGGCTGCCGCTGATGGCGCCGCAATTGACCGCCACGAAAGGCTGTTCGCGGCGTTCGCTGGCGTCATGGATGGCGCGCGCGACGATTTCCTTGCCGGTCCCGCTTTCTCCCACGATGAAGACGCTGGCGTCGGTGGCTGCGGCCAATTGGAGTTGCGCGCCGAGTTTCTGCATCACGGGGGACAGGGCTGATGGGTCCAGCAGCGCGTCGGACTTCGCGGACGCCGCTGCACGCGGGGCAGTAGTAGTGCTGCGATTGGGCATGCTGATTCCTGAGGGCCCGCGCGGGCCGTGAGTCTGTTTCCATGCTAGAGAATCGACGCAGTACGGTATGCGACGATTTGCAAGCATTCGAAAATGTTGATGGAAAGTGTCGAACATTTGCCACCGGGCCGGCGGTTATCGCTATGCTGAATCACTGACCCTCAACATCCGCGACACGGAGCAAGCATGCCTCATCTGTTGATCGTTGATGACGACCCGGCGATACGCGAAACCCTGGCCGAAATCGGGCGCGAAAGCGGCTTTTCAGTAGCCCTGGCCGCCAGCGTCAAGGATGCGCTGATCCAGCTGGAGCGGCACGCGCCCGATCTGGTGCTGACCGACATCCGCTTGCCTGAAGGCAGCGGGATGGAAATTTTCAAGAGCGACGCCGCCGCCAGCGCAGAGGTGGTGGTGATGACCGGCCACGGCACCGTCGACAACGCCGTGCAGGCCCTGCGCCTCGGAGCCACCGATTACCTGGTCAAGCCGATCTGCATGGAACGCCTGAACGGAATCTTCGCGCGCGTGAATGCGAATTCGAGCGGCGATCTGCGGGGGGCTCCGTTCGAAGAACCGGGGCGCTACGGAAAGATGTACGGCGCGTCGGCCTGCATGCAGGAACTCTACCGTCAGATCGGCCGCGTGGCCACCACCAATGTGACGACCTTGCTGATCGGCGAAAGCGGCACCGGCAAGGAACTGGCCGCGCATGCCATCCATGAACTCAGCGCGCGGCGCCAGCGTCCCCTGATCGCGGTGAATTGCGGCGCGATCTCGCCCAACCTGATCGAAAGCGAAATGTTCGGGCACGAGCGCGGCAGCTTCACCGGCGCGGACCGCCAGCACAAGGGCTATTTCGAGCGCGCTGACGGCGGAACCCTGTTCCTGGACGAAGTCACCGAAATGCCGCTGGACCTGCAAGTCAAGCTCTTGCGGGTCCTGGAGACCGGGCAGTTCATGCGCGTGGGCACCAATCGGGAGATCGCCTGCGATATCCGGATCGTCGCCGCGACCAACCGCGATCCCGAGCAGGCGGTGAAGGATGGCAAGCTGCGCGAGGACCTCTATTACCGGCTGAGCGTCTTCCCCATCAAGCTGCCGGCGCTGCGTGAACGCGGCGACGACATCCTGTTCCTTGCGAATCGCTTCCTGCAAGGCTTGAACCAGGAATCCGGCAAGAACAAGGAATTCTCGCCGCGCGCGCTGGCCGCGCTGCAGCAATACGCATGGCCGGGCAATGTGCGGGAGCTCAAGAACTACGTGCGCCGCGCCTTCATCATGGCGGATGGCGATACGCTGGAAGTGGATATGCTGACGCCCCGGGTGTCGCCGGCGGGCGAGGGCGCGGGCGGCCAGGTCAGCGTGCCCGTGGGAGAAACCTTGGCGGAAGCGGACCGGCGCCTGATCCTGGCGACGCTGGAGCGTTGCAACGGCGTGAAAAAGCAGGCCGCGGCAGTGCTCGGCATCAGCCCCAAGACGTTGTACAACCGGCTTGAGGAATACGCCGCTGCGGACGCGGAAGGCGCCGCAGCGGCGCCTGGCCGGAAACAGGACCGGTCCTGACCTCATTTGCCGTACCGCGTTTTCAGGTCCGCCATGCAGGCGTCCTTGGCATTGCCGGACATGGCGTCGCATTTTTCCTTGCCGACCTTGTAGTCGGCATCGTTGCGCACCTTGGCCGCGTCATGCGAGGCCTCGGCCTTTTCCTTGCCTGCCTTGGCGTCGGCCCGGGCCTTGTCGCGCGTGGCTTCGGCCTGCTGCTGGCAGACGTCCTTCTGGTTGCCTTTCATGCCGTCGCAACGTTTCTTGTCCAGCTTGTACTGGTCATCGATCTGCGCGTTGCTGCGCACGGCGCCGCCGCTGGTCTGCGCGGTTTGGGCTTGCGCCTGAAAAGCCAGGGCGGAAAGGCTCAGGGCGACGGCGGGGAGAACGACTCGGGACAGATTCATGGCTGACTCCTAGGATGGGGACCCGGCATCGCCCGGGCCTGGCCGCATGTGCAAGCAAGCGGCGTTCCCGGGCCGGCCGGGCACGCCGCTTGCTCCGGCACCTTGCCGCAGGCGGTGCCCATGCGCACGCTGCAAGCATCCATTGAACGAGCCCGGGGATACGAACATGCAAACCAAGCGCGCAGACCATGAAAAGGCGGACACCGAGCAAGGCAAGGCCAATGCGCCGCGCACGCAAACTGAGGCGGCGCATCGCAGCGGCCAGTTCGGAACCGACAAGCCGGGCTTCGGCAAGCCGGCCGCGGCGCCCAAACGCGAGTCGGACAAGAAGCCCAACGACAAGGGCGCGGAGTACGAGGAAGGCGGCCAGTATCCGGGCAAACGGCCCGGCTCAAAATAGCCGCTGGCGGCGGGTTCAATCCGCCGCTTGTTCCGTCTTTTCGGCGGGGATTGCGTCCGCCTCTTGCTCGCCCAGCCGGAACAGCAGCACCACGCTGTATAGCGCGGCCAGTCCGATCAGGCCGTAGACGCTGCGCGTCGCGGCGGCCGACGGCAGCACCTTCGCGAAGACATCCAGGCCTACCGCCGCGATCAGGCCGCAGTTCAGGCCGCCCGCAACCACCGCGATCAAGGCGGACCAGTCAAGCAAGGAAAGGCCGCGGGCCTCGGGAGGGACCGGGGGAGGAGCAGAATCCTCTTCCAATTCTGAAAGATCTTCTTGGTTGCCGGGCATGTCCATGTGGAAGTCCTTTGCGCAGAATGCGGGTAGGCGGGACTGCGGGCGGACTGCCTCTGAACCTGCCGGTCCAGGCCGCTCGCCAGCGCTACAGCAATTCCCATGCCTGGAACGGGCACGGCAGTTGCTGACCACAAGGGAATGATTCCCGATGGAGAGCACAATGTCCCTGATCGTTGCCGCCCGATTCGACACTTTCGACCACGCCGCCGAGGCGGCGCGCAAGCTGTGCGCCGAAGGATTCACCGAAGACGATATCCATACCTTCTACATCAACACGGCGGGCGAACACGCGCGCTTTCCGATAGGCGGCGACCGCGTGGCCGATCCCGATGCCCGGGGCGGCCATTTCGGCGCGGTGGCGGGCGCCTCCGCGCTGGGCCTGGTGTTTGCGCTGCTGGGCGGGCTGATCGCCGCCCGGGTGGGGGCTTCGGTCTTGATCGTCATTGCCGCTGCGGGCGTAGGCGCCTATCTGGGCGCGCTGGCCGGGGCGCTATGGGTGATCGGGCGCGGACGCCGCAGGCATCCGGCGGCCACCGTCGCCCGTGACGCGCATCCTGCCGTACGCCAGGCGGGCGTGATGCTGGCGCTGCACGTGTCGCCGGACCGCGATGCGCTGGCAAGAACCGTGCTGACGCAGGCCGGCGGCACGGACGTCGAGCGCGCGCAAGGCCGCTGGTTGAATGGCAAATGGGAAGACTTCGACCCCTTGACGCCGCCGCGGCATGTGGACGCGTCGACGATGGCGAACTAGGCCGAGGGAGACACGGAGATGAAAAAGACCTTATGGCTCTGCGGTGTCGTCGCGCTATGCCTGCTGGCCGCGCCCGGTGTGCTGGGCGGCGTGCAGGCGCAGGAACTGGCGGAGCCGGAAGCGCGCTTCCTGCAGGCGGCGGCCGGCTCCGGCATGTTCGAGGTAGAGGCGGCGGAGCTGGCGAAGAAGCGAGCAGGGGACCGCGACGTGAAGGCATACGCCGCACGGATGCAGGAGCAGCATGGCGCCATGAACGCCGAATTGAAGACCCTGGCCGGGCGCAAGCAGGTGAAGCTGCCAGCCGAACCATCCGAACCCGACCGGGGCACCCTGCAACAGCTGGGCAACAGGACCGGCCCGGACTTCGACGCGCTCTACATCGAAAAGGCAGCCGTGGACGCGCACGTCACCGCCAACCGCCTGTTCGAGACGGCGGCACGCGAGTCCAAGGATCCGCAGGTGCGCGATTTCGCGGTGCGTGCGCTGCCCATGGTGGCCGAACATCTGGCAATGGGCCGCAAGCTGCAAAGCACGCCGCCCGCCGACCCGGACAAGATCCAGCCGGCGACGAAGGGCGAAGCGCCGGCCGTGTCGCCAGCGTCGCGTGAGGCGCCGGCCTCGATCGCGCCGGCCAAGTAGCGGGACGCGCGGGCCTCAGTCGCCAGCGCTGCCGGTAATGGGCAGCACGATGCCGGTGATGTAGCTGGCGCACACGGGCGAGGCCAGGAAGACGTAGGCCGGGGAGATTTCCTCGGGCTGCGCCGGACGCCCCAAGTCCGTGTGCTTGCCGAATTCCTTGATCTTCTCCGGACTTTGGTCCGCAGGATTCAGCGGCGTCCATACGGGGCCCGGCGCCACTGCGTTCACACGCACGCCCTTGCCCGCGAGATTGGCGGCCAGCGAACGTGTGAAAGCATGGATCGCGCCCTTGGTGGTGGAGTAGTCCAACAGTTTGGCGCTGCCGCGCAGGCCCGTGACCGACCCGGTATTGATAATGGAAGCGCCAGCGTGCAGATGCGGCAGCGCCGCGCGCGCCATCTGGAAATAGGCGGTGATGTTGGTGCGCAGCGTCTTGTCCCATTTCTCGTCGCTGATCTCGGGCAGCGTGTCGGTGTGCTGCTGATAGGCAGCGTTGTTCACCAGCACATCGAGCTTGCCGTATTCCCGGATCGTCTGTTCCACCGCCTGTTCGCAGAACGCGGGTTCCTGTACGTCGCCTGCGATCAGCAGGCAACGGCGGCCTTCGCTTTCCACGGCGCGCCGGGTGTCTTCGGCATCCTCTTGCTCGTTGAGATAGACGACCGCCACGTCGGCGCCTTCGCGCGCATACAGCAGGCAGACCGCGCGGCCTATGCCGGAATCGCCGCCTGTCACCAGCGCAACCATGCCCTCGAGCTTGCCGCTGCCCTTGTACTGGGGCGCCTGGTACTGTGGCTTGAGAACCATGTCGGCTTCCTGCCCCGGCTTTTCCAGGTGCTGGGCCGGCATGGGCGGTGTGGGATGCGGGCGGGCGCCGGTGTCGGCTTGATCGGGCTTGCTCATGAGGGTCTCCTGGTGGGCAGGCGCGACAGGCGCCTCGCCCATTGCCGAGCAAATGCCATGCCCGGCCCGCCGCGCGCGCCGGAGCTACTGCCGTCCCACCACCACGCCGAAAAGGAAAGCCGCGCCAGCCACCAGGCCGATGGCCTGCCATGGCCGGGCGTGGATGTACTCCTCGGTGCAGTCTATGGTCTCCCGCATCAGGTCGCCGGCATGGTCTGAAGCGTCGCGCAGGCTGCGCCGCGTGGCGTGCAGCTGTTCGGACAGGCGCGCCTTGAGCGCCTCCAGATCGGTCGCCGAGGCGTCGCTGAGCGTGGCTTCCAGGTCGTCGATCCAGGCCTCCGGGTGCCGTGCACGCCTGTGCGCGCCGCGGTTGTCCGGGCCGTTTTCCGGAAAGTCGGAGGGCAGGGGGGTGTTGGTAGAGGCCATCGGTAGCTCCTGGCTGTCGGGCGGGAAATACGCCTGCGCGGACCGGCCCGGGCGGCCGCGCTGCGGATCCGAAGGCTTCAGGCCTCCAGCATGTCGCGGCAGGCCAGGGTGCAGCTCAGGCAAGCGCCTGCGCAGACCTGGCAATGCTCTGCCTCGTGCGATGAACATTCGCGCGCGCAGGCATCGCAGATCAGCGCGCACAGCGTGCAAAGCGCATTGGCGAACTCGCCGTCGCGCGCCAGCATGGCCGCGCACAGCCGGCAAACCGCGGCGCAATCGGTGCAGAGTGCAATGCATCGCTGCATGTGGGACGGATTTTCCCGCAGGCACGCGGATGCGCAAATATCGCAGGCGACGGCGCATTCATAGCAGGCTTGCACACATTGCTCGAAATTTTGGTCTCGCATTGCATCTCCTTGTGTGTGCCGGGTACGCGCGGCAACCGGCGTGCCCGGAGACCGGGCCACATCCGCTTGCAATTTGATGCCGCACGGCGATGACCCGGGCGGCCTGGAGCCGTAGCATGGAAGTTCGAATCCCCGTCGGGGAGTCACTGCAGGAGCCACGCATGAAGCCAGCATCCGTACCCGGATCCGCGAAACCGGCGCAAGCCGGCAAGCGGGCGGAAGACAACGCTAAGATACTGCCGCCGCGCTCTCCCGTCGATGTTCCGCGCAGACCGGATAAACCAGACGCCTCTACCCCGAACGAGGCCGCGCGCGACAAGCGCATCGTGGCCGATACGCGCACCGAGTCGAACTGGGCGGACGGTTCCGCGCCGCAACCTCGGGCCAAGAACGCGCGCTCATCGATCCTTTGACGCCTGCCTGGCGTTCGCTGCCGCAGCGGCCTCTCCGCCCAGGAAGGCAAGCAGGCGCCGTTCGTCCGCATTCAGTCCGCGGGGACCCCGTGGCGCTGCCGAGCGCGCGGGCAGCGTGCCGTCCAGATAGGCGGCCAGAATAGCCGGATGCACATAGCAGGCGCGGCACACGGCTGGCGTATTGGCCAGCCGCCGCGAGACCTGCTTGATCACTTCCACCACCGTCTTCTGCGCCTGGCTGGCGCTCTCGCTGGGGCATGCCTGCAGCGCGGCATAGGCCATGACGGAGCCTGCCCAGGTCCGGTAGTGCTTCGCCGTGAAATCGCCGGCGCCGGCTACACGCAGATAGGCGTTGACCGCGCCCGAATCGACCGGATGGCTGCCGCCGTCCTCGTCGAGATACTGGAACAGCTGCTGGCCGGGTATGTCCAGGCAGCGCTTGATGATGCGCGCCACGCGCCGGTCCGCAGCGCTGACGTCATGGGTCACGCCGCTCTTGCCCTGGAAGCGGAAACGGAACTTGTCGCCCGTCACGCTGGCGTGCCGCCGCTTGAGCGTGGTCAGGCCATAGGACTTGTTGGTTCTGGCGTACTCGCGAGCGCCGATGCGCACCAGCGTCGTCTCCAGCAAACGTACCAGTACGGCTATCACCTTGTTCTGGGACAACCCGGCGGTACGCAGATCGCGCTCGACCTGCCGCCGTATGCGCGGCAGCGTCTGGCCGAAGGCTGCAAGGCTCTGGTACTTGCTCGCGTCGCGCACCGCGGTCCAGTCCGGGTGATAACGGTATTGCTTGCGTCCCCGGGCATCGCGCCCGGTGGCTTGCAGATGCCCGAGCGGGGAAGGGCAGATCCACACATCTTCGTAAGCCGGCGGTATCGCCAGGGCGTCGATCCGTTTGATTTCGCGCGCGCTGCGTATGCGCCTGCCTTGCGCGTCCAGGTAGTGAAAGGCGCTGCCGTTGACGCGGATCCGGGTATAGCCTGCCAGGCTGTCGTCGTAGTAGACCAGCGCTGCGCCGCCGCGGGCGGGCGCCGTTCGGGGACTTGGGTTCATGTCGTCTGCGGCTAACAGGGGCAGGGGCGCTGTCCTCAGCATGCGGCGTGCCCGCCACCCCTTGTGCGTAGCCAGGCACGCGGCTTGCTGATGCAGGAATGGACTTTCTCCGGAGACAGCCATGCACATCGCGTACTCGTACTACCTGCACGTTCCGCCCAAGCCAGATCCGATACCGCCAGGTTCGCCGCCCGGCGACCTGCCTGTGGATCCGGATACCGATGAACCGGACGTGGACCTGCCGCCCTTGTCGCCGCCCGGCAAGGAAATCACGCCGCCCAGCCCCTGACGCGGGCTTGTGGTTTTTCCCTGATCCCAACAAGAACTGAGGAGTCGCCATGTCGACCATCCTGCTGATTATTCTCATCCTGCTCCTGATCGGCGCCGTGCCCGCCTGGCCCCACAGCCGCGGCTGGGGCTATTACCCCAGCGGCATACTGGGCATATTGCTGATTGTGCTGATCGTGATGCTGTTGACCGGCCGGCTCTAGCAGGTCCCATGCGGTCATGGGCGCGCGGGCCGTGTCGGACGGCTCGCGCGCCACCGGTCCGCCAGGCGGCCGTCTGGCGGACCGGCGGGTGGCGCGGGTTTGCGCCCAGGCGTAAGATCGCCGGGTTTTTGTGCAGCCCTCCGCCATCCGCGGCATTCCCGACATGACCATCCGCTTGCTTGTCTTGATAGAAAGCGTGCAGGACTACCTGCCCGAAATCGAAGCGCGCGGCTTTCGCGCGATTTTTGCGCCCACCGCCGAAGCGCGCGCGCAGGCGATCCGCGACCACGGGCCCGAGATCCGCATCGTGCTCACGCGCGGCGCCACCGGCCTGTACGCGCAGGAAATGGCGGCAATGCCCAAGCTGGAAATTGCCTGCTCGCTGGGGGTGGGGTACGAAAACATCGACCTGGCCGCCGCGGCGGAACGCGGGATCGTCGTGACCCACGGTCCGGGTGCGAACGCGGTGTCGGTGGCGGACCACGCCATGGCGCTGCTGCTGGGCGCGGCGCGGCGCCTGCCGCAAGCCGATGCGTCGGTGCGCCAGGGCCATTGGGGCGGCTTCATGGGACCGCAGGTCACCGGCAAGCGGCTGGGCATCCTGGGCCTGGGCACCATCGGACTGGAAATCGCGCGGCGCGGCGCCAACGGCTTCGGCATGAGCGTGGGCTATTACAGCCGCAGCGTCCGCCCGGAATCGGGCTATGCCTACTTCGACAGCCCGCGCGCGCTGGCCGCGGCATCGGATTTCCTGGTGGTGGCGACGCCGGGCGGAGCGGACACGCGCCACCTGGTGGACGCGCAGGTACTGGAAGCGCTGGGGCCGGAAGGCTATCTGGTGAACATAGCGCGCGGCAGCGTGGTCGACACGCAGGCGCTGATCGCGGCGCTGGCCGAACGCCGCATTGCGGGCGCGGGCCTGGACGTGGTGGAGGGCGAACCCGACGTGCCCAAGACCCTCATTGAGCTCGACAACGTGGTGTTGACCCCGCATAGCGCGGGGCGCTCGCCGGAAGCGGTGCATGCCACCGTGGCGCTGTTCCTGGACAACGCCACGGCGCACTTCGGCGGCAAGCCGGTGCTGACCCCCGTGCGCCGGCGCTAGCAGGCCAAGGCTAGTGCGAGAACATGACCGGCACGGTCATGCTCTTCAGGATGGATGCCGTCGCCCCGCCCAGCGCCCACTGGCGCAGCTTGCTGTGGCCGTAGGCGCCCATGACGATCAAGTCCGCGCTGTGGTCGGCGGCGGCATTCAGGATGGTGCTGCCCACGCCTACGCCCTTGATGTCGCGGCGCACGTGCTCCGGCGCCGGCATGCCCTGCGCCACGCAGTAGGTGGCCAGGTCCTCGAACGGCGCTTCATGCTTGGGGCTGGCGGCGCCTTCGTTCATGCTCAGCACGGTCATGTGCGAAGCCAGGCGCAATATCGGCGCGGCATCGGCCAACGCGCGGGCGGCCTCGCGGCTGCCGTCCCAGCAGCACAGCACGCGGTCGCCGATCACCGGAAACTCGCCGCTGGACGGAATCGCCAGCACCGGCCGGCCCGCCGTCAGCAGGGTCTGCTCGACGAACTCGATCTCGTGGGCGGCTTCGACGTCCTCGCGGTTTTCCTGGCTGACCACGATCAGGTCGGTGGTGCGGCCCAGCAACGCCACGGTCTCGCTGGGCGAGGATGTGCCCGCGCGCATGAAGGCGGGCACGTCGGCTTCGGCCGCGGCTTCCAGAAACGCGGTTTCCACCGCGTCGCGGCTTTGCGCCTGCAATTCCTTGATGATGCCCAGCGAACGCGACATGAGCACGGACTCGCCGTAGTAATACTGCGGCGGCGCGGCGTTGGCGTAGATGCCGACCAGCTCGGCCTTGTGGCGCTTGGCCAGGGCCAGGGCAGCTTCAATGCGGCGTTTGCAGTCGAATCCGTGGTCCAGGTGGACGGAAATGCGGCGGTACATGAAGGCCTCCTTGTTTAAGCGTGCCATGTGCATATGGTTACGCTTTCCGGCCTTTTCGCCCTTGATGCGCGTCAAGCCCGCGGCAGTTCGCCGGTGTGCGCGCAAACCGCAGGCTATGGCGCGGCGGGAGCCCGTTCCACGCGTTCGCGCAATTGGCGCAACTGGCGCGCCTGTTGCGCAATGCGGTCCAGCGGACCGGCCAGTTCCGGATAGCCCGCGGCCACCGCTGGCGGCACGGCCAACTGGCGGTCGTTGGCGCCTGGCGCGGGTTGCTGCGGATGCAGCGCATGCGCCAGCGCCGGACCGTACTCGGAGAGCGCCTGGGCGGCAGGCGTTCCGGCTGGCAGGGCCGGCTGCATCTCCAGCACCGTGCCCGCCGCCGTCACGCGCCGCATGGCGTTGAGCAGGTTTTCGGCGGTACCGACATTGCGGTCGCGATGCACCGGATTCTGCTGCAGCCGTTGCAAGGACGCCTGCGCATTGTCGGCGGAAAGGCAGGCCATGCGGCGCAACGCCACCAGGTCCTGTCCGTCGCCGGCATCGCCGCTCTTGGCCCGCAACAGGGCGCGCGCATAGGCGGCGTGGCGCTCCAGCGCCAGGCTGAGGGCCCCGGCCAATTGCCGCGGCTCCTTTTCGGGCCAGACCAGAAAGCCGACCAGCAGCGCCAGGACGCCGCCCAGCACGCTATTGAACGCGCGCAGGGCTGCGAGCATCGGCTCCTGGATCTCAGGCTGCTGGATGTGGGTGACCAGCACGAATTGCGAAGTCAGGAAGAACGTGAACAGCGCGTAATGAATCGTGCGCGCGGCGAACGTGCCCAGCGCGATGGGCAGCACCGCCAGGGCCACGGACAAGGGGGTGCTCAGGAACAGGCCCAGCAGCGAGGCGCCGATGGCGCCAGCCACGCTGCCGGCCACGCGTTCCAGCGTGCGCTGCCAGGTGGTCGCGAAGTAAGGTTGCAGGATGAAGACCAGCGTCAGCGACATCCAGTAGCCGTGGTTGACGGCGAAGGTCTTGGACAGCGCCACCGCGATGGTGGCGCCCACGCCCACCCGCAGCGCGTGGCGGAACGCGTCGGATTCGAAGCTCAGGTTCTGCCGCAACGCGCGCCACGCGTCTTGCGCAGGGTTGGCTGCGCGGCGATCGCGCGTGGGCGCCGCCGGGGTCCGTCCCTGGTCGAACAGGGACTGGGTGACGGCCTGCGCCGTGTGCAGCAGGCGGTCCAGCACCGGCGCCATGGTGGCCAGTTCGGGCGCGTGGGCCAGGGCGCTGCCGCGCAGTTCATGCAGGCCGGCGCTGTAATGGGCCAGGCGTTCGCGCAGGCACTGCGCCTGCTTGGCGTCGTTGACGTCGGAGGTGCTGGCGATGGCATTGCACAGGCTGGCGTAGCGGTGCAGCGCGTGCGACAGATGGGCGCCGGCGCCGCGTCCGAGCCAGCGCGGCGCATTCGATTCCATCAGGTCGGCTGCGGCCACCAGCGCAATGAAGCTGTCCTCGGCATTGTCCAGCAGGTACAGCAGTTGATGCGCGCGGGCGCGGCGCGATGGGCGCGCGTCCTGCACTTCGCGGATGCGCGTGCGGGCGGCTTCGAGCGCGGCGCGCTGCGCGCTGCGCTGCGGCCGCGTGACGGCGCTCCAGGCCTGGGGGCTGGCCGCGGGCGTCAACCCGGAATACATGCGGGCCAGCGCGTCGGCGAAATCCGCCAGGCCGCGGTAGCAGTGCGCCACCGCGTGAGTGGCGTCCTTCCAGGGACGTCGACGCCATACCAGCGCCGTCATCAGGATGGCCCAGGCCGCGCCGGCCAGGAAAAACAAGGTGTAGGACAGGCTTTCCGTCCAGGTCGGGGCGGGCAGTTCCGCTGCCACCACGAAGCCTGCGGACAGCAGGGTGCCGACGATTGCCGCGGCCGGCCCCAACACGCGCAACAGGCCGCCGAATGTGCAGCACACGAAGGTCAGGGGCAGCAGCAGCCACAGATGAGCCGCGCTGACGCTGGCCAGAAAGCAGAACAGCGCGCCTATCAGCCCCAGCGCGAGCATTGCCCCCGCGCGCTGGCGCAGGGGACCGCCCGGATCGCCGAAGCAGGCCCAGAAAGCCGCGATGGCGCTCCAGCCCAAACGCGGCTCGTGCGCCAGCACGGCCAGGATGACAGGCGCGGCGCTGATGGCCGCGGCTTGGAGGGCGTCCAGCCACAGAACGTTGCGCAGGGAGGCGCGCCAACGGGAATAAAGATTCTTCACGCTAGGAATACAGCAGCGGCGGTGGGCCCGGCAGGGCGAAAGACGCAAACCCTACCATGTCGACAAGGCATTTCGGCGGGGGTGACGGCCAGGGCCGGAAAGCCGGTTTCATTCATGAATCCGAGCAGCTTAATACGTATGGATACATATATGTGACTTTGCCGCCGCAGCGGCGCAAAATTGCCTGGAAGAAAGTCTGGAAATCGCATACAAAAAGCGCTGTAGCTGGGAATACTCAGTCCAATGTGCCTCTTTCTGCGCCCGGACAGCGCAGGTTGTGACCCAGGGGCGCGCAAGGAGTATCGACATGATGTCGAATCACGAGGCTTCCACAGACTCGGTGGCGAGCGACGACGAGATCGCCGCCATGATCACCGGCAAGGATGGCCTGCGCATGCTGTTGCAGCCGCAGGTGGATTTGCTGACAGGCCGGATCGTGTCGGCCGAAGCGCTGGCTCGCTGGCGGCATCGCCGCCTGGGCATCATCATGCCTTCCGACTTCATCCCCGCCGTCAACCGCCTGGGCCTGGACAAGGTGCTGTTCGAGCGCGTCTGCCTGCGTGTCATAGACATGCTGTTGACGATGCGGCGCGCCGGCATCGCCATTCCGGTGGCCATCAATGCGCCTGCCTCCACCTTGTCGGACGAGGCCGCGGTCGATTTCCTGCTGGACCGTATCTACGCGGCGGAGCTGCCCGCGTCGCTGGTGCGCGTGGAACTGACGGAAGACCAGCCCATCCGCGAACTCGACGTGCTGCGCGCCACGCTGCTCAAGCTCGAGAATGCCGGCTGCGAGGTCAGCCTGGACGATTTCGGCACCGGCCATGCTTCGTTGAAGCTGCTATCGGCGTTGCCGCTGTCCGAGGTCAAGATCGACCAATATTTCGTGACGCGCATGCGCCGCAGCGCAGTCGCCTTCGAAGTGTTGCGCACCGCCGCGGAACTGGCGAACCGGCTGGGCCGCCGGGTGGTGGCCGAGGGCGTCGAAAACGTGGCGGACATTCCTGCCCTGCGCGCGGCCGGCTGCCGCTACGGCCAGGGCTTCGCGCTGGGCCGCCCCATGCCGCTGGACGAATTGACGGTGCGCCTGCGCACGCAACGCGACCAGGGCGAACCGCTGGCCGCGCCTGCCGCCTACGCGTCGTCCTGGCTCGATGCCTACGACGCGTCCGCCCAGGAGCCGCAGTCAACGCGCGGCAAGCGCCACGCCACCACGCAATAAGGCTGGTCGCGCAGCGTATTTTTTACCAAGCAGGCCGGACTTTACCCGCAGTCCTTGCGTCCCCGTGTCCGCGGGCTGCGGGGGCTGACTGCGGCGCCGCTTGGGCACGCGGGTTGCTGTATGGAAGATGGCGGAGCTTTTTCCGTCTTCCAGGAGACTTGCAATGCCCAATCAGAACCAGCCCGACCAGCAAAAGCAGCAACAGAAGCAACAGGCCCAGGAAAACCCCAGGGACCGCAATCAGCCCGGGCAGCAGCCCGGCCAATCCGGCCAGCATGCCGATAAGGATCGGCAGCAACCTGGCCAGAATCAGGGCCAGCAAAGCAAGATGCCGCGCTGACTCGTAGACCGCGTGTTCCGGGCCCTCTAGTCGGGCGGGTATCGCGGTAAGAACGGCCTTGTCCCGCTGTGGGCGGACAAGGCCGTTTGTGCTTCATCATGGCTTCGGATTTCGGCATCAAGCCGCCGCTGGCAGCCACAGCGCAACCGGCAGTTCATGCAACAGTTCCGACAAGGGCAGCGCGCCACCGGAGCCGGATCTCGCTTTTTCGCCGCCCATTGCATCGCGCCAAGACAGACCCTTGATGGCATCGGGCAGGCACAGCGCGGTGTCGGCCCAGAAGTCCCGCG
Source organism: Achromobacter sp. ACM03 (assembly GCF_014851665.1). Lineage (NCBI taxonomy): Bacteria > Pseudomonadati > Pseudomonadota > Betaproteobacteria > Burkholderiales > Alcaligenaceae > Achromobacter > Achromobacter sp. ACM03. The sequence continues at coordinate 839,823 of NZ_JACVAD010000001.1, read as the reverse complement.
CCGCCCGCGGCTCGCCGCGAGCGTAGCCAGACAGACGCAGCGCGCACAGCCGCGGCGCGATGATCAGGGCGTGCTCGTCTTCATGACGCCGCAGCCAGGCTACGACGTGCTGTGCATGCGTCCCGGTTACAGCCAGCGGGACGCACTCGCCCTGGCCGAACAATGCCGGGTGGCGCTGCCGCGCCGCCAGCAGGCGCTGGATCAGGGCCTGCTTCACCGCGCCGCTGCGCCAGTCCGTTGCGCTGGGTCGCACGGCGGCGCTGGCGCGCGTGCGGGCCAGCATGGCGATCCGCGGCGGGTAGTCCACCGCGCGCCGGTTGTCGGGGTCGACCAGGCTGTAGTCCCATAGCTCCGTGCCTTGGTACAGGTCCGGCACGCCGGGCAGCGTGTTGCGCAACAGCGTCTGGGCCAGGCTGTTGATCATGCCGGCAGGGGCCAGTTCCAGGGCGTATGCGGCGATTTCGGCCAGCAGGCGGGGTCCGGGCGCCGCGTCCCGCAGAAATTCCAGCGCGCCAAGCCCGGCGGCTTCGTAAGCGGGGTCAGGATCCGTCCAACTGGTATGCAGCTTGGCTTCGCGCAACGCCTTGAGCTGCCATTGCGCCACGCGCTCGATCCATGCGGCCACGCTTTCTGGCCGCTGTTCGATGATGTCGGCATCCCAGTCGGCGGGCCACGCCCCGATCAGCGTCTGCACGAGCAGGTAGCGGTCCGCCAAGGTAAGCAGCCCGGCGTCGGGCAGGGCGTGGGTCCAGCGATACGCGGTCTTGCGCCAGGCTTGCGGCATTTCCGAAACCACCGCCAGCCGCGCGCGCGCGTCCTCGCCGCGCTTGTGGTCATGCGTGGCCGTCGCCAGCATGGCGTGCGGGAAGTTGCGCGCCCGCGCCTCGACCTGGGCATGAAATGCCTCGGGCGACAACGCAAATCGCTGCGGCGATGCGCCGACTTCATTGCGCGACAGCAGCGGACCGTAGCGGTAGAACAGCGTATCTTCCAGCGCCTTGGCTGCCAAAGGCGGCGTTAGCTGCTGGAACCGCCGCAGGGCCTGGGCGGCGTTTGGCTCAGATTGCGGGAGCGGCGCGGTTGCCGGATCGGCGGGGCCGCCGCCCAGCCACCGGTCCATCTGCGCCAACAAGGCAGCGTCCGCTGTGCCGGGCAACGCGTGCAGCAGGGCGGCGGCGCGTTGCGCTGCCGCCTCGCAGTGATGGCGGTCCGCATCGCTGCGGCCGCCGTCCTCCGCGTAGGTCCGGTACACCGGAAAGGCCGCCAGCCACGCGGACAACACGCGGTCCATGGCCGGCGCGGACCAGTCGCGGGTCCGGCGGTCCTGCCGCGCCAAACGTTCCAGGCAGCGGACCAGCGCCAGGCGTTCCGCGGGAAAGTGCCGTTGCAGCATGCGGGTGCGCGCCGCTTCCAGCTGCCGCGGCGGCGTGCGCAGATCGCCCGTGAGCATCTGCCAGAACGCCCGCAGCGGCGCCTCGGCCTGCGGGTCGTGCAGCAATGCGCCGACCTCATCCATGAAGTCATAGCCGGTGGTGCCATGCAGCTGCCAGCGCGCATCGGGCGCTTCGTCCGGCGCCAGGATCTTCTCCGCCACCAGGTAGGCTTGCGATTGGGCGCAAGAAGGTGGACGGCGGGCTCCGGCTTCGGCCAGGCGTCGATTCAGCCTGCGCAGATAGGCGCCCGGCGCGGCCAGCCCGTCGATGTGGTCGATGCGCAGTCCGTCGAGCAAGCCTTCCGCATACAGGCGCAGCGGCAGCGCATGCACGGCATTGAAAACGGCTTCGTCCTCGACCCGTACGCCCACGAGCTCGCTGATCTCGAAGAAGCGCCGCCAGTTGATCTGATCGGCAGCGCAACGCCACCAGGCCAGCCGGTAATGCTGGCTCTCCAGCAGCCGGTGCAGGCGCTCGCGGCCGGCTGCGCGCGCCGGGTCGCAGCGGCGCAGCAGGGCCTGCGGATCCTGCCCGCGCGCAAGCGACTCCGGGGCCAGGGGATAGCGCTGCCCGGAGACCTCCAGTTCGATGCGTCCGGCATCGGCGTCATAGCGCAGCGCCATTGCGCCTTGAGCCAGCGACACACCGTAGGAGTCGGGCAGGATGGGCAGCAGGACCTTGCCGCGCAGGGCGGGATCAGGCGCGTCCCAGTCGATGTCGAAGCAGCGCGCATGCGCGCTTGCGGCGCCGTGTTCGAGCACATCGCGCCACCAGGCATTGGCGGGGTGGGCCGCCATGTGATTGGGCACGATGTCCGCGATGAGACCCAGCCCGCGCCGACGGGCCGCCCGGGCCAGATCCCTCAGTGCGGATTCCCCGCCCAGCTCCGGATTGACCGCGCCATGGTCGATGACGTCATAGCCATGCGTGGACCCGGGGCGGGCGCAGGTGATGGGCGACAGGTAGAGGTGGCTGACCCCCAGGTCCGCGTAGTAGTCCACGCAGGCTCGGGCGTCCTCAAATGTGTAGCCGGCATGCAATTGCAGGCGGGCCGTGGCGCGCGGCATGGTCATGGCCGGCCCCGTCCGGTGCGCAGGGCTTGCAGCCGGGCCTGCACGGCAGGGGCGGCGAAGCACGCCGCGCTGCTTGCGGCCAGGCGTTGACGCCAGTTGGGATGCTGGTCCACTGTGCCGGGCAGGTTGGGCTGTTCCAGTTCGCCCGCCAGGTCTTCCATGGGCACCAACAGCAGGGGACAAGGGCTGGAGGACACGAAGCGCAGCATGTCCTCCAGGGGCGCGCGCGCGGGCTCGGCGGCGCAGCCCAGGGCTTGCGCGAGCAAGCTGCGGTCCATGCGGCGGTTGCGCCGCAGCGTGGCTTCATCGTCGCCGCCGCCCAGCAAGTCCAGTTCGGCGCGCAGGTCGATGTCGCGCTCGGCCCACCAGCCGCGCAAGGTCGGCAGGTCGTGGGTCGAGGTCATGGCCACGGCCTGGCCGGGCCAGTCGCCGGCTGCAAGAAAAGGCGCCGGCGTGGACGGCGCAGATGGCGGCGCGTCAGGTTCCTGCCGCATGAACCACAGCACATTCATGCCCAGGATGCCGTGATCCGCCAGCTCGCGGTTGAAACCTTCAGGCACCGTGCCCAGGTTTTCGCCGATGGCAAGCGCGCGATGGCGCCAGGCTTCCAGCGCCGTGAGCGCCAGCAGTTCGCGCAGTGGATAGCGCAGATAGGCGCCCGCATCGGCCGTCAGTCCATCGGGCACCAGCCACAGCCGCGCCATGCCCAGGATGTGATCGATGCGCAGGCCGCCGGCGTGAGCCAGCGCGGCGCGCAACATGTCGATGTAGGCCGCGTAGCCCTGGGCATGCATTGCGCGCGGCGAGAACGCGGCCAGGTTCCAGTTCTGTCCTTGCGGATTGTGGATGTCGGGCGGCGCGCCTATGGACAGGCCGGGCATCAGGTCGGTCTGGCGGCTCCAGGCGTGGCTGCCGTCCGGACTGTCGCCCACGGCCAGGTCGGCGATCAGCCCCACGCGCATGCCGGCGCGTCGCGCCGCCTTCTGCGCGTGGTCCAGGCTTTCGGCGGCCAGCCATTGGGCGTAGCGATGGAAGTCGACCTCGACCGGATGCTGCCGCGCATACCGTTCGACTTCCGGCGAGTCCGGATCGCGCAGGCCGGCGGCCCATTGCGTCCAGGGCTGGTGGTCTGCGCCATGCGCTGCCCGGGCGGCATGCAGGGCTTCAAATACGGCGTGGTCGCGCAGCGCCTTGCCGCGCCGGGCGCAGTACGCCTCGTAGCGCTGGCGGGCATCCGCCGGTCCGCTTGTGCGGAACTGGCGGTGCAGCGCGCGCAGCAGGCGCTGCCGCCATATCCCGGCCGATGGCCAATCTATCAACGCCGTTGGGCGCGGCTGGGCGGCCAATTCGGCCAGCGCCCGGCGCAAGACATCGTCACCGACGATGGCGGCGGGATCTGCGTACAGGGTGTTCAGGAACAAGCGGCTGGATGGGGCGTAAGGACTGCAACGCTGCGGTTGCGCGGCGAACATGGCGTGCACCGGGCTGATGGCGAGCGCGTCCGCGCCCTGGGCCGCGGCGGCGACAGCCAGTTCGCGCACGGCGCCAAAGTCGCCGTAGCCGCCGTCGCCAGGTTGGTCGGCATCGCGCCTGAGACTGTAGACCTGCGCGCATAGTCCCCAGGCGCGCGGCCGCACGCCGTCGGTCAGATCATCAAGGCCAGGCGCTTGGCGGGGCGCCACCGCAAGCACGGTCTGGCCGCATGCCAGGTGCAGCGTGTGGTATCCGGGCTCCTGCGGTGCGATCAGGCTGCCGTCGTCCGCGACCTCGCCGTCGCTGGTCTGGCCTGACTCGCACACGATGCGGTAGCGGCCGCGCGCGCAAGCGGGCAGAAACGCGGCCATGCCGCTGCGCGCGACCAGCAGGGGCGGCAGCCGGGCCCCAAGCTCCACGCCCAGGCGATGGTCGCTGTCGCGGATGTCATGGGCGTTGCCCGCCGGCAAGCCCATGCCCTCCAGCAGCAGCCGTAAAGTATCCGGCGACACTTGCTGCGGACGCTGGCGCGCGTCGGTCCAGTGTTCGGCGATGCCGGCTTTGGCGGCCAGCGCGGACAAGGCCGGATCGCCGGCGGACGTTGCGGTCATGCCGGTTCCTCCAGCAGCCACACGGTGCTGTCGCCGCACACCTCGCCGTGGACCAGGGCGTCGCGGGCGCCGGCCACGGATTCAAAGAGCAGCGTGGCATAGGCCTCGGCGCCCGCCTGCAAGGCCTCGGGCAGCGCCACGCGATCGGGGCCGAAGTTCGCATAGACCGTCAGGCGCGCGCCGCCTGCCAGTTCCCAGCGCGCGAACACGCCGCGTTCGCCGATCGCGGCCGCACCCAGGCTGACCGCGCCGGCCAGCCGGGGCGCGATCAGGCGGGCGCGCAGATGCAGCAGGACCGCGTAGTCCCGCATCCAGGCATGCGCGTCGGCGGCGCTGGCCCGTGGTTTGCTGGCCACGTAGGTTGCGGGATCGTTCGGGTCGGACAACGCGCCCGCGCCCTGGAATTCGGGAAAGCGCGAGAACTCGCGCCGCCGGCCGTCGCGCACCGCTTGCGCCAAAGCCGGGTCGGCATGGCTGGTGAAGTAGTGGAACGGCGTGCGCGCGCCGCGTTCCTCGCCCATGAAGATCAGCGGGATCTGCGGCGCCAGCAGCTGCAACGCGACCGCGGCGCGCAGCCGGGCGGGACTGTCCACCAGGCTGGCCAGGCGTTCGCCGCCCGCACGGTTGCCGGTCTGGTCATGGTTCTGCAGGAACAGCACGAAGGCGCTTGGCGGCAGTTCCGCGCTGGGTTCGCCCCGCGGTTGTCCGCCGCGGTAGGGCGAACGCTGCCCCTGGTACAGCCAGCCTTCGGCCAGGCAGCGCGCCAGCGCCTGGGCCGGCTGGGCGCTGTAATCGGCGTAGTAGCCGTGGCTCTCGCCGGTCAGAAGGCAATGCAAGGCATGATGCGCGTCGTCATTCCATTGCGCATCGAAGTCACCTTGCAGCAGGCTGGCGCGGTTGTCGTCGTTCTCCAGCACCAGATGCACATGGCGTTCGGCAGGAATATGCTGCCGCAGGTACTGGGCCAATTCATGCAGCCATTCATGGCCCGCAATCGCGTGCACGGCGTCCAGACGCAGCCCGTCGAAGCGGTACTCGGTCAGCCAGTACAGCGCGTTGTCCTTGAAGAACTGGCTGACCGCCGGCTGGCGGAAGTCGATGGCGTCGCCCCAAGGCGTGGCGACGTCTTTCCTGAAGAACGGCGCGGCATAGCGCGGCAGGTAATTGCCGTCGGGGCCGAAATGGTTGTAGACCACGTCCAGCATCACGCCCATTTCCAGCCCATGGGCCTCGTCGATCAGGCGCTTGAGCTCATCGGGCGTGCCGTAGGCCGTGTCGGGCGCGTAGGGCAGCACGCCGTCATAGCCCCAGTTGCGTGGCCCGGGGAAGTCGGCAATGGGCATCAGCTCCAGCAAGGTCACGCCCAGCGCCGCCAGCTCCGGCAGCCGCGCCAGCAGGCCCGCATAGCCGCCCTCCAGGCCGGCATGGGTTTCGTACAGCACGGCGTCTTCCCAAGGCCGTCCGCGCCAGGTGCCGTAGCGCCAGGGGTAGGAGTCCGGCGCGACCACGACGCTATCGTCGTGCACGTCTCCGTGCTGCAGGCGCGAGGCGGGATCGGGCGCGACCGTGTCCGCGTCCAGGCGGTAGCGATAGCGGGCGCCGATGGGGCAGTCCACGTCGGCCTGCACGTAGCCGTCCGGGCCGGGGCTCAGGGCGATGGGAGGATGGCCTTCGACCTCGAGGGCGAAGCCCGCCGGCGCGGTCGGCGCCCACAGGCGAAAGCGCGTGACGCCGCTCTCCAGCGGGATTGCGCCTGAAGCATAGTCGTGTGTCATGGCGGATCTCCCGGCACGTAGGTCGCCGCCAGCAGCGCCACGCTACGCGCCGCCACTGTGACGGCGGCATCCGCCAGTGGCGCGGCAGGCGCCTGCGTGGCGGAATCCAGCTCGCGAATCCACGCCAGCGCGGGCGACGGCATCTGGAAAACCGTGTCCTCCGCGCCGGGATTCAATAGCAGCAGCGTCACATCGACGCTGCCGTCTTCGCGGCAGGCGGCGCGGCGCAGGACCATGGCATTGGCCTCCGACTCCCAGGCCGCCGCGTCCAGTTCAGCGCCCGCCGGATCGAACCAGGAGATGGCTTGTACGCCAGGCGCGAGCTCCTGCCCCGCATCGCCGTAGCGCGCGGCGCGCGTGCTGGGGTGGGCGCGGCGCAGTGCGATCAGGCGCGCCGCGTAGCGGGATAGCTCACGGCCGTCATCGGACTGCGCCTGCGTCCAGTCCAGCCACGACAGGGAGTTGTCCTGGCAATAGGCATTGTTATTGCCTTCCTGGCTATTGCCGAATTCGTCTCCGGCCAGCAGCATCGGCGTGCCATCCGCCAGGAACACGCAGGCGAGCTGGGCCCGTTGCACCCGTTTCCGGGTGTCCAGGATGGCGGCGTCCTCGGTCGGGCCTTCGGCGCCCCAGTTGTGGCTGTAGTTCTCGCCGTGGCCGTCGTTGCCGCCTTCGCCGTTGGCCTCGTTGTGGCTGGCGTCGTAGCTGACGATGTCGGCCAGCGTGAAACCGTCGTGCGAGGCCACGTAGTTGACGCTGCTCCAGGGCCGACGGTGGCGGCGGTCGAACAGGTCGCGCGATCCGCACAAGCGCGCCGCCATCTCGCCGCGCATGGCGGGATCCCCGCGCCAATAGCGGCGCGTCGCGTCGCGGAATTTGTCGTTCCACTCGGCGAAGCCCGGTGGATGGTTGCCCAGCTGGTAGCCATCCGGCCCCACGTCCCAGGGTTCGGAAATCAGTTTCAGGCGGGCAAGGGCAGGGTCCTGCAGCACGGCGTCGAAAAAGCCCGAACCCGGGTCATAGCCGGTGCCTTCGCGTCCCAGGGTCACGCCCAGGTCGAAGCGGAAGCCGTCGACGCCATAGGATTGCGCCCAATAGCGCAGCGAATCCGTGACCATTTGCAGGACGCGCGGATGTGACAGGTTGACCGTGTTGCCGCAGCCGGTGTCGTTGATGTAATAGCGTTCGTCGCCCGGCACCAGGCGGTAGTAGCTGGCGTTGTCCAGTCCGCGCCAGGACAGCGTGGGTCCCAATTCGCTGCCCTCGCAAGTGTGGTTGTAGACCACATCCAGAATCACTTCGATGCCGGCGGCATGCAGCCGGCGTATGGCCTGGCGCAGTTCGTTCGGATTGTGCTGCAGGTAGGAGGGCTCCGGCGCAAAGTACGACAACGTGCTGTAGCCCCAGTAGTTGCGCAGGCCGCGTTCGGTCAGGAAGCGGTCCTGCAGGAACGCATGCACCGGCAGCAACTCCACGGCGGTGACGCCCAGCCGCTGCAGGTGTTCGATGAAACGCGGGTCGGCCAGCGCGGAGCAGGTGCCGCGCAGGGGCTGGCGCAGGTCTTCGCGCAGCATGGAGGCGCCGCGCACGTGCACCTCGTAGATCACCGTATCGTTCCACGCCGTGGCCGGCGGCCGGCTGTTGCCCCAGGTGAAAGGCGCTTCTTCGGCCACGATGGCCTTGGGCATGGCGGGCGCGCTGTCGCGCCGGTCGATGCTGAGGTCGGAGCGCGCGTGCTTCATGCGATAGCCGAACAGCGCGTCGCTCCAATGCAGCGGTCCGGTCAACTGCCGCGCGTAGGGATCGAGCAACAGCTTATGGGGATTGAAACGGTGCCCATTGCGCGGATCGTGCGGGCCGTGGGCGCGATAGCCGTACACCAGTCCGGGATGCGCGTCCGGCAGGTAGCCGTGCCAGATCTCGTCGGTGCATTCGGGCAGGTCGAAGCGGCGCAGTTCCTTGCGGCCCTTGGGATCGAACAGGCACAGCTCGATGCGCGTGGCGTTGGCCGAGAACACGGCGAAGTTCACGCCCAGGCCATCGCTGACCGCGCCCAGCGGATGGGGCTGGCCGCCGGCGATGCGCGTGAATTGGGAGGGATCCATATGGGTTCAGCCTTCGTAGAGCAGGAAGAGGGTGGACAGCGGCGGCAAGGTCAGGGACAAGGCCTGGGGCTGGCCATGGGACGCGCTGACGCCGGTGCTGGCGCCGCCCTGGTTGCCCTGGCCGGATCCGCCATAGTGCGTGGCGTCGGTATTCAGCTTTTCCGCCCAGCGGCCGGCCCGCGGCACGCCGATGCGGTAGTCGTGCCGCGCCACCGGCGTGAAATTGGCGACCGCGAGCACGTGATGGACGCCGTCGCTGCGGATGAATGCGACCACGCTGTTGTCGCGGTCGTCCAGGATCGTCCAGGCGAAGCCCGCCGGGTCGGCATCCAGCGCATGCAGCGCCGGCACCCCGCGGTACAGGCCATTCAAGTCTGCAACCAGCCGCTGTATGCCCAGATGGCCGGGACGGTCCAGCAGGTCCCAATCCAGAGGTACGTCGTGGTTCCATTCCCTGGGCTGGGCCATTTCCCCGCCCATGAAGAGCAGCTTCTTGCCGGGATGAGCCCACATGAAGCCGAGATAGGCGCGCAGGTTGGCGAGCCTGGCGGCCGCGTCGCCCGGCATCTTGGCCAGCAGCGATCCTTTGCCGTGCACCACTTCGTCGTGCGATAGAGGCAGGATGAAGCGCTCGCTGTACGCATACACCATGCTGAAGGTGATGTCGTGGTGGTGATGCTTGCGGTGCACGGGGTCCTCGGACAGGTAGCGCAAGGTGTCGTGCATCCAGCCCATGTTCCATTTGTAGTGAAAGCCCAGCCCGCCGTCGGCGATCGGCGCGGTGACGCCGGGCCAGGCCGTCGATTCCTCGGCGACCATGATGGCGTCCGGCACTTCGTGGCGCACGGTGCCGTTGAGCGCCTGCAGGAACTGCACCGCCTCCAGGTTTTCCCGGCCGCCGTAGCGGTTGGGGATCCATTGGCCGGGCTGGCGGCTGTAGTCGCGATAGAGCATGGACGCGACCGCGTCCACCCTCAGGCCGTCGACATGGAAGCGCTGCAGCCAATGCAGCGCGCTGGCGATCATGAAGGCCTGCACCTCCGTGCGGCCCAGGTTGTAGACCATGGTGTGCCAGTCCGGGTGATAGCCTTCGCGCGGATCCTCGTACTCGTAGAGCGCGGTGCCGTCAAAGCGGGCCAGGCCATGCGCATCGTCCGGGAAGTGCGCAGGCACCCAGTCCAGGATGACGCCGATGCCTGCGTGGTGGCAGCGGTCGACGAAACGGGCGAATGCGGCGGGCGGACCATAGCGGGCCGCGGGCGCGAACATGCCCAGCGGCTGATAACCCCAGGACCCGCCGAAAGGATGCTCCATGACGGGCAGCAGCTCCACATGGCTGAACCCCATGGCGCGGGCATAGGCCGGCAGCTTGTCGGCCAGCCGGTCCCAGATGCAGGCGTGCGATTCCGGTTCGTCAGGCAGCCAGGACCCGGCGTGCACTTCGTAGATGGACAGCGGCGCGTCCGTGGACTGGCGCGTGCGCCGCTGCGCCATCCAGGCCCGGTCTTGCCACGGATAGTCGGCGCCGTCTTCCACCACCGAGGCGGTGGCAGGCGGCGCTTCGCTGCGTCGCGCCAGCGGATCGGCCTTGAGCCGTAGGTTGCCGGCGCGGTCGGTGATTGCGAACTTGTAGCGTTCGCCGGCCTGCACGTCCGGGATGAAGATCTCCCAGACGCCGGCGCGGTGCCGCAGCCGCATGCCGTGCCGGCGGCTGTCCCAGGCGTTGAAATCGCCCACCACCGCCACGCGTTGCGCGTTCGGCGCCCATACCGCGCAGCGCAGGCCGGCCACGCCGTCGACTTCCATCAGGCGCGCGCCCAGGGCCGTTCCCACGCTGCGCCATGCGCCTTGCGCCAGCTCTTCCAGCGTGCCGTCTTCCAGCAGGGTGCCGAAGGCATAGGGGTCGGCGGTGATCTGTTCGGCGTCGGGCCATTGGATCGCCAGACGGTACGAGGCGCCGTCGCCGGGGCGGGCGTAAGGAACGCGTCCAAGAAACAGTCCCTGGCCCTGTTCGCGCAAGGGGATGCGCGCGCCGTCGCCGTCCAGCGCCGCCACGGCCCGCGCGCCCGGGGCATACACCCGCACTTCGCCGTCGTGCGGCCCCAGGAAGGCATAGGGGTCGCTGTGCAGGCCGCTGGCCAAGGCGGCCAGTTCGACGGGCGCTATGGGGCTGATGCTGCCGCCTGCGGGCATGTCCTGGCTCATGATCGTGCATCCTCTTCGTCCACCGCGGCCGACAGCAGCAGGCTGCGCGCCAGTTCCGCCAGGGCGCACAGCGGTATCGAAATCCAGTCTGGGCGATGCGCGGCTTCATAGCTCACTTCATAGGCGGCCTTCTCCAGTTGGGCCAGGGCCAGCAGCGCGTCTTCATCCGCAGGCGGGATAAGCGCCGACGCGCGCGCATCGCGGTAGCCTTGCAGGAAGGCCTGGCTGGCGGTCTGGCGAAAGCGCGCCAACAGCAGGTCGCGCAGTTCTGCTGGCGCGACAGGCGCGCCCGGCGTTTCGCCCGCGCCGGCATTGGCGTCGGTCGGCGCGCCGCCGATGATGTCGGTGCGGGCGATCGAGGCGGCGGCATAGTCGAACGAACGCAGCATGCCCGCCACATCCTTGTAGGGCGAGGCGAGGGCGCGGCGCGCGTCCACGCTGCTGACCGGTTCGCCTTCGAAGTCGATCAGATAGGCGTCCGCCTGCGCCACCAGCACCTGCCCAAGATGGAAGTCGCCGTGCACGCGCAGGCAAAGGACGCCGGTCTCGGCCTGCGCCATCGCCGCCACGCGCGCCGCCAGCCGGGCGCGGTGCTCGAAATACCATTCCGCGCAGGCGCGCGAAGGGGCTTCCAGTTCACCGAGCTGCGCGCGCAAGTCCTTTTCCGCGCGTTCGAGCAGGTCCTGGACGCGGCGCGTGCGCGCATCGGCGTCCGCCTGGCTGGCAGCGCGCGGCTGGAACGCGGGGTCGTCGGTGGCCTGCGACAGCAGGTTGTGCATCTGCGCCAGACGTTCGCCCATGGTGGCGGCCATTGCGGCGTAGCCCTGCAGGTCCTGGGCGAATTCGTCCGGGCTCTGGTTCACCAGCAGCGCGTTGTCCAGCGTGCGCTTGAGCAGATCCAGCGTCCAGTTCCAGGCGTCGCCTTCGTTGGCGACGTAGCGGTGCGCCACCGCCAGCGTATGGACCACGCCGTCGGCATCCTCACGTTGGACCTCGCCCAGCAGCGCCGGCATGTTGGCGTAGCCGGCGCGCGTCAGATAGCGGGTCATTTCCAGCTCGGGCGATCCGCCGGGCTGGACGGCGCGGATCAGCTTCAGTATCAGCTTGCCATCGACGACGACCGAGCTGTTGGATTGCTCGCCCGTCAGCCACTGCAGTTCGCCGTCCCCGGCGACCTCCAGGGCGGCCAGGCCAGCTTCGGGCAGGAAGCGGATCACGCCCGGCTTGTCGCCAGGCTTGCCGCCGCTGCGGCCGTCGAGCTCGCGGCCCTCTTGCATGGCCTGGACGATGCCGCGCACGAAGCCGGGCTGCAGAAAGGCGTCCGCCAGAATGCCGACCTCGGCCCCGCGCCGCACCCGCGCGATCGCATAATGCACCGCTGCCGTCTCGTCCCACACCAGCACGAAGGGCGCTTGCGCGCGCAGGCCCGTGACGCCGTCCTCGGGCTCGACCTCGGCCCAGTAATACTCGCCATCGGCCGCCGTGAACGGCGTGGCGTACGCCAGGCGTGCGCGGGCGGGCGGCTGTTTGGCCGGATACCAGCGCTGGCGCGCCAGGTACTGGGGCAGGACCTCGCGCTCCAGCGTAGCGCGGGAGACGTCGGTCAGCGCGGCGCCGCCGTGGGCGCGCAGCACCAGCGTGGTGAGTTCCGGCATCTGCGCGGGAGCGCTCGCATGCCAGTCTGGCGGCGCGGCTTCGTTGCTCAGGTCCAGCCAGTAAAACGCGTAGGGCGGCAGGGTCAGCAGATACGGCAGTTCACCCACGGCCGGGAAGGGCGTACCGCCCAGCATTTCGACTGGCACGCGGCCATTGAATTCCTGCAGCTGCAGTTCCACGGGCTGGGCGGCGTTGGACAGGTTGGCCACGCACAGGATGGTGGTGTCCTGCCATTGGCGCAGATAAGCCAGGATCTTCCGGTTGCCTGCGAAGATGAAGCGCAGCGTGCCGCGCCCGAATGCATGGCTTTGCCGGCGCTGCGCCAACAGGCGTCGGGTCCAGTTCAGGAGGGAATGCGGATCGCGCTGCTGCGCCTCCACGTTCACCGCTTCATAGCCGTACAAGGGGCCCATGAGCACTGGCAGCGGCAGCTGTTCGGGGTCGGCGCGCGAAAAGCCGCCATTGCGGTCGGGCGACCACTGCATCGGCGTGCGCACGCCGTCGCGGTCGCCCAGGTGCACGTTGTCGCCCATGCCGAGCTCGTCGCCGTAGTACAGGACGGGCGTGCCCGGCATGGACAGGAGCAGGCTGTTCATCAGCTCGACCCTGCGCCGGTCGCGCTCCAGCAGCGGCGCCAGACGGCGCCGGATGCCCAGGTTGATGCGGGCGCGCGGGTCCGCCGCGTACACGTTCCAGAGATAGTCGCGTTCGCGGCTGGTGACCATTTCCAGCGTCAGTTCATCATGGTTGCGCAGGAAGATCGCCCATTGGCAGGACGCGGGAATGTCCGGCGTCTGGCGCATGATGTCGATAATCGGGAAGCGGTCCTCCTGCGCGATCGCCATGTACATGCGCGGCATCAGCGGGAAATGGAAGGACATATGGCATTCGTCGCCCGCGCCGAAGTATTCCTGCGCATCCTCCGGCCACTGGTTGGCCTCGGCCAGCAGCAAGCGGTTGGGATACTCGGCGTCGATCACGGCCCGGATGCGCTTGAGCACCTCGTGCGTCTCGGGCAGGTTTTCGTTGTTGGTGCCTTCGCGCTCGACCAGGTACGGCACCGCGTCCAGGCGCAGGCCGTCCACGCCCATGTCCAGCCAATAGCGCATCACGGCCAGCACTTCCTTGAGCACCTGCGGATTGTCGTAGTTCAGGTCGGGCTGGTGCGAATAGAAGCGGTGCCAGAAGTAGGCGCCGGCCTCGGGGTCCCAGGTCCAATTGGATTTCTCGGTATCGCAGAAGATGACGCGCGTGCCGGCGTAGGCCTTGTCGTTGTCCGACCAGACGTAGAAGTTGCGCGCGGCCGAACCGGGTTTGGCCGCGCGCGCGCGGCGGAACCAGGGATGCTGGTCCGAGGTATGGTTGACCACCAGCTCGGTGATGACGCGCAGGCCGCGCGCGTGGGCCGCGCGGATCAGCTTCCTCACGTCGGCCACGGTGCCATAATCCGCGTGCACCCCGCGGTAGTCGGCGATGTCATAGCCGTCGTCGCGGCGCGGCGAGGGATAGAAGGGCAGCAGCCAGATCGTGTTGACCCCCAGGCTGGAGATGTAATCCAGCTTGGAGATCAGGCCGGGCAGATCGCCCACGCCGTCGCCATTCGAGTCGAAGAATGACTTGACGTGCAGCTGATAGACGACCGCGTCCTTGTACCAAAGGCCATCGTCCTGGAGAGGTTGGGTTTCACTGATCATGGCAATGGGCGTGCGGGGTCATCCATGCAGCGACAAGCGCCACACGCGATAGGGTTGATCGGGATGCAGGGTCAGTTCGCGGATCTGCCCCTGCCATGGCTCGCTGCGCTCGGCCAGCAGGTCCTCGGCGATCAGCCCGCCCGTGTCGGCCTCGCCGAACAGCCAGAAGGGCGCCTCGATGCGCGCCGCCTGCTGCTGGAAAGGATCCAGGCTGATGGCCGCGAGGATGAAATTGCCGCGGCCAGGCGTGGACTTGCAGAACGCCAGCACGCGGTCGTTGCCGCTATGCACCAAGGTCAGGCCCCGATGGCTCTGCAGCGCCGGGTTGGTCCGCCGGATCTGGTTCAGGCGGGTGATCTCCGCGCGGATGTTGCCCGGCGCAAACCAGTCGCGCTGGCGCAATTCGTACTTTTCGGAGTCCAGGTATTCCTCCTTGCCCGGCAAGGCCGCCGACTCGCACAGCTCGAAGCCGCTGTACATGCCCCACAGTCCGGATCCCAGCGCCGCCAGCGCGGCGCGTATCAGAAAGCCCGGGCGGCCCGAGGACTGCAGGAAGTAGGGATTGATGTCCGGCGTGTTGACGAAGAAGTGCGGGCGGAAGAAATCGGCGGCGGGCGGCGTGGAGACTTCCTCCAGGTAGGATTCCAGTTCCGCCTTGTCATTGCGCCAGGTGAAGTAGGTGTAGGACTGGGTAAAGCCGATCTTCGCCAGCCGGTACATCATCTTGGGCCGTGTGAAGGCTTCGGACAGGAAAATCACGTCGGGATGCTGGGCATGGACCTCGGCGATCAGCCACTGCCAGAATGGCAGCGGCTTGGTATGCGGATTGTCGACCCGGAAGGTGCGCACGCCATGCTGCACCCAGAACAGCACCACGTCGCGCAGCGCGCGCCACAGGGTCAGCTTGCGCGCGCGGCGCGCGGCGGCGCCGTAGAAGGCGACATTGACGATGTCCTGGTACTTCTTCGGCGGATTTTCCGCATAGCGCAGCGAACCATCCGGACGCCAGGAGAACCAGTCCGTGTGCCGCGCCAGCCACGGGTGGTCCGGCGAGCACTGGATTGCGAAGTCCAGCGCCACTTCCATGCCGTGGGCGCGGGCGGCATCCACCAGCCTAAGGAACCCGTCCAGTCCGCCCAGCAGCGGTTCAACCGCGTCGTGCCCGCCTTCGGCCGAACCGATGGCATAGGGACTGCCCACATCGCCGGGCTCGGCGCGCAGGCTGTTGTTGCGCCCCTTGCGGTTGCGTTGCCCGATGGGGTGTATGGGCGGGAGATACAGCACGTCGAATCCCATCTCGCGCACATCTGGCAGCCGTGCGATCACATCGTCGAAGGTGCCGTGCTGGCCGGGCAGCATGGATTGCGAGCGCGGAAACAGCTCATACCAGCTGGCGTGGCAGGCCTGGCTGCGATCCACCCAGACCGGATAGGGCGCGGGGCTGACGTATTCGAAAGGGCGGTCGTCCAGTTCGCGCATGGTGCCGGCCAGGTCTTCGTCCAGCAGTGCATCGATCTGTTGCGGTGTGGGCGCAGCCAGCTCGCCTTCGGTGGCCTTGGCGAACCTTTGCAGGGTCTCGCGCAACCTCATGGCGCCGGGGTGCGACGCGTTGCGGGCGCGCGCCAGCGCTGCGCGCAGCATCAGCAGGCCTTCCTCCACTTCCAGGCGCAGGTCCACGCCGGCCTGGTGTTTCACCTCCAGGTCATGGCGGAAAGTCTGCCAGGCGTCGAGCCAGGCGTGCACCACGAACTCGTGCGGCCCGATGCGGCGCGGACGGAACGAGGCTTCCCAGCGGTCGTTCAAGCCGCGCGTGAAGGGCGCGGCGCGCCACGAACTTTCATCCGCCGCCCGCCAGCGCAGTTCTGCGGCCAGCAGTTCATGGCCGTCCATGTAGATGTCGGCGCTGACGGGAATCCGCTCATGGGGGATGCTCTTGATGGGGAAGGCGCCACTATCCACGGTCGGACTGACCTGCTCGACCACGATGCGCTGGCTGATGGCGCCATCCATGCGGCGCGCCACGTGGCGCGAGGCTTCGCGCACCGGATGCGTGGGTTCGAGCAGATACATGGCGCAACCCGCGGGCGCAATGGCATTGCCTTGCAGCGCCAGGCCGTCCGGCACGCCTTCGGACAGGAAATCGGCCGGCGGCAGCAGCGGCGCCAACGCGTCCCAATCCACGCTTGCCTCCTCCGTATCCGAAGGATTGAGCGCCAGTACGGCCGTGCCGGCCGCGCAGTCGCGCAGCAGCAGGGTGCAGTGGCCGTCGCGCCCGCCGGCCAGACGCAGCGGGCCGCGCAATCCCGCTTGTCCAAACCAGCGATTGGCCTCGGCTACGTCGGGCAACCGGGCATCGTCCTCGTCGTCGAACATGAGGACATCCGCGGATAGCGCCGCGGCCCAGGCGCCGCGCTTGTCCGGGGCCACGCGCGGCGGCGAAGCGATGACGGGTGCGATGGCGCGCAGCCTGCCATCTTCCTCCGCCAGCCAGCCGGACTTGTAGTCCCACCAGGGCAAGGACGAGCACAGGCCGTCCAGACCCGCGCCGCGCAGGGCCGCCAGCGACTCGGGCGTCAGTCCCTGCGCCCAGGCAAACAATTGCGCGGTGCGATCCGGGCCGCCCACTGCCGCTGCCAATGCCGCCCAATCCTGGGCCGGCAGGCATTGCGGCGCGTGAAAGACGTAGCCTGCGGCGCCGCGTTCGGTCCAGCGCTTCAGCCGCGCGCTCCAGGCCTGCACAAAGCCGGGCGGTGGCGGCCCCGGGCGCAAGTGCAGCGCCTCGCGCACGTCGATGCTCATGCGCGGATCGCGCGCGGGGTTTTCGGCGGGCGGTTGGTACCAGCCGGGGCCCGCCGTGTCGGCTACGGCGCCAATGGCGCAGCGGTCCATGACGATATCGAGGTACAGCGCCAGGCCATGTTCGGCAAGCTGCCCGGCTGCGTGCGCGATCCAGTCGGCCATGGCCACGCGCTTGCCTGCCAAAAGCGCGCTGTCGGCATCCAGCGGGGCGGGCGAAGCGCCTTCCGGCCCCGACAGCCAGGGCGCCGGCATCAGCAAGGCATTGAATCCGCGTTGCCGCAGGCGTGAATAAAGGGCCGGCCCCAGCTCGCCGCCACGGGCGCGGACGTCCCCGGTTGCGCCGCCACGGGCGTGGTAGAGGCGCAGGGGAGCGTGGGGATGGATAGGCGGGGCTGTGGGCACCTGCGGTTCCTCCTGTGGGCGATGGATAGGCGGGGCTGTGGGCACCTGCGGTTCCTCCTGTGGGCGAGCCTAGACCGCGGGCGCGGGCAACGGTCCGCCAGAACGCTGGCCAGCGCGCAGGGCGGCCACCTCGGCCACGGTTGGCACGCGGGGCCTCCTGCCGGTATCGGCCAGCGCGCGATAGAGCTCGGCGTAGGGCGCCACGGCGGCGCGCCAGCTGAAATCCGCGCTCATGGCGTTGCGCTGCATGGTGCGCCAGAGCATGGCGTCCTCGCGCAAGCTCAGGGCGCGGGCGATGGCCGCGGCCATGGCCGCAGGGTCGTCGCCGTCGAACAGCAAGCCGTTGGAACCGGCCATTGCCGAGAGCGGCGCGCGCGGCCCGGGATCGTCGATCGTGTCGGCCATGCCGCCCACCCGCGAGCCTATCGGGATGGAGCCGTAGCGCATCGCGTACAGAGGCGTCAGGCCGAACGGCTCGAAGCGGCTGCCGTGCAGCAGCATGTCGGAGCCCGCGTGCAGCCGGTGCGCCACTGCCTCGTCATAGCCGATGCGGGTGGCGCAGCGCCCGGGAAAGCGCGCGCACAGCAGTTTCAGGGCCTCTTCCAGGCGGCGGTCGCCCTGGCCCAGAACCGCGACCTGCAGGCGCGGGTGGCGTTCCAGCGCCTGCGGCAAGGCCTGCGCGGCGACGTCCGCCATCTTCTGTTCCGTCAGCCGGCTGCCCATCGCCAGGAGCACGGCTTCGGCGTCCTCATGCAACTCGAACTCGCGCTGCAGGGCCGCCTTGCAGCGAGCCTTGCGGCCCAGGTCGCGCGCCGAAAACCGCAATGAGCCCAGATGCGGATCGCGCACCGGATTCCACACCATGTTGTCGATGCCGTTGGGGATGGCCACCAGATCGGCGGCGCGCCGCCGCAGCAGCCCCTCCAGCCCGCAGCCGAAGGCGGGCGTCAGGATTTCCCGGGCGTAGGTATGGCTGACGGTGGTGACGCGGTCGGCGTAGCGGATGCCGGTCTTGAGAAAATTCAAGCGGCCCCAGGCGCCGGCGGCTTCGTCGTTACGGTAGCGTTCAGGGATGCCCAGGGCGGCGGCGCATTCCATCGGGAACTGTCCCTGGAACGCCAGGTTGTGGATGGTCATGATGCTTTTGACGTCGCCCGGGCCGTATTCCCGCAGCAACAGCGGCACGAGTCCGGCGTGCCAGTCGTGCGCATGCAGCAGTTGCGGCCGCGCGATGCCGGGCAGGCCGCCCGCCACGCGCACCGCCGCATGGGCCAGCGCCGCGTAGCGCAGCGCATTGTCGGCGTGCTCGCGGTTGTCTTCGTCCAGATAGATGCCAGGCCGGTCATAAAGCGCGTCGTTTTCCAGCAGCAGGAAGTCCAACCCCGACTGCGGGCAATGCCCCGCCAGGAGCTGCGCTTCGCCGCCCGGCAGGTTGTGCAGCGGCGCCACTACCCGCAAGCGCTCCAGCCGCTGGCGCACGCCGCGGTAGGCCGGAAGCAGCACCGTCACGGGCACGCCGGCTTCGCACAGCCCGCGCGCCATGCCCGTTATGGCGTCCCCCAGGCCGCCCGTCTTCGCCAGGGGAAACGCTTCACCCGCCACTACCAGGGTTCGAATCTTTGTCATGCCAACTCCCTTTTAGGCGGATCGTCGAGCGCGTCCGCCGCAGGGATTTCATCCGCAAGCGCCGTGCCCGCGCCGGCACCGTCGCAGGCGTTAGAACGCCGGGAACGGCAATTGCTGATTCAGGCGTTCTGTCGGAATGCAGGCAAACGCGGGAGCATCGAATGAAGACTGTGGCGGACTTTGTGCTGGAACGGCTGTCGCAATGGGGGGTCAGGAGGATCTACGGCTACCCAGGGGACGGCATCAATGGCCTGATCGGCGCATTCGGCCGCACCCAGGAGCCGTTGGAGTTCGTCCAGGCCCGCCACGAAGAGGCCGCCGCGTTCATGGCCTGCGCCCACGCCAAGTTCACCGGCCAGGCCGGGGTCTGCCTGGCGACCTCCGGTCCAGGCGCCATTCACTTATTGAACGGCCTGTACGACGCCAAGCTGGACCATCAGCCTGTCGTGGCCCTGGTCGGCCAGCAAGCCCGCAGCGCCCTGGGCGGCGACTACCAGCAGGAGGTCGACCTGATCAGCCTGTTCAAGGACGTGGCGCACGATTACGTGCAGATGGCCGCGACCGCCGAACAGGCGCGCCACATGATCGACCGCGCCATGCGCATCGCCCTGGAGCGGCGCAGCGTGACCTGCGTCATTTTTCCAAACGATGTGCAGGATTTGCCGGCGGTGGAAAAGCCCGCCCGCGAACATGGCACCGTGCCGACGGGCATAGGCTTGACCTCGCATGCCGGCGTACCCGGCGAGGCTGCGTTGCGCAATGCCGCCGACATCCTCAACCGCGGCGAACGGGTCGCCATGCTGGTCGGGGCGGGCGCGCTGCAGGCCGGCGCGGAAGTGCGCCAGACCGCTGAACTGCTGGGCGCTGGCGTGGCCAAGGCGCTGCTGGGCAAGGCGGCGGTGCCCGACAGCCTGCCGTACGTCACGGGCTGCATCGGATTGCTGGGCACGCAGCCCAGCTGGGACATGATGAACGAGTGCGACACCTTGCTGATGGTGGGCACGTCGTTCCCGTATTCGGAATTCCTGCCGCCGCCGGGACAGGCGAGGGCGGTGCAGATCGATCTGGACGGCCGCAAGCTCAGCCTGCGCTATCCCGTGGAACTTGGCCTGGTCGGCGACAGCCGGCTGACCCTGCAGGCGCTGATTCCCTTATTGCAGCCCAAGACCGCGCGCCGCTGGCGCGAACGCATCGAGGCCAAGGTCGCGCGCTGGCACGAAACCGTGGAGGCCCGCGCAATGGTGCAGGCCAAGCCGCTGAATCCGCAACGTCCCTTCCTGGAACTGTCGAAACGGCTGCCGCCGCGCAGCATTCTGACCTGCGACTCGGGCTCGGCGGCGAACTGGTACGCGCGCGACATCGCGCTGCGCGAAGGGATGATGGGCTCGGTATCGGGCGGCCTGGCCACCATGGGCTGCGGCGTGCCTTATGCGCTTGCCGCCAAGCTGGCGCATCCGGATCGGCCCGTCATTGCGCTGGTCGGAGATGGCGCCATGCAGATGCTGGGCATGAACGAGCTGATCACCATCGCCCACCGCTGGAAGGACTGGGCCAACCCGACCTTGATCGTCATGGTCCTGAACAACGGCGACCTGAATCTGGTCACCTGGGAGCAGCGCGTCATGGGCGGCGACCCCAGGTTCGCGGATTCGCAATGGCTGCCCCAGCTTTCCTATGCGGAGTACGGCCGCCTGTTAGGCCTGGAGGGCATACGGGTGGACAGCCCGGACGCCGTGGGAGACGCCTGGGATCAAGCCTTGGCGGCAACCCGTCCGGTCGTGCTGGAAATGGTGACCGACCCCGAGATGCCGCCCTTGCCGCCGCACATCCCGGCCAGGCAGGTGGCCGCGTACTTCCAGGCGCTGCGCAAGGAAGAGGGCGGCGCGGCGGGCGCGGCCTTGCGCGCGACCATCAAGCAATGGTGGGCCGGTTGAGGCCGCGGCCGCATCGATCGCATTTCGTCGTTCAGGAGCATGCCATGACCAAGTCCAAACCTTCCGGGCCCGCCCGGCCCGCGGACCCCAAGCAACCGGGTCCGGAGCAGCATCCCGCCGAACAGTCCAACCCCGACCCTGGCGGGCATGAGACCGACCGGCACGGCCGTTGGCCGCCCGACAGCCTGCCCAACCCCATGCCGGGACTGGATCCCCAGCAGACGCCGGGAATCGACAGGCTTTGACGGACCGCGGCCTTCCGCGGCACATTTTTTTCACGAGGAGCACGTATGAACAAGCACCATGGATTGCGGGACATGTTTCAACCGGCCGACAACGCCACGCGCACGATGCGCGAGCTGATCTCCGGCACCGAGGCGCTCTTGCGCAGCACGGCGAGCTACGGCGGATCCGAGATCGAATCGGCGCGCGACAGCCTCAAGCACCAACTGGAGGCTGCCCGCGAACACGCCAAGGGCTGGGAACGGGCGGCCTGGGACCGCGCCAGGCATGCCTCCCATGCCGCCGACGAGTACGTCCACGAAAACGCCTGGAAGAGCCTGGCGGGCGCGGCGCTGATCGGCGTACTGGCGGGGGTGTGCCTCATGTCCGACCATAAGCGCCGCTGAGCGCCTAATCCTTTTTGCCCATTGATGGGGCGGGGCGTTTCCAGGACCATGCTCGGATTGCGCCGCAACACCGGAATCCACGATGAACCTCGACCCAGCCGCGCCACGCCGCAGATCGCTATGGGGGAAAGCCTTCGCGGTCGTAACCCTGATCGCGGCCGTGGCCGTCGTGCTGGCGTTCGCCGCCCTGCGCATCGCCGAGCAGCGCATCGCCAACATGCTGGGGCCGCGCGGCGAGGTGGGACAGGTGGATATCGGCTACCGGCAGGTGATCCTGAAGGACGTGACGATATCGGGCGGCACGGGGCAGGCCGGCGCCCGCGCGCGGCACGTGATCCTGGAGCCGGAGTGGTCTGCCTTTCTGCGGCACGAGACCGTCTTCAAGACCGTCATCATCGAAGGCTTCGACTTCACCGTAGTGCGCAGGGCGAATGGCGACATGGACATCGCGCCCGCCTTGCAGTCTTCCTTGCGGGCCGGCGCAGGCAATGACGGCCAATCCCGGCGCAATACTCCGATCCGCATCGCGCAACTGATCCTGCGCGACGGCCGGCTGGATTTCGAGGACGCGGCGGTCTCCCGGCCCGCGCATCGGATCCCGTTTTCTGGCGTCCAGGCGAGCCTGCGTCCGCTGACCCTCCCCGGCGACGGCGCGCGCAGCGAGATGGAATTCTCCGGCAATGTCGAAGGCAACCGCAACGGCGCGGCCACGGTACGGGCGCAAGGTTGGCTGGTGCTGGGCAGCACGGATGCCGACATCAAGGTGGCGGTGCGCAACATGGACATCCAGCATGCCGCGCCGTACCTTGCGGACAACGGCGCCACGTCCTTGGCTGCGGGCGCCATGGACCTGGACATGCGTACCGCCATCGCCAAGCGGCAACTGCAGGCCACGGGTACCGTGGCCCTGCGCGGCTTGCGCTTTGGCGGCAACGGCGACCTGTTTTCCTTGCCGCGCAAGGCGGTGCTGGCGGCGCTGAAGGACCAAAGCGGCACGCTGCGCTTCGACTTTGCCCTGGCGGGCGACCTGGACAATCCCAAGTTTTCCGTCACGCGCGGCTTTGCCGCCCAGGTGGCTCAGGGCTTCAGCCATGCGATCGGGGTGGGCGCCGAGGGCGCGGCCGAAGGCGTCACCGGCGCGGTGAAGGAATTGGGCAATGCCTTGTCGGACCTGCTCACGCCTAAGCCTTGAACGACTGGCCCGTGTTGTTGCCGCGGCCGCCGTCCGCGGCGGGCTGAGCGTGGCCCCCCGCGTGCGCGCGCCGGCGCCTGAGCTTCACCTCCATCACGCCAAAGGCTGCCAGCGCCAGGAACAAAGGCGCGAACGCATATAGCGCGCGGTAGGCCAATACCGCGCCCAGCACCTCGGGGGCCGGGATTCCTGGCGCGAGCGTGGCCACGAAGATGGCTTCTGTCGTGCCCAGCCCGCCCGGCACGCGGATGATCAAGGCCGCGAAGCTGGCGCACAGCAGGATGCCGAGCACCGCGGGATAACTGGCCTTGCCCTGCAGCAGCAGGTGGATGATGGCGCCCATGATCACCCACGACAATGCCGCAACCGCGCTCTGCGCCGCCGCCATGCCGGCGCGGGGCAACACGGCGTGCTGTCCCATCAAGGTCCAGGACCGCCGCGTGGCCCGCGCACATACCGCCACGTAGCCGGCCGCCAGCAACAACAGCGCCGCACCCAGCACGCGCAGCAGATTCGAACCGATGGCCCACCCCTGCGGCACGGGCACGGCGCCCGCGACGAACAGCGCGCCAGCAACCCACGCGTAACCTACCCAGTTGGAGACCGCGGAAAACAGGGCCACCCGGGTCGCCACCGACTTGCGGCAGCCCAGCCGGGCGTACAGCCTGAGGCGCGCGCCCAGGCCTCCGAGCAGGACGCCCAGGCTCAGGTTCAGGGCGTAGCTCATCATGGCCACCCCCAGGGCCTTGGCCCAGGGCAGGGTATGGCGGGTGTAGCGCTTGCCCAGCAGATCCAGGGCGCCATACGCCAGGTAGCCCGCCACGACCAGCGCGGCGGCGACGGCTATCGTCCCCGGCGGTATCCTGCGCATGGCGACCCAGACCTGGGCCCAGTCGATCGAACGGCCAAAGTAGTACAGCAGCGCCGCCACCAACGCCAATACGATCACAGGCAAGGCACGCTTGACTCGCGGCCAGCGGTGGCGCCAGGCGCGCGTCAGCGTGGAGCGGAACACTCTCATGCCGACTCCTCTTGCGCCGCGATGGGCAGCGACTTCAGGCGGGGCTTGTGCGCGGGCAGGCTGCCGGCCCAGGCGGGAAAGCGCCGCAGGAAATGGAATACCACCACGCCGATCCACAGCCGCCGCAAGCGCCGCCTGGATCCCTCGGGCAGCTCGATGCGCCGGCAATCCTGTTCGATGAGCCGGTCCAGGCTGCGGCGCAGCGCGGCGTTCAAACCGGCGTCGCGCGCCACCACGTTGGCCTCCAGGTTCAGCGCCAGGCTGAGCGGGTCCAGGTTGCTGGATCCGATGGTGCTCCAGTCGCGGTCCACGCAGGCCACCTTGCCGTGCAGCGGACGCTTGCAGTACTCATAGATCTCGACGCCTGCATCGATCAGATAGTCATACAGCATGGACGCCGCCAGCCGCGCGACCAGCACGTCGGGTTCGCCTTGCAGCAGCAACCGTACGCGCACGCCGCGGCGAGCGGCGTTGGCCAGATCGTGCAGCAACTGATAACCAGGGAAAAAGTAGGCGTTGGCGATCAGCACGTCTTCGCGCGCGGCGCGCACGCCGGCACGGTAATAACGTTCGATGTCCGTCTGGTGCTCGATGTTGTCGCGCACCACCAGACGGCCGCCGCCGTCGCCCTCCGGCATGGGATCCAGACGCGCCGGCCGCCGCCGCTTGCGGGTCCACGCATCCACCGCGAGCGCCTCGCGCGCGTAGTCCGCGATGTCCGCGGCCAGCGGTCCCTCCACCAGCACCGCATAGTCCTGCTTGGCTTGCGGCCCGTAGTCCGGCAGGTGGTCAGCGGAAAAATTGATGCCGCCGACAAAGGCCATCTGGCGATCCACCGCCACGATCTTGCGGTGCATGCGCCTGAACACATTGGTGCGCACGCCGAGAAAGCGCGGGCGGGGATCGAATACGTGGACGCGGATGCCGCTTTCGGTCATGGCGCCGACGAAGGCGCCGTCCAGCTCGTCCGAGCCATAGCCGTCCACCGTCAGGTCCACGCTGACGCCGCGGCGGGCCGCGGCGATCAGGGCGCGCTGGAATTCCTGCCCCACGGCGTCGTCGAACAGGATGAAGGTTTCCACCAGCACTTCGCCGCGCGCCGCGGCGATCGCATCGAGCACGGCCGGAAAGTAGCCCGTGCCATTCTCCAGCAGGGTATAGCGGTTGTTCTCGCGCCAGCGCAGGTTCATAGCGAGATCTCCGCGCAGATCGGCACATGGTCGGACAGGCGCGACCAGACCCGCGAGGCCAGCGGCACTGGTTGCCAATCCCGGACGTTGCGCACGTAGATGCGGTCCAGCCGCAACAGGGGCCAGCGCGCCGGAAACGTGCGGGCGGGGCGGCCCAGGCGCGACGTGAAGACCTCGCGTGTGCCGCAATCCCGCATCAGCGCGTCGGCGCGCAGGCGCCAGTCGTTGAAGTCGCCCGCGATCAGCAGCGGTTCGCCAGCGGGCACGCCTTGCGCCACCAGC
Organism: Achromobacter sp. ACM03; assembly: GCF_014851665.1. Lineage (NCBI taxonomy): Bacteria > Pseudomonadati > Pseudomonadota > Betaproteobacteria > Burkholderiales > Alcaligenaceae > Achromobacter > Achromobacter sp. ACM03. The sequence goes on along the minus strand of NZ_JACVAD010000001.1, from coordinate 814,723 downwards.
TCGCACAGGCGACGCAGCTGCTTGCCCCGGTGGCCTTCCAGCAGGCCCAGGTGCACGCATATGGCATGGACGGGCATGTCCAGCGAGGGCACCCGCAGCACACAGTGCAATAGTCCGCGGCCTTCGTGTCCATGCACCGTCACGTCATGGTTCTCGTGCTGTTCAATGGGATACCTCGACAGCAGCGCATTGCCATGATGTCCCGCCGGGTAGACCGCGTTGCGGCCGTAGGCAAAATCCGTCCACAGCGAGTCAGCCAGGAATTCGTACTGGGACAAGGCGGGCCAGCCCTGGTGCCTTTCCGCGTGCCCCTGGTGTTCTCCCAGCACTTCCTGCAGGAAAACGATGTCGGGGCTCGCCATCCTCAGCGCCTCGCGCAGTTCGTGCAGCATGAAGCGGCGGTTGAAGCTGGTGAAGCCCTTGTGCGTGTTCACGGTCAACACGGTCAGCGTGGTGGCATCGATGTAGCGGGAGGAGGGCATGGATGCTCCGGATGGGTCGATCCGCACAGCGGAGCAATCCGCGTTCCCAAAACGTAAAGAGGCGTAACCGCCGGGGTGGCGCAAGGCTTGTTGCGTCACAAACCGAATGAGCAAATGCGAAATGCGCAGTTCTCATCCGTGCAGGCCAGGCCTACGATCCGAAGCTTCTTCCTGGTGGACGACCCATGACCGAACTGCTGCGCATCCAGAACCTGACCGTGGACCTGCCGCCCGGCGCCGACCGGCCGCATGCGCTGCAGGACTTGTCGCTGAACATCAGCGCGGGCGAAATCGTCTGTGTGGTGGGTGAAAGCGGCTCCGGCAAATCGCTGACGGCCGGCGCGGTCCTGGGGCTGCTGCCCCAGGACGTGCGCGCCAGCGCCGGCCAGGTGCTGTGGGAAGGGCAGGATCTGCTGCGGCTGGCGCCCGAGGCCTTGCGCCGGCTGCGCGGCCAGCGCATCGGCATGATCTTCCAGGAACCGATGACGGCGCTCAATCCGCTGCGCACCATCGGCGACCAGATCGCGGAAGTGTTCCGCACCCATACCCGCCTGGGACGCACCGAGATCCGGCGCCGCACGCTGGACCTGCTGGAGTCCGTGCGGCTGCCGGACCCGCAACGGGCGCTGGGCGCGTATCCGCATGAATTGTCAGGCGGCCAGCGCCAACGCGCCATGATCGCCATGGCGCTGGCCCTGGAACCCGCCTTGCTGATCGCCGATGAACCGACCACCGCGCTGGACGTCACCACGCAGGCGCAGATCCTGCATCTGATCCACGACCTGCAGCGCCGCAAGGGCACGGCCGTGCTGTTCATTACGCACGACTTCGGCGTGGTCGCCGAGATTGCCGACCGCGTCGCGGTGATGCAGCGCGGCGTGCTGGTGGAAAGCGGCGCGGCGCGGCAGGTGCTGGAGCATCCGCGGCATCCCTACACGCGCGCCTTGATCGCAGCGGTGCCGCCGCTGGCGCCGGCCGCGGTCCGGCCGGAACTGCGGGGCGATGCGCCCATCATCCTGAGCGCGCAAGCCGTCTCCAAGACCTACCGCAAGCGCGGCTGGTTCGGCCGCCCGGGGCGCGAAACGCGGGCGCTGGACGACGTGACGCTGGCACTGAAGGAGGGCGGCACGCTGGGCATCGTGGGCGAAAGCGGGTCGGGCAAATCCACGCTGGCGCGCGCCTTGCTGGGCCTGGCGCCGCCGGACGCAGGCCGCATCACGCTGGCCGGCGCGCCCCTGGCGCTCCATGGCGGCGCAGCACGGCGCGAGCATGCGCGGCGGGTGCAGATGGTGTTCCAGGATCCCTATGGTTCATTGAATCCGCGCCAGCGCGTCGGCGAAATCGTGGCGCGCGGCCCGATCGTGCACGGCACGCCCAGGCGGGAAGCGCTGGCGCGCGCACAGGAACTGTTTGAACTGGTGGGCTTGTCGCCGGACGCCGTGCGGCGCTATCCGCATGAGTTCTCGGGCGGGCAGCGTCAGCGCATCGGACTGGCGCGCGCGCTGGCCATGCGGCCGCGCGTGCTGATTGCGGACGAGCCCGTATCGGCGCTGGACGTGTCGGTGCAGGCGCAGGTGCTGGCGCTGCTGGCGCGGCTGCGCGAGCAATTGGGCCTGTCCGTCCTCTTCATCACGCACGATCTGCGCGTGGCCGCGCAGGTCTGCGACGATATCGCGGTGATGCAGAATGGACGGGTGGTGGAAGCGGGGGCCTGCGCCCAGGTCTTCGGCCAGCCCGCGCATCCCTACACGCAGGCGCTGCTTGCCGCCGTGCCGGGTCGGCGCTGGGATCCGGCCTCGGCGGCGTTGCGTCAGGCGGCCTGAGCCGCGCAACGCTATACCGTGCGGGCGGCCCAGAAGGCGGTGCGCACGGCGGGCGAGGCCGCGATGCTGGCGGTCACGCGGTCCAGGTCCAGCTCGTCGACCGAGGCTTCGCTCAATGCCGCTTCGATTTCGACTTCGTTCTCGCCGAACTGGTCTATCTTCAGTTCGGACAGGGGCAGCTGTTCGGTTTCGAGCACGTCCTCCAGCACTGTCATGGCCGCCTGCCGCTGCTCCACGTTCGCAATTATATGTATCACGGTCGTGACTTCCGTGGTCTGCGAGTCGACCGGCTGGCGGTTGACGTAGCTGACGACCGGGCGCAGCAAGGTGTTCGCCGCCAGCACGAAGGCGGTGGCGGCGACCGCTTCCAGGATCAACGATGCCCCCGCACAGGCGCCGATGGCGGCGGAGCCCCACAGCGTGGCGGCGGTGTTCAGACCGCGGATGCTGCCGCCTTCGCGCATGATGGCGCCGGCGCCCAGGAACCCCACGCCCGAGACCACGTAGGAAATGACGCGCGAGCCGCCATCGGCGCCGCCCACGCGAAACGCCAGGTCCACGAAGATGGCGGCGCCCACCGCCACCAGCACGTTGGTGCGCAGGCCGGCCGTGCGCTGGCGGAACTGGCGCTCAAAGCCCACCACGGAGCCCAGCACGAACGCGGTCAACAGGCTGACCAGGGTATTGGCCAGCGTGATGAATTGGATGTTTTCGAAGTTCTTCATCTTCTTCTCTCTCTTCTTCTACAGCATGTTATGGATGGGCGCGGACGGGCTCAAGGCAGGCGCCAGACCGACGCCAGGACCAGCAGCAGTCCGGCCAGCCAGATCAGCGCCAGCAGGACGACGCGCGCAATCATCAGGGTTTTGTACGGATCTTTCATGACAGCCTCCCGGCCGCGTTGACGTCAGGCGGGCAGCACGGCGATGGCCGCGCCGGACTCGCATTCCCAGTGCACCCGGCGCACGTCCGGGCTCTGGCCCAGCCGCAAGGCGACCGCGCCCAGCAGATTGCGCAGATGCGGCGGGCATTGCAGCGTGACGACGGTGGACGCCAACTGACCCGATTCGGCGCGCGAGATCCGCACCGCCTGCACGCGCAGGTCCAGGTCGCGCAGTTCGTAATAGAGCTGCTTGCGCAGCGCGTTGAGCGTGTCGCCCAGGCTCACGATGGTGAATTGGTAAGTGGAAGAGGCCGTCTTGGGCGCTGCCGCCATGGGCGCGGCCGCGCCGGTCCGGTCCGGGAAGGGCAGGAATTGCTTGATACGCATGATCGTCTCCTTAGCGGGGAGTACGGTGGAAGGTCCACATGCATGCGCCGCGTGGCCGATGCGCAGGCGCGCGCAACAAGGCGCAACGCATCGCGTCGGCAAGCAGTAGGGGAGAGGGCTGGCGGTCCCGCGTCGGGGACCGAAGAGCCGGGTCCTGGCTTTCAGGCAGGACCGGCGCGGACTATTTCCGCGGATCCTGCGTCAAGCGGCGCTTGCAGTCGTGTTCCGACTACATCCGTCATTGTCCACATTGATCTCTGGTGAGTTGAAGGTGCCCGCAGTATATCGTCGACCTAGGGTAAACACCAGTAAAAATGCCGCAAAGAAGCGAGTCCGCAGCATGGCATTGCCTGGGGATCCTCGGATGCGGGAGAGACCGGATTCATGTAGTATTCAGTTTCCCGTAAGAAAGAGAGCAAGGCGGGCGCTCTATCCGTTTGCTGCCCCGGCAGCCTGAGCCGTCCGCCATCTATGACTGAAGACCCACCCTCTAGCAGGGCGCCGCAAGCAAGCCGGCGCCCGGTGCCCAATCTTCCCGCCACGGCCCGGGCGCGCAGCCCGCAAGCCGATTCCATGTTCGCCGCCGCGGCCACGCCGCGCCTGGGCGGCCGCGCTCCGCCGGCCGTCCCTGGGGCCGTTCGCGCCCGCACTGAGTCTCGTGTCCGCATCCGCGGCGCATTCCCCTTGATCCTGTCCGGCGCCGCGTGGCGCACGGTCCCGATTTGCATGGAATCTCGATGATTTTCGATTGGATGTCCGACCCCACCGCCTGGCTGGGCCTGGCGACCCTGGTCGTGCTTGAAATTGTGCTGGGTATCGACAACCTGGTGTTCATCGCCATCCTGGCCGACAAGCTGCCGCCCGAACAGCGCAACCGCGCGCGGCTGATCGGCCTGACGCTGGCGATGGTGATGCGCCTGGGCCTGTTGGCGAGCATCGCATGGGTGGTCACGCTGACCGAACCCATGTTCACGCTGCTGGGCGCTGAGATCTCCGGACGCGACCTGATCCTGATACTGGGCGGCCTGTTCCTGCTCTTCAAGGGCACCATGGAGCTGCATGAACGCGTGGAAGGCAGCGCCAGCCACGAGCAAGGCCAGAAGCCGCAGCATGCCGTGTTCTGGCAGGTGATCCTGCAGATCGTGGTGCTGGATGCGGTGTTCTCGCTGGACTCGGTGATTACCGCCGTGGGCATGGTGCAGGACCTCAGCATCATGATGATCGCGGTGATCGTGGCCATGGCCGTGATGATGCTGGCCAGCCGCCCGCTGATGGCTTTCGTGGGCCGCCACCCGACCGTGGTGATCCTGTGCCTGGGCCTCTTGCTGATGATCGGCTTCAGCCTGGTGGCCGAAGGCCTGGGCTTCCACGTGCCCAAGGGCTATCTGTATGCCGCGATCGGCTTCTCGATCCTGATCGAGCTGTGCAATCAGCTGGCGCGCCGCAATCGCGTGAAAGGCACGCACGCCCTGGGCCGCCGCCAGCGCACCGCGCAGGCCGTGTTGCGCCTGCTGCGCGCCGGCCGCGCCGGGCAGTCCGCCGGCCAGGCCGACGAGGTGGCCGCGCTGGTCGACGGCGCGGACGGCGAACCGGCCTTCGCGCCCGAGGAAAGCACCATGATCGAACGTGTGCTGTCCATCGGCGGGCGGGACGTGCGCTCCATCATGGTGGCGCGCGGCGACATGGTCTGGCTGGACGTGGCCGATACGCCGGAGGCCATCGTGCGAAAGTTCGGCAGCGGCCACTCCCGCCTGCCGCTGTGCGCGGGCGATCCGTCCAATGTGCTGGGCGTGCTGCACTTCAAGGACCTGCTGCCGCTGCTGCATAACCCTGGCCCGATCGACCTGGTGGAGCTGGCGCGCGAGCCGCGCTACGTGATGGAAACCATGCCGGTGCTGAAGGTGCTGGACGAGCTGCGCGGTTCGCGCGAGCACATGCTGATCGTGGTCGACGAGCACGGCGTGTGCGAGGGCCTGATCACGCCCATGGACGTGCTGACCGCCGTTGCGGGCGACCTGCCCGAGCATCAGGAAGACCAGCCCCAAGCCTTGCAACTGGCGGACGGAACCTGGCTGCTGGAAGGCCGCCTGGCGGTCGCGGAAGCCGCGCGCCTGCTGGACGCGCCGGACCTGGCCGAGGAGTACCCGGACGCCACACTGGCCGGCTGCCTGTTGCGCGCCGGCGGCCGGATCCCTGAAGCCGGGGATGCGATCGAGTGGCGCGATTGGCGCTTCGAGGTCACCCGCCGCGACGGCCTGCGCATCGACCAGGTGCGCGCCAGCCTGATGCGCGCAGAGGCGCCGCAAGCCGGCTGACATCGCGCGACCGGCGCCTGCACCACGATGGGGATGCCTGAAGGGCATCCCCATTTTTTTGTCTGTGTGTTGCGCCTTATCCGTTTTTCGCCTTGAAAGCAATAGATCACAGGCTATGGCCAGTATTGGTGAAAGTAAAACTCTGTGCGAAGATTGCGACAGATTTCACGACTTTGGATCTCGGCGCGGTTTGCCGAAATCAGCATTTCCGTACGGCGCGTCTTTGCATTTTGTTATCTCTTTCCGGGGTACATCGCATGGGCAGTACGCAGTCTGCATTCAAGGAAATCGGTGGAAGAGGAATCGCGGCGTGGCTGATGGTGGCTGCGCCGCTGTGCTTTGCGCAGCCTGCGCATGCCCAGTCCCAGTCGGCGGATGACGCCAACAAAAGCAACAACCCGCTGAACCTGGCGGCGTCGTTGAATTTCCAGAATTACTACACGCCGAAGTTGTTCGGCAGCAACGCCCACACCAACGACTTCCTGATCCGGCCGACGATCCCTGTCGCGCCGGGCGAGCTCGTCGGCGTGCCGCAGATATTTCGCATCACGGCCCCAGTCAGTACGCGCCCCGAGGCCGACGGCAGCTACAAGACCGGCCTGGGCGACATCAATGTGTTCGACATTTTCCTGTTGCAGCAGGGCGCGGTGGACCTGGGCGTTGGGCCGATGCTGACCATGCCCAGCGCGACCAGCAGCGAGCTGGGAGCGGGCAAATGGTCCGCCGGGCTGGCCGGCGTGGCGGTGCATGCCAGCAAGGAAGGGCTGCTGGGCGCGCTGGTGCAATGGCAGCATTCCTTCGCCGGCCAGAATGCGCGCGACACGGTGCACACCGCCACCTTCCAGCCGTTCCTGATCCGCAATCTGCCGCAAGGCTGGTATTTGAGGTCCACCGCAACCTGGACCTTCGACCTGCAGAAGAACGACTACTACATTCCCTTGGGGCTGGGCGCGGGCAAGGCCTGGCGCGTCGGGAAGAACATCTTCAACGTGTTCGCGGAACCGCAATGGACGGTTGCGCACAAGGGGGAGGGCCTGCCTCAGTTCACGCTGTTCGCCGGCTTGAACATCACCTTCGGGAATTGATCCCGTCAGCGTTTTTCTGGTCTTTCGGAGTGTAGGGATGCGGAGCGCGATTGCGGCAGTTGCAGGGTTGTTGGCGGTTCTGGCCGGATTGGTCCTGCCGTCTGCCGCCTGGGCCACTGAAGGGGCGCTGGGCCGCCAGATCACCGGCACCAACGTGCAGCCCAACGCCGGCATCGTGTCTCCCGAGCCTATCTGGGCCGTCAACCTGTCGCAGATCTACCTGGACGGCACCGTGGGCGGCAGCCGCGAAGTGCCGGTAGGAGGCCGTACCTCGCTGGGCCTGGACGCGAAAGTCGCGTTCACCCTGGCCACGGTCCTCAAGACCTGGGACACCGGGCCGGGGCGCTGGAACTTCGCGTCCAGCTTCACCTTGCCCTACGTCTGGACCAAGGTGAATTCCACCGTGACGGGACCAGGCGGGCGCAACATAGACCAAAGCGATACCGCCTCGAACCTGTTCGACCTGTACTTCTCGCCCATCATCGCGGGCTATCACTTTTCCGAAACCTCGCACATGGCGCTCAGCCTGAACATCTGGGCGCCCACCGGCAAGTACAACGCCGACGACATGGCCAACCCCAGCCTGAACAACTGGACCTTCATTCCTCAGGTGGCCTACACCAAGATATTTCCGGAATCCGGTTTTCAACTGGACACCGTGGCCGGCGTCCAGTTCTACACCCGCAACAACGCCACGGACTATCGCAACGCGCCGCTGTTCAGCATGGACGTGATGGGCCGCAAGATCTTCAGCAACGGGGTGAGCGCGGGCCTGATCCTGGGCACCATCCAGCAACTGGGCAGCGATTCGGGACCGACGGCCGACCGGCTCAACGGCTTCAAGGGGCGCGACTGGGCGCTGGGCCCGATCCTGACCTATGACACGAAGCTGGCGGACAAGCGCTCCTTGTCCCTCAGCCTGCGCTGGGTACCTACGATCAGCAGCACGAAGCGTCTGGACAGCAACGATACGGTCATGGCGACCGCGACGCTGGTGTTCTGAACGTCAGCACGATTTCAAGGGGCTGCCAGCCCCGGGCGCGGCACCGCCACGCCTGAACCATCAGCTTTCGGGTGATTGAAATGGCAAAGCAGACAACAGGAAAGACACGCTACGCCAGCGCATTGCTGCTGGCCGGCGTGGTGCTGGGCGCGGGCGCCAGCACCGCCTATGTGGTCATGGGCAAGGACGGGCCGCCCGAAGCGGTGAAGGTGGTGCTGGGCGACGGCAAGAGCGGCCCGGCGGGCATGGCCTGGGTACCCGGGCGCGAGTTCCTGATGGGCAGCAGCCACAAACTGGCCCAGCCCAATGAAATGCCGGCGCACAAGGTATCCGTCAGCGGCTTCTGGATGGACGTGAACGACGTGACCAACGCGCAGTTCCGCCGCTTCGTCGAGGCCACCGGCTACGTCACGACGGCCGAGCAGAAGCCGCGGTGGGAAGACTTGAAGGTGCAGTTGCCGCCTGGCACGCCGCGCCCGGACGACAGCCTGCTGGTGCCCGGCGCCATGGTGTTCGTCGGCACCGAAAGCGAGGTCTCGCTGCGCGACTATTCGCGCTGGTGGCGCTATGTGCCCGGCGCGAACTGGCGCCATCCGCAAGGACCGGGCAGCTCCATCGCCGGCAAGGACGACCACCCGGTGGTGCAGGTGTCGTACCAGGACGCCATGGCCTATGCCAAATGGGCGGGCAAGCGCCTGCCGACGGAATCCGAATGGGAAATGGCCGCGCGCGGCGGGCTGGAGCAGGCCACCTATGCCTGGGGCGAGGAGCTGCTGCCGCAAGGCAAGGCCATGGCCAATATCTGGGACACGCAGCAACAGCAGCCGTTTCCGGTGGTGAAGGATGAAAAGGTACAGGTCGGCACCATGCCGGTGGGCAGCTTCTCGCCCAATGGCTATGGGCTGTACGACATGGCCGGCAACGTCTGGCAATGGACCGCCGACTGGTACCGCGCCGACGCCTTCAAGATCCAGGCGCAGTACCGCCAGCCGCCCGCGGATCCGGCAGGGCCGGCCGACAGCTACGACCCCGACGACGGCATCGTGCCGCCGGCCGCGCCCAAGCGCGTGACGCGCGGCGGCTCGTTCCTGTGCAGCGACACCTATTGCATCAGCTACCGCACCAGCGCCCGGCGCGGCACGGATCCGATGAACGGCATGTCGCACCTGGGATTCCGCACCGTCATGACGCCCGCGCAATGGAAACTGGCCCAGACAGCCAGGAACGGCATCGCCAGCCGCTAGCCCGCATCACGCAGGAGAGGAAATGCCGATGAGCAACCGCGACAGCATTCTGGAACTGGAGCGCGCCATGGCGCGCGCGGTGCTGGGACAGGCCGCCGTCATCCGCGAGGTGCTGCTGGGCCTGTTGGCCGACGGCCACCTGCTGCTGGAAAGCCTGCCGGGGCTGGCCAAGACGCGCACCGTCAAGACGCTGGCGCAGCATCTGGCCGCGGCAATGAGCCGCATCCAGTTCACGCCCGACCTGCTGCCTTCGGACATCACGGGCGCAGAGGTGCTGCAGCAGGACGCGCAGGGCGCCAGCCGCATCCAGTTCCAGCAGGGGCCGCTGTTCGGCAACCTGATCCTGGCCGACGAGATCAACCGCGCGCCCGCCAAGGTGCAGGCCGCGCTGCTGGAAGCCATGGAGGAACGCCAGATCACCGTGGCAGGCACGACCCACCGCATGCCGCAGCTGTTCATGGTGCTGGCCACCCAGAACCCGATAGAGCAGGAGGGCACCTATCCCTTGCCCGAAGCGCAGATGGACCGCTTCATCATGAAGATCGTGCTGGACTACCCCGACCCCGCCAGCGAAAGGCAGATGCTGGCCATGCTGCGCGGCGAGTCGCGCCAGGACGCGGAACCCGCCGGCGCGCCGCTGAGCCAGGAGGACCTGTTCGCCTGCCGCGCCGAGGTTGATCGGGTGCACGTGTCCGAAGCGCTGGACCGGTACCTGGTGGACCTGGTCAACGCCACCCGCCACCCGGGCGGGCATGATGCCGACCTGGCGCGCTGGATCCAGGTCGGCGCCAGCCCGCGCGGCGCGATCGCGTTGGACAAGGTGGCGCGCGCCCACGCCTGGCTGGCGGGGCAGGACTATGTCTCGCCCGATGATGTGCGCAGCGTGGCCCGGCCGGTGCTGCGGCATCGCCTGCACCTGTCGTATGACGCGGTCGCCGACGGCGTCTCGGCGGACCAGGTGATAGACAAGCTGCTGGACACGGTCGCCGTGCCGGTCTGAGCCCGCCATGCCTTCCGCCGCTCCTTCCCCGGAAGTCCAGGTCCACATCAAGGACCTGATGGCGCTGGAACCCGCCGCGCGCGGCCTGGGGTTCTTCAGCCGCCAGCCGGTGCGCAGCATTCTGGCCGGCCAGCATGGCTCGCGCCTGCGCGGGCGCGGCCTGGACTTCGAGGAGCTGCGCCGCTATCTGCCCGGAGACGATCTGCGCCAGCTGGACTGGCGCGCCTCGCAGCGGTTGGGCAAGCCCTATGTGCGAACCTACAGCGAGGAGCGCGACCGGCCTGCGCTGGTGGTGGTGGATCAGCGCATGGGCATGTATTTCGGTTCGGTGCGCAGCTTCAAGTCTGTCGTGGCCGCGCGCATCGCGGCGCTGTCGGCCTGGATGGCCTATCTGGCGGGGGACCGCGTGGGCGGCCTGGTGTTCAGCGATGCGGGCATCGACAACGTGCGTCCGCTGCGCAGCCGCGAACGCATCCAGGCCCTGTTCGCCGCCATTGCGCGGCGCAGCCAGTCCATGGGCGCGGACCAACCCGATGTGGACGCGTCCGGACGGCTGAACGAAGCGCTGCAAGGGGCGCTGGCGCACGCGCCGCACGATTGCCTGGTCTGCCTGATCAGCGATTTTGCCGGCGCCGATGACGCTACCTTGCGCCTCTTGCGCACGCTGGCCGCGCATAACGATGTGGTCGCAACGCTGGTGTATGACCCGCTGGCGTTGCGCGTTCCCCTGAGCGGCCGGCTGGTGGTGACGCAGGGCGAGCTGCAGGTCGAAGTCGCCGCGGATCGCAAGCAGGTACGCGAGCCGCTGTCGGACTTCTTTTCAGGACGCCTGCACGACGTGGCCGAGCTGCTGCGCCGCAGCCGCGTGCCGCTCTTGTCCATCGATACGGCGGACGACACCGTGGCGCAGTTGCGCCGCGAGCTCGGCCGCCAGGCCGGTCTTGCTCAAGCCAGGGGCCGGGCATGAACGCTGACGCCACCCCGTCCATCGAACAGCTGCGTCAGCTGCCGCTGCCCGAGCCGGTCAGCTACTGGCCGCAGACCTGGGGCTGGTTGGTCGTGCTGGCCGTGGCGCTGGCGCTGGCCACATGGGCCGCGTGGCGGATGGCGCGCCGCCACCGACGCAATGGCTACCGCCGCGCAGGGCTGCGCATGCTGGAAGCGCTGCGGCGCGAAACACAGGCGGATCCCCTGGCCGCACGCGCCTTGCCGGATCTGCTCAAGCGCGTCGGCCTGTCGTCGGTGGCGGCAGCGGACCGCGACCGGGTCGGCGCGCTGCAAGGCGCGGAGTGGGTCGCCTTCATGGATGCCGGCGTGGCCGTGTTTCCGCCCGACGCGGCCGTGCTGCTGCGCGCGCTGGCGTATGCGCCGCCCGAGACCTTGCGGGCCATCGACCCCGCGCGCGTGCGGACCTTGTTCGCCGCCAGCCGGCAATGGATGGAGCGTCACCATGTGGCGGCTTGAATATCCCTGGCTGCTGGCGCTGCTGCCGCTGGGCTGGCTGGCGTACCGCTATCTGCCGCCGTATGTGCAGCGGCGCAGCGCCGTACGCATTCCATTCTTCGAATCGGTGGCGCGCAGCACCGGCCAGACGCCGCAGCGCCCCGGCGTGCGCGGCGACCGCTGGCAACTGGCCTTGAACGCGCTGGTGTGGCTGCTGCTGGTCCTGGCGCTGGCGCGGCCCGAACGGGTCGAGCCGCCGCTGGAGCATCGCCAGCCGGTGCGCGACCTGCTGCTGGCCATCGATATCTCGCAATCCATGGAGACCGAGGACTTCGTGGCGCCGGACGGCCGCCGCGAGGACCGCTTGAGCGGCGTCAAGGCCGTGGTGGCCGATTTCATCGACCGCCGCAAGGACGACCGGCTTGGACTGATCGTGTTCGGCACCGCCGCCTATCCCCAGGCGCCGCTGACCCAGGACCATGCCACGCTAAAGCTGCTGCTCGGCCAGGTAAGCACGCGCATGGCCGGGCCCAATACCGCCATCGGCGATGCCATCGGCGTGGCGATCAAGCAGTTCGAGCATGCCGGCGAACACGACCAGGTCCTGATCCTGCTGACGGACGGCAACGATACCGGCAGCGCCGTGCCGCCGGACCGCGCCGCGGCCATGGCGGCCGCGCGCCATATCGTCGTGCATACCGTGGGCATAGGCGATCCGCAGGCGCAGGGCGAGGAGAAGGTCGATTTCGACGCCTTGCGCGCGATCGCAGCCAAGACCGGGGGCCGCTTTTTCCAGGCGCAAGACCAGACGTCGCTACGGCAGGTCTACGCCGAACTGGACCGCATCACGCCGCATGAGGTGCGCGAATTGCGCCACCAGCCGAAGCAGGATTTCTTCTGGGTGCCGCTGGGCCTGGCGCTGTTGCTGCTGGCCGGCTGGCATCTAGCGGCGGCGCTGGGCGGCTGGCGCCGCGGCGGCAGGCCGCAAGGGGATGCGCGCGTGGAGGAGGGCGGATGGAAATCGACCTGAGCGCCTTCCATTTCCTGCGCCCCTGGTGGCTGCTGGCGGTCGCGGCCGCGGCCTTTGTGCTTTGGCGGCGGCGCGACGAGGACGGCCGGCTCGGCTGGCGCAGCAACATCGCGCCGGCACTGCTGCTACACCTGACGGTGCGCACGCAGGGCAGCCGCGGGCCGCGGCCCGCGCAACTGTTGGCCGCCTTGCTGGCGCTGGGCGGCATCGCCGCTGCCGGGCCGACGTGGCAGCAGGACCGCCCGGCCTTCCTGGACAATCTTGCGCCCCTGATCGCGGCGGTCGACCTGTCGCCCTCGATGGACGCGGCGGATCTTCCGCCCAGCAGGCTGGAAGCCGCCAAACGCAAGCTGCGCGATCTGCTGAAACGGCGTGCAGGCGCCAAGACGGGCCTGATCGCCTACGCCGGCTCGGCGCATCTGGTGTTGCCGCCGACCGACGATCCGGCTTTGCCCGACATGTTCGTGCAGGCCCTGTCCACCGGTCTCATCGCCGCGCCCGGCAAGGATGCAGCGGGCGCGATCTCGCTGGCCGCGAGCCTGCTGCAATCGGGCGAGGCGGGCGGCACCCTGCTGCTGGTGACGGACGGTGCGGACACCGGCCAGCTGGCCGAAGTCGAGCGCCTGGCGCGGGCCAATTCCTTCCAGATCCTGGTGTGGGCGGCAGGCACGCGCGATGGCGGCGTGGTGCGCGACGCCCGCGGCCAGCCGCGCCTCGACGCGCAGGGCCGGCCCTTGCTGGGCAGTTTCGACGAGGATGCGCTGAAACAGCTGGCGCAAGCCGCCCGCGCGCCGCTGGGCAGCCTGACCCTGAACGACGACGACCTGGACTGGGTGACGCTGCATGCCGAACGGCACTTCCAGGAGGTGCAGGACGCGGACAAGCCGCTGCACTGGAAGGACGCCGGCTATTGGCTGTGCTGGCCGCTGGCGCTGCTGGCATTGCTGGCGCTGCGGCGCGGCTGGAACATCAACTGGACGGCCTGCCTGCTGCTCGCCGCCACGGCTACGCTGCATACCCCGCGCGCGGAAGCAGGCGCGCTGGCCGACGCCTTTTTCACGCCCGACCAGCAGGGCCGCTGGGCCTATGAACACAAGCGCTATGCCGAGGCTGCCGCCTTGTATGCCGATCCTTACTGGAAGGGTCGCGCCGCCTATGACGCCGGCGACTATCAGGCGGCGCTGGCCGCATTCGCCAAACTGGACACGCCCGAGGGCGACTTCTATCTGGGCAATACCCAGGTCCGTCTGCGCAGCTACGACGCCGCGCTGGCGGCGTACGATCAGGCGCTGCGCCTGCGGCCGGATTTTCCCGAGGCGCGCGAAAACCGCGAACTGGTCGCCAGATTGATCGCCGCCGCCGAAAGCGAGCAACAGGACGACGACTCGGAGAAACCGGACGAGACCCGCGTGGACAGCGACAAGGGCGCGGGCAAGATGATCCGCACGCAGGCGCCGCAAGCCGCGTCCGACGAGGTCTGGCTGCGCAACCTGAGCCTGTCGCCGGCCGGCTTTCTGAAGCAGAAATTCGCGATCGAAGACGCACGCAAGGCCGCGCCGGCGCAGGGGAGGCAGCCATGATGCACCGCCATGCCGCGCTGCTGCGTTGCCTGGGCCTGCTGCTGTTGCTGCAACTGGGCCTGTGCGCCGGCGTGGCGCGAGCCCAGCAGGCGGATGGCGGGCCGCAGCTGCACGCCGAGGCGCGCATGGCGGCATCGGGCGACCTGATGGCTGGCGCCACCGCCATCCTGCAGGTGGACGTGTTGACGTCGACCTGGTTCACCCAGCCCCCGCAGATGCCGGCCCTGGACATCCCTGGCGCGCTGGTGTCGGGGCCGTCAGGGCAGGCCACCATCATCCGCGCCACCATCGGCGGCGTGGCCTACAGCGGATTGCGCTACGCCTATCTGGTCAGTCCCGAGGCGGCGGGCGACCTGCGCGTGCCGGCCATCCGGGTCAGCGCGCAGGTGGGACAGGCGACTGCGCCCCTGGTTGCGCAGACGCGCCCGTTCGAGGCGCGCGCCGCCGGACCGCCAGGCGGGGCAGCCGGTCATGTCCTGGCGGCAAACTCGGTCCAGGCGACCCAGCAGATCCGCTATTCGGCCGAGCCTCCCGCCGTCGGCGACCACGTCAGCCGCGTCATCACCGTGCAGGCCCAGGGCGCCCAGGCCATGCTGATCCCGCCGCCTGCCGCGGCCGCCGTGCAGGGCCTCAAGCTGTACCCGTCCGAACCCGAATTGACGCAGATGTCCGACAGCCGCGGCGGTTTCCTCGGCGGACAGCGCATCGACCGCCTGGACTATGTGATCGAAAGCGGCGGCGCCCATGAACTGCCGGCGGTGGAAATCCGCTGGTGGAACGTCGCGGCCAACAAGGAAGAGCGCGTCACGCTGCCCGCGCAACGCTTCGAAGCGCGGGCGGGCGCCGCCTACCAGGCGCCATTCTCGGTCGAACAGGACCTGCGCGACATGGGCCGGCAAGTGCAGGTGCGCGTTCCGGGAGGATGGCTGGCGCTGGCCGCGGGCGCGGCGCTGGCGGCGTTGGCCTGGTGGCTGGGTGCGCCCTGGTTGCGGCGGACATTGGCCCGCCTGCGGGCCGGACTGCGGGCGCGGCGCGAACAATGGCATGCCTCCGAACCCTATGCGGCAATGACCTTGCGACGCTCGCTGGCGCAGCCCCAGCCGCGCATGGACGCGCTATACGCATGGCTGCGCCGAGCTTGCGGCGCAGCCACGATCGCGCAGGGGACGGCCGGCCTGGACCCGGCGCTGCGCCAATCCGCAGACGATGCGCTGCGAGCCTGCTATGGCCGGGAGCCAAACGCGGCGCGCGGCTGGCGCGGATTGCGCGGGATGTTCCCGCGTTGGCGCCGTGCCTTGCGCGCACCGGTACGAGAGGGCGGCGCACAAGACCTGCCTACGCTGAATCCCCGTTCGGCCGCAACATCGCGCGGACTTGCGGGCATGCCGCCCGCCGATACTCCAGGAGATCTCCCATGACGACGCCTTTGCTTGCCCGCCGCTGGTTCGCGCTGCTGCTCCTGTTGCTCCTGGCCGGGCTGGCGCGCGCGCAGACGCCGCTGCCTTCCTGGAACGAAGGGCCTTCGCGCCAGGCCATTCTTGGATTCGTGCAAGCCGTCACGACGGAGGGCAGCCCGGACTATGTAGCGCCGGCCGACCGCATCGCGGTGTTCGACAACGACGGCACGCTATGGAGCGAGCAACCTCTGTACTTCCAGCTGATCTTCGCGCTGGACCAGGTCAAGGCCATGGCGCCGCAGCATCCCGAATGGTCGACCGAGCAACCCTACAAGGCCGCGATCGAAGGCGACCGCCAGGCGCTTGCCGCCTCGGGCACCGAAGGACTGCTGAAGATCGTGGGCGCCACCCATACCAACATGACGACGCAAGCCTTCGGCGCGGAGGTCCGGCAATGGATCAAGACCGCCCGCCATCCGCGCTTCAAGCAGCCGTACACCAGCATGATCTATGCGCCGATGCTGGAGCTGCTGGACTATCTACGCGGCAACGGCTTCAAGACTTACATCGTGTCGGGCGGCGAAGTGGAGTTCATGCGGGCCTGGGCGCAGGACGTCTACGGCATTCCGCCCGAACAGGTGATAGGCACCACGTTCGTCACCGAGTTCCAGATGCAGGACGGCAAGCCCGTGCTGATGCGCACGCCCAAGCTCGACTTCAACGACGACGGCCCGGGCAAGCCCGTGGCCATCAACAAGTTCATCGGCCGCCAGCCCATATTCGCCTTCGGCAATTCCGACGGCGACCTGCAGATGCTGCAGTGGACGGCGGCCGGCAGCGGCAAGCGCTTCGCGGGCCTGGTGCATCACACCGACGCCCGGCGCGAATGGGCCTATGACCGGGATTCCAAGATCGGCAGGCTGGACCGCGCGCTGGATGAAGCGCAGCAAAAGGGTTGGGTAATCGTAGACATGGCAAAGGAGTGGAGAAGGGTATACGCATTTGAAACACAGTGATTCGTTTACGTGACTGGGAACCGCCCGCGAGGGTCAGGAGAAAGCGATGAACGCAAGAAAACTGTTGAGCGCGGCGCTCTTCGCCGCAACAGGCCTCATGGCACTGGCAAGCGCGCAGGCGCAGACCCAGGCGCCTGCGGCCAATCAGGGCCAGGCGGCGCCATCGGGCAAGAAGCCGAACATCCTGGTGATCTTCGGCGACGACATCGGGCAGGCGAATATCAGCGCCTATGCGCACGGCGTGGTCGGCTATCAGACGCCCAATATCGACCGCATCGCCAAGGAAGGCGCGATGTTCACGGATTACTACGCCGAGAACAGCTGCACGGCAGGCCGCTCGTCCTTCATCACGGGTCAATCGCCACTGCGTACCGGCTTGTCCAAGGTCGGCGCACCCGGCGCGACGGTCGGATTGCAGAAGGGCGACATCACCATAGCCGAGGCCTTGAAGTCGCAGGGCTACAACACGGCGCAGTTTGGTAAGAACCATCTTGGCGACCGCGACGAATACTTGCCGACGCGCCATGGCTTCGACGAGTTCTTTGGCAACCTGTATCACTTGAATGCCGAAGAAGAGCCCGAACGCCCGTACTGGCCCAAGGACCCCAACGATCCCTACGTGAAGAACTTTTCTCCGCGCGGCGTGATCAAGGCCACGGCCGACGGCAAGGTGCAGGACACGGGCGCCTTGACCACCAAGCGCATGGAGACCATCGACGACGAAACCGTTGGCGCCGCTATCGAGTACATCGACAAGCACGGCAAGGAAGACAAGCCGTTCTTCGTGTGGATGAACACCACGCGCATGCACATCTACACGCATATCCGGCCCGAACACAAGGGCAAGAGCGGCATGCCCGGCAATGACTACGCCGATGGCATGTGGGAGCATGACCAGGACGTGGGCAAGCTCTTGAAGAAGCTGGACGACATGGGCATCGCCGACAACACCATCGTCGTCTACACCACCGACAACGGACCCAATGCCTTCACCTGGCCGGATGCCGCCACTACGCCATTCCGCAGCGAAAAGGACTCCAACTGGGAAGGCGCGTTCCGCGTGCCAGCCATGGTCCGTTGGCCTGGCAAGATTCCCGCCGGGGAAGTCAAGCGCGGCATGGTATCCGGCATGGACTGGTTCCCGACCCTGCTGGCCGCCACCGGCGACGCCAACGTGAAGGAACGGCTGCTGGACGGCTGGGCGCCGCAGGCCGGCGGCACCAAGTTCAAGGTGCATCTGGACGGCTACAACCAGCTGGGCTATTTGACTGGCAAGCAGGACAAGAGTGCGCGCGACGAGTTCTTCTACTTCAACGACGACGGCCTGCTGGTAGGCATGCGTTGGGGCGATTGGAAGGCCGTGTTTTGCGAACAGCGCGCGCCGGGGAACTTCAACGTCTGGCAGGATCCCTTCGTCTGCCTGCGCGTGCCGAAAATCTTCAACCTGCGCATGGATCCGTATGAGCGTGCCGACATCACCTCGGATCAGTACAACGACTGGCTGGCCAAAAACTCCTACCTGACGGCCATCGCCACCATGAAGGCGTCAGCGTTCCTGGAGACCTTCATTACCTATCCGCCCAGCCAGCGGCCGGCCAGCTTCAGTGTGGACCAGGTGCAGGAGCGGGTGAACAAGGCTATGGAGAAACACTTCGAAGATATGGAGAAACAGAAGTCGAAGTAGCCGGTTCCGGCGCAAGCCGGGACAGTACCGGGCGGCGCCTGTCGCGCCGCCCGGCAACGCAGCAGGAGCAGCATGATGGGCATGGGGGCAAGCGAGGCAGCGATGCAGGGACATGATGTGGACGACAAGGCGGCGCAAGGGCGCGCCCTGACGGCGGTCCGGCCGGCCGCGCTGCTGTTCCTGTCCGGAACGGCGGCCCTGGTGTTCCAGGTGCTGTGGATCAAGCAGTTGTCGCTGGTGGTGGGCGTGGAGGTCAGCGCCATCGCCGGCGCTGTCAGCGCATTCTTCCTGGGCCTGGCGCTGGGCGGCTGGTTGTTGGGCCGCAAGGCGGACCAGTTGCGGCGCCCGGTACGCTTCTACGCCATGCTGGAAGCGGGCGTGGCGCTGTCCTGCATCGCGGTGACGTGGCTGCTGGCGCGCAGCGCCGCCGCCTTTGTCGCGGTCGAGGCCCATAGCAGCCTGGCGGCCTGGCTGGCGGTAGGGCTGATGCTGGCCGTCCCCGCATTCTTGATGGGCGGCACCTTGCCGGTGCTGCTGCGCGCCGTGAGCCGGCAGCAGGGCGCGGACGTGAGCCGCTCTGGCGGGGCGATGTATGCCGCGAATACCTGCGGCGCGATCCTGGGCGCATTGCTGCCCGCGTTCTTCCTGATTCCGCGCTTCGGCGTGCAAGGTGCGGCGCTGGCCGCGGCCTCGCTCAACGTGCTGGCGGCGCTGGGCGCCTGGATGCTGGACCGCAGGGCAGGCGACAGCGCGGCGCCCGCCGACAATCCGCAGGCCGCTGCGGCGCCCTTGTCGGGCGAGGCGCGCCTGGCCGTGGCGCTGTACGCGGTGGCTGGCGCGGTGGCGCTGGGCTACGAAGTGATCTGGTCGCAGATGATCGTGCCCTTCATGAGCACGCGTGCGTTCGCCTTCGCCATCGTGCTGGCCACCTATCTGGCCGGGCTGGCCATCGGCGCGGCGCTCTATGCGCGCTGGGCCCATCGCGTGCGCAATCCCTGGCCGGTGTTCGGCTTCCTGATCGCTGGCGCAGGCCTGATCGCGGTGCTGGAGGTGGCCTTGCTGGGCAAATGGCTGATCGTGGCCCAAACGCAGGCGGAAGCGGCGGTCTACCAATGGACGGGCAGCGGCTTTGCCGGCATGTGCGCGCGCTTCGCGGTAGCGGCGGCCAGCCTGGTGTTGGCGCCCACGCTGCTGCTGGGCGCGGCGTTTCCCGCCGTGCTGCGCATCGCGGTGGGCGACCGGCAGGTGGGGCGGGAAGCCGGGGCCGTGCTCGCCTGCAACACGCTGGGCGGCATCGCGGGCACCTTGTTGACGGGATTCCTGCTGTTGCCCGCCCTGGGGCTGGTACGCACGCTGAGCGTGCTGGCGGCCATCGCCGCGGCGGTGGGCGCCGTTGCCGCCTGGCGCGGGCGTGCGGACGGCCGCGCCGCCACCGGGTGGGCCACCGGCATCGCGGGCCTCGCCACGCTGGCGCTGATCGCCACGCTGCCGGCAGACCAGTTTGCGCGGCTACTGCCTGGGGCGAGCGGCGCGGGCCTGGTGTTCTACGAGGAAAGCCATGGCGGCACCGTGGCCGTGGTCGAGCGCGCCGGCAACGGCAACCGCTTCCACCGCCTCTACATCCAGGGCGTATCGAATTCGGGCGACGCCATGCCTTCGCTGCGCTACATGCGGCTGCAGGCGCTGCTGCCCTTGATCGTGCATGCGGGCGAACCCAAGTCCGCGCTGGTCGTGGGCTATGGCACCGGCATCACGGCGGGCGCCTTGTCGCAATACCGCGGGCTGGAAAAGCGGGCGGTCGCCGAGCTGCTGCCAGCCGTGCTGCGCGCCGCGCCGCACTTCCAGGGTACGTTCCAGGCCGCCACCGATCCTGGCCTGGACAAGCGGCTGCGCGACGGACGCCGCGAGCTGCAGGCCAGCGCCGAACGCTGGGACCTGATCACGCTGGAGCCGCCGCCGCCTTCCGCCGCGGGCGTGGTGAATCTGTATTCCCGCGACTTCTACCAACTGGCCGCAAGCCGGCTGGCGCCGCAAGGCATCGTGGCGCAATGGCTGCCGCTGCCCACGCAGAACGAAGACGACACCCGCGCGCTCATCGCCAGCTTCATCCAGGTGTTTCCGCATGCCCAGCTCTGGACCAGCGAACTGCATGAAATGCTGCTGCTAGGTTCCATGCAGCCGCTGACGCTGGACGCGGCCCGCATCCAGGCGCGCTACGGCCAGCCCGATACCGCTGCCGCGTTGCAGGCTGTGGGCGTGCCATCCGCCGCCGCCTTGTTGTCCACCTGGGTCACGGACCGGGAAGGCCTGGCGCGCTTTGCCGGCAATACCCCGGCCGTGACCGACGACCGCCCGGGCATCGAGTACGCGAGCTGGGTCCGCCCGCGCGAAGTGGCGCGCGTCCTGCCCGCGCTGCTGGCCCTGCGCAGCGAACCGCCGCTGACCGGCGCGTCCAACGCGCTGCGCACCGACATGGAACTGGAGCGGGCGCGGCTCGACACGTTCTACCGGGCGTCGCTGGCGGCCTATGTGGGGGATCGTGAGACCTGGGGCAGGGAAATGAACAAGCTGGCGCGCGATGATGGCGGCAACGCCTACTACCGCTGGTTCATGCCCAGCGCCAGGCAGTAGGGCTAACTACATATGCGCCGCCATGGCGCGACCCCGTGGGGCGAGCAATAGCCCGCGCAGGGCGTCGCCATCGACATGCCGCTCTGGCAGCGCAGGTCCGGCGCCCGTTCGCCATAGGGCACCATGCCCTGGCAATCGCATGAGGCAAGGCCGGCGCCGGACGGCAGTTTCTTGGGCAGCTCCGGCACAGCGGCGCGTTCGGCCTTGGCCTTGGGCGCGGGCGGCGGCGCTTCGTCGTTCGCATCGGCGCGCTCGATCACGCCCCGGACCTTGGCCGTCGGCATGCTGCAGGCTTTGGCAATGGCATTGACCGTGCGGCCGTCGTTGGCCATCGCCACGATCTTCTTGTCGCTGCAGGCCGCCTCGGCGCGCGGCGCGGCGAGGACCCACAGCGCAAGCGCGGCCGCCAGGAAAATACCGGGACTGGTCAGTGTCATTGCACGCCTCCTGCACCCATGCCCGAATGAGGAAGTACGGCGTAGTCTGGTCAGGCGAGAGGGTTCTGGCCAAGAGCGTAGTGCCGGCTATTTGGGGGTGTCAACGCAGCCCGATTGCCTAATACTTCTTGCGTAAGCGGGCTCGGCGCCGGCGCTATTCCTAAGCATGAGGCGGCTTGGTGCGCGCGCCATGATGCGCGGGCACCAGCCCCGGCGCGATCAAGCTGCCGCGAATTCCGGATGCAGACCCGCCGCGAACGGATGCGCGACGATCTCCGATTGCGCCTGCGCGCGGGCCGCCTGCAACGCCTCCGCGCCCCGCGCCGTGCCCTGCACCGAAAAGAACGTCACGTTCTTCAGGCCCATCGTGCCCAGCACGTGCCTAAGATAAGGCGTGAGAAAGTCCGGCTGGCTTTGCCCGTCGCAGCCGAAGTCGCCGCCGGACGAGATCGCCACGTATACCGGACGGTCCTCCAGGCTGCCTTCCTTGCCGCGCGCCGTGATCTGGAAGGTGCTGCGCACCCGCACCACGTGGTCGATCCAGGTTTTCAACGATGCCGGCACGGTGAAGTTGTGCATCGGAGTCGCGATGACGACGTGAGTCGCGGCCTGCAGGGACTGGATCAGTTCGGTTGAGCGGCCCAGCGCGCCCCGATTCTCGCGTCCGTCCGTGGGGTCCTGGCGCGCACTCAGCGTGGCGGCGTAGTCGGAGTCGACCAGGGGCAGGGCGGTCGCGTCGACGTCGACCACGGCCGCGTCGGGCGCGGCGGCGGTGAGTTGGTCGACGATGGCTTGCGACAGGCGATAGCTTTCGGAGGCGCGGCCACGCGGGCTGCAGATGATGCGCAGGATATTCATGAGGCGGAGGTTTCCAGGGATTTGCTGAATCGGATGGCGCTGGTCAACAGACCGGCGCGGAAGTAGAAGCGTTGGGCCAGGGCGTTGCCCAGGCCGGTGTCGAGCACCAGGCGGGCGCAGCCGTGGCCGCGCGCGGCGGCGTCCAGGGCTTGCAGGAGCCGGGCGCCCCAGCGTTCGCCGCGGCGGCCGTCCGCCACCACCAGGTCGTCCACGTACAGAAAGCGGCCGTAGATCAGGTTTTCCTGCACGCGGTAGCCGGCCAGCGCGACGGCTTGGCCATGGTCCATGGCGGCCAGCAGCCGGTAGCCGTCGGCGCGCATGCGGCTCACGCGTTCGACGAAATCGGCTTCGTTTTTCAGATGGGGCCTGAGCTCGCGCATGAGCGGCAGGCAGGCCCTCAGGTCCTGCGGGCTTTCGAGGTGTTGCATAGTGGCGTCGGTCATGGATGCACTGGCGGTGTCAGGGTTCAAGTGCAGTCATCTTAGGAGCCGCATGCCATAATTAGAAGGGCCATAAATTGAATTCTGGACTATGCCATGATCAGCCCGCAGCCCCAGGACCAGCCCATGCCGCCGGACGGCGCCGAGCCTCTGTACCGCCAGGTCTACGAGCGCTTTCGCGGCGCCATCGCGCAGGGCACGCTCAAGCCAGGCGACCGCATTCCATCGGCGCGGGCGCTGGCCAAGGAGATGGGCGTGGCGCGCGGCACGGTGGAGGTCGCGTATTCACTGCTGGCATCGGAAGGCTATATCCAGGCGCGCGGCCAGGCCGGTACGGTGGTAGCGCCCGACCTGCAGCCCCAGCACGCGCCGCCCCCCGCCGTGGCCATTCCTGCCGAGACGCCCGGCGACGGCCCGGGCTGGCGCGAACCCTCGGGCCTGCGGCCGTTCCAGATGGGCTTGCCGGCGCTGGATGAATTTCCCCGCAAGCTCTGGGCCCGCCTGGGCGCGCGGCAACTGCGCGGCCTGCAGGCCGGGGACCTGGCCTATCCGCACAGCGGCGGCCTGCCAGCCCTGCGCAGCGCGACCGCCGCCTATCTGCAGGTGGCGCGCGGCATCCATTGCCAGCCCTCGCAGGTGTTCATCACCGCCGGCTACAACAGCACGATGGCGCTGATCCTGCAGACGCTGTTCGAAGCCGGCGACCAGGTCTGGATGGAAGATCCAGGCTATCCGCCAACCCGCGCGCTGCTGGAGCAGGCGCGCTTGAAGCCCGTGCCCGTGCCGGTGGACCAGGACGGCATCATGGTCGGCGCCGGCATCGAGCGGGCGGGGCGGGCGCGCGGCGCGGTGGTGACGCCTGCCCATCAAAGCCCCTTGAGCATGTCCTTGTCATTGCCGCGCCGGCAGGCCTTGCTGGACTGGGCCGAACGCTGCGGGGCCTGGATCGTGGAAGACGATTACGACGGCGAATACCGCTACGTCGGCCGTCCGTTGCCGGCCTTGAAGAGCCTGGATACGCAGGGGCGGGTGCTGTACGCGGGCACCTTCAGCAAGGTGCTGTTTCCCGGCCTGCGGCTGGCCTATCTGGTGGTGCCCGAGGCGCAGGCTGGACGCTTCGCGCAGTCCGCGCGCTTGCAGGCGGGCGCTGCGCCTGGCCTGACCCAGGCCATATTGAGCGCCTTCATGGCCGAAGGCCATTTCGGCCGCCACATCCAGCGCATGCGCAAGCTATACGCGGAACGGCGTGCCGCGACCGTGGCGGGCCTGAATGATGCGCTGGGGCAACGCCTGCGGATCGAGCCGCAGCCCGGCGGCATGCATCTGGTGGCGCGCCTGGAAGACGGCCAGAGCGACGTGGCGTTGGCCGGGCGGATGGAAGAGCAGGGCATGTATGCGGGCGTATTGTCGCGCTGGCACGCCGCCCCGCAGGGGCAATCGGCGCTGCTGCTCAGCTTCACCAATATCGCCACGCAGGCGCAGGCCCGTGAACTGGGTCTGCGCATACTGCAGCTGATGCAGTCCTAGTTCAGCCCGGCCTTGTCCAGGCCGTAGGCCGCGTCGGCCGAACCCGGCACGGTGCGCAATGCCACGTTCAGCCGGTTCCAGCCGTTGATCCCGACCACCAGCAGGGTCAGGTCGGAAATTTCCTTTTCGGACAGCTGCTCGCGCACGTCCTCATAGACCGCATCCGATACGCCCTGCGCCGACAGGGTGGTGACCGCCTCGGTCCAGGCCAGCGCGGCGCGCTCGCGCGGCGAGAACAGCGTGGACTCGCGCCAGATGGCGATGTGATGCAGGCGCAGTTCGCGCTCGCCGGCGATGCGGGCCTGCTTGACGTGCATGTCCAGGCAAAAGCCGCAGCCGTTGATTTGCGACGCGCGGATATCCACCAGTTCGCCGACCTCCTGCACGATGGGGGTCTTCTTCAGCGACATGCTGAATTCCAGGTACTTCCTGGACTGTTCCTCGGATACCTGGAAATAATTCAAACGCTGGGTCATGTTCCTACCTTTTCGATGCGTGTTGCCGAGCGGAATCTCGTGCCGTCAGGATGCCGCGGTTTGGACCAGGAAGGTAGTGCCATAAATGGAGTTTTCGCCTGGGCCATGATCAGGCCGGCCAGCGCAACACGAAGCGTGCGCCGCCCAGGGGGCTGTCGTGGATTTCGATACCGCCGCCGTGGCTGGCGGCCACTCGCCAGACGATGGCCAGGCCCAGGCCGGCGCCGCCGGTGCCGCGGTCCCGGCTTTCGTCCAGGCGGATGAAGGGTTCGAATACGCGTGTCCGGTCGGCGGGCGCGATGCCGCCGCCGTCGTCGTCCACGATCAGCTCGAAGCCGCCGGACGGGCATTGGGTGAGCTTGACCTCCACGTGGCGGCTGGCGTAGCGCACAGCGTTCTGCACCAGGTTCAGCAAGGCCCGGCTCATGTAGCGCGGATGCAGCCGCACGCGCGGCGGGTAGTCGCGATGCACATGGCACTGGATCGCACGCGCCTCGGCCTGGTGCGCCACCTGCGCCAGCGCTTCGCCCAGCCAGTCGCAGGTGTCCACGGTTTCCAGCCGGACGGTGTCGTCGGTGGGGCGTTCCAGCCGCGCATAGACCAGCAGTTCGGCCACCAGCGTTTCCAGTTCGCAGATGTCGGCCTGCATGTCGCGCAGTATCTGGTGCCGCTTGGGCAGGTGCTGGTCCTGGCCCAGCATGGCGACCTCGAAGGACAGTCGCGCCAGCGGCGTGCGCAATTCGTGGGAGACCGCGTTGGTCAGGCTGCGCTGGTTTTCGACCAGTGCCGAAATGCGCTCGGCCATCTGGTTGAAGCTTTCGCCCACGTGCCGCATGCCGGCCAGGCGCGACAGCCGCACCCGCGCGCCCAGGTCTCCCTGGCCCATGCGCAGCGTGGCGTTGCGCAGCCGGTCCAGGTCGCGCCACAGGGGCAGGGCCCACAGCAGCAGCAGGATGATGCCCACGATCAGGCTCAACGCAGTCCAGACGCCAACGGTGACCCATCGCTCCAGCACCGGCGCGCGCGGCAGGCGGACTTCCAGCCACTGCCGGGGCTGGCCCGCCAAGGGCGCGAGATAGACGTTGTAATCGTCGCGCATGATGATGCCCAGCGTGGCCAATTGCCGCTGTTCCTCTGTGCTGGGCGTGACGTCGGCATCGGCCAGCAGACCCAGGCCCAGGCCGTAAAGCGGCTGGATGTCGTCGCGCAGGCGCTCGGCGCGAGCGGCCGGCGCAATGCTGTCGAGTTCCGTGCGCAGCACATGCATCTGTCCCCGGACAGCCTGGTACGACAGATCCGCGCTGACCGAATCCAGCAGATACATCAAGCTGCGTTCCACCAGCTGCGACCCCGCGACATAACCGATGGCGGCGACGACGAAGATGCGGATCGCGAACTTGAACATGGGGGATACGGCCGGATGAGGACTCGCGATGCTAGGGGCATGCCGCCGGGCAGTCCGCCGATATTTGTAGGGTATTTGTAAAGTTGTTTGTAGCGGCTACGCGGGCGAGGTAAACCCGCCATATGGCCCGGCCCGTTCAGGCGGTTGAATCCGCCGCGGCGCCCGGCTATAAGCATGGGGCGGGGGCAGGACCCTCATGCCCCGCCTGCCGATGAAGCCGAATCCCATGCCGCCGCTGCCTCCCCACCAAGACGAACACGTCGCCAGCAAGCCCGCCACTGCCACGCGCGAGCAGCCCGGCCGGGGGTCCTGTCTGGAAGTCTTCCTGGTATTCCTGCGCCTCGGGCTGACGTCCTTCGGCGGGCCGGTGGCGCACCTGGCGTATTTCCGCACGGAATTCGTGGAGCGCAGGCGCTGGCTGGACGACTATGCGTATTCCGACCTGGTGGCGCTGTGCCAGTTCCTGCCGGGGCCGGCCAGCAGCCAGGTCGGCATGGCGATAGGCCTGAAACGCGCCGGATGGGCCGGCATGCTGGCGGCCTGGGTGGCGTTCACGCTGCCCACGGCCGTGGCGCTGATCCTCTTCGCGCTGGGGCTGGCGCAGTTCGGCTGGCTGTCCGCGTCGGGCGCCATCCATGGACTGAAGATCGCGGCGGTGGCCATCATTGCGCAAGCGGTCTGGGGCATGGGCCGCTCGCTCTGTCCTGACCGCGAACGTGCGGGACTGGCGGTGGCGGCGGCGCTCATCACCATCCTCATGCCGACGACCCTGGGGCAATTGAGCGCGATCCTGCTGGGCGCCATCGCCGGCCTGGCCGCGCTGCAGGTGCCGCCGCGACCTGCGCTGGCGTTGCCGCCGTTGAATGTGTCGCGCCGCGCGGGATACACGGCCCTGGCGCTGTTCGTGCTGCTGCTGGCGGTCTTGCCGGCCTGGGCGGCGATCAGCGGCATGCCGCTGGCGCAGCAGCTCTCAGGCTTCTACCGCGCGGGCGCGCTGGTGTTCGGCGGCGGCCACGTGGTGCTGCCCTTGCTGGAATCCGCCTCGGTGGCGGGAGGCATGGTTTCCAACGCCGATTTCCTGGCAGGCTATGGCGCGGCGCAGGCCATGCCGGGGCCGCTGTTCGCCTTTGCCGCCTTCCTGGGCGCGATGTCGTCGGGCCCCTTGTCGGGCTGGGCCGGCGGACTGGTGTTGCTGGCGGCGATCTTCCTGCCGGGCGCCTTGCTGGTGGCGGCGGCGCTGCCGTTCTGGGAAAGCCTGCGGCGGCGGCCCGGCGTGCGCAACCTGATCGCGGGCGTGAACGCGAGCGTCGTGGGCATCCTGCTATCGGCCCTGTACGACCCGGTCTGGACCAGCGCCATCCGCGATCGGGTGGATTTCGGCCTGGCCTTGCTGCTGTTCGGCCTGCTGGTCTATGCACGCTGGTCGCCCGTCTGGGTGGTGCTGCTGGCCGCGGCCGGCGGCTGGGCCTTGGCCTAGCGGAGCAGCGGGCGGCGCAGCCCCAAAGCGTCGAATCAGGACTGCCAGCGCGGCGGACGTTTTTGCAGGAAGGCGTCTATGCCTTCGCAGGCGTCGGCTTCCATCATGTTGCGCGCCATCACGTCGCCCGCATAGTCGTAGGCATCCGCCAGCGCCATCTGCCGCTGCTTGTAGAACATGCGCTTGCCGTAGCGGATGGCCGTGGGGCTCTTGGCCAGGATGTCATCCACCAGTGCACGCACGCGCTGGTCCAGTTGCGCCTCCGGCACGGCGTCGTTGATGAGGCCCCAATCCCTGGCCTGGCCGGCATCGATGAAGCGCGCCGTCACCAGCATTTCGAAGGCGCGCTTGGCCGATACGTTACGACTGAGGGCGACAGCGGGCGTGGAGCAGAACAGGCCGACGTTGATGCCCGACACCGCGAACTTCGCCGTGTCGGCCGCCACGGCCAGGTCGCAGCTGGCCACCAGTTGGCAGCCCGCCGCGGTGGCGATGCCGTGCACCTTGGCGATCACCGGCACCGGCAATGCCTGCAAACCTTGCATCACGGCGCCGCATTTCCTGAAAAGGTCGCGGTAATAATCCAGCGAGGGCTGGCTGCGCATTTCGCGCAGGTCGTGGCCGGCGCAGAACGCCCGGCCGCTGGATTCAAGCACCACGCAGCGCACGCCGGCATCGCGCGACAAAGCGTCGATCTCCGCCTGCAGCGCGGCCAGCATGCCTTCGGACAGCGCGTTGAACTGGCCCGGGCGGTTCAGGCGCAGCGTCACCACGCCGCCTTCGGCGTGGCGCGCCAGGATCGGCTCTTGCGCCGCTTGTTCGTTATTCATGTCGTCTCCAGGGTGGGCTATCCCTGGATAGTAGAGGCTTACGCGGCTCGGCGTCAGCCCGCAGCCAGGCGCCGCGCCATGCCCGGCGACAGGCACAGCAGCGGCCCGACGATGACCGCGCCGATCAGCGCCATCGCCGCTTGGGGCGCCATGCCGCTGTCCAGCAAAAGGGTGGCGATGACGGCCGATCCGCTCATCTGGAACAAGCCATACACCGCGGCCGCGGTGCCGGCGCGCTCGGCGAAGGGCTCCAGCGCCAGGCTCAGCCCGGATCCCAGCGCGAGCGAAAAGCCCACGGTCAACACCGCCACCGGCAACATGAAGATCCAGGCCGACAAGGGCAGCCACAGCCAAGCGGCCAGGTGCATGGCGGCGGCCGCGAGCAGGGCGGCCATGCCCACGCGCACCATGGTGTGGCGGCCATAGCGCGCGATGAAGGCGGGAGCCAGGAAGAAGGCGCCGATGTTGATCGCCGCGTTGCCGCCGAACCAGGCGGAGAAGCCCAGTTCGGAATAGCCCAGCTGCTGCACCAGCACCACGGGCGCGGCGGATACGAACACCAGGATCATCGCCATGCCGGCCATGCCGAACGCCGCGAAGTACAGAAACCGTCCGCTGGCCGCGATCGGCGCATAGCGGCGCAGGCTGTAGAGCGGGCCTTGCTGTCTGGGAGGCGCGGCGCGCGTTTCCTCGAAGCGGATCGCCAGAAAACCTGCCAGCGTCAGGGCGAACAGCACCATGAAGACGAAGGTGCTGCGCCAGCCCGCATGCACGGCCAGCGCGCCGCCCACCATGGGCGCCAGCGCGGGCACGGTGCACAAGGCGCCGTTCAAATAGCTGTAGACGCGCGCGCCCACCGCGGGACTGAAGCAGTCGCGCACCGCGGCAAAGGCCACCAGCGAGGCCGAGCACGCGCCCAGCCCCTGGATCACGCGCGCGGCATAGAACACGTCCAGCGACGTGGCCGCGGCGCCCAGCGCCGAGCCCAGCAGATACGCCAGCGCGCCGCCCAGCGCAACTGGCCGCCGGCCATAGCGGTCGGCCAGCGGGCCGATCAGGATCTGGCCCACGCCGACGGCGAAGATGAAGAGGGTGATGCTGGCTTGCAGCGCGGTGACAGGCTGGCCGTAATCCTGCGCCATGACGGGCAGGGAGGGCAGATAGATATCGATGCCCATGGGCGTAAGCGTGACCAGCCCCATCAGGAGGCCGATCAGCCAGCGTTGGCCGCGGGGGGATAATGCAGACTTCATGGCAGGCTCGGGGTCCATCGCAGACCCGGGAAAACCCGATATTATCCATGAACCGGCGTAGAATCTTCCAGCTATGAACACACCCGCCCTGCGCCCCCGCATCGTCATCCATTACTGCACGCAGTGCCAGTGGCTGCTGCGCGCCGGCTGGATGGCCCAGGAACTCTTGTCCACCTTTTCCATCGATCTGGGCGAGGTCGTGCTGCAGCCCGGCACCGGCGGGATCTTCCAGGTCACCTACAACGGCGACCTGATCTGGGACCGCAAGAGCGATGGCGGCTTCCCCTCGGCCAAGGAACTGAAGCAGCGCGTGCGCGATCGTCTGGATCCCGGGCGCACGCTGGGCCATATCGACGGCCACACCGCCGGCCCGCTGGCCGCGCCCGACGCCTGAAGCGCATACGGACCGGCCCCGCAGGAGCCGGCCCGTCGCCACGCAGCGGCAGTCGTCAGGCGGAAGACTCCGCTTGCGCCAGGCCCACACGCTGCTTGCGTTGGCGCATGGCCGACACCACCAGCAGCGCAATCAACCCCACGCACGCCACCACGAAGCCCAGGCTGATGGGCCGCGAGACGAAGATCGTCAGGTCGCCGCGCGACAGCAGCAGGGCGCGGCGGAAGTTCTCTTCCACCATGGGGCCAAGCACGAAGCCCAGCAACAGCGGCGCGGGTTCGAAGCGCATGCGGATCAGCGCGTAGCCCGCCGCGCCGAACAAGGTCACCATAGCCACGTCGAACAGATTGTTGTTGGTGCTGTAGACGCCCACGCAAACAAAGAACAGCGCCGCCGGGAACAGGTAGCGGAACGGCACCGTCAGCAGCCGCACCCACATGCCGATCAGCGGCAGGTTCAACAGCAGCAACAGCACGTTGCCGACCCAGAAGCTGGCGATCAGCCCCCAGAACATGTCGGCGTGCTCCACCATCATCTGCGGTCCCGGCTGGATGCCGTGGATGATCAGCGCGCCCAGCATCAGCGCCATCACCGGATCGCCAGGGATGCCCAGGCTCATGGTGGGAATGAAGCTGGTCTGGGTCGAGGCGCTGGTGGCCGCTTCCGGTCCGGCGATGCCCTCGATGGCGCCGCGGCCGAAGCGGCGCGGCTCGCGCGCCACCTTCTTTTCCGTCGCATACGAAATGAACGAGGCGATGGTAGGGCCGGTGCCGGGCAGGATGCCGAAGGCCGCGCCGATGGCCGTGCCGCGCACCAGCGCGCCGCGCGACTGCTTGATGTCGCCGGCTTCGGGCCGCATCGACTTCATGCTGATCTTGGCGGTGGTCACCTTGGCATCGCCGCCGATGCGGTTGATGTTCTTCAGGAAGTCCGCCACGCCGAAGAGACCCATGGCCAGCGCCACGATCTGCAGGCCGTCGGACAGTTCCAGGATACCGAAGTGAAAACGCATCGTGCCGGTGTTGACGTCGGTGCCCACCACGCCCAGCAGCAGGCCCACCACCACCATCGCCACGCCCTTGATCGCCGACCCCTTGGCCAAGGTGGCGCCGGCCAGCAGGCCCAGCATCATCATGGAGAAGTACTCGGCGGGGCCGAACTTGAAGGCCACGTCAACCAGCATGGGCGAGAACAGAATCATCGCCAGGATGCCGACCGACGCGCCGCAGAACGACGAGAACATCAGCATGAACAGCGCCGAGCCAGCCTTGCCGTTGCGCGCCAGCGGATTGCCGTCCAGGCAGGCCACCGCGTGTGATGCGGTGCCAGGCAGGTTCAGCATGATGGAGGTAATGCCGCCGCCGTACTGCGAACCGTAGTAGATGCCTGACAGCATCACCAGCGCCGCCGTGGGCGTCATGGTGTAGGTCAGCGGCAGCAGGATGGAGATCGCGGCCAGCACGCCCATGCCCGGCAGCACGCCGATAAGGTTGCCCATGAACACGCCGAACACGGCCCACATGAGGTTGTCCAGCGCGAAGGCGACGGAGAACCCGTGCATCAGGTTGTTGAAGATTTCCATCGATCAGCCCCAGCGGAACAGCGGAAACTGCAGTTGCAGCGCCCAGGAGAAAACGGCCACGCCCAGCACGGTCACGCCAGCGGCCAGCAGCGCCGCGCTGCGCGGCGTGTGCTGGCGGTCGCCCATCGCGGAAATGAAGACCAGCGCGAAGGTCGCGGGCACCAGGCCGCCGTATTTGCCCACCAGGATGAAGGCCATGAGTCCGCCGATGATGCAGCCCCAGCCGCGCCAGTCGGGCGGAGGCTCGTCCTCGGCGTCGTCATCGGCTGCCGCGGGCGCCGCGGCCATGCGCGCGATGATCAGGCCCAACAGCACCAGCAGCACGCCCAGGATCGCCGGGAACATCCCTGGCCCCATGCGCGCCAGGCTGCCGATGTTGTAGGTGGATGCCTGCGCGATGGCGCCCAGGCCCAGCACGATCATCGTGCCGGCGGCCCAGACCTCGCGCCGCGCGGCGCTGCGTTTGGATTGCATCTGTAGTCCTCCCGTTGTTGTGCTTTTGCCTGACTACGTTCTGAACAAAAGCTGACTTTTGGATGAACGCGGAAGTCTAGGAATTCAAACTTCCGTTCACCTTTCAGGGACGCGGGATATGCGCCAAACAGGCTTTTTTTCCGCAAAAACGGGGGAAATCCCTAAGCGCGCGAGGATTGCGGGCAGGGTCGATGCGCGGCGCTCAGACGGGTGTTGCGGCGTTGCGCCGCGCGTTGTTGCGGCGGGGTATTCAGCCCTTGGGCGTCCAGGGCTTGCGCGGGCTGCCGGCCAGCGCGGCGTCAAGGCGCTGCCTGGCGGCCTGGGGCCAGCAGGCGTCCATGTCGTAGAACGCTTCGGCCGCCGGCACGTCGTCCGGTATGCCCACCCACGGGTGCTTGGAGCGCACGAAGCAATGCGCGCCTGGCGGGAAATCGGCGGCGCGGTCCAGCGTGCCCGCATAGATCAGCGCCACCGTTTCGCCGAACCCCGGGTGATGGCTCCACAACAGGCCCAGGCAGGCCGCGCAGCGCACGACCACGACCGTCTCGCCATCATTGGCGTTCTTGTCTGCGGGATGGCGGCGCAGCTCGCCCCGCAACTGGTGCACGCGGTCGGATTCGATCACCGCGTTCATCGCAAAGGCGGTGCCGGCGTGCCGTTGGCACACGGTGCAATGGCAGCAATGCACGAACATGGGCGGGCTGGCGAGGCGGTAGCGGACCGCGCCGCAATCGCAGCCGCCCTCGATGGGAGCGTGGGTCACGATCAGTCTCCGGACAATGGGCGCATCCAGTGTATGGAGGCCCGTCCGGCAGCGGGAGTGGCGATCGCGTCATGTTGCGGGGGCATTTGCGTCATTGGCCATTGCCGGCGTCGACGCGTCAGGGGCAGGGCGCCGGCCTTTGTGGTCCACGCCAGAATCGCTTGCTATTTCAGGCAATTTAATGCTAAAATTCAGCATCTTTCGGCAAAATCACAACAAAACCAAGTGCCAAAAGATTTGTAAGTCGCTGGCGGCCGCGGCCGCCATTTTCGTTTGCGTTGCCTGCGCGCATGCCCCCCGCGCTCCGATGGCATCCATTGGAAACAGCATCCATGGCACGCACGAATCTCATGCATTGCGCTTTGCGCGGGGGAAAGCCATGCGTCCTGAACAGGAGAACGTTCATGTCTCATCAACTCGTTGGCAAGAAGTGGCAATTCGAGATTCCTCCCCTGGACTGGAAGGCGCCCGAGACCAATAAGGAAGCGGACATCAAGACCGTTGCCGCGGACGCCGATGCCGCCGAAGACCAGGACGCCTGACCCGGCGTTGCCACAATCCTGAAATAGCCGCCGGGCGGGCAGGGGCGTCAGCCCGCGTGCGTCACCACGCGATTTCGCCCCTGCTGCTTGGCCGCGTACAGCGCGGCATCCGCAGCCTGGAAGACCAGATCCACGTCCGCGCTGCCGGCCGTCCAGTGCGCCACGCCGGCTGACACCGTGATTTCCGGAGAGCCGCTCGCACGGCGCATCTCCGTGGTCTTGCGCAGGCGCTCAGCCATGCCCGTTGCTTCCCTGGGGCCCGCGCCGGGCAGCAGGATCAGGAATTCCTCGCCGCCGTTGCGGCAGAGTATGTCTGTCGGGCGCGAACAGTCGCGCATCAACTGCGCCATTCCCTGTATCGCCTCGTCGCCCACCGTGTGGCCGTAGGTGTCATTGACTCGCTTGAAATGGTCGATGTCCAGCGCGATCACCGCAAAGGGGGTGTCGGCCGCCTGCAGCGCATCCACCGCCTGACGCGTGCCGCGACGGTTGCGCAGCCCGGTCAGCGGATCGGTAATGCTGGCCTGGTTGAGCTTGCCGATCTTGTCCTGCAGGCTGGAGTAGCTGCGGATCACCGCGCGCTTGAGGCGCTGCGCCTCGAAGTACCAGGCTTTCACCGAGCGCACCCGCTGCATGGCCACCGCCATGTCATGGTGCTCGACATTGGTGGCCAGTTGCGACAGCGGCTGCGAAATCTTGCGCGCGCACCACCAGATCGCCAACAGGAACAGCAGGGCGAAGGGCGCCGCGTAGCGGATCAGCGCCCAGATGAGATCGTGCAAGGGCTCCAGCGTGGCCAACGCCGGGCGCTGCGCGATTACTCCCCAGCCGCTGCGCGAGACGTGGGCATAGCCGGCCAGCATGTCCACCCCGCGCGTGTTGATCAGGCGCTGCGCGCCATCCTCCCCGCGCATCACCGCCGCCACGGCGGGATTGCTGGTGACGTCCTCGCCGACGCGGTCGTTCTCGGCGTGATAGATCAGCCGCCCCTCGTTATCCACCACGTACAGATAAGACCCGTCCTGATAGGGATGCTTGCCCAGCAGGTTGTGCAGCGCGCCTTCGTTGCGCAGGTAGATCGTGCCCGACACGTAACCCAGGTAGATGCCGCCCTCGGAATGAATGGGATACGAGACGTTGATCAGCAGGTTGCCGGCAACGGACACATAGGGCTTGCTGATCAGGGGCTTGCGCGTCTGCAGCGCCATGCGGCTGGCGGCGTTGTCGACCCGCGTTCCCTGGAAGCTGCGGATGGCCTGGCTGGCCGCCACCATGACGCCGTCGGCGCGGATGATGGCGACCGTGTTGAAGCTGTCCGTCTGCTCCCGCAGGCGCGCGACTTCCGCGTTCAAGACCTCCGGCGCATCGAAGCGCCAGGCGACATGGCGGGCGCTGTACTCCAGTTGCTGCAGGGCCGAGTCCAGGAAGGTGCCCGCGCTCTCCGCCAGCTTGGCGGCGTACACCCGGTTGGATTCCAGCGTATTGGCGATGAGCTGTTCACGCTGCACCCGGTAACTGGCGTACAGGGCGTTGGCGGTAGCGGCGAGGGCGCTGCATACGGTAAGCGCAAGCACCAGCCCGCGTAGGTTGATTCGCATGAAGATCGTGTCGGGCAGGATTCGGGTTGCGGCGAGTGCGCGGGATTTTACCCGCGCGGGGCGTCCGGCTCGTCCAGCAGCCGGGCCGCGGGCGATTCGGCCGCCGCCCCGGCGCGGAAGTAGCCCATGACGGTGGCCACGCTGGCATGTCCGGTCATGGCCATGGTGTCGCCCAGCGGCACGTTGCGCCGTCCCGCCTCGGTCACAAATCCCGAGCGCAGGCTGTGCGCCGAAAACTCGCCTTCCAGGCCGGCCAGCTTGCAGCGTTCCTGCACGATGTCCCGTACCGCGGCCGCGGCCAGCGGCTCGCCCAGCACGTCGCCGCGCCGCACGCGCCGGAACAGCGGACCTTGCGTGATGCCGCTGGCGCGCAGCCAGGCGTCAAGCGCCTGGGCAGCCACGCCGACGATGGGCTTCTGGTCATTGGCGCGCACGGCGCCCGCCTGGTTGGTCTTGGAATACGCCAGCGCGTACAGAAACCCCTCGGCCGTGCGCCGCGTGTTTTCCATCGTGGCATGAACGACTTCGGAGCGCCTGCGCCCGCCGCTGGCCCAGGCGAACAGCAGCAGGGCGCGGTCACGCATGCCACGCAGGGAATCGTCACAGGTGGCCAGCATGGCCTCCAGCGGTTCGCGCGTGAGTGCCACCTTCTTGGCCGGCGCCACGCCGCGCCGGGCATAGGCGCGCCGCGTCCTGGCAAGCAGCTCGCGCACCGCGGCCGCGCGGCAGGGGTTGGGGTGGCCTTGAAGTTCGTGCGCCTTGGACAGCACGGAAATGCGCTGCAGCAGCGTGTTGAGGCTGGGCGCGCCCAGCCTGCCTTTGGCTTTGAGCCGGACCAGTTCCTGATCCAACGCCAGCGGCAATTCCCATTTCAGGCCTTGCTCGGTGGAGCGCTGGGCATGGTCCACCACGAACTGGATCACGGCGGCTTCCGGCAAGGGCAGGGCAAAGGGGCGCGCATAGCGCAGCTCGAACCAGGCGCTCCAGTAGCGGATGGCGGCGCGGTAGCTGGCGACCGTGTTGGCCGAACTGCCTTCGCGCAACAGCGCGCTGGCGGCGGCATCAGCCTGGGCGTCCAGGGTGAGCGGGTCCAGAACGGGCAGCGGCGCCTGCGTTTTCAGCTGTGTCATGGTTGAAAAGGGTGGGAAAATCGCATTTCATACATATTATTATGTATGCTGTATGATATCTAACATTAATATCAAATTACTCTCGATAAGGTTCCATTATCGTGGGTAATTATCCCGCAAATGCCGAATTCGGCACGGAGCAAGCGCATGGCCACCGGAATTACCGAAACTGACGTCTGGACCGCCGCCGACGCCTTGCTGCTGGAGGGCGCGCGGCCCACCATCGAACGGGTGCGACAGAAGATCGGCCGGGGCTCGCCGAATACCGTCAGCCCCTATCTGGAAACCTGGTTCCGGGCCTTGGGCGCGCGCATCAAGGACCCGGGCGCGTTTGCAGCGCCGGCTGCCGTCCCGGACCCCGTGGCGCAGGCCGCCTCGCACTTCTGGGAAGCCGCCTTGTCCGAGGCCCGCGCCCAACAGGAACAGGCCTATCGCGGGCGCTGGGAAGAACTGGCGCGGGAAGGGGAGCAATTGGCCTCGGACGCCGAACAGCTGCAGCAACGCGAAGCCCAGCTAGCGCACCGCGAACAGGATCTGCAGGAAGCCCTCAGGGTGGCGACCTCCCAATTGGCGGCCGCCGAAGACCGGCTGCAGTCGGCCGAACAGCAGCTGCGCCAACGCGACGAACTGCTCAGGCGCAACCAGCTGCAGCTGGAAGACGCCCGCAGCGCCACGCAGGCGGCGCTGGCGGAGAACGAGAAGACCCGCGCCCAGCATGCGCAAGCGCTCGATGCGCTGGAAACCCGTCATACCGCCCACGAACGCCGCTGGCTCAATGAGCTGGACAGCGAACGCGGCACGGTCAAGCGCTTGCAGGCGCGGCTGGACGATGCGCAGGCGGCCAGCCAACAGCAGGCGGCGCAGGCGCGCAAGGGGCTGGAACAGGAACAGCATCAGCGCCGCCAGGCGGAACAAGAGGCGCAAGCCCTGCGCACCGAAGTCCAGGCTATGCAAGTGCGCCAGCAAGCCGATCAGGCCGCGGCCGATACGGCCTTGACGGCGGCGCGCGATCGCGAAAGGACGCTGGAATCCCGGCTGGCGGCCGCCGAGCAGCGCTCATCCGACTGCCTCGCGCAGTTGAAAGGGAAGGACGAACAACTGGGCGAGCTGACCCGGCATCTGATGGCGCAGGCCCAGCGGCAGGACGCCGGTCATGCGCCGCCGAAACCCGCGCAGCCCTAGAGGCCCGTTGGATGCCGTCCGCATTGCACGCCGCAGCGGGAAGAATCCGTTGCATGAACCCCGGCCGCCCGATATTGTTGTAGCCACGGCCCGGCGCGCAACGCGCCTTGCCGCGCGGCATACCTGACTTGCCGCAGTAACCGGGCCTGCCGGAGGAACTATGTCATTTCGCGTGATTGCCTCGATGCTTTGCGCGCTGTTGCTGTGGTTGCCTCCATCGCCCGGGTACGCCCAGACGGCGAAGGCCAAAGGCGACCCGCTGGCGCTGGCCTACAACATGAAGCCCTGGACCGGGGACTTCGACGGCATGGTCAAGCGCCGGCAAGTCCGGGTGCTGGTGCCCTACAACAAGACCCTGTACTTCCTGGACAAAGGCGGCACGCAGCGCGGCATCATCGCGGACATGATGACCGAGTTCGAGAACGACCTGAACCGGCAGCTCAAGACCAAGAACATCCGCGTGTACGTGGTGTTCCTGCCGACCTCGCGCGAACGCCTGATTCCCGATCTGCTGGCGGGCAAGGGCGACATCATCGCCGCCAATCTGACGGTCACTGAAGAACGCCAGAAGCTGGTGGACTTTTCCACGCCGCTGGCGTCGGGCGTGCGGGAGCTGGTCGTGGCCGCGCCAGGCGCGCCCGAGCTCAAGTCGCTGGACGACCTTTCCGGGCAGGAGCTCTTCATCAGCCCCGTCAGCAGCTACTACGGCAGCATCAAGAAGCTGAACGCGGATCTGGCGGCCAGGGGCCTGAAGCCCGCCATCATCCGTGACGCGCCGGGCACTTTCGAGACCGACGACATCCTGGAGATGGCCAGCGCGGACCTGGTCAAGTACACGGTCGCCGACCGCTACCTGGCGAATTTCTGGAAACAGATCTTCCCGCAGATCCGGGTCTACGAAAATCTGGAGGTCGACAGCGGCAGCGATATTGCCTTCGCCTTCCGCAAGAACTCGCCCAAGCTCGCGGCGGCGCTCAACCCCTTCATGGAGAAGAACCGCGTCGGCACCTCTTTCGGCAACCAGCAGCTGACCAAGTACCTGAAATCCGTGAAGTGGGTAAAGGCCGCCACCGATCCGGAGGAAATCGAAAAATTCCACCGCCTCGCTGACTTCTTCCGCAAGTACGGCGACCAATACAACATAGACTGGCTGCTGATGATGGCGCAGGGCTACCAGGAGTCCCGGCTGGACCAGGGCGCCAAAAGCTCGGTCGGGGCGATAGGCGTCATGCAGATCATGCCGGCCACCGGCAAGGAACTGAAAGTAGGTGACATCCGGCGCGAGGAATACAACATCCATGGCGGCGTCAAATACATCCGTTTCATGATCGACCAGTACTACGCGAAAGAGCCCATGACGGACCTGAACAAGGGGCTGTTCGCCTTCGCGGCCTACAACGCCGGCCCCGGCCGGATCAACCAATTGCGCAAGGACGCCGCCGCCCGCGGACTGGACCCGAACGTCTGGTTCGACAATGTGGAACGGGTGGCAGCCGAGCGCATCGGGCGTGAAACGGTGCAGTACGTGAGCAACATCTACAAGTACTACATCGCCTACACGCTGATCCGCGCGCAGGGCGCGGGCGACGGCGCGGGCGCCCCGCGTTAGCCGCAGGCGGCGCCGCTTGCGGGCGGCCGGTATATATACGCGCCGGATTTTCGGATAAATTCGCCAAAGACGCATTCAGGTGTACCAACCGGGCATATGCCCAACCGGCATCGATGCGCCACAAACCAGGGCTGCCGGCCCTGTCAGGAGCAGCGGTTGAATCCTCTTCCACGCCAGACGGTCGATCTCGCCCGCATCATCCTCGTCATCGTGATCCTGGCCGGCCTGATGGCAGGCAGCCTCTACATCCTGCGCCCGTTCCTGCCCGGCCTGGTCTGGGCAACCACGATCGTCGTGGCGACGTGGCCGGTCATGCTGGCGATCCAGCGCTATTGCGGCGGGCGGCGCTGGATGGGCACCCTGACGATGCTGGTCATCCTGCTGTTCGTCATCGTGCTGCCGCTTTACGAGGTGATCTCGACGCTGGCCTTGCACAGCAGCTCGATCATGGCGGCGGTCAAGAGCCTGCCCGACTACGCGCTGCTGGCGCCGCCCGCCTGGGTCCACGGCATTCCGCTGGTCGGCCCCAAGATTGCGCAGGAATGGCAGACCCTGTCGGACGCCGGCGCCGGCGGCCTGCTGGCCAAACTGGAACCGTACCTGACCAGCGCCGCGGCCTGGCTGCTCGGGCATGCCGCCATCGTCGGCGCCTTCATGATGCACATGCTGATCACCGTGGTCGTGGCCGGCATCCTCTACACCAAGGGCGAAGTGGCGGTCGATTTCGTGCGGCGCTTCTTCAACCGGCTGGCGGGCCAGCGCGGCCTGGCGGCCGTCAAGCTTGCCGGGCAGGCGATACGCGCCGTGGCCCTGGGCATCGTCGTGACCGCCGTGGTGCAGTCCGGGCTGGGCGGGATCGGCTTGTGGATCGCGGGCGTGCCGGCTGCCGGCATCCTTACCGCGCTGATGGTGATGCTGTGCCTGGCGCAGCTGGGGCCTTTCCTGCCCATGCTGGCCGGCGTGGTCTGGCTGTTCCAGAACGACATGAAGCTGGCGGCCGCGGTGCTGCTGGTCTGGTCGGTGCTGGTGGCGATGCTGGACAACCTGCTGCGGCCGCTGCTCATCAAGCGCGGGGTCAACCTGTCCTTGCTGCTGATCCTGGTGGGCGTGCTGGGCGGCTTGTTTGCCTTCGGCATCGTGGGCCTGTTCATCGGCCCGGTGATCCTGGCGGTGACCCATACGCTGCTCAAGGCCTGGATCGACGAAGTGCCGCCGCCCGCCGCGCTGGACGCGGAAACGCAACCGGCGGCAACGCCCGCGGGACACGCCGAATTCCCGCCGGTCTGAACGCCGCCCGCATTGGCTGCCAGCCAGGCCGCGGCCGGCAGCCTGCCGGGGAAGGGCGTAACATCTGCCTCACGTCGCGGGCGCAAGGCCCGCTTTTCTGGCAACACCCCGGCAATACCTCATGACGATGCACCCACTGGCGCCGCTGCAAGGCGGCTATTCTTTCCGGTCCGAACTGCGGTCCGAATCACGGCCCGAACTGCGGCTCGATTCATGGCCTGACTCCACGCCCGGCCCCGCGGCTTCCCAGCACAAGGCGGTGGTGCGATGAGCGAAAGCGTACGCCTGGCCAAGCGCTTGGCCACCGAACTGTCCTGCTCGCGCGGCGACGCAGAACGCTACATAGAAGGCGGCTGGGTCGCCGTGGATGGCAAGCAGGTCGAGGAGCCGGGCTATCGGGTGGCGCCCGGCCAGTCCGTGGGCCTGCTGCCAGGCGCGCGCCTGGAAGACGCGCGTCCCGTGACCATCCTGCTGCACAAGCCCGCCGGCCTCTACGCCAATGACGAGCCCGGCTCTGCGCGCGACCTGATCCTGCCCGCAAACCTGATGCCCGGCGATCGCTCCGGGCAGCGCTACCTGAAGCGCATGCTTAATGGCCTGAAGCTGGTCACGCCGCTGGAACGCGCAGCCAGCGGCCTGGTCGTCTACACGCAGGAATACCCGATCGCGCGCAAGCTGGTGGAAGAAGGGCGCTACGTGGAACAGGAGTACGTGGCCCAGGTGTCCGGCCAGCTCAGCGCCGCCGACCTGGCGCGCCTGCAGCGCGGCATGGCTTATGACGGCCGCGCCGCCACGCCCATGAAGGTCAGCTGGCAGAACGAAACCCATCTGCGCTTCGCCCTGAAGACGCCTGCGCCCGGCTTCATCGAATACGTGTGCGACGCGGCGGGATTGCGCCTGCAGGCCCTGCGCCGCATCCGCATCGGCCGCCTGCCGATGGCGGGCCTGGCCCTCGGCCAGTGGCGCTACCGCCTGGACTACGAACGTTTCTGACGGCAGCAGGGATGACCATGGAACAAGCGCCGCAAGGCCAGCGACCGCAGCGAAATACCGGACGCAGGAGTTTTCTGATCAACACCGGGGCCCTGTGCCTGTCCGCGGCCTTGGCCGGCTGCGCGGCGCCCAAGCCGCCGCCGCGCCGCGCGCCGCAATCGGCCAAGCCCGGTTCCGCGGCGCCCCCGGTTGCCAGCGGCGCAGCAACGCCAGTGCCCGCGCTCAAGCCCGGTGCGCGCGTCGCCATCGTGGCGCCCGCGTCCGCCGCGCTGGATGCCGCGGATGACGCGGCCGAATGGTTGCTGGCGCGTGGCTACGTGCCGCAGGTCATGCCGGCCTCGCGTTCGCGGCTGGACGCCCCCTATGACTATCTGGCGGGTTCGGACGCCGACCGCTTGGCCGACCTGCATGCGGCCTTCGCCGCGCCGGATATCGGCGCCGTCTGGTGCCTGCAGGGCGGCTTCGGTTCGTGGCGCCTGCTGGATCAGCTGGACTTCGATCTGCTGCGCCGCCACCCCAAGCCGTTCATCGGCTACAGCGACATCACGGCGCTGCACCTGGCCATGCAGCGCCGCGCCGGCTTCGTCACGTTCCACGGGCCGATGCTGGCGCAGGACCTGCTGGCCGGCAAGCGTGAACCCACCGAATCGCATTTGCTGTCCATGGTCAGCGGCCAGGTGGGGCAGGGGGCGTGGATCACGCCGCCGCCCTATGCCACCGCCACGGAACTGATACGGGGCACGGCGACCGGGCGGCTGATCGGGGGCAATCTGGCGCTGATCGGCGCACTGATCGGGTCCGATAGCGAAATCGACACCAGCGGCGGAATTCTTTTCATCGAGGACGTCAACGAAGCCTTGCCCCGCATCGACCGCTTGTTGAGCCAGCTGGCCGCCGCTGGCAAGTTCGACGACCTCAAAGGCGTGCTGGTTGGCAACTTCACCCGCATCCTCGGCGTGCCGGGCGACGATGCCCAGGCGCAGGGGCTGCTGTATCCGCTGATACTCGACCAGTTCCGCTCGCGCGGCATTCCGGTGCTGGCCGGATGGCCCAGCGGCCATGGCGATCCGAACCTGACCTTGCCGCTGGGCGCACAGGTCACGCTGGACACGGCGCGTGGCGGATTGCGGCTGGAGCAGGCGGTTGTAGTTTGACCTGTGTTGCTCATTTAATGAGTCATAAACCACACTAATGCCTCATTAATAGAGCATACTTAATTCCTAATATGCCTCATTAATAGTGCAAACCAACAAACAAAGCACTATTATTGACTCATGAAAAAGAAGATCGAACCCAGCTTCGATGCCGCCAGTGCGCTTGCGCGCCTTGGCGCCAACATCCGCACCGCCCGGCTGCGCCGCGCCGAAACCGAATCCACGCTGGCCGCCCGCATGGGCGTGTCGCGCGCCACCATCACGCGCCTGGAACGCGGCGACGGCGGCGTGTCCCTGGCGCTGGCCATTGAAGCCTTGCTGCAGTACGGCTATGCGGACCAGGTCTACGCCCTGGGCGATCCCGACCTGGACGGCGTAGGCAAACGCCTGGACGCGGTGCGCCGGCCCAGCCGGGGCAGCGGCAAGACGCCCAACACGCACCGCGCCGATCCTACCCAGCTGTAGCGCCACGCAAATCGTGAAAGCAAGAAAGCACAAATCGGTGGAAAGCGAGCTGTATGTCTACGTCGACATCCGCGGCGAGGCCGTGCTCGCCGGCCTGCTGACGCTGGACGATTCGGATGAAAGCCGCTTCTACGCCGAGTTCACCTATGTGCAGTCCTATGTGAACGATCAGCGCGCCTTTGCGCTGGATCCGCTGAACCTGCCGCTGGTGGACGCGCGCACCACCTTCCGCACCGAAAGCCGCTACGAAACGCTGGGCGCGATCTTTGACGCCGCCC
The DNA here is from genome assembly GCF_014851665.1 of Achromobacter sp. ACM03. Lineage (NCBI taxonomy): Bacteria > Pseudomonadati > Pseudomonadota > Betaproteobacteria > Burkholderiales > Alcaligenaceae > Achromobacter > Achromobacter sp. ACM03. The sequence continues at coordinate 771,566 of NZ_JACVAD010000001.1, read as the reverse complement.
CCGACGCATGGGGCCGCAACGTCATGCGCGTGGACAACGCCGGCGCCCGCGTGACCGAGGACGAAGTCCTGCTCAAGGGACGCGGGATGGGCGTGGGGGCGTTGTTCTTCAGCGCCCGCCGGCTTACGCCGAACATGCGCAAGACCTATCGCCTGCCGGAACTCAGCCAGGTGGAATCGCTTGCGGACCTGCTCACCGATATCGATCAGGGCGTCAAGCCCAAGGGCCTGTACCGCGACATCCTGGGCAGCTCCTGGGACATCGGCGGCGCGCGTCCCAAGACCATCGTGCGCGACGAGCGCGGCGAAATGTGGATCGCCAAGTTTCCGCGCAAGGGCGATTCCTACGACCGCCAGCGCGTCGAATACGCCAATCTGCAGATGGCGCGCGCCATCGGCCTGACGGTGCCCGAGATCCGCCTGGCCGAAACGCATCTGGGCGCGGTGCTGCTGACGCACCGCTTCGACCGCGAGCTGCTGCCGGCCGGGCAGGGCGCGACTCCCATCGTCGCGCGCCGCCATTTCCTCAGCGGCGCCTCCCTGATCAGCCCCTCGGCGCAGATCGGCAAACGCGAACTCGACGAGGCGCGCGGCAAGGCCACGTATTCCTACGCGCGGCTGGCGGACGTCACGCGCCGGATTTCGTCCAACCCGGTGCGGGACTTGAAGGAACTGTACGCGCGCATGATCCTGAACGTCGCCGTCCACAACACCGACGACCACTTGAAGAACGTCGGCTTCCTGAAGGACGAGGGCGCGCAGACCTACCGGCTGTCGCCCCTGTTCGACGTGGTCACGCAGGAAGGCTCCGCCAGGCACTACCTGCACATCGGCGCGGCGGGCCGGGAAAGTTCATTCCAGAACTGCCTGAGCGAATACCGGCGCTTCGGCCTGCGGTCTGAAGCCGTCGCTCGCGGCATCCTTGAGCACGTGCGCGAGGTGGTGGAGCAACGCCAGCGCTACTACGCCATGGCCGGGATGACGGCGCAGGAAATCGGGCATGTGGAAGCATCCTTGACGGCCTGGCGCCACGCGGCATAACCCGTCCGCGTCGCGGCCCTACACCCGCTTGGCCGACCAGTTCCCCCGGCCGGCGGCGCTGCCGCTCATCTGCTTGCCATTCACCGTCCCGGTATAGCGCACGCCGTTGGCGACAAAGGAGATCTCGGCGCCATTCAGCCGCGCCTCCGAAATCGGCGCGCCGCCCAGCTTGCCCGACAGGCGCTGGTAGCGCTGCTCCAGCTGCAGGGGCTGGCCGTCCACCTCCCAGTTGCCCGCCACCTTGGCGGGCACGATCCACAAGAGCGCCGTGCAGTAGGTGTTGCAGTCCTGCCGGATGGTTTCCTCGGCGTCCGGCTCCCAATCGCCCATGCGGAAGGAGTTCGACACGATGCGGGTGCCGGGCGCCAATTCCAGCAGCTTGGGCCGCAGTTTTTCGTTGATGGTCGACAGCAGGAACATGGTGATCACGTCCGCCTGCGACAGATCGGTGGCGAACAGGTCCGCCGTCACGAAGGTGGCGCGGTCGGCAACGCCGGCGCGCTGCGCGTTGCGGCGCGACAGTTCGACCAGGTCCGGGTTGTACTCGATGCCCTGGGCCGTCAGGCCGCGCTGGGCCGCGGTGATGACGGTGCGCCCGTCGCCCGAGCCCAGGTCCATCAATTTGTCCTTGGGCGTGACCTTGGCCATGTCCAGCATGGTATCGACCAGGGCCTGCGGCGTAGGCACCCAGATGACGTCCTTGCCGTCCTGGCCCACGTCCGGCACGTACTCTTTCTGTTCCGAGGGCTGCGCGGCCGCGGCCAGCGAGGGCAGCGGGACGCATGCCAGGGCCAGCGCGGCCGCCGACGCGAGCACGGCGCCGCGCAGGGGCGGCATGGCGCTACGGGCGACGGATCTGAAGGACTGAATCGCGATGTGCATGATGTGGACTCCTTGCAGGTAAGGCATGCGGACGGGATCGCCGCCCCGGGGAAACCTTGGTCAGGCCCGCGGCGGCGCGGGCCCCAGCAGGCGCAGCAGCGGCAGGCCCGCCGCCAGCACCGCCAGCCCGATCAGCGCGCCGGCGCCGGCGTACATGGCGCTGGAAACCACCAGGCCGGCGCAGGTCAGCGCCAGCAGCAGCGGGGGCAAGGGATAGAGCGGCACGCGGAACGGGCGCGGGCGGTCCGGATCGATGCGCCGCAGGCGCCACACCGAGGCCGCAACCAGCAGCATGAAGATCCAGAACACCGGTGCGGTATAGGCCACCAGGGTCTGCACGCTGTTCTGGCTGAAGGCGCCCAGCGCGATCAGCGCAAGCGTGATCGCGCCCTGGACCAATAGTGCGGATGCGGGCGTCTCGCCTTGCGCGTTCCACGCCGCCAGCGCGCGCAGCCGCGGCACGTCGCGGCCCAGGGCGCAATACACCCGCGCGCCGGTGATGATGGTGCCGTTGATGGTGCTGAGCGCCGTGGCGCAGATCGTCAGGCTGAGCAGGGCTGCAGCGTAGGGGCCGGCCGCCAGCTGCATCACGTCCGCCCCCAGCGCCGGCGTATCGCGCAGCCCCTGCAGGCCGAAGATCTCCAGCAGCGCCAGGTTGGTCAGCACGTACGCGCCCGTCACCAGCAGCGTGCCGATCAGCAGCACCCGGCTCATGTTGCGGCCCGGGTCGCGCAGCTCGCCGCTGAGATAGGCGGCTTCGTTCCAGCCGCCATAAGTCAGCAGCACGAACACCATGCCCATGCCCAGCAGGCCCGCGGTATTGCCGGTCAAAGGCCCCGGTTCGGCAGCGCTGCGCAGCGGGCTGTCTCCCGCGGCGGCCAGGCTGGCGATCAGCACCGCCGCCAAGGCCGCCACCGTCAGCGCAGTGAACACCCATTGCAACCGCTTGGAATAGCGCGTGCCCGCCACGTTCAAGGCGGTCAGCGCCACCACCGATATCGCCGCGTGCAGGGCGGGGCCGTACGGACCAAGGGGCGCGAGCCGTTGCGCGTAATCGCCATAGATATAGGCGACCACGGCGATGGCGCCCGTCTGGATGACAGAGCAACGCGCCCAGGCGAACATCAGTCCCACCTGCCGGCCCCAGGCCCGTGTCAGGTACAGGTATTCGCCGCCCGCGCCGGGATAGGCCGAGCCCAGCTCGCCGTAGCAAAGCGCGCCGACCAGCATCACCAGGCCGCCCGCGCACCACAAGGCGATGTACATCGCCTCGGAACTCGCGTGCTGCGCCACCAGTGGCGGAAAGCCGAATATGCCGATCCCGATCACCACGCCCACCAGCACCATGGTGGCATCCATCACCGACAAGCCGGCCGGCGCGCGCGGCTGGAGCAACAGGGCCGGATTCGCGGGCGAACGCAGGGTGGGCTGTGTCATCGGATGCTCTCGGTTGGGCGCGGCGGGCGCGTGGAGACGGCGCCATTTGGGGACGGTGCCTGACAATCACCTGAACAATTTGCGACCGTATTCCGTGCGGGAAAGTTTCTCCGGGTTTTCCCGTGAGAATCGATGATTTCTCGAATTCAGCATAGATTCAGCATCATCCAAATTCTTAGAATAGTTTTCTAATTCATTGATTAATATGACTTTAATTTAATATTTAAGGTTCTTTATTTAAAGTAATTTCTCATCATTGAATCAAGCTCGATATGCAACGCCTCCCGCGCTATGCTGATTGCGCCGGACGCGCGCCACACGAGCGGCCGCCGCAAAGGAAGGGGAGCCAAACCGCAATTCAGGAGCAGCGACATGAAGCTATCCATACGCGTGGCCACGGCAGCGCTGGCGCTTTCCGGACTGATGGGCCTGGCGCCCGCCGCGATGGCCCACCACGGCTGGTCGTGGGCCGAATCCGAACAGATGACGTTGCAAGGCACGGTCCAGCAAGTGCAGATCGCGCCCCCGCATCCCTGGCTGGACGTACGCGCCGACGACGGCGTCTGGCGCGTGGAGCTGGGCAATCCCACCCAGACCAAGGACGCCGGATTCGTCGAAGGTTCGGCCAAACCGGGCGATGCCATCGTCGCCGTCGGCAACCGCGACCGCGAGTCGGACGCCAAGCGCATGAAAGCCGTCCAGATCAAGGTAGGCGGCAAGACCTACGACATCTATCCCAGCCGCATCAAGAAGCCCTGACCGGCCGGGCCATGCCTGAGCTGCTGCGTCTTGCGCTGGAACAGCTTCAGACCCTGCCGCCGTCGATCTGGCTGCGGCGGTGGAGCACGCTGTATCTGCTGGTGAACGCCGCCCATATCGGCGCCATCGGCCTGCTCATAGGCTCCATCGTTCCGCTGGACCTGCGCCTCCTGGGGTGGCTCAAGCCCGGACCGCTGGCTGTGCTGGCGCCGGTGTTGGCGCGGACTGCGGCAGCGGGCCTGGCGCTGGCGGCGTTGACCGGCGCCATGCTTTTCAGCGTCCAGCCGCTGGAGTACCTGGCGAATCCCGCGTTCGGGATCAAGATGGGCCTGCTGGCCGCGGGTGCGATCAATGCCGTGCTTGCACGGCGCAGCCTGGCCTGGCAGACGGTGCGGGATCAGGGCAGTGCGACGGGCGCCATGCGCGTGCGCGCAGGCGCTTCGCTGTTTTTATGGCTGGCTTGCCTGGTGGCGGGGCGCTGGATCGGGTTCCTGTCTTAGGAGCCAGGGCCTTGCGTGTGCGGCGATCGCAGCGCCCGGAAAATCAACGTGCGGCGTCAGCCACGGCCTCGACCGTGATGCGCAGTTGCACTTCGTCGCTCACGCCGGGCGCAAACGCGTCCACGCCGAAATCGCTGCGCTTGACCACCGTCATGGCGTCAAAGCCGATGGCCGGACGCTGCGCCATGGGATGGATGCCTTGCTTGTTCTGGCGCGCCTGCAGCACCACCGGTTTTTCGATGTTCTTGATGCGCAGGACGCCACTGATGCTGAGATTGCCGTTGCCGTGGTCGGTGACCGAGGTGCTCTTGAACTGGATGTCCGGGTACTTGGCCGCCTGGAAGAACTCGGCGCCTTGCAGCATGTCGTCCAGCTTGGGTACGTGCGACGTCAGGCGCGCCACCGGCACGCGCAGGTCGACGGCCGACTTTGCAGGCTGCGCGGCGTCGTAGCGGATCACGCCCGTCACGGCCCCGGCATGCGCGGTGGGCTTGGAGAAACCCAGGTGGTCCCAGGTCACCACGACTTCCGTGTGTTCCGGGTCGATCTGGTAATCCACGGGCGCGGCGTGCGCCGGCAGGCTGCCCAAGGCCAGCAGCGAGGCGGCCAGAAATGCTGCGTAGGTGTGCTTCATTCGATTCTCGGTATGTTTGGCGTCCGGAGGAGCCGGGACGCGCATTCCGTCAGCCCGTCAGCTTAAAACGCGCTGACAGCAACGGCACGGAAGAAGGATAGGAAAGGATGCAATACCGCGCTAGTCCGCCGGAACTGACTGCAGCGTTCCAGTTTTGATGCCAATCAAACCGATACTATCGGCGGCATTGCTGGCCGGGCGCCGCGCGCCGGCCAGCCCGCCGCCGTCAGGAAGCCTGCGCTTCGGCCAGTGCGCGCTGCACGGCCGGTCTTGCCGCAACCCGGGCCAGATAGGCCGCAAGCTTGGGGAACTGCGCGAGGTCGACGCCGTCGCCCTCCAACCAGCTGCCGATGGTGTAGAGATAACCGTCGACCACGCTGTAGCGCTCGCCCGCCGCCCAGGGGCCGGCGATCTGCGATTCCAGGTAGGCGGCGCAGGCGGTCATGGTCTGCGGTACCTTGGCCTGCATGGCGGCATGCGCGGCCGGATCGTCGGCCCAGCGCGCGCCGCGGCGCTTGTGCGCGTGCGCCACGTGCGCGGTGGACGCCAGATAGCTGGCCAGCTCCTGCATGCGCGCGAAGGCGAAAGGATCGTCGACCGGCGCCAGCTGCGCGGCCGGAAAGCTTTGCGCCACGAAGGCGAGCAGGGCGGGCGTCTCGGTCAGCACGCCGTGCTCGGTCGCCAGCGCCGGCACGCGGCCCTTGGGGTTGACGCGCAAGTACTCGGGGCTCTGTTGCTGCGCAGCGCCCATGTCCAGCTTGACCAGGTCGAAGTCGGCGCCCGCTTCATGGAGCGCGATATGCGTCGCCAGCGCACAGGTGCCAGGGGCTGTGTAAAAAGTCCAACGGGACATCCGCATCCTCTACTTTCTATGGTTGAAAAGCCAAGTCGCCACTACGGGCTGCCGGCTACAGGGTAGCCCGATCACCTGCCTGCGCCAAGCTTGGCGGCGACGCGCACGAAGCGGCGGCATTGTCTGATCTACATCAGACGGCAATCCGAATTGGCTGCGCGTTGCCATCCATGCGCGGGATCTGCTCCGCCCTGCGTGATAGCATCTGCGCCGATAAGGAACCGCCGAATGCATGCATCTGCCTATGCCCGTAGACGTTGGGTCGCGCTGGTCGCGATGGCCCTGTTCGTCTTCCAGGCGCTGATCGCGTCTTCGGCGCTGGCGGCCTCGGGCATCGGAACGGGCAAGCCCGGTGTCACCACCATCGTCTGCACGGCCAGCGGCCCACGCGTGGTGACGCTGGATGCCGATGGGCAAAAGCAGGGCGCGCAGCAGCACAGCGGCGCCTTGCCGCACTGCTGCAGCGCAGGCTGCGCCATGCTGAGCGACGCGCTGCCGCCCGAAATCGTGCTGCTGGCCTGGCTCCTGCCAGCCGCAGCCCCCGCAGTCCATCCCCCCGCCGCCGAACCCCACGTTGCAAGCGCCTTGACCCGGCTGCCGCAACGGTCGCGCGCGCCGCCGCCATCCGCCTGACCCTCTCCCCAGACTTCCACGACATGCCATCCGCGCAGCCCGCCAACCCGCGGGCCTGAGCGGTTGCGCCAGCGTCGCCCGCACGCAGCGGGCCAAGGTCCTTTTGCGCCGCGCGGGGAGGGCCCCCACTTCGTCACGCCCATGCGCAGACAGCGCGCTCCTGCCACGCCTTTCTTAAAGGCAGGCGGCCGCGCTGCCCGTCCGCGCCTGCCACCGCACGTTCCCGATCGACAGACACCAGACATGACCACAAACCAAGAATTCCTGCGCGCGAGTTGCCTGGCCGCCGCACTGGCCGCCTCATCTCCCGCCTGGCCCCAAGCCGCCGACACGCCCGACGTCTACACCACCGATCCCGTGGTCATCACGGGCGTGGAACCCAGCGCGCCGTTGACCTTCACCACGGATCCCAAGATCCCGCGCCAGCCGCTGCCGGCCAGCGACGGGACCGACTATCTGAAGACGATTCCCGGCTTCTCGGCCATCCGCAATGGCGGCACCAACGGCGATCCCGTGCTGCGCGGCATGTTCGGCTCGCGCTTGAATCTGCTGACCAATGGCACCTCCATGCCGGGCGCGTGCCCTGCGCGCATGGACGCGCCCAGTTCCTATATCTCGCCCGAGAACTTCGACCAGCTCACGGTCATCAAGGGACCGCAGACCGTGCTGTGGGGACCCGGCGCGTCGGCCGGGACGGTCAAGTTCGACCGCGACACGCCCCGTTTCACCGCAGCCGGCGTGCGATTCGACGGCAGCCTGACGGGCGGCTCGTTCGGCCGCAACGACCAGGCCGCCGACCTGACCGTGGGCAACGACAAGGTCTACACGCGCATCACCGCCAACCATTCCCACTCCCAGGACTACAAGGACGGCGACGGCAACACCGTGCCTTCGCGCTGGGACAAGTGGAACGCCGACCTGACCCTGGGTTTCACGCCCGACGCCGACACGCTGTACGAACTGACCGCGGGCACGGGCGATGGCGAAGCACGCTATGCCGGCCGCGGCATGGACGGCTCCCAGTTCAAGCGCGAGAGCTTCGGCCTGCGCTTCGAGAAGCGCAACCTGGGGCCCGTGCTGAGCAAGGTCGAGGCGCAGCTGTACTACAACTACGCCGACCACGTGATGGATAACTACACGCTGCGCGCGCCGGACCCCATGAGCGCCATGCCCATGGCCATGGCGGCCGACGTGGACCGCGCGACCTGGGGCGGCCGCTACGCCGGCACCTGGGAACTGACGCCGGATATCAGTCTGGTCACCGGCCTGGATTTCCAGCAGAGCCGCCATCGCTCCCGCAGCGGCACCGATACCGTGCCGTACAGCAGCCAGAGCTGGGTCAAGGACGCCGACTTTTCCAACACCGGACTGTTCGGCGAACTGACCTGGCGCGTCGCGCCGGACAGCCGCGTCATCGGCGGCGCACGGGTCGACTGGGCTTCGGCCAAGGACTTCCGCCAGGACACGGGCTCGATGATGATGCCCATGCCCAATCCCACAGCGGATGAGCGCCGCAAGGACACGCTGCCCAGCGGCTTCCTGCGCTATGAGCAGGATCTGGCCTCGCTGCCGGCCACGGTCTATGTGGGCCTGGGCCACGTCGAGCGCTTCCCCGATTACTGGGAGCTGTTCTCTCCGGACCAGGGGCCTGCCGGGTCCGTCAACGCCTTCCAGGGCGTGAAGCCCGAGAAAACCACCCAGCTGGATTTCGGCGCCCAGTACAAAACCGAAGCGCTGGACGCCTGGTTCTCAGGCTACGCCGGTTACGTCAATGACTTCATCCTGTTCAGCTACACCTCGGGCGGCATGATGGGGCCGGCCTCGCAGGCCACCAACATCAACGCCCGCATCGCGGGCGGCGAATTGGGCGTCTCGTACAAGCCGGCGACGGCATGGAAGCTGGGCGCCACACTGGCGTACGCCTGGGGCCAGAACCGCAGCGACGGCCACGCGTTGCCGCAAATGCCGCCGCTGGAGGCCCGGCTCAGCGCCGCCTACGATGACGGCACCTGGTCGGCCGGGGCGCTGTGGCGCATCGTGGCCGCGCAAAAACGCTACGCCTTGAATGAGGGCAACGTAGTCGGCAAGGACTTCGGCCCGAGCGCGGGCTTCGGCGTTTTCTCCGTCAACGGCGGCTATGCGGTCAACAAGCAGGTCCGCCTGTCGCTGGGCGTGGACAATCTGTTCAACAAAACCTACAGCGAACACTTGAACCTGGCGGGGAATGCGGGTTTCGGCTATGCCGCCAACACCGCAGTCAACGAGCCGGGCCGCACGGTCTGGGCGCGCGTGAGCTTCAAGTACTGACGCGCCCAGTCCGGAACACGCCGTCAGGACGAACGCCCGGTTGTCAGCAGACGGATGATGCCGCGCAGGTCCTGTTCGGCCTCCAGTCCGCGCAGCCGTCGCGCCAGCTCCCGTGTCTGGCCGGCGGGCAGCGGCGGCTGCACGGACGCGCAGCAGGCTTCGAACTTGGCGTCCTGTTCCGCCACGCCCAAGGGGCGTTCCGGACTGCCGGGAAAGGCCGGCATGTCGACCGCGAATTCGCGGCCGTCCTTCAGCCGCAATTCCACGCGCTGCGGGCTCATGGCGTTGGGGTCCGGATTGCCGTCATCCAGCACCTGGACACGGGCGGCCAGTTCGAAAGTCCTGGCCTCGGCCAGCGCGTCGGGATCGAAGTCGGGTATGCCGACCCGGCCGCGCAGCAGGGCAGTAGCGATGGCATAGCCCATGCAGAGCCGGGCCGTGGCGGAATCCATGCCCGGATGGGCCGGCCGTCCCACCAGGCGCACGATCAACGACGACGCGCGGACCGTGATCCGGTCCACGTCCCCGGGCTGCAGCGCATGGGCGCGCATGAGGTCCAGCACGGCGCCGATGCCGCTATGGGTGGCCCGGCCGGTCGGGTAGGGCTTGTGGCTCATGCGGGTGATCTGGAACACCCGGCCCACGTCCGCGCGAACCGCGTCCCAGTCGGCCTGGCCGGCGTCATACAGCGCGAAGTAGCCATAAGGGCCTTCCAGGATGTCGCGCGGACCGGGAAAGCCCGCGCGCGCCAGCTCGAAGGCCGTAACCGCCGCCCTGGCGTTCAGGCCGACCTGCAGGCCGACCGCGGGCGAGCCTTCGATATGCGCCTGCATGGTGCCGGAGAGATGACTGTACGCCAGCCCCAGCGCATCGCGCGTGGCGCTCTCATCCAACCCGCCAAGCTTGCACAGCGTAGCCGTGGCGCCCAGGCCGCCGCACATGGCCGGCCGGAAAAAACGCATGGGCGCGCGCTGGGCCAGCGCGACATAGATGGCGAAGTCCAATCCGGCGGCGACCGCGGTGATCAATCGGGGACCATCGACGCCGCCTTCGCGTTCGGCATAGCCCAGCGCCGCCGGCACGATGCAGGCAAACGCGTGCACCACCGCCCGGTCGTGGATCGCGTCGAACTCCTGGTTGAACACTTGATATGCGTTCAGCATGACCGCGCTGGCCAGCGGCAGCCGCTCGCCGCTGCCCCAGACGGTCGCTTCCGCGCCCTGGCCCAGGGCCTGGGCCGCCTGGCGCAGCGAGGGCATGCGGGGATGGCGCGAGCCGGATAGCCCGACGCCAACCGCATCCAGGATGAAGGTCTTGGCCGCTTCCACCGCCGCTGCGGGCAGGTGCTCGTATTGGGTGCGCAGCAAATGCGCGACCAGGGTATCGATGGCGTTCATGCGGCGGCTCCATCGGGCTGGACGGGAACCTGGGCGGCGTACCAGTCATACATCGCGGCGCCGGTGACGAAGGCGGTCATCGGGTGCTTTTGCAGCAGGTCCAGCATGGTGAGCAGGTCGGCGTAGCGGTGCGGCACGCCCATCAGATGGGGATGCAGTCCCAGCGTGAGGACGCGCGGACGGCCCGCGGTCCGGGCCTCGTCGGCATACAGGTCCAGCGTCCGCTCCAGGCGCCGGCTGAATTCCCCGGTGGCATGCTTTTCCACGGCGTGGATGACCGAGTCGTTCAGTTCCAGCGCGTACGGCAAGGCCAGCAAGGGCCTGCCGGCGGTCCGCATCCAGTTGGGCAGATCGTCCAGGCACCAGTCGAACAGGTAGTCGATGCCGGCCTGGGCCAGGAGATCCGGCGTGTCCAGCGTTTCGCGCAAGCCCGGCGAGAGCCAGCCGCGCGGCCGGCGGCCGCTGAAGCGCTCGATCCGGTCCAGCGCCGCGGCGATGGTGCGGGCCTGGCCGTCGCCGTCCTCTTGCGACAAAGCGCGCTGGTGGATGCCGTGGCCGATGAATTCCCAGCCGGCCTCCAGCAGCGCCTGGGCCGCCTCGGGGTAGGCATCGATGACGGAGGCGTTCAGGCTGGCCGAGGCAGGCAGGCCGCGGCCGCGGATGGCGTCGATGATCCGCGGCAGCCCGCAGCGCAGGCCATATTCGGCCCAGCTGTAGTTGGGCACGTCCGGCACCGTCTCGCGCCCGTGCGGCGCGGTCAGCAGGGTGCGGGGCATGGGCTGATCGAACGGCCAGTGCTCCACATTGACGACCAGGTGCACCAGGATGGCCCGGCCGTCCAGCGCCGCCAGGGGTGGGCGCTGGCTGGAAAGCATGAAAGGAATGCGTGGATTGTTCATGGCATCTTGCTCATGGTTCAAAGACGGCTCAGCGGCCAAGGAAGACCGGGTCGCGTTTTTCGGCGAACGCCCGCCGGCCCTCGGCGTAGTCCTCGCTGGCGAAGCACCGGGCCACCAGGGCGTCGATCGCATCGAGCTGCGCGGGCGCGGGCGGATTCATGGTCGCCAGTATGGCTGCCTTTGCCGCGCGCAGGGAGAGGGGCGCATTGGCGGCGATGGCGCGCACCCGGGCCTGCGACTGGCGGACGAAATCGTCGTCGGCGTACCGTTCGTGGACCAGGCCGCGGCGTTCGGCCTGCTCGGCGTCAAGGATGCGGGCGGTATAGAACAGGTCGAAGGCGGACGCCGCGCCCACCACGCCCGCCAGCCTGCGCATGTCGGCATAGGAGTAGCCCAGCCCCAATCTTGCGGCCGGCATGCGGAAGCGGGCGCTGGCGCTGGCATAGCGCAGGTCGCAGCCCAGCGCCAGGCCGATGCCGCCGCCCATGCAGGCGCCTTGTATCAGCGCAACGGTAGGCGCGGGGAAGTCCGCCAGCAATTGCTGCGCATCCGCCACCGCCTGGTTGTACCGGGCGACCGCGGCCGCGCCGTCGCGGGCCTGGTCGAACTCGCTGATGTCGGCCCCGGACACGAAGGCCCGGGTACCGGCGCCGGTCAGCGCCAGCACCCGGACTGCGGCGCCGTCGAGTTCACGCAGCGCTGCGGCCAACTGCAGCCACATGTCCAGCGTCATTGCGTTGCGCCGTTCGGGATGGCAGACCGTCAGGGTTGCAATGCCGTCCTGGAAATCCACCTGGATCTGGCCGCCGCTCATACCACGCCCTCTTCATACAGGCGCTCAATGTCGCCCGCGGCATAGCCCATCTCCGCGAGCATTTCGCGGGTGTGCTCGCCCCAGCCTGGCGCGGGCCGCCTGATCTGGGCGGGCGTGCGCGTCAAGGCCACGGGCTGCGAGATCAGCCGGTACTGGTGTCCGGCATCGTCGGCAACCGGCTGCGCCACGCCCAGGTGGCGCACCTGTTCGTCCTCGAACACCTGCGGAATGCTGTAGACCGGGCCTGCAGGCACCCCGGCGCGGTTCAGCAGGCCAACCCAGTGCGCGACGCTCTGTTGGCTAAAGCGCTGCGCCAGGGATTCATTGAGCGCACCCCGGTTCGCCACGCGCAACTTCTCGGTCGCGTAGCGCGGGTCTTCCAGCCATTGCGGCGCATCCAGGCACTCGCACAGGCGGCGCCAGTTGCCTTCGCCGGACGCGCCCAGGTTGAACGCGCCGTCGCTGGCCTCGAACAGCCCCATCGGGCTGCTGGTCGGATGGTCATTGCCTGCCTGCACCGGCGTGTCGCCGTCGTTCAGATAGCGCGCAGCCTGGAAGTCCATCAGCGCGATCTGCGTGTGCAGCAGGGAACTGTGGACCCATTGGCCCACGCCGGAGTGTTCGCGCTCCAGCAGGGCCAGCAGGACGCCGACCGCGGCATAGATGCCGGTGCCGCAATCTGCGACCGCGAGTCCCGCGCGCAGCGGACCGCCGCCGGCAAAGCCCGTGACCGACATGAGCCCGCCCATGCCCTGGATGATCTGGTCAAAGCCCGGCCGGTCCGCATAGGGACCGTCCTGGCCAAAGCCGGAGATGCTGGCCAGGATGATGCGGGGATTGATGGCGCGCAGGGCGTCGTAGTCCACCCCAAGGCGCGCCTTGACGTCGGGCCGCCAGTTTTCCACCACCACGTCGGCCGTGGCCACCAACTGCTTGAAGACGGCAAGGCCTTCGGGCTTCTTCAGGTTCAGCGTCATCGACCGCTTGTTGCGGTTCAGGTTCTGGAAGTCGCCGCCAGTACGGTCCGCGGCGAACATGGCTTCATTGGGATCGATCCCGGCCGGCGGTTCGATGCGGATCACGTCCGCACCGAAGTCGGCCAGGATGCGCACGCAGGTCGGGCCTGCGCGCACGCGCGAGAGGTCCAGCACGCGAAAGCGCGCCAGGGTGGGGGAGGCATTGATTCTGGCCATGATGAGTCCCGTGGATTAGCGTTGCAGAATGGCGGAAAAGGGCAGGGCGTACTGATGCGCGAAGGCCAGCAGCAGGGCTTCGCTGCCGGGCGCGCCGACCGCTTGCACGCAGACAGGGCGGCCTTGCGCATCGATGCCGACGGGCAGGACCAGCGCCGGCAGCCCCAGGTAGTTGAGGTAGGCGTGATGGCGGTGCAGCGCGCCGAGGGCGCGGGGATCGAAATCGGGGCTGCTGGTGGTGACCGCGGCGCGGTCCGGCACGCCTTGCGGCAGGCAGGGCGTCAGCAATAGATCGGCGTCGGCCAGACAGGTGGCAAGGAAGGCCGCGCGCAGTGGCGCGATCTGCGACAAGGCATGGCGATACCAGACCGCCGGCATGGCCCAGCCCGGCAGCGCGATGGCCTGGGTGGCCGGCGCCAGCGAGGCCAAATCACGGCGCACGCTGCCCGCGAGCGTGGCGGCGGCTTCGGCATGAAGCACGATCTGCGCCAGACGGTTCAAGCGGTCCAGGTCGGGCGCGGGGCGCAAGCCGATGCGTTGCGGATCGGGCAGGCCGCGTTCGAATCGCGCCATCGTCTCGGCCACGTCGGCGCGCGCTCCGGCAGTCGCCAGCGTCGAGGCCAGCCTCCAACGCCGCGGCCTGGATAGTTCCCGTTCGATCAGCGCCATGTCCGCGGGCAACGCGGACGCGGTTGGCGGCGTTGGCAGCAACGCGGCGTAGACGCAGGCCGCATCCAGCGCGCTGCGGCCCATCACGCCCACCGTGTCCAAGGTAGGCGCCAAGGCCGCCACGCCGTCCGCCGGGATCGCCCCCGGAGTCGGCTTGAGTCCCACCAGGCCGCAGGTCGCGGCCGGCATGCGCACAGAGCCGGCCGTATCGGTGCCCAGCGTCGCGGGGACCAGGCCTGCCGCCACCGCGACCGCACAACCGCTGGACGATCCGCCCACCGCGGCGGCGGCGTCCAGCGGATTGGCCAGCGGCGCGCCGTGGGGGTTCTCGGCCGTCGCACCGCAGGCATGCTCGGCCATCGCCAGCGCGCCAAGATTCAGCGCGCCGTGTTCCTGCAAGCGGCGCAGCGCCGTGGCCATCGGCCCTGGGGCTTCGTCGCGCAACGGCCGCCCGCGCCCCGGGGCGTGCATGCCGGTCTGGAAGGCATCCTTGTGCGCCAAGGCCACGCCTTCAAGCAGGCCGCCAGGACGCACGGTCTGCCCAGAGGGTTGATAGGTGCGCGTGGCGCAGAGCAGGTCGGCCGCCCGGCGCTGGAACGCCGCAGCCTGGGTCGAGACCAATGCCACGCGTGCGCCGGGCGCGGCCTGGGCGTAGTTTCGACGCATGTCGGCCACGGAAAGATGCAGCAGAGAATCAGGCATCGTCGTCCCCGCAGCCGTCGATCTCGGCCTGCACGGCGGCAAGGCGCAAAAGCGTGCGTGCGACCGCCGCTTGCGTCTCCACTGGTACCGCCAGGCCATGCGTCTTGCAGGCCAGGGCGACCCAGGCCTGCCATTCCTGCTTGGGCGAGTCTTCCATGCTCATTACCTCCTGCCGCGTTTTGCTCGTTAAAATAAAAGTCTAGTCTCATAAATATATTTATAGAAGTCAATAAAATACTATGCCTAGCGTGAATTTTCTTACCCCCTACACCGGAGTCCGCCATGAAAGCCGCTGAGCGCATCCGCCTGTCAGTCGAAGAGTCCATCCGCGATGGCAGCCTGCTGCCGGGAGATCCGGTCGATGAACAGATGCTGATGCAGACCTACGACGTCTCCCGCACACCGGTGCGCGAGGCGCTGCTGCAGTTGCAGGCGCAAGGGCTGGTGGCCAGCCTGCCGCGTGGCGGCATGGTGGTGGCGAAGATGGACGTGGCCCAGTTGCTGGCGATGTGGGAGCTGCTGGCGGAGCTGGAAGGCATAGGCGCGCGCCTGGCCTGCGAACGCATGACGCCCGCCGAACGCGACGAGCTGGCAGCCATCCATGAACGCGCCGCGGCCGTGGTGCGGCGCGAGGACACCGACGCCTGGCAGGAACACAACCGGCGCTTCCACGATGCCCTGTACCTGGGCGCCCGCAATCCCTATCTGCGCCAGGAGATCCTGCGCATGCGGTCGCGCACCGGCGCCTACCGGCTGCACGCCTTTTCCGCTTTCGGCCGCCTGGCCTCGTCATGGGAACAGCATGGCCAACTGCTCGAAGCCATCCAGGCGCAGGACCCGGCGCGCGCGGCCGCGGTCATGACGCAGCACATGAGCCCCGGGCAGGGCGCCACCAGCTTCGCGTCCTTCATCGCCGCGCTGCCCAAGAACCTGTTGGCCTGAAGACGCGGCGGCGGACCTCGCCCCGCGGCGGCCACCGCGGGTTAATCCTGATTATTGTATTTTTTCATAATGGCACAATATATTTATAGCAGACAAAAACATCTGCTCGCGTAACCTTGCCCCGGTATCGGCGGGCTAGGGCGCTCCCCTGATCCGCTCCACCGAGGAACCCGCTATGGATGCTGTTTCACCGCAACCCCTGTCCGCGCCCGCACACGGCGCCGCGCCGGCCGCCGATCCTGGCCAGATGCACCGCAAGGTCGCCTGGCGCCTCATTCCCTTCCTGATCTTCCTGTTCCTGCTGGCGTGGATCGACCGCGTCAACGTGGGCTTCGCCAAGCTGCAGATGCTGCAGGACCTGCGCTTCAGCGAAGCGGTGTACGGCCTGGGGGCGGGCATCTTCTTCATCGGCTACTTCATCTTCGAAGTGCCCAGCAACCTGCTGCTGCAACGCATCGGCGCGCGCAAGACGCTGGCCCGCATCACGATCCTGTGGGGCCTGACCTCGATGGCGATGGCGTTCGTGACCACGCCCACCTCCTTCTATGTCCTGCGCTTTCTGCTGGGCGCCTTCGAAGCGGGCTTCTTCCCCGGCGTCATGCTTTACTTGACGTACTGGATACCGGCAGGCAGGCGAGGGCGCATCAATGGCTGGTTCATGACGTCGTTCGGCATCGCCGGCATCGTCGGCGGGCCGATAGCCGGACTCATCATGAGCGGCATGGACGGGGTGGCGCCGCTGCGCAACTGGCAATGGCTGTTCGTGCTGGAAGGCATTCCTTCGGTGATCGCCGGACTGGTGGTGCTGGCCTATCTGCCGGACCGCCCCCAGCAGGCGCGCTGGCTCAGCGCGGCGGAAAAGGCCGCGCTGACGGCCGAGCTGGACAGTGAACGCCTGGACCCCGGCAAACACGCCAGCTTCGCCCAGGCCCTGCGCCTGCCTGCCTTGTGGCTGTGCACCGCGGCGTACTTCTGCATCGTCGGCGGCAATGCGACGCTGGCGTTCTGGATGCCTTCCATCGTGCGCGAGCTGGGCGTGCAAGGCGCGCTGAACATAGGCCTGTTGTCGGCCATCCCGTTCATCCTGGGCACGGCCGCGATGGTGATCAACGGCGCCCATTCCGACTCCACCCGCGAACGCCGCTTGCATTGCGCCGGCGCCACCCTGGTCGGCGCGGTCGGCCTGTCCTTGACCGGCGCCTACATCGGCAGCCCCGTGCTGGCGATGGGCGCCTTGAGCATCGCCGCCATCGGCGTGCTGGGGGCGTTCCCCGTCTTCTGGGCCATCCCGGCGGCATTCCTAACCGGCACCGCCGCGGCGGGCGGCATCGCCTTCATCAATTCGGTCGGCAACCTGGCCGGCTTCGCCACGCCGTTCATGATGGGCTGGCTCAAGGAATGGACGGGCGGCGTGGCCGCAGGCCTGTACGTCGTGGCCGGCATGCAGCTAGTCGCCACGGCGGTCGTCGCGCTGACGATGCGCAGGCTCGCGGTCTAGGCAGCGGTGGCGGAAGTAGTGCGCAAGATCCGGCGCCGTGTCATCATCGGCGGTGCACGACTGAACGCGCGGCTCCAGTCTCATTCTTGCGAGCCGCCCGACATCGCCGGACTGCGGCACTACAACGGGGAAGGACTCCGTGCGCCAGGAATGCAGACACGCCCGAGACAGCGCCTCCAGGGGGGCCGAGCCCGCCACGGGCGGCGCGGCACGCCGGGGCCATCCGGTCACCTGGCCGCGACTGGCCAAGCAAATCCTGATCCTGCTGTGCACGGGCCCGGCTTTCATGGGCGCGGCGTTGGCGCAAGCGGACGCCGACGCAGACGCGAACGGCGGCGGCCTGGACATGGGCGACTTCCTGTTGCGCCAGAACGGCGCGCTGCCGGTACCCGTGATCATCACCGAGCCCGCAGTGGGCTATGGCGGCGGCGTGATGCTGCTGTACTTCTCCGAACCGGCGGGTGAGGCCGCCTCCCAGGGCCAGCCGGAAGGCAAAAGCAAGGCGCCGCCCAATGTCACCGGCATTGGCGCCATGGCCACCGAAAACGGCACGCGCGGCGGCGCGCTGTTCCATTTCCGCAGCTGGGACGCCGACCGCTACCGCTACCTGGGCGCGCTGGCCCAGGGACGCGCAAACCTGGAGTACTACGGCGCCTCCAGCCACGGACGCAGCTACGAGGTGAAGGGCACCTTCCTGATGCAGCAGGTCCTGGCCCGGGTGGGCGACACGCCCTGGTACGTCGGTCCGCGCTATACCTATTTCCGCTCGAACACCCGGTTCACCGGCAGCCAGGCTGGCGAACTGTCCAAGGCCGAATTGGCGGGCCGCATCGGCAAGGCCGGCGTGGTGGTGGACTACGACACGCGCGACAATATGTTCTATCCCAACCGGGGCAGCTATGCCGAGTTGGAGGCCCAGTTTTCGCGCAGCTGGCTGGGCAGCGACCAGGCCTTCGAAAGCTACCGCACGCGCGGCTACACCTGGCTGCCGCTGGCCCCGCGCTGGACCCTGGGCCTGCGCGGCGACGGCCAGTTCACGCGCGGCACGGTGCCGTTCTACGCCCAGCCTTACGTCGACCTGCGCGGCGTGGCGCGGGGCCGCTACCAGGACCGCGACGCGCTGACCTTCGAAACAGAATTGCGCTGGGACGCCACCCCGCGCTGGTCCATACTGGGGTTCAGCGGCGTGGGCAAGGCCTACGGAAACTGGAAATCCTTTGCCGATTCCACCAATGTCGTCAGCATCGGCACAGGCTTCCGGTATCTGATAGCCGCCAAGCTGGGATTGGCGGTGGGGATAGACATCGCCCACAGCAAGGACCAGAACGCCTTTTACATCCAGGTTGGGAGTGCATGGCGATGAAGACAGATGACGATAGTTCCATGTTGCAGGCCGGCACGTCCCAGCTCGGCAACCTGCTGCAATTCCTGGCCTGGATCGCCGAACGGCCGCGCACCTATGCGCAGACCATGGACGCCTGGCGCAGTTCGTGTCCGCGCCTGTCCGCCTGGGAAGACGCGACCGCCAACGGGCTGGTGGACGTTCCCCGCCGCGCGGATGTCGAACCGGTGGTTGTCCTGACACCCAAAGGGCAGATGCTGCTGGCATCTTCGGACGGCGCCAGGCGGACACCAGCGCGCCCCTGACACGGCCGGCCGAAGGCTCTACGCCGCATTCAATTTTTACTTACATTTGTGGCCGCGCAAGCGGTAACAGTGTGGTTTTCTTTGCGGATTTCGTCGAAAAAAAGCACTGATTCGTCGAAAAAAAGTTGCGCGAGGTGCGCTGCCTGCGGATTCTAGTGGCGAAACTTTGCCAGTTACTACTGAGCGCGCGCCCGCCGACCCGGGTAAACCGCGCTCGGGTCACAAGAATCCGCTCAGCCATGAAGCCCACATCACGCCCGGCGCACAGCCCCAGTCTGCCTTTTCCCCTGCTGCGGCAGAACACGTTGCGGCTGGCCATCGCGTCCGCGCTGGGCGCCTGCGCCTGGAGCGTAGCGGGCGGCGCACAGGCCGGCTATGCATGCGCAGGCGGCCCCACCCTGAACGTGCCGTCCGGCAACTACCCAAGCGCCCAGGCCATCTGCGAGGGCGACAGCGGCGTAGACCATGACAACGAAAAGAACGGCCAGAACGGACCGGACGTGTCGGTCACGTCCTCGGGCAACTACAACGCCGACGAGAACCAGACCCGGCTGAACCCGGTGGGCGTGGTCACGGCCATATCGCGCGGCGGCGACGGCGTGGACGAAGGCACGGCAGGAGACGGCGGCCACATTACCGTATCCAGCACGGGCGACATCGCGCTCAACGGCACGGCGCTCAGCAATTTCAACAGCCTGATCATGGCAGTCTCGTCCGGCGGCATCGGCGACCCCGCCAACGACAACAACGACTCGAACGGCGGACACGGCGGACTGGGCCAGAACGTGACCGTGACCAATTCCGGCAACCTGACGATGTCCGGTTCCCTGCCCACGCCGCGCCAAGGCCTGTACGGCATCAACGCGCGGGCCCTGGGCGGGGCCGGCGGCGACCAGAACGATCCGACGCTGGAATACGGCGACCAGGTGGGCGGCAATGGCGGCAACGCCAGCACGGTCACGGTCAGCAACACCGGCGCCATCAACCTGGGCAGCAGCGCCACGCGGCTGCGCACCTATGCCAACGGAGCTGCCATCTACGCGAATTCCGTGGGCGGCATGGGCGGCTACAACAACGGCAATGCCGGCACCGGCGGCACCGTGCAAGTGACGCACCAGGGCCAGGCCAACAGCTACTGGCAGGTCTTCGACAGCGCCACGGTCTTTGGCATCTACGCGCAAAGCATAGGCGGCGACGGCACCGCGTCGACCGACAACAGCGATAACGGCGGCAATGGCGGCGGCACCTCGGACAGCTGGACCCAGAAGGTGACCGTGGACGTGAATGGCTCGGTGCTGCTGGACGTGGCCGGTTCGGCGGCCGGCGCGACCGTGCAGGGCGCCGGCGTTGCCGCCCGCGCCATTGGCGGCAAGGGCGGCAAAGGCCCGGACAAGGACCATTCCGGCGGCAATGGCGGCACGGGTGGTGCCGTGGCGATCAATCTCTATCAGGGCGGCAGCGTCGCGACCCGCGGCGACAACCTGCCCGGCCTGGCGGCGCAAAGCCTGGGCGGGCAGGGCGGCGACGGCACCGACAGCACCAAGCTGGCCGGGCAGGGCGGGGGCGGCGGGTTTGGCGGCAACGCCAGCGCCGTCAACATTTCCACCGCCAGCGGCAGCGCCATCAGCACGACGGGCAATTTTTCCACCGGCATCGTGGCGCAGTCGGTCGGCGGCGGCGGCGGCACGGGCAGCGACTTCGTGTCGGTGTTGGGCGGCCAGGGCGGCAATGGCGGCAATGGCGGCAACGCTGGCGCGGTCAATGTGGCGACAGGCGCCACGGTCACCACTGTCGGCGACCACGCCTACGGCGTGCTGGCCCAGTCCATTGCCGGCAGCGGCGGGGCGGGCGGCGCGGACACGGCCGAACTGGTTTCCTTGGGCGGGGACGGCGCGGGCGGCGGGGCGGCCGGCCAGGTCACCCTGAGCAACAGCGGGTCCATCGCCACCTCGGGCTACAACTCGCACGGCATGATAGGCCAATCCATCGGCGGCGGCGGCGGGGCCTCGGGCAGCGCCACTGGCCTGCTCAGCGTAGGCGGCAGCTCGGCCGGGGCCACCGGCTCGTCGGGCAGCACGGTGGTGATCGGCAATACCGGCTCCATCACGACGGCCGGCAACGCCGCCATCGGCATGGTGGCCCAGTCCATCGGCGGCGGCGGCGGCAGCGGCGGCGACAGCATCGGCGTGCTGGGCGTGGGCGGCGGCGGCGCCGGGGGCGGTGCGGGCGGCAACGTCATCATCCAGGACCTGGGCTCGATCCAGACCGCGGGCCAATTCGGCGCGGGCGTGCTGGCCCAGTCCGTGGGCGGCGGCGGCGGCAACGGCGGCGATACCTTCACCGCATCGGTGGGCGTATCGGTGGCGATCGGCGGCAGCGCCAGCGGCGGCGGCAACGGCGGCACAGTCTGCATGAGCAACCAGGGCGGCTGCGACGGCACGCTGACGTACTCGACCGCGAACCTCACCACTCACGGCAACTACGCACCCGGCATCATCGCGCAAAGCATCGGCGGCGGCGGCGGCACGGGCGGCAGCGTCAAGAACGCCAGCGTGGCATCCTTCGCGGCGCTGCAATTGGGCGGTAGCGGCGGCGCGGGCGGCAATGCCGCCGAGGTCAAGGTGGGTTACAGCAATCTCAACATCAGCACCGGCGGCGCCCATTCGGCCGGCATCCTGGCCCAATCCATAGGCGGAGGCGGCGGCAACGGCGGCGACGCCAGCTATTACGACGTCACGGTGGGCTTCAATGCCGCGGTGGTGTTGGGCGGCAGCGGCGGCTCGGGCGGCACCGGCTATTCCTCCATCGTGAACCTGAGCGGCTCCCACGTCGCCACCGGCATGGATTACGCCAGCCCGAACATCGATCCCTCGACCTACGCGCCCAACGATTCCTTCGGCATCCTGGCGCAGACCATAGGCGGGGGCGGCGGCAATGGCGGCAGCTCCAGCGCCAGCGACCTGGTGGTGGCGGTACCCACCGGCGAGGGCGCGTCCCTGGCGTTCAATTTCGAAGCCGCGGTGGGCGGCAGCGGCGGGGCGGGCGGCAGCGCCTGCCCGCCGGGGGATGGCGCGTGCGTCACCCAGGTCAACCTCAGCAACGGTTCCACGGTCGCCACCTTGGGCGACGGCTCCCACGCCGTGATGGCCCAGTCCATCGGCGGCGGGGGCGGCAATGGCGGCGATTCGTCCGTGCTGTCCACCGTGCTGGGCGATGCGACCACGATCTCGCTGTCGGCCGGCATGACGCTGGGCGGTTCCGGTTCGGCAGGCGGCAACGGCGGCGCGGTGGGCGTGAGCCTGGGCGATGCCAACGGCGCCTATGTCGGCATGCCGCCGTCGTTGCTGACCCCGCCTGGCGTGCGCGTCCCCTCGGCATCCACCATCGTGACCTATGGCGACTACGCCAATGGCGTGCTGGCGCAATCCATAGGCGGAGGCGGCGGCAACGGCGGGGTCGGCAGCAGCAACGCCTACACCCACGGCGGGCCCACTAACGTCAAGCTGACCCTGGCCCTGGGCGGTACCGGCGGCTCGGGCGGCACCGGCGGCAATGTGGACGTGACGCTGAATCCCAACTTCGCCATCCGCACGCTGGGCTCGGGTTCGCGCGGCATCGTGGCGCAGTCCATCGGCGGCGGCGGCGGGGCCTCGCAGGGCGGCACGCTGAATGTGGCTGGCAGCGCCGAAGAGCGTCCGTCAGCCCGTCTGCAGGTGGGCCTGGGCGCGACCGGCGGTTCCGGCGCCACTGGCGGCAGCATCAATGCGACATTGCAAGGCGCCATCCGCACCGAAGGCGGCGACGCCGATGGCGTGCTGCTGCAATCGATCGGCGGCGGCGGCGGGCTGGGCGGATCGCTGGGCGCCGACGCCTCGTCCTATCCCATCCTGGACCGCATCGGCAATCACAGCGACAACAAGGAACGGCTCGACGACGAAAACAGCACGTATCAATTCGGCGTGGACGTGGGCGGCACCGGCGGCACGGGCGGCCATGGCGGCAACGTCACCGTGAACTACGCGGGCAAGATCGCCACCGCCGGCGACTGGGCCGACGGCCTGGTGGCCCAATCCATAGGCGGGGGCGGCGGCGTGGGCGGATCGTCCAGCGCCTCGGGCAGCAAGATCAAGGCCAACGCGATCATCGGCGTGGGCGGCAGCGGCGGCGCCGGCGGCAATGGCGGTGTCCTGAGCTTCCTCTTCGACGACGACCATGGCAACAGCATCGCCACCACCGGCTACAACGCCTACGGCGTGCTGCTGCAATCGATCGGCGGGGGCGGCGGGCAGGGCGGCGATGGCTCGGACCAGGCCCAAGGCACCATCACCGTCGGCGCCTCGTTTGGCGGCACAGGCGGCGTGGCCGGCAACGGCGGCAACATCCTGACCTCCGGCGGCGGAAGCTGGCTGAATGTCCAGACCGCGGGCGACGACTCCCCGGCGCTGGCGATGCAATCTATCGGCGGAGGCGGCGGCACGGCCGGCGCGGGCAACAGCAGCTCCAAGCTGCAGCAGGACAGCCATTCCATGAGCGTCGCAGTGGGCGGCAACGGCGGCTTGTCCGGCTCGGGCGGCGCCATCGACGTCGCCACCGGCATCGCCGCCACCACGCAAGGCGCGCGCGCCTATGGCGTGCTGGCCCAATCGATCGGCGGCGGCGGCGGGCTGGGCGGCGCGGGCGACGCCAGCAACCTGTCTGGCGTGTCGCTGGGCGGGCGCGGCGGCGCGGCCGGCGACGGCGGCGCCGTGACCCTGACCTTGAATGCCGGCAGCCACATCAGCACCAGCGGCGCGGGCTCCCATGGCCTGATCGCCCAGTCCATCGGCGGCGGCGGAGGCATCGCGGGCGACACCAGCAAGGGCTTGCAGCTGGACTCGGGCGGCTGGACCCCAGGCAGCGGCCAGACGGGTGGCAACGGTAACGGCGGCGCGCTTAACCTCAATGTCGCCAGCAACATCACGACCCAGGGCGCCTACGCCTTCGGCGTGATCGCCCAATCCATCGGCGGCGGGGGCGGGCTGGGCGGCAATGCCGCCGGCGGCTTCGCCGGCAGCACGGCAGGCGCCGGCAGCACGGGATCCGGCGGGAACGTCACGCTGACGCAGAGCGGCAGCATCGCCGCCACCGGCGCCGGCGCCACCGGCATCTTTGCGCAAAGCGCCGGTCCGCAAGGTTCGGGCCAGGTCGCGGTCACCGTCGACGGTTCGGTCAGCGGCGGCACCGGCGCGGGCGCATATGGCGTCTGGATCGTCGGCGACAAGCAGAACACGCTGACCGTGGGCTCGGCGGGCATGATCATCGCCGGCGCAGGCGGCAGCGCCGTACGCTACGACGGCGCCGCCCTGCAGCAGGCCAAGACCGTGAGCTTCCTGGCCAGCGCCCCCGGCGCCAGCCTGTCCGTCAACAATGCGGGGACCGTGCTGGGCAACATCGAATGCGGCGGCGGCGCGGGCGGCATCGCCTGCAACGTCTGGAACGCCGCCAGCGGCACCCTGAGCGACGCCACGCTTTATCAGGCCAACATCGACAACGCGGGGCTGGTCGCCATAGGCAGGTCCGGCGCCTTCGACACGCTCATGGTTACGGGGAATTTCAACCTGCAGGCCGGCGGCCTGCTGCAGGCGGACGTGGACTTCGCCAACCTCAAATCGCCGAGCATGGTGGTGCAGGGCGATACCCGCCTGAACGGCCAGGCCAATGTCCAGCCCATCACCTTGCTGCCCGATCACGAAGTCACCGTGGCGACGCTGCAAGGCGATGTGCAAGGCAGCCCCGTTGCCAAGGACAGCCCGGTGATCGACTACGACGCCAGGCTGGACGGCAAGAACGTGCGCGTGCGCGCAACGCAGGCCGACTTCGCCGCGCCGTCCATGCAATTGGCCGCCAATCAGCGCTCGGTTGCGAATCATCTGCAGGGCGCCTGGAACCTGGGTGGCAACGCCGCCATGGCGTCCTTGTTCGCGGCGCTGGACATGGCCTCCCGCGAAAGCGCCGACACCTATTCGAACCGGCTGTCCGACCTGTCGGCCGGCGTCACCGTGGCGCCTGCCGCGCAGATGCAGGCCAGCATGGCGCGCTTTACCGGCGCCATGATGTCGTGCCCGGCATTCCAGGGCGGCGACGCGCTGACCGGCGAGCAGGATTGCCTGTGGGGCCAGGTGTCCGGCATCAATACCAACCAGGACGGCGACGGCGGGGTCTCCGGATTTTCGTTCGATGGCGTCACCTACCAGTTCGGCGGCCAGCGCCAGGTCAGTCCGGGCTGGTTCCTGGGCGGGTCCGTTGCCTACCAAAACAGCCATCTGAGCGGCGACGACGGACGGGTCAGCGGCAAGGGCGACAGCGGTTATGCCGGCGTGGTGGTCAAGCGCGAAACCGGACCCTGGACCCTGTCCGCGGCCCTGGGCGGCGGCTACGGCCAGTACGACATCAACCGCAGCATCCGCATCCCCGGCATGCAAAGCACGGCCGACTCGGATCTGGACGTCTACGGCGCGGCCTTGCGCCTGCGCATCGCGCGCACCTACGCCGGGGAACACGTTTACCTGAAACCCTATGTGGACGTGGACGCGTCCTACACCCACATGCCCGGCTACAGCGAATCCCGC
This sequence comes from Achromobacter sp. ACM03, assembly GCF_014851665.1. Classification (NCBI taxonomy): domain Bacteria; kingdom Pseudomonadati; phylum Pseudomonadota; class Betaproteobacteria; order Burkholderiales; family Alcaligenaceae; genus Achromobacter; species Achromobacter sp. ACM03. The sequence goes on along the minus strand of NZ_JACVAD010000001.1, from coordinate 746,152 downwards.
GACGCCCTGCATCTGGACGTGGAAAGCAGCAACGAATTCGTCATGGCCCTGTCGCCGACGCTGGAACTGGGCGGCAAGGTGGCGCTGAAGAGCGGCGCAACCATGCGCCCCTACATGTATGGCGGCGTGTCGTTCCTGTCCAAGGACGAGTACACGGTCAAGTCGCGCTTGCAGGGCGCGCCGGCAGGCTCGGGCGCCTTCGAGACCTCGGTGCCCATGGACGACGTCATCGGCCGCATCGGCGCGGGCCTGCAGGTATCCAACGCGGGCGGCCTGGACTTCCGGTTGCAGTACGACGGGGATTTTTCGTCCCACATACAAAGCCATCGCGGCACGTTGAAGGTGATGGTGCCGTTCTGAACGCCCCGCAGGGCTCCGCGCGATTCGATACTGCGAACGGTTCTTGGTATCATTTAGCCCCGCTGGCCGCCGGGCTGAATCCGGCCAGGCCGCCATTCCGTGTCATCGCGCTGCCTATCGGGGGCGTTCGAGCATGTCCAAGCCCCTACAGCCGCTCCAGCTACTCTGCGAAAACCACTACGACTGGCTCTGCCAATGGTGGCGGCATCGCCTCGGCCATGGCGATGAGGCCGCGGACTTCGCGCACGACACCTTTCTGCGCGTGCTGCGCCATCCCGAGGAAGTCCGCACGCTGCGCCAGCCCAGGGCCTATCTGACCACCATCGCGCGGGGGCTGCTCAACGATCACTGGCGCCGCCGCTCGCTGGAACGCGCCTGGCTCGAGGCCTTGGCCGCGCTGCCGCCCGAATTGGAAGCCTCGCCCGAGATGCTGCTGGGCGTGCAGCAAGCGCTGCAACAGTTGGACCGCATGCTCGGCAATCTGGCGCCCCAGGCGCGCGAGGTGTTCGTCCTGTCGCAACTGGAAGGGCTCACCTACGTCGAAATCGCCGCCCGCACCGGCTTGAGCGACCGCACGGTGAAGCGCTACATGGCCCAGGGCTTCGAAATCTGCCTGACCATGCTGGATTCCTGACCCATGGCCGCCGCCGAATCCAAACCGCTAGACGCCTCCGTCATACGGGAAGCCGCCCGCTGGCTCGTGCGCCTGCATTCCGGCGAGGCCGGACCGGCGGATCACGCCGCCTTCGAACGCTGGCGTCACGGTCATCCCGAACGCGAGCTTGCCTGGCAACGCGCCCAGCGCCTGATGCAGCAGTTCGACACGGTGCCGGCCTCGGTTGGCGTGCCGCTCTTGACGCGCCCGTCGCAAGTCAGCCGGCGCGCCGTGCTGCGTACGCTGGCGGTCCTGGGGGTTGCCGCGCCCGCCGCCTTGCTGACCTACCGCCTGTATGCGGAGCCGGCAGGCGCCTATCGCACGGCGGTGGGCGAAAACCAGGACCTGCGGCTGGCCGACGGCAGCCAGGTCCATCTGAATACCGATACGGCCATGGAGGTGGGCTACTCCGACGAAATGCGCCTGCTGCACCTGCGCGGCGGCGAAATCTATGTGCGCACGGCCGCCGACCCGGCGGGCAGGGCGCGGCCCTTCATCGTGGAGACTCCCCAGGGCCGCTTGCGCGCCTTGGGCACCCGGTTTGTCGTCCGGCAACTGGACGATGGCGACGTCCAGACCGAGCTGACCGTGCTGGAACATCGCGTCGCCGTCACCCTCGGGAATGGCAGTCCGGAGCGGATCTTCAATGCCGGCGAGTCGGTGCGCTTCACCGCCAATGCCTTTCTGCCGAACGCACAGGCCAGGTCAGACGCGCCCGGATGGACGCGCGGCGTCCTCGAAGCCGACAACATGCGCCTGGACGCCTTGCTGGCCGAGGTCTCGCGCTACCGGCGCGGCGTATTGCGCTGCGACCCGGCGGTGGGCGGCCTGCGGGTATCTGGCGTATTCCGCCTACAAGACACCGACGCGCTGCTTGCCGTCGTGGCCAAGACCCTGGATCTGCGCGTCGTCACGCGTACCGCCTACTGGGTCACCCTGAGGCGCTGAAAGCCGCCTGGTTTCACTCGCTTACAACTTTGCCGCTACGCCCTTGTCCCTTTTCCCCGCGCTCATCCGGCATACCGCGCATTGATGACCTGTAGGGATGTGACCAAGTGGCAGTCGTAGACAAAACCCAACCCCGCGTCCTGCGCTTGGCCGGATTGACACTGAGCCTGGCCGCCGCCTTCGCCGCCGCGCCGCCCGCCGCGGCCCAAAGCTCGGCCCCGGCCGCGACGCACGACTACCGCATCCCGGCAGGTCCCCTGGACCAGGCGCTTTCCGCCTTCGCCAAGGCGGGCGGCATCACCGTTTCCTTCCGGCCCGAGGACACGCGCGGACTGAGGACGCAGGGCCTGGACGGCAGCTATGGCGTGGAATCGGGGCTGGCCAGGCTGCTGGCCGGCACCGGCCTCGCCGCGGAGGAGCAGGGCGGCCAGGGATACGTGGTGCGCGCGCCAGCCCCTGCGGCCAAGGCCGTGCCTGCCGGCAACGCCAACACGCTGGAATCGATCCAGGTCAGCGGCGACTGGCTGGGCACCGGCCTGGAAAACAGCGTGCAGACCTTTGGCGGAGCCCGCACGCTGGTCAAGCGCGACGAGATCCAGAACAGCGGCGCCACCAGCGTGGCCGACGTGCTGCGGCGCGTGCCCGGTGTGCAGATCAGCGGCAGCACCAGCGCCAGCGGCAGCTCGGTCGGCCTGCACGTCGGCATCCGCGGCCTGAACCCGCGCAATTCATTTCGCACCACCATGCTGCTGGACGGCATCCCCATGGCCATGGCCCCTTATGGCCAGCCGAACCTGGTGATGTCGCCGACCAGCCTGGGCAACATCGAAGCCATCGACGTGGTGCGGGGCGGCGGGGCGGTGCGCTATGGCCCGCAGAACGTGGGCGGCGTAATCAACTTCAAGACCCGCTCGATTCCGACTGGCAGCGGACTCACCGCCGAGGCCTCCGCCCGCTACAACATCTTCAGCCAGGGCGGCACCAATACCCAATACACCGGCTTCCTGGGCACGCAGTTCGAAAACGGGCTGGGCGTGGCGCTGATGTACTCCGGCATGGACGGCGAACAATGGCGCGATGCCAGCCATGACCGCTACAACGACGTGGCGCTGAAATGGCGCTTCGAGCTGACCCCGACGTCGGAAATCTACGGCAAGTTCGCCCATTACGACGTCAAATCGATGACGCCGGGCGGCCTGACGGTGGCGCAGTACCGCGACGATCCATTCCAGAACACCCATCCCACCGATTACTGGAAAGGGCAGCGCGATCAGGTCGACATCGGATACCTCAATTCGATCTCGGACACCCAGGAATTCGAGGCCCGGGTCTATCACTACGACAGCTCGCGCCAGAGTTCGCTCATCAATACCGCGACGGGCCGCAACGATTATCAGCCGCGCAACAACCAGGTACTGGGCATAGAGCCGCGTTACACGCAGCGCCTGGAATGGGGGCCGACCACGCACGACGTGACCATCGGCTACCGCTACATCCACGAAACCGGCCAGGACCGGCGCTATTCGGAATCCCTGGCCACGGGCCAACGCATCGGCGCGGCACAGGTCTTCGACAACAAGACCGAAGCGCACTCCATCTATCTGGACGACCGCATCGCCTACGGCAAATGGCGCGTCACGCCCGGCGTGCGCTATGAACACATCCGCACCAACCGCCAGCCCAGCGGCACCGCCAACGACACGCCGTTCGACCTGCGCAACAGCCGCGGCCTGCCTTCGCTGAACATCGCCTATCTGGTCGACGATGCGTTGACGCTCTATACCAACTACAACACCTCGTTCGGCGCGGTGCAGTACACGCAGCTGAACTCGATGTCGGCCTCCAATCCGCTCAGCCCGGAAGTCGCCAAGACCCTGGAAGCCGGCCTGCGCTACTCGGGCGAACAGACCCACACCGAGTTCACGGTCTTCAACCTGAAGTTCGACAACCAGATCCTGTCGATACCCGGCACCAATCCGGCCGTGTTCCGCAACCTGGGCGCCACCACCCACAACGGCGTCGAATTCGCCATCGACTACGACTTCGACAAGTCCGGCCCGCTCGCCGGCCTGAATCTCTACGCCAACTACACCTACGTGCGCGCCATCCAGAAATCCGGCGAATTCGAAGGCCGGGACGTGCCGTTCTATTCGCGCCAGACCGGCACGCTGGGCGGACGCTACATGCGCAACAACTGGACTTTCAACCTCTACACGACGGCACAGAGCGGCCAGTACTCGGACACCGCCAACACCGAAGAGGAGAACGCCGCCGCGACCAACGGCCGCGTGCCGGGTTTCAGCGTCTGGAACACGCAGCTCAGCTACAAATTGCCCCAATGGAAGGGCAGCGAGCTGGCGGTGGGCGTGAACAACCTGTTTGACCGGCGCTACTACACCCGCAACGTCGACACCAACGGCGGCCGCATGGTGGGCGCGCCGCGCATGGTCTACCTGCAGGCGCGCCTGGCCTACTGATGCCCCGGCGTATCTGGCTGCTCTGCCACCGCTGGGTGGCGCTGGGCCTGGGCGGGATCCTGATCCTGTCCGGCCTGACCGGCGCCTTCCTCGTGGCCGCGCGGCCGCTGGACAAGCTGCTGCATCCGACACTTTTCGTCGCCGGCAACGACGGTGTCGGCGTCGGCCAGCTGGCCTCGTTCGAGTCCATACGCCGCAATCTGGCCGCGGAGTTCGGCCCGCAGGCCTCCTTCACCTTCCGCCCGCCGCGCGAGCCCGCCGAAACCATGCAGGTCAGGGTGAGGGCGCCGAGCGCCTGGGACGGCACGGTCTATCTCGATCCGGGCAGCGGCCGGGAGCAGGGCAGAAGGGGAGAGGACGAAGGCATCGTAGCCCTGGCCTACAAGCTGCACAGCGCCTTGATGCTGGACCGGACCGGCAAAGCCGTACTGGCCTGGGCCGCGCTGGCCTATCTGGTCCTGGCGGTGTCGGGCCTGATCGTATGGTGGCCGCGCAAATGGCCGCCGTCCTTGCGCATGGTGTTCAACAAGGGCGCGCTGCGCGCCTTGTTCGACGTGCACCGCAACGGCGGTGCCATCCTCGCGCTGCTGCTGGCGGTGTGCATGGCCAGCGGCGCCTATCTGGCATGGCGTCCGATAGGCGGCTGGATCACGCTGGCCAGCGGCCAGCCCCCGGTCGTGGCGCCCAAGCTGCCGGCGCGGCCAGCGGGCGCCATCCCGCCGCGCTCCCTGGACGAATTGGCCGCAACCGCACAAGCGGCATTTCCGGACGGCGCGATTGGCTACCTGCTGTACACGCCGCGCATCGACCGCCCCTTGGCCATACGCATGCGCGTGCCCGACGATCCGCATCCAAACGGCAGATCCACCGTCTGGCTCGACCCGCGCGACGGCACAGTGCTGGCGGCGCAGCGCTGGAATCAGCTGGATCCGGGCGCCCGGATCAACTCGGTGCTTTATCCGCTGCACACGGGAGAGTTGGGCGGGGTGGCCGGCGAAGCCATCGTGGCCTTGCTCGGCCTGGGCCTGGGCGTGCTGGGCATCAGCGGCATCTGGCTGTGGTGGCGCAGGCGCGCATGGAAAGCCCAGTTGAAAATCCAGGCCCGCGCGCCGCGATGAGTCCATCTAGATGGACGCCTGCTTCATCCGGCGCGACAGATCGGCGGCCGCCTCCTTGCGCTCGCTATAGCGGTCCACCAAATAGGGCGAGGCATCCCGCGTAAGCAGGGTGAACTTCATCAGTTCCTCGACGACGTCGACCACGCGATCGTAGTAGGGCGATGGCTTCATGCGTCCCGCCTCGTCGAATTCCTGGTAGGCCTTGGCCACCGACGATTGATTGGGAATGGTCAACATGCGCATCCAGCGCCCCAGCACCCGCATCTGGTTCACGGCGTTGAAGGACTGCGATCCGCCCGACACCTGCATCACCGCCAGCGTCTTGCCCTGGGTCGGGCGCACCGCGCCCACCGACAGCGGAATCCAGTCGATCTGCGTCTTCATCAATCCCGTCATTGCGCCGTGACGCTCGGGCGAACTCCAGACCATGCCTTCGGCCCATTGGACCAGCTCATGCAGCTCGCGCACCTTGGGATGGTCATCGCTGGCGTCATCGACCAGCGGCAGTCCCGAAGGATTGAACAGCCGGGTCTCGCCCCCCAGCGCCCGCAACAGGCGCGCGGCTTCCTCGGCCACCAGGCGGCTATAGGAGCGTTCGCGCAACGAACCGTACAGCAGCAGGAACCGCGGCGCGTGCGCGGCCCGCACGGCAGGAAACAGCCCGGCCTCGCCGGGGCGATGGAACAACGACGAATCAATGTTGGGCAAATCGGCCAGGGTTTCAGACACGGACCACCTCCGCGCCGATGCGGGTCTCAATGGTTTTCTGGATCAACTTCATGCAACACCTCTATACATACGACACTCAGATTTCAATCGGCCGACGCCCGCGCACGCAGCAGCAATAGCGCGGCAAAGGCGCCAAGCCCTATGCCCCCGGACAGCCACAGCGCGTTGCCCCCCCAGCGGTCCAGCGCCACCCCGAAAAGAAATGGCGCTAGCGCCTGCGCCACCCGCGCCGGCATCATCAGCCAGCCCTGGCGCGCGCCATAGCCCTGGGGGCCGAACAGCACCAGCGGCAAGGTCCCCTTGGCAATGGTCAGGATGCCGTTGCCCGCCCCATGCAGGACGGCGAACACCGGCGCCATTACCGGACCGCCTCCCAGCAGCAGGGCAACCCCGGCCGGATGCGCCAGCGCAGCCAGGCGCGCGGACAACAAGGGATGAACCCGCCGCAAGAAACCGAATTCCAGCAGGCGGCCCGCAACCTGCGCCGGACCGATGAGCGCACCCACGGCCACGGCGGCTGCGAGCGTGGCGCCCGTGGCTTCCAGCATGCGCGGCAAATGCGTGGCCATCGCGGTGCTGATGAACCAGGTCGCCGCAAACACGAAGGCGAGGAGGGCGGTGGCATACCTCTGCTGCCGCGGCTGGGGGGCAGAGGAGGGGACATCCTGCACATTGTCCGCAGGCTCTTGCGTTCGTCCCGCGCCCGGCGCTTTCGGAAACCATGCGTTCAACGGCAGGCCGACCAGCAGGTGCAATCCTGCCCAGCCCAGGCACGCGCCGCGCCAACCGAATTGGGTTTCCATCCAGGCCGAAAGCGGCCATCCCACCGTGCTCGCAAAACCGGCAATCAGCGTGATCCCCGTGATGGCGCCGCGGGCGTGATGGCCATACAGCCGCACCAGGCTGGAGAAGGCTGCTTCGTAGAGTCCGGCCCCCATCGCCACGCCGATAACCAGCCAGGCGGCGACCATCGTCCAGAGGCCCTGGGCGGCGCCCAGCAAGCCCAGCCCCAGCGCAAACAGCAGGCTCGTGCCGGCCAATACGACGCGCCCGCCATGGCGGTCGATCGCTAGTCCCGCCCAGGGACCGACCACGGCCGAAGCCACCATCGCAGCGGAAAACGCCGCATACACCGCCGGCGCCGACACCCCCAGGTCGCGGGCCATCGGATCCGCCAGCATCGCCGGCAGGTAATAGGAAGACGCCCAGGCGAGCGTCTGAGCCGTGCCCAGGGAGCCAACGACGCGTACGGGAGCGTCGAGCATGTATCAATGCCGCTGGAGGAGGCGGGATGGCGGGCTGCATGCCGCGCTGGCGCCGGTCTCGGCTCCCTCACCAGCCGCGCCCGCGCAGCAATGCTCGGTAAGGTATCCGAGCAAGCCATTCATCTGGGAGAAATCCGCGCGGTAGATCAGATTCCGGCCTTGCTGCTCGACGCTGACCAGGGCTGCGTGCGCAAGCTCCTTCAAGTGGAAAGACAACGCGTTGCGGGCAACGCCAAGCCCTTCGGCCATGACACTGGGTGTAAGGCCGTCGGGCCCCGCGACGACAAGCGCACGAAAAACGCGCAGGCGTTGGGCATGGGCCAGGGCATTCAGGGCAGTAACGGCTTGATCTTCATTCATTGATCAATGATACAACAATTATTGAACTATTTATGCATGCAGGCCCGCCGCGGGCCTAAGTAAACGTGCCTCTAGATATCGGCTACATCGCGCAGCCGTACGCCGGAGAAGTTGGCCGCACTCAATGCATCAAACATCGCGCGGTCGCAGATGGGAGGCGCTCCCATGCGATCCTGGCGGAAGATATGGGCATCTCCCACCACATCCTGTTTGAACACCAGGCTGGCTCCGCCGACGAGGCTGTAAAGTTTCTCGTCCTCGCCGGTCTGATAGTTATGCTCGAACTTGATCCTCACGCGGGAAGAGGCTTCATCCAGGGCGTCGAGTCTGCGCAGCACATTGCCTAGGTAGTACTGAGGGGCGGGGCTGCCGTCAGCCAGGCTGAAGTCGCACGCCACAAATGCAAACGCCTCGGCGTCCAACTGCTCAAACAGTTGCTTCAATGGCTCCGACACAATCCATATGCCAGCAAGCACCTCCAGATCGCGTGGCATTCCGCCTTTCTCCGGTACATGAACCAGGCGGGGACGCTCCGGATACTGATCTGGCATTCCATTAGGACGCGAGACGACATTCATCCCCGGATCGATCAGCTTCTCTTCGTTGGCGATTTCGATGCCGGAAATCCTGCCGTTTCCCAAGAAGCTGGCGTCGATCAGGAAAAATTCGCCCTTATGAGATGCGGCTTCGGCTGAAACTTCAATGGCGGTCGGTTCGGTCACGGTGGCTCCAAAGTTCATAACACGCTCCAATTACGGACAGCACGGAAACTCAAGTTCCGCGACCAAACCGCCACCTTCCCGGGGCTTGAGATGCAATGCTCCCCCGAACCGCTTGGCAATGGCATGCACGATCGAGATGCCAAGACCCGCGCCGTCGTTGCGGCTTCGGCCTTGGTCCCCGCGCCAGAAGCGTTGGCCAATCTTGGCTGCCTGATCCTCGCTGAGCCCCGGCCCCCGGTCCGCCACGACGATGCGGCATTGTCGGGTTGGAGAATCGAAGCGGGCAACGACTTCGACAGGCATGTCATAGGGGGAGTAGCGAATCGCATTGTCCACCAGGTTGCGGATGGCAGCCTCCAGCATTTCGCGTGGAATGGCGCAGCAAGCATCAGCGCCGTCGACGGATACCGCCAGGCGCAGCCGCGCTTCGACAGTTGTCGCATCGATGACGCTGGCGATGACCTCCTGGATGGACGTACACCCGTTTTCCGAATTGGGCGATGCTTCGGCACGCGCCAGAATCATCATCTGGTCGAGCGTACCCCGCAGGCGCTTCACGCCTTCCTCGGCACTGCAGAGTGACGATTCGGCTTCTTCCCCTTCGGTCAACCTGGCCACTTGCAGGTGGGTATCGATCACGGTCAGCGGTGTCCGCAACTCGTGCGCCGCCGCGTCGGTAAACGCTCGCTGACCGGAGAGTGCCAGCGATAAGCGTCCCAACAATCCGTTCATGGCATCCAGCACAGGACGAAGCTCGGTGGGCGGCTTTGCGACAGCGATAGGGGTGGTATCGTCCGTTTGCTTGGCCCGCAACTGCATGCGCAAGGCTTGCAGCGGCGCAAGGCCTTGCCCGATACCGATCCACAGGGCAGCCAGCCCGCCAAGAAGCGCGATCAGGAAGGGCACGCCAGCCGCAAACAGCAGCTCATTGATCAGCGTGTTCCTTTGCTCGACGCGATCCGCTGTCGTTATTTGATAACTGTCATCGCGAAGCACATAAATCCGCCACTCGTGTCCGGCGACCATGCGCGTGCTGTAACCGGCGGGCAGGCTGTCGAAATCCGAGGCCGGACTGCCGCTGGTGCGCGCCAGGACCTCACCGCGCAGCGCGCGAATCTCGCAAGCGATTCCTTCGCTGCCGTTGACGCGGATGGCTTGCGTGAAATCCGTAGTCTTGGCGTTGGGATCTATGACAGACCCGGCAAGCAAGCCCGAGACCATGCGAGCCGACATGGCCAGGCGACCATCAAGCGTGCGGGCAAGGTCGGCGCGGACGCCCAGCATCATCCAGGCCGCCGCCGCCGCCCACAAGACCATGAGAGAAAGTCCTGCAATCAGGACTGCACGAAGACGCAAACTCATGCGTCGAGCCTCCAACCCAGCCGGAATCCCAATCCACGCGACGTTTCAATCACGTCAGCGCCAAGCTTGCGGCGCAGGTTGTGGATATGAACGTTGAGCGCGTTGCTGCTCACTTCCTCGCCCAGCCCGTACAGGCGTTCATTGAGTAGATCAGGAGGGATCCACCGCGCATTGGCCGCGGCCAGATGCGCCAGCAGATCCACCTCGCGACGCGATAGCGAAATGGCTTGGCCTCCCAACCAAGCCAGGCCGCTTTCGGGCTCCAGACGCAAAGGTCCCGCCACAATGATCTGGGCTGCGCGCCCCTGAGTGCGCCTGACCAGCGCATGCAATCGCGCTGCCAGTTCGCGCAAGTCAAACGGTTTGGTCATGTAGTCGTCGGCGCCTTGTTGCAGGCCCGCGATCCTGTGGTCGATGGCATCCCGGGCGGACAGTATCAGCACGGGCAAACACGGTTCAATGCTACGCACGGCAGAGAGCAATTCCATTCCGTCACGGTCCGGAAGTCCCAGGTCGAGCACCAAGGCATTGAAGGAGTTTTCCGTTTGGGCGGCTTCAGCGTCAACGGCAGTGCAAACGTGATGCACCGTGATGCCATGCGCGCGCAAGCCAGCCACGATTCCTTTGCCGATCAGTTCATCGTCTTCTACCAGCAATACCCGCATTTGAATCCCGATTCGTTGCAACCCAGGGCCCATATGTTAGGCCAGAACTTTTCAGCCAAGAATGGCCGGCGCCTTGATGTCCGTTCGTTCCGCGCCTGCTTTCCCTTCTTTAGTTTCGGTTAATCGATCTCCTCCATCATGGCTGGATAAGCTCCCCTGCGCCTCAACATGAGGGCGGTTTGGGAAGGCCGACTATTGCCCCGGAGGAATGAGGTTGTTTGTATATCGACGAGTACTGGCCGTTGTGTTTCTGTTTTTTTTAGCCATCGGCAGTGCATGGGGGAGTGCAGGCCTGTTTTCCTGGCAGGAAGAGGCTGAATTTCTGGATCCTGTCGATGTATTCAAACTGGCGCAGGTTCAGCAGCAGGGGACGGAACTGGCGGCGCAAGGACACATTGCCGAGAACTACTATGTCTATCGCCACTCATTGAAGCTGGTTTCAGGGAAGGGCGAGGAAGTCCGCCTGGATCTTCCCCCTGGTACGCCCAAGAATGACGAGTTCTTTGGCGATACGGAAATCTATCTTGGAGATGCGCTGCGACTGCGCTTTCCCGCCTCCGTCACAGGTCCGTTGACACTACATTGGCAAGGCTGTGCGGAAGGGGGCATCTGCTACCCTCCGCAGACCATGGCATTGAACTTGCCCGCGACGGCGGCGGGGGCAGGTAGCGCTGCCGAGCCTCCTGCCACCACCAGTCAGCCGGAGGCGGGCGCCGGCGGCGCAGCCAACGTCGCCGAGGACCAGGCTGCTGCCCAACGCCTGGCGACGCTGGGGCCGATCGCAGGCACATTGCTGTTCTTCGGCTTCGGCCTGCTCCTGGCTTTCACGCCTTGCACCTTGCCGATGATCCCCATCATCTCCAGCATGGTCGTGGGCGCTCAGACCAGTCCGCGGCGCGCTTTCGTCACGTCCCTGTCGTATGTGCTGGCAATGGCCGCCACCTATGCCGCCGTGGGCGTGGCAGCCGGCTTGGCAGGCGCGAATCTCCAGGCGACCCTGCAATCCCCCTGGCTGCTGGGAGCGTTCGCGGCCTTGTTCCTGATTCTCGCCAGTTCCTTGTTCGGAACGTTCGAACTGCGCCTGCCGTCCGCCTTGTTGAACCGGGTCGGCTCCGCCAACCAGGGGCGCGCGGGCGGAAACGTGGTCGGCGCTGCGGCGCTGGGCTTCTTGTCGGCATTGCTGGTCGGGCCATGCATGACCGCGCCCTTGGCGGGAGCGCTGCTCTACATCAGCCAGACCGGCAGCGCGCTGTATGGCGGCTTGGCATTGTTTGCCCTGGGCCTGGGCATGGGCCTGCCGCTGCTGGTGATCGCCATATTCGGCGCCCGCGTACTGCCCAAGCCGGGAGCGTGGATGGATCGCGTGCGCATCGCGTTCGGCTACGTGATGGTCGGGATGGCGGTGATGATGCTCGATCGCTTCCTGCCGGCCACCCTGAGCCTGGTGCTCTGGGGGGCCTGGATACTGTCCATCGCCATCGGCCTGTTGGCCTGGGCGCACGCGGTCGCGCAAAAGCTGCGCCTGATGTGGGCCTTGCGCACACTGGGAGCCATCGCAGGCCTGTGGTCCATTCTCATGCTGGTGGGCGCCGCGTCGGGCGGTGATTCACTGTCGCAACCGCTGGCGCACCTGCGCGCCGCCTCGTCGGCTGCCGTGCCAGCCATCGCCAACAAGCCAGCCTACGTCGAGGCCAAGTCGGTCGAGGACGTGGACAGGCGCCTGGCGGACGCGGCCGCGCGCGGCCAATGGACCTTGATCGACTTCTACGCCGACTGGTGCATCAGTTGCCACGTGATCGAGCGCAATGTATTCGGCGACTCCGCTGTGGCGCAGCGGCTGGCGCGCATGCAAGTGCTGCGGCCGGACGTGACACGCAACGACGCAACGGATCAGGCCCTGCTCAAGCGTTGGGGCGTCATGGGGCCGCCCACGCTCATCCTGGTGGGACCCGACGGCACGGAGCGCCGAGACCTCCGCGTGGTGGGGGAGGTCAGCGCCGCTGATTTCCTGGGGCGACTGAACAAGGCGGGAACGCCATGATAGGCATCGGTCCCTTCTCCATTCAAAGCATGGGCGTCTTCGCGGCTGTACTGTTTTCCTGGCTGGTGACCCGCGCGCTGGCCAAACGCCTGCCGGACGCTTCTCATCGGCTTGCCGGCGCCGTGCTGCTCGACGGCGTGTTTTGGGGCATTATGGCGGCGCGCCTGGGATACATCGCCTTCTGGTGGGAAGACTACTTCGCGGCTCCCATGGCGCTGATCGCAATCGGGGATGGCGGATACTACTGGTGGGTTGGGGTGCCAGCCACGCTGGCCTTCGTCTGGTGGCGGACCCGTACCATGCCGGCGCCGCGCCGTCCCATATACGCGGGCATATTGGCCGGGGTCGTGGCCTGGTTCGCAGGCGGCGCGCTGCTGCCGCTGCTGCTCGAGCCGCCGCGTCTGCCGGACTTGCAGTTGCAAACGCTGGATGGGAACCCCATCGCGCTGAGGTCATACGAGGGCAAACCGCTAGTCGTCAACCTCTGGGCGAGCTGGTGCCCGCCTTGCCGCCGTGAGATGCCCGCCCTGGAACAGGCGCAGTCGGAGTTCGCGGGCGTCAGCATCGTCCTGGTCAATCAGGGGGAGGGCGCGCAACAGGCGCATGACTTCATCCAGAGCGAAGGCCTGGCATTGCGCAATGTCTTGCTCGACCCCGCGTCCGCGTCCATGCGGGCGGTGAATTCGCGCGGCCTGCCCACGACCTTGTTCTATGACGCGCAGGGACGCCTGGTGGATACGCATCTGGGCGAGATCACCATGGCAGCCCTCAAGGACAAGATGTCGCGGCGTTTCAATATGCCCCGAGACGGCATCCAAGATTTACCCAAGTAAGGAATGACCATGTTTGCATTGCGTATGCGTATTTCATCCATCGCAGCCATCCCGCTCGTGCTGGCAGCCGGCTACAGCCAGGCCCAGATCGGAGCTCGACCGCCGGCCATCCAGGCACTGGAAGCGCAAGGCCTCACCATCGTGGGAGAGTTCGATGTGGAAGGTGGCATGCGCGCTTTCGCCGGCACGGCAGAAGACCGCCCCATCGCCGTCTACCTCACCAGCGATGGCAACGCCATCGTGGGCACACGCCTGGACGCCAATGGCAAGCCCATCGACCGGATGAAGCTGCGGGACCTGGTTGAAAAGCCGCTGGGCGAAAAGACGTGGAGTCAACTGGAATCCGCGACCTGGGTACAGGACGGCAAACCCGACGCGCCCCGCATTATCTACACTTTCTCCGATGCAAACTGTCCCTACTGCCACCAGTTCTGGGAAGCAGCGCGCCCCTGGGTGGACGCCGGAAAGGTGCAGCTTCGCCATCTGCTCGTGGGCGTGATCCGGGCAGACAGTCCGGCAAAGGCCGCGGCTATCCTTGGCGCTCCCGACCCAACGGCCGCACTGATCGAAAACGAACACAAGTTTGATCAGGGCGGCATCAAGCCTGCCGACAGCGTCCCCGACGCTGTACTCCAGACCCTCGAAGACAACCACATGCTGATGCTGTCGAGCGGGTTCCGAGGCACGCCCGGCATCGTGGTGCGGGAGAGCGACGGCTCGGTCAAGAAATTCAGAGGCATGCCCCAGGGCGCGCAATTGGCCGAGGTGTTGGGGCCGCGTTGAATCCAAGACGGGATCCGCCTTGGACGCCCAGACACGCAGGCGAGGAGGGCGGTGGCGAAAACCTATGCCTTCCGCGCTCGGATTCCATGCCCTGGCCCATGACGATGCCGGTGATGAATATCCGGATAGTGGGGATGCGTGTGCGTCAGCGCTTCATGGCGGTGCGGATGCGTATGCGGCTCGACGCCATCCCAGGCAAAGGGATGCGCGTGCTGGTGGTGCTCGTCGTGTACGTGACGGTGGCTATGTTCCATGGCTTCGTGGGTATGTTCGTGCGCATGCCGTTCGCGCAGGTGCAACCACACGCCCAGCGCCATCAGGGCGGCCGCCGGCCAGAATAAAAGGCCCGGATTCTCGGGCCACAAGATGAAGGAAATGATCACCCCGACTAGCGGCGCCACTGAAAAGTAGGCCCCAGTCCTGGCGGTTCCCAGCGTTCTTAGCGCCAGGACGAATAGCGTCAGGCTCAGGCCGTACCCCAGAAATCCCACGACAAGACTGGCCCCCACCATGGTGACGGGCGGAAGTTCGGCGCCACCAAGCAGCGCCAGGATCGTACTGAGCGCTCCGGCAGACAAGCCTTTCAGACCGGCGATCAGCATGGCGTCATTGGTGGCGACCCGACGCGTCAGGTTGTTGTCTATGGCCCAGCAGAGACAGGCCCCAACTATGAGCAGCGCCCCGGGTGACGGCGCCGTGCCGCCCGGCTCCCAAGACAGCAGTACGCCGCCGAGCACGATCGCGACCATGCCGAGCACGATCTGGCGGTCGGCGTTTTCCTTGAACACGCACCACGCGATGATGGCCGTGAGCACCCCTTCGATATTCAGCAAAAGCGAGGCCGAGGCGCCGCTCGTCTGGGTCAGCCCGAGCATCAGCAGCGCCGGGCCGAGCACGCCGCCTGTCGCAATCGCACCCGCCAGCCAGGGCAGGTCTGCGCGCGGAATGCGCAAGCCAGGCGCATCCCCCGGGCTGTGGCCGCGGCCGATGTGACGTAGCGCCAGCAGGATGCCGAGACCCAGCCCGCTGCCCAGATAGAGAAGTCCAGCCAGCAGCAACGGTGCGACGCCTTCGACCAAGGTTTTGGCGAATGGCGTGCTCGCGCCGAACAGGAGCGCCGCGGCCAGCGCGGGGGATGCTGAGCGGATCGACATGTGGACGAGATGGCGGGAACGGCTTGGAGGGCAAGCGTACGCCCCATTTACTTCCGATTAAACAGACAATAAACGAACTGCTGGCTGGTACCGAAGGGCGTCTGGTGAGATTCTACCGTGCTGTCCATAAGCGCGAAGCCAGCTCCAAACTCCGCCTGAAGCGCCGCGGCATCGTAGCGGACGGTATCCAATCCGCTGCACTTGAGCGGGCCATCGGGTCCGAACGTTGCAACAACGAGGAAACCATCCGCTTTCACCGACTGCGTCGCCTGCGCAATGTACGCTTGGCGGTCGGCTGGATCCGTCAGGAAATGGAAAACAGCGCGATCATGCCAAACGTCGTAGCGAGCGGAGGGCAGGGTAGCGGTAGTCACGTCAGTGACCAGCCATTCCACACTCGCGGACTTCGTCCCCAGTCGTTCCCGCATCGCCTGAATGGCCGTTTCCGAAATATCCAGCACGGTCAGATCCCGGTAGCCGAGAGCCAGCAAATCATCTGCCAGTGTGGCTTCGCCGCCGCCAACATCGATGATTGCGGCCTCGGGCATCGGGGCCACGTGCTGGATCATGCGCAAAGACGTATCGAGATGAGCGGCGTACCAACTCACCGCATCCTCGGATTTGGTGCGGTAGACATCGTTCCAGTGATTCTTGTTGCTCACGCTGCATTCCTCTTCATTGTCGACCCAAATGTAGTACGTGTTTGGCGGGTGTTCTGCGCGCGCTGCTGATGCCATGCCATGTCAACACAACGGCAGCCGCGGCCAGCCACGGCAACAACAGCCCATTGAGTGTCTGCCAGCCAAATTTCTCCAGTAATCCTGCAGCGCCAAACGAACATGCAAGGCCAACCGCAAAAATGGTCATGTCATTGGTGGCCTGGGCCCGACTCTTCTCCGCCGGCGTGTACGTCGTCGTCAGGAGCGTGGTCCCGCCGATGTATAGAAAATTCCAACCCACACCCAGCAACACCAGGGCCGCTGCAAACGAATGGAAAGAGGTGCCCGTCCAGGTCATGAAAACGTGGCTTGCCAATAGCGCAACGCCGACGAACATGATCCGGGTTACGCCGAAACGGGCTATCAACGCTCCCGTGAAGAATGAAGGAAGGAACATACCCAGGACATGCAACTGGATCACGGTGGACGCCGCCGACAGTTCGTGGCGATGATGGAGCATGGCGAGCGGGGTCGCCGTCATCGCCAGGATCATGATCCCGTACCCGGTGACCGCGCCGAACAGCGCAACCAGGTAGGCGGGCTGGCTCACAATGGCGAACCAGCTTCGCCCCGTGGCCGTATCCGCATGGTCGATATGAGAGTCAGGCATGCGCAACCCCGTCAGTGCGCAGGTCGCCACCAGGGAGACTACGGCCAAGATGAGGAACGAACCGGTGTAGACCGGTTGCAGGAGCGGACCGCCATATCGGGCCAAGGAGGGCCCGAGCAAGGCGGCGACTATCCCGCCAGCGAGGACTAGCGAGATAGCGCGTGAGCGGAATCTCTCGTCCGCGACCTCGCTGGCCGCGAACCGGTAGAACTGGGCAAATGCCTGGTACGCGCCCACGAGGAAAGTGCCGGCGCACAGTATGGGCAGCGATGCCAGCCAGACGCCCAGGGCGGCGATCAGCCCGCCCAGGACTCCAAGAGAGGATCCGGCGAGAAAGCCTGCCCGGCGGCCAATTTTCGCCATCCAGGAGGATGCTGGAAATGTGCTTAGCGCTGTCCCGAGGAACATCGCAGCGATCGGGGTCGTAGCCAATTCTGGACGGCTCGCTACAAGGCCGCCAGCCAATCCACCTACGGTCATTACCAAGACGGAAGCGGTTTGAAACAGGGCTTGCGCCGTCGCCAGGATGAACACCTGGCGGTGCATGGTGTAGCCGCTCATCGACTTGAATTCCTCACTGCAACTGGTCAAGGTCTGCTCGCGGCTGCTGGGCCGTGAGTATGAGGTTGGCAGTGTGATCGCTTCAGATTTATTATTCAAACGAATAATATAGATAATTAACCTCAAGAAAATTAATGGAAAGAATACCGATCGACGTCCGTCATCTTCAAACCCTGATTGCATTGCGGGATAGCGGCAGTGTGTCCAAGGCGGCGAGCTGGCTACGCTTGACGCAAGGAGCGCTCTCGCACCACATCAAGGCGCTTGAAGACTTCTACGGATTGCCGCTGTTCGTGCGCAAATCCACACCCGTGGTTTTCACGCCGGCGGGCAGGCGGCTACTGGAAACTGCCGATGCGGTCGTGCCGCTCCTGCACCAGACCACGCGGGACTTGACGCGGCTGGCAAAGGGCGCAAAAGGTACGCTGCGCATCGCGCTCGAATGCCACACCTGTTTCGACTGGCTGATGCCAGCGGTCGACGCCTTTCGCGCCCGCTGGCCAGAGGTGGAGGTTGACCTCGTATCGGGCTATCAAGCCGACCCCGTGGCCTTGCTGCATAAGGAAAGGGCGGACGTAGCCCTTGTATCGTGCCAGGAACCCGAGAATGGCGTCGATTTCCACCACCTGTTCAAGTATCGCCTGATGGCCGTGGTGGCCAATGATCACCCGCTTGCGCAGAAGAAGATCCTGCAGGCGGAAGACTTCGCTGGCGAGACACTCATCACCTATCCGGTCCCGGATGAGTCGCTGGATATCATTCGCCAACTCCTGGCGCCGGCAGGGATCAATCCCAAACGCCGGACCACCGAGCTGACCGTCGCCATCCTGATGCTCGTCGCGACAAGCAGGGGGATTGCCGTCTTGCCTCGGTGGGCGATCCAAAGCTATTTGCAGCGGCAGTACGTCAGCGCCAGGCCGATCACGGATGCCGGCCTGACGGCCGAAGTCTGGGCCGCCATGCGTGCGTCCGAGAGCACCAAGCCTTACCTGGTTGAATTTGTGTCGCTGATCAGGGATACCAGCGCGGCAACGCTGACGGACATCGTTCTTTCGTAGCGTGTCGGGATACCGCCCATTGTCGGCAGGCGTAGCGGGGGGATAACTACGCCTATCCATTACTTTACATAATACACATTATGCGTATTAAGCCCGTAGCGCAACTGAACCTTACTTCTGCACAATGGATTCCGATGCCAGGCGGCCGGTTTCGATGCACGAAACAAGGTTGGCCCTTACCAACGTGTCCACAGCGGCGTCTTCACGCTGACTTGCTATTTTCGCGAGCGCACCGCGAGCACTATCGAAGGCCTGCGCCAGATCACTTGCGCTGGGCCATTTGGGCTGCAACGCCGACAAGCTCGACTGGACATTGCCCAAGATGCGATTACTGGCATTTTTCAGCTCGGGGACCAGTCGGCTGGAACCCAGAACCGGACTTGCCGCAGCCACGACACAAGTCAATTGAGCCGCTGCCGCCGAAAAAATGGCGTCCTGCGCCGTCAGGGAATACTGCGCCATTAACAATGCGGAGCCCGTCGCGATGCCCGCTCCCACTGCGGTCGTAGCAACATTGCCGATAATCGCGCCTACGGCTCCCGTCACAGCGCCGCCAATCGCTCCCGTACGCAGCTCAAGCCCCCCGGTCCGCGCCCTTTCCGAACGGTAGCGGTAGTATTCGGTCTGCACTTGCAGCTTCGCAACGACGTCGTCAACGGTGGTTTCGGACGACAGGTCGAATGCCTTTTGTGCATTGGTTTTTTCTCCTGTGTTCGTCTTGCTGGGATCGCTCCAGACGTCCAGAACCGGATAGGCATTTGGCGGTGTCCAGGCGCATCCGGATATACCACCCGCGAAGCTCACCAACGCCAATCTGACGGCTGTTCGGACGATGCAACGAGATGTTGGGTATGACACGCGCCCTCCTCTGTCGAACTCGATGGTCGCGACACCGCCGAGACAACTGAATCGCTGATACGCCTTTTTCATTTTCCGAGTTGACCGATGCCTTGTTCGATGACACTGGTACGCACTCGGACGCCCTGCTCCTGCAATGCCAGATTCCGAAGCACAATTGTCAGATTGGGCAGAGGCATACCGGCGGCATCGAACAATTTCAAGTCCGCATTGATATCAAGGTTCAAGTCGCGCACCAACACGCTCGCGATTTCAGGCGGGCAATTGCAGCCCGCAGCGCAATCGGCCGTCCCGGGCGCCGCTTTCTTTGGCGCTTCGCACCACGGGCCCGCGAAGGTCGCAGCCGGCTTTGCCCGTCCATCCTTGCAGGTCCTGCCATGCCCGTTGACGACAGCTTTCGACCCCAGCGTGTCGCACCATGGCGAATGCGCTGCGGCAATATCCACGGCAGACACCAGGCCCCGCCGGTACTTGGACCGAAGGTCCATCGCAATCGCGCGGGCCGACCAGGCCGCCGAATCGAAGATCGCATGCCCGTCCACGTCGCGGTTGCCGTCGTTGCCCTGCGCGTCGGTCGTTCCCCGCCAAGAGCTGGCCCCATGTTTCTGGCACCAGTAGTTATTCATTTTGATGCAGCGCTTCGCAACCGCGGCGCACTCGACCGCGTTGCCATTGGCATCTGTCAGCGCTTTCCTGGCTTCTTCGCACCAATTCGAGGCCTCGGCCTGGGGGGGTGGCATCGACTGTGCGCCCACGGAAAAGGACAACACTGCCGCCATCGTGGCAGGCGCAACGAGCAGTGACCAGGATACGAGTTGTCGCATGGCAGGCACCTGAAGAGACGGCATACCCGGCAGCCAGACTTCAGCACCGTTGCGCTTCAGAGAGCGCGGAAAGCTACTGGGAGCATGGATCGTGGGAGCGTTGCTCTCGAATTTTTACCACGCGTGGATTCGTTCAAACACCACCACAACATCCTCCAAATTGAGTATGACGCAGCCCGGTTTTTTCCGGAGGAACGTCACCGCAACTGGAGTCCGCTCAGGGCTGCCCCCCAGTCGCCTTGGCCACATATGCCGCCAATACCTCGATTTCCTGATCCGACAAGCTCGTATAAGCCGGCATCTGGCCGATGCCATTGCGGATGGCCGTCGCCACGCGCGCCGCATCGGGCTTGATTTCGTCGAGCTTGGGACCGATGGCGCCGCTGGATTGCGCGTCGTTCAGGGTATGGCAGATCGCGCAGGCTGGCGTTGCGCCAACGAACAAGGCGCGGCCAGCCTCCATGTCGGGTTCGGCTGCCGACACGCCGGCATGGAGGCTGGCGATCAGCAATCCGGCGCCTAATGCGCGCTTCCTGGGTAACGCCAGTGCAGCTTCCCTCATGCCTTGGCCACCACCGTCACGGCGTGATCGCGCCAACTGCCATTGATGTAGCCGCCGGAATTCTGCGGACGCTCTTCTTCCTGCACGCGGCCCTCGGTATCTGTGGCCCGGCTGACCAGCACGTGTTCGCCCGCCGCCAATTCCACCGGCAACGCGAACTGGCGCCAGGCATAGCGCCCGAGGTCCGGGCCGACCAGCTCCGCCTTCTGCCAGTTCTTGCCGCCGTCTATCGAGACCTCGACCTGCTTGATGCCGTTGGTGCCGCCAAACGCCACGCCCTGCACCACCACGCGCCCGGCCTTCAGGGTGGACGCAGCCGGATTGGGCGTATTGATCCACGACTTCACGCCCATGGCCCAGACAGAGGGCTGGCTCGGATTCCCTTTCTGCCCAGGTGGCGCGAGGCGATAGCCGGTCTGCTGGATCGCGGCCGGGCTTTCCTTTTCAGTGAAGGCCAGCCGCTTGATGTATTTGACGCTGTTCACGCCCGTGTAGCCCGGCACGATCAGGCGCAAGGGGCCGCCATGAGCCAGCGGGATCGGTTCGCCGTTGAGCTCCCAAGCCAGGAGCGCATCCCGCATCGCTTCCTTGGGCACCGAACGCTCGACCATGACCATGTTCGGATCCAGGCCGTCAGGCAGTTTTTCGCCGCCGGTGCCGGTCATGTACACGGCGGCCGCCTCCAGTCCGCCGCAATGCTCGACCAGGACGCTGACCGGCAAGCCGCTCCAGATCACGCAACCGGCCGCGCCGACCTGCCAAGGCGTGCCGCTGGGTTTGTTGGGGAAATAGCCGCGGCCATTGCCGGAGCACTGCAAGACCATCGCCAGCGTCTGCAGGCCCATGCTCTTCAGCTGCCCCACGCTCAGCGACATGGGTTTTGCCACGCCGGCAATTTCAAGGACCCATGCGTCGCGGTCGGCCACGATGGACTCGTCGGGCGGCGGCAGGTTGTTGCGCACGTAGAGTTGACGCAGCGGCGTGACCACCCCGCTGCCGAATGCCTCGCGCCGGGTTTCTATGGTGTTGGCGCTGTGCACGATCATCGCATCGGGCTGCTTCCAGGCCGCGTAGGCTGGCAGCGGCTTGGCGGCGGATGCCGGGGTCGGTGGCGCAGCCGCGGCTGGCGCGGCTTTCTGTTCCGCGGCCAAGGCCGCGCGTCCCAGGCCCGCTGCGGCCAGCGCGCTGGCGCCGCCAGCCAACAGGCGCCGCCGCGCCGCGCTCTCGATCAGGGATGAACGCATTGCAGTCTCCTCGTTGGGGTCTGGAATCGTTGGTGTTCCAGAACCCTGCCGGCCTGTTACGACGTGGCTGTCTACCCCGCACGCACGTGTCCCAGGCCGCCAATAGTTATGACTGCGATGTTGGTTGAGCGATCTTTTCGTGTCAATTAGTTATTTGCAATACCCTGCCCTAGCCCATTTGGATAGGACGAGCCCATGCCAGCCAGCGCGGCCTAGGCCCGCCGGGCCAGGCTGTACACCGACGCTGGCGGCAGGTTCAGCGGCACGAACCCGACCTTGCTGGCCTGCAAGCCGCAAGCCTCCAGCACACTGGCGGATATCGGACAACGCACGCCATAGGTGAATAGCGCCATCGAGCCCTCTGCCGGCAGCGCGTCGAACACGGCGGCCAGCAGTTGCTGGTGATGCGCATGGCTCATGTTGCGCAACGGCAGGCCGCAGATGGCGGCGCCGATGCCATCCATCTCGGGATGGCGCTTGCGGCAGAGTTCCTGCGCCGGCACCCGTAGCACCGCTGCCTCCGGAAACTGCGCCTGCAAGCTGCTGCTCATGGCCATGTCCTGTTCGACCAGCACCAGGTTGGCCGGATCCACGCCCCGGCGCAGCATTTCGCGGGTAAAAACACCTGTGCCGCAGCCCAGCTCCAGGACTTTGCCCGCGCCGGGCGGTATGCAGGCGGTGATGGCCGCTGCCAGTGCCGGGCCGGACGGCGCCACAGCGCCTATGGCCGCGGGATTGGACAGCAGCGCCCGGACGAACTGCGTACGCTCCTGCAGCCAGCCCAACGGCGAGCGGCTCGCGGACTGGCGCGGGATAACGGTCTTGTAGGATTGCGTGGAATGCATGGGGGCCTCAGTCTCCTGGATCGGGAATGCCGTGCGACCCCAAAACCTTAACTGCGCAAGGCCCGCCGCACCCGCAACCGTCGGTAAGCACCCTTGTCAATTCGGACATCGACGGAGTGCCTGCCCCATCCGCGCCCGCACGCGGACGGACAGCTTAAGTTGCATGACTCTCCCCTGCGCGGCGCTACTGAGCCTTACCGCAGGCCGGAACTTCAGCCAGATCGTGTTTGGCCGCCGCCAGCACCGCCGGATCCAGCTTCTCGGAATACTTGCGTACGACCGGCAGCGTCTTCTGTCTGATCAATGCCAATTCGGAGGCTGGAATCTCGTTGATCACCATGCCGTCCTGTTTCAGCTGGTCCAGCACTTTGGCTGCCTCCTCGCGGACCAGCCGCCGCTGGAACGTGGCAACCTCGCGCGCCGCGCCGCGTACGATGCCGCGGTCGGCTTCGGAAAGCCCATCCCACCATTTCTTGCTGGCCATGACCACGCTCGGGTTGTAGACATGGTTGGTCAGGGACAGATACTTTTGCACCTCGTTGATCTTGGCGCTCTGAATGATTCCCACCGGGTTCTCCTGCGCGTCGATGGCGCGGGTTTCCAGCGCCGTGTAGACCTCGGTGAACGGCATCGGAACCGCATTGGCTCCCAGCGCCTTGAAACTTTCGAGGAACACCGGACTTTGCATGGTACGTATCTTCAGGCCCGCCAGGTCTTCGGCCCTGACGATGGGACGCTTGGAATTGGTGACTTCGCGAAAGCCGGTTTCCCAGTACGCCAGGCCGACCAATCCCGCACCTTCGAGCTTCTGGAACAACAGCGCGCCGGTGCGGCCGTCGAGCAGCGCATCGGCCTCCTGGTAGTTCGTGATCGTGAAAGGCAGATCGAAGACGGCGAAATCGCGCACCACGCCCACCAGGTTCGATGGCGGGCCGAGCATCATCTGCTGCACGCCCGCCTGCAGCGCCTGCTGCATCTGCGGATCGGATCCAAGCCGGTTGCTGCTGTAGGTCGCAATGGTCAGCCGCCCGGCGCTGCGCTCTTTCACCAGGTCGGCGAATTTCCGGGCGCCTACGGCCAAGGGGTGGTCATCGGCAATGCCCAGCCCGAACTTCAGCTCGGCGGCATGCGTAACCGCGGGCAACAGCCCTGCCAGCGCCAGGCACACGGAAGCAATTCTGGTTTTCATGGTTTTTCTCCAGGGTAGATCCTCAAGGTACCCGCACCCCCATGACCACATTGAAAGACGTAGCCCGCGTCGCGGGCGTGTCCCGCGCCACCGTATCACTCGTCTGCCGCAACAGCCCCCTGGTCGCCGCGAAAACGCGCGCGCGCGTCGAACAGGCCATGGCCGAAGTCGGCTACGTCTACAACCGCAGCGCCGCCAACCTGCGCTCTTCGCGCACCGACACCATCGGCCTGGTCATCCCCGAAATCGCTAATCCGGTCTACGCGGAGATACTTCAGGGAATCGAGGAGTGCATGGCGCCGCTGGGCAAGCAGGTCGTCATGGCCAGCACCAGCGAATCGCTGGAGGTGCAGGACCGCATCCTGCAACGGATGCTCGAAATGCGCGTCGATGGACTGATCATCAGCGCGGCAACCGGCTCCGCCCCCTCGACCTTCGATGCCTGCATCCGCGCCGGCGTACCTGTGGTGCAGGTATTGCGCTCGGTCGATTCCGCGCGCCTGGATTACGCGGGTACGGACAACCGCGCCGGCGCGGGCCGCGCAACGCGGCATCTGCTATCGCTGGGGCATACCCGCCTGGCCTTCCTGGGCAGTTCCGTGGCCACGTCCGTAAGCCATGACCGCTATCTCGGCTATTGCGACGCGTTGCAGGCAAAGGGGCTGTCCGTGGATCAGGAACTGGTGGCCAGTTGCCTGCCCAAGATCGGCGATGCGGCAGCCGCGGCGCATCGCCTGCTCTCTTCCGCGAATCCGCCCACCGCGCTGGTTTGCTTCAATGACATCGTTGCTTTCGGCGTGACGATGGCCCTGTACGAACGCGGTCAGGAGCCCGGCAGGGATGTCAGCGTGATCGGCTTCGACAACATCGAATGGGCGGAAAACTGGCGCCCCGCGCTCAGCACGATGTCCATCAGCGCGCTCGAAATCGGCCGGCATGCGGGCGAACTTCTCAGCCGGCGCCTGCAGGACAAGGGCGGAGCGCCGCAACGCATGATCAGCGAGGCCACGCTGATCGAACGGCGCTCCACGGGCGGCCTGGCCGGGCCGCGATAGCGCGCAGGCTCACCGCATAAGGGCAGCAGAGCACGCGTCTAGCGCCCTCAAGGCGTCTGCCTCTACTCCGCTTTGACCTGCGCGGTGGCGATGACGCCGCCCCATTTCCCCTTTTCGTCATGCACGAACGCGCTGGCCTGGGTTCGGCTTAGCGGCATGACGAAGGTTCCCAGGTCCGCCAGACGGCTCTGCACCTCCGATTCCTGCAGGGCTTTGTTGATGGCCGCGTTCAGGGTGTCCAGAACCAGCGCCGGCGTCCCCTTCGGCGCAAAGACCGCGAACCAGCCCAAGGTCACCATGCCGGGCAAGGTGTCCTTGACCAAGGGAATGCCTTCGAAGCCCGGCAGCGTCCGATCCGCGCTCATCGCAACCGGCACCAGCTTGCCCGCGCGCACCAGAGGCACAAGCGGCGCGACGCCGTCTATGTAGACAGGTATGTCGCCCTTGATCAGGGCTTGCAAGGCTTGCGAGGTGCCGCTGAAGCTGACCTGCCGGAACTCGCGGCCGCCAAGTTGGCCGATCAGGTAGACCGACAGGTTGGGTATCGAACCGCGGGTCGGACTGCCTATCACCAGGTCCGAAGCCTCTCCCCCTTTGGCGGCCGCGATCAGGTCGGCGACCGAACGGTAAGGCGTGCCGGGAGTCGTGACCAGCATCATGGGCGTATAGGCCAGCGTGGCAACCACTTCGGTATCGCGTTCGATGTCGAACTTGGCGGC
Source organism: Achromobacter sp. ACM03 (assembly GCF_014851665.1). Classification (NCBI taxonomy): domain Bacteria; kingdom Pseudomonadati; phylum Pseudomonadota; class Betaproteobacteria; order Burkholderiales; family Alcaligenaceae; genus Achromobacter; species Achromobacter sp. ACM03. The sequence goes on along the minus strand of NZ_JACVAD010000001.1, from coordinate 720,436 downwards.
TTGGTACAGGAACGGCGTGGTGACGGCCGCGGCTGCGTGGAACATGGCCAGTGTGTAGCCGTCCGGGTCGGCGCGGGTCAGCGCGTTCATGCCGATGATGCCATTCCCCCCGGGGCGGTTCTCGACGATGACCTGGTGCCCCCATTGGCGGCCCAGCCTGTCGGCGATCAGGCGCGTGATGATGTCCGGCGCGCTGCCCGCGGCCGTGGGCGCAATGATCCTGACCGGCTTGTCGGGGTACTGCTGCGCGCCTGCAGCGCTGTAAGTCGCGCAACCCAGAACAATAGCCAACCCCGTCAGCCAGCGTGCTGCTTTCATGATGTCTCCTTATGGGCGCGTGCCGGAAAAGGTCCACGGCCGCTTATTAATTGCCACTATATCAATTAAATATAAATTTAATTGATATAGTGTTAAATAAGGGTTTACACCACGCGCTCGCGCACTTGCGCGCCGGAATCGGGGAGGACTATCGGGTGGCCGTCTTGCGTTTGGGCTTGGCCTGCACGCCAGGCTCCCGGGCCCATTGCGCGATGCCGTCGAGCAGGATCCGCAGGCCGGCTTCAAATGCCAATTCGGTACTTAGTCCTGAGAACGCCTCTGCGACGTAGCGGGCTCCGGGATAGCGGTCCGCCGGCATGGCATCCAGCCGTCCGCGGATGAAATCGCGATGGTAGACAGGCAACTGCTTGGACGCTTCGGCACGGCTGCTTGCGACCAGGAATTGCGCCAGCAGGTGGTAGGCCAGGGCCACCTGCTCAGCCGAAAAGCCACCTTGCATGAAGGCCGTGGTCACGTGGTTGAAGAACACCGCGCCAAAATCGGTTTCACCTGAATCCACGTCCTGGAACAGGCGGAAGCGGTTATGGGAGGCGACATAGGTGCTGACGCCGGGATTCTCCACCGCAAAGGCCAGGCTGACTCGCGCGATGGTTTCGATGTCGGCGCGCCAGTCGCCGGTCAGCGCCGGCATCCGTGCCAGCCGCTCCCTGTAGTAGTTGTTGAGCACGCCCGATATCAATTTGTCGCGCCCGCCCAAGTAGTAATGGATCAGGCCGGGCGCGACGCCGAAGTCGCGCGCCAGTTGCACCATGGAGATCTGATCCAGCGAGGTTTCGCGTGCCAGCGCGATCGCGCGTTCGATGATGGCAGCCCGGCTGAGCGTGGCTTCACCGTTGATCGGCGACTCGACCCGGGGTGGACGGCCACGCTTGCGCGGTGCGGCATCGGTGGCGGGCTTTTTTGCGGTGGGCATATCGGCACACTCTGGGAAATCCGGATGACCGGGGCATCCTAAGGTTTTATTGCCTCCCTGGCAAATATCCCGCCCGTCCCGCCTCTTCAGCCATCATGCGTCGTGGCGCCGTGCCGCAACAGCACCTCACGCAAGGAGGCGGGAATGGGCGTGCCCACCCTTGCGTCCTGCCGTACGCAGATGGGGGAAAACACCGCCGCAAATACCGGGCTTCCGTCAGGCCGGGTGGCGTGCGCCCGGATATCGAATGAACGCGTGCGCAGCGCTCCTAGACTACATGCGATATGGACTACGTCTCCCGGCCAGAGCGTACCGGTAAAGTCTAAGGACATGCCCCGGCACGGCGTGCCGACCTCATGCGCTTCGCCCAAGCGCTTCCCTTCCCCGAGATGCTCTGTATACAGCCCCACCGCGCCCAACAGGTAGTCGGTAAAGCGCCCGGTATAGACCACCCCCGCCGGATCGCAATCCCCCCATCGCACCTCGCGCCGGACCACGAAGGGGTCGAGGCTCAGGACCATCTCGGTGGCTTTCATGGTTGTCCCTCGCACTCGGCAGGCATCAGCCCGGCCGCTTCGAATTCCCGCACCAGGGCCGGATATTGCTCACGCAGCCGGCCGACGTCGACGCGCCCGGTGCGCGTCATGAAACGCAGCACGAACTCCCGCGGTCCATACTGATCCATCCAGTCCCGCATGCGCTCGTACCAGTTGAAGGAAGCTTCCGACGCGCCTATCAGCTTTTGCTTTTGCGGCTGGCGCGTGGCGCAATATGAAGCCAGCGCACCAGGAATATCGCCGGGCGAACCATTCAATGCATCGGCCAGCGCGATGGCGTCCTCCATGGCGATACGCGTGCCCGACCCGATGGAAAAATGTGCGCTGCTGAGCGCGTCGCCTATCAGCACCCGGTTGCCCACGCACCAGTTGCGCGCGCGTATGACCGGGAACTGGCGCCAACTGGAATGGTTCGAGACCAATGCGTGTCCGTCCAGTTCGGGCGCGAATACCTGTTCGAACAGCTGCTGCCGCGCCTCGGCACTCATCGCCTCCATGCCCAGGTCCTGCCAACTGCGGTGATCGCATTCCGCGACGAAGGTGCTCATGGATGCCGAATAGGGGTAGTAGTGCGCCACAAAGTAACCAGCGCCGTGCTTGCGGAACACCAGGCTTGGGGATGGGAAGGCCTTTGCGACGCCATACCAGGCGAAATGGTTTGTGAGGCTGTACCGGTGCACGTCGAACCCGCACTCGTCACTGTCACGCACCCGGGAATTGATCCCGTCCGCGCCCACCACCACATCGGCATCGAGCGCCTGGAAATCATCGATCCGTTCCTGGTAGCGCACATCCACGCCCAACCGCCTGGCGTGTACGCCCAGGATGCGCAGCAGCTCGATGCGCGCAATGGCGCCGCCGCTGCCGGGGCGCTGCACCGTGACCGGCGTCTCGTTCGACACGATGACCTGCCGGTCGCTGAAGCGCATGGCGCCGGCGAGCGCGTCGAATACCCCGGGGGAGGCATCCCGCAATCGATCCAGCCCCTTGTCGGCCATGACTACGCCGAAGCCGAAGGTGGCATCGGCCGGGTTCTGTTCATACACGGTGACGGCCGCGGCCGGTTGGCGCTGTTTCAACAGGATGGCAAGAAACAGGCCCGCCGGCCCGCCTCCGATGATGGCGGCTTTCATGCGAGCTCCAGAGGTGCAATGGACAGGACGTCCATGTCGAACTGTTCGATACGGCCGCTCAACCCGCCGGTCAAGGCGCCATACCAGACGGCCGGTTTAAAGCCCAGTTCCTTGCGCTCGAACCGCAGCCCAGGATTGCCCAAGATGCACAGATAGCCGTTTCCGGCGGGCTGCGTGGAATAGCCCGCGCTGCCGCGGGCGGCATCCAGCAAACCCTTGAATTCGGGCACGTCCAGTACATAGATGGCCGCCTTGTCCTGCGCCTGCCTGCCCAGCGCGGCGCCCTTGGCCCGCCACACCGGCTCGATGGAGTCAAAGCCGCCCTCCTCCAATGCCATCGCGGCTTCGAGCGTATTCTGGGCGTCCTGCGCGTCTTCCGCGCTGAAGGGCCGCACCTGCCAGGTGATTTCGATGGGATAGCCGTTGGGATCGTTGAAGTAGATGGATTCGATCACCTCGTGGCGGATCTGGTAACGCAAGGGAATCCCGACCGCCTCCACGCGAGCGCGCCATCGCAGCAGCTCGGCCTCGCTTTCGACCCGCCAGGCGGTGTGGGTAGCGCGGTCCTGGTAATGATCCGTGGGCGTCAGGCGCTCGGGACGCTGCGTGCCGATGTAGTAGAAGAAGGCGATGGTGCTGCCATTGCCGCTGTCGAAAAAGAAGTGCAGGAAATCAGGATGGTTCTGCGGGCCCCATCCCTTGGCGGAAATGGCATGCACCAGCGGCAAGCCCAGCAGGTCGCGATAGAAGCGCACGGTTTGCGCGAGCTTCCAGGTCGGCCTGGCCGTGTGGTGCACTCCGTGCAGCCGCACCTTGGGGATGGAAGAAAGTTCAGGCAAGGACGGGCTCATTTGGCGTGTTCTCCATTCGTTTGCTGGCCGCGTTCGGCCTCGAGCGTGGCGGCGATCTGGCCGCGCAACGCTTTTTTGCTCAGCTTTCCAGATGCGGAAAGGGGAAATTCGTCCACGACTTCCAGGCGTTCAGGCCACTTGAACTTCGCTAGCCCGACCTCTTGCAGATAGCCGCAGACCATGGGTAGCGTGAGCGCCGCGCCAGGGAGGCGAGCTATCACGAAGGCACAGACGCGTTCCCCGTAGACCGGATCCGGCATGGCCACCACGGCCGAGGCCAGGATGGCCGGATGCCCGTTAAGCACGTTCTCGACCTCCTCGGCGTTGATCTTTTCGCCGCCGCGGTCCACCACGTCCTTGATCCGCCCGCAGAAGTAGTAGTAGCGCCGGCCGTCGTGCACTTCGCAGCGCATCAGGTCGCCCGAGCGGTAGAAGCCGTCGGCCGTGAAACGACCGACATCCTCCGCCTCCGACTTGTAGTAACCGCGTATGGTGTAAGGCCCCCTGAACAGCGCTTCGCCGGTTTCACCTACAGGCACTTCGGTGTCGGTGCCGGGCGTCACGATCCGGACCTCGTCGTGGCCCGAAACCGGCCGGCCGACCGAATTTTCGAGCACGTTCGCGCTGTCGCCCTCCTTGGCGAACATGATGACGCCCTCGGTCATGCCGAAGATATGGAATGCGGGCGATCCGGTGGTTCTGGCCAGGCCCGCGGCGTTGCGAGGCGTAATGAAACGGCGGCGCGCCTTTACGCTGGCGTCCGCGCGGTCCAGCTCGGGCAGGATGCGGGTCAGGATCGGGCCCGCCACGCCGAACCAGGTGGGCCGGTAAGTCCGCACCAAGCCCTGCAAGGTGGCTTCGTCCAGGCTGCGGCATACGGTGACCTGAGCGCCGCTCAACAGGAATGGACCGAAGAAGCAGCCCATGTTCAGGTTGTGCATGTAGGGCGTGGGAAAGAACAGCACGTCGTCGCTGGTGTAGCGGTTCCAGGCTGCCACCGCCCGCATGTTGTAGAGATACTCGGAATGAAAGCGCGGGATGATCTTGGGCACCCCGGTCGTACCGCCCGACAGCTGGAACACCGCCACCTGGAACGGATGCGCCTGCACTTGCTCAAGGCGCGCGCGGGCGGCTGCCAGCGGCGTGGCCGCGATCAGGCCGTCTATCGTGACGGCACATCCGCGAGCGGGCCCGCGCGCCTGGACGACATGCGCCAACGTCGGCACATGGCGCTGCATCTCTTCTGCGAAGGCCACGTCGTCGAACTTCGGATCGTCGCCCTGGACCAGGTGCAGCCGTGCTTGCGCCAGGTTTCCCAGATACTCGATCTCCAGTTTGCGGAAGGCCTGCAAGGAGCAGATGGGGATGATCCCCGCCTTCAGGCAGGCGCAGAACGCCACCAGCAGTTCATGGCTGTTGCCGCACTGGAAGATTGCGCGGTCCAGCGGCCGCAGGCCCAGATCCAGCAGCGCCGCGCCCAGCCTGTCGCTGCGCTGGTCCAGCTCACGGTAGGTGTAGTGACCGTCCGGCCCTACCAGCGCCAGCCTGTCGGCGTGAACGGCAAAGGCATCGCGCAGGCCGCCCGCCAGGGTTTCCCCAGTAAGCACGCCCTGGCGCACATACTCGCGCACCCTGTCTTCATCCGGGTAACGCACGCCCAGCAGGCGCTCGGCCGGCAAGATCCTTTCCAGACTCGTCATTGATCGTTCCTCTTGCGCCCGTGGCGGGCGTGTCTACGGATTGCCCGGTCAGAAATGCGCGCGCAACCACGCTTCCAGGTGTTGGGCCGCTACCGTCCTGCCGGCGGGCTCGTCCTTGGCCAGCGCCATGCCATGGTGGTTGCCGCGCACCCGCACATGGGTCTTGGCCTGTGTACCGATCTGGCCGTGGATGGCGACGATGTCGGCCGGGAACGTGCATTGGTCTCCGGTGTACTCGATCAGCAGCGTCGGCTGCCGCACGGCCGGCAGGGTCTGCTCCAGCGCGGCATTGGACGAGAGTCCCGACCAGGTCGACAGCCAGGACTCCGGCGTTACTATCCGGGCAAAGCCCACGCTGCCCCAGTTGGACACGAAGGGATCCTTGCCCCAAAGCGAGCCGGTCTTGCGGTCCGAAGGATCCAGCGTGATATCCCAGGCCCTGGGGTCCGCATCCGTGCGCCAGACGTGAAAGATCGGCGCGAATGCGGCCTGCTGCCGGTCCAGCGGCTGCAGCGAACCCGCCTTGACCTTGCCGCGGGCATCCTGCTTGGCGGCGAGCAAGGCGCGCGCTTGCTGGTCGATGCGCCGCACACGCTCGACCTGCGCGGCACGATACTTATCGAGAAACGCCTGGTCGTACCGCGCCTGCCCCGTCCGCGCGTCATAGCCGTTCTCGGCGCTGAACGGATCCAGCGCCGGATCGGTACGCATCGGATCGGCTTCGTCAACGACCGAGGGATCCAGACCAGACATGAGCAGCCTGCCTTGCCCCGGATGCGGCGACAGCAACACCAGTCCGTCCACCACCGGCATGGCGAGTTCGTTCAGCTTGGTGGGGCGGCCGGCAGGCGTTTTGCCGATACGGGAATCCGGCGCCAAAAGGGACTGCTGGTTGTACAGCGCATACAACCCGGCGCCGCCCGAATTGCCCAGGAGGACGATGCGCTCGTAGCCAAGATCCCGCAAGTGCTGCATGCCCGCCGCCACATCGAACAAGGCGATCTCATGCTCCAGCCTGAGGTCGTTGCCGATCGAGCGCGGCCCCTGCACCCAGCAGGCGCAGCCCGCATCGAGCACCGTCGGCACCATATAGTGCGTAACGGACATCTCGCGCGGATGCATCAGGGATACGACCGTACGCTCCTTGCCTGTCGCCGTGAACAGGAAGCCCAGGGTCCGCTGGCCGTCGGCCGTGCCCAAGGCGTAAGGCACAACCTTATAGGGCCGCTGCATCAACTCGGCATCCCAGGATGCCCCCCGCATGCCTGCCGTCACTGCGGCCATCTCTTTCTCAGCCACGAGCCTCTCCAATTAATTAACACCCAGGCAATTAATTTATGAGATATTTATCTGGGTGTCAATTAATTCTCGATAAGGCCAGCGCGGCGCATAAAAAAGCGCCGGCAGACGCCAATTATTGGCGCTTGCCGGCGTGGTCTTTCCTGGCCCTCTCCGTCAGCGCTGTACCGGACGCAGATTCAAGGTACCCGCCTTCTCGCTATCCACCTTGGCGCGGCTGAACGCCATGGGGAAATAGTCGCCCGTTGCCCAGTCCTTGAGCAGGTTCTGGTAATACGGGCTGCGCGGGTCGGCGGATTGTCCCGGCACGTTCTGCATGCGCGAGTTGTCCCAGTCGGCCACGTCGATCACCTGGCGGTATGACGCGCCGCTGGTCTGGCGGAAGTCGCTGGCGCGGAAGGTGGCGCGGTGCACGGTGTCGTTGTCGCCGCTGACCGGATAGCGCGGCGTGCCGTAGGCATTGGCGGTGGCCTCGGGCAGCAGGCTGGCCAGGCTGTGCTCGAACTGGATGTGGTGCAGCTTGCCCCACTGCCATTGCGAGGAATCCGGTCCCAGCTTGGCGCGCAGCTTCTGCAAGCCGTCGTTCAGCGCCTGCAGCAGCAGCGCGTCACGGCCCTGCTGCGGCTGCGCACCGAAAGCGCTGTCCGGCGTGGCCAGCTTTTCCAGCGTTTTGGCGGTGGACAGATTGCCGAAGGCGGCCCGGCCGTTGGCAGGCACGTAGAGTTCAGTCACGCGCTTGACGACCTCGGGCAGCCAGAACTCGTACACCGTGGCCGCGCGCGATTCCGTTCCCACTCGGGCGTCCCAGTCCTTCAGCATGCTCAAGGCCTGCGACGTCGCGGGATCGGCCGAATTCAGCGACTTCGCGTAGCCCGTCAGCGTGCGCGCCGGAATGGACAGGTTGTCGTACTGCAGCGCCTGCGAACTCTGGACCGTCTGCCCCTTGCTGTCGGCCAGCACCTCGCGTATGCGCTGCACGCGGTAGGGTTCGGCCCAGGTGCGGGCGGACATGTCCTTGTAGCGGTAGTCGGCCGGCAGGTTGTATTCGTTGGCGGTGGCGACATAGCCCTCGGGAGGGTTGTAGGCGCGGGGCAGCGCGCTGCCCGGCAGGACGCCGCGCCATTCGAACTCGCCATTGCCGGGCACGGGGAGCATGCCGGACCAATCCGCGCGCGGGCGTATCGGCGCGATGCTGCCGCCGAACCAGCCGATGTTGCCGTCCACGTCGGCATACACCATGTTCTCGCTGGGCGTGTAGTGCTTTTCCATGCCGGCGACGAACTCGTTCCAGTTCTGCGCCTGGTTCAGCCGCAGGCTGGCCAGATAGGCCGCGGTTCCGGGGAATTCCAGATAGGCCGCGCGCAAGGCATAGGCCTTGCGCTTGACCGGATCCACGTAGATCACCGGGCCGTGGCGGGTGAACTTCAGCTGGCGCGTTGCCGCCGCCTGCCCGCGCACGGGGATCGACTCATCCACCTGGCGCATCTTTTCCCAGCGGCCGTTGTAGCGGTATTCGTCCGGCCTGGCTGGATTGGTGTCGTAGACGTACAGGTCTTCCTCGTCGCCAAAGGCGAAGATCGTCAGCCCGAAAGCGATGCGGTCGTTGTGGCCCATGGACACGCCGGGCAGCGCCGGCTCGCCCGCGCCGATCACGTTCCAGCCCGGCGCGTTCAGGTGCACCATGTAGCGCAGCGAAGGCATGGTGATGGACCGGTGCGGATCGCCCGCGAGGATGGGCTTGCCGCTGGCCGTATGCTGGCCGGCTATGGTCCAGTTGTTGCTCTCGTAGCGGGTCGCCATGGGGTCGAACGCCGGATCCAGCGACGCCAGCAGATTCGCGGACAATTCCTGCGCAAGTTTTTCGCGCTCGGCGGCCGCGAGCGGGCTGCGCGGGAAGTCGGCGGCGACGAATTTCTGGCCGTTGCGCGCCAGGTTGTAGTCGCCCAGGACCTTGCTGTCGACGTCGCGCACGTCCAGTCCGGCAGGCACCTGCAGCGCCAAGGGCGGCTCGAAGGTGCTGAGTCCCTGCACGGCGTTCAGGCCCAGCGCCGCGACGCGTTGCGCCATCCGCACCTCTTCGTTGAGATTGCGGGTCAGGCCATAGATGCGGATGAGCGAGGTCTCGGGGCTCCAGTAGCCGGGCTCGGTGCCGGTCAGCTTGAATTCCGGCGGCATCTGATCGGGATTCGCCTTGACCCAATCGATGTAGGCATTGATGCCCGCCGCGAAGGACGTGAGGATCGCCTTGCCCTGCGGGTGGTAGCTGGCGAATTCGGCCTGCATGTCGCCGCGGTACAGGAACAGGCGAGCCGCGCGGTCCTGCTCGACAAAGCGCGGACCGAACTGTTCGGCCATCTTGCCCTCGCCCTGGCGGCGCCAGAGGTCCAGTTGCCAGAGGCGGTCGCGCGCCGCGTTGAAGCCTTGGGCGAAGAACAGGTCATCCTGGTTCTGCGCGTAGATGTGGGACACGCCGTGGCGGTCGCGCACGATCTCCACGGGCTGGGACAGCCCCTTCATATCGACGGTTTCTTTCTTGCCTCCGGGCGACGCGCAGCCTGCCAGCACTGCAATCAGCCCGCTCGCCAGGAATGCCGCGGCCCTGCGATTGAACGTACGCATTGACTCCTCCTCGGGTTTATTTGTCTTCTATGTGCCTGCCGGCATCGAGGGGGCCATGCCGCCCGACGCGACAGCTAGCAATATGTACAGCGAAATTCCAAAGGCGGCGAACGCTGTTTCATTTGAACAGGCTTGCCAGAATCGGTAACGTCTGCGCCAGGTCCGTGTTGCAGCCCGATGGCAGAGCGGCACGCCTCTTGCGCAAGCATGCTTTCAAGCCTAAATTGATCTGGTCGCCTGGCGCTTGGCCATTGCAAGCGAACTGCGCGCATGGCGTTCTGGTTGTTTTTCTGTCTTTTGTTCCACCAAGGAGCGATATGATGAAAGTGAAACACCTGTTAGGCCCGGCAGCCCTCGCGCTGTCACTGCTGGTCGCCGCGCCGGTGGTAGCGGCGCCTACCGACCCGGCGCCCATCATCACCGGCAAGCAATGGTCGGAGTCCGACGCGAATCTGAAGAAGGCCTACCTGCTGGGCATGGCGAACCTCATCCAGGTGGAGCAGGCCTATCAGCAGCGCCGCGCGCCGGCGGACAACCAGACGCTGATCCCGCGTTTCGCCAAGGGTTTGCAGAGCCATACGCTCGATTCGGTGCGCGAACGGCTGGATAGCTGGTACGCGGCCAATCCGACCCGGATGGACCGCCCCGTGGTCGAAACGCTCTGGTTCGAAATCGTCGCGCCCGCGGCGCCGGCCACGCCGGCCGCTCCCGCCAAGCGCGCCCGCTAGGAGTCAACCATGAAAGTCATCCGATCGATCGCCATAGGCCTCATGATGGGGTCGCTGGTAGCCTGCACCAACATGAGTTCCAAGCAGCAAGGCACCCTGTCGGGCGCGGCCATCGGCGCCGCGGCCGGGGCGGGCATTGCCGCCATCGCGGGCGGCAGCGGCTGGACTGGGGCCGCCATCGGCGCCGCCGCCGGCGGCATTGCCGGCAATATCTACGGCGACAAGCACTAAGCCTCCGCCCTTGCGCAATGGCCAGTCCCGGGCCGCGGCCCGGGACTGCGGCTACAGATTGCCGGTGGACTTGCCGATCCGCCAGTACACGCCTCCTCCCGTCATGCCGCCGTCGACCGGCAGGTCCGCGCCGGTGATGAACGAAGCCTCGGGCCCCAACAGGAACATTACCGCCGCCGCGATCTCGTCGGCATCCGCGCCGCGTGACAGCGGCGTGGCGTCGCGGTTGCCTTCATAGAACAGGCGCGCCCGGCCGGCGTCATGCACGGCATTGGGCTGCATGATCATCGGCGTTTCCACCAGGCCCGGGCATACGGTGTTGACGCGTATGCCCCGCCCCGCCAGTTCCAGCGATGCCGCCCGCGTCAGGCCGCGCAGGGCCCACTTGCTGGCGGTGTAGGCTGCGCTGAAGTAGCCGGTAAGCCCCGCCGTCGACGACGTATTGACGATGGCCGCGCCCTGCGGCATCAGTGCGGCCAGGTTGCGGATGGCGAGGAACGGCCCATCCAGATTGATGTCCAGCAGGCGCCGCCATTCCGCGTGCGTGGTCTCGGTCACGGTCTTGCGCAGGGTCACGCCGGCGTTGTTGACCAGGCCGTAGAGCGGCACGCCCGCAGCCGAAATCTCATCGGCCAACGCCAGCCAATCGGATTCGCGGGCCACGTCCGCGACCCGGATGCGCAGCCGTTCGGCATCCTCGCCCGCCGCCGCGCGCAATTCCGCCCAGGTCGCATCGCTTTCGGGCAAGACGTCCAGCGCGTAGACGGTTGCGCCGGCCTGCAACAGGCGCAGCGCCTCGGCCGCGCCCTGCCCTCTGGCCGCGCCCGTCACGACGGCCGCCTTGCCGTTCCACCACGATGCCACGTCCTTGTCGTCGCTCATGTCTTGGACACTCCGCCGTCGACCATCAGCACGTGACCAGTGACATAGCCGGATGCCTGCGAAGCCAGATACAGCGCCGCGTCGGCGATCTCGGACGGCTGGCCCACGCGGCGCGCCGGCAGGCGTTCCACGTATTCGGCAAAGGTGGCGGCGTCGGCGTGCATCCAGCTGCTCATCGGCGTTTCGATGAAGCCGGGCGCAATGGCGTTGACGCGCAGCCCCTTAGGACTCCACTCCAGCGCCAGGCATTGGGTCAGATGGGCCACGCCGGCCTTGGCAGCCGCATAGTCGGCGCAGTTCGGGCGCGGCTTGACGCCGGCATAGCTGGACAGGTTAATGATGGCGCCGCTGCCTTGCGCGATCATGTGGCGCGCAGCCGCCTGCGCGCCGAAGAACGTGCCTTTCAGGTTGATGTCCATGGTGCGTTGCCATGCGGCTTCGTCCAGGTCCAGGGCGGGCATGCGGGCCATGAAGCCGGCGTTGTTGACCCACACGTCCAGCGCGCCGTACTGGGCAGCCACCGCGTCGGCCAGTGCGCGTACCGCCTGCGCTTGCGTGACGTCCAGTTGGCGGCAATCCGCGTCCACGCCGGACAGCGCCTCAAGGTCCAGGTCGGTGGCGACCACGGTCGCGCCCTGCTGGCGGAACGCCGCCGCCATGGCGCGTCCAATACCGCCCCCGGCCCCCGTGACAACCGCGATTTTCCCTGCCAGATCCGGATAGTTCATTTTGCTCATGTGATGATGAAAAAATTGGAGTTCAGTTGAATGCCGCGCGCTTGGCGGCCTTGTTGACTGCGGTGTTGCCGGCTTCCTCGCCCGGCAGGCGGATGTCGTTCAGGTCCATGCCCGCCGTCTCCTTGATGAGGAAGGCGCCGGCAAACGCCATCAGCCCCAGCGCCCCCACGTAGGCCGTGTAGACCCAATCCAGCCCTTGGGCGCCCAGCCAGGCATTGATGTAGGGCGCGGTGCCGCCAAAGATCGCGACCGACAGCGAAGAGATGAAGCCCACGCCCATGGCGCGCGCGCCGGTCGGCACCTGTTCGGCCACCACGGCGGGGAAGATCGCCGCCAGCAGCGCCCAAACCAGGAGGCCTATCAGCTGCCCCACGAACAGCGTCCAGGGCTGGTCGGTCACGATGTGCGATACCGGGAACACCGCCAGCGCCACGCCCAGGCCGAAGGCCATCACCATCGGCTTGCGGCCGTAGCGGTCCGCCAGCCAGCCACAGACCGGCAGCCACAACAGGCACACCAACTGCGCGATCAGGCTGGCCGTGTAGGCGCCCGCCGGATCCATGCCCTTGGTCGCGATGGCCGTGGCCGGCGCGAAGGTGACCCAGGTGTAATACGTGGCGTTGGACGCCGCGGCGATCATCACGATGTTGCGGGCGATCTTCAAGGCCTGCCGCGCCGACACCTTCTGCGTGCCGCCCTGCTCCGCGCTGTGTTCGAAGACCTCGCTTTCGCTTGCGCTGCGGCGCAGGAACAGCGCGTAGACACCCAGCAGCGCCCCCACGCCAAAGCCCACGCGCCAGCCCCAGGCTTCCATCGCGGGCTTGCCCAGCCAGGACGTCAGCAACGCCGCCAGCGCGGTCGCGGCCATGACGCCGATGGTCACGCTGACGAACACCGAACTCGACCACAGCCCGCGCCGCGCGGGCGGCGCGATTTCGGCAACATAGGTATAGGCCACGCCGGACTCGCCGCCATGCGCCAATCCCTGCATCAGGCGGCAAATGAAGAGCAATACCGAAGCCAGCACCCCGGCCTGCTCATAGGTGGGCAGCAGCGCGATTGCCAGGCTGGTCAGGGCCAGCAGGCACATGGTCAGAACCAGCGTGAACTTGCGGCCGTAGCGGTCGCCGATGCGGCCAAACAGCCAGCCGCCGATCGGCCGCGCCAGGAATCCGCCCGCGAACACGGCCAACGTGGCCAGCAGCGCCGAACCGCGGTCGGACGGGTCGAACAGGTTCATGGCCAGATAGGCCGAGAACGTGCCGTACAAGGTCCAGTCGAACCATTCCAGGGCATTGCCCACGGCCGCCGCGCGCAGCGAAGCGTGGCGGCGTTGGCGGTCCTGTGTCTCCATCATTATTGTCGTCGTCATTTTTTTATCCGTGCTGGTCTTGGCCGAGGTGCCGCGCGAACCAATTGGCCGCGGCGTTGCTGGTGCGTTCGAAATGTTCCGTGTAGACCGAGTAATGGCCGCCGGGCAGCAGCAGCAACTCCTTGGGCTGATGCGCCGCGTTGAAAGCGTCCTGCTGCAGATCGGCAGGCGTCAGGCCGTCGCCGGTGGCGACGATCATCAGCAGCGGCGTGGGCGCGATACGGCGCACGTACATGCCGGGCTCATAGGCGCGGGCCAGTTCCAGCGACCGCAACGTGACCTCATTGACCCAGCTTGGGCAGCGGCGCGCTTCGCCCGTCATGTAGTTGTAGGAGTCCGGGCCCGGATAGGCGACCGGCGCGTCGGGATCGGCATCGACCATGCGCAGCATCGCAGGCGGCTGGCCCGCGTCGCGTGCCTCGCGGTCGGCTTCGAACGCGGCCTGCAGCGCCTGCGCCTTGTCGTAGCGCACGCGCCGTTGGGCCGCGGAGAAACCGCTGGTGGTCGGAACCTGGCTGACCACGCACTTGACGCGGCGGTCGATGGCGGCCACCGTCAGCGCGTGGCCGCCGCTGTAGCTGCTGCCCCAGATGCCGATGCGCTCGCGGTCGACTTCCGGACGTTGGCGCAGATAGGAAATTGCCGAGCGGAAATCCTGGATCTGCCGCTGCGGATCGATCTCCTGGCGCGGCATGCCCTCGCTGCGGCCGAGATTGCGGAAGTCGAAGGTCAGCGCGGCCAGGCCCCGGGCCACCACAGCGGCCGCGTACTCTTCCAGGTCGCCGCCGGCGACCATGGACCAGCCGTGCGCGAGCGCGACCGCGCCGACCGGGCCGCTGGCCTGCTCGGGCCGGTAGAAGGTACCGCGCACCAGATCCCCTTCGACCAGGAATTCAATCGGTTCTGCCGATCCTTTTGGACCTGATCGTTCTGGCATAGATGAACTCATGCCTGTCTCCTTATCGCTCATCAATGAGCTAAGCTTGTGTGAACAGGTCGAATTCTGCCCATCGGGCCTGGCGCGAACAAGCGCTATTATTCAAGCCATCAATCGTTAATCCCGATTTATATAAGAACGACTACTACGCGCACGGAAGGTGCCCCGGAGCCATGGATCTACGCCAATTCGATTGTTTTCTGGCCGTTGCGGACAAGCTGCATTTCGGCCGCGCGGCGGAAGCGCTGCACATGAGCCAGTCATCCGTATCGGAAGCGGTCAAGGCGTTGGAAAAGACGCTGGGCGCCCCCTTGTTCGAGCGCAGCAGCCGCCGCGTCGCGCTTACGCCGTTGGGCGAAACCCTGAAGCTGGGCGCGGGACCGGCCGTGGTCATGCTGAAAGCCGCGCTGGACGACTGCAAGCGCCAGGCCGCGGGCAAGCCGCGCCATCTGCGCATCGGCTTCCTGGGCGGCGGTTTCTACGAGCTATACCGCCCGCTGGTCTCGGAATTCAAGGCCGCGCATCCCAACGTGGAGCTGGAGTTCGTGGAACTGACCTACGTCACCCACTACGCGGCGGTGGCCGACGGCTCGGTCGACATTGCGTTCTGCCGTTTGCCGCTGGGCGCGGACGGCCTGTGCCATGGGCCCATCGTGTTGCGGGACCAGCGCATGCTGTGCGTCCCGCTTGATCACCCGTTTGCCGCGGCGACCCTGCTGGACCCCGAGCTGCTGGCCGAGGAACGGCTGGTGCGCATGGTGCCGGGATCGGTCAACCAGGAATGGCAGGACTACCACTTTCCGCGCCACACGCCCAAGGGCAAGCCCATCGGCGACGGCCCGGTGGTGCGCACGATCCGCGAGGGCATCGCGGCCGTGAACACGCGCGAAGGCCTGCTGATGCTGACCAAGCGCGCCGCCAGTTATTACGCGACGCCCGAGATCGCATTCGTCGAGATCGACCTGCCCGCCATGCCTTCTGCCCTGGTCAGGCGGGTAGACGACCACCGGCCCATCCTCCAGGAACTGGAAGCCTTGCTGCTGCGCATCGCCGAGCGGCATGGCGTGGCGGCTTGATCCGGGCCGCGAGGCCCGGGCCTCCGCTTATATCGAAGCGGATCAGCGCTGCGAATCCAGGACTTCGTTGTTCTTCACCACTTCCTGCGCCTTGGAGTAGCTTTCGATCAGCAGCTGGTAGGCCGGGAACACCTTGGTGTAGACCTCGGCCCACTGCATGGCGTCTTCGCGGTTCCAGGTCTTCTGCAGTTCCGAGGCCACGGCGGCAGTGTCCATCGGCACCACGCCGGCCTGCACCACGCGCGCCAGCGTGATTTCCTGGGCCATCTTGGTGTACGTGCCAGAGGCGTCGATCACCGCGAACACCTTGTAGCCGTCGGCGACGGCGCTGATGGCCGGGAACGCCATGCACACGCTGGTGATGGTGCCGGCGATGATGAGCGTCTTGCGGCCGGTGGCCTTCACGGCGGCAACGAATTCGGGGTTGTCCCAGGCGTTGATCTCGCCCTTGCGCGCAATGTATTGCGCATGCGGGGCGTTGGCGTGGATCTCGGGAATCAGCGGACCATTCGGGCCTTGCGGCACGGAAGCCGTGGTGATGACGGGCATCTTGGCCAGCGTGGCCATCGACGCCAAGGCGCCAGCGCGGGCACGCAGCTCCGGCATGGGCATGTCGCCCACGGTCTGGAACAGGCCGCTCTGATGATCGATCAGCAGCATGACGGCGTCGTCGGCGTCGATAACAGGACGTTGGCCGTTGAAGTTGGCGGGTGCGGACATGGTGTACTCCTAATTTGAAAGGTCGACGGCTTGTGGCCGAATCAGAAGCCTTATGGCTGCACAAATATTAAAAATAGAACAAAATTGTCGGAAGACCGATTTTTTGCTTTCAGCGTTCTATTTTTTGAACCAAAGGGATGCCCATGCAGGATCTCAACGACCTTTTCTATTTCGTGCAGACCGTCGAGCACCAGGGCTTTGCCCCCGCGGGACGTGCGCTGGGCATGCCCAAGTCCCGCCTCAGCCGCAGGCTGGCCCTGCTGGAAGAGCGCCTCGGCGTGCGCCTCATCCAGCGCTCGACCCGGCATTTCATGGTCACGGACATAGGCCAGACCTACTACGAGCGCTGCAAGGCCATGCTGGCCGAAGCGGAAGCCGCGCAGGAAGTGATCGACGCGGCCCAGGTCGAGCCGCGCGGCGTGGTCAAGCTGACCTGCCCGATCGCCCTGCTGCATACCCATGTGGGCGGCATGCTCGCCGACTTCATGATCAAGTACCCGCGCGTGGTCATACAGTTGGAGGCCACCAACCGCCGGGTCGACGTGCTGGGTGAAGCCGTGGACGTGGCGATCCGCGTCCGCCCGCCTCCGCTGGAAGACAGCGAACTGGTCATGCGCGTGCTGTCGGACCGCGGCCAGAGCCTGGTCGCCAGCCCGGGCCTGACGGCCCAATGCGGCCAGCCCGCAACCCCGGACGACCTGGGCGCCTGGCCCAGCCTGGCGCTGGGCTCGCCCAACCAGGCCTATCGCCTGGAGCTGTACAAGCAGGACGGCCAGCAGGCCACCGTCTCGCTTGCCCCCAGGATGATCACCACCGACATGATCGCCTTGCGCAACGCGGCGGTGGCCGGCGTGGGCGTCGTGCAGCTGCCCACCATGATGGTGCGCGAACAGCTGCAGGCGGGACAGCTGGTCCGGCTGCTGCCTGACTGGGCCCCGCGCCGCGAGCTGATACATGCGGTGTTCCCGTCGCGGCGCGGCCTGCTGTCGTCGGTCAGGGCCTTGGTGGATTATCTGGCGGAGCGCTTCGGGAAGTTGCAGGAAGACTAGCCCAGCGTTCCGTTTTCAGGACAGCCAGGGCTAAAAATGGCGACTACCGACGCCATTGTCCTTAATCTATCTTGCCGCCTGGTCACTTCTACCGCTGTCGACGCTTGCACGCGTCGGCTGCAGCCCAGGCAACTTGAACTTCCACAGACTCGCAATCCTCCCGCTGGCCGCGCTGGCAATCGGCGCCGCGCAGGCCGCCGGGTCCGCGCTGCCGCCCATCGATCCCTGGCGTTATACCGAGGACTACAGCTACCTGGACGACCCGGCCAAGCGCACGGGCGCCTGGGGCGAAGCCGGCAAGTGGATCCGGCTGGGCGATTCCTCCGCGCTGACCCTGGGCGCCGAGCTGCGCGCCCGCTATGAGCGCTACCGCAACAACGAATTCGGCGACGCGGCCGTACCCGACGAGGGTTACCAGCTGTACCGTTTCCTGCCCTATGCCGACCTGCGGCTGGGCCGGCAGGTGCGCGCCTTCGGCCAGTTGAACCTGACCCATGCCGAACGCGACACCGGCTCCATCGGACCGCCCGACGACACCGGCAGCGACGTGCTGCAGGCTTTCGTCGACGTCTCTCTTGCCGGCGCTGGGGGCACCTGGACCGCGCGCGCGGGCCGCCAGGTCATGGCCTATGGCAGCGAACGGCTGATCTCGGCGCGCTACGGTCCCAACGTGCTGCGCTCGTTCGACGGCGGCGCGCTCAGCTGGGCAGGCCAGGGGCTGCGCGTGGACGGCTTCCTGGTGCGCCCGGTGCGCAACGATCCGGACGATTTCAGCGACCGCGCCGACTCCCAGCGCCGGCTCGGCGGCCTCTACAGCACCTGGTCCGCGCCCGGCGGCCTGGGCGACACAGGCCTGGATGCCTACCTGCTGTCGCTGTCCAGCGACTCGGCCACCTACAACCAGGGCAGCGGCCCCGAAACCCGCAACGCGCTGGGCGCGCGCTACTTCGGCCAGCGCGCCTCCTGGCGCTGGGACCTGGAAGCGGTCTACCAATACGGCAGCTTCGCCGGCGCGCCGGCGCGCGCCTGGTCGCTCGCCAGCGACGTGAGCTACACCTTCCGCGGCACGCCATTGCAGCCGCGCGTAGGCCTGAAGGCCAACATCATCAGCGGCGACCGCAATCCGGACGATCCCAAGCTCCAGACCTTTGCCGTCTTCTTCCCCAAGGGCAAGTACTTCGGCGAAGCGGGCCTGATCGGCCCTTCCAACCTGATCAACCTGCATCCCTCGCTCACGCTGGACCTGGGCTCCGGCTGGACGTTGGGAACCGCAGCGGTCTTCTATTGGCGTCAAAGCCTGCAGGACGGCGTGTACGGCGTGGCCGGCAATCTGCTGCGCCCGGCCGGCGCCAGCCGCGCCCGCTACATCGGCACGCAGGCCGACGTGGTGCTGGGCTGGGAAGTGTCGCGCCACCTGAGTTTCGAAGCCGCCTACTCGGTGTTCCGGCCCGGAAGCTTCATCCGCGACACCGGCCGCGCCGAAACCGTCCATTTTTTTGGCCTGGAAGCGCTATGGCGCTACTGAACCCCCTCGATGACCGGAGACGACACATGAAAAGAACCACGGCGCTTGTCCTCGCATTGGCAGCCGCGCTGCCCTGCGCCGCCCACAGCCGCGACGCCGACCTGGTGCTGCGCAATGGCCAGATCATCACCATGGACCCCGCGGCGCCGCGCGCAACAGCCCTGGCGATCCAGGGCGAACGCATCGTGGCGGTGGGCGGGGACGGCGATGTCGAGCAACACGTCGGACCGGCCACGCGCCAGTTGGACCTGCAGGGCCGCACGGTGATACCCGGCCTCATCGACACGCATATCCACGCCATCCGCGGCGGCCAGACCTATGCGTTCGAAACCTACTGGTACGACGCGCCCAGCCTGGCAGACGCGCTGGGTCGGTTAACCCGCGACGCCGCGCAACGCCCGCGCGACCATTGGGTCGCGGTGGTCGGATCCTGGCATCCGCGGCAATTTCGCGAGCGCCGCGCGCCCACCCGCGCCGACCTGGACCAGGCGGTCCCCCGGCATCCCGCCTATGTCCAATACCTGTACGACTACGCCCTGCTCAACAGCCGCGGCATCGAAGCCCTGGGCCTGGACGGCCCGCAGCCGCCGGAACTGCACGGCATCACGGTCGAGCGCGACGCGCAGGGCCGCGCCACCGGCAGGCTACTGGGCGGCATCGGCCCGTTCAACGCGCTGTTCGCCCGCCTGAGCCATACCGCCGACCGCCCCGCCGGGCTGCAAGCCTTTCTGCGCGCCATGAACGCGCGCGGGCTGACGGGCTTCATCGATCCGTCGGCCGGCGGCGCTGAAGCCTACGAGCCGCTCTACGCGCTGCGCGACCGTGGCGAACTCACCGTGCGCGCGGGTTACCGGATTTCGGCCATGCGCGCGGGCGGCGAGGCGCAATGGTTCCGCGACATCATGGCCTTCCGTCCGCCGCGCCATGACGACGGCAAGCTCGCGTTCCTGGGATTGGGTGAAAACCTGGTATCCGCCATGAACGACGGCGTGCGCATGGGCCCGGGATTCAACCCGCCGGCCGAAGCGCGCCAGGAACTCGCCCGCATCGCCCGCTACGCGGCCGAACGCCGCATCCCGCTCGAGATCCACGCCTACACCGACGATGCCGCCAGCGCCATCCTCGACGTGTTCGAGGAAGTCGGCCGCGACCACGACCTGCGCCCGCTGCGCTGGTCCATCGCCCACCTGAACACCGGCTCGCGCCGCACGCTGGAACGCATGGCGCGTTTGGGGCTGGCCTATACGGTGCAGATGGGTCCGTACTTCGAGGGCGAGGCGATACGCGAGGCCAATCCCAAGGGGGCGGAGCAGGATTCGCCGCCGGTGCGCACGGCGCTGGACCTGGGTCTGCCGGTCGCGGGCGGCACCGATTCGACCCGCATCGGCGTGGCTGGCGTCTGGCAGGCCGTGGAGTACCACGTGCAGGGACGCGCCATCGGCGCCACCGTGCTGCGCGAGCCCGGCGCCCTGCTCACGCGGGAGGAAGCGCTGGCGCTCTACACGCGCCAGGCAGCCTGGCTGGCATTCGACGAAGACGACCGCGGGCAACTGAACGCCGGCAAGCTGGCCGACCTGGCGGTGCTGGACCAGCCCTACCTGACGATGCCGGCGGACCAGATCCACGCCATCAATTCGGTGTTCACGCTGCTGGGCGGCAAGCCGGTGCATGATGCCGGGGTGTTGCCGGCGGCGCCTGCCAAGGCGGTCCAATAAAAAGTTGCGGCCCCGCACTGAGCGGGGCCGCAGCGCATCACGCTCAGAACGAGTGGCTGATCCCGACCTGGAAGCCCTTCGAGTTCGCGCCCGGCACGCCTTCCGGCGCGACGTCCCCGGTCACGAAGGCGGCATTGCCCTCGTTCTTGATGAAGGACGCCGCCGTGTACAGCACCGTGCGCTTGCTGAGCGCGTAGGTGTAGCCCAGCGCAAACTGCTGGGCGTCGTCGCCTTCGTACTGCCCGCTCTGGGTGGAACGGGAGTACGACAGCTTCACGTGGCCGCCGCCCACGGGCACCGACGCGCCCGCCAGGGCCACGTGCTGCTTGTCCGACCCGATCTTCTGCTGCAGGTAGTTGGCAAACAGCTTCACCACGCGGAAGTCATAGCTGGCGCCCAGGGTCGCGGTTTCGTAGTGCTCGCCGCTGCCCATCGACGTCCTGCCGTATGCGGCGGCGACATTGAGCGGACCGGACTGGTAGCCCAGCCGCCCGCCGGCATAGTCGGCGCCGCGCAGGTCTTCTTCGCGCGCATAGTTCAGGTGTCCGTATATCCCGCCGAGTTTCTTCGGCAGGAAGTACGCCACCATGTTGCTGGCGCGCGAGAGCGTGGTGGCGCCCTCCATCCCCAAGGGCCAGCCCTTGATGATGTTGCTGCTGCCGCCCACGCCCACGGTGCCGAAGGGCGAGAACGAGGACACGTTCCAGAACGCCGCGGTGTAGTCCCGCCCCAGCCGCAGTTCGCCGTAGCGCTCGTTGCTCAAGCTGATGGTCGAACGCCGTGTCCAGTTCAGGCCTTGCGGCCCGCCACTATTCGGCAGGATGGGCGCCTCCAGCCAGAACCCCACCGAGTTGCCGTTGCCCAGATTCTCGGTGCCGCGCATGCCGATGCGGCTGGGCAGCATGTAGCCGCCCTGGTCCATGCCGATCTTGGACGTGCTGCCCGCGGTGGCGCTGGTCACGTTCAGGTCGATGTGGCCGAACAGGGTCAGCGACGACGATTGCGCAAACGCCGGTCCCGCCAGCGCACAGGCTCCCAACAGCCCGATTCTTCTGATTATTGACATATTCCCCCCAGTTTCCCCGACTCAATTGCCGACGCGTATGCCGGCGCCGCGGATCAGGCTGCCGGTGCTTTCCATTTCCTGGCCGATCAGCTCGGCGAATTGCTGCTGCGGCATGGGCGCGGGCTCGGCCCCCAGGTTCTCGAAGCGCTGGCGCGTGGCGTCCGAGCGCAGCGCCTGTTCGGTGCCGGCATGCAGCTTGGCCAGGACCGCCGGCGGCGTCGCGGCCGGCACGAACATGGCCACCCAGAACTGCTGGTCCACGCCGCTGTAGCCTGCCTCTTTCGTCGTAGGCACGTCAGGCAACGCGGGCGAGCGATGGTCGGCGCTGATCGCCAGCGCGGTCAGCTTGCCAGCCTTGACCATGGGCAGCGCCAGCGGCAACGGCAGGAAGAACCAGTCCACCCGCCCGGCGATCACGTCGTTGACCGCCTCCGGCGTGCCGCGGTACGGCACGTGGATCGCCTGGATGCCGGTCGCGGCCCTGAACTTTTCGCCCGCGATGTGCGCGCCGCTGCCGCTGCCGGACGAGCCGTAGGTATATTGGTCGGGTTCGGCGCGGGCGCGCTCCACCAGGTCCTTCAGCGACTTGAAGTTGCGCGCGTTCGACGCCACGATCACGTTCGGCATCGAGGCCAGCATGGTCACGGGCGTGAAGTCCTTGAGGGTGTCGTATTTGAGGTTGGCGTAGAGCGACTGGTTGGCCACGTGGGCGGCGGAGTGCACCAGCACCGTGTAGCCATCGGCTGCGGCGCCCGCCACCATGGTGGCGCCCAGCACGCCGCCTGCGCCCGGCCGGTTCTCCACCACCACCGGCTGGCCGAGTTTCTTCTCCAGCTGTTCCGCCACCGTCCTGCCGATGACATCGGTGGTCGACCCCGCCGTGAACGGCACTACCATCCTGATGGGGCGCGCCGGATAGTCCGGCTGGGCCTGCAGCGTGGCGCTAAGCCCCACGACGCCGGCCAGGGCCGTCGCGTATTGAAGAAAATGTCTGCGGTGCAGTGTCATGGTTTGTCTCCTTTTATGCTTCTGCTGCGCGAAAAAAAAGCCGATCGCCCATGACGGACAGGCGATCGGCCGGATAAAGCGGGTCGCGGATCAGGGGGCGAGGACGGGCCGGTCCTGCGCGCCTTCCAGCACCTTGATGTAGGCCTCGCGGGCTTGCGCCAGCGGCACCACGGCGGCCGGACTGACCGGAAAGGACTGCAGGCTGCCGTCCTCGAAGCCGGGCAGCAGCTCGCGGAACACCGCGGCGCAGCGGGCCGAGTCCAGCTTCAGGCTGTCCACGCCGATCAATTGGAGGTCGCGGCGGTAGAAGGCCTGGATGTCGAAGGGCACGTTGCGGTCAGGGGTGGAAATGACGATCTGCCGCCCGCCCACCTTCAACGATTCCAGCGCCGCGGCGAAGTACGGCGAGCCCACCGTGTTGTAGGCAATGTCCGCGCCCGTCTGGCTGGTCAGCTCCATGACACGCTGGGCGATCCCGTCGCGGCTGCCATCGATGACCGACACGCCTGAAACCGCATGGCCGACGTAGCCTTCGCCGCCGCGCTCCACCCCGATCACCCGGGCGCCGGCGCGGCTGGCCAGCTGGATGGCGGCCTGCCCGACCTTGCCGTTCGAGCCGAACACCACCACCGTCTGGCCCGGGCCAGACAGGCCGGCGCGGCGCAGCCCTTCATAGGCGGTGACAAACGGCACGCCCGCCATGGCGGCGCTGGCCGCGGCGATGTGGGCAGGCCTGCGCACCAAGGCGGCCACAGGCAGCACCAGGTAGCGCGCGTGGGTCCCGTCGCGCGTAATGCCCAGGTCGCCGCCCGTGCCCCACACCTCCTGCCCCATCCATTCCGCGGGGCCGGCTATCACCTTGCCCGCGTAGTCGCGTCCGGGCGTGCGCGGCCAGATCGCGTAAGGCATCATGCCCATCGCCGCCTTGACGTCGCTGGGATTGATCCCGGCCGCGCTGACTTCGACCACGGCATGGCCTTCCGACGCCTGCGGCACGGAGATGTCGACCAGGGCCGGCCGCAGCTCGGCGACGGTGGAAACGCGTTCGATCACGCGCAGGGCTTGGGTTTTCTTGCTCATGTCTGTCTCTGGTTCTGGTTGTTGCGGGCAAAGGCTGCCCAAGGCACGGCAGGCCGCGCCGGGATTGAGGTCGAAAGCGGGGAAAGCCGGATCAGGAAAGCGGCGGCTTGGGCATGCGCGTTTCGCCCGGCTCGAGCTTGAGCTCCACGTCCAGGCGGTAGGTGCCGTCGCCCGTCGCTTCGAACTTCCGCAGCAGCGACCCCACCGCGCCGAATGCCGCATCGCTATACGCGTAGGCGTCGTTGGCGTCGAAGATCTGGGTGGTCAACACTTTGTGGCCGGGCGCCGAGGCGATGAAGTGCAGGTGCGCGGGCCGCATGTGGTTGCGCTGCTGCAGCGCCAGCAGGTCGCCGCAGGGGCCGTCGATGGGCACGCCGTAGCCGGCGGGCTTGACGCTGTCGAACCAAAAGCGGCCGTCCGCGTCAGTCATGAACACGGCCCGCAGGTTCATGTCTTCCTGCTCGGGATCCTGGTTTTCGTACAGGCCGCTGGGCGCCGCCTGCCAGGTTTCCAGGCGCGCGCCGGCCAGCGGCTGGCCATCCAGCGTGCAGATGCGCCCCGTCACCAGCAGCCGATCGCCAGTCGTATCCTCGGTGGCGATCTTGGAACCGTTTTCGAGTACGGGCTGGTTGGCGCGCCAGAACGGCCCGATCAGCGCGGGCTCGGTGCCGCCGGCCTCCAGCACGCCCTCGGCGTCCATCAACAGGACCAGCGTGGCCACGCCCAGGATGTCGGCCAGCAGGATGCCTTCGTGCCGCAGCGGATTGGTGGCCTGGCCCACTCGCACCATGAAGTCCAGGCCCTGGTGCAGTTCCTCGTAGCTCAGTTTCACGTCCGCCGCAAACGCGTGCAGGTGGCGGATCAGGGAATCAAGAACCTCGCGGGTGCGCGGATCCGTGGCCTGGTTGGCCGCAAGAACGGCTTGCAGCAATGCTTGCGGCGTGGCGGGTATGGCGCGCTGTTCGCCGGCGGCGCGCGTGTCCGCGCAGGAATTGGCATGACTCATAAACATTCAACCCTGTAGTCTGACTAATGAAATTTGCGTGCCGCGCTTCAGTCGGCGCTTATTCCCGCCTGGGCCGCCACGGCAGCCCATTGCGGGACCTCCTGCGCCACCCTGGCCTTCAGCGCCGCTGAAGAACTGGCGATGACGCGAAATCCGAGCCC
This sequence comes from Achromobacter sp. ACM03, assembly GCF_014851665.1. Taxonomy (NCBI): domain Bacteria; kingdom Pseudomonadati; phylum Pseudomonadota; class Betaproteobacteria; order Burkholderiales; family Alcaligenaceae; genus Achromobacter; species Achromobacter sp. ACM03. Next base: position 695,732 of record NZ_JACVAD010000001.1, on the reverse strand, counting down.
GTCGAGCTGCCTGCGCACCGGCTCCTTGCCCAGCGCTTCGGCCACCGCCTTGTTGATGCGTTCGACCGTGGCGGCCGGCGTGCCCGCCGGGGCGAACAGCGCCTGCATGGTTTCCGAGCGGAAATCGGCGAAGCCGGCTTGCGCGATCGTCGGCACGCCGGAAAGCGCCGGCCAGCGCTCTTCCCCGCCCACGGCCAAGGCCCTGAGCCGGCCGTCGGCGAGAAACGCCTGCGCCGCAGGCAGCGCGGCAAAGGCGCAGTCGACCTGGCCTCCCAGCGCCGCCAGCACTGCGGGCGCCGCGCCCGAGTACGGGACGTGCAAAGCCTTGACACCCGCGCGCCGCCACAGCAGTTCGGCTGCCAGATGCACGCTGTTGCCGTTGCCCGGCGTGGCGTACGTGAGCGTGCCGGGATCCCGGGCGGCAGCGTCCAGCAGATCCTTGAGCGTGGCCAGGCGGCTTTCGGCGCGGACCACGATGACGTCCGGGGAGCTCACCGCCAGGCTCACCGGCGCGAAGTCGCGCACCGGATCGTAGGCGGGCCGTTCTGCGGCGATGGCAGGATTCGTGACGAACGAGGACGACACCAGCAGCAGCGTGCCGCCGTCCGCGTGCGCCCGGGCGACCGAGGCCACGCCGATATTGCCGCCTGCGCCTGGGCGGTTCTCCACGATCACGCTCTGCCCCAGATAGGCCGGCAGCTGCGCGGCCAGCAGGCGCGCGACGATGTCCGTGGAGCCTCCGGGGGCGAACGGCACCACCAGGCGCACCGGCGTGCGCGAACTCCTGCCGAAGAACGGAACGAGCTGCTTGGCCTGGCCCATCGCAGGCACCGCGCAAAGCGCGCCCGTACAGGCGACGGCCCGCAACACGCGTCTTCTTGCAATCAGCCGGGATACTCCATAGTCATCGCTCATTCCATGTCTCCTCTGTTGTTCTCTTTGTTATCGATGGCGCCGCACCTGGCCGGCGCAGGCCATCGTCCGGCATCAGCTTTCCGCTTTCTCTTTAAGGAAGCCGTCGGTGCCGTAGACCAGGCCGGTGTTCTCGGCGGCGCGCACCACGTCGGGATGCCAGGCAATGCGCCCGCATTCCTCGTCGGTGCCGCCGACGACGGAATAGACGACCAGGGCATGCGGGTTGGGATTGCGGAATCCGCGCATCACGCCGATGGGGCAGGAAATCACGTCCCACTGGTTCAGCATCACCGAGTGCTCGCCCTTCTCGCCCCAGATCACTTCCATCTGGCCGTTCAGAGGGCAGAAGACTTCCTCGGTCTTGTGCGCATGCAGGCTGGCGCCCTGCCCCACGGGAATTTCGATGAAGGTCACGCCAAAGCGGTGGTTGCCGGGGATGGCTGGCTCCACGCCTTTGTTCTCCAGCACGCCGCGGTTCATGATCTTGTAGATGTTCTTCTTCATGCCGGGCAGGCGGCTTTCGATGAAGGTCTCGCGGTAGGGCTCGACCTTGCCCCAGCGCGCGATGCGGGTGGCTTCCATTTCCTGAGCATTGATATCCATGTCATTCCTTTTTCTGATGAGCTTTAAAGAGAGAGGTGCTGCGGCTTTTCTCGCGGCTGATGCAAGTTAAAGCTCACCCCGATGCAGCGTCCACTACCATTTTCTTACCGCTCTCATATAATTTTGTTATGACTCAATCCGCCACATAGGGCTGCTACGGAAATGGATCTGCGGCAACTTCGCTACTTTGTCGTTCTGGCCAACCAGGGGCATTTCGGCCGCGCCGCAAGCGTCCTGCATGTGGCGCAGCCCGCGCTTACGCGCCAGATCCAGCTGCTGGAAGAAGAGCTCGGCGTCCAGCTCTTCGTGCGCCATTCGCGCGGCGCGTCGCCCACCGAAGAAGCCGCCTTCCTGCTGGAACGCGCTTCTTTCCTGCTGCGCTACGCCGAACAGCTCAAGCAGGACATGTCTGCCCTGCAACGCCATCCCAGCGGCCCCGTCGTCATCGGTCTTTCTCCCGGACTCGCAATGACGCTGGCCGTGCCCCTGACTCGCGCCGTGCAGGAACAGCTCCCCGAAGTCCGGCTGCGCTTCGTTCAAGCCTTCTCTCCCACGCTGCACGAAATGCTGCTCAAGGGCCAGGTGGACCTGGCCATGCTCAACGGTCCGGTTCCCGTCGCCAACCTGCTCACCTATCCCTTCCTGACCGAAGGCATGTGCCTCATCGGACCGCCCTCGCATCGCAAGGCCCGGCCCGCGCGGATCGGCGTGCGCGACCTGGCCGAGCTGCCGCTGGTGATGACCGGCCTGGCCAAGTCCGGCGTGCGGCTCGAGCTCGAGGCCCAGGCGGCGCACGCCGGGGTGCATCTGAATCCGGTGGTGGAAGTCGAAACCATGGAAGTCGCCAAGCGCCTCATAAAGGAAAAGGTCGGCGTGACCGTGCACTTCGCCGCAACCGTGCTGGAAGACATCGAGGCAGGCCGCCTGTCCGCCCAGCCCATCGACGGCCTCAGCCTGCGCCGCATCCTGGCCCACCCTTCGGATCGGCCGGCCTCGCGCGCCACCAAGGCGGCGGTCGAGATCCTGCGCCAGGTAGCGCGCGAGCTGGTGGCGACGAAGCGCTGGCCCCACGCCACGCTGGACTTCTGAACCCGCCCCCGCAGGTTGCGGCATTTTTATCATCGTCCCGCGTTCCAGACGCGGGACGCAGCGTACGGTTGCCGCGCCTTCCAAAAGACCCCGCGATCGGGCAGGCATGAACCGCCGCGGCGCGGCTCTCGGCATACACTGCTACGCGCCAAGCCTGTCCCGGACCCCGCCATGCACACGCTCAATCCATGATGTACCTACTGTGGTCGCTACCCGCCCTGGCCGTCATCGGCGCCATCGCCAGCGGACGCCTGAACACCACGGCCGCCGCCTTGCTGGGCCTGCTGGCCGCCGTGCCCATCGCCCTGTATGCGGCGCCCGCCTCCTTCACCACCGGCCAGCTCGGGGTGGCGCTGGAACGCGGCCTCTGGATAGGCGGGATCATCACGCCGTACATCCTGGGCGGGCTGCTGTTCTGGAACATGGCGGCACAAGGACGCGCGCCGCACGCGGCGGCGGACGGCGCAAACACCGCACTGGCCCATCCGCTGGCGCGCCGCCGGCTGCTGTTCTTTGCCTGTTTCCTGGTCGGCCCTTTCGCCGAAGCGGCCACCGGCTTCGGCGTGGGCATGCTGGGAACGGTGCTGCTGATCCGGCCTTTGAATTTGAAGCCGCGCGAAACCATGGTGTTCGCGCTGCTGAGCCAGACCCTGATCCCTTGGGGCGCCATGGGCAGCGGCACGCTGCTGGCGTCGGCCTATGCGCGCGTCCCGGCCACGGAGCTGGCGCTCTACGGCATGGCGCCGGTCGCCTTGCTGACGGTATTGTGGATGCTGCTGTACTGGCGCACCGCCAGGCGCGCAGGCTTGCGCGCTGAACCCGCGGAGCATGTGCGCGAAGCCGTCTGGATGATCGCGAGCCTGGCCGCCCTGAGCGCCGCGACAGCGCTATTGGGACCGGAAACCGCGCTGCTGTCGGCCTACGGCCCGCTCATCGTGCTGCGCTTCCTGCTGGACCGCCGGCCCGACCGGCCCCGGATGATGGCGGCGGCGCGCAAGGCGCTGCCCTATATCCTGATGATTGCTTGGCTGGTGGCCACGCGCTTGCTGCCAGGCTTGAACGGCGGCCTGGCCGGACTGGCTGCGTTCAAGCCGTTCCCGGACCTGCCCGGCTGGATGCCGCTGCTGCATGCCGGCAGTTGGCTGATCGTGGGCGCCGTGCTCATGGCCGCCATTTGCCGCCAGCGCGACCTGCTCGCGACGCAGGCGCGCGCGGCCTGGACCACGGGACGGCACGCGGTGTACTCCGTGTTCCTGTTCGCCATGATGGCCGAAGTCCTGGCCGGCGCCGGCATCTCGCAAGCGTATGCCGACGGCCTGTTCGCCAGCCTGAAGGACTGGACCATATTGATCACGCCGCTGCTGGCCGGCGTATTCGGCATCCTGGCCAACAGCGGCAACGCGCCCAACAGCCTCTTCATGCCTGCGCAACTGTCGCTGGCCTTGAATGCGGGCCTGAGCGTGCCGGCTGCGGCCGCGCTGCTGCATGTGTCGGGCACGTCGATGGGAATTTTTTCACCGGTGCGGATGTCGATCGCGGCTGGCCTGGCGCATGGCCGCGGCGAAGAGCGCGGCGTGTATGTGCAGTTGCTGCCCTACGCGCTGGCGGCGTTCGGACTGCTGCTGTGCCTGGCGGTGCTGGTGGTGCTGGCGGGGGCCTGATCGCTATCTGCGACCAGCCTGCGATACGGTACACGGCCCGCTTCAGGCGTTCGCGTACATCCGCAGGATCCCATGCCCGATGACTCCCTGGCTGAGCGCGTACTGGCTGAATGCCCCTAGCGGCATCGGCCTGCCATGGAAGTACCCTTGCGTGACCTGCGCGCCCAAGGCGCGCACCATGTCGTAGTCCTCCTGGCTCTCGATGCCTTCGGCCACCACCGTCATGTCCAGCGACCGCGCCATCTCGACGGTGCAGGCCAGGACATCCTGGGCATGGCGATGGCGGCGCGCCCGGGCGATCATGTCGCGATCGATCTTCAATTCGTCGAAAGGCGCGCACAGCAACCGGTCGAGCGAGGAGTCGCCGGTGCCGAAGTCGTCGATCGCGCAGCTGAAGCCGCGCAAGCGCAGTTGCGTGATGGCGCCCGCCAGCGCCCCGTTGGAGCGCGCGCCACCGTCCTCGGTGATCTCGATGACGATGCGGCTCGGATCCACGCCGGCGAATTCGGCCCGGTCGGCCACGTCCTGGGCCCAGCAGATGGAACTTGCGACGGCCGCGGGCACGTTGATGCTGATGACGCAATCGGGCCGGCCGCCCAGTTCGCGCTGCGCCTCGAAGGCGCGCGCCAACATGTAGTCGGTCAGCGACCCCAGCAAGCCCGCCGCCTCGAAAGCCGGCAGGAAAGCGGCCGGAGGAATCATCGCGCCGTCATCCGCGACCCAGCGCGCCAGCATTTCAGCGCCGCGCAGTTCGCCCGTCGACACGCAATGCTGTGGCTGGAAGTACGCAGCAATCTCGCGCTGCGCCAGGGCGCGGCGCAGACGTTCGGTGTCCAGGCCGGCCAGCGCGACGCCGCTGCTCTGCGCCGCGGCGCGCAACGTCGCCTCGCCGTCGGCCAGCGCGGTCCGGGCCAGGGATTCGATCATCGAAATCAGGCAGGCCGCCTCCAGCGGCTTGCCCAGCGCGGCGATGATGGGCAGGCCGCGATTCCGGGCGTAGGTCGCCGCCGCCTGCAGGATCCGGGTCGGATGGCTGCTGGCGATCGCGATGCCGCCGCAACCGCCGGCATCGGCCAGCGCATCGATCATCTGCAGCCCGGTGCGGTCCGCCATGTCCAGATCGACAATGACCAGATCCCATTGCTGCTGCTGGATCGCCGCCACGGCCGACGCGCCGTCGTGCGCCGTCGCCACTTCAGGCACGCCGATCTTGCCCAGCATCCGCGCCAGCGCGGCACGTTGGAATTCGTCTTGGTCGACAACTAGGGCGGATTTGAGCATGATGGTCCCCGGGAACGAAGCGCCCATGGCGCGGCGGCGAGGCGCCTGCGGGCGGAAGGCCAGGCAGCGAACTGCCGACGAATTCATTGTTCCACCCGCCGCCGGGAACGGAAATCAGCCGAGTCCTATATTGCCGGTTCCGGCCTGTTTGGCTCTATCATGGCGTCACCCATTCCGGCGGAGCCGAACCCAGCATGGCCGCGCAGATCCAAGACGCCCCTGAGCCCGAGACCGCCGGCCGGCCATCGCGCAGCGCCATCAGCATCCTGAACCGCTATCAACGGGCGCTGCTATATGTGGGCGGCGCCGTCACAACCTTGGTCCTGCTGACAGTCGCTGGCGTCATGCTGTTCGCGCAAGCCAAGGATTACGTCGCGGAACGCTATGCCGGCTTCGTGGTGCGCAAAGCGCTGTTGCAGACGGCGCTGGGCGTGCGCGAGGGCGCATTCCGCATCGGTCTTTCGCACGAGGAGTACGCCTGGCCCGCACGCGTGTCGTCCGCGGCCCCCGACCTGGTGCAGACTTTCGCGCGCCTGCAAGGGCGCATGGAATTCCAGCGCAACCCCAACTTTCCTCCGGTGGTGGCCCTGGCCGACATCGAACCCGGCCGGCCCGCCGCCGCCTACCTGCCCTATCTGCATCTGACCGACGAGATCAGCTATTCCGCTGCGGCCTACGCCAAGGCGCTTTCGGTCAGCGGCTTCTACTACAGCCCCGACCGCAGCTTCCTCGGCGTGGGTCCCATGTCCGACACCGTGGATCCGCTGGCGCTGGTGGGCGCGAAAGACGTCGCGGAACTGATCCGGACGATCGCCCCCGACCTAGGCGACCTGGAATCGCCCGAGATCCAGCAGCGCCTGATGGCGGCAGGCGGACCGCGCTGGCTGCCACCCGCCGTCGATCCCTTGACGCGCAAGCTGTCCCTGCGGCTGTACCAGGCCGCAAGCAGCCAGGGCCGCATATTCGCCATCTTTGTTGCCATCTATCCTGCCGATACGCTGAACGCCTATCTGACGACAACGCGCTACGAAGAGGCAGCCCTGATCGTCGACCAGGACGGGCGCCAGCTCCTGCCTGTGACCATGGAAGAGCAAGACGCGAAGATCGCTGCCAGGATGCTGGACGCAACGAGATCGGATCCGGTCGCGCCGCCGGAGGTGCGTTACCGCGACGGCCTGTTCATCCTCGGCGACCAGGTTTCCGAATCCGGCTGGCGCCTGACCTACGCCTTTTCCTGGCGCACCATAGTCGCCGACCTATGGCCCAGGCTGGCCGGCTACGCGCTCGCGACGCTGCTGATGGTGACGTTCGTCTGGGCGGTACTGCTGCTGCTCGACCGCAAGGTCTTCAAGCCCGGCTATGCCCGCTCGCAGCGCATATTCGAAAGCGAGAACCTGAACCGCACCATGGTCGCCACCGCGCCCTCGGGCCTTGCCCTGCTGTCGCTGAACACGGGCGAAGTGCTGTTGCAGAACGAGGTCATGCAGGATTATGCCGCCAGCGCAGCGCCCGGCAGCCCGCCCTTGCATGCGCGTCTGCTCGCCCTGTATGGCGGCGCTTCGGACGCCGCCGGCTGGCACGCCGAGCTGGAACTGGCCCATCCGCGCATCGGCGGCAGCCACAGCGATCTGCTGGTGAACGCGGTGCGGACCAAGTACCAGGGCGTGGACGTGCTGCTGTGCAACTTCACCGACATCACGGCCCGCAAGCAACTTGAACAGAAACTGGACGAAGCCCGCGTCGCCGCCGACACGGCGAATCAGGCCAAATCCGCCTTCCTGGCCACCATGAGCCACGAAATCCGCACGCCGCTGAACGCCATCCTGGGCAATCTCGAACTGCTCGAGCGCTCTGGCCTGCAGCCCGCCCAGAGCGAGCGCCTGCGGGCGGTGACGTCCTCCTCGGCCACGCTGCTGGAGATCATCAACGACATTCTGGATTTCTCCAAGGTCGAATCCGGCCAGATGAGCGTCGAGTCGATTCCTTTCGACCTGGCCGAAGCCGCCCGGCAAGTCGTCGCCGTATTCACGCCGGCCGCGCAGGCCAAGGGCCTGGAGCTGGATTGCAGCATAGACGACGGCTTGGCGCCCCGCTATCTGGGCGACCCCACGCGCATCCGCCAGATCATGTTCAACCTGGTCGGCAACGCCATCAAATTCACATCCCACGGCGATGTGCTTCTTGAGGTCTACCGCCAGGACGACGATGCGCCCGACACCCCTATCGTGATCGGCGTCAGCGACACGGGCATCGGCATGACCCCGGCGCAGCAAGCCGTGCTGTTCCGGCCGTTCACCCAGGCGGATTCCTCCATCGCCCGGCGCTACGGCGGCACGGGGCTGGGCCTGGCGCTATGCGGCCGGCTGGCCACGCTCATGCACGGCAGCATAGCCGTCACCAGCAAGCCGCAGGAAGGCAGCACCTTCCTCGTCACGCTCCCCTTGCCCCCCGCACCCGCCGAGGCCCCGGATGCTGCAGTTCCGGCGAGCACGGCGCCGCTGGAACCGGAGCAGCCGCTTGCCGCCCGCATCCTGGTGATCGATGACAACCCCGCCAACCGCGAGCTCATGAAAATACAGCTGGAGACCCTGGGCTATCAGGCGGACCTGGCGGCGGATGGCAGCGCGGCCTTGGCGCGCTTCATGGAACAGGCCTACGGCCTGGTCATCACCGACGTGAACATGCCCGGCATGGACGGCTATGCCTTGGCCCGCTGCCTGCGCGCGCAAGGCGCGCAAGTGCCCATCATCGCCTACACCGCCCACGTCGGCGCGCAGGAGCACCAGCAATGCCGCGACGCCGGCATCGACACGGTGCTGGTCAAACCCCTGCTGCTGGACAAGCTGGATGCCGCCATCCGGCGCCTGCTGCGCGGCGCCCCGGCGCCTGCCCCGCGCCCGCGCGCCCGGGACGAGATCGCACAAGGCCCGCTGCCTGCGCGAGTCCATGAGGCACTGACGCGGTCGCTGCACCAGTCGCTCGCAGCCATCCGCAAGGAACTCGCAGCGATCCGGACCGGCAATGCGCCCACCGAGCCCGAGGCGGGAGCGCATCTGCACTCGCTGCGCGGGGCCTACGCCATGATTCACGAAACGGCGCTGGCAGACCGGTGCGCACAGATGGAAGACCTGGCGCGCAACCGGCGCACCGATGCCTTGGCTGAGGCCTTGGACGTGTTCGAACCCATGGCGCTGGCAGCCCTCGCAGGGCGCCACCCCCGCGACGCTGAAAAATAGGCTTAGTCCTATCCGAACCGGGCCTGCAATCGGACTCGGCTGCTTATCCGCCAGACCACGCGCCTCTACAGTCTGTCCTGCGCCGCCTCGCCGCGCCTGGCCGCCTCGCCAGCCTGGTCCCACCCTGTTCCATCATGAAGCCTCTGAATCTACGCGTCGTGGTCGCCGACGACCATCCCGCCGTGCGCGCCGGCGTGCAACACACGCTCGCATCCAGCAGCACCGTATCCGTGATCGGCGCGGCCCGCGACTCCACCGAGCTGATGGAGATGCTGAGCCGGCATCCGTGCGAGGTGCTGATCTCCGACTATTCCATGCCGGGCGGCCATTTCGGCGACGGCATCACCCTGTTCGGCCTGATCCGCCAGCGCTACCCCGGCCTGAAGATCGTCGTGCTGACCATGCTGGAAAGCCCAGGCATCGTGCATTCGCTATTGAACCTGGGCATTCCCGCCGTCCTCAGCAAGTCCGATTCGTTGAATCATCTGTTGCCCGCGATACATGGCGCCCACGCCAACGGCCGCTATCTTTCGCCGCGGATCGCCGATCTGGCCAATGCGCTGGACCGCGGCGACTATGGGATCCACATGCTGACCCGGCGCGAGCTGGAAGTGGTGCGCCTGTTCGTGTCCGGCCTGACAATCAACGAAATCGCCGAGCGCCTGCATCGCAGCAAGAAGACCATCAGTACGCAGAAAGGCACCGCCATGCTAAAGCTGGGGTTGGAGCGCGACATTGAACTGCTGCGCTACGGCATCGAATCGGGACTGGTCAGCGCCAATCCGTCGGGAAGCCCGGCAGGCGCAATGGACCAAGCGCCTGCATCGTCATAAGCCGCGGCAAGCGACCGGCCTCAACCCTGCGCGCCTTCCGCCGGCTCCTGCACTGGGGACGCGGAGTCCGCGGCCAGCGTGGCTGTCAGGCCGTTCTCCATCGCATACCGGAACAGGTCGACCTCACGTTCGATGCCGAGCTTTTCCATGGCCTTGGCCTTCTGGGTGCTGATGGTCTTCTTGCTGCGATGCAGGCGCTCGGCGATTTCATTGATCGTCAGGCCCGAGGCATACAGCCGCACGACCTCGGATTCGCGCTGGCTCAACACGCTTTCCGGATTGCGTCCACGCCGGTTCCAGTCTATGCCCTGGATTACCTTGTTGGCGCTGGGCGAATAGTACTTGCCGCCGGTATGCGCGGCGTGGATGGCGGGTATCAGGTGCGCCAGCGCGTCAGACTTGCTGACGATGCCGCCTATGCCCAGCGTGACCAGCGTGTGCAGGACCGCCGCGTTGTCCAGCATGGTCAGGACCACCAGCTTCAGTTGCGGATAGCGCCGTTGCAACAAGCCGAACAGCGATGCTCCATCGCCGAAATCGCCCGCGGGCATGGAGTAGTCGGATACCACCACGTCGCAGGGCGTACGGTCCAGCAATGCGACCAGCTCGGTGGAGTTGGCGGCCGCGCCCACCAGCGCAATCGTGGGCACTTCGGCCAGCGCGTGCTGTACGCCCGCGACCATGCCGGGATGGTCATCCGCCAGCATCACCTTGATCTTGAATTCGTCCATGTCCGACCCTCTGGTCCGGCGCGCTGCCGGGGCGCTGCATTGTATTCGCCCTAATGGCGTCAGCGAATATTGAAAGGCGGAGCCCGCCCGACCACGGCGGGCTCCGCCAGCCGCCGGCTAGTCGTAGGCCAGCATGACGACCGCCTTGGCGGGCCCGGCCGGCGGATGCGTCCGGCTTGCGGTCAAGGCCAGCGCGCCGCCGCCCGCGGGCAAATGGCAGGTCGCGGCCTGCTGCTTGCCCATGCCTGCGCAAGCCAGGGCATATGACGATGCGTCCAGATTGACGAGGCTGACGGTCGCGCTGCTGCGCTCGACGCGCGCGCCCTGGAACTGCATGGCGGCGCCTGCCGCCGTCGGCGCCAGCGTGCGCGTATATGAAGCTGCGGAAATGCCGCCGGTAAACGAGACCGTCCCTCCGGCGGCATGCGCCGCCAAGGGCATCACGCCCGCCGCCAACACGCTTGCCATGACCATACGAACAGAAATCCTCGCAGGATGCCTCATGTCAACTCCTCAACAAATGCGGCAAGGGCGCCGCATATTCTTCATTCATGACCGGATAACGACTGCCAGGTCTCGGAATTGAGAGCGCGGAGCCGCCGCCCCGGACGTGGCACAACAGTCTCTTGCGCGGCGGCAAGTCTGGAAGCGCGAAGCGTGGCCTGCAGGCCGCCTCGAAGCCGGCCTTGACGCCGGGCAAACAGGCGGTGCGGGCTTGAGCGGAACAGGCGGTTCGCTGCGGTGCGATGGAGTTGCGTTGCGAGCTCCGAGCCTGAGCCGGCGTAGCCGTCCGCGCCCTGCCCGCAGTCCTGTCCAGGGTCGAATTCATCAGCCGTGTCCTAGTTCGTAAGCCATTGATATAGGACGAATCCGAATACTGGAAAACAAATGCAAATATAGCCCTGAAAATGGATAGCAAGCGGGAATTTCATGGGATTCTTCGCTTCTGCATCGCGCGCGCCACACATCCGCGCGCGCAGTCCCAACCGATACACCGATATGCCGAATACCACCGCCACGGCCAGCCTTGGCGATCCTCAAAACCTGCTCAGCGCTGGTGCGCGACATGCCAGGGAACTCAGCCTCCTCGCCCGCTATCACTCCGTGATGCTGTTCGGAGGCGGCATCGTGCTGTCCGTCCTGATCGTGGTCGCGGCGTGCCTGGTGCTTTATCACTCCGCGCATGCCGCCATCTCCAGGCTGCACACGGAACTCGTCGCGCACCAGTCCCAGGTGGCGCTGGACCTCGAAGGCAAGCAGACGGCCATGCGGCGCGGCGTCATCCATGCGGAGCTGCTCTGGCAGGCGCGCCCCGCGCCCACGCCCGAAACCGAGGCGGCTTTCCGCGCTGGCGGCGGCCACGCGCGGCTGCAGGTCGGCGCGGGCCTGCCATCCATTCTGGCGGCCGGCAGCGTCACGGCCGCCTCGCCCCCGGCCAGCTACGCCCGCTACCTGGGCATGACGGAACTGCAGGCGTTCACCGCGACGGCCAGCGAGCGCGAAAGAAAGCTGCCGCTGACGGCTTACGGCTACAGTCCGGACCTGAGTTTCCTGGCCCTGATGCCCGCGCCCTCCACGCCTTATGCGCAGTTGCTCGAGCACCTGGGCGCGGCGGACACCGCCGGTCTCATCGGCCAACTGTCCTATGACCTCGGCATGCTGTCCGATCCCGCCGTGGCCAAACAATGGGAGACCAGCCGGCGCATCCTCTGGCAGCCGCCCGCAATCAATCCGCTGACGGGCCAAAACGTGATCAAGCTGGTCGAACCCGCGTTCGACGGGCCCCAGCCGTTCATGATCTTCGTCAGCGACTACCCCGTCAGCGCCCTGGCAGCCCGCCTGGATGACATCCCCGCGGGCACCGCCGTGGCGCTGGTCGACGGCAATGGCGGCATCCTGCTCGAGTCCGACCGCGCGCAATCCGCCGCAGGCCTGGATACGCCCAGCCGGATCGCGCTGGCGTCGCATCCGTGGAAGCAGGCGGCGCAAGAACCCCTGACGCGCTATCAGGACGGCGTGTTCAGCGTCGGCGCGCGGTTGCTCGATACCGGTTGGACCCTGGTGTATGCCTATTCCTGGCGCACCGTCGCGGCTGCGCTTCTGCCCAGCCTCACGCTATACCTGACCGTAACCGTGCTGCTGCTCGGGACGCTCTGGGCGCTCTTGCTGTGGTTCAGCCGCAAAGCCCTGGCCCCCGTGTACCGCCGTTCGCAGCATGTGTTTGAAAGCGAGCACATGAACCGCTCCATCATCGCATCGGCGCAGTTCGGCGTGGGACTGGTGTCCTGCGCAAGCGGCGAGGCGCTGCTGCAAAACGCGATGATGCAGCGTTACGCTGCCCGCGCCGCGCCAGGCGTGTCGCTGCATGCCTTGCTGCGTGACTGCCACGCCCGCGGCGACCGCGAGGCCTGGCTGCAGCGCGACCGCGAACTTACCCTGACGCTGGACGATGGCCGCGAATGCGAACTGCTGGTCAACATCGTCAAGACCCGCTATCACGGCGATGACGTGCTGCTGTGCAGCTTCTCGGACGCCACGGCCCGCAAGGACATCGAAAAGAAGCGCGAGGACGCGCGCATCGCCGCGATCGATGCCGCGCGGGCAAAGTCCGTCTTCCTGGCCAGCATGAGCCACGAGATCCGCACTCCCCTGAGCCTGGTCCTGGGCCACCTGGAACTGCTGGACCGGGATCCGGCCGCCGCCGGCCAGGGCGGGCGTCTGCGCACCGTCCGCAACGCTTCGCGCGCACTGGTTGATCTCATCAACGACATTCTGGACGTGTCGCGCATGGAGTCGGGGCAGATGACGGTCGAGCGCATACCGTTCGACCTGCCGCAGCTTGTCGCCCAGGTCGTCGCGATGTTCAAGCCCGCCGCGCTCGCCAAGGGAGTGCAACTGTCCGCCACTGTCGGCAGCGAGGTGGCCCAGATCTATGCCGGCGACCCGACGCGGATACGCCAGGTTCTGGTCAATCTGGTCGGCAATGCCCTCAAGTTCACCGACGCGGGCGCAGTGGAAATCACGGTCGAGCCTGCGCGCGACCCTGCGCTGGCGGATTCCATGCTCATGCGCGTGCGCGACACAGGCATCGGGATGACGCCCGAACAGGCGGATCGCGTGTTCACGCTGTACGCGCAGACCGACAGCTCGATAAACCGCCGCTACGGCGGCTCCGGACTGGGCCTGCCGATCAGCAAGAAGCTGGTGGAAATGATGGACGGCACGATCGCCGTCGCCTGCCCCGCCGACGGGGGCGCCATATTCACGGTGACGCTGCCCTTGCATCCCTGCGCGCAAACGCTGAACGCTGCGCCGTCCGCGGACGCCCCCGCAACGCCTGCGCCCGACGCCCTGCCTCAGGACATCCGCGTGCTGGTGGTCGACGACCATCCGGCCAACCGCGAACTGATCCTGGACCAGCTGGCCGCCCTGGGCGTCGCGGCAGACGCGGCGGAAGGAGCGGCAGCGGCGATGCGCTGCGTGAAGATGCGCCGCTACGACATGGTGCTGACGGACATCTCCATGCCCGAGATCAACGGTTATGCGCTGGCGCAGTTCCTGCGCGAACGCGGCCCCAGGCTGCCGGTCGTCGCGGTCACGGCGCACGTGGAGCCGGACGAACTGCACAACAGTCAGGCGGACTTCGACGCGGTGCTGCTCAAGCCCATGTCGCTGCGTACGCTACGGCGCATCATAAGCGAGCACATTCCGCGGGCGCGGCTGAATGAAGAGCCCGCGGGGCTTGCCGAGCCGGCGGCGTTGCCGCCGGATCCCGCCGTCCTGGCGGCGCTGGACTCCAGCCTGGGCTTCTCGCTGGCGGCCATCCGCGACGCGCTGGCGCGAGCGGACTTTCAAGGCGTGCGCGAACAATGCCATTCGATCCGCGGCGCGTTCGCCATGATAGGAAAGACCGCCGTGGCCGACCTCTGCATGCAGATGGGGCAGTATGCGGCAGCCCAGGACCGCGGCAAGCTCCATGAGCGCCTGGTAATTCTGGAGACCGCCGCACGCGCCGCCTTGCGCTGAATCCTGGGTGTTGCCAATTGTCCTTCGCAGCGCGGCCACGTATAACGTCGTCTTGGCCGCCTGCCCGGGACGACAGACCCGGCCGGCGTCGCGTCAACCCGCAACCAGGTGTCACCCCGCATGAAGGCATACTTCCACGACGACCAGAAACTGCACCATCCGCAGACCTATTTCTCGCGCGGCAAGATGCGCACGCCCCAGGAAGTGCCATCGCGCCTGGACGCGTTGGCCGAGGCCGCGCGCAAGCTGGGCTTTGACGTGCAGGCGCCGCCCGACCAGGGCGCGGGCGCGATCTCGGCGGTCCACACGCTGGACTACCTGCGTTTCCTGCAAGGGGCGCACTCCGCCTGGAAGCAATTGCCCGACGATTGGGGCGACGAGGTCGTCTCCAACGTCTTCGTGCGCCAACCCAACGCCTTGCGCGGCGTGCTGGCCCAGGCCGCGCGTTACCTGGCCGACGGCAGCTGCCCGGTCGGCCAGCACACCTGGCACTCTGCCTACTGGTCGGCGCAATGCGCCATCGCCGGCGCCGATGCGCTGTTGGCGGGCGAGCGCCACGCCTACGCCATCTGCCGTCCGCCCGGACATCACGCGCGGCGCGACGCGGCCGGCGGCTTCTGCTACCTGAACAACGCCGCGATCGCCGCGCAGCGCCTGACCTCGCGCTTTCCGCGCGTGGCGATCCTGGACACCGACATGCACCACGGCCAGGGGATCCAGGAGATCTTCTACGAACGCAGCGACGTCCTGTACGTGTCCATCCACGGCGATCCCGAGAACTTCTATCCCGTCGTCGCGGGCTACGAGGACGAGCGCGGCGCCGGCCCGGGCTACGGCTACAACATCAACCTGCCCATGCCCCATGGCTCGCCGGAATCGGTGTTCTTCGACAAGCTGGGAGAGGCGCGCCGCGCCATCGAACTGTTCCAACCCGACGCCCTGGTGCTGTCGCTGGGCTTCGACATCTTCGAGAAGGACCCGCAGGCCATGGTCGCCGTCAGCGAAAACGGCTTCGAACGCCTGGGCCGGGAAGTCGGCGGCCTGGCGCTGCCCACCCTGATCGTGCAAGAGGGCGGCTATTACATCGAAGGCCTGGAATCGAACGCCTCGCGCTTCTTCGGCGGACTGGCTTCGGGCTGACCGCGCGCGCCGCCGGCGTCCCGCCGCGGACGCCGGCCGCAAGTCCGCTGCCGTGGCGCAAAAGCCGCGCTAGTGGTTTTCCCTAGAAATGGAAAAGCCCGGTTCACAAGCCGGGGCGCCTCCGGTACATTTCGTCCAGTGGCCTGACCACTGGGCCACCAGATATCCAGGCACCCTCGGTGATCGCCCGGGGGGCATGCAAGACAAAGCCCGGGCAGACCCATTACCCTCTACATCCCGACCATTCATCTAGACGCAACAATGACCTCTCTCCAGGCCGTCGCCTCCACCCGCCTCTACCGCATGATTGCCGACCAGATCGCCGCGCGCATCAAGGCGGGCGACTTCCCCGCGGGCGGGCGGCTGCCGGCAGAGCGCGAACTGGCTGAACAGTTGCAGGTCAGCCGCGCCTCGGTGCGCGAGGCGCTGATCGCGCTGGAAATCGAAGGCTATGTAGAAGTGCGCGTAGGCACGGGCGTGTTCGTGAACCCGGCGCGCGAAGACGGCCAGTACCTGTCGCCGCAGCAGGCGCCGGTTGCCGCCAACGGCGTCGAAGCCACCGACATCGGCCCCTTCGACCTGCTGGAAACCCGTTTGCTGCTGGAACCAGAGTGCGCGGCCCTGGCGGCGCAGAAGGCATCGCCCGCCCAGATCGCGGCGATCCGCGCCGCGCACGAAGGCATGTCCCTGACCGAATCGCCCAGCGTGCACGACCGCGCCTTCCACAGCGCGATCGGCGCGGCCTGCGGCAACGCCGCCCTGGCGGCGGCAATTTCCCATATCTGGCACCTCAGCACGCTGAGTCCCGTATTCAACCGTCTTGAAGAGCACTTCGTGACCACCAAGGTGTGGAGCGAAGCCCAGCAGGAACACGAACGCATCCTCGCGGCCATTTCCGACCGCGATCCCATCCGCGCGCGCCACGCCATGCACGACCACCTGGTCGGCATCCTGGCCCGCCTGCGGGAAGACTTCGGCAGCGCTGGGATCCGATGATTTGATGAACGCCTGAACCCCGGCCTGAACGCCAGGCCCCTCCCCTTACCGACAGAACAAGCACCGCCGGC
The DNA here is from genome assembly GCF_014851665.1 of Achromobacter sp. ACM03. NCBI lineage: Bacteria > Pseudomonadati > Pseudomonadota > Betaproteobacteria > Burkholderiales > Alcaligenaceae > Achromobacter > Achromobacter sp. ACM03. The sequence continues at coordinate 679,150 of NZ_JACVAD010000001.1, read as the reverse complement.
GCAGAACGCGCCGCCTGCGGCAAGGGGAGCGGCTTGCCCGCCGATACGCAAACAGCAGTTCCGCAGTACCCGTAAGTCCCATACCTAAAACACATCAAGGTGAAAACATGCAGCTGACCCGTACCGTGAAGCTTTTGAGCGCGGCGCTATTGGCGCTTGGCGCCCATGCCGCCCAGGCCAACAAGGCTGACAACTCCCTCAACATCGCGTTCGACGCGGCGCCCGCCACGCTGGACGCCTACAAGGAATCGGACCGTCCCGGCCTGGCGCTGGCGCGCATGGTGTTCTCGGGACTGCTGCAGAAGAACCAGGACACGGGCGAATTCGGTCCGGCCATCGCCACCGGCTACAAGTTCGTGGACGACACCACGATCGAACTGCCCATCCGCAAGGACGTGAAGTTCCATGACGGCTCGTTGCTCACCATCGACGACGTGCTGTACACCCTGAACCTGGTGTCATCCGAAGGCTACAAGGCGCGCTTCCAGAACCAGGTGGCCTGGATCGCCAAGGCCGAAAAGGCTTCCGACGATACCGTCCGCATCAAGATGAAGACGCCGTACCCGCTGGCGCTGGAAATGCTTTCGGAAAACCTGCCGATCTATCCGCGCAAGTACTACGAGGCCAACCAGTCCGACATGGGCGCCAAGCCCATCGGCACCGGCCCCTACCGCCTGGTGGAAAGCCAGCCCGGCAGCCGCTACGTGTACGAGCGCTTCGAGGACTACTTCGGCCCCAAGCCCGCCGTGCAGAAGCTCGTGGTGCGCGTGCTGCCGGACGCCAATACCCAATACGCCGAGATGTTGTCCGGCGGCCTGGACTGGATCTGGCGCGTACCGCCGGACGTGGCCAAGCGCATGGAAAAGCAGCCGGCCGTCACAGTCAAGAGCAGCAGCATCATGCGCATCAGCTACATCTCGCTGAACCCGCGCGCTGACGACGGCAAGTCGCCGCTGGCCAAGCAGGAAGTGCGCCAGGCCATCAACTACGCCATCGACCGCGAAGCCATCCGCAAGGCCCTGGTAGGCGGCGCCTCCAAGGTGATCAACGCGGCCTGCAACCCGGCGCAGTTCGGCTGCGCCGCCGACGTGCAGTCCTACAAGTTCGACCCCGCCCGCGCCAAGCAGCTGCTGGCCCAGGCCGGCTACCCCAACGGCGTGACGCTGGACCTGGTGATCTCTGCCCCGCCGCGCGCCATCCTGGACGCCGCCGCCGCGCAGATGGCGCAGGCCGGCATCAAGCTGAACCTGGTCGAACAGCAGTACGGCACCGCCATGACCAACTGGCGCGAAGGCAAGATCGCCATGCTGTCGTCCAACTGGGGCTCCTACGGCATCGCCGACGCGGCGCTGTCGACCAGCAACTTCTTCCGCGGCGGTCCGGACGACCAGGCGCGCAACCCGGAAGTCATCAAGTACCTGGAAACCGCCGACACCTCCGTGGACCGCGAGCTGCGCGCCAAGAACTACGCCGCCGCCCAGAAGATCGTGGCCGAACAGGCCTACTGGGTGCCGCTGTGGAACCACTCGCTCAACGCGGTGCAGTCCAAGGACCTGAACTTCTCGGTCGACGGCGACGAGTTCCCGCGTTTCTACAAGGCCCGCTGGAACTGACCGGCGCCGCCGGCGCGGCCCCGTTCCCACGCCCGGCCGGGCGGGAGCGGCGGCCTCTCCGGCGCATTCCGTCATAGGTAGCCCCATGATTGCATTCCTGTTCCGCCGCCTGATTGTGTCCGCGCTGCTGGTGGTGTTCGTCTCGCTGATCAGCTTCTCGCTGGTGTTCGCTTCCGGCAACCCGGCGGCGCGCCTGGCCGGTGAAGGCAGCGCCGCCGACGCGGCCCGCCTGGCGCAGCTGCACGGCTTCAACGACCCCATCCTGGTCCAGTACGGCCGCTGGCTGGGCGGCGTCGCCCGCGGCGACTTCGGCGACAGCCTGTACTTCAGCCGCCCGGTGGCCGAACTGCTGACCCAGCATTTCCCCGCCACCGCCAAGCTGGGCCTGGCCGCCATGCTGTTCGCGCTGCTGCTGGCGATACCGCTGGGCGTGGTCGCCGGACTGCGCCGCGGCTCGCTGATCGACCGCGCCACCATGCTGCTGTCGGCCTGCGCCCAGGCCATGCCGCCGTTCTGCCTGGCCTTCCTGCTCATCATCCTTTTCAGCGTGCGCAACCAATGGCTGCCGGCCTCGGGCTTTGACAGCTGGAAGCACTACGTGATGCCGGTGACCGCGCTGGGGCTGTTCGCCATGCCGGCAATGCTGCGGCTGATGAAATCCGAAATGGAAACCGTGCTGGCCACCGACTACATCCGGACTGCGCGGGCCATGGGCCTGGGCGGCCCGAGCGTGGTGCTCAAGTACGCGCTGCGCAACGCCTTGCGGCCGCTGGTGTCGCTGGCCGCGGCCCAGATGGGCACGCTGCTGGCCGGTTCCGTCGTCATCGAGACCGTGTTCGCCATCAACGGCGCGGGCCTCCTGGCCTGGACCTCGATCCTGCGCGGCGACTTTCCCACGATGCAGGCGCTGATCCTGATCTTCGCCCTGATCTACATCGTCCTGACCCTGGTCGCCGACCTGATCAACGGTTGGCTCGACCCCCGCGTGCGAGTTTCCTCATGAGCAGCGTCATCGCCTCCTCCTTTCCCGTCCGCTCGCGCGGCGCACGCGCGGCCCGCCTGGGCCGCAACCTGGGCCTGGCCGTGCTGGCGCTGCTGGTGCTGGCCGGCCTGCTGGGCCCCTACCTCGTCCCGCACGACCCGTACACGCAGGACCTGCTGGCGCGGCTGCAAGAGCCCGTCTGGGGCGAAGACGGCAGCTGGAACCATATCCTCGGCACCGACCAGCTGGGCCGCGACGTGCTGGCGCGCGCGCTGTACGGCGTGCGCGTGTCGGCGCTGATCGGCCTGTCGGTCGCGCTGATGGGCGGGCTGATCGGCACCACGCTGGGCGTGGCCGCCGGCTACTTCGGCGGCGCGGTGGATCGCGCCGTGTCCTTCCTGATCACCGCGCGCCTGGCGCTGCCCATCATCCTGGTGGCGCTGGCGGTGGTGTCGGTGGTGGGCGCCTCGCTCACCGTGGTGGTGCTGGTGCTGGGCCTGTTGCTGTGGGAACGCTATGCGCTGGTGGCCCGCACCATGGCGGCCGGCCTGCGCAACGCCGAGTTCGTCACGGCCTCGCGCCTGCAGGGCTGCACCCATCTGCAGATCATCTGGCGCGACATCCTGCCCAACCTGGTGGGCAACCTGCTCATCATCGGCACCGTGGACGCCGCCATGGCGATCACGCTGGAAGCGTCGCTGTCGTTCCTGGGCCTGGGCGTGCCGGCGCCGATGCCGTCGCTGGGCCTGATGATCGCCGAAGGCAAGGAGAACATGCTGTTCCAGCCCTCGCTGGTGGTGATCCCCAGCGTGGTGCTGTTCGTGCTGGTGCTGTGCGTGAACCGCGCGGGCGAATCGCTGCGCGCCGTGCAAATGAAGAAGGGCTGACCCCATGACCGATACCAGCCATCCCCTGCTGCGGGTCCAGGATCTGCACATCGACATCCAGACGCCCACCCACGTCAAGCACGTGGTGCGCGCGGTGGACTTCAGCCTGGAGCGCGGCAAGACACTGTGCATCGTGGGCGAATCGGGTTGCGGCAAATCGTTGACCGCGCTGGCGCTGCTGGACCTGCTGCCGGCGGCCGCGCGCCGCCGCGTGGCGAAGCTGGAGTTCGCCGGCCAGGACTTGGCGGCGCTCACGCCCGCCGAACTGGCGCAGCTGCGCGGCGCGCGCATCGCCATGATCTTCCAGGATCCGATGACCTCGCTGAACCCGGTGTTCCCCATCGGCACCCAGCTGGTCGACGTGCTGCGCCGGCACAAGCGTGTCAGCCGGCGCGCGGCTGAAGAACGCGCGGAGTACCTGCTGCGCCGCGTCGGCATCGCCAATCCCCGCGACCGCATGCGGCAGTATCCCTTTGAACTTTCGGGCGGACTGCGCCAGCGCGTCATGATCGCAATGGCGCTCATGTGCGGTCCCGAGCTGCTGATCGCCGACGAACCCACCACCGCGCTGGACGTCACCGTGCAGGCCGAGCTGCTGGACCTGCTGCGCGACATCCAGGCCGAGTTCGGTCTGGGCATGGTGTTCATCTCCCATGACATGGGCCTGGTGGCGCGCATCGCCGACCATGTCATCGTCATGTACGCGGGCGACATCGTCGAAGGCGGCAGCGTGCGCGAAGTGCTGGAGCAACCCAGCCATCCCTATACCGCGATGCTGCTGAACTGCATCCCGCAGCCCGGACGCACCGCGCCGCGCGCCGACCTGCCCACCATCGCCGGCGCCGTCCCCTCGCTGGACACCGCCATCCGCGGCTGCGCCTTCCGCGAGCGCTGCCCGGCGGCCGAAGCCCGCTGTGCCCAGCCCTTCCCCGCGCGCGTGCAGGGCGGACACCGCTGCCTGTGCATCAAACCCGGCGCCTTGCGCCTAGGAGCCACGGCATGAGCAGCCCGACCGCCACTTCCGCCAGCATCAGCCTGAACTCGCTGTGCTTCCAGTATGGCCGCGCCGGCCTGTTCTCGCGCCGGCCCGCGCCGCGCATCTTGCATGACATCGACTTGCACGTGCCCGCCGGCCAGACCATCGGCCTGGTGGGCGAATCCGGCAGCGGCAAGTCCACCATCGCCAAGCTGATGCTGGGCCTGTTGGCGCCGACCCAGGGCCAGGCGCTGCTGGACGGCAAGCCGCTGGCCGCGATGCCGGCCCGCGCCCGCGCCCGCCGCATCCAGATGGTGTTTCAGGATCCTTATTCCTCGCTCAACCCGCGCCGCACCATCAGCGAGATCCTGACCGCGCCGCTGCGCACGCATGGCATCGGCAATGCGGCCTCCCAGGCCGCGTCGGTGCGCCGCATGATGGACGCCGTGGGCCTGGTGCCGGCCTTCGCCGCGCGCTATCCGCGCGAGCTGTCCGGCGGCCAGCGCCAGCGCGTGGCCATCGCGCGCGCCCTGATGCTGGAGCCGCAGTTGCTGATCTGCGACGAACCCACTTCGGCGCTGGACGTATCGGTGCAGGCGCAGATCCTGAACCTTTTGATGGAGCTGCAGCGCGAACGCGGCCTGGGCTATCTGTTCATCAGCCACAACCTGGCCGTGGTGCAGCACATTGCCGACGAGATCGTGGTGCTGCAAGGCGGCCGCGTGGTCGAACGCGGTCCTGCCAGCCAGGTTTACTTCGAGCCGGTCCACCCGTACACGCGGCAGCTCATCGGCGCCACCCTGGCGGTACCGCAGGCGCAGGAGCTCGCGGCATGACCACACCCGCCACCCGCCACCTGCTGCTGGTCGGCAACGACCAGAAGGTCACCTGGGACGACGGCCAGATCCGTTTCCTGGCCCCGGGCAATGACAGCCTGTGCGTCTACGACGCCGGCGCGAATCCCGCCGCGCCGGAATTGGTCGCCACCTTGTCCCTGCCCAACTCCCTGTTCGGCCCGCCAGTCAACCTGGCCGTCACGCCCGACCAGCGCCTGGGCCTGATCGCGGATTCGATGGATTGGTCCGCGCGCGCCGACGGCGCCGGCTGGCAGCCCAAGCCGGGCCGCGGCCTGTACGTGATCGACCTGCAAGCCAGCCCGCCCGCCATTGTGCAGCGGCTGGAGGTCGGGTTGCAGCCCTCGGGCCTGTCCATCAACCGCGCCGGCACGCTGGCGCTGGTGGCCAACAAGGCCGGCCGCTCGGTATCGGTGCTGCGCATCGCGGGCAAGCGCGCCGAGGTCTGCGGCGAAGTGGACGTGGGCACCCCTGTGGTGGCCGTTTCATTTTCCGCGGACGGCCGCCGCGCCTTCGTGGTCAAGACCGACACCCATCGCCTGGGCGTGCTGCGCATCGACGAGAGCGGCGCGGCCCCCATCGTGACCCACGATCCGGCCGAGGACCTGACCACCGGCCTGGTGCCGTTCAACCTGGTAGTGTCGCCCGACGGCGCGCTGGCGCTGGTGGTGGACATGGGCAGCCCGACCGCGTCGGACGGCCATGCGGATTCGGTCAGCGTGGTGGACCTGCGCGCCGATCCGCCGCGCGTGATCGACCGCGTCATGGTCGAGGACGGCCCCGAAGGCATCGCCATCAGCCCCGACGGCCGCCATGCGGCGGTCGCCATCGTCCAAGGTTCGAACAACCCGTCCAGCGTCTGGTTCCACCACCCGCGCGGACAGATCGTATTGCTGCGCATCGACGGGCAGTCCGTGAGCCGCGCCGGCGCCATCGAAGTCGGCGCGCTGCCCGAGGGCCTGGCCTTCAGCCCCGACAGCCGCTACCTCTATGTCGGCAATTTCCTCGATGCCGAAATGCAGGTTCTGGCCGTGGGCGACCACGGTCTGAGCGACACCGGCACCCGCATCGCCCTGCCCGGACGGCCCGCTTCGATGCGCGCCCAATCCTACTGACCCTACCCATCCCCCCTGCTCCCGGAGTTCCGCCATGACCACCGCTCCTCAAAAGAAACCGGCCCTGCTGGCCGCCGCCCTGCTCGCCCTCGCCGGCCTCGCGCCGTTGTCGGCCCACGCCCTGGATATCAAGCTCGGCCACGTGCTGGCGCCCAGCCACAGCTGGAACAAGGCCGCCGAAGGCTTTGCCGCCGAGGTCAAGGAAAAGACCGCCGGCCGCGTCAATTTCGTGCTGTTCCCCAGCGGCCAGCTGGGCAATGAAAAGACCATGCTCGAAGGCCTGCAGATCGGCAGCCAGGGCGCGGCCATCATCGGCTCGGGCTCGCTGCAGCCCATCGAACCCAAGTTCGGCGTGGTCGAGCTGCCCTATACCTGGTCGACCTCGCAACAGGCCTACAAGGCCTTCGACGGCGAACTGGGCGACGCGCTGGCCAAGCTGGCCGACAAGAAGAACCTGACCATCATCTCGTGGTGGGAAAACGGCTTTCGCCACGTCACCAACAACCGCGGCGCGGTGGCCAAACCCGCCGACCTGGCCGGCCTGAAGACCCGCGTCACGCCCGACAAGATGCGCCTGGACACCTTTACCGCGCTGGGCGCCAACCCCGCGCCGCTGGCCTTCGGCGAACTGTACTCGGCCCTGCAGCAGAAGGTGTTCGACGCCCAGGAGAACCCGCTGTCCATCATCTACACCTCGTCCTTCTTCGAGGTGCAGAAGTACCTGTCGCTGACCGGCCACGTCTGGGGTCCGGCCAACCTGATCATCTCCAAGCCGGTGTGGAACCGCCTCTCGGCCGAGGACAAGAAGATCGTGCAGGCCGCCGCCGACAAGTGGCGCGACGCCCAGCGCCAGATGATCACCGACGGCGACCAGCAATACATCGCCCAGCTGAAGGACAAGGGCATGCAGGTCAACGAGGTCGACAAGGCCGCCTTCGCCGCCGCGGTGGAGCCGGTGTGGAAGACCTACTCGGTCACCTACGGCCCCGAGCTGATGGCGCTGGTGCAGAAGTACCGCGAGGCCAAGTAATGCTCAACCGACTGTCCGCGATCCTGTCGGGCATCAGCAAGGCCTTCGCCGCCCTGGCGGTGGCCTTGCTGGCGATCCTGATCTCCTACGTGGTGTTCGCCCGCTTCGTCACCCACACCACGCCGCACTGGGCCGAGGAACTGCCGCGGCTGGTGCTGGTGTGGTCGGCCTTCATCGGCGGCGTCGTCTGCAGCCATGAGCGTTCGCACCTGATGGCCGGGCTGCTGCCCTTCGTGGTGCGCAATCCCCGGATCCTCAACGCCTTTGAACGCATCAACCAGGCGCTCATCATCGTCGGCCTGGCGGCGCTGGGTTATGCCGGCTGGCAGCTGGCCGAGCTGACCATGGACCAGACCCTGCCCGCGCTGGACGTGTCCGCCGGCGCCGTCTACCTGGCGCTGCCTTTCGCCTGCGCCATCACCATCGTGGTGCACCTGGCGCAGCTGTTCTCTTCCGCTCCCGCCGCTGCAAAGGATTAACAAGATGTCTACGGGTGCTCTCTTCCTGATGGGCGTGTTCACGATCACGGTGCTGATCGACATGCCCATCGCTTTCGGCCTGGTGCTGTCCTGCCTGGCCTATCTGGCGGTCTTCGACTCCGCGCCCATGATGGTGGCGGCGCAACAGTATGTGGTGGGGCTGGACAGCTTCACGCTGCTGGCGATTCCGCTGTTCATCCTGGCCGCGCAGCTGATGAACGGCGCCGGCCTGACCCAGCGCATCGTGCGCCTGTGCGCCGCCATCGTCGGCGACATCAAGGGTGGCCTGGCGGTGGTGGCCGTGCTGGCCTGCCTGATGTTCGGCGCGCTGTCCGGTTCCGGCGTGGCCGACGTGGTCGCCATCGGCAGCCTGCTGCTGCCCGCCATGGCCCGCAGCGGCTACGACAAGGGCTTTTCCTGCGCCCTGGTCGGCAGCGCCGGCGCCACTTCCACCATCATCCCGCCCAGCATCGTGCTGATCGTCTACGGCACCATCACCGACACCTCGGTGGGCAAGCTGTTCGTGGCCGGGATCATTCCGGGCATCCTGCTGGGGCTGTCGCTGATCGGCGTGGCCGTCTGGCAGTCGCGCAAGCACAACTGGGCCGGCGGCCAGCCATTCAGCTGGCCGGAACTGCGCGCCGCCGCCATCGACGCGCTGCCGGCCCTGATGGTGCCGGTGCTGATCATCGGCGGCATCCGCTTCGGGATCTTCACCGCTACCGAGGCCGCCTCCAGCGCCATCATCTACGCCTTGCTGATCGGCTTCTTCTGGTACCGCACGCTGAGCCTGAAGTCGCTGTGGGACAACCTGAAGTCCACCGGCGAAAGCAGCGCGTCCATCCTGCTCATCATCGGCGCGTCGGGCCTGTTCGCCTGGGTGCTGGTGGCCGAGCAGGTGCCGCAGGCGCTGTCCACGCTGCTGGTCGAATGGACCGACAGCAAGACCGCCGTGCTGCTGGTGCTGACCGTGGTGCTGCTGCTCCTGGGCACTTTCATGGAAGCGATCCCGGTCATCATCATCGTGGCCCCGGTCGTGATGCCGGTGCTGGCGCACTACAACATCGATCCGGTGCACTTCGGCATCCTGCTGTCGATCAACATGGCCATTGGCGCCAACACGCCGCCCGTCGGGGTCGACCTGATGGCCGCGTGCAAGATCGGCGGCATCAACATGATGCAGACCCTGCGTCCTCTGTCCTGGATGATGCTGGCCATGACCGCGGTCATGCTGCTGCTGACTTTCGTACCTGAACTGGTGCTGTTCCTGCCGAGGCACGTGCAATGACCCCTATTACCCCCTCCCGCCGTCCCCCCTTCCTGCGCCGCAGCTGGATGTTCGTGCCCGGATTCGACCCCAACGCCCAGGCCGACGGCCTGGCCAGCGGCGCCGATGCGCTGGTCGCGGACCTGGAAGAGTTCACCGCCCCGGCGGACCGGCCAGCCGCGCGCCCCATCATCGCCGAACTGTTCGGCCGCTGCCGCGCCCTGGGCGTGGTGGCCGCGGTGCGCATCAACAAGCTCGAAGACGACGGCCTGGCGGACCTGCGCGGCGTGATGCCGGGCGCGCCGGACGCGGTGTTCCTGCCCCACGCCGAAAGCGCGGCGCAGATCGCCGCGCTGGACCAGGCGATCACCGCGCTGGAAGCCGAACTGGGCCTGCCCGCCGGCAGCACCGAGATCGTGCCCACGCTGGAGTCCGCGCTGGGCGTGCACCGCGCCTATGACATCCTGACCGCCAGCCCGCGCGTGTCCGCCTGCCTGCTGGCCGCCGAGGACCTGACCGCCAGCCTGGGCGCCGAACGCGGCAAGGACGGCATCGAACTGCATCACCTGCGCGCCCGCTTCCTGCTGGATTGCACGGCGGCCGGCTGCCTGCCCATCGACTGCCCCTTCAACTACCGCGACATGCCGGCGCTGGAAGCCGATGTGCGCTGGGCCCGCCGCATGGGCCTGAAGTCCAAGTGCGCCACCGTGGCCGACCAGGTCAAGCTGATCCACGCGGTGTTCACGCCCGCCCCGGACGAAGTCATGGCGGCCCATGATTGCGTCGCCCGCTATGAAGCCCAGCGCGCCGGCCGCCACGACGCCGAGCGCATCGATCCGCCTGTCTACAACACCGCGCGCCGTCTGTTGGCGCGCCATCACCAATTCGAACGATGGGCCGCCGAGCGCCGCGCGCAGGCCGTCCCGCAACAAGGAGACTCCGCATGACGTCAGCAGCAATTCCCGAACGCAATGGCGGTCAGATCCTGATGCAGCAGCTGCGCATCCATGGCGCGCGCCGCGTGTTCATGATCCCCGGCGAAAGCTATCTGCCCTGCATCGACGCGCTGAACGACCACACCGATGCCATCGAGGCCATCGTCTGCCGCCAGGAAAGCGGCGCGGCCTACATGGCCGAAGCCTATGGCAAGCTGACCGGCGAACCCGGCATCTGCTTCGTCACGCGGGGCCCGGGCGCCACCAACGCCAGCATCGGCGTGCATACCGCCTTCCAGGACTCGACCCCGATGATCCTGTTCGTGGGCCAGGTGGGCAACGACTTCATGGAGCGCGAAGCCTTCCAGGAAATCGACTACCGCCGCATGTTCGGCCAGATGGCCAAATGGGTGGCGCAGATCGACCGCACCGACCGCATCCCCGAGTACATCTCGCGCGCCTTCGCAATTGCCACCAGCGGCCGTCCCGGCCCCGTGGTGCTGGCGCTGCCCGAGGACACGCTGTGGGGCCGCGCCCGCGTGGCCGACCTGCCGCGCTACCCGCGCGTGCACAGCCACCCCGGCGCCGCCGACCTGGCCCGCATGACCCAATTGCTGGACGCTGCCGAACGTCCCTTCCTGCTGCTGGGCGGCAATGGCTGGCACCAGACCGCCATCGACCAGATCGCCGGCTTCGCCGAACGCTTCGAGCTGCCGGTAGGCACGGCCTGGCGCCGCCTGGAGTGCTTCGACCAGCGCCACCCCAACGCCGCCGGCCACGTCGGCTGGGCCATGACGCCCGAGCTGCGCCAGCGCCTGCACGACGCCGACCTGGTGCTGGCCGTGGGCACGCGCATGGGCGAGGCCACGACCGAAGGCTATACCGTCATCGAAAGCCCGCTGCCGCGCCAGCAACTGATCCACGTGTATCCGGACGCCGCCGAACTGGGCCGCGTGTTCTCGCCGACCCAGGCCATCGTGGCGGACGTGGCCAGCTTCGCCGCCAGCGTGGCGGGCCTGGTCCCCGGCCACAAGACGGCGCGCGGCGAGGCGGTGCGCGCCGCGCACCAGGAACTGGTTGACAGCCTCAAGCCGCTGCCTTCGCCCGGGCCGATGAGCCTGGACCAGGCCGCCGCCTACGTCGACGCGCACGTGCCGGCCGACGCCTGCATCACCGTGGGCGCAGGCAACTATGCGCTGTATCCCCACCGCTACCGCCGCTATGCCGGCCCCGGCACCAGCCTCACGCCCACCGTGGGCTCCATGGGCTACGGCCTGCCGGCGGCGATCTCGGCGAAGCTGGAAGACCGCAAACGCACGGTGGTCTGCTATGCCGGCGACGGCTGCTTCCAGATGAACATGCAGGAACTGGGCGTGGCGCTGCAATACCGCCTGGGCGTGGTGGTGCTGGTGTTCAACAATGGCATCTGGGGCACCATCCGCGCGCACCAGGAACGCGAGTTCCCGGCGCGCACCATCGCCCTGTCCTTCGAGAACCCGGATTTCACGCAGATCATCCGCGGCTACGGCGGCTACGGCGAAGCCGTGGAAGACACCGCCAGCTTCGGTCCCGCATTCGAACGCGCGCTGGCCTTTGCCGAACGCGAAAACATGCCGGCCCTTCTGGAAATCCGCTACGACGCCAATGGCATTTCGCCGGGCGAAACCCTGATGGGCATCCGCGAAGCCGCACTGGCCCGCAATGCCGCCGCCAGCCACTGACACAGAGGAACTCCAACATGACGACGATATCGATCAACGGACAGCGGCTGTGGCAGTCGCTGATGGACCTGGCGCAGATCGGCGCCACGGCCAAGGGCGGCAACTGCCGCCTGGCGCTGACCGCGCTGGATGGCCAGGGCCGCGACCTGGTCACCGGCTGGATGCGCGATGCCGGCATGACGCTGCGCGTGGACCAGGTGGGCAACATCTTCGCCCGCCGCGCCGGCCGCAACAATGACCTGCCGCCGGTCATGACCGGCAGCCATATCGACACCCAGCCCACCGGCGGCAAGTTCGACGGCTGCTATGGCGTGCTGGCGGGCCTGGAGGTCATGCGCAGCCTGAACGACCACGGCGTGGTCACGGAGGCGCCGCTGGAAGTCGCCATCTGGACCAACGAGGAAGGCTCGCGCTTCGTGCCCGTGATGATGGGTTCGGGCGTATTCGCCGGCAAATTCCCGCTGGAAGTGGCGCTGACCGCGACCGACCGCGACGGCAAGTCGGTGGCCGAAGAGCTGGCAGCCATCGGCTATGCCGGCACGGACCCCGTGGGCGGCCGCCCGGTGGGCGCCTATTTCGAGGCCCACATCGAACAAGGCCCGATCCTGGAGCATGAAGAAAAAGTGGTTGGCGTGGTGACCGGGTCGCTCGGCCTGCGCTGGTACGACGTGACCGTGACCGGCATGGAAATGCATGCCGGCCCCACCCCCATGCCGATCCGGCGCGACGCGCTGTACGCCTCCAGCTTCCTGCTGCAGGCGGTGGTCGACATTGCCAACGATAACCAGCCGCATGGCCGCGGCACCGTGGGTGAAATCCACGCGCACCCCGGTTCGCGCAACGTCATCCCGGGCCAGGTGCGTTTCACGGTGGACCTGCGCCACGAGGACGAGGCCACGCTCACCCGCATGGACCAGCGCTGGCACGAAATCTGCGCCGAAATCGCCCAGCGCCACAACGTGGAAGTGGACGTGAAGCACGTGCAGTACTTCCCGCCCACCCCGTTCGACCCGGACCTGGTCGGCAAGGTGCGCGACGGCGCCGCGCGCCGCGGCCTGGCCGCCATGGACATCGTCACCGGCGCGGGCCACGACGCGGTCTACATGGCCGCCGTCACCCCTACCGCCATGATCTTCGTGCCGTGCAAGGACGGCGTCAGCCACAACGAGATCGAGGACGCCAAGCCCGCTGACCTGGAAGCGGGCTGCAACGTGCTGCTCGACGCCATGGTGGCGCGCGCCAACGCCCAGGAGGTCCGCTCATGACCCAGGACGCCGCCTACTGGCGCGCCCGCGCCGCCGCGCTCGCCTTCAATGGCCAGGCCTACATCGACGGCGCCTATTGCGACGCGGCCGATGGCGCCACCTTCCCCGCCACCAGCCCGATAGACGGGCGCAAGCTGGCCGACGTGGCGTCTTGCGGCGCGGCCGACGTGGACCGCGCCGTGCAGGCCGCCCGCCGCGCCTTCGAAGCCGGCGTCTGGAGCGCCTTGGCGCCGCGCCAGCGCAAGCAGCATCTGCTGCGCCTGGCCGCGCTGATCGACGAGCACCGCGAGGAACTCGCGCTGCTGGAAACGCTGGACATGGGCAAGCCCATCCGCGACGCGCTGGCCTTCGACGTACCCGAGACGGCGCGCTGCTACGCCTGGTACGCCGAGGCGATCGACAAGATCTACGACGAGATCGCCCCCACCGGCCCGGACGCGCTGGCCACCATCACGCGCGAAGCGCTGGGCGTGGTCGCGGCGGTGGTGCCGTGGAACTACCCGCTGATGATGGCCGCCTGGAAAGTCGCGCCAGCCTTGGCCGCCGGCAACAGCGTCATCCTCAAACCGGCCGAACAGGCCTCGCTGTCGGCCATCCGGCTGGCGGCGCTGGCCGAGGAAGCAGGCATCCCCGCCGGCGTCTTCAGCGTGGTGCCCGGCCTGGGCGCGCAGGCCGGCCAGGCGCTGGGCCTGCATCCCGATGTGGACTGCATCGCCTTCACCGGGTCGACCGCCACCGGCAAGCGCTTCATGGAGTATTCGGGACAATCGAACCTGAAGCGCGTGTGGCTGGAGTGCGGCGGCAAGTCGCCGCACATCGTGTTCGAGGACTGCCCCGACCTGGACCGCGCCGCTCAGGCTGCGGCCCTGGCCATCTTCTCCAACCAGGGCGAAGTCTGCATCGCGGGCTCGCGCCTGTATGTGCAGGACGGCATCTACGACGCCTTCATGTCCAAGGTCGCGGACTACGCCGCCGCCCTGCAACCGGGCGATCCGCTGGATCCCGCCACCGCCATGGGCGCCATGGTCGACGAACGCCAGATGCGCGGCGTGCTGGCCCGCATCGAAGCGGGCTCGGCCGAAGGCGCGCAGTTGCGCATGGGTGGGCGCCAGGCCCTGGGCGCCACCGGGGGCTACTACATCGAACCGACGATTTTCGATTGCGCCAGCCAGGACAGCAGCCTGGTGCGCGAGGAGATCTTCGGCCCGGTGCTGGCCGCGCAGCGCTTCGCCACCGAGGACGACGCGGTGCGGCTGGCCAACGATTCGATCTACGGCCTGGGCGCTGGGCTCTGGACTGCCAACCTGTCGCGCGCGCACCGTCTCTCGCGCCGCCTGCGCGCGGGCCTGGTGTGGGTCAACTGCTACGCCGACGGCGACATCACCGTGCCTTTCGGCGGGGTCAAACAGTCGGGCTTCGGCCGCGACAAGTCGCTGCACGCGCTGGACAAGTACAGCGACCTGAAGACGACCTGGATCAGCCTGACGGCTTGATCCCCTGGGCGGACGCCCGCGCGGCGTCCGCCATCCTTGCCATTTCGCGTTATCTGCTTGGCCGCCAGCGCCATTGAAGGCGGTGGGCCCTTGTGCGACCTTGAACGGCGACGGGCTGCCCACCGCGGTTCCGTTGCGGGCAGGCGCAGGCGCTCTCCCGCCATCAGAACAATGACTGGAGACTACGATGCGCAATGCGACAAGGCGAGCCGCGCTGGCCGCCATGCTGGCCGCCACAGCCTGGGCCGCAGCCGGGCCGGCTTGGGCGCAAGCCCCCTATCCCTCCAAGCCCGTCACGATCCTGGTCGGATTCCCGCCCGGCACGGCCACCGACACCGTCGCCCGCATGGTCGGCGACCGCCTGGCGCAGCGTCTGGGCCAGCAGTTCATCGTCGAGAACAAGCCTGGCGCGGGCGGCTCCATCGCCGCCGGCCTGGGCGCGCGCGCCAAGCCCGACGGCTATACGCTCATGATCGGCGCGTCCGCGCCGCAAGCCATCAACCCGCATGTCTATCCCAACCTGAACTACGACGCGCGCAAGGATTTCGCGCCCATCGGCCTGCTGACCTGGCTGCCCTACCTGTTCGTCGTCAGCCCCAACAATCCGGCCAACAACCTGCAGGACTTCCTCGCTGCCGTGAAGGCCAAACCGAACCAGTACACCTACGCCACCACCGGCGTCGGCACCACCAGCCATCTGGTGACCTCGGTGCTGCTGGCCAAGGCCGGCGCCAGCATGATCCACGTGCCCTACAAAGGCAGCAGCCAGGCGCAGACCGATATCGTGGGCGGGCGGACCTACGCCACCTTCGACACCATGGTGTCCTCGCTGGCCCTGGTTAAAGCGGGACGCCTGAAGGCGATCGCCGTCAGCACCCCTGAGCGGGTCGCGAGCCTGCCGGAGGTGCCCACCGTCGCCGAACAGGGCTACCCCGGTTTCGACATGGGCGCCTGGCTGGGCCTGATCGCGCCCGCCGGCATCCCGCCCGAGATCCAGCAGAAGCTGGCCGTCGAGGTCAACGCCGTGCTGGCAGACCCCGCCGTGCGCGACAAGCTGGCGGACCTGGGCGCCCAGGTCCGCACCACCGCCACGCCCGCCGAGTTCGGCGCGCTGATGAAATCCGAATACGAATCGTGGGGCAAGGTGGTCCGCGATTTCAACGTCAAGGCCAGCGACTGAACCGGAGACCCGAACCATGCAAAAAGCCATGAGCCCCGCGGAACGCGACACCCGCATTCAACTGGCCGCCTGCTACCGGCTGGTGTCCCACTTTGGCATGAGCGATCTCATCTACAACCACATCACCGCGCGCATACCCGGGCCCGAGGGCCATCTGCTGATCAATCCCTACGGCATGATGTACGACGAAATCACCGCTTCCAGCCTGATCAGGATAGACCTGGACGGGAACGTGCTGGACAATCCCGGCGAGTACGGCATCAACGCTGCGGGCTACGTGATCCACAGCGCCGTGCACGGCGCGCGCCACGACGTGCAATGCGTCATCCATACCCACACGCGGGCCGGCATGGCGGTATCGGCGCTGCAATGCGGCCTGCTGCCGCTGACCCAGACCGCCATGCGCTTCGCCAAGATTCCCTACCACGACTATGAGAGCGTGGCCATCGACCTGGACGAGCGCGCGCGCCTGGTGGCGGACCTGGGCCAGTCCGAGGCGATGATCCTGCGCAACCACGGCCTGCTAGCCGCCGGCCCGAGCATCGCGCAGGCATTCAACACACTGTATTGGCTGGAGATGGCCTGCAAGGCGCAGGTCGACGCCCTGGCCGCCAACCGCGAACTATGCGTGCCGCCGCCAGAGGTCGTCGAGAAGACCTGGCACCTGTATCAGCCTACAACGCGCCGCCCCTTCGGCGAACTGGAATGGCCGGCCATGCTGCGTCTGATGGACAGGAAGGATCCTGGCTACCGCGATTGAGTCCCTGCCTGGTCTCGCCCCAGAAGGTCGATGCCGGCCGCGCTGTCCGCGCCGTCCGGCAGGATCGCGGCGAGGCTGGTCTTGACCTCCACGAAGTACGGCGCGGCCGAGGCCAGCCCGCGGGCGATGGCCGCGGCCACCTGGTCCGGATGGGTGACATACTCGGTCTGCATGCCGAAGGCGCGCGCCATCATCGCGAAATCGGGACTTGCCAGATTGGTGCCCGCGTAGCGCCCGGGATAGGTGCGCGCCTGATGCAGGCGGATGGAGCCATAGCAATTGTTGTTGGAGACGATGAAGAACACCGGCAGTCCGCGCTCGGCCGCGGCCATCATCTCGTTGCCCGTCATCATGAAGCCGCCGTCGCCAACCAGGCACACCACCTTGCCATGCGGATTGCGCAGCTGCGAGGCAATCGCCGCCGGCGTGCCGTAGCCCATGGCGCCCGATTGCGAGGCCATCAGCCGTTGCGGGTAGACGAAGGGAAAGTGGCGATACACCGGCGCCGCGAAGGTGCCCGCGTCCAGACAAACCATGAGGTCCGGCGGCGCCTGTTCGGCCAGCGCTCGCACCACCGACACGAAGGGCACGCCATCGTCGGCCTTTGGATCGGGCCAGGCGGCGGAGCGCTCGCGGATCGCGCGCAAGGATTCCGCCCAGTCCTCGCGCCCGCCACGGTCCGCCGCCGGCAGCGCGGCCAGCGCCTGCGCCGTAGCCACCGGATCCGCGATGATGCCCACGTCCGCCGCAAAGTGCTGGTTCACGAAATGCGCGTCGGCATGGCAATGCACCAGCGTCTGCGACGGCCTGGGATAGGCCGGAAACGTGTAGCCCTGGGTGGTGATGTCGCCCAGGCGCGTGCCCAGGGCCAGGATCAGATCGCTGGAATCGAACGCCTCCACCTGCGCGGGCTGCGTCGCCAGGTCCAGGTCGCCGGCGTACAGCGGATGCGTGTTGGGGAACAAGTCATGCTGGCGGAACGATACTGCCACCGGTATGCCGTGCCGCTCCGCCAGCTGCCGCAGCGCCTCGCGGCCGCCCGGCGCGTTGAAGGCGCCCCCGGCAATGATCAGCGGCTTGCGGGCGGCGTCCAGCAAGGCTTGCAGTCGCGCCAGCGCGGCGGGCGCCGGCTGCGCGGGACTGGCCGGCTCGGCCACCCAGTCCGGTTGCGGCACGCAGGCCTGCTGGACGTCTTCCGGCACCACCAGCACCACTGGCCCTGGCGTACCCGAAGTGGCCACGCGCAAAGCCTTGAAAGCGGCCCAGGCCACGTCCTCGGGCGCCGCCACCTCATGCACCCATTTGGCGATCGAACCGAACATCTTCTGGTAATCGATCTCCTGGAAGGCCTCCTTGCGCAGGTCCTTGCGCGGCACTTGCCCGATCAGCAGGATCAGCGGCACGCCGTCCTGCTGCGCGGCATGCACGCCGATGGCCGCATTCGCCGCGCCCGGTCCCCTGGACACCATGACCACCCCCGGGCGGCCCGTCAACCGGCCATCGGCGCACGCCATGAATGCCGCGCCCCCTTCGTGCCTGCAGGTCACCACGTCGATGCCGGCGAAATCGTGCAAGGCATCGAGCACGCCCAGATAGCTTTCGCCAGGGACCAGGAAGACCCGGTCGATGCCGTTGCGGGCGAAGACCCCGAGCAAGGCGTGGGAAGACGTGTTCAGTTCGGCAGCAGGTGTCATGGATGGCAGGAAACCAAGGGCAAGCGCGCAGGCGCGGGTCTGATACGCAGGAATTCTAGGGTGGCTGGCGGCAGGCCATGTAGGCATACTGTGCCTATCAGATATACAAAAAACGCACACAAGGAGGAGCCGCCCGCAAGCGCTGGCGGCGAGACATCGCGATGGACCTGCGCAAGATCGAAAACCTGATCCACGTGGCCGACTCGGGCAGCTTCTCCAAGGCTGCTTCGGTGCTGGGCATCGCGCAATCGGCGCTGGGCCGCCAGGTCAGAAAGCTGGAAGACGAATGCGGCTGCGCCCTGCTCTATCGCAACGGCCGCGGCGTGTCCTTGACCCCGGAAGGCGAGAAACTGCTGGATAGCCTGCGCCCCTTGCTGGCGCAAATGGCGCGGGTGGTGACCGAATTCCATGACGAGCAGAAATCGCCCTCCGGCCAGGTCACGCTGGGCCTGACGCCCACGCTGTCCCACATGGTCGGCATGCCGCTGGTGGCGGCAGTCTGGAAGCGCCATCCGCGCATCCAGCTCAACGTCATCACCGGCTACAGCGGCTATGTGCACGAATGGCTGGCCAACGCCCGCGTCGACATCGCGGTGCTGCACGATGCGCGGCGTTCCCAGCACGTGGTGGTCGATCCCCTGGCCGAGCTGGACCTGGCGCTGGTATCGCCCGCACAGAACCTGTCCCCCGCCGCGCGGGCCTTGCCCTCCATCGACTTCGCTCAGCTGGGCGATCTGCCCCTGGCGCTGCCCACGCGCAGCCATGGCCTGCGCCGCACGCTGGAACAGGCGGCAGCGCAGGCCGATGCGCCCCTGAATGTCGTGTTCGAAATGGACGCGCTGGAACTGATGAAGGAAATCGTCCTGAACGGACTGGCCCACACGGTGCTGGCCCTGCCTGCGGTGGTAGGCGAATTGAACAGCGGCCAGCTCGTCGCCCGCAGGATCGTCAATCCCGCCCTGTCCACCCGCCTGATGCTGGCCACCGCATCGAACCGGCCGCTGACGCAGGCGGTGAAGATAGTGCAGGACATCCTGCGTGAATTGCTGCGGGACATGGTTGAGGCGGAGCCTTATCGGTCGTACATGCGGATGGCGGATGCGCGGTCGGCACCGCCATGAGGTTTTGCCGCCTTCCATCCCCCAGCATCACCTCGGCACCGGCAACGGCGGCGCAGGCGTCAGCGGCCCCGTCGGCACGCCGCGCTGCGCCGGCATCGGCGGCAGGCGGGATGGCGCGGGGCTCATCCAGCCGGGCTGCCGGCTCGGTCCACTGGAGGGTGGCGCGGGCGGGCCAGGCGGCCTGCCCGCGGTGGCGCAACCGGTGCCCAGGCAGGGTTCCTGGGTAGCGCCCGGATTGACCAGCCGGGGACATGATGCGCCGACGCAGGCATCGGGTATGACGCGGGCCGAAGGCGGGGGTTGGGGAACCGCGGGTCCGGCGCCTTGCGCGACGGCTGGCCCGCAGGCCGCCGCCAGCAGCGCGGCGGCGCAAAGAATTTTCATGGCTGCAGCCCCTCTGCCCCTGGTCTGCGGCCGCGCGCGAAGTTGCCTGCGCAGCCCGGGCCCGCGTCGCGCCGGGGCCTGGACGGACGCGGGATGATTCCAGTGTGCTCCCGCGCCTGAATGCCTGTCCAGGCAGCCCCGCCGTCAATCCAGCCGGATATCCGCGCTTTTCACCACCGACGCCCAGCGCGCGCGTTCGCTGTTGAAGAACTGCGCCAGTTCGGCGGGATTGCGGGTGACGATTTCAGCGCCCTGTTCGTTCAACTGCGCCTTCACGTCCGGCTGGTTGACGATCTGCGCCATCAATTCCGACAAGCGGATGGCGACGGGATCGGTCGTGGTCACGGGCGCCATCACCCCTTGCCAGGTGCCGGACTCGAAGCCCGCCACGCCCTGTTCGGAAATGGTGGGGATGTCAGGCACCAGTTGCATGCGTTCGCGCTTGGAGATCGCGATCGGCCGCAGCTTGCCGGCCTTGATGTGGGGCAACGTGGCCAGCAACCCATTCATGATGACCTGGGTCTGCCCGCCTATGGTGTCCGTCACCGCCTGCGAACCGCCCTTGTAGGGCACATACTCCCATTGCGCGCCCGTCGCCTGCTGCACGGCGACCGCGGCCAGATGCGGCGCGCTGCCGATCGCCGTGACCGCGAAGTTCAGGCGCTGCTTCTTCGACAGGGCCACCAGTTCGGTCACCGTCTTGGCCGGCACGTCGGGATGCACGGCCAGCACGTGCGGCGAATAGGCCAGCATGCCGACCGCGCGCAAGTCCTTGGACGGATCGAAAGACAGCTTGGTGTACACGGACGGGCTGATCGCCAGCGCCCCCACGTCGCACAAGAGCACGGTATGGCCCTCTTGCGCCGCCTGCACCACCAGGCCGGCGCCCAGGTTGCCATTGGCTCCAGGCTTGTTCTCGACCACCACGGTCTGCTTCAGGGCGTCGGCCAGGCGCGGCGCCAGGATGCGCGCGATGATGTCCGACGAGCCGCCGGGCGGGTAAGGCACGATGATGCGGACCGCGCGCGTCGGCCAGTCGCCCGGCTGCGCCCATGCCGGCAACCACGGCGACAGGCATAGCGCCGCAGCGCCGCCCAGGAATTGTCTCTTGCTCGGGTTCATGCAGTCTCCTCTGGAATTATCTTGCGCGCGGACGCCGTCCCCGGCGCACTGCCGCAGCCTTTTGGGAACGGCCGCCGCGCGCACCTGCGCCAGCTTCGTCCGGCTAGACCATAGTCATCGTACAACTATGAAATTATTATTGGAAAGCAAAATATATCCCTATCGGGTATGCACCTATCCCGGCGCCTACGGCAATGAATTTTCCTTGAATGGCGATATTTCATGTTGTACGATGACTTACCACTTAAACAGGCTGCCGGCAGACTTTGCCGTTCGATGGCGCCCCATACGGATCAACGCAACATGACCACCCCGCAGGAACTCAAGCACATCGTTTCGGAAGGCTTGCTGTCTTTCCCCGTCACCGATTTCGACCAGAACGGCGACTTCAACGCCAGGAACTATGCGCAGCGCCTGGAATGGCTGGCGCCCTACGGCGCGACCGCCCTGTTCGCCGCCGGCGGCACGGGCGAGTTCTTTTCGCTGGCGCCAGAGGAATACGCCGACGTCATCCGCACCGCGGTGCAGACCTGCGCGGGCAAGGTTCCCATCCTGGCCGGCGCGGGCGGTCCGACCCGCACTGCCATCGCCTACGCGCAAGAAGCCGAGCGCCTGGGCGCCAAGGGCATACTGCTACTGCCCCACTACCTGACCGAGGCTTCGCAACAGGGCATCGCGGCGCACGTCGAGCAGGTCTGCAAATCCGTGAACATCGGCGTCATCGTCTACAACCGCGCACAGTCGCGCCTTTCGGCCGACAGCCTGGCGCAACTGGCCGAACGCTGCCCCAACCTGGTGGGTTTCAAGGACGGCGTGGGCGATATCGAAGCCATGGTGCGCATCCGCCGCAAGCTGGGCGACCGCTTTTCCTACCTGGGCGGCCTGCCCACGGCCGAGGTCTATGCCGCCGCCTACCGCGCGCTGGGCGTGCCGGTCTATTCGTCGGCCGTGTTCAATTTCGTGCCGCGTATGGCCATGGACTTCTACCGCGCGATCGCCGCGGGCGACCATGACACCACCAACCGCCTGCTGGACGATTTTTTCCTGCCGTACCTCGACATCCGCAACCGCGTGCCGGGATATGCCGTCAGCATCGTCAAGGCCGGCGCCAAATTGGTCGGTCACGATGCGGGTCCCGTACGCGCGCCTCTGACGGACTTGCGGACTGAAGAACTGGAGATGCTGGACGCCTTGATCCGCAAGCTCGGCCCGCAGTAAGGGACGCTCCCTGGCGGTGGTATATATAGACCCGTCCAGCCACACCAGGGAGTCCGACCATGGCGCGTCGACGCAGCCTCGCGTTTCTGCTCAGCATGCTTGCCGCGCCCGCGGGCGCAGACGTGGTCTACGACAACCATGGACTGGTGGTCGAAGCCGCCACCGGCAGCCGCAGCGACTGGAACACCGGCCAGCGGCAGACCACCCGCGCCACCACCATCACCTACCGGGGCCAGCCGCTTTGCGGCAAGGACGTCGGCGCCCTGCTCTATCCCGATGGCCAGCGCATCGAGGCCCGCGCCTTCTTCTGCGCGTCCACCGCCAAGGCCTTGGAAACGGACGCCGTGCTGGCCTACTTCACCAGTTCCAGCGCCAATACCGTGCTGGCGCAACTGCGCGTGGCCAACGGCGCGCTGCGGGTCGAGCGCCTGGCCTTGTCCGCCAAGCCCGAGCGCGACCGCATCGCCACGACCCGCTTCGAAGACGCGCGCCTGCCCGGCTGGACACGCGTCCAGACTTCCTGGAACGAAACCGTGATGATCCGCCACGCGCCGCTTGCCGCCCTGAACCTGGGCCCGGGCAAGCTGCTGGACGTGGCCGACGGCGTGGCCTACCTGGCCGTGCCGCCAGGCAGGGACGTGATCGAGATCGAGCCCACCAAGCGGGTCAAGGATGCCGATGGCTATCTGCAGATCGTGCCGGCCATCACCAAGTTCGTGGACACTCCGGTGGCGTTCCGCGCGGTGCGCATGAGCGACGGGCGCGAACTGGCCCGCCTGGATTTCAAGGACCCTTGCCTGCGCCTGCCCGCGATCCAGTTCGACCGGCCGGACGCGCTATCCAAGACCTCGGCAGCGCCCGACGTGGCCTTCGACGACGTGCCGGCCTGGCGCGCCGCCACCCTGCAGCTGACGCAGGCGGCGCAGGGGCGCGCCGCGCTGCGCCTGCAGCCGGGCGTGGCCCTGCCGCGCAAGCCTGGCTGCGCGCCGGGTTGATCTCGCCCGCTCAGATCAGGAACTGGCGATAGGCCTCGTTGGCGGTTTCTTCGGTATGGGCGTAGCCCAACTGCCGCAGGAATGCGTCCAGCGCGGCGCTGTCCGCCAAGGGAGCCTGGATGCCGACCAGCGCCGAGCTGAACTCCGTGCCCTGGTTGCGGTAGTGGAACAGGCTGATGTTCCAGTTGGGCGCCATCTCGGACAGGAACTTCATCAGGGCGCCGGGACGCTCAGGAAACTCGAAGCGGAACAGGCGCTCGCCGGCTGCCAGCGGCGAGCGGCCACCCACCATGTAGCGGATGTGCTGCTTGGATACTTCGTTGTTGCTCAGGTCGCCGACGGAGAAACCCTGCTCCTGCAGCGCCGTCATGATTTCCGCGGCGTCGCCGCGCCGCGAGATCTGCATGCTGACGAAGATGTGAGCGGTACGCACATCGGCGATGCGGTAGTTGAATTCCGTCACGCTGCGCTGGCCGATCACGCTGCAGAAGCGGCGGAAGCTGCCGCGCTCTTCCGGCACCGTCACGGCAAAGACCGCCTCGCGGGCTTCGCCGACCTCGGCGCGGTCCGCCACGAAGCGCAGGCGGTCGAAGTTCATGTTCGCGCCCGAGGTCACCGCCACCATGGGCAGGCCTTGCACGCCGTCGCGTTCCACGTACTTCTTCAGCCCGGCCACCGCCAGCGCGCCGGCCGGCTCCAACACGCTGCGCGTGTCCAGGAATACGTCCTTGATCGCCGCGCAGACCGCGTCCGTATCCACCAGGATGATCTCGTCCAGGTGTTCACGGCACAGGCGGAAGGTCTCCTCGCCCACCAGCTTGACCGCCGTGCCGTCCGAGAACAGGCCCACCTCGGGCAGGTTGACCCGTTCGCCCACCTGCATGGACAGCGACATGGCGCAGGAATCCTCGGTCTGCACGCCGATGACCTTGACGCCCGGATCCACCGCCTTGATGTAGGTCGCCACGCCCGCGGCCAGCCCGCCGCCGCCGATCGGCACGAAGACAGCATGCAAGGGGCCCGCGTGCTGGCGCAGGATCTCCATGCCCACCGTACCCTGGCCGGCGATCACATAGGGATCGTCAAAGGCCGGGATGAAGGTCAGGTCCTGCGCGCTGGCCAGCTTCTGGGCGTGGCCGTAGGCATCGCTATACGAATCGCCCGCCTGCACCACCGTCACCGTGGGGCCGCCATGCGCCTTGACCGCATCCACCTTCACCTGCGGCGTGGTCTGCGGCACCACGATGATGGCGCGCACACCCATCCTGGCCGCCGAGATCGCCACGCCCTGCGCATGGTTGCCGGCGGACGCCGTGATCACGCCGCGATCCAGCGCGGCCTGCGGCGTATTGCGCATCTTGTTGTAGGCGCCGCGCACCTTGAAGGAGAAGACCGGTTGATTGTCCTCGCGTTTGAAGTAGACCGGATTGCCCAGCCGGGCCGACAGGCCGCGGGCGCAGTCCAGCTCGGTTTCGCGGGCGATGTCGTAAATGCGGGCGGTCAGGATCTGCCTCAGGTATTCCATCGGCGTAGCCCGGCCGTCCTGGAATGCGGTCGGCGTGGCGGTTTGCTGGCTGGCTTGCGGGGTGTGGTGCATCTGGCTCTCTGCTTCGGTGTGCTTGCCCGGCAGAGGCGGCCACAAAAAACCCGCCTCGTGGGGCGGGTGGCTGTGACTGTTGCGGTCGCGCGCTAACCCACCATTCCAGGAATGATGGTAATAATCAGCGAAATGCGGACGGCGCGGAAATTCATGGGGACGTAGCTTCCTCCTTGTGCGGCGCTTTGTCAAACGGGCAATCGGCCATGGCGCGCCTGATTTGATATGTCCCCGTTTAATTTGGCGCCATTATGGCCACATCCCGGCCGAATCCGCGGGTTTTTGCTGCGCAGCAGGCGTAGCGCGGTATTACAATGGAAGGTTCGTGGCAGTCGCACTTCCCCAAATCAAAAAAGGGCAGGCGCCAGCCATGTTGGGTATACGCCTTCCGACCAGGTCCTGGACGCGTCCGCGTGCTTGCCCATACGAACCCACTCTCCGACAACATCTACCGGCTTCTGGCCGCATAGCATGTTCGGGTTTGCGCCTAGCGCCTGCCGAACAGATTCAAGGATCATGTCTCTTACTCCGAAGATTATCTATACCCTCACCGATGAAGCTCCGGCGCTTGCAACCCGTTCGCTGCTGCCCATCGTCCAGGCTTTCGCAAAGCCCGCAGGCATCACGGTCGAGACCCGCGACATCTCGCTGGCCGGCCGCATCATCTCGGTCTTCCCCGACTACCTCGAAGACAGCCAGAAACTGGGCGATGCCCTGTCGGAACTCGGCGCCCTCGCCGTGCAGCCCGAAGCCAACATCATCAAGCTGCCCAACATCAGCGCGTCCATGCCGCAGCTGAAGGCGGCCATCAAGGAACTCCAGGACCAGGGCTACAAGCTGCCCGACTACCCGGACGCCCCCGCCAACGACACCGAGCGCGACGTCAAGGCCCGCTACGACAAGGTCAAGGGCAGCGCCGTGAACCCGGTCCTGCGCGAAGGCAACTCCGACCGCCGCGCCCCGCTGTCCGTCAAGAACTACGCCCGCAAGCACCCGCACAAGATGGGCGCCTGGTCGGCTGACTCCAAGTCGCACGTCGCCCACATGAGCGAAGGCGACTTCTACGGCACCGAAAAGTCGGCGCTGATTTCGGAAGCCGGCGACGTCAAGATCGAACTGACCGCCGCCGACGGCGCGAAGACCGTCCTGAAGGAAAAGACCCCGGTCAAGGCCGGCGAGATCATCGACGCCGCCGTGCTGTCCACGGCCAAGCTGAAGTCCTTCCTGCAAGCCCAGATCGACGATGCCCGCGCCACCGGCGTGCTGTTCTCGGTGCACCTGAAAGCCACGATGATGAAGGTCTCCGACCCGGTCATCTTCGGCCACGTCGTGTCCGTGTTCTACAAGGACGTGCTGGCCAAGCACGCCGACGCGCTCAAGCAAGCGGGCTTCGATCCCAACAACGGCATCGGCGACCTGTACGCCAAGATCCAGTCCCTGCCGGCCGACAAGCAGGCCGAGATCACCGCTGACATCGACGCCGGCTACAAGACCCTGCCGCAGCTGGCCATGGTGAACTCCGACCGCGGCATCACCAACCTGCACGTGCCCAGCGACGTCATCGTCGACGCGTCCATGCCCGCCATGATCCGCGACTCGGGCAAGATGTGGAACGCCGAAGGCAACCTGCAGGACGCCAAGGCCGTGATCCCCGACCGCAGCTACGCCGGCGTCTACCAGGCCGTCATCGAAGACTGCAAGCGCAATGGCGCCTATAACCCGGTCACGATGGGCAGCGTGCCCAACGTCGGCCTGATGGCCCAGGCCGCCGAGGAATACGGCTCGCACAACAAGACCTTCGTCATCCCGGCTGCCGGCACCGTTCGCGTCACCGACGCTTCGGGCAAGGTGCTGCTGGAACAGGCCGTCGAAGCCGGCGACCTCTGGCGCATGTGCCAGACCAAGGACGCCGCCGTGCAGGACTGGGTCAAGCTGGCCGTCACCCGCGCCCGCGCCACCAAGACGCCCGCCGTGTTCTGGCTGGACGAGAACCGCGCCCACGACGCGCAGATCATCGCCAAGGTCAAGCACTACCTGAAGGACCACGACACCAGCGGCCTGGATCTGCGCATCCTGAGCCCGGTGGAAGCCACCAAGTTCTCGGTCAAGCGCATCCGCGAAGGCCTGGACACCATCTCGGTGACCGGCAACGTGCTGCGCGACTACCTGACCGACCTGTTCCCCATCATGGAACTGGGCACCAGCGCCAAGATGCTGTCGATCGTGCCGCTGGTCGCCGGCGGCGGCCTGTTTGAAACGGGCGCGGGCGGTTCCGCCCCCAAGCACGTGCAACAGTTCCTGGAAGAAGGCTTCCTGCGCTGGGATTCGCTGGGCGAGTTCATGGCCCTGGCAGAATCGCTGGACCACCTGGGCCGCAGCTACGGCAACGCCCGCGCACAGGTCCTGGCCAAGACCCTGGACCTGGCGACCGCCAAGTTCCTGGACGAGAACAAGTCGCCCGAGCGCAAGGTCGGCGGCCTGGACAACCGCGGCAGCCACTACTACCTGGCCATGTACTGGGCCCAGGCCGTGGCCGCGCAGACTGACGACCGCGAACTGGCTGCCCTGTTCGCGGCGCCGGCCCGCGCGCTGGCCGACGGCGAGGACAAGATCCTGGCCGAACTGAAGGCTGCCCAGGGCAAGCCCGTCGACATCGGCGGCTACTACCAGCCCAACGAAGCCCTCGCCAGCCAGGCCATGCGCCCCAGCGCCACGCTGAACCAGGCCCTGGCCTCGATCGGCTAAGCGCCTGCCGCGCATAGCGGCAAGTAAAAGGCCGGCAGCCCTCGGGCAGCCGGCCTTTTTTCATGCGCTCGGATTCAGGGCCTGGGCTGCGGCATTGGGGTCGGATTGGCGGACGGCAGACCGGCGCACGCACGCTGGCGGAACGCCGCGTCCACGTCGATGCGCCAAATACTCCGCTTCTCGCTTGCAAGCCGCGCGGCCACGCCATTGAGTACGGGATATCGTCCGCCGTCCTCCTTCTGGCCCCAGATCCAGAAACGCGCCCCGTCGGCGGCCTCGCACATGCGCAGACGCAAGTCCTGGTCGTCGATCAGCACGCGCTTGCCCGTGGCCGGATCGAATTGCGCCGCGTCGTACAGCTCCTTGCGCCAGTTGTCCCGCTTGGGGATATCGGGGTTCCGCCAGTCGTCAACGATCCAGGCGGGCTCGCGGGCCTGGGTATAGAAACCCAGGTCGAAGGGCAAGGCATGCAGCGCGACCTGTATATCTTGCGGCTGCATTTCGCCGCGCAGTTCCCGCGCCTGCGGCCCCGCGCTGCCGCGCGGATTCGATGCCCCGACGATGACCGCGGCCACGCAGATCACGGCCGACACCCCGGCGGCGATCCAGACGCCCCTGTGCTTGCCCGCCGCCCAGGCAGGCGCGATACGCTCGCTGACCAGGAACGCCAGCGGCGGAAACACCGGCAGCACATAACCGATCAGCTTGGAATGCGGGATGGAAAAGAACACAATCACGACCGCCATCCAGATCGCCGCCAGGCGGCGCAGGCCCTGCGGATCGGCTTCGCGCCAGTAAGACGGCCTGAAGACCGACGCGCCCCAAATCGACCACGGCAGCGCCAACCCCGCCACGATGGGCAGGTAGAACCAGAACGGCTGCGCGTTGTTGAAGCCTCCCTGCGAAAAACGCTCGAACTGCTGGTAGACGAAGAAGTACTGGTAGAAGCCGGGATAACGCAGCTCCATCAGCCAGAACCAGGGCACCGCCACTGCCGCGAACGCCAGCAAGGCTGGCACCCACAGCAAGGCGCGCACGCCGGGCCAGTCGCGACGCAGCAGCAGCCAGGCCAGCACGATCGCGCCGGGCAGCGCCACTCCGATCAGTCCCTTGGCCAGCACCGCCAGCGCAGCCAGCACGCCCGTGGCCACCGACATCGCGCGGAACGGCCGCCCCGCGGCGCGGCGCAAGACGGTGTCGGCGGCTGCCAGCACGCACAGCGTGATCATGCTGGCCACCAGCATGTCCATATTGGCGAACTGGGCGGCGCCGAAGAACAGCGGCATCATGCCCAGGATCACCACGGCCCAGCGCGCTTGCGCGGCATTGCGGTAGCGCGCCACGAAGGCATAGAGCCCGGCGCCCGCGCTCCAGGCGCCCAGCAGCGACGGCAGCCGCGCACTGAATTCGTGTACGCCGAACAGCACATAGCTGATCTGGGCCAGCCAGTAATACAGCGGCGGCTTGTGGAAGTACGGCATGCCGTCAAGCAGCGGCACCATGGGCGAGCCGCTGCGCAGCATCTCCCAGGCCACTCCGGCGTAACGGCCTTCGTCGGGCAAGGTCAGCCAGCGGGCCCAGGCCAGCGCGCCCAGCCAGAGAGCCAGGCACGCCAGCACCAGCCAGCCTGGAAAGGCAGCGCGGCGCGCCGCAGGCGCCATCGATGCGGTCATGGAAACGCTCATGCCCGGCGCTCCGGCAAGGCGCGCGCAGAGAGGCGGCGCTGAGCGGAAGCAAGCTGCTGCGGGGGCGCCGCGGAATGGGAAGCAAAAGGCATGGGGATCCGGAAAAGGTTCAGGAAAATGCAAGATTTCGCGCAGTATCGCCAAGCGCGCGTCAAGCTTTCATGAAATTTCCGGAAAAGCCGCCGCTTCCTAGGACGGATGCAGCCTGTCCAGCCTGAGCCGCCCGCGCTCGTCGGTCAGGCGGCGCATGGCGCCGTAGGCTGCGGCGATCGCCGCCATGCCGCTGGCGCCGCACAGCAGGAACATCAGCAGGATCTGGTACTTGGCGGCCTCGATCGGATCCATGCCGGCGATGATCTGCCCGGTCATGATGCCCGGCAGCGTGATGATGCCGGCGGCCGACATCTGGTTGATGCTGGGCACGATGCCGCGCCGCACCGATTCGCGCAGCAAGGACGAAAATGCCTCGTGCACGGTCGCGCCCAGCGCCAGCCTCGCCTCGATCGCCAGCTTTTCCCGGCGAGCGCCGGACAGCACCCCGTCCAGCGCCAGGCTGGCGGCGTTGAGCACGCTGCCCAACACGATGCCGATCAGCGCGATGGTGTAGCGCGGGTCGTACCAGGGGTCCGGACGCAGCGCCGTGTTCAGGATGAACAGCACCGTGATGACCGTAGTCCCCGCCACCGCCATCGCGCCGACCCAGCCGTTTCCGCGTTGCGTCAGCCTGGCCTTCGGGCGCGCGGCGACCTCCCTGGCCGCCAGCGCCATCATCACCGCCACCACCAGCGCCGTCAGCCAGGGGGCGGCGTGCGCGAACACGATGCGCAGAATGTGGCCGACCAGCAGCAGCTGCACCACGGTGCGCAGCGCGGCCCACAGTACCTGTCGCTGCAGGTTCAGGCGCAAGGCGAAGGAAATGCCGGCGCTGAGCAGCACCAGCAGCGAGGCTATGGCCAGGTCCGAGGCCTGCAGCTTGATCACGTCCATAGCGGCTCCAACCTGCCTTGTTCCATGCGCCAGGAACGCCGCGCAAGCCGTTCGGCCTGGGCTGGACTATGGGTCACCATCAGGATCCCCGCCCCGCCCTCCAGGTAGCGCCGCAGCTCCGCTTCGACCTGATCCGTGGCCGCCTGGTCCAGCGCCGCGGTCGGCTCGTCCAGCAGCAGCACGCGCGGCGCCAGCGCCAATGCGCGCACCAGGCCCAGGCGCTGGCGTTCGCCCGTGGACAGTTCATGCACCAAGGCGTCCAGCTTGTCCGCGGACAGCCCCAGGCGTTGCATGATGGCCAAGGCCCGGGCGCGGTCCGTGAAATGCCGCGCGACCAGGTCGTCCCACCAGCCGGCCTCGGCCTGGCAGTACATGACCTGCCGGCGCCATTCGTAGCCCCGCATGCCCGAGCGCGGCCGGCCATCCAGCAAGGCCTCGCCATGCCCGGGGTCCAGGTCGGCCACTTGCCGCAACAGGAGGGATTTGCCTGAGCCCGAGGGTCCCATGATGGCGGCGCACTCGCCCGCAGCCAGGTCCAGACTGACGGGCGCAAGTCGTTCGCTGTAAATACCGCGCAGCCTGAGCAGCGGGTGGGCGTCGATGGTGGTGTTCGGCATGGATAGAGATCTTAGCGCCTGGCGCCGCCCTGCTCCTGGAGCCACATCGGCGATGCGTTACTCTCAAGTACCCCTGGGCTGCCGCGTAACATGCGGCGATGGCGCGCCGCGCATTGCAGCCTGTCTGCCTTTTCAGGAGTATCGATGGAAGTTTCCTTGAGTTGCAGAATGGGCGGTCCCGAGGCCGGAGCCGCCTGGCTCGCCAGCATCGTCCAGCTTCGGCCGAAGCTGAAGTCCGCGTTGGCGGACCTGTCCGTCAACGGCCTGGGAACCATCGACATCCAGTTGTGGATCGGCGGCAGCATCACCGACTACGGACCAGAAGGCTTTTCCTCCACCGCCAGGTACTACGCGAAAAAGGAGTCCTTGTTGCTTGCCATCTCCGTACCCAAGACGGTGGCGGCGGCCTCCCCGCAAGAGCGGCCGGAACATACCGTGGAGGACTGGCTGGCCGACGGCTTCCGTTCCGCCCAGCTCCCGCGCAGCGCCCAGAAGCTGCCCTTTGCGCTCATCGCAGAGACGGTCTGCTCTTCCCTGGGCACCTCCCGGCAATGACAAGCACCGCTGAGAAATGAAAAAGCCCGCCTGAGCGGGCCTTGTCCTGCAACGCAGAGCCTCACAGCATATGCGCCAGGAACTCGCGGCTGCGCGCCTCTTGCGGGGCGCGGAAGAAATCCGCCGAAGGCGCTTCCTCGATGATGCGGCCTTCGTCCATGAAGATGACCCGGTGCGCGACTTCGCGCGCAAAGCCCATTTCATGAGTGACGACCAGCATGGTCATGCGTTCGTCGGCCAGCTGCTTCATGGTGCGCAGCACTTCGCCGGTCAGTTCCGGGTCCAGCGCCGAGGTGGGCTCGTCGAACAACATGATGTCCGGCTCCATGGCCAGCGCGCGGGCGATCGCCACGCGCTGCTTCTGGCCGCCGGACAGGCGCGTCGGATAGTTGTCGCGCTTGTTCAGCAGGCCGACCTTGCGCAGCAGCTCTTCCGCCTTGGGAACGATCTGGGCGCGGCTCATCCCCTTGACGGTGATGGGCGCCTCGATGATGTTCTGCAGCACGGTCATGTGCGGGAACAGGTTGAACGACTGGAACACCATGCCCATCTTGCGGCAGATACGGCGCACGTCGGCGTCGCTGGCGTACTGGCTGCGTCCGCCCGGCACGGCCCGGGCCATGGCCTCGCCTTCGACCTCGATGCTGCCCTCGTCGATGGTTTCCAGATGGTTCAGGCAGCGCAGGAAGGTGCTCTTGCCGGAGCCGGACGGTCCGATCACCGCCACCACTTCGCCCTGGCCCAGGGTCAGCGACACGCGGTCCAGCACGCGGTTGGAGCCGAACGACTTGATGATTTCGCGGGCCTCGATCATGACGGGACGCGCGGACGGAGAATTACTGGTCATATTTGGCATAGCGCTTTTCCATGTGCTGGAAGAACCACGTCAGGATCAGCGTCATGATGAGATAGAAGGCGGCGGCAACCAGGAACGGCGTGGTCGTGAAGTCGCGCTGCACGATGCCGCGCGCGGTGCGCAGAATGTCGTTGAGCGCCAGCACGTAGATGAGCGAGGTGTCCTTGACCAGCGTGATGGTCTCGTTGCTCATGGGCGGCAGCACCCGCTGCACCATCTGCGGCAGCACGATGCGGCGCAGGGTCTGCAGATAGGTCATGCCCAGGACCTTGCTGCCCTCGTACTGGCCGCGGTCCACCGACTGGATGCCGGCGCGGAAGATCTCGGCGAAATAGGCCGCGTAGTTCAGCGCGAAGGCCACCACGGCGGCGGGAAAGTCCGGCAGACGGATGCCGATCACAGGCACGAACGGCAGCGCGAAGTAGATGAACAGCATCTGCAGCATCAGCGGCGTGCCGCGCATGAGCCAGATGTAGCCGTTGACCAGGCTGCTGGCCAGCCGCCATTTGGAAATCCGCACCAGCGCCAGCACCAGGCCCAGCGGGACGGCCAGCGCCAGCGTGATGAAAAACAGCGTCAAGGTGACTTTCGCGCCTTGCGCCAGTGGCCCCAATAGGGAGAGTACGTAGTCCATGCTTGGGTTCACGCCGTCAGCGTCCGCGGACGCCAGGGCAAGATCGTTTCATGAGTAAGCCCGCCTGGCGCATGGCGCCGCGGCGGGCTGCGAAATACAGGCCGGGACGCCCGGGCCCAATGGCCGCGGACGCCGCCCGCCCCTTACTTGATGATGTTGGCGCCGAACCACTGGGTGGCGATGCGGCCGGCGGTGCCGTCCTGCTTCATCGAGTCCAGGGTCTTGTCCAGCTTGCCCAGCAGCTCGGTGTCGTCCTTGCGCACGCCGACGCCGTAGTCTTCGGTGCCGAAGTTCTCGTCCAGGACGCGGTATTCGCCGGCGCGCTTGCTGATCAGGTAGCGGCCCACCACTTCGTCCACCACGATGGCGTCCAGGCGGCCGGCGGCCAGGTCCATCAGCGCGGTGACGTTGTCGCCGAACTTCTTGACTTCCTTGATCTGGGCGGCGACCGGGTCCTTGGCGATGGCGTCGGTGGCGCTGCTGCCGTCCTGGGCGCCCACGACCTTGCCCGCCAGGTCAGCCTTGAGCTTCACGGGCGAGGCGTTGCCGACGATGATGATCTGGTGGTTGGCCATGTAGGGCGCGGTGAAGCTGATGTTCTTCTTGCGCTCTTCGGTGATGGTCAGGCCGTTCCACAGCACGTCGACGCGCTTGCCGTTGAGTTCGGCTTCCTTGGCGCTCCAGTCGATGGGCTTGAACTCCACTTCCAGGCCCAGGCGCTTGCTGGCTTCCTTGGCCATGTCGATGTCAAAACCGACGATCTGGTTGTTCGAATCGCGGAAACCCATCGGCGGGAAGTTGTCATCCAGGCCAACCACGACCTTCTTGGCGGCGGCAGGCGCCTGCGCGCTGGCGGCGGGCGCATTGTCGCTGGGACCGCAAGCGGTCAGCAGCGCGGTTGCGGAAGCGAGGAGTACAGCTGTCAGTTTTTTCATCGTTATGGATGCGCCGGGCGCAAGAATGAAGAATGCCGGAATGGCCAGTCAAAAAGCCGCGAGCCGGTATTTTAGCCTCCCCCGCGACCGCGGGCGCGGACCCGGGCTGGCGTGCGCTATTGCGCCGGGTGGAAACGCTCCAGCAGGCGCAGGAACAGCTCCACGGCGCGCGAGCCCGGGCGCGACACCTCGGTGATCGCGCAGAGGGTGTTTTCGTAGGTGGGTCCGCCCGGCAGGCGGGTCAGGGCGTGGCGGCGCGAGACCGAATCTGCGTAGTGGGCGGGTAGCAGGCCCACGCAGTGACCGGACGACACCAGCATGGCGATGGCCTCCAGCCCGGTGGCCTCCGGCCCGCGGGCAAAGCCGTAAACGCCCAGCGCGTCGTGCACGAATGGGTGCGAACGGTAGACCAGCGGCAGGTCGCGGGCCTGGCGCACGCTGCCGCGTGCCACGAAGATCTGGTGGCGCTCGATGAACAGCCGCTGATAGTTGAAGCCGCTTTCCCGCCGGTACATGCCGCGGATGGCGACCTGCACCCGCCGCTCGCGCAGCGCCTGGTCCAGCTCGTTGAAGGTCATGACGGTGAGTTCGACCTTGACGTCGGGCGCCTCGACGCGCATGGCCGCCAGGGCTTCCGGGATATGGCAGTCGGCGTCGGTGATGACGTGCTCGACCATGCCGATGGACAGGGTGCCCGACAGCACGCCGCGCACCGCGTCGATTTCGGGACGGATCCGCTCCAGCGATTTCAGGGCATCGCGGGCCAGCTCCAGGGCGACCTTGCCAGCTTGCGTGAGTTCAAAGCCCGAGGGGCCGCGGTCGCACAGCCGCACGCCCAGGGTTTCCTCGACCTCGCGCACGTGCCGGCTGATGGACGCCTTGGACATATGCAGCTGTTTTTCCGCCGCCGCGAAGCCGTTGGCCTGGGCCACGGCGCAGAAGATCCGCAGGGAACGCAGGTCGCGTTCGGTGAACTCGGGACGGGACAAGGCGGCGGCTCTGAAAAGGTATCGGTTTTCGAAACCATACCACTAAAAAAATCATTTTTCACAACCCAACCCGGCAGATACAGTGGGTCCAGCACTGGCGTCCAGGGGCGCAGACCCCGGCACATTCCGCAAGGGATATCCGCCGGCCCAGTGCCGGAACCATGACGACATACAAGGGAAAAATCATGCAGAACCTGTCCAGAAGGCGTTTTGTCGCGACTACGCTCGCAGCCGGGGCCGCGCTGGCCCTGCCCTCGCTGTCCTACGCCGAGGGCGGATCGCTGGCCGACATCAAGAAGCGCGGCAAGCTGACCGTGGGCACAGAAGCCGCCTACGAACCGTTCGAATTCGTCGAGAACGGCAAGGTCGTGGGCTATGGGCACGACGTGCTCCAGCTGATGGCGGCCAAGCTCGGCGTGCAGCTGGAACAGATGAACCTGCCGTTCCAGGGTCTGTTGCCGGGCCTGATGTCGCGCAAGTTCGATTTTGTCGCGACCAGCGTGGGCATCACCCCCGAACGCGCCCGCCGCTTCGCCTTCACCCAGCCCGTGGGCGTGGTGCGTTCGGTGCTGATGGTGCGGGTGGACGATGCGTCCATCAAGCAGGACATGGATATCGCCGGCAAGATCATCGGGACCCAGATGGGCTCGTCTTCCCAGCCGGTGGCCGAAGAATTCGAAAAGCGGCTGAAGGAAAAGAACGGCAAGGGCTATGCCGACACCAAGCTGTTCCAGGCCTACCCGGACGTCTCCAACGCCTTGGCCAACAAGACCGTGGACGTGGCGCTGATGCCCTCGAACATCGCGGCCGTGCAGATGCGCAAGCAGCCGGGAGCGTTCCGCATCGCCGGCGAGATCGGCCAGGCCAAGCTGCTGGCATGGGTCGCCAACCCCAAGGACCTGGAGATCCGCCAGTTCATCAACGACACCTTCGACGAACTGCGCGCCAGCAACCAACTGCTGGAGCTGCAGAAGAAGTGGTTCGGCGCCCCCATGGACACGCCGCGCGCCAACTACCTGCCTGACGGCGCGATCTAGGCGGACCTCCCATGCTGGATTGGTTGAATCAGAACGGCGCCCTGGCGCCGTTCCTGCACGGCGTCGTCTCGGGCACGGCGATCACCCTGGCGGCATCGGTGGCGGCGTTCGCCATCGGCATCTGCCTGGGGGTCGCGCTGCTGCTGGCGCGCCTGTCCCCCTACGCGCCCTTGCGCGGGCTGGTCATGTTCTGGGTCAGCGCCATACGCGGCACGCCCGCGCTCATCCATATGCTGATCGCCTACTACGTGGTGCCGCCCCTGCTGGGCATCTCCGTGTCGCCGCTGGCGGCCGGGATCGGCGCGCTGGCCTGCAACACCAGCGCCTACATCGTCGAGATCCTGCGCGGGGCGCTGGGCACGCTGTCGTCCGGCCAGGTGGCGGCCGCGCGCGCGCTGGGCATGCGCAGCCGGCAGATCTGGCGCCACGTGCTGCTGCCGCAGGTGTTCTACCGCGCCATCCCGCCCCTGACCAGCGAACTCACCATACTGCTGAAGGCCTCGTCGCTGATGTCCATCATCGCCGTTCCGGAGCTGGCCACCGTGGCGCGCAACGCCACGCTGCAAAGCGACCTGCCGCTGCAGGTGTTCACCGTGACGGCCGCGGTGTACTTCATCATTCTTTTCTGCCTGTCGGCCGCCTCGCGCCTGTGCGAGCGCCGCGTGTCCAGGATGCTGCCCAATGCCCATTGATCTCTCCATCGTCGGGCAGTCCGTCCCGGTCCTGCTCAAGGGCCTGCGGATCACCGCCCTGGTCAGTCTCATCGGAATTCCGCTGGGCATCCTGATCGGCACGATCGCGGCCTATGCCGCGCAGTCGCGCAGCCTGCTGCGGCCAGTGGCCCTGGCCTACGTCGAACTGGTGCGCAACATCCCGTACCTGATCCTCGTGTACCTGTCGTTCTTCGGCCTGCCCAAGCTGGGGGTGCCGGCCTCGGCGATGTCGGTCGCCATCGGCTGCACCGCCTTCTACACCGGCGGCTACTTCTGCGAGGTGCTGCGCGCCGCGTTGAAGAGCGTGCCGCGCGGCCAGACCAGCGCCGCCCTGTCGCTGGGCATGACCTACTGGCAGACGCAGCGCCACATCGTCGTGCCCCAGCTGTTCGGCTTTCTCATCCCGCCCACCACCAGCCTGGTCATCATGATGTTCAAGGACTCGGCGATCTTCTCGGTGATGAGCCTGCCGGAAATGACTTACCAGAGCAATCTGCTCACGGCCAACACCTTCGCCTACCTGGAAGTGCTGGGCACCACCGCCCTCATCTACTGGGTGTGCAGCGTGCTGATGGCCGGCACGGGCCGCCGCCTGGAAACCCTGGTCCGCCGCAAGACGCGCCAGGCCTGATCCTCCCACCATCAAGGAAACGAGAACATGAGCACCTATACGGTCCCTCCCCGCACCGGCCACCCCACCCTGCTGTACTCCACGCTGGCGCTGGACCTGGAAAACCTGCAGGCCGATGTCGCCGTGCTGGGCATGCCCTACGGCTCGCCCTATTCGGCCGCGGACTTCAGCAACGACCAGACCAATGCGCCCACGGCGATCCGCCAGGCGACCGACCGCGTGGTGCGCCGCCCAGGGCACTACGATTTCGACATCGACGGGCCGCTGCTGCAAGGCCGCGACGACATCCGCTTCGTGGATTGCGGCGACATCATCCCCGACCTGTCCAAGCCCCGCGGCGAACACTATGAACGCGCCGAGGCCGCGGTGCGGCGCATCGCCGCCGCGGGCGCCGTGCCCATCGTGCTGGGCGGCGACCACGGCATCACCACGCCCGTCCTGCGCGGCCTGGACCAGCAGGGTCCGATCACGCTGGTGCACATCGACGCCCACCTGGACTGGCGCGACGACGTCAACGGCGTGCGCGACGGGTTGTCCAGCCCTATCCGGCGCGCCTCCGAAATGGCGCACGTGGACCGCATCATCCAGATCGGCCTGCGCGCCCAGGGCAGCGGCCGCCCCGAAGAGCTGGAAGCGGCGCGCGCCTATGGCGCCGAACTGGTCACCGCGTACGAACTGCATGACATCGGCATGGACGCGGTGCTCGAGCGCATTCCGGACGGCGGCAATTACTACCTGACCATCGACGCCGACGGCATGGATCCCGCCACCATGCCGGCGGTCGCCGGCCCGGCCCCGGGCGGCGTCACCTTCGTCCAGGCCCGCAAGCTGATCCACGGCCTGGTGCGCAAGGGCCGCGTGGTGGGCATGGACATCGTCGAAATCCAGCCCGAAAAGGACCTGAACCAGATTTCCTGCATCACGGCCGGCCGGCTGATCCTCAATCTCATCGGCGCGTCCATCCGCGCAGGGCATTACGACAAATGAACGCGCCCGCTCCCATCATCGAAATCCGCGGCGTGGACAAGTTCTACGGCAGCCACCAGGTGCTCAAGCAATGCTCGACGCGCGTGAACCGGGGCGAGATCGTGGTGGTCTGCGGGCCGTCCGGCTCCGGCAAATCCACCCTCATCAAGACCGTCAACGCGCTCGAACCGATCCAGGCCGGCGACATCCTGATCGACGGCGCCTCGGTGACGGGCGCCACCGACCTGCCCAAGCTGCGCACCAAGGTCGGCATGGTGTTCCAGCACTTCGAGCTGTTTCCGCACCTGGACATCATGCGCAACCTGACCCTGGCGCAGCAGATCGTGCTGGGGCGGGATATCGGCTCGGCCCGCGCCAAGGCCGGCGCGCTGCTGGAACGCGTGGGCCTGTCCGCCCATGCCGGCAAGCATCCGGGCCAGCTGTCCGGCGGCCAGCAGCAGCGCGTAGCCATCGCCCGCGCGCTCTCGATGGATCCGATGGCCATGCTGTTTGACGAACCGACCTCCGCGCTGGACCCCGAGATGGTCAATGAAGTGCTGGACGTGATGGTGGAGCTGGCCGAGGAAGGCATGACCATGATGGTCGTCACCCATGAGATGGGCTTTGCGCGCCGCGTGGCCAATCGTGTGGTCTTCATGGAAGACGGCGCCATCATCGAGGACTGCCCCACGGACAGCTTCTTCCGCGACGCGGCCAGCCCCCAGGCGCGCCGTTTTCTTTCCAAGATCCTTCCCCACTGACGGCCGGATAGCCGCCAGATCCATCCGCCCGCATCAGGACTCAATATGGCCCACACCCGCATCCGCAAATTCAATACTCGCCAAACCTATCCCGAACAACGCCTGGACAACGACCTGTGCCAAGCCGTGATCGCCGGCAACACCGTGTTCCTGCGCGGCCAGATCGGCCAGGACCTGGACACCCGGGAATCGGTGGGCGTCGGCGACGTCGCCGCCCAGGCCGAAAAAGCCATGGCCAACGTCGCCATGCTGCTGCAGGAATGCGGCAGCGAACTCTCGCACATATGCAAGCTCACCGTCTATCTGGTCGACGTGCGCTACCGCGAAGAGGTCTACAACGTGGTTGGCCGCTGGCTCAAGGGCGTGTTCCCCGTTTCCACCGGTATCGTGGTCTCGGCCCTGGCCCGTCCCGAATGGCTGGTGGAAATCGACGTGACCGCGGTCATTCCGGGCTGAGGCGGCAACGCCATGCCTACCGCTTCCGAGGCGCTGCTGGCGCGCCTGATCGCCTTCGACACGGTGACCCTCACGCCCAACCTGGCGCTGATCGAGGCCGTGCGCGAACTGCTGGCGGCGCACGGCATTGCCTGCACGCTGGTGCGCAGCGACGACGGCACCCGCGCCAACCTGCACGCGTCCGTCGGCCCCGCCGATGTTCCGGGCGTGCTGCTGTCGGGACATACCGACGTGGTGCCCGCCGCCGGACAGGCCTGGACCGTGCCGCCCTTCGCGCTGACCGAGCGCGACGGGCTCTTGTATGGCCGCGGCGCAGCGGACATGAAGGGCTTCGTGGCCGGTGCCGTCAACGCGATGCTGCTGGCCAGCAAGCGTCCGTTGCGGCGGCCGCTGCAACTGGCGCTGTCCTACGACGAGGAGATCGGCTGCGTCGGCGTGCGCCGGCTGCTGGACGTCATGGAAATGGCGCCCACCCGGCCCGCGCTGTGCATCGTGGGCGAACCGACCTCCATGCAGATCGCCACCGGCCATAAGGGCAAGATGGCCTTGCGCGCCGTCTGCCAGGGAGTCGAAGGCCATTCCGCGCTGGCGCCGCGGGCGCTGAACGCCATCCATCTGGCGTGCGACATGGTCGGCGCCATGCGCGCCCTGCAGGACGAGCTGCAAGCCCATGGCGCGCGCGACCCGGCCTATGAGGTGCCCTATGCAACCGTCCACGCGGGCTGCATCCACGGCGGACGCGCCTTGAACATCGTGCCCAACGAATGCGCGGTCGACTTCGAGATCCGGCATCTGGCCCAGGACGATCCCGACGCGCTGCTTGCGCCCTTGCGCCAGGCGGCCGAGGACATCCGCGATCAGGCGCGCCTGCGTGCGCCCGCCGCGGATATCCGGATAGAGCAGATCAACGCCTATCCGGGGCTGGACACGCATCCGGCCAGCGAGGCCGTGCGTTTCGTGGAATCCCTGCTGCCCGCCGGGACCGGCAAGACCAAGGTGGCTTTCGGCACCGAGGGCGGGCTGTTCACCCGGCACCTGGACGTCCCCGTGGTGGTGTGCGGTCCGGGATCCATCACGCAAGCCCACAAGCCCGACGAATTCATCTCGCGCGCGCAACTCGCCGAGTGCGATGCATTCCTGGAACGGCTGTTGGCGGCGCTATAGCGCCGGCCCCGGCGTTTCCACGTCCCCGGACGCCACCCGCGGCGGCGCCGGGACGCGTGCTCAATCCGGCTTGATGCCAGCGGACTTGATCAGGGTTTCATAGCGGCCGGCCTCTTCCTTCATGGCAGCCAGCGTGGCCTGGGGCGTGGAGCCGCGCACCAGCAGGCCACGCGCTTCGTAGGTCTGGCGAAACGCCGGATCCGCCGTGACCGCCGTCACCGCCTGGTTGATCCGCGCCACCAGCTCGTCCGGCGTCTTGCCGGGAGCGAACAGGGTAAAGACCGTGGACGGGATGCTGCCGGCCTTGCCGCCCGCTTCCTGCAGCGTCGGCACGTCGGGCATCATCGCCGCCCGCTGCGAAGCGCCGGCGACCAGCACGCGGATCTTGCCGGCCTTGTACTGTTCCGACACCGCCAGGCCGCCAGCCATGACGCTGTCCACGTCGCCAGCCATGGTCGCGGTCATGGCCGGCGCCACGCCCTTGAACGGCACATAGGTGAACTGCACGCCTTCGGCGCTGGCCAGCATGGCCATGCCCAGATGGTTCACGTGGCCCTGGCCGCCGGTGCCTACGTTGATGCGTTGCGGATTGGCCCGGGCGTAGTCGATGAATTCCTTGTAGGTCTTGGCCGGAAAGGCATTGCTGACCGCCACGTACAGCTGCACCTGGCCCAGGTCGGTGACCGGCTTGAAATCCTCCTGCCACCGGTACGGCACTTTGGCGTACAGGAAGGGATTGGTCTCGAGCGCCAGGCGGTCGACCATCAGCAAGGTATTGCCGTCACCCGCCGCCTTGGCGACGTAATCGCTGCCGATGATGGCGTTGGCGCCGGGGCGGTTTTCCACCACCACGGTCTTGCCGCTCTCTTTGAAGAGGCGGTTGCCCAGGTCGCGCGCCAGCACGTCGGGTTCGGTGCCGGGCGGATACGGCACCACGATCTTCACGGTGTCCGACGGCCAGGACTGGGCCGCGGCCTGGCCGGCCGGCACTAGCGCCAGCGCGGCCCACAGGACGGGTTGCAAACAACAACGGTACGGCGATCCCATGGTACTTCCCCTTGTATATGTCGTTTCCCGGAATAGTCCGGCGACTGAGTTGCCGCTCCGGGCCAGGACGGACCCGGGCGGCTGGAAATCCAGATCAGGACCGGTCCGCTTCACCAGCGGCCGATCAGAATGCCCATCATCCGTTCGTGCGCATGCGTGCGCTCGCGTACTTCCTCGTCGGTCTCGGTGGCGCGGCGCTTGAGGCCTTCATGCCAGTCCAGCAGCGCCGAGCGCATCCGTGCCGCCACCGGCGCCATGCCCGGATCGGCGCCCAGGTCATGCAGCTCGCCCGGGTCGTCGCGCAGGTCGAACAATTGCGCGGGATAGCCCTGCCAATGCAGGTACTTGTAGCGCTCGTCGCGCACCATCAGGCCGGTGCACTCGCGCTCGCCGCGTCCCAGGAACAGGCGCGCCTCGCGGTAGGCGTAGTCCAGGCTGCCCACCACGTACTCGCGCGCGGACGGCGCGGACTCCGACACGCCGCGGATGCCCGGCAGCAGCGAGCGGCCCTCGATGCGGTGTTCCTGGCCCGGCAGCGCCAGCGCCTCCAGCACCGTCGGGACGACGTCTATGCATTCGACGAATGCGTCGCTGCGGCTGCCGCGGGTCGCG
Organism: Achromobacter sp. ACM03; assembly: GCF_014851665.1. Taxonomy (NCBI): domain Bacteria; kingdom Pseudomonadati; phylum Pseudomonadota; class Betaproteobacteria; order Burkholderiales; family Alcaligenaceae; genus Achromobacter; species Achromobacter sp. ACM03. The sequence continues at coordinate 637,072 of NZ_JACVAD010000001.1, read as the reverse complement.
TCGGCGGCCGGCGCCGGGTCATAGACCAGGCAAGGCACGCGCATCGCGCTGTCGTAGAAGTACTCCTTTTCGCCCAGCCAGTGGTCGCCCAGGTGGTCGCCGTGGTCCGAGGTGAAGAGGATCAGCGTGTCCTTGAGCCGGCCGCTGCGCTCCAGGAAGTCCAGTACCCGGCCGATCTGGTCGTCGATCTGCTTGACCAGCCCCATGTAGACCGGCCGTACGCTGCGCCAGACTTCGTCGCGGGCGAAGGACTGCGACTCTTCCAGCCGCTGGTAGGCGCCATGCACAGGATGGGGGCGCTCCCGCTCCGCCTGCGAGCGCACGGGCGCCGCGCAGTCTTCCGCGCCGTACATGGCGTGGTATGGCGCCGGCGCCTTGTACGGCCAGTGCGGCTTGATGTAGGAAAGATGCAGCGCCCAGGGCTTGTCGCCCTGCCCCTGCATGAAGTCCAGTGCGCGGTCCGTGAGATAGGCCGTCTCGGAATCCGCCGCGTCCACGCGGGCGGGCAGCGGCGCGTTGCGCATCAGCCAGCCGCTGGCGATGCTGCCGTCGGCCGCCTGGCTGCCCACCACGTAGTCTTCCCAGGGGCGTTCGCTGTCGTAGCCGCGTTCGCGCAGGTAGCGGCGGTATGGGCTGTCCTTGGCCAGTTCGAAATGGCCGTCGTAACGCTCGATCGGCACGAAGCCGCCTTGCAGGAAACGTTGCTCGTCCTCGGCCGCATAGCCTTTGCCCCGCAATCCGGCGCGGTCGGGCACGAAGTGCGTCTTGCCCAGCAGGTGCAGCGGCAGTCCGGCCTGGGCCAGGTATTCGCCCAGGCACCATTCGTCCACCGGATGCGGCACCCGGTTCCAGGTGACGCGGTGCGACAGCGGATAGCGGCCGGTGTAGTAGGACGCGCGCGACGGGCCGCAGACCGCGGACGTCACGTAGGCGCGGTCGTACTGAACGCCCATGCTTGCCAGCCGGTCGATGTGGGGCGTGCGCAAGGCGCCGGCTCCGCCATAACAGGAAAGGTGATCCGCGCGCAGTTGGTCGCACATGATGAACAGCACGTTGCGGACCGGGTTGCCCGCGGGCTGGACCGGTGCGTTCATGGCTGCGCTCCGTTCAGGATCGCCCCGGGCGCGTGAGACGGCTTGCCTGCCGGCTGCGCGGCCATCTGGGTTGCCCCGGGTACGAAGCGGGCGGCGAAGCGACCCAGGGCGTCGGCGGCGTCCGCGCTGCGGCCCAGCGCCGCGACGTAGCGGTCCGGCCGCACCAGCACCCAGTCCGCGCGGGTGCGCTGGAACCAGAAATGCAGCGCGTTCTCCGTATCCTGCAACACGGGCAAGGCGCCGGCTTGCAGTTCGTCGGGATCGCAGCCGCTGCGCGCGCGCTGCGCCGCCACGTAGCGGCAGCCCAGCTTGTCCAACTGCGCCCGCAGGGCCGGCGGCAGCCCTGCGCGCGGATCGCGGCGCCAGCCTATCAGCGCGAAGCCCGCGCCCAGCGCTTCGTCCAGGCGCAGCGTGGCGCCGTTCTCGCCTTCCACCAGCGGCTGGATGAACATGCGGCCGATGCACTCGCGCTGCGTCTTGTCGGCGCTGTCGCCCACCACGCCGCGGCTATAGCGCGGCATGGGTTTGAACTTCATTTGCAGCACATAGTCGCGGATCTTCGGAATATTCCGGATCGACAGGAAGAACGTGTCGCGCAGCGCCGCCAGTACCGGGTTGGTCTGCGACAGCATGGCGCCGAACATGTCGGCCAGCGAAATCATGGCGCGGGCATGGCTGTGGCGTTCGTCGTGGTAGCTCTGCAAGGCGGCCGGGTCCAGGCGGCCCTGCACGATCCAGGCCACCTTCCAGGCCAGGTTGAAGGCGTCGCGCAGGCCGGCGTTCAGGCCCTGGCCGATCCAGGGCGGGGTCAGGTGCGCGGCGTCGCCCGCCAGACAGACGCGGCCCGAGACGAAAGTACGCGCCACACGGGAATTGTGGGTATAGACGCGGGCGCGGATGACGTTCAACCTGGCCGGGTCGGCCACGTGATGGCGCAGCAGTTCCTGCACCTTTTCCGGCTGCAGCATCTGCTCGCCGTCCTCGCCCGGAAACAGCATGAACTCCCAGCGCCGCAGGCCGTAAGGCAGGCGCAGGCAGACATAGGGGCGGCGCGGCTCGCAATGCAGCGCGGTATAAGGGGCGTCCAGCGGGTCCTGGTCGCATTCGATGACCACCCATTTGCGCGGATGCGTATTGCCGTCGAAGGGCAATTGCAGAAGGCGTTCGCGCACTGTGCTGCGCCCACCGTCGGCGGCCAGCAGGTATTGCGTGCGGATCTCGCGCTCGGCGCCCTCGGCATCGCGCACCCGCACCGTGACGCCGCGCTCGTCCTGCGCCAGCGACAGCAGCTCGCTGCCCAGTTCCAGCGTCACATGGGGAAAGCGCCGCAGACCGGCGCGCAGGGTGCGTTCGCCCAGCGGCTGCGAAAACAGATTGCGGCGATACCAGCCGAACTCGCGCGTGGCCGGCAGGATCTCGGCAAAGCAGCGCTTGGTCCGCGTGTACATGCGCATGGGCACGTTCTGGATCATGTCGCGCAGCATTTCATCGGCCAGGCCCGCGCTCTGAAAGGTACGCATGGCTTCGTCGTCCAGGCCCACCGCGCGCGGATAGTCCAGCACGTCCCGGTTGCGTTCCAGCACCAGCGTTTCCACGCCATAACTGCCCAGCAGATTGGCCAGCGTCACGCCGACCGGCCCGGCGCCCACCACCAGCACCGGCACTTCTACGATATGCGCCATCTCGGCTCTCCCTTGGATTCTTGTCTTTTGCCTGACGGGTTGCGCTCAGACACCTCAGGCGCGCCGCAGGAACCCGCCGACGGCCTGCTCGAAGGCGGCCGGCTGATCGTCATGGATGTAATGGCCGGCGCCTTCTATCTCGACCCATTCCACGTTCGGATTGCGCGCCGCCATGTCGCGGGCGGTCTGGGCCTGCAGGTAGTCCGAACGCCCGCCGCGCACGACCAGGGTCGGACAGCCCAGCGCCTGGACCTGCGGCCACAGGTCCACCACGCGCGCCGGATCGGGGTCCAGCCGGGTCGCGGCGATGCCCGCATGGTCGTGGCGCCAGGTCCAGCCGCCTGCTCCGTCTTCCTTCAACATGTGGCGCAGCCGTTCCTCGCGGGCGGCTTCGGTCACGCTGGGCCGCAGCGCGCGCAGGTACTCGCGGGCCGCGGCGATGTCGGGAAAGAACTCGGGCGTTTCGCGCAATTCGCGCTGGATGCGCGCCGCGCCCGCGCTGCCTTCGAAAGCGGCGGGTCCGGCATCCTCGACGATCAGGCGCCGCACGCGCTGCGGATGGCGGGCGGCAAAGACGATGGCGGCGATGCCGCCCATCGAATGGCCGAGCAGATCGAAGCGGTCCAGGCCCAGCGCGTCGGCCACGCCCGCCAGGTCATCCACGTAGGCGTCGGTGTAGTAGTTGCGCTGCGGATCCCAACTGCTGGCGCCGCGGCCGCGCTGGTCATAGGCCAGGACGCGGAAATCCGGCTGCAACGCCTGCGCGATGCCGGCGAAGGTCTCGGCATAGCCGCGGATGCCGTGCAGCATGAATAGCGGACGCCCCGCCTGGGGGCCCCACTCGGTCAGGTGCAAAGTCATGCCGTTGACGGCGATAGCGGTGTCGCGGCGTTGCATATCGGCTTCCTTTCAGCAGAGTCCGTCTTTGCCCTGGATTTCGCTGGCGGGGATGCCGCCCAGCCGCGCATGCAGGCGCCCGCGCGTGGCGAACGCGAAGGCGATCAGCACTTCGTCGCGGTTGGGCGCGTCGCCGAACAGCGCGGTCACGCTGTCGTAGTGCGAACGGACATAGAGCGCGTCCTTGTGGGCAAGCGGAATGTCGATGACGGTGCCGGGACCGCCGCGCTTGCCGGTGGAAGGCACCCAGGCCTTGCCGCCGCCGAGCGCCGCGCGCACGGGTTCGGCGAAGATGGTGGTCAACAACGCGTTGCCGTGCTCGTATTCGCCGTCCGTGCCCACCACGCAGGCCTTGCCGTAGCTTTCCAGCGGCTGGCCGCCGGCCGCGGCGATGATGCGCCGGCCGAACTCCTCGCCCAGCCTGCCCGAGGGTTCGACATAGCCCGACAGGTCGCGTTCGAAGCGCCCGGCATAGGGGTTGTGCAGCGCGGCCGCGATAACGATCTTGCGCAGCGGCTCGCCGTCGGCCGGTTCGCCGGTTTCAGTAGTGAGGGTGTCGTCGATCTGCAAATACCACTTGCGGATGCGGTAGGGACCGAAGTTGGTGCTGCTCATGGATGCTCCAGAAAATGTGGGATCAGGAAGGAGTGCGCCGTGCGGGCGGTCAAAGCGGGTCCAGGGTCATGGGGACGCTGGGCGCGTTGTGGTCGTGCAGGACCTGCTTGCCCTCTTCGTCGCCGTGCACGGTTTCGCAGAAGAACTCGAAGCGGTGGCCGTCGGGGTCGGTGAAGTACAGCCCGTAGCCGACTTTGTGATCGGTGATTTTCACGACGTCCACGCCCTTGGCCAGCAACATGCCGTAGAGGCGGCGCAGCTCGTCCACGTCGCCCTCGATCTCCAGCCCGTAGTGCTGCATGTTGACGGGGCCGCGGGCGGGCTCGCCTTCGGCCGCGCGGATCAGGGCGATGTCGTGGTGCTTGCGCCCAAAGGACAGGAACACCCATTGCTCGCCGCGCGCGGTCTCCTGCATGCCGAGCACGGATTCGTACCAGGGCGCCGACGCGAACGGGTCGCGCACGAACAGGGCCAGGTGGGTGCGCGCGATGCGCGGCCGGCGGTCTGCCGGCGCAAGCGTGGTGTTGGTGGACATGGCGGTCTCGGGCGGGTGTCAGTTGATGGACTGGGGGTGCGCGGTCACGGGCGCGGCGTACGGCGTCCAGGCCACGGCGGTGATTTCGCTGAAATCGCGCCATTCCTTGAACCAGCTGCGGCCGCCGTCGGTGGAGCGGAACAGATGGCCGTACTTGGTGCCGGCGAACGCCAGCCGCGGGTCGGCTGCGTGCACGCCGAAGGCCCAGAAGGTGGAATTTGGCGGCGTGTGCAGCAGCGCCGGCTGCCAGTTGCGGCCGCGGTCGGACGAACGGTAGATCCTGCTGCGCGTGCCTGGCGTGCCGTCGCCGATGGCCAGCAGCAGCGTGTCGGGATCGTCCGGCAGCGCCTGCACCGTGCGGGTGTAGTACATGCCGTCAAAGCGCGACTTGGAAGCCACGCCATTCCAGCGCCGGGCGTCGTCCTCGCTGAGATAGACGGAGTTCACCGTCAGCACCATGGCGGTCTTGGGCGCGGCGGCCGTGGCCGGCAGGACAGCTACGCAATGGATGTCGGGGTTGGCGATGGCATCGGCATTGCCTTCATCGTCCTCGCGCGACCAGGTATCGCCGCCGTCGCGGCTGCGCCACAAGCCCCCTTCTTCGACGCCGAACCAGACCTCGCGGCCGTCATCCGGATCCACGCAGACCGACAGGATGCGCGGGCGGTTCACGCCGCGACAGAACTCCGGCAGTTCGGGCGACAGGCGCTGCCAGCTCGCGCCGCCGTCCACCGAACGGAACATCGCTGCGCGCGACGGCGCGCCGGTGCCCGCGTACATGCGCCGCGGATTTGTGGGATCGATGGCCATGGCCCAGACGGTCATGCCGTTCATGGGGCTGTCCACCCGCGTGAAATGCGCGCCGCCGTCGGTGCTGACACACATGCCGGCGTCGGCCCCGGCAAAGACGCGGCGCGGGTCGGCCGGATCCACGGCCAGACTGCGCACCGTGCCGTCGAACTCGATGGCTTCCTTCAGCCCCAGGCGGTGCCAGGTGGCGCCATCGTCCACGCTGCGCAGTATTCCTTGGCCGGCGGTGCCGACCAGTATCGTGCCTTGCATATCCAGACTCCCCGAATGAGGTTCAGCGGTTCAAAGAAAGATGCCGCGCGTGATGCCGCCATCCACCCCCAGCGATTCGCCGGTGATGGCCCCTGCCCGCGGCGATGCCAGGAACAGCACCGCGTCGGCGATCTCCGCCGGCTGCAGCACCCGGCGTATGGGCGTGGCCTTGGCATAGTTGGCCTCGACCTGGGCGGGGGTCAGCCCCTGCTTGGCGGCTTCCTTTTCGTACAGTTCATGGATGTGGGGCGTCTCTACCACGCCCGGATGGATCACGTTGACCGTGATGCCATGCGGACCCAGCTGGTCCGACAGGGTCTTGGTCATGTGGCAGATGGCCACGTTGCGCATGCCCGAAAGCTGCTTGCTGCCGCGCCCGGTCAGGCCGCCGATGTTGACGATGCGGCCAAAGCCGCCCTGGCGCATGTGCGGCGCCGCAGCCTTGGCGCAGCGCATGTAGCCCACCACCTTGATGTTGATGTCTTCCAGCAGGCCTTCGGGATCGGCCTCGTCGATCTCGCTGCGCACCAGGCCGCCGGGATGGGCCGCGCCATTGACCAGGATGTCGATGCGGCCAAAGTGTTCGGCCACGCGCTGCATCATCGCGTTGACCTGGGCGGTGTCCGACACGTCGGCCGCCACGCCCAGCACTTCCACGCCCGTGGCCCGGGTGATTTCAGCCGCCACTTCGTCCAGCTGCGCCTGGCGGCGCGCCACGATGGCCACACGCACGCCCTCGGCGGCCAGCGCTTCGGTCACCGCGCGCCCGATGCCCAGGCTGCCGCCCGTGACCACCGCGACTTTCCCCTTGAGTTGCAAGTCCATGCTTTGATGCTCCTTATATATATGGCGGCGCCTACAGCGCCATCTCGATCAGGACCGGGCCCGGCTGGCGCAGCGCCGATTCCAGCTGCGCGGCCAATTCTTCCGAGGTCGCGGCGCGGCTGGCCTGCACCCCGTAGCTGGAGGCCAGCCCCACCCAGTCGATGCGCGGGCGGTCCAGCGCGGTCAGTTCGGCCGCGCGTTCGCCCAGCACGGCGTTGCCGCGGCGCAGCTCGTTGCGCAGGATGGCGTACTGGTGGTTGGCGGCGATCAGCACCGTGACCGGCAGGTTTTCATGCGCCAGCGACCACAATGCCTGGATCGTGTATTGGGTGCTGCCGTCGGACAGCACGGCCACCACGCGGCGCTGCGGGCAGGCGATGGCGGCGCCCATCGCGACTGGCAAGCCCTGGCCGATGGCGCCGCCGGTATTGGTCAGCACGGTGTGCGGCGCGGCGCCGGCGGACGCGGCATACAGCGGATAGCCGCAGGTGCCGCCTTCGACCGAAACGATGGCGTCTTCGGGCAAGGCCCGCGCCACCACTGCGGCAATGGATTGCGGCGTCAAGGCGCCTGGTGCAGGCTCGGGCAGCGGCGCGGCGGCGGATTCGAAGGCCGGCGCGCCCGCCAATTCGGCCAGCGCTTCCAGGCGCGAGGCCGCGTCCTGGCCGGGAGCGGCCAGTTCCAGCAGGCGTTCCGCCGGCACCAACCGGCTGGGGTGACCGGCATAGCCGAAGTAGGTCACGGGCGGCAGCGCCCCCACCAGCACCACCAGGTCGGCAGCGTCCAGGGCAGCGCGAGCGGGTTCCGGGAAATACGGCAGGCGGTCGAAGTCCGGCAAGTCCCGGCCGCGTTCCGATCTGGCGGGAAAGGTCTCGGCGTAAGCCTTGCCGCCCAGGGCGGCGCACAGGCGCGCGGCCGCAATCTGCGCGCGGCGTCCCAGGCCGCTGGCGGGACCGCCCCCGCCCAGCAGGAACAGCGGCTTTTGCGCGCGGCTCAGGCGCTGCCATGCGGCGGCGGCGTCGAAGGTCTCGGGCTGCGCAGCGGCCTCGGCGGCAGCATCCGCGGAATCCGGCGTCACGCTTTCCGCCTGGAAGTCGGCGGGAAAGATCAGCGTCGCGCCCTGGCCGCCATCGGCCAGGCTGGCCTGCACGGCGGCGCGGGCGGCGCCAGCGGCGTCCTGGGCGGACGCGATGCGCTCCACCCAGCCGGAGACTGGGCGCGCCAGCGACTCGATGTCCGAAGTCAGGGGCGCGTCGCATTCCAGGTGCCAGCTGGCGTGGTCGCCGATGATGTTGACGATGGGGGTGCGGGCGCGCCGCGCATTGTGCAGATTGGCGATGCCGTTGGCGAAGCCCGGCCCCAGATGCAGCAGGGTCGCGGCCGGCTTTCCAGCCAGCCGGCCATAACCGTCGGCCGCGCCGGTGCAGACGTTCTCCTGCAGGCCGACCACGCAGCGCATGCCGCGCACCTCCTCCATCGCACGCACCAGGTCCAGCTCGGTCGTGCCGGGATTGGCGAAACAGACTTCCACGCCCTGCTTGCGCAGAGCCTCCAGCAAGGCACTAGCTCCGGTCATGATTACCGCCTCCTTTTTTCGCTACTTTATCGTAATTTGATAAATGTGCAATTTCTTTTGGCGGATTGATGCTGGATAATTTATTAGAATTATCTATTTGATAGTTCTGCGCGGATCTCCTATACGCGCGTGCACGCTGCGCGCGCGGCAGGACGATTTGCCAATACGCGCCCCTTGGTGCACCCTCGCAGCACGTCAGCCTTACAACACCTCACGCACATGAACAGTCTTCGCCGCATGCTCGATGTCCTGGACCTCTTTCAGCCCGACCGGCCGGTCCTGGACGTCGATGCCATCTGCCAGCTGCGCGGCTACGCGCCCGCCACCGCCTACCGCTACGTGCGCGAACTGTGCGCCTGCGGCCTGCTGGTGCGCCTGCCAGCCGGCTACGCGCTGGGTCCGCGCATCATCGCGCTGGATCTGCAGATGCGGGAGTACGACCCCATGCTGACGGTCAGCCGCGACCTGATCGAGGAACTATCCAGCCAGACCGGCCTGGACGTGCTGCTCAGCGCGCGCTACGACGACAAGGTCATCAACGTGCACCAGCAGGCCGGGCGCAATACCCAGGCCCTGAACTTCGGCCGCGGCCGGCACATGCCGCTTTTGCGCAGCGCGACCGCCCGCGTGATCCTGGCCAATCTGGGGCCGCGCCAGTTGCGCCGCGTCTACGACGAACACGCCGATGCCCCCGACATGCAGCGGCTGGGCCAGGACTGGAAGTCCTTTTCCCGGGCCATGCTGCAAGTGCGCAAGGCCGGCTATTGCATCTCGTCGGGGGAACTGGATTCCGGCAAGACCGGCATCGCCGCGCCGATCTTCGATGAAGAGAACCATGTGCTGGGCAGCATCACGCTCATCGGCATGCAGGACGCCTTCGCGGCCTTCCGCGAGGACTACCTCGCCGGCCTGACCTGCCGCGCCGCCACCGAAATCACCCGCCGCATCGCGCAGGCGCCGGCCAAGCTGCAGCAGGCAGCCTGATCCCCGCCGCGCCAGTTCCAGATTCACGCATGACGCCCGCCATCCGTATCGGTCCCCTCGTCTTTCCCTCGGACCTGCTGGTTCTCATCGTTGCCGCCGCTATCGGACTGCTGGCCGCCAGGCTGCTGACCCGCGGGCAGGAGTCCCGGCCCGACACCAGTACGGTGTTGTGGCGCGCGCTCATCATCGGCCTGGTCGTCGCCCGGCTCGGCTTTGTCTGGCAGTTCCAGGCCCACTTCATCGAGAATCCGCTCCGGATCCTGGACGTGCGCGATGGCGGCTGGGCCGGTATGGCCGGGCTTGCCGCGGCATGGCTCTACACGCTGTACGCGGCCTTGCGCCGCCAGGCGTCGCGGCCCGCGCTGCTGGGCGCGCTGGCGCTGGCCAGCGCGGTCTGGATAGGCGGCGGGCGGTGGCTGGCGCGCGCGCCGCAGGCCCTGCCCGAACTGTCCGCGCTCGCCTTGCGCCAGCTGGACGGCACGCCCGCGGCGCTCGCGGCCTACCAGGGCAAACCTACCGTCATCAATCTATGGGCAAGCTGGTGCCCGCCTTGCCGCCGCGAAATGCCCGCATTCACCGAGGCGCAAGCGGCGCATCCCGATGTGAATTTCGTCTTCCTGAACCAGGCCGAAGCGCCGCCGGACGTGACGGCGTTCCTGGCGCAGCACGCGCCGTCGCTGCGCAACGTGCTGCTCGATCCCGCAGGCGCGGCCTCGCGCCAGATGAGCAACCGCGGCCTGCCCGCCACGCTGTTCCTGGACGCCCAGGGACGGCTGGTGGACCTGCGCGTGGGCGAGTTGTCCGCGGCTTCGCTGGCCCAGCGCCTGGAGGCGATCCAGGCGCCGGCCAGCGGCGATTGACGCGTTGGCGCTTCAGATCTGCGGTTCGGCCGCGACGCGGGCCCAAGGCAAAGGCTGCCCGTCCGTATCGCGTTCGAATAGCCACAGGCGCTGGCCCGCATGGGCGGGCGGTTCTTCCAGCCGCACGACCAGGACCGGTCCCGCGGGCAGCGCCCGGACCGTGGCGATGACTGCGGCAGGCGCACCGTTCCGCGACGGCAATTCGGTCCAGGCCTGCAACTCGGCCTGTTCCACCGCCGCCGCGCGCGCCTGTCCATGGCCGCAAGCCGGGCACCACAGCCGCACGGGATAGACCAGATGGTCGCAGCTGCAACATTGGCTGACGTCGACGCTCATGCTTCCTCCCGCGCCAGCACGGCCGCATTGGCGCACATCCCGTAACGCAGCTGCACCATGCCGTAGCCGGTAGCCACGCCGTGACGCCCGCCGCGCACCTGCCGTTCCCCTGCCTGCCCCAGCAATTGGCGCGCCACTTCGACCAGGCCATGCATGCCGCCGGCGGTGCCCGCCTGCCCGGCGGACAGTTGGCCGCCTGCGGTGTTGACCGGCAAGTCCCGGGTGGCCAGGCGGCGCGCGATGAAGCCAGGCAGGTCATCGATGCTGGCGAAGCCCAGATCGCACAGCTGCGCCAGCGCCATGGCGGGATAGTCGTCGTACACGCTGAGCACATCCATGTCTTCCGGTCCCAGGCCAGCGCGCTGCCAGAGCGCTGGCGCGAACGCCGCGATGCCGGTCTGCAATCCGTCGCCTTCCTGCTGGTCATCGTTGTAGCGCGCATCGCTGGCCAGCAGCCGCACGCTGATTCCCGCCGGACGCGCGCTCAGCACCAGCGCGCAAGCGCCGCTGACCACCGGCACGCAATCCAGGCGTCCCAGCGGCGGCGCGACCATGGGCGCGGCCAGGTATTGCGCCAGGCTCAATGGATCGCGATACGCGGCGTTGGGGTTGCCTGCTGCCCATAGCCGCTGCGCGACGCATAGCGCGCCATAGTCCTCGCGGGCAAGACCGGCGCGCGCCATCTGCCTTTGCGTGAGCATGGCGAACAGGGGATTCGGCCCCTCGCAGCCCAGGGGACTGAGATAGTCCTGCGCGCTGCGGTTGTAGCCGCGTACCAGCCCTGCGAAATCGGCGCCCGTGAAATGGTCTCCCGCGACCAGCACGATCGTCTCGGCCTGCCCGGCCTGCAACGCGAGCCAGGCCTGGCGCAACAGGTTGATGGCGCTGGCGCCGCCCATTTCGTCCTGCATGCACCAGTTCAGCCGCAGTCCCAGGCGCCACGCCAGATCGATCGCGCGGTCGGGGCGCAGCGTGAATGAAGCCACGCCCAGGCCGTCCACATCGCCGGGCTTCAACCCTGCGCCGCGCAGCGCCTGCGCGATCGCCTCGGCCATCAGGCCGGCCGTGCTGGTTCCCGGGCCGGGATGGCGCAGCGAAGGCGTTTCGCCCACGCCGACGATGCCCGGGCCGCGCGCCGCGCTCACGCCGACTCCTGCCGTGGGGGTTCGCGCGTCAGCAGCAAGGTGATCACGGTGACCGCGGCCATGCCCACCAGGAACCACGCTACCGGGGTCGCCGATTCATACTTGCGCAGCAGCGCCATGGCGATCAGCGGCGACAGGCCGCCGGCGAATACAGAAGCCAGTTCATGCCCCAGCGCCAATCCGGTGTAGCGGACCTCTGCGGGAAACAGTTCGGCGAAATACGCCGGCTGGGTGCCGATCATCGCGGCATGGCAGACCGTGTTGCCCAGGAAGAAGGCCAGGAATATCCACACCGGCTCCTTGGTCTGCACCAGCCAGAAGAACGGGAATGCCACCAGCACCAGGCCGGCCGAACCAATCAGGTACACCGTCCGCCGGCCGATGCGATCGGACAGGTGGCCGAACCAGACCAGCGTGCCGAGCTCGATGAACATCGACACCAGCACGCCGCCCAGCATGACGTCGTTGGGTATGCCAAGGAATTTGCCGTAGGCCAGCGCAAACGCCAGGAAGATGTACGACCCGCCGTTCTCGGCCACGCGCAATCCCATCGCGGTAAAGACCTGGCGCGGATAGCGGCGGAACACTTCGACTGCCGGCATGCCGCGCTTGGCGGTCTTGGCGGCCTGCACGAATTCATCGCTTTCGGGGATGTGCTTGCGGATGTAGAGGCCCACGCCGAAGATCAGCACGCTCAAGAGGAACGGCAGGCGCCAGCCCCAGCTCATGAAGGCTTCCTGCGGCAGCTGCTGCGCCAGCATGAAGACGCCCGACGACAGCACGAAGCCGCCCGCCACTCCCAATTGGCTGAAGGACGAGAAGTAGCCGCGGCGCTTGCCCCCGACCGCCTCGCTGATCAGCAGCACGCCCCCGCCCCACTCGCCGCCCGCGGCCGCGCCTTGCAGGATGCGCAACACCACCATGGCAACCGGCGCCCAGAAGCCGACCTGATCATAGGTAGGCAACAGCCCGATCAGGAAGGTGGCGGCGCCCATCAAGCCCAGGGTCCATTCCAGCGCCAGCTTGCGGCCGTAGCGGTCGCCGATATGGCCGAAGATCACGCCGCCCAGCGGCCGCGCCAGAAAGCCGACCGCAAAGCCGGCAAACGCCCCCATGGTGCCCAGCAGCGGGTCGGTGCCCTTGGGAAAGAACAGTTCGCCGAACACCAGCGCCGCCGCCGTGCCGTAGATGAAGAAGTCATACCATTCCATCGCGTTGCCCGCGACGGACGCCATCACCACGCGCCGCGTGCGTTTTCTGCGCGCATCGTCGCCAGCGGCCGCGGCCGCCCCTTTGTATGCCATCGTCATTGCCGCCCCTAGTCTGTTTGAATGGATTGATGACGCTCAGCGCGCCACGCGATAGCCGGCGGCGTCGCGGTCCCAGGCGTCGCCGGTAATGCCCTCATCCCGCAAGCGGAACTTGCGGATCTTGCCGTTCTCGGTGCGCGGCAAATCGTCCAGTACGCGCAGATAGCGCGGCACGGCGAAATACGGCATACGGGGCTGGCAGAAGTCCAACAGCGTCTCGGGCGCGATGGCCTGCCCGGTCTTGTAGACCAGCGCCGCCATGACCTCGTCTTCCGCCAGATCGGAACGCACCGCATAGACCGCCACGGCGGCAACCGCCGGATGCGCCAGCAGCACCTGCTCCACCTCGTACGAGGAAATGTTCTCGCCGCGTCGGCGGATGGCGTCCTTCGTGCGGTCCAGGAAGCGGAAATAGCCGTCCGCATCGCGCACCACCCGGTCGCCCGTGTGGAACCAGAGATTGCGCCAGGCTTCCACCGTCTTGTCGTCCATGCCGAAATAGCCGGTGGCGATGGCGTATGGGATGTGCGAGCGCAACAGCAATTCGCCCGGCGTGCCGTCTGGCACCGCCGCGTCGTGCTCGTCAGCCGCCATCGCATCGAATTCGGGCGCGACGCGCCCCATCGTGCCCGGCCGCTGCTCGTCCAGCGTGCCGCCCAGCGCGAAGTTGGTTTCGGTCGAGCCGTAGCCTTCCAGCAGCGCGATGCCCGTGCGTTCGGCGAATGCCGCATGGAAGCGTTCGGGCACCCCGGGCGCCAGCGCAATCCGCGCGCGCTGACGCCGTTCGGCTGCGGCAGGCGGCTGCGCCAGCAGCATGGGCACCATGGCGCCCAGCAGATAGGTCACCGTGGCGTCCGTGGCCTCCAGCCGGTCGAAATAGCGGCTGGCCGAGAAGCGCTCGTCGCAGATGATGGTCGCGCCCGTGACCAGCGCCTGGAAGCAGGCGTTCAGGGCATTGGTATGGAACAGCGGCAGGCTCGTGTAGAGCACGTCGCTCTCGGCGATTTCCAGGTTGCGCGCGGCGATCCTGCCCCACCAATAGAACTGCGCGTGCGGACAGCACACGCCTTTGGACAGGCCTGACGTGCCCGAGGTGTACAGGATGGCCAGCGTATCTCCCGGCCCGAGGTCGGCTGCCGGCGGCAGCGGCGTGTCCGGTGCGGGAGGAGGCGGACACGCTTGCACCGGCAGCGCGTCGGCGTAGCCGTCCAGCAGCCAGATGCGGTTCAAGGCCAGGGGCTGCATGTCCAGTGCAGCCAGCGCCGGACAGGACGCGGCGTCGGCCACCAGCAAGCGGCAACCGCTGTTGGCCAGGATGTGCTGCAACTGCATGCCGCGCGACGCCGTGTTGATGGGCACCACCACCGCCCCCAGCCAGCCGCAGCCCAGCACGATGGACAGGAATTCATGCCGGTTGCCGGCCATCAGCCCGACCCGGTCGCCCCGGGCGACGCCGGCCGAAGCCAGGCGCGCGGCCCAGTCCGCTGCATGCCCGGGAGCATCGCCGTAGCGCAGTGCGCCGCCTGGCGCCTGCACCCATGTGCGCTCGCCCCATCGGGCGCCCTGCTCCAGCAACAACGACGGCAGTGTCAACGCATGCATGGCGGTGCTTCCCCTGTGTTGCGGCCATCGGCAAGCGTTGCCCCAGCCTTATGAAATTAGTCTAGGAATCAACTATTTATATGTCAAATTTATGGATATTATTTATCTTATAAATCAAGCTGATATGAGAGGCATGCGTGGACTTCGATCTGAACCTCATGCGGGTTTTCCTGACCGTGCTGCAGGAACGCAGCGTCACGCGCGCGGCGCAGCGCCTGAACCTGACGCAGCCCGCCGTGAGCTACGCGCTGGCGCGCTTGCGCGAAAAATTCGACGACCCCCTGTTCGCGCGCACGGCGTCCGGCATGCAGCCCACGCCGGTCGCGTTTGCCCTGGCCGACCCCATAGAGCGCGGCATGAACAGCTTTGCGGAAGCGGTCAACCTGCGGCAGCGCTTCGAGCCCGCAAGCAGCACCCGGCGCTTTCGCCTGTCCATGTCCGATATCGGTGAAATGGTGTTCCTGCCGTCATTGATGGAACGCGTGCACGCCCTGGCGCCGCGCCTGCAGGTGGAAGTATTGGAGATCCCGCTGGAACGGCTGCCGCAGGCGCTGAAAGACGGCGAGGTCGATCTCGCCATCGGCAACCTGGCCGGGCTGGGCAGCGAGACCTGCCACGCGGAACTGTTCAGCGAACGCTACACCTGCATGGGCAGGCGCGGCCATCCGGTGTTGTCGGCGGGCCTCACCCGTAGCCAATACAAGCGCCTGGACCACATCCTGGTGGCCTCGCGAGCCAGCGCCCACCGCTTGCTGGACGATGTGCTGAGCGAGGCCGGCCTGCCGCGCAGGCCATATCTGACCTTGCCGCATTTCTCGGCGGCCGCCGAGATCGTGCGGCGCACCGATCTCACCATGACCCTGCCGCTGCGGGCCGCGATCTGGTTCAACCACGACGACGCGTTCCAGATACGCCCGCTGCCCATCGCGCTGCCGCCGCTGTCCGTGACGGTGCATTGGCACGCGCGCTTCGAAAGCGATCCGGGCACCGTCTGGCTGCGCCGCCTGGTGGTGGAGACGCTGGCGGACCGGGCTACGGCCTGAGCCAGCGCGGGCCGTTGCGGCAGCCCAGGGCCATGGTGGTTATTTCAGCGCGGCCAGCATCAGGTCCAGGTTCTGCACCGCCGCGCCCGACGCGCCCTTGCCCAGGTTGTCGAACACCGCCGTCAACAGCACCTGGCCGTGCTGCGCATTGCCGTACACGGCCAGGCGCAGGTCGTTGGTGCCATTGAGCGCCTGCGGATCCAGGTGCGTATGGGCGGCCGCGTCCTGCGGGGCCACGACCTGCACGTGGCGCGCGCCCTCGTAATGCTGCTGCAGGCAGGCGTGCAGGCGTTCCATGTCGACGCCCGCCGGCAGCAGGCGCAACTGCAGCGGCACGGTCAGGACGATGCCCTGGCGATACGCGCCGTAGGCCGGCACGAACACCGGCCGCCGCGTCAGGCCCGCATGCCGCTCGATCTCGGGCGTGTGCTTGTGCGCCAGGCCCAGGCCGTAGAGCTGGAACGCCGGTCCCGGCGCGCCGTCCGCGGCTTCGTAGGTGTCCACCGCCGCGCGCCCGCCGCCCGAATAGCCTGATACCGCGTGCACCACCACCGGATAGTCGGCCGGCACCAGCCCGGCCCGCACCAGCGGACCCAGCAACGCGACCGCGCCCGTGGGATAACAACCCGGGTTGCTGACCCGCAGCGCCTGGGCGATCAGTCCGGCCTGCTCCGCGTTCATTTCCGGAAAGCCATAGACCCAGCCGGGCGTCGTGCGGTGGGCGGAACTGGCGTCTATCACCCGTACCGCGGGATTGACGATGGACGCGGCAGCCTGACGCGCCGGTTCGTCCGGCAGGCAGAGAATGGCGATGTCGCAGCCGTTGATCGCCTGCGCACGGCGTTGCGGGTCCTTGCGTTCCGCCTCGGGCAGCGTCAGCAGCCGCAGGTCCGTGCGCCCATGCAGGCGTTCATGGATCTGCAGGCCGGTGGTGCCCTGGTCGCCGTCGATGAAAACTAGAGGTTGGGTCATGGCGCTTGCGTCCTGGATCAAAGGCGCGCCGGAAGGGGTTCCGGGCGCAGGACTCCATCATCGGCTGGACTGGCAGATAACAAAAGTCGAATATCATGACTATCCAATTCAGCTTTCCTGAACGACACCGCCATGCGTGAAATCAGCCTGGACCGCCTGCGCACCCTGGTTGCCATTGCCGACCTGGGCTCGTTCGCCGACGCGGCGCGCGCGCTGCATCTGGCCCCGCCCACCGTCAGCCTGCATGTGGCCGACCTGGAGGAGCGCATTGGCGCGCCGCTGCTCACGCGCAAGCGCGGCCAGGTCCGCCCCACCGCCATCGGCGAAACCCTGCTGGAACGCGCGCGCCGCCTGCTGGCCGATGCCGACCAGGCGCTGGACGACGTGCAGCGGCAGGTGCAGGGCTTGTCCGGGCGCGTGCGGCTGGGGGCTTCCACCGGCGCCATAGCCCACTTGCTGCCGCAGGCCCTGGAAACGCTGGGGCGCAACCATCCCGGCATTGACGTGCAAGTGGCTGTGCTGACTTCGCAGGAAACGCTCCTGCGCCTGGCCGACAGTTCGCTGGACGTGGGCCTGGTGGCCCTGCCCCAGCCGCCGCTGGAAGGCCTGGTGTTGCGCCCCTGGCGGCGCGACCCGGTCATGGCCTTCCTGCCCGCCAGCTGGAAAGCGCCCGCGCGCCTGACGCCGGCCTGGCTGGCCGAACGGCCGCTGATCCTGAACGACGCCAGCACGCGGCTGTCGCGCCTGACGGGCGAATGGTTCGCCGCCGCCGGCCTGAACCCGCGCGCCCGCATCCAGCTGAATTACAACGACGCCATCAAGAGCCTGGTGGCCGCGGGCTACGGCGCCACGCTGCTGCCGCACGAGGCCACCGCGCCGCAGCCGGATCCGCGCATCGACATGCGCGCGCTGCGGCCGGCCCTTTGGCGCCCGCTGGGCATCGCGCACCGCGCCGGGCAGGTGGAGCAAGCCACCCGGCACGTGCTGGACGTGTTGTGGGAGCTGCGCGCCTCACCCGCCCGCTGAAGGCGTGCGGCGGAAGTACGCGGTGCGCTGGCTTTCCTCGCGCAGCCGCCGCGCGCGCGAGCGGAACAGGTCCTTGCGCCCCACGATGCCCACCAGCCGGCCGTTGGCCCGGTCCAGGATGGGTATGCGGCCGGCGCCGGTCAGCGCCATGCGGTCGGCGATCTGGCTGGCCAGTTCCTCGGGATGGCCGTACACCAGGTCGCGGCCTTGCAGGGCCTCGGCCAACGTACGCCCGGTCTGCTCGTCGTCGATGGCCCAGGCCAGCGTATCGGCGCGCGTGACTTCGCCTACCACCACGCCTTCGGCATCCAGCACCGGATAGCTGGTATGCACCGGCTGCGCCGTCGTGAAATGCGCGATGGCCTGCGCCACCGTCCAGTCGGCCGGCAGCGTCTGGACCGGCGTGGTCATCACCTGGCTGACCCGGAGCAGGTCGAAGGGATCCACGCGGTATTCGCGGCTGATATGGTGGCCTCGCCGCGCGATCTTCTCGGTCAGGATGGAACGCTTGAGCAGCAGCACTGTCATCCCATACGCGAACACGCAGGCGGCCAATACTGGCAGCAGCGCGCCCATGTCGCCGGTCAGTTCCACCGCGAACAGGGTCGCGGTCAGCGGCGCGCGCATGGTGCCGCCCATCATTGCGGCCATGCCCAGCAGCGCCCAGAAGCCCGGATCGGCCTGCGGCAGCAACGGCGTGGCCAATGCCCCCAACGCGCCGCCGAATATCAGCAGCGGCGCCAGCACCCCGCCCGAGGTCCCCGAACCCAGCGCGACGGACCAGATGATGACCTTGACCGCCAGAAGCAGCAGCACGGCCTGGAACGCCAGATCACCCGCCAACAGATGGCGGATGTTGTCGTAGCCCACGCCCAGCGCCGCCGGCTCGATCAAGCCGCCCAGGCCGATCACCAGGCCGCCGAAGGCCGGCCACCACATCCAGTGCAGCGGCAGTTTCTCGAACAGGTCCTCGGCCGCATAGACCATGGAGGTCAGCACGCCCGATCCCAGCCCGGCCAGCACGCCCACGGCGGCGCAGGCCAGCAGATGCGCGGGCGTGAACCCCAGCGAACCCGAATACGCGAATATCGGTCCGCCATCCAGCACGAAGGCGCGCGTGGCCGCCGCCACCAGCGCCGCCATCGCCACCGGCAGGAAGCTGCGCGGCTTCCATTCGAACAGCAGCAGCTCAACCGCCAACAGCACCGCCGCCAAGGGCGTGGCAAAGATGGCCGTCATGCCCGCGGCCGCGCCGGCCACCAGCAGGGTCTTGCGTTCGCCGTCGTCCAGGTGGATGGTCTGCGCCAGCAGCGAGCCGATGGCGCCGCCCGTCATGATGATCGGGCCTTCGGCCCCGAACGGGCCGCCCGTGCCGATGGAGATGGCGGAAGACACGGGCTTCAACACCGCCACCTTGGGCTGGATGCGGCTCTTGCCGATCAGGATGGCTTCCATCGCCTCCGGAATCCCGTGGCCGCGGATCTTTTCCGAACCGTAGCGCGCCATGAAGCCGATGATGAGGCAGCCCACCACCGGAATGGCGACCGAAGCCAGGCCCAGGTGGCCTGTCGTGATGGGCTGGTCCTTGAAAGAGAACTGCTGGTGGTACGCCAGATTGGTGCACAGCGCGATCAGCCGCAGCAGGGCCCAGGCCGCGGCTACGCTGGCCAGGCCGACCGGGATGGCCAGGCCCATGAGCAGGACCACGCGTTTGTCCGTGGTGAAGTCGCCCAGGCGCAGCGCGGCCCGGGCGGAGGAAGAAGTGGGAGGCATGTTCGAAGACGGGAAGAATTGCGCAGGGATTTGCGAAATGTCATATATATCGTATCACGACATATATTAGAATCGCCCAGGTGAAACCGCCCTCGCCCCCACCCCAGCTGACCGCCACGGACTACGAGCTCCTGGCCGACTTCCGCTATGCGCTGCGCCGCTTTGCCGCCTTCAGCGAAAACGCCGCCGCCGGACTGGACCTGATGCCGCAGCAGCACCAGGCGCTGCTCGCCATCAAGGGCACGCGCAAGAACGTCCCTGGCCGCCGCGGCCTGTACGTGGGCGAAATCGCCGAACGCCTCCTGATCCGGCCCCACACGGCCGCCGAACTGGTGGGTCGGCTGGCGCGCCTGGATCTGGTCAGCCGCGAGGCGGACCCCGAGGACGGCCGCCGCGTAGAGGTCGTGCTGACCGCGAAGGCCGAGCGCATGCTCGAAGACCTCTCGGCCTCGCACCTGGAAGAGCTACGCGCCATGCGCCCGCTGCTGACGCGCCTGCTGACCCGCATCGGCGACGACTCCGGCAACGCCTGATCCACGCCCTGCTGCATAAGCTTATGCAGCGCAGCTTTGCCTCGCGTGATAAATTGTCGCCCCGCGACATATCGATGCGCGAGGAGATCGTTTTGGGTGTAGCAATCAAGCGCTGGCTGGGCTCGTTCGCGCCAGCGCCGGTGGGCGTCAACGGACGCGAGAAGCTCTACGGCGTGCTGGGCGCGCTGCTTGGCCTGTTCTGCACGGAATGGGTGGGCCGCCACGCGCTGGGCGACGCCAGCCCCTGGTTCATCGCCCCCATGGGCGCGTCCGCCGTGCTGCTGTTCGCCGCCCCAGCCAGTCCGCTCGCTCAACCCTGGTCCATCATGGCCGGCAATCTGGTATCGGCCCTGATCGGCGTCTTCTGCGCCCAGTTCATCCCTGTGCCCGGCGTGGCTGCCGCCGTGGCGGTGGCGCTGGCCATCGGCGCCATGTTCTCTTTGCGCTGCCTGCATCCGCCCAGCGGCGCAGTGGCGCTGACCGCCGTGCTGGGCGGCCCCGCGGTCGCCAGCCTGGGCTACGGCTTTGCGCTCTGGCCCGTGGCGCTGAACTCCGCCATCCTGCTGTGCATCGCCGTGGTCTTCAATGGCGCGCTCAAGCGCAATTATCCGCGCCGCCACGCCGACCCGGCCGCTGGCCACAACACCCGCGACCTCGCGCCCAGCGCTCGCCTGGGCTTCAGCCTGGCCGACCTGGACGACGCGCTCACGCAGCGCGGCGAACTGCTGGACATCAGCAAGGAAGACCTGGAAGAAATCGTCCTGGCCGCGGAAATGCGCGCCAGCGTGCGCCGCTTCGGCGACGTGCATTGCGCCGACATCATGTCGCGCGACGTAGTCACGGTACAGGCCCAGGACCCGCTGGACTACACCGTGCGCCTGTTCGACAAGCATCGCCTGCAGGCATTGCCGGTGCTGGATTCGGCCGGCCGCTACGCCGGCATGGTCAGCCAGGGCGACGTGCTGGCGCGCCGGACCCGGCTGGCTGCCGTCGCTGCCGATGCGGATGCCGCGCCCGACCTGCTGGTGGCCGATTGCATGCGCAGCGAAGTGCCCTTCGCCACCCCCGGCCTGCCCGTCATCGAGCTGGCCCGCCCCATGTCGGACAGCCTGCATTGCGTGCCGGTGCTGGATGAAGCGCGCAACCTGGTCGGACTGGTGACGCAATCGGACCTGGTGGCGGCGCTGTACCAGATCGCGCTCGCGGCCAGCTCGCAGGCGCCGGACCCGGACGCCCAGCGGCTGGCGGCCTGAGCGCCCACCCCTCCGTAGCCCTACGGATTCCTGCCCGCGTTGGCCGCAAGGCATAATTTCAGGCGTGAATCCCCTATCGCGCGCTCGCGCCTTCTTCTGCTGGCTGGTCCTGTTCACCTTCGGCGCCCTCTGGATCGGGCGGCAGGACTATGTGGACCAGTACGAACGCTTCACCCAGAGCACCAGCGTGGCGCAGCGCATGCTGAGCCAAAAAACGGTGCAGCATGAAGCCGTGCTGGCGACGCTGGCCGCCCTTTCCCATCCCCCTGCTCCGGAACGCCTTTATCCCAGCCTGCGGCCGGCCATGCCCCAACTGCTGGGGCTGGGCTACCTGCCCGGCGGCGCCTGGAGCGGCAGCGTGGCGGAACCTCCGGGCCTTGCCGCCGCCGTCGAACGCGCGCGCGGCCTGGGCCGGCCGGTGACGCTGCCAGTGGACAGCGCCCGCTACTGGCTGGTGGCGCCCTCGGGCTGGAGCCTGCTGCTGGACGCCAGCCAGCTGATACCCGCGGCCGACTTTCCTCCCGGCCTCGCCAACCTCACCCTGACGGTGGACCAGACCCCGCTGCGGCTGCTGGACAAGCAGCCCGACGCTGGCAGCCCCGGCTGGCCGCTGGCCCTGCAAAAGCCGCTGGGCGCGGCCAGCCAACCCTTCCAGATGCGCAGCACGCGCACGCTGACGCCCGGCGCCTGGCCCTGGGCCACCTGGCTCGCCTGGGGCCTGGCCAGCGCGCTGCTGGTGGCCGGCGCCGCGGCGTGGCAGCGCTCGCGCGCCCAGGCCCGCCGCCACCAGGAACAACTGCGCCTGGGCGCCATGGCGCGCCTGAGCACGCTGGGCGAAATGGCCGCCGGCATCGCCCATGAATTGAACCAGCCGCTGACCGCCATCCTGGCCCAGACCCGCGCCGCCGAGCGGCTGCTGGACGACGAAGAGGAACGCCCCGCCGTGCGCCACGCGCTATTGGCCAGCGCCGAACAGGCCAAGCGCGCGGCCGAAATCATCAGCCGCATGCGCGCCCTGGTGCAGCCCAGCTCGCCCGCCCGGCGCGAGGCGCTGGACCCCGACGCCTTGGTGGCGTCGCTGCGCTTTCTGCGCGAAACGGAACTGGCCCGGCTGGGCATACGGCTGAGCTGGCACAACGCCAGCCCAGGCGTGCGGCCGCTGGGCGACCGCGTGGCCCTGGAGCAGATCCTGCACAATCTGGTGCAGAACGCCGCCGATGCGCTGGCCGACGTTCCCGGACCGCGCCAGATCTTGCTGGAAGGCCGCGCCGATGGCGACGCCTACCTGTTCAGCGTCAGCGACACCGGCCCCGGCATCGCCGCCGACGCGCTGCCGCGCCTGTTCGCTCCCTTCTACACCACGCGGCCGCAAGGCATGGGCCTGGGCTTGGCGCTGTGCGACACGCTGGCCGGCTCCATGGACGGCCGCATCGCCGCGCGCAATCTCAGCCCGGCAGGCGCCTGCTTCACGGTCAGCCTGCCGCGCGCCGCCGCCGCATGACGACGCAGGAATCTCCCATGTTCGAACAATCCCCGCTGGTCTATCTGGTCGATGACGACGACGCCGTGCGCGACGGCCTGGCGCTGCTGCTGCGCAGCGTCGGCCTGCGCAGCGAGGGCCATGGCGACCCGCAGGCCTTCCTGGCCCGGTTGCACCCGCAGGCCATCGGCTGCGTGGTCCTGGACATCCGCATGCCCGGAATCAGCGGCCTGGACGTGCTGAGCCGGCTGGCCGAGCAATCGGACCTGCCCGTGGTCATGCTGACCGGCCACGCCAACGTGGACCTGTGCCGCCGCGCGTTCAAGGGTGGCGCCATGGAATTCCTGCAAAAGCCCGTGGACGACGACGTCTTCCTGGACGCCGTGCAGGCCGCCGTGCGCACCCACATCGCCAGCCGCGAAAAACTCGCCGTGACGCAGGCCGCGCAGGAACGGCTGGACAAGCTTTCCGGCCGCGAACGCGATGTGCTGGAACGCGTCGTGCAAGGCCTGAGCAACAAGGAGATCGCGCGCGAATTCGACCTGTCGCCGCGCACGGTGGAGACCTACCGCGCCAACGTCTTCGCCAAGCTGGAAGCGGACAACCTGGCCGGACTGATCCGCGAATACGCAGGGCTGCTGGCCTGAAGGCTGTCGACGCTGCGGGCGGCCTTGCGCAGCCCCCCTCCGTAGCCCTACGGAGGCCCCAGCGTAGCCGACCGAATACCGCCGATCGGCCGTCATCTTTAATCTGTCTGTTCCTGTCACCGACCCACTAAGGACACAGACATGTCGCCCAAATTCATCGCTTTCGCCGCCCTGTTCGCCTGCGCCGGCGCCGCCAACGCCGCCGTGCTCAACGAGAGCAACCTGTCCATGGCCGACGCGCAGAAGCTGGCGACGGCCACCGTCGCCGCCTGCCAGGCCAAGGGCTACAACGTGAGCGCCTCGGTCGTGGACCGCGCCGGCCTGCTCAAGGCCTTCGCCCGCGCCGATAATGCCGGCCCGCACACCATCGAAGCCAGCCGTGCGAAAGCGTTTACCGCCGCGTCCGCCAAGACCCCGACGCTGACGATGCTCGAAAACGTCCAGAAGAATCCCGCCGCAGCCACCCTGACCGACATTCCGGGCTTCCTGGTGTTGGGCGGCGGCGTGCCCGTGAAGGCCGGCTCGGCCGTGATCGGCGCCATCGGCGTGGCGGGCGCACCCGGCGGCAACCTGGACGCGCAATGCGCCGACACCGCCTTGCAGGAAAACGCCGCGCTGTTCAAATAAGCCGCTGCCAACCTGGGCGCGGTGCGTTTGCCGCGCCGGCGGCATCGCGGTAGGCTTGGGGCGCCATGCCCCAGCCGCCCTCCCTATCCCTGCTCGACGCCATCCTGCGCCGCACCGCCCGGCGCTATCGCGTGCCGACCATTTCCCGCATCCCCGCCGAAGACGCCGCGCCCGCGACCGCGCTGGCCGTCGCCATCGAACAGGCCCGGCTGTCGCTCGATGACGGCTGCTCGCCGCCCTCATCGGTCAAGCGGGCCTTTCTTGACGCCCTGGCGCGCCTGATACGCGACGCCATGCGCGAATCCGACGGCGATCCCGCATTCCAGGCCCTGCTGCTGCGGCACCGCCTGCCGCTCGTGCGCGAGTACGCCTCCCTGGCCGCGCGCGCAGCGCAGGACCGCCGCGAGATCATCGCCGCCGCCAACGCCATCGCCCATCCTGCCAAGCTTGAACGCATGGCCGCAGGCCCCGCGCGCGACGCCATGGCCGCCTTGCAAGCCGCGGCGGCATCCGAGTCCTGGGCGGCGCTGCCCGACGCCGCGCGCCGGCTTCTCAATTTGTCCGCCGACCCCCAGCCTGCTTCCGCCGCTCTCGATCGCCTGCTCGCCAGCCCCGCGCTGGAACATCTGCAACGCCTGGACATGCTGATCGCCGACAGCGACGTGCGCCGCTACCGCGCCTTGTGGGAACAGCAAGGCCCACGCCCGGGCAGCGCCACCGCGCTGGCCGAAGGCAACGCCTCGCGGTTGCGCGGCGACGCCGTCGAAGCGCAGGCGCTGCACGCGCTCCAGGCCCTGGCGTCCCGTCTCAACGATGCCGATGGCAGCCAGGCCTACCAGGCCGTGTCCTCCATGCGCGTTCCGCCTTCGATGCCCGCCAGCGCTGACCGCGCCAAGACGGAATGGGATGCCGCGCTGCTGCGCCGGGCTGCGAGCGATGGCGCGCCGCAGGCCTGGGACCTGTGCCTGCTGCTCGAAGCCAAGGCCTCGGCCGACGCAGCCGCCACCGACTTCCCGCGCCTGTTGCGCGGGTTGCGCCTCCTGGCGCAAGCCGATCCTGGCACCGACTACGCCTTCAGCACACGCCAGGGCCAGTTCCCCCTGCAGGGCGCCGCGCTGCGCGCCTTGCCCGCCGAAGGCCTGCAGCTCGACTCCACCGTGCTCTATTTCTGCGACGGTCCAGCCGAGGCGATCCCGCGCCTGCTTAGCGCCGCCAGCCGCATGCAACTGCTGTCCGCGCCGCCCAGCCTTGAATACGCCGGCCTTCTGGCGCAGGGGCTGGACGCGGACCCGGAAACCTTGGAACCGGTATGGCAACAGCTGCTGCAATCGGCGCAATGGACCGGCGTGCTGCAGCAGTACCCGACGCTATGCCAGGCACGCGAACTGATGGTGCATCCCGATGACCTGATGGCTGCGATCGAAGGCACCGCACGGTGAGGCCGGCGCCCGCGAGCCGGTCCAGTCATTCCCGCGTGATCAGCCGGAAGTCCTGGCTGCCCTCGCGCTCCACCTGCGCCACCAGCCCTAGCTCCCAGTCCAGGTAGTCGCGAAAGCCCTGATCCCGCGCGGCCAGGTCCTTGAACAGATAGGGGCTGACGCTCTGGTCGTCGTCGCCGGTCAACACGTCTTGCGCGCCTTGGGCCAGCTCCAGACCTTGCGCCGTCCAGGCGCGGGTGCCGCCCAGCAGGTAGCGCACCGGCCGCTGGCCGCGCCACGCCAATTCGGCCGCCACGACGCTTGCCAGCACGCCGTCGGCAGACGTCAGCACGATGGTCCGGCCGCTGTCCTCGGGCAGAAACTCGGCAACGCGATCGGGCGCAGCAAACCGCGCGCCCGGCACGTGGCCGCGCTCATACGCAACCCGTGCATCGACGTCGAACAGCACGGCCTGGCCGCTTTCCAACGCGGCCCGCAAGGCTTGCGGCCGCAAACCGCCGGCGTCAGGCCGGTGGCGCAGCACCCGCCGCGGCTCCGGCCCGCTCTGCAACGCGGCCGATGCCGGCGGTCGGTACAGATAGACCTCCACCGCGCCCAGCTGGGCCAGCCAGGCGCCGGTGGTCAAGGCGCGCACGCCGTCCCAATCCGCCAGCACCACGCGGGCGCGGCGCGTGGCCAGGTACTCGTCCGTGGCCTGCACCAGTTGGCCGCCGGGCGCCCAGCGCCAGCCATCCAGATGGCCGGTCTCGTACTCCTCGCGGGTGCGCACATCGAACTTGTAAAGCGTGCGCACGTCCTGCTCCGCCTCGAATGCCAGCAAGGCGGCGGTATCGATGTGCGCGACGCCTGCTAGGCGCGCGACGCCGGCCGCCTGTTGGCGGGCCGCAGTCAAGGTCTGGCCGTCCGGCTCAGGCAGCGCCGCATGCCTGCCATGGGCCAGCTCGCGGCCCGATAGCAGCCACTCCATGGTGCCGTTGCGCAACGACGCGACACGGTTGGGTATGCCGGCGTCGATCAACGTTTGCGCGCCGACGATGCTGCGCGTGCGTCCCGCACAGTTCACCACCACAAAGGTAGCCGGGTCCGGCGCCAGCTCGCGGATTCGATAGACCAGTTCCGCCCCAGGCAGACTGTGCGCGAAGGGCAGCGTGAAGTTATGGAATTCCTCCGGCGTGCGGCTGTCGACCACCACGATGTCGTCACCGCGCGCCACGCGCGCATCGAGTTCGTCGACGTCGATCCAGGGTGTGCGCTTCTCATGCTCGATGACTTCGCCGAACGCCTTGCTGGGCACGTTGGTGCCGGAGAACAACTCCCGCCCCTCCCGCTCCCAGGCGTCCGTCCCGCCCGCCAGCACCGAAATATCGCTCCAGCCCAGGCGCGTCAGCTTGGCCGCGGCCTGGTGTGCCAGCGTCTCGTCATCATCCACCAGCACGATGCGCGCATCGCGGCGCGGCGCCAGCTTGTCGATCAGCAGTTCCAGGCGCCACAAGGGCGCTGGCACGGCGTGCAGCAGATGGCGGCGCGCATGACGGCCCGCCTCGCGCACGTCCAGCAAGGCGATCTCGCCCGCGCCGCGCAGTTCGTCCTGCAGCGCCTGCGTGGAAATACGCGCATGATAGATCGCCGCAGGCGGCGAGAATGTGCGGTAGGTGCCGCCCGCCGTGCTTTCGAACACCACACGGCCATGCAGGCGGTCCAGCGCCAGGCCATAGAAATGCAGGTGCGCGCCAGGCTCGTCACCTACCAGTTCGATGGTGTGTACGTCCGCCGGCCCCAGCACGATGGAGCTGCCCGGCTGCACATCCACGCGCTGGACGTGGCTCAGCACATCGCGCAGCGGATCGGCGCTGCGCTCGCGCGCATAGACCTCATTGCGCTCATTGCCCTGCACGCCGGCGATGATGGCCCAGGTGGTGTGGTCGTGCGGCGGCTGGGCCTTGCCCGGCGCGCCCAGCGACAGGTAAAGGGCATGGCCGCCGTCCAGGTCCTCCGCCAGCCGGTAGATGGCGTTCGGCCTGCCCGGGACCAAGGCGAACGCTTCGGCCGGGAACAGTTCGCGGCGGCGGCCCAGCGCTTCCAGCAGCGTTGCCACTTCGGCCAGTTGTTCGCGCGTGACGCTGGCGGCATCGGGCGCCAGCCGCCGTGCATGGGCGATGAACTCGCGCACGGCCCGTGCGCGTTGGTTGTGGATGCTCGCGGTTGCGGACAGCGGTGCAGATGTACTCATGGGATGGCCCTGAATTCCGTGTGGAAGAAAAAGTCAGCCTACGTGCGCGGCGCCGCGGCGGGAACGAAGCGATGCAACTATGGATATGCGCGGGACGACTGTCCCTGCGCCGCTTGCCTCAGCCTTCGCCCTTGAGCTCGCGTTCGACGATCTCGCGCGTCAAAGTCGGCACGAACATCTCGATAAAGTGAAAAGCGTAACCGCGCAGCCATGCGCCGCGCCGTATCGCCAGCCGCGTCAGGTTGATCTCGAACAGGTGGCGGGCGTCGATGGCGCACAGGCGCGTGTCGCGCTCGGCGTCCCAGGCCACCGAGGCCACGATGCCCAAGCCCAGCCCCAGCTCCACATAGGTCTTGATCACATCCGCGTCCATCGCCGTCATGACGATGTCGGGTGTGATGCCGGCTCGCGCGAAGGCCTCGTCGATATGCGCCCGGCCCGTGTAGCCCCGCCCATAGGTGATGAGGGGATGGCGCGACAGCTGCGACAGCGTCACCCCGTCCTGCTGCCGTTCCAGAGGATGGCCGCGAGGCACGATGATGCTGTGGCTCCAACGGTAGCAAGGCAGGTTGACGAGCCCAGGATAATCGGCCACCGCTTCCGTCGCCACGCCGATGTCGGCCTCGCCTTCCAGCAGCATCTCCGACACCTGCTTGGGCGAACCTTGATGCAGATGCAGCACCACTTCGGGATAGCGTTCGCGGAACTCCTTGATGACGGGCGGCAAGGCGTAGCGCGCCTGCGAATGGGTGGCCGCTATGGACAGCACGCCCGTCCGGCTGTCGGCGTACTCCGCGCCGGCATGGCGGATGTTATCGGCGCATTGCAGGATCTGCTCGACCAAGGGCAGGATAAGCTCTCCGGGCGGGGTCAGGCCGATCAGCCGCTTGCCCGAGCGCACGAAGATGTCGACGCCCACCTCTTCCTCGAGTTCGCGGATCTGACGGCTGACGCCGGGCTGCGAGGTGTGCAGGCTTTCGGACACGTCGGTCAGGTTGAAGTCCTGGCGTACGGCCTCGCGCACGGAGCGCAATTGCTGGAAGTTCATCGCGCGCCTCAGCCCAGGAATGCCAGCTGATTGCCGGACGGATCTTTCACGTACATCACGCGCGGCTCGGCGTCTGGCAAGGAGCAGACCGGATGGTGTCCAGCCCGGCGCAGGCGCGCCAGGATGACGTCATAGTCGCCGGTCCTGAGCGCGAGGTAATCGGGCTTCACTTCCCTGCTGATTTCGTCCACGGGAGACAGCGACAAGGTCGCTTCGCCCAGCGCGAACAGCAGCCGCTGGCCGCCGGCCCCGGCCATTTCATCCAGGCCGATG
Source organism: Achromobacter sp. ACM03 (assembly GCF_014851665.1). Lineage (NCBI taxonomy): Bacteria > Pseudomonadati > Pseudomonadota > Betaproteobacteria > Burkholderiales > Alcaligenaceae > Achromobacter > Achromobacter sp. ACM03. The sequence continues at coordinate 608,205 of NZ_JACVAD010000001.1, read as the reverse complement.
ATGTGACCATAGAACTCGCGTACCGCTGCCTGCCGCTGGACAAGAAACGGAAGCTGCACCGAACCGATGGAAAGAATAGTAGACATGCCCTGCCGCCAATCATGGAACAGGGCAAATTCTAGTGGTCGCGGGTACTGACGGACAAAGAGGTAAACGTTGCTTCTACATAGCCGGAAACCCTAAAGAAAACCGCTCATTTGCATATGCCTCAGGCGCTGCGCCGCAGGGCCTGGCGTGTTGCCGCGAATGCGCGCTCCAGGTCGTCCACCAAGTCCAGCGGGCTTTCCAGCCCGATGTGCAGGCGCACCACGGATTGGGTCTGCGGACCATCCCGCCACTGGCTGTGCTCGGCCAGGCGCTCGGGCGCCGCCTCCAGCGCCAGGCTTTCGTAGCCGCCCCAGGATGCGCCGATGGAGAAATAACGCAAGGCATCGATGAAGCGCGCGCCGGCAGCGGCATCGGAATGGCGGAACGCGAACGACACCAGGCCGCTGGCGCCGCTGAAATCCCGCCGCCACAACGCATGGCCCGGGTCCTGCGCCAACGCTGGGTAATAGACTCTGGCGACGTCCTCGTGCCGCGCCAGATATTCGGCCACGACCAACGCGTTTTCATGATGCCGCGCCAGCCGCACATCCAACGTGCGCAGGCCGCGCAAGGTCAGATAGGCATCGTCCGCGCCCACCGACAGGCCCAGGGCGTCGTAGGTCGCGCCCAGTTGCCTGGCCAGTTCCGGACTATCGACCGTGACCACGCCCATCATCACGTCGGAGTGTCCCGCCAGGTACTTTGTGGCCGCCTGAATCGAAATGTGCGCGCCCAACGCCAGCGGCTGATAATACAGGCCGCCGCTCCAGGTATTGTCCGCCGCCACCAGCACGCCATGCCGCCGCGCCGTCGCGGCCAGCGCAGGCAGGTCCTGCACTTCGTATAGGAGCGAGCTAGGCGATTCCAGGTACAGCAGCCGCGTGTTCGGACGGATCAGTGGTTCCAGGTCGTGGCGCGTGGCGGAAAAATACTCCACCTCGATCCCATAGCGCTGCAACAGCGCGCGGTCCACCTTGCGCACCGGCGAATAGACACTGTCGGCCACCAAGGCGTGCTCGCCCGGCGCCAGGGTCGCCAGTAGCACCAGCACGATGGCTGACAGCCCGGAGGGTGCCAGCAGCGTGCGGTAGCCGCCTTCCAGCGACGTCACAGCCTCTTCCAGCGCCTGATGGGTGTCCAGACCATGGCGTCCATAGGTCGCCACGCGTTCCCCGGCCGCGCGTTGCCGGCCCAGGGCCGCCTGCGCGGCCGTGTCGGCAAAGCGCACGGTGCTGGTGCGTACCACCGGCACGTTCACCGGGCCGCCGCCCTGCTTCAGGTCGGGCGCGCCGGCATGCACCAGCCGGGTCTGGACGCGAGCGTCTGCAAGGCTCATGCGGTCACCTCGCCACAAATGGGAATCAGGGATATGAAAGTCATGCGCAACTCCATCAGGGTTCACACCGCCAGGCGCAGCGGATCGAAATGCAGGTAGCTCTGTATGGGATCGGGAGTCCGCTCGCGCACGGGCGCCGCGCCGACCGCCCGTTGCAGAAAGGCGCGCGTGCGCTCGCTGGCAGGCGCCCCGAACAGGCGCGCCGGCGGCCCGGACTCGACGATCCGGCCGGCCTCGGTGAAATACACAATGTCGCTGATCTCTTCGGCAAAGCGCATCTCATGGGTCACCAGCACGCAAGTCAGGCCGTCCTCCACCAGTTCGCGAATCACGGCCAACACTTCGCCGACCATCTCCGGGTCCAGCGCGGAAGTGACTTCATCGAACAGGATCAGCTCGGGCCGCAATGCCAGCGCGCGCGCGATCGCCACGCGTTGCTGCTGGCCGCCGGACAGTTCGCCGGGATAGGCGTCCTGCTTGTGCTCCATCCGCACCTGGGCCAGTAGCTCGCGCGCGCGCTTCTCGGCCTGCGCGCGCGGCACGCCGCCCACCTTGATGGGAGAGATCGTCAGGTTCTCCAGCACGCTCAGGTGCGGGAACAGGTTGTATTGCTGGAACACGAAACCCACGCGCTTGCGCAGGCCGATCAGCTCGGCTTCCGTCTTCAAGGCGTCCACGCGCACGCCGCCAACCTCGATGCGGCCGCGCTGCGGGCGCAGCAGTCCGGTAATGCAGCGCAGGATGGTGGACTTGCCCGATCCCGACGGTCCGATGATGGACACCGCCTGCCCCTGCCGCACCTCGACGTCCATGCCCTTGAGCACCTCCGTCTGGCCAAAGGCCAGATGCACGTCCTGCAGGCTGACCAGCGGCGGCGTAGCCGCGCCCCTTGAGGCGGCTGTGCGCGCCTCGAATTCAATAATGCTCATGGCGTTTTTCCAGATACCGCGTCCAGCGCGCGATGGGGTAGCAATAGGCGAAGAAAAGCGCCAATAGCGTGAAGTAGACCAATACCGTGAAGTCGGTGCGCGACACCGTATTGCTGGCCACCGTAGCCGCGTCCACCAGATCGTGCACGCCCACCAGCGAGGCCAGCGACGTGCTCATGGTGATGCTGGCGTACAGGTTCATCCACGACGGCAGCATCCGCCGCAGGCACTGCGGCAATACGATCATGCGGAAGATCTGCGCGCGGCGGAACGCCAGCGATTGCGCGGCCTCCCATTGCGCGCTGGGGATGGACTGGATCGCGCCGCGGAAGATCTCGGCGACGTTGGCGCTGGCCGGCAGGCCCAGGCCGATGACCACCTTGATCCAGTCCGGAAACGGCAGATTCCATCCGCCCAGCCTCAGCTCGAAGGGAAATACGTAGGTGGTGAAGTACACCAACACCAGGATGGGCGCATTGCGGAACAACAGCACGTAGGCGCGTGTCAGGCGGCGCATCAGCCGCGACGGCGACAACGACAGCGCACCCACCACCAGCCCGGCCAGCGTACCCAGCGCCATGGCCAGCACGCTGATCTGGACGTTCATCGCCAAACCGCGTAGCAAGGCTGGCGACCAATACCACAGCGTCCGCACGGCGGCGGGCGCCGAGTTGGTGGCCACCCACGCCAGGTTCAGCGCCGCCAACGCCAGCAATACGACAAGCCAGGGATCGCGCAAGGCCGGCGGCAGCCGTCGCCCCGCGGCCTGTGCGTTCAGGACCAGGTCATTGGCCATAGCCAGGCATCCTCAAACGTTCTTCCAGCCATCTCCCGCCCAGACCGACCAGCCAGGTCAGCAGGCCGAAGTACAGCAGGATGAGCAGCAAGAGTTCCAACACGTTGTCGCGGTACGACCAGATCATGATGGACTCATAGGTCACGTCGCCCACCGCGATGGCCGACGCAATCGCTGTCATCTTCACCAAGTCCACCAGGTTGTTGACCAGTGCCGGCAAGGCAAAGCGCAACGCCAGCGGCAGTTGCACCTGGGTCAGGATCTGGCGCCGTGAGAACGCCAGCGAACGAGCCGCCTCCATGGTTACGGCGGGCACCGCTTCGATACCCGCGCGCAGGGCCTCGGCATGGAACACCCCCTTGTGCAGCGCCACCACGATCACCACCCAGGCGAACGGCGCTATCGGACTGCCGCCGCCCAGCTTTTGCGTGATCAGCATGTTCAGCACCAGGAAGGCGCAATACAGCTGCACCAGCGTGGGCGTGTTGCGCGTGACTTCCACAAAAGCCTGCAATGGCCTTGCCAGCCAGCCGCGGCCGCTGGTCAGGCCCGCCGCGATCAGGACGCCGAACGCCAGGCTCACTGGTATGGTCCACGCGCATAGTTGCAGCGTGACCAGCAGCCCGCGGCCGAACGCGGACAGTTCACCCGCGTCCAACACGAAGCTGTAGTTCAGGCCTAGCGGCTTGAAAAGGCCGACCCAGGCTTGCAGTGCCGATTCGAACATGCGCCGATCCGCCTCAACTTCCCTGCTTGTACTTGGCATGCAGTTCCTGCAATAGCGGCTGCGGCGGTGCGATGCCCAGGCGAGTTTCCGTGGCGATCAGCCAGCCCGTGCGATGCCAGTCCTGCACCACCTTGTCAACGGCGGCGATGGTGTCGGCCTCGCCCTTGCGGGTCCAGACCACCGAATTTGCCGGCAGCACCTCGGTGGCGATGGGCGCGTGGTAGTCCTTCCATTCCGGATTGCTGCGCAGCAGCGGCTGGATCAAGGTCGAATCGTGCACGGCCGCGACGCACTGGCCGCCGCGCAGCGCCAGGAGCGAATCCGACGAACTCTTGTAGCCCTTGACCACCGCGCCGTAGTCGGCTGACAAGGGCCGCGCGAAGCTGCTGCCCTGGGACACGCACACCGGCTTGCCGCGCAGGTCCTCCCACTTGGCGATGCCGCTGGTCTTCAGCGTGGCGGCCGTGCCGCCCACGCGGAAGAACGGCGTCGGCGCATAGCCCAGGATCTCGGCGCGCTCCGGGTTCAGCTCCATGGACGCGATCAGCAGGTCGACCTTGCCGGAGATCAGGAACTGCGTACGCGTGGCGGTCTGCACCTGCACCAATTCCGCTTTCACGCCCAGGCCCTTGGCCAGCTCGCGCGCCAGCTCCGGGTTCCAGCCCACCAGCTGCTGCGTCGCGGGGTCCAGCGAACCAAACACGCCGCCATTGGCCAGCACGCCTATGGTGATGGTGCCGCGTTCCTTGATCTTTTCCAGCGTGGCGTCGGCCTGCGCCGCGCCGGCGGCCAGGGCCAGCGCCAGGGAGAATGCGATGCGGGCGCCGCCCGGAGTCTTGCGAGTCGTCATGTCGTTGTAGAGGGATGTGCTTTGAACGGACCACCATGCTGCTTGCGGGTTGGCCCAGGAGCAAAGAAGACTTTCAGATATGAATATGCGGATGCCTCCTGTCCCCTGGCGCGAACAGAAAGCAAATATCCACATGCGAATTCAATCGTTCTGGCCCGCCTGCGCTTCGGCCAGACTGCCCGCTTCCGTCAAGCAAATTCAGGAAACGCGATGTCCATACCCTCAGTCACCGGACTGGACCACTACATCATCCGGGTGCATGACCTGCAGGCCGCAACCGCCCAATACCAGAAGCTGGGCTTTGCCCTGGCGCCGCAAGGCCGCCACCATCGCGGCACGCGCAACCAGACCCTGATCCTGGATGCCAATTACCTGGAGCTGCTGGCATTTCCGCCGGAGCTGCGCGAGCAGTCGCGCTTTGCGGGCTTTGACGACGCCTATGAAGGCCCGGTCTCCGTCGCGCTGCAGACCACCGACAGCAGCGCCGTGCACGCCGAGCTTGCCCGCCTGGGCATAGACGCCGAAGCGCCGCAGCGCGGCGGCCGTCCGGTGCACCTGCCCGCCGGCAGCGAGGACGCGGCCTGGAACAACACCCAGTTTCCGGCGGGCCTCTTCGCGGTGCCGGACTTCTTCACCTGCGGCCATCTCACGCGCCATCTGGTCTACCGGCCCGAATGGCAGGATCATGCCAACGGCGCCCGCCGCATCGAGTCGCTGATCGCCGTGCATCCCGAGCCGCGCGCCCTGCGCGCCGCGTATGAACGCGTGCTGGGCCCCATTGCCATCAGCGAGCTTCCTGACCAGGGCCTGCAAGTGCGGCGCGGCAGCCTGCGCATCGACTTCCTCGCGCCCGCCGCCTTCGAGCAGCGTTTCCCCCATGTGCGCGTGCCAGTTGGCCTGCCCGCCAGCAGCCAGGGCGGCTGGTTCGCGGGATCGGTCATCGGCGTGCGCGATATCGGGCAGACGCGCGCGTGGCTCGACGCCAACGAGGTCCCGTACCGCGCCAACGCACAGGGCGAACTGGCGGTGGCGCCCGAGCATGCTGCCGGCGCGCTGCAAGTCTTCGTGCAGGAGGCATGATGGGCCAGCCCCTGCCCGACTACTGGACCTGCTTTTCCGCCGACTACGCAACAGCGCGCGAGGCCTTCGTGGCCGCCGCCGCGGCGCGGGGCGCCGCGCTCTCGCGCCACGAACATCCCACGGCGCGCGACCCGCAGGGCCGGCCGTTGACCGTAGACGTGGCGGTGCTGGGCCGCCCCGGCGCCGCCCGCACCCATCTGGCCATCAGCGGCACCCACGGCCTCGAAGGCGCGGCCGGCTCGGCGGTGCAGCTCGCGTGGCTGCAGGCGGACGGCGGCCTGCCCTTGCCGGACGGCGTCAACGTGGTGCTGGTACATGCGTTGAATCCCTACGGCTATGCGCACGACACGCGCACCACCGAAAACAATGTCGACCTGAACCGCAATTTCATCGACCACACCCGGGCCGCACCGCCCAACCCGCACTATGCCAGCCTGCATCCGCACCTGATCCCGCAGCACTGGACCGAGGCCGCGCTGGACGCCGGCGCCGAGGCGCTGGAGCGCTTCCGCCAGGAGCACGGCGCGGACGCGCTCTTCAACGTCACGGCCAGCGGCCAGTACACGCACCCGGACGGCCTGGTCTATGGCGGCAACGGCCCCGAATGGTCCAACCGCACGCTGCGCCGCATCGTCGACGAGCACCTGGGCGCGAGCGAACGGGTGGCCTTCATTGACTGGCACACCGGCATCGGCGAATTCGGCGAGCCCTTCTTTCTGTGCTTCAACCCCGACGGCAGCGCCGAGCAGGCGCAAGCCGCGGCCTGGTGGGGCGCGGATCGCGTACTGGGGCAGCGCCCGCACGGCCTGGCCCGTCCCGACTACCAGGGACTGGTGTTCCGTGGCGTACAGCAAGCGTTGGGCCAGCGGCCGCTGGCCGGCGCAGTCGTCGAATTCGGCACGCGCGGCCTGCAGATGCGGCCGGCCCTGAGGCTGGACCAATGGCTGCGCTTCAAGTCCCCGGCCGCGCCCGACGCCGCGCGCGATGCGCAGTTGCGGGCGGATCTGGTCGATGCCTTCGTACCCGTGTCCAGCGTCTGGCGCCGCAATGTCGTGGCCCACGGCCTGCAGATCACGCGCCAGGCCATCGCCGGCCTGGCCGCGTGGTGATTCTTTCCCTACCCATCCATCAAGAGACTCATGAAAGCCATTGTTTTGCGTGAACACGGCGGCACCGACAAGCTGCGCCTGGAAACCGAATTCCCCGATCCCGTTGCCGGTCCCGACGACGTGGTCATCCGCGTCGGGGCCTCGTCCCTGAACTACCACGACGTGTTCACTCGCCGCGGCATGCCCGGTATCAAATTGCCCTTTCCCGTCATCATCGGCCTGGACGTGGCCGGCGTGGTGGTGCAGACCGGCGCCAACGTGCGCGACTGGAAGGCGGGCGACCGCGTGCTGGTGGACCCGATAGACCGGGTCGATGGCGGCCTGGTGGGCGAGACGATTCATGGCGGCCTGGCCGAACTGTGCCGCGTACCGGCGCACCAGCTGCTGCGTCTGCCCGACGAGGTCAGCTTCGATCAGGCGGCGGCGCTGCCCGTGGCCTACGGCACCGCCCTGCGCATGATGAACCGCATCGGCCAGGTGCAGCCAGGCGAAAAGGTGCTGATCCTGGGCGCCAGCGGCGGCGTGGGCGTGTGCGCCGTGCAATTGGCCAAGCTGGCTGGCGCCGAAGTCATCGCCTGCGCCGGCAGCCCCGAAAAGGCCGAGACGCTGCGCGCCCTGGGCGCCGACCACATCATTCTGTACACCGAGGAAGACTTCCTCGAGGCGGTCCAGGAGCGCTTCGGCAAGCCGTCGCGCCGCCGCAGCGGCAAGCCGGGCGGCGTGGACGTGGTGGTCAACTTCACGGGCGGCGACACCTGGGTCAAATCGTTGCGCTGCCTGCGCCTGGGCGGCCGCCTGCTGACCTGCGGCGCGACCGCGGGCTTCGATCCCAAGGAAGACCTGCGCTATATCTGGACCTTCGAGCTGCAGATCCGCGGCTCCAACGGCTGGGAACGCGAGGACCTGCACGAGCTGCTGGCGCTGGTGCGCGACGGCCGGCTGCGCGTCCACGTGGACCGCAAGTGGCCTCTGGAACAAGGCGCCCAGGCGCTGGCCTCGCTGGAAGATCGCAAGATCGTCGGCAAAGTGCTGGTGTCGGCATGAGCGCGAACCCGAAGGCGCTGGCTCCGGCTGCCACCCTCGACGCCGCGGCCATCCAGGCCAGGTTCGACGATTCGCCGTTCATCGCCTGGCTCGGCCTGTCGGTGCGCGACGTGAACCATGAACAGGGAGAACTGACCGTGCTGGCCCCCATGCGCCCGGAATTCGAGCGCGGCGCGGCCAGCGGCCAATGGCATGGCGGCCCGCTGGCCGCGGTGATCGACACCGTCGGCGATTTCGCCGTCGGCATGCTGCTGGGCCGCGGCCTGCCGACCATCAACTTCCGCGTCGACTACCTGCGTCCCGCCGTCAACACCGCGCTGACCGCCGTGGCCCGCGTGCGCCGCAACGGCCGCAGCGTGGGCGTGGCCGACGTGGACCTCTACAACGACCAGGGTGCGCTGGTGGCCATCGGCCGCGCCACCTACGCCACGCTCGCCCAGGGCTGAGCGGGCTCTCATCTTCAAGGACACCATCATGACCACCGCGCAGCGCCCCGGACGGCGCGCCTTCCTTACCCGTACCGCCGCGGGCGGCCTGGCCGCCGGCCTGGGCATCGCGCCCCAGGCGTTGCTGGCCGCGACTGCCCAGCCCGGCGCCGACGCCGGCCCCGCCCGCAAAGGCGGCACCCTGGTCGCCAGCTGGGGCGGCCTGGAGCCCCAGGCCCTGTTCGTGCCCGGCGGCGGCGGGTCCAGCCCGTTCCAGACCGCGACCAAGATCCTGGAACGCCTGCTCAAGCTGGATGCCGACCTGAAGTTCCAGCCCGCGCTGGCCCTGTCCGTGACGCCCGCCGCAGACTTCCGCAGCTACACCATCAAGCTGCGCGAAGGCGTCACCTGGCACGACGGCGCGCCGTTCACGTCCGCCGACGTGGTCTACAACGTGCTGCAGCACTGGAAGCCGATTTCCGCCGGCATCGCGCTGAAGTCGCTGACCGGCGCGACCGCGACCGATCCGCTGACCGTGGTGCTGAACTTCGACGCGCCGGTTCCGGAGTTCTTCCTGAAATCCACCCTGGCCGGCCAGTTCCAGCTCTTGATACCCAAACACCTGTACGACGGGCGCGACATCATCACCAACCCGCTGAACAACACACCGGTCGGCACCGGCCCCTGGAAGTACGGCAAGTGGGTGCGCGGCAGCCACGTCGAATACCTGCGCAACGACAGCTACTGGAATGCCGGCCAGCCCAACCTGGACCGCCTCATCATCCGCTGGTGGGGCGACCCCGCCACGCGCGGCGCCGCGCTGGAGGCCGGCGAGCTGGGCCTGGCCTATTCCAACCCGGTGCCTGCCCGCGACATCGACCGCCTGCTCAAGACCGGCAAGGTGGTGGTGGACACGCGCGGCTACCAGAACTCGGCCTGGACCGTGACCGCCGAATTCAACCAGCGCCGCGACATCGTCAACCGCCGCGAGGTGCGCCAGGCCATCCTGCACGCCATCGACCGCCAGTTCATCGTCGACACCATCTACTACGGCCGCGGCAAGCCCGCCATCGCGCCGGTCTTCAGCAGCAACCCGCTGTTCTACACCGAGGACGTGCCGCGCTATCCGTTCGACCCCAAGAAGGCCGCCGCGCTGCTGGACGCCGCGGGCCTGCCGGTGAAGGACGGCAAGCGCTTCACCGTGAACCTGGTGGCCGCCGCCTGGTTCGAGGAGAACGCCAAGCTCGGCCAGTACCTGAAGCAGGCGCTGCAGGACGTGGGCATCGAGGTCAAGCTGGATTCCGTGGACCGCGCCACGGCGCTCAAGCGCATCTATGGCGACTACGACTACGACATCGCCGTCTCCAACTTCACCTCGCCGCTGGAACTGGTGCCCACTGTCACCCAGTTCTACACCACCGACGGCATCGTCAAGGGCGCCGCCTTCCGCAACGCCACCGGCTACTCCAACCCGGAAATGGACGCGCTGGTCGCCAAGCTGACCCAGGAGACCGCCCCGGACGCGCGCCGAACGCTTGCGCACCAGTTCGCCCGCCTGGCCTCGACCGACGTGCCGCACGTGCCGCTGGTGGAAATCCAGTCGTTCACGCTGGCCGGCAAGAACGTGCGCAACTTCACCACCGGCGCCAACGTCCAGGGCGAAACCCTGGCCGACGTCTGGCTGCAGGCCTGAGGCGCACGCATGCCGATCCGACTGATCTTGCGCCGGCTGGCCCAGGCCGTCCCGCTGCTGCTGGGCGTGGTGGTGCTGAACTTCGCGCTCATCCAATCCGTGCCCGGCACCTTCCTGGACGTGATGACGGCCGAGCAGCAGGTCACCGACCCGGCGCTCATCGAGCGCCTGCGCGTGACCTACGGCATGGACCAGCCGCCCGCCGTGCAGTTGCTGAAGTACATAGGCTCCGTGGCGCGCGGCGATCTGGGCTATTCCTACCGCCACAACCTGCCCGTGCTGGACGTGATCCTGGCGCACCTGCCAGCCACGCTGCTGCTGATGGGCGCAAGCCTCGCCATCGCGGTGCTGGTGGGCATGGCGGCCGGCATCGTGTCGGCCGTCAAGGTCAACACCTGGTGGGACAGCGCGGTGTCGGTGTTCGCCGTGCTGTGCTTTGCCGCGCCCAGCTTCTGGCTGGGCATCATGCTGATCGTGCTGTTCTCGGTCAAGCTGGGCTGGTTTCCGGTGGGCGGCATGGTGACCATCGGCCTGTCCGGCGGCGCCTGGCGCCAGGCGCTGGATGTGCTGCACCACCTGGCATTGCCGGCGCTGGCCCTGGGGCTGTTCTATTCCGCCGCCTATGCCCGCGTGATGCGCGCCTCGATGCTGGAAGTCAGCCGCATGGACTTCGTGCGCACCGCGTACGCCAAGGGACTGACGCGCAGCGCCGTGGTCCTGCGCCACGTGCTGCGCAATGCCTTCCTGCCCATCGTCACGCTGCTGGGCCTGCAACTGGGCGCGGTGCTGGGCGGCAGCATCGTGGTCGAGGCGGTGTTCAGCTGGCCCGGCATCGGCGCCGTGCTGTTCGACAGCGTCATGAGCCGCAACTATCCCGTCGTCCTGGGCATCCTGGTGCTCAGCTCTTTCGTGGTGATCATCGCCAACATCGCCGTCGACCTGATCTACACGCGGCTGGACCCGCGCATCAAGGCTGCCTGACATGTCCGCATCCCCCACTCTTGCCCCTGCCCTGCCCGCGGCATCGCGCCGCCGCCACGCCTCGTTCGCGGCGCGCTTTGCGCGCAACCGCGGCGCCGTCGCGGGAGCCGCGCTGCTCGCGCTCGTTGCCTTCCTGGCCGTGGGCGCAGGCTGGCTGTATCCCACCGACCCGCTACGCATCGTCGGCGCGCCGGAAGTCTGGCCGTTCGAATCCTGGCGTCATCCGCTGGGCACCGATTCCATGGGGCGCGACATCGCCGCCATGATCGCCCACGGCGCGCGCGCCACCCTGCTGATCGGCCTGGTGGCCGCGGCCACCGCCACGCTGATCGGCGTGAGCGTGGGCGCGGCCGCGGCCTGGGCCGGCGGCTGGGTCGACGAGGGCCTGATGCGCGTGGCCGAACTGTTCCAGATCATTCCCAACGTCGTGTTCGTGCTGACGGTGGTGTCCATCCTGGGGCCGCGCATCGAACACATCACACTGGCCGTAGGGTTGGTGTCCTGGCCGCCCATCGCGCGCCTGACCCGGGCCGAGTTCCTGTCCTTCAAGGAACGCGAGTTCGTGCAGGCCTGCCGCGCGCTGGGCATGAGTCCGTTGCGCATCGTCGCCGCGGAAATCCTGCCCAACGCCCTGCCTCCCGTCATCGTGATGTCCTCGCTGGTCGTGGCCGGCGCCATCCTCTACGAATCGGTGGTGTCCTTCCTGGGCCTGGGCGACCCCAACATCGCCAGCTGGGGCCGGCTGGTCGGCGAAGGCCGCAGCCTGATCCGCTCTTCCTGGTACATCTGCGCCGTGCCGGGCGTGGCCATCATGCTGGCCGTGCTCTCGTTGAACCTGGTCGGCGACGGCCTGAACGACGCGCTCAACCCCAAGCTGCAAAAGCGCTGAGCCGCATTCTTTCCGGAAAATTCCATGACGCATTCCCTGCTCAATCTGGGCCATCTGGCCGACCCGGAACTGTCTTCCGATCTGCCCGCCATCATCGACCTGCGCCAGTCCGACACGCCGCGGCATTACACCCACGCCCAGGTCCGCCTGCTGGCGGGCGGCGTGGCCGCCTGGCTGTCCGCGCGCGGCCTGGCGCCGGGCAGCCGCGTCGCCATCGCCGCGCTGAACCGGGCCGAGTACCTGATCGCCTATTTCGGCATCATGCGGGCGGGCTACGTGGCCGTTCCCGTCAACATCAAGCAGTCGCAAGAGAACATCGACTATGTACTGCGCGACGCCGGCATCGCGCTCGCACTGGTGGACGGCCCGCGCCGCGCCGCCTTCGAAGCCAAGGTGCCGGTGCTGGACTTCGACGACGCCGGTCCGCAAGGCTTTGCCGCGCAGATCGCGCCCACGGACTTCGGCTTCGTCACGCCGCAGGCCGACGACATCGCGCAGATGCTGTACACCTCGGGCTCCACCGGCAAGCCCAAGGGCGTGCCGCTCACGCATCGCGGCCAATTGTGGGCGCTGGCTGCCACCTCCGCCGCCGTCGTCGCCCGCGCCGGCGTGCAGGAACGATACCTGCTGGCCCAGCCGCTATTCCATATGAACGGCCTGTTCATGGCCAAGCGCGCCTTCGCCAGCAACAGCCTGCTGGTGATCCAGCCTTCATTCGATGTCGCCGCCTATGCCGACGCGCTGGAGCGTTACCGCATCTCTGTCCTGACCGCCGTGCCCACCATGTTCGCGCGACTGGTCAAGGACCCGGCGCTGCTGCAAGGACGCGACCTGTCGGCGCTGAGCCGCGTCATGCTGGGCTCGGCCCCCATGACCGTGGCGCTGCTGGAACGCATCCAGCGCGCCCTGCCCGGCGTGCGCGTGACCCACGGCTACGGCACCACCGAGGCCGGCCCCGCCGTGTTTGGCCCGCATCCCGACGGCCTGCCCACGCCCGCGCTGGCGCTGGGCTACCCGCTCGATCCCACCCAGGTGCGGCTCGCTGACGGTCCTGGCCCGGACCAGGGCGTGCTGCTGATGAAGAACCCCGCAGTGCTCGCCGGCTATCACAACCTCCCGGAAAAGAGCGCACAGGTGCTCAAGGACGGCTGGTACTACAGCGGCGACGTGCTGCGGCGCGACGCCGACGGCTTCTATTACTTCGTGGGCCGCGCCGACGACATGTTTGTCTGCTCGGGCGAGAACATCTATCCCGTCGAGGTCGAGAAACTGCTGGAATCGCACCCCGACGTGCGCCAGAGCTGCGTGGTGCCCTTGGCCGACGAGGAACGCGGCCATATCCCCGTCGCCTTCGTCGTGCGCCGCGACGGCAGCCGACTGCATGCCGATGCGCTCAAGCGCCACGCGCTCGAGCACGGCCCCGCCTACCAGCATCCGCGGCGCATCCGCTTCGTGGATGAACTGCCCTGGGCCGGCACCAACAAGATCGACCGCAACGCGCTGCTGCTTGCCGCGCGCGAACTGGAAGCGCAGCATGCGTGGACCCAACCCGAAACGGAAACGGCATGAGCCAGACTGAATTCCCCGACAGCCTCGTGGGCAAAACCGCGCTCGTGACCGGCGCCAGCCGCGGCATCGGCCGCGCCATCGCGCTGGCCCTGGGCCGGCGCGGCGCGCGCGTCGCCGTGCACTACAACAGCGCTGGCGATGCCGCCGACGAGGTCGTGCGCCAGATCCAGGCAGCTGGCGGCCAAGCCTGGGCCTTGCAGGCCGACCTGGCGCTGGCGGACGCCGCCGCAGCATTGGCGCGGGACTTGCGCGCCTCGCTCAAGGAACGCTACGCCGACGACGGCCTGGACATCCTGGTCAACAACGCCGGCGTGGGCCTGCGCGCCCGCCTGCCGGAAGTCACTCCTGACGCGTTCGACCGGGTGCTGCAGGTCAACCTGAAGACCCCCTTCTTCCTGATCCAGCAGACCCTGCCTTTCCTGCGCGACCATGGCCGCATCGTCAACGTGTCCTCCATGGGCACGCGCGCCGCCTATCCGGAAATGAGCGTCTACGCGCCGGCCAAGGCCGGCCTGGAAGCGCTGACCCTGCTGCTGGCGAGCGAATTGGGCGCACGCGGCATTACCGTGAACGCCGTCCTGCCCGGCGCCACGGCCACGGACCTCAATGCCCGCGCACGCGATCCGGAGCAGAGCAAGGTCATCGCCCAGACGATTGCATTGGGGCGCGTGGGGCAGCCTGAGGACATTGCGGACATCGTCGCCTTTCTGGCGTCGCATGAGGGGCGCTGGATCACGGGGCAGCGTATTGATGCGACGGGCGGGCAGCGGCTGTAGGATTGGCTGGCCGCATCATCGTTGATCGGCAGCGCATGTTCCGCTCGAAGCAAGCCCAAGCATTCCCAAGTCAAATACCGACCCAAAAACGGTCGTAGACATGCTCAGGGATATCCCTGAAAATCGCCAATTCTCCGGGAGTCAGAGTAAGGGAATGAGGTGGAAATTCCAGAGCTTGAGCAAATCGACGCCGTATTATCGGGCCGCGTGTGGAACTTGGTCCATCGCTACTGTGGTGGCGCCTGGAGCCGTCTGCCACCGAGTTGGACTGTTTCGTTTTCGGAAATTTCTGCGGAAGCTCGGCGGCGCGGCTTGGGCTGCTTTATCACTACGAAGCCAAACGATGATGGCAATTGGCTAGTGGAAACTGCGTCAGGCTACGCAATCTTGTACCTGGAACGAGGCCTCCGAAGGACGATCCACGGAGAATTCAGCCACCTTGAACAGGCATTTGAAGCCTGGCTGGAACTTGAAATGAGGTTTCATCTACTTCCGATATTCCGATAGGTGCCCGTGGATGTACGACGCCTGTCGAAGTATCGCCGTTATGCGTCGACCCGTTTTTCCCCCAAAGAAACGCCGAGGCGTTATCCCAGCGCCCGGACATGCTGATCAACAATGCAAGCGTAGGCCTGCGCGGCCACCTGCCGGTGGACGCGTTCGATTGGGCACTCCAAGTCAACCTGAAGATCCCCTTTCTTGATCCAGCAAGCCCTGCCCGTCCTGCGCGATCATGGGCGCATTGTCAACGTGTCCTCCATGAGCACCTGCAGCGCATATCCGGAAATACGCGAATACCCGCCGGCCCGGCCACCAAGGTGCCGGCCATGTGGACAATCGCCATACTGAATACCGGCTAGTGCACGTCCCGAGATAGGCGACTGCCTTGCCAGCTTCCAAAGCTCGACGAACTCGAACGTTCAGCGCTAAAGTCAACGTCATCGCCACGACGTTCAGGCCGGCGATCCGCGTCACACTTGCTGTTCCGAAAACCGTTGGCGAGCGGTGCAACGCACCCGAACGAGTACGGAAAAATACGCATGAAGCGCAAAAAGAAGTCGGCGCCAACCGCCGCTGTGGTGCCCGCGAGCCTTCCGGCAGAGCTGCTTAGCCAGCTCCGCGGCATGCAATTCGGCTTGATCATGCTCTCGATCGCGATCTTCGTCGGCGTTGTAAATAGCCAATTCCATAAGCTGAACACCGCGCTGACACAAGCCCTTCAGATCCGGGAGGTCATGAGCCGCTGGCCTGCCCTACGACAGCAGATTTACCTGGACTCGATCATTCCAGTGGCAGGCGACTTTGCATCGCTTAGTGCAATCGGAGTGATGCAGATGAACAATCCTCCCCCAATTGAGCTGTGGTTTCAGGGGTACGCGGAACTGCAGCCCGAGCAGCTGTGGGCATACGCAGCTTGGCAATTTGACGCCGACTTGTCTTTGTCCAACCGCTCGCTTGCAAGCTTCGAGGATCTTTGGGATGCACTACGACGCGGCGTGGTCGTCTCGGGCCCCAACATAAAGTTCCCAAGCAACATCCAGGAAAGGAACTGTAAGGTGCGGGTTCGCCGCTCGTTCTCTGGTGTTGAAGCCGATTCCTACATCCACAGCATGTGCTTCAAGGCACGATCGGAACCACCCGACGATGACTATCCGCCGGCATCGACACGCTTGAGCAAGCCTCATGCACCTTCCGGGGTTGACAAGAATCAGGTAATCGACCTGATCCTGGAACTCGGGCCTACACGTTATGAGCCCAGGCGCGACGTGCAAATCACCATTCCGTTCGAGCTTGTGCAGGCGCCCATCGACCCATACGCACTCCAAAAAATGTATCCGGCATGGCGCAGCGGCACATACGCCGCCGCGTTTCATGAGTTGGCGGAAGTCTCCGACGGCTTTCAGGATTTTGATATTGACGAGGCAATTCAGCGCGTGAAGGCTCTTCACTCCGCAAGCGACCAGGCAGTAGATCTATTTGGCCTCAAGCTGCCCCGTGAGGGTGCGATTTTTGGGGCTATGGTCATTTTGGCTTGCGTGCAAGCGTACTTCCTGATTCTTCTCCATGACTTGCTCAGGCGTATTCAAAAGTCAAACCAAAAACCGGATCACGCAGCATGGTTCGGACTACATCCTTCGGCCAGCATGCTGGCGGCGACTCTGATTTCTGCCGCCGCCCTGCCATTGTCCGCAGCAGCGGCTCTCGCCTGGACACTAGAAAAAGTCAATCCGGCCGCGCTCGCGGCAGCCTTCATCTCGGCCTGCCTGAGCCTCTTCGTTGGACTGGCGCTTTGGCGGCTGCACCGGTTCATTCGAACGCTGAACTAGGTCAGCGGGCCATGTTGCGCCTTGGCGACCGCGCCTTTGCAGAGTCATGCATGTGGCCCATTCAAGATGCGCTCATATTGAATGAGATCTTCCGCTGAGAAACAGCAGAAGATCACCTCCCGTATGGATGAGTCCTCAGCCAGGCTTTCGCGGACGCTTGCGACGGCCACCTCTGTCGCCCGCTCAATAGGATACCCATATATCCCCGTGCTGATGCTGGGGAACGCAATCGACTTGACCGCTCTTTCTTGCGCCAGCTCGATGCATCGGCGATAACAGCTGGCCAGCAGCGCCGGTTCTCCGCCATCCCCGCCCCGCCACACCGGCCCCACCGTATGAATGATGTATTGAGCGGACAGGCGATAGGCCTTGGTCACCTTCGCGTCCCCCGTCTTGCAACCGCCCAGCAATCTGCATTCGTGCACTAGATCCGGGCCCGCCGCGCGATGGATGGCGCCATCGACGCCGCCGCCGCCCAGCAATGAGGAGTTCGCGGCATTCACGATGGCGTCCACCTCGAGCTTCGTGATGTCTGAACGGATTGCGCGCAGGGTTGTGGCCATGATTTTGCTCCTGGAGGTACGAACGCCGTCGTCGCGGCGCATTTGCAGGGCGATCTTCCTGGCAGCAAGCTTGAGGAACTCGTCACGTCTGCTGGCGGCAACGGACCGGGATTATGGTGCCAGTCTACAATTCCGCCCACTTCATGTGCTCAAACTTGCAGGCTGCCGAGCCCTCCCCCATGCAACGACGCCTTCTGAATGCCCTGTTGATTGCCCTCCTCGTCAGCTTCGGCCTACATGGCGGCCCGACGCAAGCCCAGGCCCAATCGACGCCCAAGATGCAATCTGGCGAGGGTCGCCCATACGAAATCGCCGATAGCGAAGTCTGGGACGTGCCCGATCCCGTGTCGGGCCGCGGCTATCAGGTCTACGTCGCCTTGCCGCCGTCCTATGCGAAGCAGCCGCAACGGCGCTACCCCGTGCTTTATGTTACCGACGCCGACTATGCCTTCCCTATCATCCGGCAGTTGGCGCGCCGCCTGAACGTGGAAGGACCGCGGATCGAGGAGTTCATTCTTGTCGGCCTGTCATATGGCAAAGGCGAGGATGGCGGAGTCAGCCGCCAGCGCGACTACACGCCTACACCGAACGGCCCAAGCACCGCGCCGGCCAATGCGGTCCATGGTCAGGCGCGGGCCTATCAAGCGTATCTGCGCGATCAGGTAAAGCCTTACATCACCGCCCGCTACCGGACCGACCCGGCCAGAGCCCTCTTTCTCGGCCACTCCTATGGGGCGCTGCTGGGGACGCAGATCCTGTTCACCGAGCCCGGCATGTTCAACGGCTATGTCCTCGGCAGCCCGTCCCTCTGGTACGACAAACGGCATGCCTTGAAGCTGGAAGCGGGCTATGCCCAGCAGCATCGGGACCTGACGGCGAATGTCTTTCTTTATGTTGGCGCCTACGAAGCCCTGCGCAAAGGCGACCGGCGCTACAACCAGACGGTGGACATGGTCGCCGACAACCGGGCGCTGGAGGCGGCGCTGCAAAGCCGGAAATATCCAGGTTTGAAACTGAAGTCCGTTGTCCTGAATGACGAAGACCATCTCACCGTGGCGCCGCGTGGCTTTATGCAGGCCTTGAGATATCTGCTGCCGGTGCGTTGACCTAATACAGAGATCCAACCTGCGCCAGCCCTAGATCGCAGGCCCCTTCAGTTCGATCTGATTGCCGTCGGGATCAAAGCAGTAGATCGAAAGCCCCTCGCCTTCCGCGCCATACCGCAACACGGCCTTGTCCGCAGCAATGCCGAAAGCTCGCAGATGCTCGAGGATGGCCGTTTCATCGAACGGCTCGACGCGAAGACAGAAGTGGTCCAGGTTGTGCCGGTCTTTCCCTGGCGCTGCCCCGCCCGCGGCGCCCAGAGGCCCCTGCACATCGACCAGATCGATCATGGAACCGCCGGCGCTCAGATGGATCATTGCGTACTCATCGTTCTTCTTCTTGATCTCGCAGCCCAGTACTTTCGTATAGAAGTCCACGCTACGCGTCAGGTCCTGAACCCTGAGCACGACATGGTCCAAGTGCTTGATCTGAAATACCGGCATGATGATCCTCCTTGGAGCGAAAGTGCGCATCAGGATACGGGGATTCTTAGTCTACCGTGCCGCGCTTGGGATAGTAGCGGCGCCCTCGCCCGCAGACTCCCGCGGCGCCCCTAGAACCGATCGAGCTTCAGCCCAGCCGCCAGATAATCAATAAAAGCCCGCACTTTGGCAGGCGGAAGCCTGTGCTCCTGCCAAAGCACGTGTATGGGCACAGGCTTGGACTCGAACGCTTCGAGTATGACTTCCACCTGCCCCGCATCCAGCAGGTGCCTGATCTGCCATAGCGGCGAATAGCCGATGCCGAGTCCGGCGCTGACCGCGGAATAGATCGCCGCCATCGTGTTGGTCCGGAACGGACCCCGCACCCCGACGCTGCGCCGCTTGCCGTCTATCTCAAAGGCCCACTGCCCCGAGCGTTGATCGAGAGTCCTGACAATGCAGGCGTGCTGCCGCAGATCCGAAGGATGCGCGGGACGGCCATACTGTTCGAAATAGGAAGGCGCTCCGAATACGACTCTGCGCAAGGCTCCCAATCGTCTTCCTTGCAAGCCGGAATCCGGCAGGTCTGCGATGCGCACGACCAGATCGAGGCCTGCGGCGGACAGGTCGACAAAGGTATCCGTCAATTGCAGATCGACTTCCATCTGCGGGTATGCGCGCATGTACTGCGCGATGATCGGAACCAGGAAGTCCGGCCCGAACAGTACCGGCGCGCCGACACGCAATATGCCCGACGGCGCGGCTCGGCGGTCTGCAACCTCCAGCCGGGCCTCGCCTATTTCCTCCATCGCCGGTTTGACCCGCCGGAAGAACGCCTCGCCCGCTTCGCTGAGAGAGCAATGCCGCGTAGTGCGATGGATCAGTTGCACGCCGACGTCCTCTTCCAGCGCGGCAAGAGAACGGCTGACGGCCTGTAGCGAGCGGCTGAGATGGCGCGCGGCTTTCGTCAGACTTCCCGTTTCAGCGATGTGGATGAACGCTTCCAGGTCTTCGAGGCGGCTCATTATTTATCTCGTATAACGTGATTCACATTCATATTTCACAAGTATTGTTCCACTAATCGGTAGAAAATACACTGCCTTCGTACCCACATGCATACGAAGGAGAAACCCTGTGAACGGCACTCAGCCCACGGTTTTGGTCGTAGGAGCCACCGGCAAATTCGCCGGCCTGGTCGTTCCTGAATTGCAGCGGCGCAAGGTCGCGGTCCGGGCGCTCGTCCGCGACGAAACACGCGCCGCTCAGGCCCGCTCGCTGGGAGCGACCGAGACCGCCATCGGTGACCTCCGCGACGTCGACAGCCTCGCAGCCGCAACGCAAGGCGTGGACGGCGTCTTTCATATCGGCCCCGCGTTCACCGCAGACGAAGCGCCCATGGGCGTTGCCCTGGTCGACGCGGCCAAGCGCAGCGGCGTGAGGAGGTTCGTCTTTTCATCGGTCATCCAGCCAACGAACGTGCGACTGGCCAATCACGCCAGCAAGATCCCGGTGGAGGACGCGCTCTACTCGTCGGGACTGGAATACACAATCCTGCATCCCGCGAACTTCATGCAGAACATCGGTTTGGCCTGGCCGTCGATCCGCGACCATTCCCGCTTCAGCGAGCCCTTTCCCAAAGACACGAGAATCGCCCGCGTGGACTATCGCGATGTGGCCGAGGTTGCCGCGATCGCCCTGACCGAGGACAGGCTGGCCTACGCGACCTTGGAGCTATGCGCCGGCATGTATAGCCGCATGGACATCGTGACGGCCCTGGCCGAGGAGCTAGGATCTCCGGTCACTGCATTGGAGCCCGGTTTCAACGCGTGGGCGCAAGACGCGCGCCTGCCTTATGGCGAACAGCAGTTGCTTCTTCTGTCCAAAGTCTTCGATCACTACCGGGCCTGCGGGCTTGGAGGAAACAGTCTTGTGCTGAAGGCTGCACTCGGACGGGATCCGCGTTCACTGCGCGAGTACGTCAAGGACCTGGTGGCCGAGAAACAAGCGGCGCGCGGCGGCAAGGAGTATTGAGATGGCTGACCATTCATCAAGCCCCACCCTGAAAAAGCTCCCGCGGCACTATGCCCCCGTTCTGATGCCGCTGGTTCTTTCCGTGTTCATGTCGGCCATCGTTTCAGCGGTGGCGACCGCCGCGAGCGTGGGCGTGGGTCCCGACTTTGTCCTCAACTGGCCCAGCGCCTGGGGAGCCTCGTGGATAGTGGCTTTTCCCAGCCTCTTGCTGCTGCCTGTCGTGCGGCGGATCGTCGCCTGGATGGTGGTCCCGCCCTAAGCTGGCCCGCAAGCGCTGCGACGAGCTGCGCCGGCAATGTCAACCGGCCGGCCACGCAAGCATCGCGGCATCAATGATCATGTTGAGCTTTTTCGCGCCCGCGCCATCGCGGGCCTGGATCGACAGGCCTTCAAGCACGGTCGTGTAGAAGGCGGCAAGCTGCCGGACATCGGCGGACGGCGCAAGGTCGCCCTCCGCAATGCCTTGCGCAAGCCGTTCCCTCAGCGTCGATTCTCCTTCCTCCCGATTTGCGGCAAGAAACGCACGCACGCTCTCGTTCTCAGGCGCGCCCAGCAGCGATGACAACACGATCATGCACCCACGCGGGCCCTCGTTGACGGCATAGGCGCGCGCGTTCGATCGCAGCATGGTTTCGACGGCCTCGCGGGCCGTCCGCGCTGCGCTGAGGCTCTGCGCCGTCGCTCGCCCTTCGACGCGGTCGTAAAGTTCGACGGCCTGCCGGAAGATTTCCTCCTTGCAGCCAAAGGTCGCATAGAGGCTGGGCTTGTTGACGCCCGTGGCGCTGACCAGATCCTGGATCGAGGTGCCTTCATAACCTTGCGCCCAGAAGGTACGCATGGCCGCCAGCAAGGCCCGGTCCTTGTCGAACGCCTTCGGACGCCCGATTTTCGGCGCGGTGGCCGGTTTAGCTTGATTGCCAGAATTCACGTTTCAATTATCCGCAGGCCCGCCACGCCTATGCCTATCAAGCCCAGGAACAACAGCTTGGCCGATGACATGTGCTCGCCGAGCACCAATGTGCCGAAAACCGCCACGCCGAAAGCGCCTATGCCCACCCAGATGGCGTAAGCGGTGCCCACCGGCAGATGCTTCAGGGCCAAGGCCAGCAGGACAAGACTCAGCATGGCGACGCTTATGCCGATCAGGCTTGGCCAAAACCTCGTCAATCCGTCGGCCTGCTTCAGTGCCAATGCCCAGACGATTTCAAGCATGCCGGCCAGAACCAGGAAACCCCATGCCATCTGAATCCCCATTTCTGTTGGACTTCCCGCAGCCCTAGGCGGTGAAGCCGCCATCGATGGCGAGCGACGCGCCGGTGATGAATTGGCTCTCGGCCCCCGCAAGATAAGCCACGGCTGCGGCAATTTCCTCGGGTTCGGCGTAGCGTTTGACCGCCATGAGTTCCAACTCGGCGGCTACCGCCGGACCATCGGCAGGATTCATATCGGTGTCAGTCGATCCCGGATCGACGATGTTGACCGTGATGCCGCGGCCGCCGACCTCCCGAGCCAGGCCCTTGGTGAATCCGATGAGCGCCGACTTGCTCATCGCGTAGAGCGTCACGCCCCCATAAGGCACGCGTTGCGCGAAGCAGGAGCCGATGGAAATGATGCGTCCGCCGGTCCCCATATGAGCCAGCGCGGCCTGCGAGGCCACGAATACCGCCTTGGCGTGGATCGCCAGGGTGTCGTCGATTTCCTCGAGCGTGGCGTCCTCGACAGGCCCGAAGGGGAACACGCCGGCGCTATTGACCAGTATGTCCAGCCTGCCCAGTTTCCCGGCAGTCTGCTCCACCGCCGTCCGGACGGCGGCCGGATCGCGGCTGTCCGCCCTGATGGCCAGGACCCTGGCGCCGATTGCGCCAAGTTCCTGGGCGTAGTCTTTCGCGGTCTGATCCGACCTGGCATAGGTGAAGGCGACATCGGCGCCCCGTTCCGCGAACCTGCGAACGATAGCGGCGCCGATGCCACGCGTGCCCCCGGTGACCAGCGCAACCTTGCCTTGGAATTCCATCGCCGAGCTCCTTTTATACCGATCGGTTCAAAAAGATGCTACGCGCAGCGGAATTCGTCGTCAAGCATCACTTCCCGCGGATATACCCATCCCGCGTCTGCGGCAGCTTCATCCCAAGCACGGCGGAAGCGACCTGGGTGCGCAGGATCTGCGCGGTGCCGCCCGCGATGGTGAACATGCGCGCATCGCGCACATGGCGTTCCATCGGCAGGTCGCGTCCATAGCCGGACGATCCATGCAGCTGCAAGGCGTCGTTGGTTACGCGCTGCGCCGTTTCGGCCGCGTAGATCTTGGCCTGCGCGGCCAGCGACAGGTCCGGAAAGCCAAAGGTCCGCGCCGTGCCGCTGCTTGCGGCCGCATGCAGCATGTGCCGCGCCGCATTCAACTGGATGGCCATGTCGGCGACCATCCACTGCAAGCCCTGGAACTCCGCTATCGGCCGGCCGAACTGCTGGCGCTGCTTGACGTAGTCGACGGCTTCTTCAAAGGCGCCCTGCGCGATGCCCAACGCCACGGTGCCCGCGCCCACGCGCTGGGCGTTGTAGGCTTGCATCAGCCCGGCAAAGCCGCGCTTCAAGCCCTCCGGCGGAACCACCAGCATGGACTTGTGCACCTTGAGATCCCGGAACGCGATGTAGGTCTCGGGTATACCCCGCACGCCCATGGCGTAGGAACGCTTGGCGATCTCCAGGCCATCGTCCGCGGCGTCCGGTTCGCGCACGTGGATGAAGGCGCCTATGCCCAGATCCGCGCCGTCGTCGAACACGCGCGCAAAGATCAGGTGCAGGCGCGACACCCCGCCCCCGGTGATCCAGTATTTCTCGCCGTTGATGAGGTAATCGTCGCCCATGCGCACTGCGCAAGTGCCCATTTCGCTGGCCGCGCTGCCGGCCTGGGGTTCCGAGATGCAGATGGCGGGCTTGTCGCCAGCCAATACACACTCGGCGGCCAGCGCCTTCTGTTCATGGGTGCCGTACTGCATGATGGCGCCGATCGCGCCCATGTTGGCTTCGACGGTGATGCGCCCCATGGTGGCGCAAGCCTTGGCCATTTCCTCCACGACCAGGACTGTATCTAGATAGCTTAGGCCCCGCCCACCGTACTCGCGCGGGATCGTCATGCCCATGAAGCCGTTTTCGCGCAGTTGGCGGACGTTGTCCCAGGGATACTGCTCGGATTGGTCGGTGGCTGCGGCTGTCGGTTTGAATACGGTCTGCGCCAGCTCGCGCGCGCGCTGCTGCAGTGCCAATTGCTCTTGGGAAAGTTCAGTCATGGTTCATCCTTGCTACGTGCAAAACTCCGGCCGGGCCGCCAGGGCCGCCGGCATCAACCCACCTTGATATCCGCGCGCCGCGCCACCTCGGCCCAGCGCTCGACTTCGCTGCGCGTCAGCGCGGCCAGCTCCTGCGGCGTGCCGCCGCCCGCATCCGCGCCCAGTGCGATCCACCGCTGCACGAAAGCCGGGTCGGCGAATGCCGCGTTGACCGCCGCATTGAGCACGCGCACCACGTCTGCGGGCGTGGACGGCGGCGCATAGATGCCGTACCAGCTGGTCGCGTCGTAATTGGCCGCGCCGCTCTCCGCCGCCGTGGGCACATCGGGCAAGCTGGGTGAACGGACCTTCGACGTCACCGCGATGGCGCGCACGCTGCCCGCCCGGATGTGCTGGATGGCCGAAGGCATGGTTTCGAACATCATGTGGACGTTCCCGGCAATGATGTCCACGATCGCCGGCGCGGAACCGCGATATGGCACGTGCATCATCTGGGTGCCCGTGACGTTCTTGAAGTATTCGGCCATCAGGTGCTGCATGGTGCCCGCGCCCGGCGTGGCATAGCTGTACTTGTCCGGGTTGGCCTTCAGCAGCGCCACCAGCTCCTGCACATTCTGCGCGGGCAGATCCTTGTTGACGATCAGCGCATGGTTGACGCGCCCCAGAAAGCCCACCGCCGTCATCTCGCGGATGTCGTATCCCAGCTTCGGATACACGGACTGGGCGATCGCGTGATGCACCGCCCCGAACAGGATTGCGTAGCCGTCGGGTCGGGCCTTGGCCACGGCGTCAGCTCCCAGCGTGCCGCCGGCGCCGCCGCGGTTTTCCACGATGACCGACTGGGCCAGGCTGGCGCGCATCGGCTCGGCCAGCTGCCGCGACAGGATGTCCACGGTTCCGCCCGGTGCATAGGGCGCGACCAGCCTGATGCTCTGCGACGGGTACTTGCCCTGCGCGAATGCGCGGCTCAAGGGTGTCAATGCGGCCAGCGCCAACAACTGTCTCCTATCCATGCCTCTCTCCTCTTGTATCCGCCGTCGTCGCAGCGGTGTTGTCTAAGGTGTGTGATGTCAGCCCGCCGTCCAATCGCGCAGGATCTGCTGCGCATGCTCGTTCAGGCGCGGCGGCGGCCTGCGATACGACACCGGCGTGGCGGAAAGCTTGAGCGGGTTCGCCAACAGGTTGAGCTCGCCGCCTTGCGCCCACGCGCAGGGCATGCGCAACTGCGCGCCGCGGGCCTGGACGTGCGGGTCGCTGAACACATCGCGTAAATCGTTGACGGGGCCACAAGGCACGCCCACGGCTTCCAGCTGTTCCAGCCAGGTTTTCCTGGAGCGCAGGGCCAGCGCGTCCTGTACCCGTTGGCAAAGTTCGGCGCGGTGGGCGACGCGGGCCGCATTGGAGGCGTAGCGCTCGTCGTCCGCCAGCCCGGCCAGGCCTGCAACCTCGCAGAAACGCCGGAACTGCGCATCGTTGCCGACGGCAAGAATCATGGGACCGTCCGCCGCGTCGAATACCTGGTAAGGCACGATGTTCGGGTGGCCGTTGCCCAGGCGCGCGGGCAACTCCTGCTGTGCCAGGTAGTTGGTTCCAGCGTTCACCAGCCAGGCGATCTGGCTGTCCAGCAGCGAGATGTCGATGTGCTGCCCCTGACCGGTCAGGTCGCGGTGGCGCAGCGCAGCCAGGATGCCGACGGCGGCATACATGCCGGTCATGACGTCGGCGATGCCCACGCCCACCTTCATGGGCGTGCCCTGCGGCTCGCCGGTAAGGCTCATGATGCCGCCCATGCCCTGGATCAAAAAGTCGTAGCCCGCGCGCTTGGCGTACGGACCCGTCTGCCCGAATCCGGTGATGGAGCAATAGACCAGGCGCGGGTATCTGCTCTTGAGCTGTTCATAATCCAGCCCATGCTTGGCCAGGCCGCCGACCTTATAGTTCTCGACCAGCACGTCGGCATGGTCCAGCAACTGATGCAGCGCGTCCCGGCCGGCCTCGGTGGCGATATCCAGCGCGATCGACCGCTTGTTGCGGTTGGCGCTCAGGTAATAGGCGCTTTCGGCGGTCGCGCGGCCGTCCTGGTCGTTGATGTAGGGCGGCCCCCATTTCCGGGTGTCATCGCCTTCCTCCGGCTTTTCCACCTTGACCACGTCCGCGCCCAGGTCGCCCAGCAGCTGAGTCGCGCTCGGGCCCGCCAGGATGCGAGAGAGGTCCACGACACGCACGCCGCTGAGCGCGGAAGCTTCCACTGACTGCATACACCTTCTCCATCAGAGTCGATCGATGCAGTCTAAAATTCGCAATCCTCACCTTCAATTGAGTTTTTTTTCAATATGAAGGGCAGCCTTCGAGCCAAGCAGGACGGCTGACGCGCGGCTTTACTTGACCGGAAACTTCAGCTTGGGCGCAGCTTCCCTGACCATGGCCCAGAAGGCGTGCGCAGCAGGCGACAGCTTGCGTTCATTGAGGCAGGCCAAGCCGATCCTGCGCTTGGAGGCGGGACTGATCTTGCGGTAGACCAGCCCGTCGTAAGCCTGCGGCAGCACCAGCGACGCCAGCACGGAGATGCCCTGCCCGCGCCTGACGAACTCCAGGATGGACATGATCTGCGAGAGGTCGTGCGCGATGTGCGGCTTGGCGCCGGCTCGCTCGAACATGCGCGTAATGACAGGCTGCGAACCGGCGCGCGTCATGATCAGCGGATAGTCGATCAGGTCCTTCACCGCGATGGTCTTGCGCTCGGCCAGCGGGTGGCCAGCCGGAAGCACCACCATCAGCTCATCGGTAACGAGCGGCAGCGTGTCGAAATCCGGCTTGGGCAAGGCCACCACTCCGATCTCGATGCGGCGTTCGACCAGCGCGCGCTCCAATTCCGGGTCCGGCTTCTCGGTAACGAACACGTCGACGCCCGGATAGCGGGCTTTGAACATCTCAAGCAGCTGCGGCAGGATGTTCAAGGAGGAGCTCGCCCCCAGCGAACCCAGATTCAGCAGGCCCGAGCGCAGGCCCGCGCTGGCGTTCGCCGTCGCGCGCACGATCTGCAGGGACGCGAACACGTCCCTGACATGCGGCAGAATCTGCTGTCCCGCATAGGTGAGGTGCACCCCCGATGCATTGCGGTCGAGCAAGGGCGCTCCCAGCGTGGCCTCCAGCGTGCGCAGGGCGTGGCTGGTGGCCGAGGGCGTCATCCCCAGCCGGGCGCCGGCGCCCGCGATGCTGTCGGCGGAGGCCAGCGCCAGCAGCAGTTCCAATTGCCTGAGGGAGAGGGATTTGGCGGCCTGATCCGGCATGGTCATGTTTCCTCAGGTGCTAACCGGCCAGCGCCTGCGCCAGCCCCAATGCCCGCGCCAGGAACGCCGACGTGTCGTCCTTGCGATAGCTGACGATCACCGGCGACACAAAAGTATCGGCGTCTATCGCCACATGCGCCACGTCCTGCCGCTGCAAGCGCTGCACCGACGCCGGTACCACCGTCACGCCCAGCCCCGCCGCCACCAGGCCAATGGCGGTCTGCAGTTCGTTGGCTTCCTGCACCACCTGCGGCGCGTGCCCCGCCGCGCGGAACAGGCCCAGCACATGGTCGGAGAAATTCGGCCTTGGCCGCGCCGGATACAGCACGAAGGGTTCGCGCGCCAGGCGTTCGACGGATACCCGCCGCAGCCGCGCAATGGGATGGCCCAGCGGCACCGCAGCCATCAGCGCTTCGGTCATCAGCACCCGTCGCTCGATGGCGGGATCGTCGAACAGGATGCGGCCGATGCCCAGATCGATGCGGCCGGCCTTGAGCGCCTCCAGCTGCGGCAAGGTGGTCATTTCCGTGAGCCCCACTTCGACCTGCGGGTCCGCGTTGCGCAGCTGCCGGATCAGCTCCGGCACGAAACCGTAAAGAGAGGACGGCACGAAGCCTATGCCGAACCAGCGCCGCTGGGTCTGCCCCAGCCGCCGCGTGCCTTCCAGCACTTCTTCCAGGCGCGCAGTCAGCAGGCGCGATTGTTCCTGCAGGAAGCGGCCCGCTTCCGTCAGGCGCAGCGCGCGCGTGGTGCGCTCGAACAGCTGCACGCCGAGTTCTTCCTCGAACAGACGGATCTGGCGGCTGAGCGGGGGCTGGGCCATGTGCAGCCGCGCTGCCGCGCGGGTGAAGCTGCCTTCCTCTGCCACGGCCTGGAAATAACGCAGTTGCCTCAATTGCATCGCGTGGTCTTATACATACCATAAAGGTATTAATCGGAACCCATATAGTCTTGGACTCGCAGGGAAAACGCAAGCCATACTGAGCTATCGCACGAACCTGATCATGGAAAGTATGAATCGCGGGAACATCTTCCCGTGATCTGCGGACCGCCGGCGCGCAGCGACACAATAATTCCAGCAATACGGAGACCATCATGCGCTTGCGCTCTGCATTCCAACGACTCGCCCGGGCCTGTATGGGCCTGGCGCTGCTGGGGGGCTCGTCCGCCGCCCTGGCGCAAACCTACCCGGATCACCCGGTCAAATGGATCGTGCCCTTCCCGCCCGGCGGCGCGATGGACAGCATCGCGCGTACCCTGGGCGAATCCATGGGCAAGCAGCTCAACACCACCTTCATCGTGGAAAACCGCGCAGGCGCGGGCGGCAACATCGGCGCGGCCAGCGTGGCCCGCGCCAAGCCGGACGGCTACACCATCCTGATCGTCGCCAACGGCATGGCCGTCAACCCGGCGCTGTACACGGACCTGAACTACGACCCGGTCAAGGACTTCGCCCCGATCTCGCTGCTGGCCGTGGTGCCCAACGTGCTGGTCACCAATCCCGCACGCACCGGCGCCACCAGCGTGCAGGACGTGATCGCCAAGGCCAAGGCGCAGCCCAACCATTACACATACGCCTCGGCCGGCGTGGGCACGTCCATCCATCTGGCGGGCGAGCTGTTCCTGTCCATGGCCCAGGTGGACATGCTGCACGTGCCCTACAAGGGCAGCGGCCCTGCCGTCGCCGACCTGCTGGGCGGACAGGTGGATTACATGTTCGACAGCATCACCTCCGCCAAGCCGCACATCGAAGCCGGCAAGCTGCGCGCGCTGGCGGTAACGACCAGCAAGCGTTCGGCCGCCCTGCCCGACGTGCCTACCGTGGCCGAAAGCGGCCTGCCCGGCTATGAACTGATGCCCTGGTTCGCGGCCTTCGCCCCCGCCGGCACGCCTCCCGACGTGGTCGCGAAACTGAACGCCGCCATGCGTGCCTCATTGAACGACGCCAAGGTGCGCGCCACGCTGGACTCCATCGGCGCCGAGCCCATTGGCGGCACGCCGGACGAACTGCGCGACCACCTGGCGCGCGAGACCGCGCAGTGGAAGACGCTGGTGAAGGAACGCAATATCAAGATCAATTGAGGGCGGCGCGGCCTTCGTCTTCCCACTTATGATTCTCGTCAACGCCCCCCTTGGTTGAACGATGCTAAGTTCGCCTTCAACCAAGAAGGAGGCGGCATGTCTGAGCGATCGATCATCAGAAAGGGAGATCGGACTTCGCACGGCGGGACCGTAGCCGAGGGCCACCCCACCTCGATGCTTCTTGGACGCGAGATCGCCTTGGTGGGGCATAAAGTCACCTGCCCCAAATGCAAGGGCGCCTTTCCCATCCTGGCGGATCCGGGGCGCAATCATACATTCATGGGCCAGGACACCGCCGTGGAGGGAATGCGCACCGCCTGCGGCGCCGTATTGATAGCGTCACAGATGGTGGCGCGCATCGGTCTGGCACAAGGATTGTCCGATCCCGCTCCAATGGCAACCGCGCAGAGCGACACGCTGTGCCAGGAGCGCCTGGAGGCCGCTGCCCGCAATGCCGCAACCACCGTGGCGCGAGGGTAGCCCGGTGGCGATACAGGCAGAGGAACACTTCGCGGCCCGTCTGCAGCAAACAAATTTTCCCTTGCGGCTTTACGGTCTGGTTGACGCGCTGCTGCACGCACAAGTGTCGGCTACACAGCCCTTATTCCGCTCCTCATCTTGCGTGGCGCTGTTCGACGGCACGCCTGATGAAGCGCTGGCTCATGCCGGCCCATGGCTGCTGGATTGCTCCGCCGATCGAAGCGCGCACATCCCTGCGCTGCAACGCCTGGCGGAAAGCGAGCTTGGATGCACCTGGATCGTCAGCGGCTACGCAATGGACGATCTGGCCGAAGCGCTGCGGGCGCGATTGGACGTGCGCATGCCCAACGGGACAACTGCATTGCTGCGCTATTACGACGCAAGACTTGCGGACGACATTGCAGCGCTGCTGACCCCCGAGCAACGGGCCGCGTTCTTTGCCCCCTTCCAGGACTGGCTTGTGGAGCGCAACGGCAAACTCATCAGGATCCATTCCGTCCATGGTGCTTGAATTCACTCCACAACAGGTTGCAGGTCTATGTGCAATCGACGCCAAGGGCTTTTTGCACGGGGTCGAGCAAGACATCCTGCGCGACTACCCAGGGCTGGCCGAGGCAGGCTTGAGCGAAAGACTAGCCACGGCCCTTGCACGGGCGCGGGCCTTGGGGATAGACGACGATGCGAATCTTGTCGACTTCCTCCGGACCGAGGCGCTGGTTCCTGGATTCTATGAACAACCCGGGTTTCTTGCCTGGATCCGTAAGCCCGGACGCCCCGCCGATCAACGATTCCATGACTACATGCAAGTGATGAAATGGCAATCGCGCCAACGGCTTCAACAAGAGCAAAGGGAGTAAGGAAGAATGCCCGGACCTCTGGCAATACCAATCGCGGGATGGGTAGCGGAAGCCATAGCGGCAGCGCTCGCCCGGGCGGCAGCAAGCGCCGCGGCAGGTGCCGTGCTGGGAGGCGTGACCACTTTACCAGGCGATACGCCTCGGGAAGACAGTGAAGCCAAACCCACCGACCGCGCCTTGCCCAGGACCGAAGAACCGTGCAAGAAATGCCCGCCGGACCTGGGGATGAAAGTCAGACGCAGGCATGGGGCAAATTGGAACGCCTACGCATACCAGGCCAGGATTACCGGATTCGACTACGACACGGAGTATTGTTTGTGGAGCGATGAATGGAACTGGCAGGGAGGCGCTCACGGCGGCGGGTTCGACATCGATTTCGACGGCTTTGTGTCGACGGAATGCCTGCTGCAGGAGACCAAAGGAAACTACGACAGTTTCATCGATGAGGACGGCGAGCAAGCAGGTTGGTTTGGCGGCTTCAAGACCATGCGCTTACAAGCCAGCCGCCAGGCAGGCGCGGTTCGCATCAACCCTCCAACAAGATTGAGATGGTATTTTCAAACGCCTAGAACGCAGGCGCTGCTGCGGCAGTTGCTGAATAGCCTGGGTGCAGAATCCGTAGTTGTTCCCTGACGAGAAAGACATGCTTATCACATGCCAATTTGAAGACCCGAAACATCAGTCCGGCGATTTTCCCGAAATGCTTCGTCGACTGCACGCGATCACGAAGCTGCTGGCTGACAAATCCGACGGATTGACGGAGTGGTTCTCGCAGGGTGAGTCAATTGACGAAGCCAGGTTGTATCCTGCATTCGAGGGCGACGAACCCTCGAATGCGTTTCTTGCCGTGTTGAACAACGAATATCGGCTTGACCGGTCATTTACTGCCATCTCTATTTGGAATGGCGCTGAAGAACAGCGCAACAGCGTAGTTCTTGAACTGCAGGGCAACGACAGGGGCAGGCCGTGCACTCTGACCGTCTCTTACCATAAGCGACGCGACGACCGCTTTGGCGGCGCCGCCTCGGTGAAGGACATCGTCGCCGCGATCGCCCAGCTCTTCGTCGCGCAGTACATAGCCGTCTCGCCACGCTATTACGACGAAAAGCAGGTTTTCGACGACAAACCCGGCGTCGGCTGGATGCTTTACCTTCCCCAAGTGATCACTCCCGAGCAAGTCCCGGAAGCCCAGGCTCTGATTCCCGTTCCCGCTGCCGGAAAGAAACAAACCGGCACCATCATCGTCAGCGTCGCGAACGAAGTGTTTTCGCTGGACAACGCCAGCCACGTCGAATTGGCGAACCGCATCGAGATGCGCCTGGTGGACCAGGACCTGCTGCCGCGCTATGCGGATCTCTAGTCGCGCCCACCCTGCTTGAGCCTCGCCCCGTCCCACGGATACCCATCGAACGTGTCCTTCACCAACTCCCGCAGCCAGATGATCGCCGGATCCTGGTGAAAGCGCGGATGCCAATGCTGGCGCAGCGCGAAGGACGGCAGCGGCAGCGGCGGCTCCAGCACCTTGACCACGCCGTAGCCGCCGAACACATTGCCCAACTCCTGCGGCACCGTGGCGATGAGATCCGGGTGCTGGTCCAGCAATAGCGGCACCACCAGGAAGTGCGGCGTGGACAGGAAAATGTTGCGCTTGACGCCCTGCTCCTCCAGTGCGCTGTCATAGGCTTCAGACGAGCGTCCGGCCAAGGTCACCACGATCTGCGGCATGCGCTGGAATTGTTCCAGCGTCAGCTCGTCGCCCACCTCCTGGTTCTTCACGCTCACCAGCGTCACGAAGCGGTGCATGAAGAGCTGCTGCTGAAACAGACCCTGCGGCGCCGCGCGCAGCGATCCCAGCACCAGATCCACCTCGCCGGACGCCAGCAGCGGCTCGACCTGCTGCAGCGGCACCTGGCGCGTGCGCAGGGTGCAATGCGGCGCCAGTTCGCGCAAGCGCTTGATCAGCGGCGGCAGGAACACCAGTTCGCCCATGTCCGTCATGCACAGGGTGAACACGCGCATCGCCGAGGCCGGATCGAACTGCGCTTGCGACAGCACCTGGCCGCGTATGGTCGCCATCAGCGCCAGGATGGTGGGCGCCAGGCTCTCGGACTTGGGCGTGGGCTGCATGCCCTGGCCGGTCTTCACGAACAGCGGATCGTCGAAGAACGCGCGCAAGCGGTTCACGGCGTGGCTCATGGCGCTTTGCGACAGGCCGAGCTGCTCGCCGGCGCGGGTCACGCTGCGCTCGCGCAGCAGGCTGTCGAAGACGGCGAGCAGGTTGAGGTCCAGTTTCTCGTTATGCATAGCGTGCATTTCCAGAATCATGCTCATGACATTGACGCATATTCCGCCGCTATCTATCGTCTTGTCAAACGCCGCGCAGACCGGCGTTTCCACAAGGAGACAACATCTTGAAGCCCCTTCTACACCCCGTGCGCGTGGTGCTGGTTTCGTGCGCCCTGCTGTCCTGTAACGCCGCCTCGGCCGATGTCGGCGTCGGCGTCATCCTGTCGCTCACCGGCCCGGCCGCATCGCTGGGCGGCCCGGCCAAGAACGCGATAGACCTGCTGCCGCGCGAGATCGCGGGCGAGGCGGTGCGCTACATCGTGCTGGACGATGCCTCGGACGCCACCGGCGCCGCCCGCGCCTTCCGCAGGCTGGTCGACGAGCATAACGTGGATGTGGTGCTGGGTACGTCCGTCACCCCCGCCACCCTGACCCTGCTGCCTATCGCCCAGGAGAAGAAAGTGCCGCTGATGAGCCTGGCGGCCGGGGCCAAGCTGGTCGAACCGATGGACGCGCAGCGCCACTGGGTGTTCAAGGTGGTGCAGAACGAAAACCTGATGGTCGCCAGCACCGTCGCGCACATGCAGGCCGCCGGCGTGAAGACGCTGGGCTACATCGGCTTTGCGGACGCCTACGGCGACAGCTGGCTGGCCGAAGTTTCCGCGCAGGCGCAGCGCGCCGGCATCAAGCTGGTTGCCTCCGAGCGCTACGTGAAAACGGACACTAGCGTCACGGCGCAGACCCTGAAGCTGCTGGCCGCCAGGCCGGACGCGGTCATCGTGGCGGCGTCCGGCACGCCCGGGGCGCTGCCGCAGAAGTCCCTGCGCGAGCGCGGCTATGCCGGCCGCATCTACCAGACCTACGGCATCGCCAACCGCGAGTTCCTGCGCATCGCCGGCAAGGACGCCGAGGGCGCCTTGTTCGCCGTGGGCCCGGTCGTGGTCGCCAGCCAGCTGGACCAGGCCAACCCGATACGCGCGGTCGCCATGGACCTGACGCAGCGCTACGAAGCCGCCCACGGCAAGGATTCCATGTCGGTGTTCGCGGCCAACGCCTGGGATGCCGGGATCGTGCTGCAACAGGCGCTGAAGACCACCTTGCCCAAGGCCAGGCCGGGCACGCCGGAATTCAGGGCGGGCCTGCGCGACGCGCTGGAAGCCACGCGCGACGCCGTGACCTCGCAAGGCGTGTCCACCATGTCGCCCACCGACCACGTGGGCTATGACGAGCGCGCCGCTGTCATGGTGCAGATCAAGGACGGCGCCTGGCGCTACGTCAAGTAAACCAAGGAGCTCATCCATGTTCATCAAAAACACCTGGTACGTCGCCGCCTGGGACCAGGAAGTCAGCGCCGACGGCCTGTTCTCTCGTACCATCAGCGGCGTGCCCGTGCTGATATACCGCGACGGCGCCGGCCGGCTGGTGGCGCTGGAAGACCGCTGCTGCCATCGCGGCGCGCCCTTGTCGGTGGGACGGCGCGAAGGCGACTGCGTGCGCTGCATGTACCACGGCCTGAAGTTCGATCCCAGCGGCGCCTGTGTCGAGGCCCCGGCGCAGGCGCGCATTCCGCCTCAGGCCCGGGTGCGGACCTTTCCCGTGGTGGAGCGGCACCGCTGGATCTGGATCTGGATGGGCGATCCGGAACGCGCGGATCCGGCCCTCATCCCCGACACCCAATGGCTGGACCATCCCGATTGGCGCAGCCTGGACGGCTATATCCACTATGACGTCAACTATCTGCTGATCGCAGACAACCTGCTGGACTTCTCCCACCTGCCCTTCGTGCACCCGACCACGCTGGGCGGCAGCGAGGACTATGCCTCGGTCTCGCCCAAGGTCGACCGGCTGCCCGACGGCGTGCGCATCACGCGCTGGACGCTCAATACCGAAGCGCCGGCCTTTGCCAAGAAGGTCCGCGAATGGCCAGGCCTGGTGGACCGCTGGAACATCTACAACTTCACCCTGCCCGGCATCCTGCTGATGGACTCGGGCATGGCCCCGGCCGGAGACGGCGCACAAGAAGGAAACCGCGCCGGCGCGATCGAATTCCGCGGCTGCCAGGCCCTGACGCCCGAAACCGAAACCTCGACGCACTACTTCTTCGCGCATCCGCACAACTTCTCGATCGAGCGGCCCGAGGTCACTGCCTCCATCCACCAGAGCGTGGTGGATGCCTTCGACGAAGACCGCGACATCATCACCGCGCAGCAGCGCTCGCTGTCCCTGGCGCCCGACTTCAAGATGGTGCCGCTGTCCATCGACGCCGCGCTGTCCCAGTTCCGCTGGGTGGTGGCGCGCCGCATCGAAGAAGAGCAGCAGGCAGCCGGCGCGTCCGGCGTGCGCCCGGCGCAGGCGGTGGCCTGAAATGCGCCGGCTAGTCATCAGCCGCATCGTGCGCGAGGCGCGCGGCGTGCTCGGCCTGACGCTGCGCAGTCCTGACGGCGCCATGCTGCCGGCCTTCGAGGCCGGCGCGCATGTGGATGTGGCGTTGGGCAATGGCCTGGTCAGGCAGTATTCCCTTTGCGGCGACCCGGCGGAACTGGGCGTGTACCGGCTGGGCATCGGCCTGGCGGCCGAGACGCGCGGCGGTTCGCGCTACATCCATGAACAGCTGCGCGAGGGCGACCTGGTGGATATCGGCGAGCCCAGGCAATTGTTCGGGCTGCATGCGCAGGCCGCCGGCCATGTATTCATCGCGGGCGGCATAGGCATCACGCCCATCCTCAGCATGATCCATGCAAGCGTCAGGCGCGGCGAGCCCTGGCGGCTGCTGTACTGCGTGCGCGACCGCGACGCGGCAGCCTACCTGTCTGAACTGGCCTTGCACGGCGAGCGCGTGACGCTGCATGTCGACAGCGAACAAGGCGGCGCGCGCTGCGACCTCGACGCCTATCTGGGCGCGCTGGGGGAACCAGGCTTGCATGTCTATTGCTGCGGCCCCGGGCCGTTGATGGATGCCGTGGCCACGGCCTGCGAACGCGGCGGAATCGCCGCGGCGCGCGTGCATTTCGAGCGCTTTTCCGCCAGCGCGCCTGCTGCGGCCGAGCCCGGTTCAAGCTTTGCCGTGCGGCTCGCGCGCAGCGGCGGCTGCCACGAAGTGCCCGCGGACAAGTCGGTGCTGGATGTGCTGGAAGCGGCCGGCGTTGCCTGGCCGTACTCCTGCCGGGAAGGCCTGTGCCGCAGCTGCGAAGCCGGCGTGCTGTCCGGCAAGGTCGACCACCGCGACTACGTGCTCAGCGACGAGGAACGCGCCGCCAACCGCAGCATGATGGTCTGCGTATCGCGCGGCTGCGGCACGCTGGAGCTGGACGTCTAGGCAGGTTCCTGCAGCGCCGACGCATCCAGCAGATGGTCGACGATGGCGAGTATCTGCTCGGCGGCTTCGCCGATGTGCCGCTCCAGCGCGGCCTCGGCGTCTTCGGCCCGCCCCTGCCGGGCGAGCGCGATCAGTTCGCTGTGCTCGTCGTGGGCTTGCTGGCGGATCGGCGCGTTGACGATCTGGAAGCGGAAATAGCGTTCGGATTTTTCATGCAGCGCGCGCACCATGGCCAGCGCGGCGGGACGTTGCGCCGAGCGGTACAGCAGTTCATGCAGCTGCCAGTTCAGGCGGCCCCATTGCTCAGGCTCGGCCGTGCCCATCTGCGCCACCACCTGGCTCGCCAGATCCAGATCCTGCGTCTGATGCTGCTGCACTGCCAGGCGCAACAGCCACGGCTCCAGCCGCAGGCGGATGTCGAAGAACTCCTGCACCTCGGCGCGCGACAGCATGGAAACGTAGGCGCCGCGATGCGGGATCATGTCGATCAGTCCTTCGGCGCTGAGCTGGCGGATGGCCTCGCGCACAGGCAGGCGGCTCACCCCCAGTTCCTCGGCGAACAGTTCCTGGCGCAGCGCGGAACCGGGGGGAATCGCGCCGGACAGGATGCGGTCGCGCAGTTCGTCGACCACCAGTTCGACGGCGGTCTTGCGCACGAGGCGGCCGGGGCTGGCGGCCTGGGAACGGGACGGATTGGAAGCGGAAAGCGGCGAATTCTGGGACATGAAACCTGCCTGGTTGCACCGTGCGGCGGGGGCGGCACGGCAGGACTGGGTGGAAAACAGGGCCGCCATGCCCAGGAAAACCCCGAGAGACAGCCGCTACCCGCAGCCCTTTTAATGTGAGTATATTGGATCCATGATCCAGTTCAAGCCTGCGCCCCCAAGGGCGACGGACCGAGGCCCGAGCCTCGTTTTTTTAAGCCCCATATTTTTGGATCCAATATCCAATAACCACTATCCAACCGGATTGCACCGGATGGATCACGCATCAGGAGCCGCAGCATGAGCATTCAATGGCAAGGCGTATTTCCCGCCGTCACCACCAAGCTGAAACCCGATTTTTCGCTGGATCTGGAGGCCATCCGCCAGGGACTGGAACGGCTGATCGAGAACGGCGTGGGCGGCGTCGTGATGATGGGCATGGTGGGCGAAAACGCCCAGCTCTCGCCCGAAGAAAAACTGCAGGTGCTGCGCACCGCCGTCGACACCGTGCGCGGCCGTGTGCCGGTGATTTCCGGCGTGGCGGAAACCGGCACCGCCCGCGCCGCGGCCTTCGCGCAGGAAGCCGAGCGCATCGGCGTGAATGGCCTGATGGTGTTCCCCGGCCTGACCTACAAGTCCGACGGCCGCGAGACCGTGGCCTTCTATCGCGAGGTGGCGCGCGCCAGCGCCCTGCCCATCCTGCTCTACAACAATCCGCGCGGCTACGGCGTGGACCTGACCCCGGACCTGGTGGCCGAATTGCTGGAAGAGCCGACCATCGTCGCCATCAAGGAAGAGTCCTACGACACCACCCGCGTGACCGACCTGATCACGCGCTTCGGCGACCGTCTTGCCGTGGTCTGCGGCGTGGATGACCTGATCCTGGAAAGCGCCGCGCTGGGCGTGACGGCCTGGGTGTCGGGTATGGCCAACGCCGTGCCCCGCGCCTCGGTCGACCTGCTGAAACTGGCCGTCGAGGGCGATTTCGTGCGGGCCCGCAAGCTTTACGCCGCGTTGACGCCGCTGTTCCACCTGGACACGGTGGTCAAGCTGGTGCAGCACATCAAGCTGGCCGAGCACCTGATCACCGGCAGCGCCGAAACCGTCAAGCCGCCGCGCCTGGACCTGGCCGGGGCCGAACGCGAACGCACCATCGCCATCACCAAACAGACGCTCGCGGATCTTTCCGCCCTGGGCTACTGATACCGGAGCCGCCACCATGCGCCCATACCGCCTGTCCGCGCTGGCCTTCAGCGCCCTGTCCGCAGTTTCCGTCCTGTCCGCCGCGCACGCCGCGGACTACCCCGCCCGCTCGATGGAACTGGTGGTCGCCTACCAGCCCGGCGGCGGCAGCGACAACACCGCGCGCGCCATCGCCGAGGCGGTGCGCCCGCCCATGCTAGCGCAGCCCACGGTGGTGATCAACAAGCCGGGCGCCAGCGGCTCCATCGGCTGGGCCTACGTGGCCAACGCGCAGCCCGACGGCTACCGGCTGGTGCTGATGACGCCTGAAATGCTGGTGGTGCCCCTGATGGGCATAGGCAAGACCACGGTCGGCGACTTCCAGCCCATCGCCCGCTTCACCGACGATCCCTCGTCGGTCACGGTACGCGCCGATGCGCCCTGGAAGACGGTGGAGGAATTCCTGGCGGACGCCAAGAAGAATCCCGAACGCGTCGCCGTGTCCAACGCCGGAATCGGCACGGTGCCGCACATGGCGGCGGCGGCGCTGGGCGAACAGGCTGGCGTGAAGTTCGTGCACGTGCCCTACCAGGGCTCGGCCCCGGCCATCATGGGTCTCCTGGCGGGCGACGTGCAGGCCACCACGGTTGCCTACGCCGAACTGCAGCAGCACGTGGAAACCGGCAAGCTGCGCACCCTGGCGGTCATGGCGCCCAAGCGCCTGGACAACCTGCCCTCCGTCCCGACCATGAAGGAAAAAGGCGCGGACCTGCAATTCAGCGTCTGGCGCGGCATCGGCCTGCCCAAGGCCACGCCCGCGGACGCGGTTGAAAAATGGCGCGCCGCGGCCCGCCAAGTCGCGCAATCGCAGGACTTCCAGGCGCTGATGCGCAAGCAGAACCTGACGCCCTCCTATGCCGACCAGCCGCAATTCACGGCCGACGTGGCGCGCCAGGAAGAGGCGTTCAAGGCGCTGGTGCCGAAGCTGAACTTGAAGCCCTGATGGTGACATCCTGAGCGGCGGCGGGGACGGCGCCGATATGCCGTCCCCCCCCTTGCCCGATCCGCTTACTCGACCGTCGCGCCCGACTTCTTCACCACTTCCGCCCAGCGCGGGATCTCCGTCGCCATCAGGTCGCGCAGCTGTTCGGGCGTGCTGCCGACCAGTTCCATGCCCATGGTCTTGCCCAGCTTCTCCTGCACGTCCGGCTCTTTCAGGATCACCGCGATTTCCTGCGACAGCTTGTCGAGAATGGGCTTGGGCGTGCCCTTGGGCGCGTACACCGCCTGCCAGGACGCCATCTGGAAGCCCGGCACGCCGGCCTCCTGCATGGTCGGCACCTCCGGCGCCAAGGCGATGCGGTCCTTGGTGGTCACGGCCAGGAGCTTGAGCTTGCCGGTCTGCAGCAGGGGCAACGCCGCCGTCATCTGGTCGAACATGAAGGTCACCGCGCCCGAGGACACGTCGACCATGGCGGGCGGCGTGCCCTTGTACGGCACGTGCGTGAGCGGCACCCCTATCATGCTGGAGAACAGTTCACCCGCCAGGTGCGTGGAGGTGCCGGCGCCCGAGGACGCGAAGGTGCGCTTGGAAGGATCGCGTTTCAGGAGCGCGATCAGGTCGGCCACGGAATTCACGCCCAGGTTCGGATCCACCAGCAATACGTTGGGCAGGTAGGCGATCAGCGAAACCGGCTCGAAATCCTTGACCGGGTCGTACTTCAGGTTTTTGTACAGGCTGGCGTTGATGGCGTGCGTACTGATGGTGCCGCCGAACAGGGTGTAGCCATCCGGCGGCGCCTTGGCCACATAGGTCGCGCCGATGCCGCCCGCGGCGCCGGGCTTGTTCTCGACGATGACGTTCTGATGCAGGCGGTCGCCCAGCTTCTGGGCCAGCACCCGGCCCACCACGTCGGTCGAGCCGCCCACGGTGAACGGCACCACATAGGAAATCGGCTTCTGCGCGGGCCAGTCGGCGGCCTGCGCGGGCGCCGCCCACGTGCCCAGCATGGCGGCGGCCAGCAGCGCGGCCAGCGCGCCGCGTCGTTGCGTGTTCATGGTTGTCTCCTGCCACTTGTTTGGCTTATGGGGTTGCCGGCTGAGCCGGCGGCAAGGCTCAGCGGCCCTGTTGCTTGCGCCATGCGGCGAACTTGTCCTTGGTGCCGGGATCCGTGGGCGGATACAACCCCAGGATGGATGCGCCCAGCTGCACCTCGCTGGTCACGAAGTCCTCGAAGGCCGTCATCTCCACGGCCTCGATGGCGATCTCGTCGGCCAGGTGGGCGGGGATCACCACCACGCCCTCGCGGTCGCCCACGACGATGTCGCCCGGCCACACCGCCACGTCGCCGCAGCCGATGGGTGCGTTGATATCCAAGGCCTGGTGCAGGGTCAGGTTGGTGGGCGCCGAAGGCCGCTGGTGATAGGCGGCAAAGCCCAGTTCGGCAATCTCGGGCGAATCGCGAAAACCGCCGTCCGTCACCACGCCAGCCACGCCGCGCTTCATCAGCCGCGTCACCAGGATGGAACCGGCGGAAGCCGCGCGCGCGTCTTTGCGGCTGTCCATGACCAGCACCGCGCCTTCAGGGCAGGTCTCGACTGCAACGCGCTGCGGATGGGCGCGGTCCTCGAACACCTTGATGGTGTTCAGGTCCTCGCGCGCGGGGATGTAGCGCAGGGTGAACGCCGGGCCGACCATATTGGGCAGCGTGGCGTTCAGTGGACGCACGTCCTGGATGAACTGGTTGCGCAGGCCGCGCTTGAACAAGGCCGTGCACAGGGTGGCGGTGCTGACGCCGGCCAGGCGGGCGCGGGTTTCGGGATTCATTTGGGACACGATGGCTCCGTATTCTGAAGACGGTGGGATGGGCGCGGATGACGCTTTAAAAGATCTCGGGTTCGGGCACGGGCGCGCCGAAAGCGGTTTCCAGGAAATCGAAATCGCAGCCGTCGTTGGCTTGCAGGATGTGCTTCGAATACATCCAGCCGTAGCCGCGCTCGTAGCGCCGGGGCGGCGGCGTCCAGGCGGCGCGGCGCGCGGCCAGTTCTTCGTCGCTGACGTTCAGGTGGATGCTGCGCGCGGGCACGTCGACGGTGATCAGGTCGCCCGTCTTCACCAGGGCCAGCGGGCCCCCGATATAGCTTTCCGGCGCCACGTGCAGGATGCAGGCGCCGTAGCTGGTGCCGCTCATGCGGGCGTCGGACAGGCGCAGCATGTCGCGCACGCCCTGCTTCACCAGCTTGGTCGGAATGGGCAGCATGCCCCACTCCGGCATGCCGGGACCGCCCTGGGGGCCGGCATTGCGCAGGATCATGATGTGGTCGGCCGTGACGTCCAGGTTCTCGTCGTCCACCGCGGCCTTCATGCTGGGGTAGTCGTCGAACACCAGGGCCGGCCCGGTGTGGCGCAGGTACTGCGGCGCGCAGGCGCTGGGCTTGATGACGCAGCCGTCCGGCGCAATATTGCCGCGCAGCACGGCCAGCGCGCCTTCGTCGTAGATGGCCTGGTCCAGCGGGCGGATCACGTCGTCGTTGTAGACCTCGGCGCCGGCGATGTTCTCGCCCAGGGTCTTGCCGGTGACTGTCATGGCGGACGGATCCAGATGGTCCTGCAGCCGCGACATCAGCGCCGGCAGCCCGCCCGCGTAGAAGAAGTCTTCCATCAGATAGGTGTCACCGCT
This sequence comes from Achromobacter sp. ACM03, assembly GCF_014851665.1. Lineage (NCBI taxonomy): Bacteria > Pseudomonadati > Pseudomonadota > Betaproteobacteria > Burkholderiales > Alcaligenaceae > Achromobacter > Achromobacter sp. ACM03. The sequence goes on along the minus strand of NZ_JACVAD010000001.1, from coordinate 566,303 downwards.
GGGCCGGATGTTGGCGATCACCGGGACCTTGCGGCTGGCGGCGTCGAAGTCGTCCAGGCCCACGGCGCAGCCGGCGCGGCGCGACATGGCGACCAGGTGCACGATGGCATTGGTGGAGCAGCCCATGGCCATCGCCACGTTGATGGCGTTCTTGAAGGAGGCCAGGCTCAGGATGCGCTGCGGCGTCAGGTCCTCCCAGACCATCTCCACCACGCGCCGGCCGCATTCGGCGGACATGCGCATATGGTTGACGTCCGCCGCCGGGATCGAGGAGGCGCCCGGAAGCGTCATGCCTATGGCTTCGGCGATGGCGGTCATGGTGCTGGCCGTGCCCATGGTCATGCAGGTGCCGTAGCTGCGGGCAATGCCGCCCTCGACCTCGGTCCATTGCTCCTGCGTGATCTTGCCGGCGCGGCGCTCGTCCCAGAGCTTCCAGGCATCCGACCCGGACCCGAGGATCTTGCCCTTCCAGTTGCCGCGCAGCATGGGGCCGGCGGGCACGTAGACGCAAGGCAGCCCGGCGCTGACCGCGCCCATGATGAGACCCGGCGTGGTCTTGTCGCAGCCGCCCATGAGCACCGCGCCGTCGACCGGATGGCTGCGCAGCAGCTCTTCGGTCTCCATGGCCAGGAAGTTGCGGTACAGCATGGTGGTCGGCTTGACGAAGGATTCCGATACCGAAATCGCGGGCAGCTCCACCGGAAACCCGCCCGCCTGGAACACGCCGCGCTTGACGTCCTCGACGCGCTGCTTGAAGTGGCTGTGGCAGGGATTAAGGTCCGACCAGGTGTTGATGATGGCGATGACCGGGCGGCCCGCCCAGTCGTCGGGGCCATAGCCCATCTGCATCATGCGGGAGCGGTGGCCGAAGGAACGCAGGTCGTCCCGGGCCATCCAGGCGGCGCTGCGCAGGCTTTCGTAGGAGCGTTTCATAGGGGTGAGGCGGCCTTTCGCAATGTTGACCGGGCCATTTAAACACTAATACATTAGTGCGTCAGCTAGGTAAAAACCCGCTAAACTCCGTTACTCTTCAGGCCCAACTCCGCACGCGACCCGATGCAAAGCACCAAGCTCAGACTGGACCGTTCGCGCCACGCCGCGCCCCAGGTCTTCGAACATCTACGCGAACAGATCGTGTCCCTGGAACTGGCTCCGGGCACGCCCCTGTCGCGCATCACGCTGGCGGAAACCTACGGCCTGAGCCAGACCCCGATCCGCGACGCGCTGATGCGGCTGGCCGAGGAAGCGCTGGTCGAGATCTATCCGCAGCACACCACGGTGGTCAGCCGCATCGATGTGGACGCCGCCCGCGAGGCGCATTTCCTGCGCCGCTCGCTGGAGCTCGAGATCGTGCAGATGCTGGCGCAGCGCCCGGATCCGCAGCTCTTCCAGCGCCTGCAGGCCAGCATCGACCTGCAGCGCGCCAGCCACGCCAGCAGCCAGTACCAGCGCTTCATCGACGCCGACCAGGCCTTCCACCGCGACATGCACGAAGCCGCCGGCGTGACCCGGCTGTGGGAACTGGCGCAACGCTACAGCGGCCACCTGGACCGCTTGCGCCGCCTGCACCTGCCCGAGGCCGGCAAGGCCGAGCGCATCCTGGACGACCACCAGCGCCTGCTGGACGCCATCGTCGCGCAGAACCCGCAGCGCGCCCAGCAGGTGCTGCGGGAACACCTTTCGGGCACCCTCAGCCAAGTAGCCGAGATCTGCAGGCGCTATCCGGAATATGTGTTGACGGCTTAGGCCCCGCCGCCCCTCGGACGTATTCGCTCCGCGCGCACGCGCCCTGCCCGGTATGATCAGGTACACGCCATGGCCACAAGCCTGGCGCCGGCGCGCCGCGCCACCACCGGAAAACACCAATGACCGCAAGGCACGCATTCCTGATCGCCCTGGCCGTGACCGCCTGGGTCCACCCCGCGCAGGCCGCGCCGCCCGGCGACATGCCGTCCGCCGCAGCAGCCTGGCTGCCGTTGGACCCCCAAGCCATGCCTGGCGTGTTCTACGACAGCGCGTCGATCAAGGTGGTATCGGAGCGCCCGGCCGTGATGGCCGTGAACGTAGCCTGGTTCTACGCCCAGCCCAAGATTTCCGCCGCCAACGGGCAACCCTACCGCTCCGTGATCCAGCCGGTCACCATGAACTGCACCGCCGGCACCTATACCGTCAGCCAGGTCGTGCACCATGCGGGCGAGAACGCCACCGGCCCCATCGTCGAGTCCCTGCCTCCGCCCGGCATCCGCAACGCGCCAATCGCGCAAGACCCCGTGCAGCGCAAGCTGCGCGAGATTGTCTGCCCGGTCAATGGCAAAGGCATACGGCGATAAGACCCGGCCGTCGCGGCCTCGCCGCGCCGCTATCCACCCGCTTCGGCCGCCAGCCGCGCCTGGCGCTTGGCCAGCTCCGTCTTCAATTGCACCAGGCTGGGCGTGACGATGGGCAGGAATGCCGCTTCCCGCCAGCGCCGCGCAAAGCCTGCGCCAGCCGGCCGCAGATAGGCCGCGCCGCCGCTGGCCTGCAGTTCCAGCTGCACCGCCTGCTGGGCCGCTTCGGCCAAGGCGATGCGGAGCTCGAACAGCCGCCAGGGCTGCGAGACGAAGCTCCCGCTGCGCACCCCATCGATCAAACCCGCCGTCAGCGCGTGCAACTGCGTCTCCAGCGCTTGCAGCGGCTGGCCCAGGATGCCGCGCGAGGCCAGGCCCTGCCCTGCCTGTTGCGCGGCGCGCAAAGCGCCCCGCGCCAGGCCGATGGACAGGCCGCATTGCATGCCCGCAAAGGCCGGCCTGGCCTGGGGCAGATACTCGCGCGCATCAGGATGGATGATCCATTCGGGACCCATGCGCACGCCGCGCAGGTCCAGCGCCGCGGTGTGGGTCGATTGCAGCGCCAACAAAGGCAGATCCGGGCTGCGGGCAAGTCCCGCGATGCCATGCGGCAGCGCGACCACCGCCGGCGTTCCATCGGGCGCGGCAACAGCGGCGGCCACCAGGAAGCCCTGGGGCCGCAGATTGGTGACCCAGGGCATCCGGCCGTCCAGCACCCACGCGCCGTCCGCCTCGCGCGCGGCGATCTGCAGCGACTCGATGCCGCTCAGGAACTTCATGGCGTTCGACAGCGCGGTCGCACCGGCCTGCTCACCCTTCAGCAGCGGCGCCAGCCAGGCTTCCGCAAGAGCCTTGTTGGGGCTGCGCAGCAGATACTCGATGAAGACTCGCTGGCTCCAGGCCACGAAGGCCGCGGCAACGGAAAGCTCCGCCAATTGCGCGATCATTTCGATCGCGTCGCCGATATCCGTGTCTGGCAAGCCGCCCTGCACCACGGGCACGCCATGGCGCAACACGTCGGCGGCAGCCAGTTGCGGCAACACTACCGCCGCATCCATGCTGCCGTCGTCCAGCGCATCGGCATGCTGTCGTAGCCAGGCTTTCAGATCCGCGGGCAGCGCGGCGTGGACGGTCGGACGGGCCATGGAGGTCTCCTGCGGGTCGGCATCGGACGCGCGGGCACTGGCGGCCCGGCGCAATCCCGCATGATGCCCGCAAACTGCGATGCCCGGGCGACCGTATCAGCCGCCCATCCTGGCCGTGCCGGCTCAGGCCAGGCCCAGCAGCAGATCCGCCAGCAAGGCCGGATGCGTGATGTGGGCTTCGTGCGGCGCGGCGATGTCGACCCAGTTCCAGCCCGCTTGGGACTGCACCAGCTTGCGCGATTCATCCAGCACGGCCAGCTCGGGCTGGGTGCAATGGATGTAGGTGCGGGCCACGCCATTGCCGATGGGGTGCTTCAGGTTCAGCGGCGTGGTGTAGCTGGCCAGCGGATGGGCGGTCAGGCGGCGCTTGACCCAATCATGGTCCGCGCTGCCCGGCGTGAATCCCCAGGCCGCCGGCAGCGGATCGGGAATCGGCACGGCCAGTCCATCGGTGGCCTTCGAGGCTGCGGCGATGCGCGCGTCGGCATCCGCCTTCGGATACACCGAGAATGCATTCTGGCCGCTTTGCAGCACGATGGCGTCGAAGTACACCAGATGCGCCAGCCGCTGCGGAATCCGGTCGGCCACGCCCGTGATCGGGATGCCGCCGAAGCTATGGCCCACCAGGATCACGTCCTTCAGTTCCTGGGTATCGATGACCTGGACCAGGTCCTCGACAAAGGTGTCGATGGTGATGTTCTTGCTCAGCAGATGGGCGCGGTCGCCCATGCCGGTGTAGCTGGGCGCGTACACGCGATGGCCGGCCGCCAGCAGGCGGTCCGCCACCGGACGCCAGCACCAGCCGCCATGCCAGGAGCCGTGGGCCAGGACGTAGTTGCGGGCCTTTGCGGTCGGGGCAGCCGGGGCTGCCGCCCCGGCCGCTCCCGCGGCTGCCAGCGCGGGCAAGCCCGCGGCCAGCTTCAACAAGGTTCTGCGGGGAAGCATCGTCATGGCTTACACCTGCGCCAGCGCCTGATCCAGATCCGCCAGCAGGTCGTCGATATGCTCGATGCCGATCGACAGGCGCACGGTTTCCTCGCGCACGCCGGCTTTCTGCAGCTCTTCGGGATTGAGCTGGCGGTGCGTGGTGGATGCGGGGTGCGTGGCCAGCGACTTGGAGTCGCCGATATTGACCAGGCGGGTGAACAGCTGCAGTGCGTCCTGGAAGCGCGCGCCGGCCTCGCGGCCGCCCCTCACGCCGAAGGTGAAGAGCCCGGGCGCCTTGCCGCCCAGGTACTTCTGCGCCAGCGCGTGGTCGGGATGGTCCGGCAGGCCGGCGTAGTTGACCCACTCGACCTTCGGATGTTCGCGCAGGTACTTGGCGATCTTGACGGTGTTCTCGACGATGCGGTCCACGCGCAGCGCCAGGGTCTCGATGCCTTGCAGGATCTGGAACGAGTTGAAGGGCGAGATCGCCGCGCCGGTATTGCGCAGCGGCACCACGCGGGCGCGGCCGATGTAGGCGGCCGGACCGAAGGCTTCGGTGTAGACCACGCCGTGGTAGCTGACGTCCGGCGTATTCAGGCGCTTGAAGCGCTCTTTGTGCTCGGCCCACGGGAACTTGCCCGAGTCGATGATGGCGCCGCCCAGGCTGGTGCCGTGGCCGCCCAGGTACTTGGTCAGCGACTGCACCACGATGTCGGCGCCGTGCTCGATGGGACGCAGCAGGTACGGCGACGGCACGGTGTTGTCGACGATCAGCGGCAGGCCGTGGCGGTGCGCCAGGTCGGCCAAGGCGGCGATGTCGGTGATGTTGCCCAGCGGATTGCCCACGGATTCCGCGAAGATGGCCTTGGTGCGGTCGTCGATCTGGGCCTCGAAGGCGGCCAGGTCGGAAGGATTGGCGAAACGCGTGGTGATGCCGTATTGCGGCAGCGTGTGCGCGAACAGGTTGTAGGTGCCGCCGTACAGTGTGCTGGACGAGACGATGTTGTCGCCGGCTTCGGCGATGGTCAGGATGGCGTAGGTCACCGCGGCCTGGCCCGAGGCCAGCGCCAGCGCGGCGATGCCGCCCTCCAGGGCCGCCACGCGCTGCTCCAGCACGTCGGTGGTCGGGTTCATGATGCGGGTGTAGATATTGCCCGGCACCTTGAGGTCGAACAGGTCGGCGCCGTGCTGCGTGTCGTCGAACGCGTAGGCCACGGTCTGGTAGATGGGCACGGCCACGGCGCGCGTGGTCGGATCGGGGCGGTAGCCGCCATGCACGGCCACGGTTTCAAGCCGCCACTGGGGCTTCTTCGCTTCGGTCATCAGTATCTCCTGAAGTGTTGCTTATCAATGATTCTTCTCAGACGGGAAGCGTCCGCGCTGCGCGCAGTATGCGTTCCACGTCCGCATGATTGTTATAGGCGCCGACGGACAAGCGCACGTAACCATACTCCACTATGCTGGCCACGATCCCGGATTGTGTCAGATGCGCCAGCGCGGCCGCGGGATCCGGCACGCGCAGCGCCGTCGTCGTGCTGCGGAATTCCGGACCGGCCGGTGACACGACCTGCAGGCCCACTCCGCGCAAGCCCGTGCTCAGCGCTTCGGAAAGCTCCAGCACCCAGGGCTCGATACGTTCGGGCCGCGCGCCTTCGATCAGGTCCAGCGCGCCGGCCCAGCCCGCGATGCCCGGATAGTTCAGGTTGCCCGATTCGAGCCTGCGGGCGTCAGTAGCATCGGCGATGCCCACCTGCCATTGCAGTCCGGATTTATCCAGCGTGTTGACGCCGGAAGGTCCGATATACAGCGGATCCAGGGCTTCGAGCAGCCGGGGCGATACATGCAGCAGGCCCACGCCCAGCGGTCCAAGCATGCCCTTATGCGCGCCGCAAGCAAAGGCATCCACGCCCCATTCATCCACGTTGACGCGCAACAGCCCCGCGCCCTGAATCCCGTCGACGACCAGAAAGATGCCGCGTTCGGCGCAGCGCCGGCCCAGTTCGGCGATATCGGTGCGCAGGCCGGTGCCGTACTGCACCCAGGACACTGCAATCAGCCGCGTGCGCGCATCCACATGCTGCCAAAGGTCATCCACCGTGTAGCGATGCGAATTCGCCTGCGCCACGCGCACCTGGACGCCACGGCGCCGCAGGTTCAACCAGGGCAAGGCATTGGTGGGATGCTCCTGGTCGTCCACCACCAGGTTGTCGCCTTCCTGCCAGGCCAGCCCCTGCGCAACGATGTTCAACCCTTCGGTGGTGTTCTTGGTGAAAGCCAGGCGCTTGGCGTCGCCGCCGATCAGGCGGGCCAGCCGCAAGCGCAACGCATCTGCGTCCCGCAGCCACTGGGGCTTGTCGCTGCGTGCGTAGGTTATGCCTTGGAAAAATGCGCCGACCGCCTCGGCCACCTTGGGCGCCAGCGGGCTGGTGTAGGCAATGTTGGCGTAAGCCTGGTCTTGCGTGATCGGAAACAACTGCCTGAATTCGTCCTGCCAGCTCATGCGCCACCGCTCCGTCATTTCAACTTGGTATGCAGCGATTCTAGGTATATGACGCGGATTTGAGTAAGGCTTAGTTTTTATATCCATATGACCATATAGTCGCTCGCCGAACGTCATAGCACCCATAGAATTCCTGCCTTTCCGGACTGCATCAAACAAAGGAATGGCATGCGTTTGACTCAACAACTGAAGATCGCGGGCGTGGCGGCGATGCTGGCGCTGGCCGGCGCGGCTCATGCGGGCACGGTCGAGACCATCAAGAAACGCGGCGAACTGGTCTGCGGCGTGAGCCAGGGATCTGCCGGCTTGTCCATCGCCGACAAGCAAGGCCGTTGGACCGGCCTGGATGCGGACCTCTGCCGCGCGCTGGCCGCCGCCGTGCTCGGCGATCCGGAGAAGACGCGCTTCGTGCCGTTGAGTTCGCAGCAACGTTTTCCTGCGCTCCAGTCGGGCGAGATCGATGTGCTGAACCGCAACACCACGATTACCTCCAGCCGCGACGCCGGCTTGGGCATCGCGTCCGCCGGCATCGTGTTCTATGACGGCCAGGGCTTTCTGGTGCCGCGCAAGCTGGGTGTCAAAAGCGCGACGGAGCTCGAAGGCGCGCAGGTCTGCGTGCAGCCCGGTACGGTCAACGAGCAGAACCTGGTCGACTACTTCAAGAAGCACAAGCTGAGCTATCGTCCGGTCGTCATCGAGAATCTGGTCGAGCTCGAACAAGCCTTTTACGCAGGACGCTGCGACGTCTACCTGTCGGATGCGTCCACCCTGGCCGCCAGCCGCGCGGCGCGAGCCGGCCAGCCGGACGACTTCGTCATCCTGCCTGAACGCATCAACAAATCGCCGCTAGGCCCCTTCGTGCGGCAAGACGACGCCAACTGGGCCGCCATCGTCCGGTGGACCATCAACGCGCTGGTGGCGGCCGAGGAACTCGGCATCACCGCGCAGAACGCCGACAACCAGGCGCAAAGCAGCGATGCCCAGGTACGCCGCCTGCTGGGCGTGGACCCCGGCATAGGCAAGAGCTTCGGGCTGGACGAAGGCTGGGCCCGCAACGCCATCAAGGCCGTGGGCAACTATGGCGAAGTCTGGAACCGCAATCTGGGCGCCGCGACGCCGCTGAAGCTGGAGCGCGGCCTGAACGCGCAATGGAACCAGGGCGGGCTGCTGTACTCGCCGCCGTTCCAGTGATCCTGGCCCGACTCTTTCTCGACCATGGCAGCGACCGCTCTCCGTTTTCCCTCCACCGGCCCGTGGCGACGCTGGCTGCCAGCGTTGGCGTGGACGCTCGCGCTGGGCGGCATGGCCGCGGTCCTGCTCTGGCACATCGAATCGGTGCAGACTGCACGCGGCATCCAAGGCGGCTTCGGATTCCTGTTCCAGCCCGCAGGCTTCCGCATTTCCGAAAGCCTGCTCGATATCACGCCGGAGGATCCCTACTGGATGTCGATAGCGGCCGGCCTGGTCAACACCTTGACCGTCGCCGCCGTGGCAATCCCGCTGGCGACGGCGCTGGGCCTGGGACTGGGCTTGTTGCGCATGTCGCGCAACCCGTTGGCCGCGCGTTGCGCCGCCGCCATCATCGCGCCCTTGCGCAATACGCCGGTCCTGCTGCAACTCTTCGTCTGGTACGGGCTGCTGCTGCGCCTGCCCGATCTGCGCCAGGCGTGGTCGCCGTTGCCGCACATGCTGCTGTCCAATCGCGGATTGGCTCTGCCAGCCGTGCACGGTTGGCTGCCCTACGCGGCCGTAACGGTGACCGCGCTGGCGCTGGGCGGCCTGGTCCGACGCCGCTGGGGCAATCCTGCGCTGTATGCCGCGCTGGCCGGCGCGCTGCTCGCGTGGGTCCTGTTGCCGCCCATGCGCATCGATATGCCGGTCAGGCGCGGCCTGGGACTGCAGGGCGGCTGGCAGCCCAGCATAGAATTCGCGGCGCTGACGATAGGCTTGGTGGTGTTCCATGCGGCCTACATCGCCGACATCGCACGCGCGGCCGTGCGCGCCGTGCCGGTTGGACTTGTGGAGGCCGGGCAGGCGCTAGGCTTGAAGCCCCGCAGCGTGCTGCGGCTGGTGATAGCACCCTATGCCGCCCGCGTGGCGCTGCCGCCGTATGCCAACCAGTGCCTGGCGCTGGTGAAGAACAGCACCCTGGCCATTGCCATCGGCTATCAGGAATTGATGGCGGTGATCAACACCGCCATCACGCAGACCGGCCTGGCGCTTGAGGGCATCGCGCTGGCCGTCACGGTCTATCTGGGCCTGGCGCTGGCGCTGGGCGGCGGATTGTCGGCATGGAACGCGCGCAATACCCGCCACGGCCCCGGCGACACGCATGGCGCGCGCCTGGGCGAGCGGCCTTCGTGGAACGCTGCGGGCGAACGCCGCAGTTGGCGTGGCGGGCTGTTATCGACCGCGTTGGCCGCTGTCCTGGGCTTGATCCTATGGCGGCTGCTGGAATGGGCCTTGCTCGACGCGGTGTGGCGCGGCGATCCCGCAGCATGCGCGAACGCGGCGGGCGCATGCTGGGCCGCCGTGAGCGAGAACCTGCCAGTGCTGTTCTTCGGCACCATGGCCCAGGCCGACCGGGCGCCCGCGCTGGCCGCCTGCGCAGCCCTGCTCGCCGGAGTTGCGCTGGCGTTGACTGCTCCGCGTGTCCGTCCCGCGACGCGTGCGGCCCTGCTCGCCGTCCTGCTGGGCGCGGCCATCAGCGCGCTGTCCGGCTGGCCCTGGGGCGGCGCCGCCATCGGTCCGCAACGCTGGGGCGGGTTGCTCGTCACATTGATTCTGGCCATCTCCGCCCTGCTGGCGGCCGTGCCGCTGGCTTTCGCGCTTGCGTTATTGCGCCGTAGCCACAACCGCGCCGCCTCGCTGGCTGCCGCCGGCCTGATCGAGGCCGTCCGCGGCGTGCCGCTGGTGACACAGCTGTTGTTCGCGTCCTTCGTGCTGCCCATGCTGCTGGGCGGCGGCGTGTCCAAGTTCGCCATGGCGCTGGCCGCCCTGACGCTGCACACCGCCTGCCTGCTGGCCGAGGTGCTGCGCGGCGCGCTGCAAGCCATACCGCCCGGCCAGATGATGGCGGCGCGCGCCCTGGGCATGCCTGCGGCCATGGCCTACGGTTCGGTGATCTGGCCGCAGGCCCGCCGCATTGCCGCGCCTGCAGCCCTGGGCGTATTCGTGGGCGCGGTCAAGGACACTTCGCTGGTCAGCATCATCGGCGTGTTCGACGTGCTGGGCGCAGCAAAGGCGGTGGTGGCCGGCACCGATTGGCGGCCCTACCACGTCGAAGTCTACCTGGCCGTGGCCGCCTTGTACTTCGCCGCCAGCCTGGCCCTATCGCGCGTGGCCCGCGCCATGGAAGGCAAGCCCGGCCGCAGTTGAGGCCGGCATGACGCCGTTGGCGCGGTGGACCCGCTTCAGAAGCGCTCGTCCATCAGCGCCGGCATGACGATTTCCCGCACGAACGACGCATCGGACAGATTCAGCAGCGCGCGTGTCATCGTCACCACGTCGTGCACGGGTATCAGGCCGCCCTCTCCCCGCAGGCTGGCCGCGTCGCGCGGCACGCCCAAGCCGTCTTCCGTGTTCAAGTAGCCCAATTGTAGGCAGGTCACCGCCAGCCTTCGCGCTCTGAAGCTTTCGCGCAGGGCGTCCGCGATACCCCGCAGCGCGTGCTTGGACGCGCCGAACGTCACCTCGGGACGGCCGCTGCCGGCCAACGCGGAGGTCGAACCAGTGAGAATGACTTGCGGTTTGCGCGCACCGAGGACGCGCGGGATCAAGCGCTGGAGCAACAGGATGGTCGCGGTGACGTTGATGTCCACCATGCGCGCGATCTCCGCGGGCGAGTCCGTCAGGAAGTCGTAGTGTTCGCTGAATGCGTGCTCTTCCCACACGCCCAGGTTGTAGAGGATGGCATCGAGACCGTCCGGGGCCTGCGCCGCGATCTGCTCGACGGCGGCCACTGGCTGCGACAGATCGGCCTCGATCCAGCGCAGTTCGCAGCCGGGCGCAACGGCGATATCCAGCGGCGCGCGGCGCGCCACGCCCACGATCAGCGTGGCATCCTGGCCCAGTCCTTCCACGAACGCCCTGCCCAGCCCCTTGCTGGCGCCCACCACCATGATCCGCATTGCTGTCTCCATCCGATCACGCCCGGGAAAGCGCCAAGCTCCCCCGCGGCAACGACGCCCGGTATAGCACGATCCCTTGCGGATTCAAGCAATGCCCGCAAGCGACGGCGGGCATTGCGCCGTCAACGCGCCGCGCCCTGCAGCCACGCCGGCCGTGGCGCCGCGTCCAGCCAGTTCTTGACGATCAGCCCCAGCTCCGTATCGCCGGAGATCCGCAGCCGGCGTTGGAAGAACAAGGTATCGGCGTCCGTTTCCGAACGCATCAGGGCCAGCAGATCGGCCAGCTTCGCGCCCAGTTCCAGTTCGGCGGCAGCGCCGTTCCATACCGGGCGAAAAGCGCCTTGTCGCACGGCGAAACTGCTGCGCAGGCCCAGGTCCTCGACCGTGATGCCGAAGCTGCGGCCCTCCAGTTCGGCCGGCGGTGTGAGCCATTTCAGCCGCCGCGCCAGTTCCAGTCCGGCGGTGAAGTGCAGCGAGACAAACGGCGCAGGCAGACGCCGCCCCAGCCTGGCGAGCACGCCCGGTACTTGAATCGCCGCGCTCATGCCACGGCCTCCAGCAGGTCGATGCCCGGCTTGCCATGGAAGTAGCCGTTGCAGCGGGCCATGCCGGCAGGCGGCCGCGCCTCCATCGGCGCCAAGCCGCGCCGCATCGCATCCAGCGCGGCGATCGCTTCCAGCGTGCCGGCCGATTGAGGACTCACCCGCAGCACCTCCACGCCCAGGGCGGCCAGCGCCGGCGCCTGCGACAGCAGGTCCAGGCAGGCTCCGGACTGCACCTGGATGCCGTTGATCGCCAGGAAATCGCTCGACTCCCGTGTACGCATGTCCAGACCGTCCGGATGTTCGATGCAGCGAAAGCCGCAGTCGTCCTTCTTCAAACGGAAATGACGCGCCGTGAAACAGCGTGCGGAGAACGCCAGCGCCATGCGGCCCCAGACCATGACTTCCGTCTCCAGACCGGCGGGCTTTTCCGCCATCAGAAGAGCCAGCGTCTTGCTGTCCATTTCCAGCGGTGCGACAAAACGCGCGGCGCCGCGTGCGGCCAGCCATTCCAGGGTGCCGCCGTGATAGGCGTTGACATGAGGCCCCGCCACGAAGGCGCGGCCGTTCAGGTGACGCACCGCGCCCAGCTCGCCGGCTTCGACCATGAAGTCGTCCTGCCCGCAGAGCTTCTTCAGCGCGCTGGCCTCGGCCCCGGTCTCGATCAGCGTGCGGCCCGACAGCACCACCGCCTTGCCCGCGGCGCGCAGGTCGCGCGCCAGCTCCATCCAGTCCTCTGCGCGCAGCTCGTGCCTGCGGCTACAGACGGTTTCGCCCACGTAAATGATGTCGGCGGGGCTGTCGGCCAGCGACGCGTAGAAATCCAGCGTGTGCTGGCGCGGCCAGTAATACTGCAACGGTGCGACCGATATCCGGTACGCGCTAGGTTTCATTTCCATGGACGTTCGAATGCGCCTTGCGTGACTTGGGAACCTTCGGAATGGCGCGCCAGCATGGCGTTCCATTCGGGACGGGGCGAAAAGCGGGAAGCGTCCGCATGCGCGCTGTCCAGCGCGGCGCGCAAGGTCGACACCACCTGGGTGACATAGGCCGGGCTGCGCTGCCGCCCTTCTATCTTGATGGCGGACACGCCCATTTCCGCCAGGCGCGGCAACAGGCCGATGGCGTTCAGGCTGGTGGGTTCCTCCAGCGCGTGGTCGGCCTGGCCGTCGACGTCGAAGCGGCCCTTGCACAAGGTGGGATAGGCAGCGGGTTCGCCCGGCTCGTAACGGTCGATCAGGATGCCGTTCAGGCGCGCGTCCATGCGGCCGTTCTCTTCCGACCAGCGCACCGCATGCGCGGGCGAACAGACGCCCTTGTTATTGGGAGAATCGCCGGTGGCGTAGGACGACAACAGACAGCGGCCTTCGGCCATGACGCACAGGCTGCCAAAGCCGAACACCTCGACCTCGACGCTGACGTTGGTGCAGATGCGCGCGATCTCCGCCAGCGTCAGCACGCGCGGCAGCACCACGCGGCGGATGCCGAACTGTTCCTTCATCAGTTCGATGGCGTCCGTATGGGTGGCGGAACCCTGCACCGACAGGTGCAGGCGCAAGTCCGGATAGCGGTCACTGGCATAGGCCAGCAGCCCCGCATCGGCCATGATGACCGCATCGGCGCCCAGCCCGTAGGCGGCGTCGACGGCGGCGCGCCATTCGGGCGCCCGTCCGGCCTGCACAAAGGTATTGATGGCGAACAGCACCTGTCGTCCGCGGCTGTGGGCCAGTTCCACGCCCGCACGGATATCGCTTTCGGTGAAATTGAGCCCGGCGAAGTTGCGGGCATTGGTGGCGTTCTTGAGCCCGAGGTAGACGGTGTCGGCGCCGGCATCGATGGCGGCCTTCAGCGCGGCCAGACTGCCGGCGGGGGCCACGAGCTCCAGGGGAGAGGTTCGAGTTTCCATGCCGGCCAGTCTATGGGGCCGTCACGCCCCTGGCCTTGTCGCAGATCAAACGGCCTATGCCGAACGCCGCATGCCGCCCTATTCTTCCGTGTACAGGCCGTGCTCGACCGCGTACACCGCGACCTGCACCCGGCTGGTGAGATTGAGTTTCTTCAACACGTTCTGCACGTGGATCTTGACCGTGCTTTCGCTGACGTCCAGTTCGCGCGCAATGACCTTGTTGCTGGCGCCGCGCGCCAGCCATTGCACGATCTGGGTCTCGCGCGCGGTGAGGCGATGGCGCTCGGCGCTGCCCCCCGGCTGCGGCGCTTGCGCGGCCAGGCTGGCCTGTCCGCGGAACTGTTCGACCAGCTTGGCGGTCATGCTCTCGGCGATGACCGGCTCGCCGCCCGCCGCGCGGCGGATCGCGGCGGTCAGCGCTTCGGCATCGATGTTCTTGACCAGATAGCCGCGCGCGCCGTCGCGCAACGCCTGCCCCAGTTCGTCTGCCTCTTCCGACACCGTCAGGATGATGACCGCACAAGACGGCAACTCCTGCGTCAGCAGCTGCAGCGTTTCCAGCCCGGACAAGCCGGGCAGGTTGAGGTCCAGCAGCACCACGTCGGGCTTGAGTTCCTTGGCGCGTTTCAGGCCTTCGACGCCGTCGCCGGCCTCGGCCACGACCTCGAAGTCGGGTTGGCGTTGCAGCAGCAGGCGCACGCCCGAGCGGAACAGGGTGTGGTCGTCGACGAGGAGGATACGGATGGGCATGGTGGGAAAATTCAAGCGGCCTGGCGTTCGCTGCCGGGCAAGGTCAGCGCGACGCGCGTGCCGGCGCCGGGCTGCGATTCAAGTTTTATCACGGCGCGCATGCGCGCGGCGCGTTCGCGCATGATGTGCAGGCCCACATGCGATTCGCCGCGCTCGGCCACCTCCGCGGGGTCATAGCCCTGGCCATCGTCGGCGATGACCAGGCTGAAGTCGCGGTCATTGGAGACGTCGATGCGCACGTAGCTGGCTTCCGAGTGCTTGCGCACGTTGGACAGCGCTTCCTGCAGGATGAAGAGCACCTGCAACTGCTCGTCAGGCGGCAGCGGCGCGCCCTCGCCCCGGCCGAAGCGCAGTTCGGTCTCGATGCCGGTCTGGCGGCGGAAGCGCGCCACCGTGTCTTCGATGCCGGCCTGCAGGTCGCCCTGTGACAGCTTGGTGCGGAAGTTGGTCAGCAGTTCGCGCACGTCCTGGTAGCTTTCGTCGACGCCAGTACGCAAGAGCGGCAGGATCTCGTCGATCTCCGCCTGGTCGCCGCGCTTGACGGCAGCGTCCAGCATCTGCAATTGCAGGTTCAGGAAGTTCAGGCCCTGCGCCAGGCTGTCGTGCAGCCCCTGCGCCACCAGCCCGCGTTCGCGCACCACCGCCAGTTGGCGCGCCTGCGCGCTCAGGCGGCGGTTGTCCAGGGCCACGCCCAGATGCTGGCCCAGCGTTTCCAGCAGCTGCGATTCTGCGGGCGACAGGCGGCGTTGCTGGCGGAAATGCAAGGAATACGAGCCCAGCACCTCGTCGCGCGTGACGATGCGGAACACGGCCACGCTGGCAAAGCCGTCGCGCTGGCAGTTCAGTTCCATGGCTGGCGGCGACTCGCGGAAATCCTGGATGACGATGACCCCGGCCTGGCGCGTGGCGACGCCGCAATAGCAGTCGTTCACGCGCATGCAATGCTCGGACTCGACCAGTTCGTCGGACAAGCCCACCGACACCATCAGGTTGAGTTTTTCGTTGTTGGGATCCAGCGCCCGGATGCTGCCGCCCTCGGCGTCGAACTGCAGCATCACGCGCCGCAGGAAGCCGTCGCACAGCGCTTCGATCTCGTTGGGCTGGTTCAGGAAGGCAGCCATGTCGTAAAGCGCGCCGATGTCGCGGTTCTGCGCGGCCAGTTGCGCGGTCTTTTCTTCGACGCGCCGCTCCAGGCCGGTGTACAGGTCCTGCAATTCATCGGCCATGCGGTTGTAGCCGCGCGCCAGCACGCCGAACTCATCCTGGCTTTCCACCGGCAGCCGGGTGCTGAATTCCCTGGCCGCCATGCGCTGCAGGCCGTCGCGCAGGCGCAGCACCGGCGAGATGATCCAGAGATACAACAGATAGATCATCGCCAGCGTGCCGGCGCTGGCAATGGCCGCCAGCACGCCCTGCGACAGGCGCAGCGAGGTGGTCTTGCCGGCGTTGTCCTGTTCGATCATGCGCACCAGCGTGTCGGCCCGGGCCACGAATTCCGGCAGGGTCTCCAGATAGGTGGCGGCATCCGGCTGCGCCAGGGCGCGCGTGGCGGCCGGCTTCATGACGTCGTACCAGTAGGCGGCCACGTCATGCCATTGCTTGCGGATGGCTTCGTCGTTGGGAATGAACAGCGGGCGCGCAGGATTGCCGCGCGCCAGGCGGGCGATGGTGTCATCCATGAGCTGCACCTGCTCGTTGGTGCGGAACTCGCGCCCGGCCTGCGGCCGCATCAGCTCCACCGCCACCCGGTTGGCCCGCATGCGCAGGCTGCCCGTATCGTTGATGGCCGCGCCCGCGCCTTCCAGCTGCCAGGACAGCCACAGCGTCCAGCTGACCATGGACAGCACCACCACGAGCGCCACCAGGGAGCTGATGACGATGCGCGTGGACAGGCGATGCCAGGGCGAAGGCAGGCCGTCGGCTGGGGCGGCGGTATCGGTGGGCTTCATGGCTTTCAACGCGGTCTTGCTGTAGGAATGCTGCGGCTTCCAGTGTAGCCGCTGCGCCTCCCGTTCCCGAGCCAGGCCCTCAAGCCAGCCCCAGGGTACGGCAAATGAAATCCGCGACTTGCGCCGGCTCGTTGAGCGGCAGGCAGGGCAAACCGGTATCCAGCGGCGCGTCGGTGGCCACCGCCACGAAACTGCTGTCTTCCGCATGCAGCGGCGGCTTGCCCACGGCGGGCCGGTACACCTCGATGCGCGGGATCGCGGCCTGCTTGAAGCCTTCGACCAGCACCAGGTCGGCCGGCGACAGGCGCGCCAGTTGCTCGTCCAGCGTGGGTTCGGGCGCGTCGCGCAGCTCGTGGACGATGGCGTAGCGGAACGGAGAGGCTACCATCACCTCCAGGGCCCCCGCCTGGCGGAAGCGCGCGCTGTCCTTGCCAGGCGGCTCCATCTGGAAATCGTGGTGGCTGTGCTTGATGACGCTGACCCGCAGGCCGCGCGCGGCCAGCAGCGGCAGCATCGCCTCGATCAGGGTGGTCTTGCCGCTGCCGGAACGGCCGGCGATGCCGAAAACTGGGGTCATGCAAGCTCCGTGAACAATGGGCATACGATGGGCAGGAATGCGTCCGCCCGCGCCGAGTATGCCAGCAAAGCGCCTGCCACCAGGTCGAAATACCAGCCGTGCAGCGTCAGGCTGCCCGCCTCCACCGCACGCCGCACAAAGGGCAGGTCCTCCAGGTTGCGCAGCGAAATCAGGATGGAGGCCTGTTCGCAGGCGCGCCGGCGCTCGGCCGCGGTTGCCTGCGGCATCTGTTGCAGCACCTGCCTGCGGGCCGGTTCGGCGATGTCCATCCAGCGTTCCAGGTAGTCGGTCTCGCCGTCGCCCCGGGTGCGTCGGTCCATCAGCGCCCGTATGCCGCCGCAGTGGGCGTGGCCCAGCACGATGATGCGGCTGACCTGCAACTGCTCCACCGCGAACTGTATCGCGGCCAGCACGCCTTGCAGGCCGCGGTCGGTGCTGGCCGGGGGCACCAGATTGGCGACGTTGCGCACGGTGAAGATGTCGCCGGGGTCGCAGCCCAGCAGCATGGCCGGATCCACCCGCGAATCGCAGCAGCCAACCAGCAAGGTGCTGGGGTGCTGGCCTTCGCGCAGATTGCGGTAAAGCGATGGCGCGTCCTCGTAGTACTGCTGCTGAAAGCGCTGGAAGCCGTCGACCAACCGTTCGATGTCGCGCATGTCAGCCTCCTGTCTGCGCCATGAAGCGCACGATGCGTTCCGGACGGGCCACGAAATCATGGCGCTCCGGCTTGGCGGCGATACCGGCCCGGATCGCCGCTACCAGTTCGGCGTCGCTGGCGCCCGCGCGCAGCAGGCGACCCAGCGGCACCTGGTCTTCCTGGCCCAGGCAGAGGTACAGGGTGCCGTCCACGCCCAGCCGGACGCGGTTGCAGCTTGCGCAGAAGTGGCGCGACATGGGGGTGATCACACCCAGCACCGGCGTGCCATGGCCCGTGGTCCAGTAGCGCGCCGGTCCCGCGCCCGCCCCGTTCAGCGCGGGAACCAGGCCGGTTTCGGCGGCCAGCCGCGCGCCCATGGCGTTCAGGTCGGTGTGGGCGTAGCCCTGGCCGCAGCTGCCCATGGGCATGGGCTCGATCAGGCGCAGCACGAAGCCCTGTGCCATCGCGTAGTCCAGCAGCCTGCGCACTTCGGCCTCCGGCGTGGCCGCGTGCACCACGCTGTTGAGCTTGATCGGCGCAAAGTCCGCTTCCTTGGCTGTAGCGAGCCCCGCCAGCACCGATTCCAGGCAATCCCGGCCGGTGATCTGGCTGAAGGCGACGGCATCCAGCGTGTCCAGGCTGATGTTCAGCCGGTCCACGCCGGCGGCGCGCAGTTCCTGGGCATGGCGGACCAATTGGGTGCCGTTGGTGGACACGGACAAGTCCTGCAATCCCGGCATGGCGGCGATGACGCCGGCCAGTCCGGCCACGCCCCGGCGCAGCAGGGGCTCGCCGCCGGTCAGCCGGACCTTCTGCACGCCCAGCCCGACAAACAGCCCCACCAGCCGCGCCATTTCCTCGTGGCGCAGCCAGTTTGCGGGAGTTTCAAAACCTTTGAAATCCTTGGGCAGGCAGTAGCTGCAACGCAGGTCGCAGCGGTCCGTGACAGAGACGCGCAGATAGTCGATGCGGCGTCCGTAGCCATCCGTTAGAGGTCCCGCAGCCGGCTCGTCCATCATGCGGCGCTCCCGCCGTAGACGCGCTCGGGCTCCTCGCCCTGCAAATCTATGCCCTGGATATCGGCGCGCTCCACCAGCAGCTTGGCATACTGGCGCCAGGCAGTATCGCGGCTCATGGACGACAGCGCGGCAGCGATCTGCTTGTCCACATGCTCGTAGGGTTGCATGCGGCCCTCGATACGGCGCGTCACCCGCACGATATGCAGGCCGTGGCGGGTTTCCAGCAGCTGCGGCAGCAGGCCGCCGGCGGGCAGCGCGAATACCGCCCGCTCGAACTCCGGCACCGTGTCGCCCCGGCCCAGTTGTCCCAGGCTGCCGCCCAGCGCGGCGGACGGACAGTTCGATTGCTCGCGCGCTACCTCCGCAAAGCGCGAGGGATCTTCCAGCAGCTCGGCCAACACCACGTTGGCGTGGGCCCGCAGCATGTCCAGATTCACGCCCGGCGTGACCTGGAACAGGATGTGATCCGCCTCGATCAGCTCGCCCACCATGAAGCGCTGCGGATGCATCTGATAGAAGCGGCGGCAGGCGGCCTCGTCGGCTACGGGCGCGGGCGCCTCGCGGGCCAGCAAGGCGCCGATGGCGCCCTCCTCGTCCGCGGCGTCCAGGCCCAGGCGGCCAGCCTCGTCCAGCAGCACGCGGCGCAACACCAGGGCAGTGATCGCCTCGCGCATGGGGTTGCCGGCCTCTGCATGCAGCGGCAGTTCGCGTTCCAGATCCGCGTCGTTCAGTTCGACGCCATTGACGATGACAGGCATGTTCGGCTCCTGGGACAGGGAATCAGCGCGGGCGGACCAGCTGCCAGGCGCGGCCCAGGTAGCCCACCGACGCGAAGCCGCTCCAGACGTGGACCAGGCGCGTGAACGGAAAGATCACGAACAGCGTGAGGCCCATGAAGAGGTGCGCCTTGAACAGCAGCGGCACGTCGGCAACATGGCTGGCCGCGTCGCCCTGGAAGGTGACGATGTGCTGCGCCCAGGTCATCAGGCGCACCATCATTTCGCCGTCCATGTGGCCTGCAGACAGCGCGATGGTGGACAGGCCCAGCAACAGCGTGACCAGGATCCACAGCAGCAACAGCTTGTCGCCGGGCCGCGTGGTGGCGCGGATGCGCGGGTCGCTCAGGCGGCGATGGATCAGGATCAGAAGGCCGATCAGGCACAGGCCGCCCATGACGCCGCCGGCCACCATGGCCACGGTCTGCTTGAGCGTGTGCGATACGCCCAGCGTGTCCCACACCACCACCGGCGTCAGCAAGCCAGCCAAGTGGCCGAAGAACAGACCCAGGATACCGATGTGGAACAGGATATTGCCCAACCGCAATTGCCCACGATGCAGCAACTGCGAACTGTCCGTCTTCCAGGTGTATTGCTCGCGCTCGAAGCGCACGAGGCTGCCCAAGAGGAAGATCGTCAGCGCGATGTAGGGATAGATGCCGAAGAAGAACTGATTCAGGGAGTTCATGATGCGTCGTCCTGAAGATTTAATGAGCCGCGGGCGCGCGGGGATAGAAGCGCACGGTCTGCGCGCCATCGCCCGAGAACGGCCGCAGTAGCGGTTCCACGCCGTCCGCGCCTATGCCGAACGTTTCCATCGCCTCGTCCATGTCGCGCACGGGCGCCTCGGTCTGCTCGCGCGGAATCACGCGGGATTGCGCGCGCAACACCGCGAAAATGCAGGCGTAGGGGCTTTCGCCCTTGGCCAGGCGCGCACCGATGGCGGCCAGCACGTGGATGGCGTCGTCCAGCAGATCCTGCGCCTGGGCCGGGTCGATGACGCCCAGGAACTCCAGGAACAGCGGCACATGGTCCGGCAATTCGGACACCACCGGCTCGAAACCGTGCTCGCGGTAGGTATCCAGCAGGTCCACCATGGCCTGGCCGCGGTCGCGGCTTTCGCCGTGCACATGCTCGAACAGATGCAGCGAATGCGAGCGGTTGCGGTCGAACGTGGCGACGTAGTTCTCCTGCAGCGCGATCAGGTCGTTGGTGGCCAGGTAGCCGACCAGCGGCTGCAGGGTTTCCTCCGCGTCGGGATAGTCGGCCAAGGCGGTCTCGACTTCGCCCAGCGCGTCCAGCAGCTCGGGTTCCGGGTAGCACAGCAAGGCGGAAAGCAGACGGTACAGACTCATGTTTTTCTCCTTTCCTAGACCGAGGCGGCCTTCTTGCGGGATTTCGGCATCTCGATGAAGATCTCGCTGCCCTGGGGCTTGCGTCCGAACAAGGTGCCTTCCGACACCCCGCCCGAGCAGCCGTTGCCAAAGGTGAAGCCGCAGCTGCCCTTCTCGTTGAAGCTGTCCTCGACCACTTCCTTGTGGCTGCTGGGCACCACGAAGCGGTCTTCGTAGTCGGCGATGGCCATGATCTTGTACATGTCCTGCACGGTGGCCTCCGTCAACCCGACCTGGTCCAGCAAGGCCGTGTCGCGTTCGCCGTGCACGGTCTCGGAGCGCTTGTAGGCGCGCATGGCCAGCATGCGTTCCAGCGCCTGCACCACCGGCGCTTCCTTGCCCGCGGTCAGCAGGTTGGCCAGGTAGCGCACCGGGATGCGCAGGCTGGAGACGTCGGGGATCATGCCGCTCTTGCCCACCATGCGGCGCGGCATCTGGCCGGACTCGGCAGCCGTCTGGATGGGCGACAGCGGCGGGATGTACCAGACCATGGGCAAGGTGCGGTATTCCGGATGCAGCGGGAAGGCGACGCGCCACTCCACCGCCATCTTGTAGACCGGCGACTTGCGGGCGGCTTCGAGCCACGATTCCGGGATGCCCTGTTCGCGCGCGGCGGCAATCACCTCGGGCGAATGCGGGTCCAGGAACAGGTCCAGTTGCGACTGGTAAAGGTCTTGCTCGCTGGCGGTGGACGCGGCGTGCTCGATCTGGTCGGCGTCGTACAGCATCACGCCCAGGTAGCGGATGCGGCCCACGCAGGTTTCCGAGCACACCGTGGGCTGGCCGGCCTCGATGCGCGGATAGCAGAAGGTGCACTTCTCGGCCTTGCCGCTGCTCCAGTTGTAATAGATTTTCTTGTACGGGCAGCCGGAGATGCACATGCGCCAGCCGCGGCACTTGTCCTGGTCGACCAGCACGATGCCGTCGTCTTCACGCTTGTAGATGGAACCGGACGGGCAGCTGGCAACACAGGCCGGGTTCAGGCAGTGTTCGCACAGGCGCGGCAGGTACATCATGAAGGTGTTCTCGAAGGTCGAGTACATCTCCTTCTGCACACCCTCGAACAAGGCGTCGCGGCTGCGCGCGCTGAATTCGCCGCCCAGGTCGTCTTCCCAGTTCGGGCCCCAATGGATCTTGTCCATCTTCTTGCCGGTCAGCACCGACACAGGACGCGCGGTGGGCGGCGTCTGCGACAGCGGCGCCTTCTGCAGGTGCTCGTAGTCGAAGGTGAACGGCTCGTAGTAGTCGTCGATCTGCGGCAGGTTCGGGTTGGCGAAGAGATTGGCCAGGATGCGCAGCTTGCCGCCCTGGCGCGGTTCCAGCTTGCCGGCGGCGGTGCGCTTCCAGCCGCCCTTCCACTTTTCCTGGTTCTCCCATTCCTTGGGATAGCCGATGCCGGGCTTGGTTTCCACGTTGTTGAACCAGGCGTACTCGACGCCGTCGCGGCTGGTCCAGACGTTCTTGCAGGTGACCGAGCAAGTGTGGCAGCCGATGCACTTGTCCAGGTTCAGCACCATGCCGATTTGGGCGCGTATCCTCATGATTGCTTCTCTTCTTGTTGCGTTTCAACCAGCGGACCTTCCAGCCAGTCCACCTTCTTCATCTTGCGCAGCACCACGAATTCGTCGCGGTTGGCGCCCACCGTGCCGTAGTAGTTGAAGCCGTAGGCCTGCTGGGCATAGCCGCCGATCATGTGCGTGGGCTTGAGCACCGTGCGCGTGACCGAGTTATGGATGCCGCCGCGCTTGCCGCTGGTTTCGGCGCCCGGCACGTTCACGATCTTTTCCTGCGCGTGGTACATCAGGCACATGCCGACCGGCACGCGCTGGCTCACCACCACCCGCGCCGTCAGGGTGCCGTTCACGTTGAAGACTTCGACCCAGTCGTTGTCGACCAGTCCGGCCTGCTTGGCCTCGGCTTCCGAAATCCACACGTGAGGACCGCCGCGGCTCAGCGTCAGCATGCGCAGGTTGTCCGAGTACGTGCTGTGGATGCCCCACTTCTGGTGCGGCGTCAGCCAGTTCAGGACCAGTTCCTTCTCGCCATTCGGGTAGCGGCCCAGCATGGGCGCGACCGTCTTGGTGTCGATGGCCGGCTTGTACACGCAGGAGCCTTCGCCAAAGTCCAGCATCCAGCGATGGTCCTGGTAGAACTGCTGGCGGCCGGTCAGCGTGCGCCACGGGATCAGCTCGTGCACGTTGGTATAGCCGGCGTTGTAGCTGACCTCTTCGCTTTCCAGGCCCGACCAGGTGGGTGCGGAGATGATCTTGCGCGGTTGCGCCTGGATGTCGCGGAAGCGGATCTTGTCGTGCTCGCGGCCGATGGCCAGGTGTGCGTGGTCACGCCCGGTGATCTTGCCCAGGGCTTCCCAGGCCTTGACCGACACGTGGCCGTTGGTCTCGGGCGCGAAGGTCAGGATCATCTCGGCCGCATCGATGGCGGTGTCGAGCTTGGGCCGGCCCTGGCTCACGCCCGGCTCGGTCACGGCCTCGTTGATGCCGGCCAGCTCATGCACTTCGTGCTCGGTGTTCCAGTTGATGCCCTTGCCGCCGTTGCCCAGCTTGTCCAGCAACGGCCCCACCGACGTGAACTTGCGGTAGATGTCGTTGTAGTCGCGCTCGACCACGGTCATGTTGGGCGCGGTCTTGCCGGGAACCAGGTCGCATTCGCCCAGCTTCCAGTCCTTGGGTTCGAAGGCCTGGCCCAGTTCTCCCGGGGTGTCGTGCATCAGAGGAGTCAGCACTACGTCGCGGCGCTTGCCCAGGTAGGGGCCGCCGATTTCGCTGAACTTCTTGGCCAGCAGCTTGTAGATCTCCCAGTCGGTCTTGCTTTCCCACAAGGGCTGCACGGCTTCGCTCAGCGGATGGATGAACGGGTGCATGTCCGAGGTATTGAGGTCGTCCTTTTCGTACCAGGTGGCCGTGGGCAGCACGATGTCGCCGTACAGGCAGGTGGTGCTCATGCGGAAGTCCAGCACCGTCAGCAGGTCCAGCTTGCCTTCGGCCGCGTCTTCCTGGTAGGTCACCTCGGTGGGCTTGATCGCCTCGGCTTCGTCGCCGAACACCGCGTTCTGCGTGCCCAGCAGGTACTTCAGGAAATACTCATGGCCCTTGCCGCTGGAGCCCAGGATGTTGGAGCGCCACACGAACATGTTGCGCGGGAAGTTGGCCGGATCGTCCGGGTTCTCGCACGACATGCGCAATTCGCCCGACTTGAGCTGCTCTGCGACGAATGCCACCGGATCCTTGCCCTGGCTTTCGGCCTGCGCCACCACGTCCAGCGGATTGGTGCGCAATTGCGGCGCCGACGGCAGCCAGCCCATGCGCTCGGCGCGGGCGTTCAGGTCGATCATGCTGAGGTCGCCGTAGCGGCCCCGGTCTGCCGTCGGACCCAGGATCTCCTGGACGTTCAGCTTTTCATGGCGCCACTGGCTGGTATGCGCATAGAAGAACGAGGTGCCGTTCATCTGGCGCGGCGGACGGACCCAGTCCGCGGCGAAGGCCAGCGGGGCCCAGCCGAACTGCGGACGCAGCTTTTCCTGGCCCACGTAGTGCGCCCAGCCGCCGCCGCTCTTGCCCACGCAGCCGCACATCATCAGCATGTTGATGATGCCGCGGTAGATCATGTCCATGTGGTACCAGTGGTTCAGGCCGGCGCCGACGATCACCATGGACTTGCCTTCGGTGTCGTGGGCATTCTGCGCGAATTCGCGCGCCACCTGGATGACCTGCGCGCGCGGCACGCCGGTATGCTTTTCCTGCCAGGCGGGCGTGTAAGGCACGTCATCGTCATAGGAACTGGCGACGTTGCCGCCGCCCAGGCCGCGGTCCAGGCCGTAGTTGGCCATCTGCAGGTCGTACACCGTGGCCACCAGGGCTTCGCTGCCGTCGGCCAGGCGGATGCGGCGCGCCGGCACATTGCGCACCTGCAGCTCGCCATGCTCGCTGCCGAAATACGGGAAGCCCACGCCGACCACGGCGTCGGATTGGTCCAGCAGGCTCAGCGTGGGTTCGATCTCGCGGCCGCTGCCGCCGTCCTTGGACTCCAGGTTCCAGCGGCCGACCTTTTCGCCGCCGTTGACCGCGCCCTCGCCCCAGCGAAAGCCGATGCTGCCGTTGGGCGCGACCAGGTCGCCGCTCTTGGCGTCCAGCACCAGCGTCTTCCAGTCCGGGTTGTTCTGTTCGCCCAGCGCGCCGTCCAGGTGCGAGGCGCGCAGGAAGTGGTCCGGCGCGTAGAAGCCGTCGCGCTCCTTCAGCTGCACCAGCATGGGCATGTCGGTGTAGCGGCGCACGTAGTCGCGGAAGTAGTCCGACGCGCCGGAGAGGTGGAATTCCTTCAGGATCACATGGCCCATGGCCATCGCCAGCGCGGCGTCGGTGCCCTGCTTGGGCGCCAGCCAGATATCGCCGAATTTGACCATTTCACCGAAGTCGCTGGACACGGCCACCGTCTTGGTGCCCTTGTAGCGGACTTCGGTGTAGAAGTGCGCGTCCGGCGTGCGGGTCTGGGGCACGTTGGAACCCCACACCATCAGGTAGGTCGAGTTGTACCAATCGGCCGATTCCGGCACGTCGGTCTGTTCGCCCCAGATCTGCGGGCTGGCGGGCGGCAGGTCGCAGTACCAGTCGTAAAAGCTCAGGCAGGCGCCGCCCAGCAGGCTGAGGTAGCGCGCGCCGGCGGCGTAGCTGACCATGGACATGGCCGGGATCGGCGAAAAGCCGATCACGCGGTCAGGGCCGAACTTCTTGATCGTCAGCGCGTTGGCGGCGGCCACGATTTCCATCGCCGTATCCCAGTCGGCGCGCACAAAGCCGCCCAGTCCGCGCACGGCCTTGTAGCGCTTGGCGCGCTTGGGATCCTGGCTGATCCACTCCCAGGCCGCGATCGGGTCCATGGTCTTGCGGGCCTCGCGCCACATTTCCATGAGGCGACCGCGGATCATCGGGTACTTCACGCGCTGCGCCGAATACACGTACCAGCTGTACGAAGCGCCTCGCGGACAGCCGCGGGGCTCATGGTTGGGCAGGTCCGGCCGCGTGCGCGGGTAGTCGGTCTGCTGGGTTTCCCAGGTGATCAGGCCGTTCTTGACGTAGACCTTCCAGGAGCAGGAGCCGGTGCAGTTCACGCCGTGCGTCGAACGCACCACCTTGTCATGCTGCCAGCGGGCGCGGTAGGCGTTTTCCCACTTGCGGTCCTCGTTGACCGTTTCGCCGTGACCGTCCGCGAAGGTGGACTTCACCCGCGACATGAACTTCAAGCGGTCCAGAAAATGGCTCATTCTCTATTCTCCAAGAGCGCCGGTCCGGCCGGCGCGTACTGCGATCAATGCTGTTGAATCCATTGTGGGCGCGGCCCGCCTGCCGGACCATTCGCCGGTGGCACAGGCCGGGCGCGGCAGAATGACTAGTCACTCCGGCCGCGTCCGTTTCGCTCTAGCAAGGCACCGGCGCATTGCGGCGGGCGTAGTACCACCAGGTGATGACCATGCAGGTGGCGTAGAAGCCGATGAAGCAATACAGGGCCGCCTGCACGCTGCCGGTCATCTCGAGCGAGGTGCCGAAGCTGCGCGGGATGAAGAAGCCGCCGTATGCGCCGATCGCGCCCGAGAAGCCCAGCACCGCGGCCGACTCCTTGGCGGCGTCCGCCTGGGCCTGCTTCTGCGCCGCGGCGCCCTTGCCTTCGGCCGCCTGCGTGCGTTCACGCAGGAAGATCACGGGAATCATGCGGAAGGTCGAACCGTTGCCCACGCCGGTCAGCGCGAACAGCACGATGAACATGGCCAGGAAGCCGTTGAAGTTGCCGGGCTGTCCGGCGACCGGCAGGAACATCACCACGCCCAGCACCGCGACGATCATCGCCGCGAAGGTGAACAGCGTGACCCGCGCGCCGCCCAGCTTGTCCGACACCCAGCCGCCGAACGGCCGCGTCAGCGAACCCACCAGCGGGCCGAGGAAGGCATAGGCCATGGGGTCGACCTGCGGGAACAGCGTCTTGGTCAGCATGGCGAAGCCGGCCGAAAAGCCGATGAAGGAACCGAAGGTGCCCACGTACAGCCAGCACATCAGCCAGTTGTGCTTGCGCTTGAAGATGACGGCCTGGTCCGCGAACGAGGCGCGGGCATCCGCGATGTCGTTCATGCCGAACCACGCGGCGATCGAGGCCAGCGCAATGGGGATCACCCAGATGAAGCCGGCGTTCTGCAGCCACAGGTTCTGCTGCGCGCCATTGGCGTTGATGACCTGGGGCTCGCCGCCCGCCACGCCGAATACGCCGATGGAGATCACCACCGGCACCACGAACTGCACCAGGGACACGCCCAGGTTGCCGATACCGGCATTCAGCCCGGTGGCCAGGCCCTTCTTCTCCTTCGGAAAGAAGAAGCTGATGTTGGCCATGCTGGAACTGAAGTTGCCGCCGCCCAGGCCGCACAGCAGCGCCAGGATCAGCAGCGTCGGGAACGAAGTCGTCGGGTCGCGCAGGGCGAAGCCCATGCCCAGCGCCGGAATCAGCAGCGAAGCCGTGGAAATGGCCGTCCACTTGCGCCCGCCGAAGACGGGCACCAGGAAGGAATAGAAGATGCGCAGGGTCGCGCCCGACAGCGCGGGCAGCGCCGTCAGCCAGAACATCTGGTTCTTGGACAGCATGAAGCCGGCGCGGTCCAGATTGACCACCACCACGCTCCACAGCATCCAGATGCTGAACGCCAGCATCAGCGCCGGAATGGAGATCCAGAGATTGCGGTTGGCGACGCGGGCGCCGGTCTGCTTCCAGAAACCGGGATTATCCGGCTCCCAGCGCGCAAGGACTTGAGTGGAAGACATAGGGATACTCTCAGGAGGTGGTGGAGGGAGAGGCGGCGTGTTGCCGGGCAATGGCCGCGCTTTCCGGCCGGAAACTGAAGTGCATGAAGATGAGGGAGACGCAGACGGTGCCGTACAGCAGCATGAAGGCGCTGGAGCGGACGCCCGTCAGGTCGAGCAGGATCCCGAACATGATCGGCAGCACAAAGCCGCCCAGCCCGCCGGCCAGGCCGACGATGCCGGAAACGGCGCCGATGTTTTCGCCGAACTCGTCCGAGATGAACTTGAAGACCGAGGCCTTGCCGATGGCCATGGCGATGCCGACCACGAACAGCAGCACGGTGAAGGTGACCGGCCCCAGCGCGATGCCGAAGCTGCGCGGACCGTTGGCCGTCACGATGGTGAATTCCGTCTGCGGATAGCTCAGCAGGAAGAACGCCACCCAGCACACCCACATCACCCACCAGGTGGTCTTGTAGGCGCCGTAGCGGTCCGAGATCCAGCCGCCGACGGCGCGCAGCACGCCCCCGGGCAGGGAGAAGCAGGCTGCCAGCAGCGCCGCCAGCTTCATGTCGAAGCCGTATTCGCCGATGTAGTACTTGGTCATCCACAGCGCCAGCGCCACGTAGCCGCCGAACACCACCGAGTAGTACTGGCAATAGCGCCAGACGCGCGGGTCCTTCAGCATGGCCATCTGGGCCGACAGGCTGGCGCCGCTCTTGACGCGGTGCGCGGGGTCGGAAGAAGAGAACAGCCAGAACAGGATGGCCGTGACCAGGAGCGCCACGGCATAGACCTGGGGCACGATGACCCAGGCGCCGCCCGCCGCCGCGATCAGGGCGGGGGCCACGAACTTGGTGATGGCCGAGCCCGAGTTGCCGGCGCCGAACACGCCCATCGCCAGGCCCTGCTTGTTGCGCGGGAACCAGCGCGCCACGTAGGGCGTGCCGACCGAGAACGAGCCGCCAGTCAGGCCGACGAACAGCGCCAGCACCAGGAACTGCCAGTACTCGGTGGCGTAGGACAGCAGCCAGATCGGCACCACCGCAAGCAGCATCAGGATGAAGAACACCGGCCGGCCGCCGTAGCGGTCCGTCCAGATGCCCAGCGGCACCCGCACCAGCGAACCGGTCAGCACCGGCATGGCGGCCAGCAGGCCGAACTCGGTTTCGGACAGGCCCAGTTGCTGCTTGATGGGAATGCCCAGCACCGCAAAGATCATCCACACCGCGAAACAGATGGTGAAGGCGAATGTGCTTGAAATCAGGACCCGCATCGGCGCGCCGGCGGAAGGTTGACTTGCTGCCATGGTTACTCTCGCTTTACTCACGAAGACATGTGGCTAGCCTAGGCATGGCGGGCCTTGCGGACCATTCGCCAGCTGACCAGAAGCCCCTTGCCGATGTGACTAGTCACCCCTTTCCTGGCGGCCCGGCTTGCGCTGGATCAAGCGGCCGCGCTGGCGGCAACGCGCGGGAGGCATTAATATGCATTTCAAATACACCTTTAAACGCGAAGCCGAAACGGCGCCGCGACTGCCTTCATGAGCACGCTGCTTAGCATCGAAGAACCCGCCGCTGCCCCTCCCCGTCCGCGGCCCCAATGGCGCGCCTTCACGGAAATGGGCTTCCGGCCGCTCTACCTGGCCGGCTGCTTCTGGGCGCTGGCGTCCGTGCTGCTATGGGTGCATGCGCCGGCACGCCTCACGGGCGTGTTGAACGGCATGTTCTGGCACGCGCACGAGATGCTGTGGGGCTTCGTCGCCACCATCGCGGTGGGCTTCCTGCTGACGGCGGGCGCCAATTGGACCGGCAAGAACCCCTTGCGCGGCACGCCCCTGGCCATTTTGTGCGCGGTGTGGATCGTGGCGCGCGCGGGCTATCTCGTACCCGGACGTCCGGCCTTCGTGGTGGCTGCGGCGGCGGACCTGCTGTTCTTCCTGTGGGCCGCGGGCGCGCTGGGCCGCGCCGTCGCCGTCACGCGCAACCAGCGCAACTACGGCATACCCTTCCTGCTGCTGGGCCTTGCCGCCACCAACGCGCTCTACCTCTGGGCCTCGGTCCAGGGCGACTACTATGCGCTGATGCGCTACTTCAATGCCGGATTGCTGTGCATGGCGGTGCTGACGCTGCTGATCGCGCGCCGGGTCATCCCCTTCTTCGCCAAGCGCGCCGTGGCGGGACTGGACATCCCGCCGCACACCCGCAGCGGCCACTGGCAGCTGGGTACGGGCATCGTCGCCATCGCCTGCCTGCTTGCCGGCCAGCCGCAAGCTGCGGCGCTGGCGCTGGCCGCGACCGGCTTGATCGCCCTGGCGCAATGGATATCCTGGAAGCCCTGGGCGGTGCGCAAGGTGCCGCTGTTGTGGATCCTGTATGCGGGGTATTGCGGCCTGGGCATCGGCCTGCTGGCAGGCGCGGCGCAATTGGCCGGCTATGTGCTGCGGCCCGCCTGGCCCGCCCACGTGATCGGCGTGGCCGGATTCTCGGCGCTGATCCTGGGCATGGTCACGCGCACCGCGCTCGGTCACCTGGGCCGGCCGCTGCAGACCGACCGCAGCATGGTGTTGAGCTATGCGCTGATGATTCTGGCGGCCCTGCTGCGCCTGGCCGCCCTGCTCCCGACCGCCGCCACCATCGGCTTCCTGCATGCCTCGGCGACCGCCTGGGCGCTGGCCTTCGCGCTATACCTGTGGCGCTTCTTCCCGATGATGATCCGGCCGCGGGCCGATGCGGGCAAGACGGCCGCGCCGGTGATGAAGGTGGTGCCGGTCGCTCGGCGTCCGGCCGCCTGAGCCTCAGCCGCGCCCCTCGCGCCGGCGTGTGGCCGCCAGCTGCTGCTTCATGGCCTTGAGCCAGGCCTTGACCTGCTGCATGTCGACGAACTGCGACAGCTCGAATTCGAGTTCGCCTATGTATTCCTCGGCATCGGCGATCTCCGCGTCCAGGTCTTCCATCAGTTCGGAAGGGTCTATAGATTGCGCGGGATCGAAATGGTATTTGGCCTTGAAGCCGTCTTCCGCGGCTGCGATTTCGCCGGCCAGCTTGGCGAGCTGCGCGTCCAGTGCCTGGATGTACTGCGCGTAGCGTTCCTCATCGACGCCAGCCAGACGATCGGGACCGGCAGCGGCCAAGGCTTCGATTTCCGCCAGCGTTTCGGGCGCGGGTGCGGGACTATCGCCCGCCGCCTGGGTCAGCAGCGCTGCGGCATCGTCCTCGTCCTGTCCGTCTTCCACGCCGGCGTCGTAGTCCGAGCCGGCATGCTTGAGATACAAGGCCTTCAGCCTGTCCGTGTCGCACTCGGCCGGCGTGCCATCCAGCACGATGGCGTCCAGCGTTTCCTGTGCCAGCTGCGCAGCGATCTCCGACGCCAGGGCGCGTTCCGCCTTGGTCAGTTCCTTCTGCTTGCAGGCATGGTCGAAGCAGGCCACCAGCTTGGCCTTCAGTTCGACCTCGACCGTCTCCAGCGGCGCCAGCACGTCTTCGTATTTCTTCTGGTATTCCGGCAGCACGGCCTGCCAGCCGCGCAGGCGGGCGCGCTGCGCTTCGAGCGTGCGCACGAGCGACTCGAATCTCTGACGTTGCGGCGTTCCGGATGCCGGCTGCGCGGCGGACGTGTTTTCTTGCATGGAGGGAACCTGGGCAGGCGGCGCCATAGGCGCCTTGAAATGATCGGAGCGCCATTTTAGGTTACCTGTCCGCCGAACCCTCGGCGGCGTTGTCCTTGGACGTCGTGTCGGCGGGCTCGATGTCCTCGTCGGGCACCTCATCGCCTTGAGCGCTGTCGTTGGCGTCATCCGGATTCTGCGCCGGCGGCCGATGGGCTGGGGTCCCGGGCGGCGGCACGGACGCCATCGTTATCGGATGCAAAGCCAACTCGAATTGGATCTGGGGCATCGCAGCACCTATCAGGAAGTGCGGCGAAATCCGCCGCAGCCCGGTATCAGCAAGCGCCATGCCACAACGCCCGCGCAAGAGGCGTCAGAACCGTGGATTCTTGCCGAACGGCACTTCCGTGTCTGTCGGCTTCTCGAACGACGCGGTATCCCCGTTCAAGTCCGCGACGTGGATCTGGGCCAGCCGCGTCGCCTCGTCTATCGCAACCTGGGCCGAGGCGAAGCGCTCCTCGACGGCTATCCGCTCCTGCGGCGCTCCCGCCTCCGGCGGCACCAGCACATAAGCGATGCTCCAGCTGCCCTGATGCTCAACCGGACGCTCGAGCTCGAAATCCCAACTGGCGTGTTCCATAGGGGCCTCCTGTCGAATCCTCCCTTCATGCTACTGCGGTTTACTTCGGCCTGGGATCACGGATGCCCTGATCCAGTCCCTCGAATTCGCCGCGCCGCAGGCGCGGCAGGAAATTGGCCATGGCCTGCGCCACGTTGCGCACTTCCTGCTGCACCGCCTGGTCCTGGTCCAAGTCGTCGTGGCTGGTGGCATACGGGCGGTAATAGCTGATGTAGCGGTCCAGCCGCGACGCCGCGCCCGCGTCCATCAGCCCCATCCAGTCCAGCCAATCGGCCAACCCGCGCCGCTGCGCCTCGACGCCGGCCACGTCTCCAT
This sequence comes from Achromobacter sp. ACM03, assembly GCF_014851665.1. Taxonomy (NCBI): domain Bacteria; kingdom Pseudomonadati; phylum Pseudomonadota; class Betaproteobacteria; order Burkholderiales; family Alcaligenaceae; genus Achromobacter; species Achromobacter sp. ACM03. Next base: position 534,362 of record NZ_JACVAD010000001.1, on the reverse strand, counting down.
GCACCACCAGGCCGTAGGCGCGGCCGGCCAGATGCTTGGGGTATGGCCAACCGGCAAGCTCGACCTGTTTGGCTTTGAGCGGATCCTTGCCGCCAGTCAGCGTGGGATCGGGATTGCCGCCGTCGGCGCACACCAGCCTGTCTATCATCAGCTTCAAGGGGCTGGGCGATTGGTACCAGTACGTGGGCGCCACCAGGATCACGCCATGTGCCGCGACCCATTGCTCGTAGATCCCGGCCATGGCGTCGTTGGACTGTCCCAGCGAGTGGTTCGGATAGCAGCTGCATGGCCAATGGCACAGGGGCATCGCGGTCGACACGCAGCCCTTGCAGGGATGGATGCGGTACTCATATTCGGAAACCAGGCGGCTGAGATCCAACAGGTCCGTCTGCACGCCGGCCGTCTGCAGCTCATCCAGGACGAGGCGCGCCAGCCGCCAGCTTTTGGAGACCTCCCCGGGACAGGTGCCGTCATTGCGCGCGGCGCCGACGATCACCAGGACGCGAGACGGGGTGTCCGGATCGCGCTGAACTGCCTCCGCGCGCTCCAGGCGGTCGCGCGTTTCCTTCCACTCCTGGGAAAGATCGTAATCGGGATCGGCGTAGCCCTGGCCGGCTTTCACCGTGACAGGCGCCTTGCGCCCTGCTTCGTAGCCTTCCCAGGCAATCGCTTCCAGGCGCTCCAGCGCGTCGCGCTCGGCCTCGAACGCTGGATCGTAAAAGCGCCGCATGAAGCGCAGGCGGAATTCTTCCCGCGCTAGCGGGCCGTCGTATTGGCCCTTGCGGACCGTTGGCTTGATTCCGATCATGGCTGCCTCCTTTTGCGGGCGCGGCGGCGGCGTTCCTGCCTGGCGCGAGCGGTACAGGCCGCGGCCAGGGCGAGCAGCTTGTCTTCGTCCAGGCGCTCCGCGTCGACCAGCCCTTCGTCCGCGCCCTCCAGCGCAATAAGCAATTCATCGAGTTTGAGGTGCAACGCCTCGCTGTCCTTGTTCTGGCTTTGTTGAATCAGGAACACCATCAGGAACGTGACTATGGTGGTGCCGGTATTGATCACCAATTGCCACACTTCGGAATAGCCGAACGCAGGACCGGAGGCCCCCCACAGCACAACAGTGATGACCGCCAATCCGAAGGCGATGGGCGACCCCACCCACTTGGTCACATGCGCGGCAAAATGATCAAAGAAGCGCGCTACCGGATGGTCAGCACCGCCCGCGTCGGGTGCAGCCGAACGCTTCGGCGCCGGACGCCGCCTGGGTACGCGAGTGTTGAGCATGCTGGCCCCCTTGCTCCACGGGACATCCTGTTCAGCAAGTTCCGTGCCCGCCTCCGGCCAGGGAAAGAATACATGCGGCGTGCTAGGCTGACAGGATTGCGGCCGGCGGAGCCCAGATGAAATCCATTCTGCAGTCCGAAAAGCTCCTGTTGCTGGCCTGCGCGCTGGCCGCCGCCGGATACCTGGCCGATTCCGGCGCAAGCGGTTACGGCCGCCTTGCCAGCCTGGTCGAGACTGCCGTTTTGATCACCGCCATCCTGGCCGCTTCGCTGAGCGTCGCCCGCCACGCCGAGCGTGTCGCGCAGAAGCTTGGCGACCCTTACGGCAGCATGATCCTGACGCTATCCGCCGTGCTGGTCGAGGTCATCGTGCTGGCAATCGTGTCCACCAAGGCCCACTCACCCACGCTGGTGCGCGACAGTATCTATTCGGCCGTCATGCTGGACATCAACGGCATCCTGGGCGTAGCCGCCCTGATCGGCGGTTTCAAGCACGGCGAGCAGGCATACAACGACGATTCCGCCCGAACTTACAGCGTGATGATCCTGACCGCGGTTACGGTCTCGATGATCATTCCCGAGTTCATTCCGCAGTCGCGCTGGCGCGCGTATAGCAGTTTCACGATTGCGGCCATGCTGCTCCTGTACGGCGTGTTCCTGCGCATGCAGACCGGCCCGCACAGCTACTTCTTCAGCTACAGCTATCCGGACAAGAAAACCCGCAGGCCCCTGCCAACCTCAGGCTACCCAACCCGAGGCCAATCGGCGGCGGTCATGGCGATCGGCATCATTGCCGTGGGCGCGCTTGCCGAACTGATGTCCCATTCCCTCGATCGCAGCCTGGAAGGCATCGAAGTGCCTCCTGGCTTGGTGGCACTGATCGTGGCCGGCATTTCCGCCGCGCCGGAAATGCTGACCGCATTGCGCGCGGCGCTCGCGAACCGGATGCAATCGGTGGTCAATATCGCGCTTGGCGCTTCGTTGTCCACGGTGATACTGACCGTGCCGGCGATGGAGGCCCTGGCCTTGATCACAGGTCAGCGCATCGTCATGGCCATGACGCCGGCGCAGACATTGATGATGCTCGTCACCCTGCTGGTGGCGGCAATCAACCTCAATGACGGCCAGACCAACGCGATCGAGGGCATGACCCATTTCATCCTGTTTGGCACCTTCCTCATGCTGCTGGGACTGGGCTTGTAGCGTTCTGACCCGGCTCAGGCGTTCAGATGCGGGCCAGGCGGCCGAATCCGGCGCCGTGAACGGGCGCGCTGCTCCCGAGTCCGGGCATAGGCAATTCTTGGGCCCAACCCGCCGCCAGGGCTTGCGCAACATGCACGGGATCTGCCGTCTTGGCGTGCTCGTTGCGGATGCGGCAGGTCTGCGGGTCCGTGGCGAACAGGCCGCGCGCAGATACCCGCGCCTGTTCGATCAACTGCGTGGTCTTGGGAATGCGTATCTGCGCAAATTCACTCAGAGCCGCCGCTAGGCCCGCGTCCGGGCCGTTCAGGCATCGGGCCAGGTGCCAGGCATCCTCCAGCGCCTGGCACGCGCCCTGCCCCGAGGTCGGCAGGGGCGCGTGCGCGGCGTCGCCCACCAACAGCACGTTGCCCCGGCTCCAGCTTGTCAGGGGATCGAGGTCGTGCACGGCGATCAGGCGGATGGCGTGCGCCGGCGTCGCGCGGATGATGCGCGCGACAGGGTCGGGCCATTTCCCGAACAACGCCTCGACCTCCTGGCGCAGGTCCGCCGCAGGCCCGGCCGCGGACAAGGGCCGCGCCTGCGCGCCCGCCCAGTGGACCAGGCCCGGCCGCACCGCCACGGCGCCAAAGCGCTCGCCCGCGCCCCAATAGTCCTGGATGGCGATTTCGTCGACCAGCACACCGTCCGCCTGCGCCACCCCTATCCAATTCACGAAGCCCTGATAAACCGGCGCGTTGTCTCCCGCGACGAATCGGCGCGCCACCGAATCCATGCGGCCATCGGCGCCGATGATCACGGCGCGGGTTCGGGCGCTGCTGGAACTGATGCAGGCGCGGCTGGGTGCGATGGGCCGCCGTTCCTGACGTTTCCCATCGGTAGCCAACGGATAGCGCAACCCGCCCTTATGGGCGCAGACCGAGTACCAACGCGCCAGACGCCAGGCTGGCCACCGCGATCAGCGCCCAAGCACGTTGCGCGCTGCGGGCGCCGAACACGCCTACGCCGATCGCCGTGTATACGACAAAGCTCAAAAGCGTTCCGCCGAGCACGCCGGCAGCCGGCGAGACGCCGGCCCTGGCAGGCCACGCCAGCGCCAGGACCGACATCGCCAGGGCGGATAACAGGTAGCCGCCCGCTGCCGCAGCCATCACGCGGCTCGCGATTCCCCAGCGATAAACTGCATCATCGTGGCTGGCAGGAGGCGCTTTGCGCGACGACGGCGCGGCGACCGCCGGCACGGCCTTCCAGCGCCGCCCCAGCGCATGAGCCATGCAGGCCAGCAGCAGGCCAAACCCGAGCGCAGTGATCTCCACTGCCGCCTGCGGCCATTCTCCGCGGGCTGCATAGATCCATGCATGCCGGCCCGTCGTCACCCAGTTCAATATCGGCAGCCCCAGGCAGAGCACGGCAGCCGCAGCCAGTTGCTCGATCCATGCGCTGCGCGGCGCGCGCAACAGCGCATGGACCAGGGTCGCGGCCCACACGGCGAAGAAAATGCGGATCTCCCAGGCGCTGCGTTCCGGCCAGGCGGCGGGGATCAGGCGGTTGCCGTAAAAGTAGGCGATGCTTGCCACGGCGACGCCCGCCAGCGCCGCCACGTTCAATGCCTCCACGCAACGGTAGACCCGCGCCGTGCCCCTCCCGAATTCATGCTCGCTCTTCTTGCGCCGCTTGATGGAGTACAGCAGCGTGCCGATGGCGATCATGGCGGTTCCCATCAGGCCGCTGAAGAAATACAGCCACTTGATGGTCCATCCGCCAAAGTCTGCCTTGTGCAGGGTTTCGATCGTCTCATGGACCTGCTTTGCTTCAAACCCCTCGTGATGAGCGGGCACGACCTGCAAGACCGCTCCGCTCGCGCCATCGAACACGACGCGGCTGGCATCTGTGAGCAGGCGCGGGGCGGCGCCGGCCAGGGGCTTGCGCCCGGACACCAGGACGATGCCGCGCGCATCGCCGGGACGCTCTATCGTGAGGCGCGCCGCTTCCTGCCCGGTCAGTTCGCGCGCGCGCGACAGCAACGGGTATAGATCCGGAACCCCGTCCAAACCCGGCCCCGCGATGCGCGGCACAGGCTGCGCTGGCGCGAGCTCGGCCTGGTAACGGCAATAGGCGCCGGCGTCTCCGCCATACGCCGCATGCAGCGGCCAGGGCATGTAACTGGTGTAGAAGAACGCCAGGCCCGTGTAGCCGATCATGAAGAGGAACGGCAGCGTCAGCACCGCCGTGGCGTTGTGCGCGTCCAGCCAGCTGCGCAGTCCCTTGCCCGGACGAAAAGTGAAAAAGTCCTTGAAGATGCGCTTGTGCACCACCACACCGGAGACCAGCGCGACCAGCATGCACATGGATATCCAGCCCACCAGCCAGTAGCCCGGCAAGCCGCCGTGCAAGGTGTAGTGGAAGGACATGAAATGCCGGCCGCCCTCGGTCTCGCGGATCTGGGGCGGCGGCTGCACTGCGCCCGTGCGCGAGTCCAGCCAGATCTCTTGGCGTGCGCCGTCGTCGGTGCGCCAGGAAAGTTGCGCCGGCCAGCCGGGCCGGACCGGCAGGGAGATGTCCCAGGCGGAAGCCGCCGCCGCGCGGGACGACAGCTCCTGCGTGGCGCGCGGCAGCCACTGCCGGGCGTCCACGGCCGCGGCAGCGGGATCGGCCGGCGGCCCTGCTTCCATCCAGCGCGTGATGGGTTCCCGGAACACGCTGAGCGTGCCGGTCAGGAAGATCGCGCACAGTAGCCAGCCGCAGGTCAGGCCGCACCAGGTGTGCAGCCATGACATGCTTTGGCGAAATCCCCCTTTCACAACTGGGTCCGCAGGCCGCCGTGATCATCGGCCGACACGCGGCCGGTCACAGCGTACCCCGCAAGGTCAGCATCACGTTGCGAGGCTCGCCGTAGTGGTTGCCGCGCCGGATCTGGCTGACCATGCCGTAGTAGTCCTTGTCGAACACGTTCGCCACGTTCAGGCTGGCGGACCAGTGCTTGTTGATGCGATAGCCCGCGCGCAGGTCCCACACCGCGCGGCCGGGCGCGCCCATCCGCACCGACATGTCGTCATAGGCCTTGTACGAGTAGCCGCTTTGCGCCGACACGCCGCCGCCGACGCTGAAGGCGTTCCAGCGCCCCGGCAGCTGGTACGTGGTGGACAGGCGGAACAGATGGCGCGGGGTTTCCGCGCTGATCGTCTCGCCTTCGTCGTCGCGGCTGGTGACGTAGGTGTAGCCGGCCATCACTTGCCAACCCGGCGACAGTTCCCCGCTGGCTTCCAGTTCAAAGCCCTTGCTGCGCAGCGTCCCGCCGTTGCGATAGCAATTGGGCGAGGCCAGCGAACCCGGGCAGTTTCCGGGGGCAGACAAGTCCTCCACTGCGATGCCGGACTTCTTCACGGTGAATACCGCTGCGGATAGGTTCAAGCGTCCGTCGTAGAGTTCGCCCTTCACCCCCGCCTCGTAGTTGGCGCCGATGGACGGGTCCAGTGGCTTGCCCGAAGACGTTACGTAGGTGCTCTGCGGCTGGTAGGTGTCCGCATAACTGGTGTAGACCGACCATTGCTGGTCCAGGTCGTAGACCAGTCCGGCATAGGGCGTGAATTCATGCTTCTGCTCATAGTCCCGGGTTCTCGCGCCCGTCAGACCATCGTCGGACCGGTACTTCAGCCAGCTGAACTTGCCTCCCAGCAGCAAATGCAACGGGTCCGCCAATTGCAGGCGCATGCTGCCGTACAGGCTGGTCTGCTCCAAACGCGACGTTTCCTTGCTGCCCCACGCTGGACGCGTGGGCTCAGGAATGGAGGAATGGTCCGGGTCGTACACGTTGATGGGCGAGTCGCTGTCCAGATTCGCCGACTTCTGGTTGACGCGCTGGCGCGACCAGCTGGTGCCAAGCAGAATCTGGTGCGTGCCGCCCAGCGCCTGGAAACTGCCCGTGGTGTTCAGATCGATGCCATCGCTTTTCACGCTCGCATTGTTGAAATAGATGGTATAGAAGCTGGAACCCACGCCGGTCGCCCGATCCACGCCGCCGACCGGAATGGCCACGCGCTGGTCCAGGTCGACCTCGGTGTGATTGAGCGACAGGCGCACTTTCCAGTCCTTGTCGAGCCGGTGCTCGGCTTCGGCGAACACTTCGTTCACCTGGCCCTTCTGCCGGTTCCAATCCTGGATCAGCGAGGTCGAGCGCGAAACGTCCAGCGCGCCGCCGTCGGTATAGCGCGGCAGGCCGAACAACCAATAGCCGTCCGTATCGGTGGCCTGGTGGCGCGCCCCGAACGTCAGCGTCGTGTCGCGCCCGAGATCGGCGTCGATCACGCCGTAGACCAGGGGCGATTTCGACTTCGTGCCATCGTAGAAGTAATGGCGATCCTGATAGGCAGTCACCAGGCGGCCGCGCACCGTGCCGGACTCGTTGAGCGGGCCGCCGCCATCGAGTTCCATGCGGTAGTTGTCCCAGGATCCCACCGTGGTGGAGCCCTCGAAATGGCCTTCGCCGCGCGGACGCTTGCGCACCATGTTGATCGCGCCGCTGGGATCCGCCGAGCCCAGCATCAAGCCGGCCGCGCCGCGCAGCACTTCCACACGATCGAAGACAGCGGTGTCGATGGGCAGCCAGCCCACCGGGGCATAGACCACGCCGGCCACGCCGTCGACCAGGTAATTGCTGTCGTCCACCGTGAAGCCGCGGATCGAGAACTTGTGGTTGCCGAAGTTTCTTGCCGTCTTGGTCACGCCGGTGGTCTGCGCCAGCGCCTCGTCCAGCGTGGTCAGGTTCTTGTCGTCCAGCAGCTGGCGCGTGAGCACGCTGACCGATTGCGGCGTCTCCTTGACCGACTGTGTCATCTTGCTGATCGTGATGGCATCGCTCGTGTATGAGCCGGTTCCTTCGGTGGTGGGATTGCCCACGCCGCTGCCGGTGACTGTCACCGACTGCAGCGTGACAGCATCGCCCGAGGCTTGCCCGACCACCGTCAAGGTGTACACATTCGGCCTGGCGCTGTTCACACGCACGTTGCTACCGGACAGCAACTGGTCCAGCGCTTCCCGCGGCGTGTAACGGCCGTTGACCGCTGGCGAGCGTTTGCCCGCCACCACGGCCTCGTCGAACAGCACCTGATGCCGGGACTGCTCCGAAAACATCCTCAAGGCATGCTCCAGCGGCTGAGCCGGAATGCTGAAATCCACCTGCGACGCTTGCGGCTGCGCATGCACCGCAGCGGGCCATGCCAGCGCAGCCAGCGCGCCCGCCACCATTGCCGGCATCGCCCTGAGCTGCATGCCCGTCGTCAACGCGCCGCCAACAAGCGCGCCCTTCAACAATCCCCGTCCCATTCCCGCTCCATCGTTGTTGGCCGCTACCGGCCTTGCGGGAGTAAACGGATTCCGGGGCGGGATTGGGAACCCGCACACCACATGCGAATAAAAATAATTTTCAGGCAGGCGCCTGGACGCTCAGCGATCCAGGATCAGGTAGCCGCCGTCGGGCGCGCGCTTGACCTGCACCGGGAGCAGATCCGGCAAGGCTTCCAGGAATGCGGCGGGCGCATTGGTCGCGGCAAAGCCCGAGACCGGCAGGGACTTCAGGCCCGGGCTGGCCAGCGCCACCGGCTTGCCCAGGTACTGCGCGACTTCCTGGACCACTTCGCCCAGCGGCGTGCGCCGGTACACCAGACGGCCATTGCGCCACCCGCCCACGCCGTCCGGCACCGCTGCCACTGCCTGATAGGTGGCGTTTCGCGCATCCACGGTCACGCCTTGCTCGGCGTTCAGCGACAATTCCGGCGTGGCCTTGTCGCGATCGGGCTGCACACGCACACGGCCGTGCGACACCTTGACGACGACCTGATCCGGGGTGTTGCGCACATTGAAGGCCGTGCCCACCACGGTGATCCGGCTTTGCCGTGCATCGACGGTGAACGGACGGCTGGTATCCGGCGCCACGTCAAAGAACCCTTCGCCCTGGTTCAGCACCAGCTCGCGGCGCCGCGGGTAGTAGCGGACCTCCAGCGTGCTGCCGAAATTCAGCGCGACATGGGAGCCGTCGGGCAGGTCCAGCTGACGCACCTCTCCCGCCGCCGTGTTCACGCTCAACACATAACCGGGCGTGTTGTCCCAGCGATACCAACCGTAGCCGCCGCCCACGACCAGCGCCGCACAGGCGGCGGCGAAGGTCTTCGAAAAGACGGGTTGCCCCAGCAGCGCGCCCCAGAAACGCGGCTGGGTGGAGGCCTTCCGCGAGGCGCGTCGCGGCAAGCGCGGGGATGGACGGCTGGCCGCCTGCGCGTCGCGGGCCAAGACGGGGCGAGGCGCCTGCGACAGGTCATCCCAGGTTCGCGATACCCGCGAATAGGCCTGCCGATGCGCGGGCTGGGCGGCCAGCCAGGCATGCAATTCCTGTTCATCAGCGTCCGACCAGCTGGCGTCCTGGCGACGCACCAGCCATTCAGCCGCCGCTTCGTGCAAGGCGAGCGTGTCCGGCGAGGCAGAGGAAGACGGTTCGGTCATGACGAGGCGGAGTCGCTATTGTTGTTCTTGTCCAGGCCGGCGTCATCGCCAGCGGGCCGATGCAATTGCTGCATCTGGGCAACCGTAGCATAGTGCACGCGGACCTCGCAGTAAGCGATTGCCCGCGCCAGATGCTTGACCACCATGCGCCGCGATATCTGCATGCGGGCGGCGACTTCGTCCTGTGTCAATCCATCGAAACGGCTCAGCACAAAGGCTTCGCGCTGGCGTTCGGGGAGTTCCTGCAAGGCCTCGCCCAGGCGCGCCAACCGTTGCTGATGCGCGGCAGCGCGCATGGGACATGAAGCATCGCCCGCCGCCAGGGCCCCCACGCCCTCTTCTGCTTCATCGAGCGACACGGTCTGCAGGCGCCGCCCCGCCTTGCGCTCGCGGAATTCGTCCGCCACGCCGTTCAATACCGTCCTGCGCAGGTATGCACCCTGCTCATCGGAAGAATCCAGCGCGGGATTGGCCGCCACCCATTTGACGACGCCATCGTGCAGCGCGTCCTCGGCGCTGCCGATGCTGCCCTTGAAGCGGGCCAGGCCGCGCATGAGCGGCAAGCGCCAGCGCGCATAGGCTTTGGCGATCGCGCTGGAATTTCCGTTCTGGTCGTCGGCGGATGCGGGCGTCGTGTCGGACGCCAGCAAAGGGTTGCGGCTCATGCGGCGCGGGTCGGTTGAAAGTGGCCGGATTGTACTGAGATTTATTCTCAGTCGCAATGCAGCGCACCCCCAGCCCGTTCACCCGTCAACCCTCGCGCCTCACGGCGCCACTTGATACCCGCGCTGCTGCATGCAATTGCTATATGTAGAGGCCGCTGCCGCATTCTGTTGCGACGCTTCGGCGCGATCCTGGCGGCGGTCCTGGCGTTGCCGCGAACCGCCCACGACCATCCCTGCCGCCGCCGCGTCTTTCGCCTGGTTCTGCCGGTACTGCTGCTTGGCATCGTCGCTCATCCGGTCATAGACCTCCTCGTGCTGATTGCCGCGCACGCTGGCTGCCGCCGCACCCGCAGCCGCGCCCGCAGCGGCGCCACGGACCCGTCCGCCGGATTTAGGATCGTTCGTGCTGGTGCTGGCGCCGCTGCCTGCCAGAGCCTGGCATGCGCTGATGTCCTGCTGGGTGGTTTGGGGCGATTGCCCTTTGAGCGGGGTTACCGTCTGTGCGGTGGCGCACAGGCAGAACAAGGAAAGAAGCGTCGCGGTACAGGGGCGTATGGACTTTTTCATGAAAAACTCCATTGATTGTCGAGGAACCCTGGGTGCTTCAGTGTAGCGCTGCATTCCCGGCCGCGTTCGCCTGCAATCCTCAGCCAAAGGACTGAGGTTTCGCCGCAGGCCCCGATCAATTCGCCTTCTCGTCCTCGCCCTTGTAACCGCTGATATAAGCCCGCCCCGAGCAGCGCACGAAGGCCACGCAGGTCAGGCCGCCGCTCTTGGCGTCGCAGGTGGCGCGCGCTTCGTTGCGCGCGGCCACGGGGTCGGGATTCTTCGCGGTAAAGCTGGTGCCGCGGCCCTTGCTGCCCTTGCCCCAGGCCATGCCGACGCAGGTGTCGGTATAGGTGAGCACCGTGCGGCAGCCCACGCAATCTTCCCACTTGAGCAAGGCGTCGACGGCTTCCTTCTCGCTCGGATAGCCATCGGCATAGGTCAGCTGGCCCGAGTCCTTCTCGGCCACGGAGCCCCAATAGCCGCGCGAATCCAGCTTGGCCGACAGGGCTTCGAGCTGGGCGGGCGTGGCCGTGTCGGGCGCCTTCAGGTCGGCTTCGCTGTAGCCCGGGCCGACGCACAAGGGCATGACGGCAAGCTTGCACTTGCCGTCGGCGCTGTCGTTGGTGCAGGTGCGGATGGCCTTCTTCGCGGCAACCTCCGACGACACGCTGGCGCCCCAGAACAGGTCGCCGCGCGAATTGCGCGAGAACGCCACGCAACTGTCGGAGAATGAGGTGACGCTCTTGCAGCCCTTGCCCCCGGCCTTGTTGCACTTGGCCAGCGCGGCGTCCTGCGCTTCCTTGGTGGAGGTTTCGGGCATGACCCAATACAGCTTGGCGTGCGCTTCGTCGGTGGCCACGGCGCCGTACAGCGTGTCGGCGTGCGCCGCTGGGGCAGCCAAGCCCAGCGCCAGCGCGCCTGCGCCGGCCAATGCGGCCACGGTGGAACGGAACTGAACGAGCAATCGCGCGAGCATCATGGGTGTGCAATATCCAGTGGTTGTGGCGCCGTGCGCCTCGCGATCTGCCATCGCCAAGGCGCCCCCGGGGCGCAGAACGCGCGGATCGTAACACGTTACAGTTTGTCTTCATCGCCCCGCTTTCTCGCGTTTCCAGGTATTACGTAACCAATTTTTCAGCGGGAGAAAGCCGATGCGCCACTATTTTTTCGTTAACATTCTGCCCTCGCAGTGCAGCGTCAGACGACCGCCTGCAGGTGTACGCCGCACTGCCCAGTGCTCGGGCGCCGCGATACGACTAGTCACGAAACGAAACTAAAACAAGACAAAATCTTGCGGCCGCTGATTTATGTTCCGGCACGCCGGATCTTTGAGGGAGCTAGGGCTCAGCATGAATAAATCGCGACTCCGTTCGACCTGGTTGCTGGGCCGCGCCCTGCCGGCGGCCCTGGTCCTTGCCGCCTTGGCCGGCTGCGCGCCGATGCCCACGGGCGGCAGTTCCACGCTGCCCTCGCTGACCAACATTTTTTCGTCCGGGCTGTCGTTCTCGCCCAGCGTGAACGTGGCCAAGAACATGAAGGGCCGTCCGGTCGGCGACGCCATCACGGCGCTGGGCGAACCGTCGAAGAAGCGCGGCGTGGGCAACACGATGGAGCTCATCTGGTCGGACTACCAGACCGCGCCCTATACGGAATGGGTCTCGACCGGCACCTCCCAGCAGGTGGTGGGCATGATTCCGGCCACCTCGACCAGCGCCGCGACCCCCGTCTTCCAGAACACCAACCACGGCTATTACAACAACCGCACCAAGGTCTACGAATGCACCGTGGTGATGCGCATGCAGAACAGCGTCATCATCGACAGCCAGGTGGACGGCAATGTCTGCCCCGAATTCATCGCCGCGCTGCGCAAGTGGGCGGGCGAGCGTGAAGCCAACAACTACCGCAGCAATTAAGGCAGCGCCCCCTCTTGTCGAACAAACTCGGAGCCCGCCATTTCCTCGCGGCGACGGCTGACGCCATGCGCCAGCAGGGCCGCGCCATGCTGGCCGCGGCCCCCTGGTCGCTGGCGCTATTCATTCTGTCGCTGCCTTTCGCCTTACTGATCACCAACCTGTTTCCGTACGGGAATGGGCTGTTCATGGCGCTGGCGCTGATCAACCTGATTGCGTTGGCGCGCATGACCTGCGCCTGGCATCGCGTCGTCCAGCCGGCGGACTTGACGGACGTCGGCGCCACCCGCGGCAGCGCGGCGCAGGCCCGTCATCTGGCGTTGCTCTGCGCGCTCGTTATTGCAGGCACTGCGATGGCCCGCGCCACCGGGGACCTGCCCTATGTGATCTACATGGTGCTGGCGGGATCGAATGACGCCGTGTTCTGGAGCGTCTTGTGCGCCGCGCTGGCGCTGATCTGGGTGCCCACGCTGTACGCGCTGGCAATGTATGGACTGAGCCTGCCGCGCGCGGCGGTAGCCGGCGAGTACCGTTTCCACGCCGCGCGCGCCGCCATGCCGTACAAGCCCTGGCCGCTGATGCTGGCGCTGCTCATGTTGATCGCGGCGGCCGGCCATGCCGGCTACATCCTGGGCATGCTCGCGTACGGCTACCCGGACGTTGGACTGGCGCGGGCAGCGATGAGCGCACTGCTCTGCGTCCCGCTCGTGTTTGTGGTGGCAACGATGTATGCGGTTGCCTATCGCGATTCCTGCGAACCGGCTGCGCGGACACTCTCCAGCCGTTCTTGAGCCCGAGTGCAGGCCGTCCAACGAGGCGTGAAGCACGTCTTTTGCTCCCATGCCCTAGTCCAGATCCGACGATCGCGGATACTCGATTTGGAGTATTGCCCGGCCACGCCAGAACTGCAAAAGTCGCTGACAGCGGTTCCCGGGCCACCGCGTCGTCGATCATGATGCCGCAGGCCCCTCCCCCAAGTACTTATGAGCACGAGGAATCAGGAGGTGTCGCCATGGACCCCAAGAGTTTTCATTTCCTGCTTCCAGCGGACAAGCGCCCGTCATTCAGCCCGCTGAACGAGGAGGTACACCCCGACTTCCCCTGGCTGACCGCGAATCGCGCTCGGTCGCGCGGAGCGGACGTCTTCGCGGTCATCGACACGATCGTGATCCACGCGACGGCGGGTTATGCCACGCAGCACGCCATTGACAACTGGAAAGTCAGAAAGGCGAGCGCCCACTGGATCGTCCCGGATGAAGACGAGCCGCAGCATGGCCACTTCGTCTGGTCCGTGGTCGCCGAAGCCAAGGCGGCATTCCATGTCGGGGACGTCAACTACGCGCCGCATCTGGGCCAGGGTCCGAACGTCAACAACCGCAGCCTGGGGATCGAGATCGTCAACACCCAGGATGTCCAGAATTACAAGGACCCCTATTCGGCTTGGCAAATCGAAGCGACGGCCCGGATCATTACCTATGCCTGGAGCAAGTATCCGAACCTGAAGCATGTCATTTCGCATGCCAAGCTGGACCCGAATCGCCGGTCGGATCCCGGAATCAACTTTCCCTGGTCCAAGCTGGAGAATCTGGTGTTGTCCCATACTGCGGTAGCGCAACGGAACCCGCTTGTGTTTGCCGCCTATGCCGGCGCGCCGCGAGCCGATTATCCGGGGAACTGCTGCGGGCCCTGATCGCGAAGCCGCTCGAAGCTGACATTTCACTGACTTAAAAACGCGAATAGTTTTTATTCATATAGAATCCGGACTGTCCGTAACCCCCTAGCCTGGCAGTCCCGATGTCCCTGCCCCTTTCCACGGGCCCTCATTTCCCACGCAAACGCCTGGTCCTGATCGCCGCCGCGCTGGTCATATTGGCTGCCCTGGCGCTCTGGTACGTCGGGTCCAAGGGCACACCCGCCGCGCGTCCGCCCGAGTATGGCCAGATCCCTGTCGCCGTCGCGGTCGAGGCTGCCAGCGCCGGTCCGCTGCAGCGCGACCTGCATGCGCTTGGCACCATCACGCCCCTGGCGCAGGTGACCCTGCGCAGCCAGGTCGATGGCGAACTGCTGAAGCTGCATTTCACTGAAGGCCAGGCCGTGACGCGCGGGCAACTGCTGGCCGAGATCGATGCGCGTCCCTACCTTGCGGCGCTGGCCGCTGCCGAAGGCGAACTGGCGCGCACCCAGGCGCTGCTGGAGAACGCCGAGGCCGATCTGCAGCGCTACCGCAAGCTGGCGCGCCAGGAAGCGGTGTCGGGTCAACAATTGGATACCGCCGAAGCCCAGGTGCGCGCCTATGCGGCCCAGCGGCTACGCAACCAGGCCCAGGTGGCCGACGCCCGGCGCCTGCTGGACCACACCCGTATCGTTGCGCCCCACGACGGCCGCATCGGGCTGCGCCGCATCGACGCCGGCAACCATGTGCGCGCAGCTGACGCCGAGGGCCTGACCACGCTGGTCCAGACCCGGCCGATCTCGGCGCTCTTCAGCATTTCCGAAACGCGCCTGGACATCCTGCGCCAGGCCCAGGCGCGCGACGCCGCGCTGCGGGTCCAGGCCTGGGACGCGGACGACCGCCGTCTGCTGGCCGAAGGCACTTTGGAGGCGCTGGACAACCGCATCCAGGCCGCCAGCGGCACCGTCCGGCTACGCGCGCGCTTCGCCAACGCCGACGAATCGCTGTTTCCGAACCAGTTCGTGAACATCCGGCTGGCGGTGGTACAGCAGGACAACGTCATTTCCATTCCCACGGCCGCGGTGCAGTACGGCTCCGAGGGCGCCTTCGTGTTCGTGATCGGCGAGGACACGCGCGCCACGCGCCGCGTGCTGGAGCTGGGCCCGGCCAACGCTGGCCGCATCGTGGTGCAGGCCGGCCTGGCCGAAGGCGAACGCGTGGTGGTCGAAGGCGTAGACCGCCTGCACGACGGCCGCGACGTGCAAATTGTCGAATCGCAGAAATCATGAGCCTGTCGCGCCCCTTCATCCTGCGCCCCGTCGCCACGTCCTTCCTGATGATCGCCCTGCTGCTGTCGGGCATCCTGGCGTGGCGCATGTTGCCCGTGGCGGCGCTGCCGCAGGTGGATTACCCCATCATCCAGGTGACCACGCAGTACCCCGGCGCCAGTCCGAACGTGACGGCGCGCACCGTCACCGCGCCGCTGGAACGGCGCTTCGGGCAGATACCGGGCCTGAAGCAGATGTCCTCCACCAGCGGCAGCGGCATCTCTGTGATCACGCTGCAATTCGCGTTGGACGTGTCGCTGGGCGTGGCCGAGCAGGAAGTCCAGGCGGCCATCAGCGCCAGCGGCGCGCTGCTGCCCAATGACCTGCCGACGCCGCCCGTGTACCGCAAGGTCAACCCCGCCGACGTGCCTATCCTGACGCTGGCGGTAACGTCGGATTCCCTGCCCTTGCCCCAGGTCTACGACCTGGTCGACACCCGCATGACGCAGCGCCTGTCGCAGTTGTCCGGCGTGGGCATGGTCAGCCTGGCGGGCGGCCAGCGGCCGGCGGTGCGGGTGCAGGTCAATCCCATGGCGCTGGCCGCGCGCGGCCTGCAGCTGGCCGACGTGCAGGAAGCCATCAGCAAGGCCAATTCGAACCAGCCCAAGGGCAGCTTCGACGGGCCGGTGCGCTCGGTCATCATGGACGCCAACGACCAGCTGCAAAGCGCCGAGGAATACCGCGAACTGATCGTGGCCTGGCGCAACGGCGCGCCGGTGCGGCTGGGCCAGGTCGCCACGGTCGAAGACGGGGCGGAAGACCGCTATCTGGCCGCCTGGGTCGACAAGCAGCCGGCCGTGTTGGTCAACATCCAGCGCCAGCCGGGCGCCAACGTCATCGCCGTGGCCGACCAGGTCAAGGCGCTGCTGCCGCAACTGACGGCCAGCCTGCCCGCCGCCGCGCAGGTCCGCGTGCTGACGGACCGCACCGAGAGCATCCGCGCATCGGTGCGCGGCGTGCAATGGGAACTGGCCTTCGCCGTGGGCCTGGTGGTGCTGGTGACGTTCCTGTTCCTGCGCAACCTGCCCGCCACGCTGATCCCCAGCCTGGCGGTCCCCTTGTCGCTGATCGGCACCTTCGGCTTCATGCATCTGGCGGGCTTCTCCACCAACAACCTGACGCTGATGGCCCTGACGATAGGCGCGGGCTTCGTGGTGGACGACGCCATCGTGATGCTGGAAAACATTGCGCGCTACCGCGAGCAAGGCCACAGCCCCATGTCGGCCGCGCTCAAGGGCGCCGGCCAGATCGGCTTCACGCTGGTGTCCCTGACGCTGTCGCTGATCGCCGTGCTGATTCCGCTGCTGTTCATGGAAGACGTGGTGGGCCGTCTGTTCCGCGAGTTCGCTGTGACGCTGGCGGTCGCCATCCTGATATCGCTGGCGGTGTCGCTGACGCTGACGCCGATGATGTGCGCGCGGCTGCTGCCCGCGCACGAAGCGACGCGCCCGGGGCTGCTGGACCGCATCCAGGCCGGCTACGCCCGTTGGCTGGACCTGACCTTGCGCCATCAACGGCTGACGCTGGCCGTGATGCTGGCGACGGTGGCGCTGACCGGGCTGCTGTACCTGGCCGTGCCGAAGGGCTTCTTCCCGACCCAGGACGGCGGCACGCTGCAAGGGGTCACGCAATCGTCCCAGAGCACCTCGTTCGACGCCATGTCGCGGCGCCAGCAGGCGGTGGCCGAGACACTGCTGGCCGACCCCGACGTGGCCAGCCTGTCGTCCTTCATCGGCATCGACGGCATGAACACCACCTTGAATACCGGCCGCTTGCTGATCAACCTGAAGCCCTGGTCGGACCGCAGCGCGCCGCTGGCGGACATCATGGCGCGGCTGGATGCGCGCGCCCGCGAGGTCCAGGGCATCTCGCTCTATCTGCAGCCGGTGCAGGAACTCAATATCGAGGACCGCGTGAGCCGCGGCCAGTACCAGTTCACGCTGACCTCCCCCGACAGCGCGCTGTTGGCGCGCTGGACCCATGCCCTGGCCGAACGCCTGGCGCAGTCGCCCGCGCTGGCCGACGTTTCCACCGACCTGCAAGGCGACGGCCGCCAGGCCTACCTGCAGGTCTCTCGCGACGCCGCCGCCCGCCTGGGCGTGACGATGGACGACGTGGCGCAGACCCTCTACAACGCCTTTGGGCAGCGCCAGGTGGCCACCCTATTCACGCAGTCCAACCAGTACCGGGTCGTGCTGGAAGTGGACCGCAAGCTGGCGCTGAACCCGGACGCGCTGGAACGCATCCATCTGCAGACCGAGGACGGCCAGGCGATCCCGCTGTCGGCGCTGGCCACCGTCAGCGAACGCGCGACGCCGCTGGCCGTGAACCACTTGTCGCAGTTCCCCGCGGTCAATCTGTCCTTCAACCTGCCCGCCGGCGGCTCCCTGGGGGAGGCCATCGCCGCCATCGAATCGGCGCGGCAGGAGATCGGCATGCCGGTCAGCGTGGAGCTGCGCTTGCAGGGGGCTGCCGCGGCCTTCCAGGCCTCGCTGTCGAACACGCTGTGGCTGATGCTGGCCGCGGTGGTCACCATGTACCTGGTGCTGGGCATGCTGTATGAAAGCGCCATCCACCCGGTGACCATCCTGTCCACCCTGCCCTCGGCCGCGGTGGGCGCCTTCCTGGCGCTACTGCTTACCGGGCGTCCGCTGGACCTGATCGCCGTCATCGGCATCATCCTGCTGATCGGGCTGGTGAAGAAGAACGGCATCATGATGGTGGACTTTGCCCTGGAGGCAGAACGCTCGCGCGGCCTGGCGCCGCAGGCCGCCATCCGCGAAGCCGCGCTGCTGCGCCTGCGTCCCATTCTGATGACGACGCTGGCCGCGCTGTTCGGCGCGCTGCCGCTGATGCTGGCTACGGGCTCGGGCGCGGAACTGCGCCAGCCGCTGGGCTGGGTCATGGTGGGCGGGCTGCTGGTCAGCCAGGTGCTGACCCTGTTCACCACGCCCGCCGTGTACCTGTTCTTCCACCGCCTGGGCCAGCGCCGCGGCGCCGCAGCCGCCAAACCCGGGGTTGAAGGCCCCGCGCCATGATCCGCGCCTTGCTGCACCGCCCGACCGCCTGCATCTTCCTGGCGATCGCGCTGACCCTGCTGGGTGCGGTCGCATGGCGGCTGCTGCCGGTCGCGCCCTTGCCCCAGGTCGACTTTCCCACCATCGAGGTGCGCGCCGAACTGCCGGGCGCCAGTCCAGAAAGCATGGCCAGCACCGTGGCCGCGCCGCTGGAGCGCGCGCTGGGCAGCATCGCCGGCGTCAGCGCCATGACGTCCTCCAGCAACCAGGGCGCGACCCGCGTACAGCTGCAGTTCGACCTGGATCGCGACATCAACGAGGCCGCGCGCGACGTGCAGGCGGCCATCAACGCGGCCCGCGCCGAGTTGCCCGCCGGCATGCCCGGCAATCCCAGCTATCGCAAGGTCAACCCGTCCCAGGCGCCGATCATGGCACTGGCGCTCAGTTCGCCCACCCGTCCCGCGGGCGAACTCTACGACCTGGGCTCGACCGTGCTGGCGCAGAAGATTTCGCAGATCAACGGCGTGGGCGAAGTAACCATGGGCGGCAGCTCCCTGCCCGCGGTGCGCGTACAGGTCAATTCCAACGCCCTGGCCCACTATGGCGTGGCGCTGGATGAAGTGCGCCAGGCCATCGCCGACGCCGCGCCCATGCGGCCGCAAGGCCAGTTGGATTCCGCCAGCCGGCGCTGGGAAGTCGGTACGCCCGAACAACCCCGCGCCGCGGGGGACTACGAAAGCCTGATCGTGCGCCACCAGGACGGCGCCGTGATCCGGCTGTCGCAGATCGCACGCGTCAGCGATTCCGTCGAAAACCGCTACAGCAGCGGCTTTCACAACCGCAACCCGGCCGTGGTCCTGACAATCAGCCGCCAGCCCGGTTCGAACATCATCGAAACCATAGGCGCCATCAACCAGGCCCTGCCCGGCCTGCGCGCGCTGATGCCGGCCGACGTGGACCTGACCGTGGCGCTGGACCGCTCGCCTGGCATCAACGCCACCTTGCGCGAAGCGCACATCACGCTGGGGCTGGCCACCGCGCTGGTGATCCTGGTGGTGTGGGCGTTCCTGGGCAATGCACGGGCCGCGGCCATTCCCAGCGTGGCGATTCCGGTGTGCCTGATCGCCACCTTCGCCGTCATGTACCTGTGGGGCTTTTCGCTGAACAATCTGTCGCTGATGGCGCTGATCGTCGCGGCCGGCCTGGTGGTGGACGATGCCATCGTGGTGCTGGAGAACATCTCGCGCCATATCGAGCGCGGCCTCTCGCCGCGCAAGGCCGCGCTGCGCGGCGTGCGCGAAGTAGGCTTCACGCTGGTGGCCATGACCGTGGCGCTGAGCGTGGTTTTCGTCTCCATCCTGTTCATGGGCGGCCTGGTCGAGCGGCTGTTCCGCGAGTTCTCCATCACCCTGGTCGCCGCCACCGTCATCTCGCTGGTGGTCTCGGTCGCCATCATCCCCAGCCTGTGCGCCCGCTGGCTCAGGCCCGCCGTTCCCGCCGCGCACATGGCGAACGCGCGTCCATCGCGCATGCAGGCGATCTTCGAACGCCTGCATGCCTGGTACGGCAACACCCTGTGGCGGGTGCTGGGCCATGCCCGCCTGACGCTATTGCTGCTGGCCGGCGTGGTGGGGCTGAATGTCTACCTGTACGTGCAGGCGCCCAAGGGCTTCCTGCCGGTGCAGGACACCGGCCAGTTGGTGGGCTTCGTGCGCGGCGACGACGGCTTCTCGTTCCAGGTCATGCAGCCCAAGATCGACCAGTACCGCCAACTGGTGCTCAAGCATCCGGCGGTGCAGGACGTCATCGGCTACAACGGCGGCAGCCTGGGCATCAGCAATTCCCTGTTCCTGATCCGCCTGAAGCCCGCCGCCGAACGCCAGGAATCGTCGACCGAGGTCATCAACTGGCTGCGCACCAATGCGCCGGCAGTGCCGGGCGGCATGTTCTTCCTGAACGTGGACCAGGACCTGCGCATGCCCGGCGGGTTCGGTAATTCGGGCGACCATGAACTGGCCATCATGGCCAGCGACGTGCCGGCGCTGCGGCAATGGTCGCGCAAGATCTCCAAGGCCATGCAGGAGATCCCCGAACTGCGCGACGTCGACGCGGAAGGCGACGGCGCCACCCAGCAGGTCGTGATCGACATAGACCGCGCCGCCGCGCAGCGCCTGGGCGTGGACATGGGCACCATTAGCAGCGTGCTCAGCAACTCGTTCAGCCAGCGCCAGGTCGCCACGCTGTACGACGCCATGAACCAGTACCGCGTGGTGCTGGAGCTGGACCCGCGCTACACCGAGGACCCCGAGGTGCTGGAGCAGGTGCAGGTGGTCGCCGCCGACGGCACGCGCGTGCCGCTGACGGCCTTCGCCACTTATGACTACGGCCTGGTGAACGACCGCGTGTTCCATGACGGCCTGTTCGCCGCCGTGGGCGTGGGCTTTTCATTGGCCGAGGGCGTATCGCTGCAACAGGCCCTGGCCGCCATCGACAAGACCATGGCCGAGCTGATGGTGCCCTCGTACATCCAGACCCGCCTGGGCGGCGATGCGCGCAACTTCCAGCAAAGCCTGCAGGACCAGCCCTGGCTGATCCTGGCGGTGCTGGTAGCGATCTACCTGGTGCTGGGCATCCTGTACGAAAGCCCGCTGCATCCGCTCACCATCCTGTCGACCTTGCCGTCCGCCGGCGTGGGCGCGCTGCTGGCGCTGCGCCTGGCCGGCATCGAATTCACGCTGATCGCGCTCTTGGGACTGTTCCTGCTGGTGGGCATCGTCATGAAGAACGCCATCCTGATGATCGACTTCGCGCTCAGCCTGGAACGGCGCGAAGGGCTCACGCCGGAACAGGCCATCCACCGCGCCGCCATGCTGCGGCTGCGCCCCATCGTCATGACCAACCTGGCGGGGCTGCTGGGCGCCCTGCCCCTGGTGCTGGGTATGGGCGAAGGCTCCGAGCTGCGCCGCCCGCTGGGCATCGCCATCGTCGGCGGGCTGATGATCAGCCAGTTCCTGACGCTGTACACCACGCCGATCGTGTATCTGGCGCTGGAGAGGCTGCGGTTGAAGTGGAAGGCTGGCCGGCTGCGTCCTGGCCCCGAGGCCTGACGCATGGCCCAGCCTGCAGGGTCAGTCCGGGAGTATTCCCGCCGCCTTGATGACCTGCGCCCATTTGCGCTGCTCAGCCCGCTGGAAGTCCGCCAGTTCGCCCGGCGTGCCGCCTGCCGGAATCGCGCCCAGTTCAGCCAAGCGCTGCTTCACCGCCGCGTCGCCCAGGGCCTGGTTGATGGCCAGGGACAACTTTTGCTGCACCGCCTGCGGCGTGCCTGCCGGCGCATACATCGCAAACCAGGACGAGGCTTCGAAATCCGGCGCGCCCAAGGCCTCGGCCATGGTTGGCACTTCTGGATAGTCCGGCAGCCGCTGCGCTGTCGTGACAGCCAGCATGCGCAGTTTGCCGGCCTTCACGAAAGGCGTGCTGGTCAGCAGCGTATCGAACATGACCTGGACCTGACCCGCCACCAGATCGGTCACTGCCGGGCTTGAGCCCTTGTAGGGAATGTGGGTCATGGAGGTGCCGGTCTTGTACTTGAAATACTCCGGCACCAGGTGGGAAGAGCCGCCATTCCCCGCCGAGCCGTAGTTCACGCGATCTGGGTGGGCTTTCAGGTAGTCCACGAGCTCGCCCACGGTCTGCGCCGGCATCTGTTGCGGGTTGATCACGACTGCGATGGGCACCGTAAGGACCAGCGCCAGGGGCGTGAAGTCCTTGTTCGCATCGTAGGGAATGTCGGGATAGAGCCCCGGGTTGATTGCCATGGTGCCGATGCTGGCCATCATCAGCGTGTATCCGTCCGGCTTGCTGCGGGCGACGTCGCCTGCGCCGATGAAGCCATGCGCGCCGGCCTTGTTCTCGATGACGAAAGGCGTGCCCAAGCGGTCGGAGAGCGCCTTGCCGACCACGCGCGCGGCGATATCGGTCGGACCGCCTGCGGGAAACGGTACGACCAGGCGGATGGAACGTTCGGGCCATTGCGACCCGGTACTGCCCAGCGCGGGCTGTGCCACGACAGCGCAGGCAAGCGCGGCAATTCCTAAAAGATGCTTCACGGATTTGTCTCCTGGTATGGTCTGCGGCGCGCGTCAGGCGGCGGTCTGGATGCCGGCTTCGCGTATCAGGCGCGCCCACTTCTTCTGTTCTTCCTGGATGTAGCGCTGCGCGGCCTCCGGAGATCCGCCCATGGCCGTACTGCCCTCAGCGGTGAACATGGCAACTGTGGCCGGATCCGCCAGCACCTTCTCCACTACCGCGTTGACGGCCCGGACCACCTCGGGCGGGGTGCCGGCCGGCGCGACCAGCGCCTTCCAGTCCAGCGCCTCGAAGCCCTCGTAGCCGGACTCGGCCACGGTGGGCACATCGGGCAGGATCTCCAGCCGCGCGCGCGAGCTGACGGCCAACGGCCGCAGCACCTTGCCCTTGAGCATTTCCTGCGCGGCCTGCGGCGTGGCGAACATGTAGTCGGTATTGCCGCCCAACAAGTCGTTGAGCGCAGGCGCCGCGCCGCGATAGGGCACGTTAAGCACTTGGAACTTGCCCTGATAGGCGAGCAGTTCGCCCGCCAGATGGCCCACCGTGCCGGAACCCGCCAGCGCCTGCTTGATGGCGCCAGGCTCGGCCCGCGCGTCCTTGATCAAGTCGGCCAAGGTTTGCCAACGTGCGTTGGCCTTGACCACCAGCACGACCGGCAGCGATGCGATCAGGGAGACCGCCGCGAAGTCCTTTTCCGCGTCGAAGGGAATCTGCGGCATCAGGGCGGGATTGATGGCCAGGTTGGCGGTCTGGCCCAGGCCCAGCATGTAGCCGTCCGGCTTGGCCTTGGCGACGAAATCCATGCCGATGTTGCCGCCCGCCCCGGGACGGTTCTCCACCACCACCGACCAGCCGGCCAGCGCAGTGACCTTGGCCGCGATGGCGCGCGCCACTGAATCCGTGCCGCCGCCCGGCGTATAGGGAACGATTAGGCGCACAGGCCGCCCGTTCGGATAGGCGGCTGCGGTCTGGGCGCGCAGCGGCAAGGCCGCAGCGCACATCGCCGCGCCCAGGAAAGCGCGGCGGGATAGCGTGATCATGGTTAGTCTCCTTGTGTGATTTGCCTTGCTTTCAAGGCTGCGATTTCGTCGTCGCGATAGCCGACGCCGCGCAGCAGCGCGTCGGTGTGTTCGCCCACCGCAGGCGGCTGCAGGCGTATTCCGGGCTGGGCGCCGCCCAGCGTGAAAGGCGCGAGCGGCGCCAGGGACTCGCGCCCGTCCTCCAGGGTGATGGGCGCGAGACCGCCGGTAGCCGCCAGATGCGGATCGTCGAACAGTTGCTCAGGCCGCGTGATCGGCGCGAAGGGCAACCCTTCATGCTCGAACACCGCCGCCAACTCGGCCGCGCTGCGGTCCGCCAAGTGCGAGCGCAGCTGCGGCATCAGCCAGTCGCGCGCCTGCACGCGGTCGTTGTTGCTGGCCAGGCGCGGATCGGCCAGCAGCTCGGCCAAGCCGAAGGCGCGACAGAAGGTGCCCCATTGCTTGTCGCTGACCACGGCCAGGAAGATCTGTTCGCCGCCCTTGACGGTGAACACGTCATAGATGGCCCAGGCCGAGATGCGGCCGGGCATGGGCGCGGCAGCGCGTCCGGTGACGGCGTACTGCATCATGTGCTGCCCCACCAGGAAGACGTTGTTCTCGAACAGCGAGGCCTGCACTTCCGTGCCCTCTCCCGTCTGCTCGCGCTGCGCCAGGGCCGCCATGGCGCCGATGGCGCCGAACATGCCGCCCATGATGTCGTTGACGCTGGCGCCCGCACGCAGCGGATCGCCGGGACGCCCCGTCATATAGGCCAGACCGCCCATCATCTGCACGACTTCATCCAGCGCCGTCCGGTGTTCGTAGGGTCCGGGCAGGAAGCCCTTGTGGCTCACGTAGATCAGGCGGGGATTGCGTTGCTTGAGCGTGGCGTAGTCCAGGCCCAGCTTCTGCATGACGCCGGCCTTGAAGTTCTCGCTCACGATGTCGGCCGAGTCGATCAGGCGCAACGCGGCCTCTATGCCCTCGGGCTGCTTCAGGTCCAGGGCGATGCTCTTCTTGTTGCGGTTGAACATGGGGAAGAAGCCCGCGCCCGAACCCAACAGCCGGCGCGTGCTGTCGCCGCCTACCGGTTCGACCTTGATGACTTCGGCGCCAAGGTCCGCCAGCAGCATGCCGCAGGTAGGACCCATGACCATGTGGGTGAATTCGACGACGCGGATGTTTTCATACGGAAGGCGCGGATGGGCGTGGCTGGACATGGGTGTGGATCTTCTGCAAGTAAGGGCCATTACGGCAAAGGCCGGCCTGGCCGCGTGTATCTAGGTCGTAGGCCTGCGGGAATGGCCGATCAGGCCCGCTGGACGAATCCCTTGGGCAAGCCGGCGTCGGGGGTCATGCCATACAACGGCTCGCCGGGCAGGCCGGCCGCCAGCGGCGCGCGTGCGGCAAGGATTCCATTCAGGTCAATGCCGGTGCGCACGCCCATGGCCTCGAACATGAAGACCAGGTCTTCGGTGACGACGTTGCCGGACGCGCCCGGCGCATAGGGGCATCCGCCCAGGCCGCCCAGCGAACTATCAAAAGTGCGCACGCCTTCCTCCCAGGCAGCGAGGCAGTTGGCCAGGCCCAGGCCACGCGTGTTGTGCATGTGGGCCGCGCCCGCCTGCTCCCCGATTTCTGCGCGCAGGCGACGGAACAGCCGCCGCACTTGCGCGGGATTGGCATAGCCCACGGTGTCCGAAAGCCCCGATTCGTCGGCGCCCGCGGCCACGCACAGCGCCGCCAGGCGGATGACCTCGTCTTCGGGCACCACGCCCTGCAAGGTGCAGCCGAAGGCCGTTGAAATGCCGGCCTCCAGCTTCACCGCGGGAGCCAGCTCGTCGCGCAGCCGCGCGATCGCCCGGACCTCCTCCACCATTTCCTCGGGCGTCTTGCGCACATTGGCCAGCGAATGCTCGCGGCTGGCGGAGACCGGCATCGTCAATTTGTGAACGCCTGCCCGCAGCGCCGCCTCGGCGCCGCGCAGGTTGGGCACCAGCGCCATGACGGTAAGCGCCGGATGGCGCGCCGCATGCCGCACCACCTCGGCAGCATCCGCCATCTGCGGCAGCAGGCGCGCCGGCACGAAGGAAGCCACTTCGATTTCGCGCACGCCGGCCGCGACCAGCGCATCGATCCAGCGCAGCTTGTCGGCGGTGGGCATGGTCGCCTTGACCGACTGCAAGCCATCGCGCGGACCGACCTCGCTGATCAGGACGTCGGGTTTGCGGTCGTTGGGCTGGGCCATGTTTGAAATCTCCAATAATTCTATCTAATAGAACGATGTTTCTTTAGATAGAATTATTGAATTCACCGACCGTAGCTGTCAAGCGCCGGGGCGTACAGGAAAACCACGAGCGGGGCATTAGGCAGCGCCTACAATGCCGTCATTCGTTCTAAAGGATGGAATATGGTCCCGCCCCGGAATCAACCCCACGGAGCCGCGCATGCCGCGTAAAGCCGCCACGGAATCACTGGCCGATACCGATGCCGCCCAAGGCGGCGTGGCTGCGGTAGACCGCGCGCTCAGCCTGATGTCGGTTTATGCGCCGGGGGACAAGGCCCTGTCGCTGGGCGAACTGGCCGAGCGCACGCGCCTGTACAAGAGCACGGTCCTGCGGCTGTTGGCGTCGCTGGAACATGCCGGGTGGATCCAACGCCTGGACGACGGCCGTTATGCCTTGGGCGGGGAGATCGCGCGCCTGCACGGCATCTACGCCTCTTCGTTTTCGCTGGAACACGTAGTCCTGCCCGTGCTGCGCGACCTGGTCGCGGCGACAGGCGAAAGCGCGGCCTACCACGTGCGCCAGGGCGACGCGCGCCTGTGTCTGTACCGCGTGGATTCACCGCACCCGGTGCGCGACCACATCCGCGCAGGCGATCTGCTGCCGCTGGATCGCGGCAGTGGCGGACGCGTATTGACGGCCTATGACCCGGTGCTGGGCCACGCGCCGGGGCCTGAGCAGGAGCTGTACGCCCGCATCCGCACCGACGGCTATTTCGCCGCCATCGGTGACCGCCTGGCGGAAGTGGCGGGCATATCCGCGCCCGTCTTTCTGCTCGATGGCGAGATCGCCGCGGCGGTGACGCTGACCGCGCCCGTCCACCGTTATGTCGCCGCCCATCTGGCGTCGGTACAGGAGGCGGCGCGACGTCTGACGGGGAAAGTCGGTTAGCAGACCCGGGCACGGCGGGCATTGCTGCAGCCAGGCGGTACAAGAGAACCCATGCTTGCGTACGACGGGCAAGGCCGAAGCGGATAAACAATGCACTTCCGCCACCGCTGGAGTCCCCCGAGACTGGGTCCTTGAGTCGCCGGCGCCCGGACTGCGGGATTCCGATGCTCGCCCCGATGGGGCTGCGCTTCGGATCCCTCCGCCCGGACACCGGCTCACGGCATCTGCCCATGAACGGGATCCAAAGCCAGTGCATCAGGCGACTGCCAGCCGAGGACCCCGGAGCCATCCGAAGCGCAGCCCCACCGGGGCGAGCATCGGAATGGCGCAGGGCAGCCTCGGCGGCTAAAGAACTCCGGCATCCGCAAGCTCGAAGCCCTAGCGTTTCAGTTTTGTGAGACAGGGTTCTTGAGTCGCCGGCGCCCAGACTGCGGGATTCCGATGCTCGCCCCGGTGGGGCTGCGCTTCGGATCCCTCCGTCCGGCCACCGGCTCACGGCATCTGCCCATGAACGGGATCCAAAGCCAATGCATCAGGCGACTGCCAGCCGAGGACCCCGGAGCCATCCGAAGCGCAGCCCCACCGGGGCGAGCATCGGAATGGCGCAGGGCAGCCTCGGCGGCTAAAGAACTCCGGCATCCGCAAGCTCGAAGCCCTAGCGTTTCAGTTTTGTGAAACAGGGTTCTTGAGTCGCCGGCGCCCAGACTGCGGGATTCCGATGCTCGCCCCGGTGGGGCTGCGCTTCGGATCCCTCCGTCCGGCCACCGGCTCACGGTATCTGCCCATGAACGACCAGCGCATTGGAAATCAGGGCTGCTGCCCGCCAGGCAGCACCAGCTTTTCCAGGTAGTCCAGGTCCTCGCGCACCAGCCGCAAGGACTCGCTCACGTCCGGCGACCTGGGGCGCCGCGACGCGTCGCGCAGCAATGATTGCACCGCCATATCGGCCATGATGGCCGCGACTTCGGCGCGGCTCAGCCGGCCATCCGGCTTGTACCACCACGCAGACCAGTTGCACATGCCGATGAGACTGAAGGCGGCGACGTGCGGATCGACCATGCGGAACTGGCCGTCGCGGATGCCGTTTTCGATGACGCGGCTGAAGTTCTCCAGCACGTTGCGGCGCGACGCCTGCACGGCGGCGCGCTGCTTGGGCGTCATGTCGGCCTCGGTACGGTCGGCCACGCGGAACTCGGCGGTGCGCGACAGGATCAGGTCGGCATGCCGCGTGACCAGCGCGCGCAGCGCCTCGACCGGATCCAGGTCCTCGCGGGTGGCGGTCTCGCCGGCCATTTTCTTGGCCGCGCTCAGCACGTCCTCGGTCAGCGAACGCAGGATCTCGTCCTTGCTCTTGAAGTAGTAGTAGACGGCGGT
Source organism: Achromobacter sp. ACM03 (assembly GCF_014851665.1). Lineage (NCBI taxonomy): Bacteria > Pseudomonadati > Pseudomonadota > Betaproteobacteria > Burkholderiales > Alcaligenaceae > Achromobacter > Achromobacter sp. ACM03. The sequence continues at coordinate 506,594 of NZ_JACVAD010000001.1, read as the reverse complement.
GCGGCTCAGTCCCAGGGATTCGGCAATGTCCTGGATGCTGGTGCCGCCGCTGCCGCGCTTGATGAATAGCGTCGCCGCGGCGTCGAGTATGGCGGTGCGCAGCGCTTCGCCCTTCAGCGCTCCCTTGGTGCTTGCGTCGTTCACGTTGCGATGTTCCTCGAATGGACCGTCCGGGACGGCCCCGTCCCGAAATTATGGCATGCGCGTTTACGTCTCCAAGCCGCGCCGGCCGGCGTTTTCCCGTGAGTGAGTCCCCAATTTTTGACGCCACTGTCAGTTTTTTAAATTTAATTGACACTAAAGTCAAATATTCGTCTAATACGTCAAACCGAGGTCCCAGGACCATCGCCACAGGAGACGAATGTGACTACCGCCGCCCCCTCCAGCCAGATCACCGCAGGCTTTCTCAACACCGATTGGAATCCGCGCGACCTGCCCGCCGGCGCCTCGACCCGCAACGTCGTGCTGCGCACCGCCGACGGCGCCGCCACTTCCGGATCGCTGTACCAGCCGGCCGGCCCCCGTCCCGACACCGTGGTCTGCGTGATGCATCCACGCGAGTTCATGGCCTGCCACTACCTGATCCCCGACATCGTCGGCGCCGGTCTTGCGGCGTGGTCGCAAGGGGCGCGCTCGGTCGGCAACGATCTCAGGCTGGAACACGAACAGGCGCTGCAGGACGTGGCCGCCGGCCTGCGCTTCCTGCGCGAACAGGGCTTCAAGAAAATCGTGCTGCTGGGCAATTCCGGCGGCGCCGGCCTGTACGCGTTCTATGCGCAGCAGGCCGGCCTGCCCGCTGGCGAGCGCGTCGCTCGCACACCGGGCGGCAAGTCCAGCGGGCTGGATGAACTGGACATGCCCGAAGTGCACGGCCTGGTGCTGGTGGGCCCGCACCCGGGCCAGGGCTCGCTGCTGCTGAACTGCATCGATCCGTCCATCGCCGACGAGAACGACGCGCTGTCGGTAACGCCGGACCTGGATCCGCTGGCGCCCGAGAACGGTTATCGGCCCAAGGGCCAGGCGCGCTATGCGCCGGAGTTCGTCGCCCGCTACCGCCAGGCGCAGCGCGACCGCGTGGCGCGCCTGGACGCGCAGGCGCGGCAGATGATCGCCGACCGCCTGGCGGCCCGCGCCGACGTCAAGAGCGGCGCCGACGCCTCGGCCGAACGCCGGCGCCAGGCCGCACACACGCCGGTGCTGGTGGTCTGGCGCACCGACGCCGACCTGCGTTGCCTGGACCTCAGCCTGGATCCTTCGGACCGCCACCCGGGCTCGCTCTGGGGCAAGGATCCGTACGCGTCGAACTACGGCGCCGTCGGCTTCGCCCGCTTCTGCACGCCCGAGAGCTGGCTGTCAACCTGGTCCGGCCTGTCTTCCAACGCCAGCATGGCGCGCACCGCCGGCGGCATCAGTCAGCCCACCCTGATCGTCGAATACACGGGCGACCAGGCCTGTTTCCCTTCCGACGTGCGCGCCATCCACGACGCCATCCCCGCGCCGGACAAGACCCACCTGCGCATCCGCGGCGATCACCACGGCCGCGCGCTGGTTGAAGGCGAAGAGCCCGGGCGCTACGCGGCCGGCCGCGAACTGGCCGCCTGGCTGCGCCAACGTTTCCTGTAATCCGAATGCCGACGGAGCAAGTCATGACTGCAACTCCCAAGACCCCCGCCCCCCTGCGCCTGCACGGCGTGGACCATACGGCGCGGCCCACCTGGCGCCTGCGCGAAACCGTCGCCTTCTATCGCGACATCCTCGGCCTGCCGCTGGTGCATGTGATCTCGGCGCGCGGCTGGGGTCCCGCCACGCACCCGGACTTCCTGCATTTCTTCTTCGACAGCGGCCAGGGCAGCACCATCGCCTTCTTCTACTACCTGGGTTCCGACGAACCCGAGGCGCTGCGCGGACGCAGCCGCATGCGGCCGCTGCCGGAAGACCACGTGTTCGACGCCACGCATACCGCCTGGCTGGTGGAAAGCGAGGACGAGCTCAAGGCCTGGAAGCAGAAGTTGCAGGATGCCGGGCTGGAAGTCTCGGTCGAAACCCGCCATGAAGTGATCGAATCCATCTACGTGCGCGATCCGAACGGCTATTTCATCGAATTCACGCGCAAGCTGCGGCCGCTGGGCGAAGTCGACTCGATCGACGCCGCCCTGACGCTGCAGGCGGCCATGCAGGCCGAAGCCGATGCGGAATCAACCGGCGGGCGCATCCAGCACATCGACGACGTCTGGGCGCGCAAGGCGGCGCTGCTGGAAGAGCGGCTGGAGCTGGCGGATGGCGGCGTCGAACCGTCCGTGCGGATCTTCGTGCCGCGCGTCGAAGAGTTTTCATCCCTGGTCGAGGACGCCTCGGGTCGCGAAAACTGCACCGTGGTGCCGGGCGAGCATTTCGACTGCATCGTCTCCGACGGCCCGGTGGAATTCCAGCGCAAGGCCCTGGGACTCAAGCCCGCCGTCTGGTATGGCTTGTTCACCGGCGGCGTCAGCGGCACGATCGACGTACTGGACCGGGACCGCGTGCGGATCTCGGCCGCGCGGCACTGAGACACGGGCCTGGAGGAGACCATCATGCGAGATATACGCCACCCCATAGAGGGCGTGATCTACCACCACCCCGAGCGGGCGCGCCAGTACTTCGCCAGCGGCGCCTGGGAACCTTCGACCGTCGGCGCGGCGCTGCACGCCACCGCCCAGCGCTGCCCCGAGCGCACCGCGCTGATCATCGACGAAGGCAGCCTGAGCTTTCGCGAGCTGGACGAACAGACCGACCGGCTGGCCGCCGCGCTGCTGAAGCTGGGCCTCGCGCCCGCGGACCGCGCCATCTTCCAGATGGGCACCACGCTGGAAACGGCGCTGGCCCTGCTTGCCTGCTACAAGGCGGGGATCGTCCCCGTCTGTTCCCTGCCGCAGCACCGCGAACTGGAGATCGGCCAGTTGTCGCGCCAGACCCGCGCCCGCGGCTATTTCGTGCAGGCCGACTTCGGCAAGTTCGATCTGCCCGCCTTCGCCGCCGGCATGCTGGCCGCCAGCGACACGCTGGAGCACCTGGTCGTGGCGCGCGGCGACTCGCCGCATGGCGTGTCCCTGCACGCGCTGCTGGATGCGATGCCGCTGGCCGAGGCCCGCCTCATCCTCGCCGAGCAAGGCCCCGGCTGCGAAGACGTGCTGAGCTTCCAGCTGTCGGGCGGCACGACCGGCATGCCCAAGATCATCCCGCGCTTCCATGCCGAGTACCTGGGCCATTCACTGGCCTGCGCCCGGCGCTACAAGATGCAGGACGACGACCGCATCATCTGGGCCCTGCCCTTGCTGCACAACGCGGCCCAGGTCTATGTGCTGATTCCCGTCATCGCCATGGGCGTTTCCGCGGTGCTGATGCCGCGGGTCGACGTGCCACGCATGCTGGAACTGATCGAGCGCCACCGCGTCACCCGCGCCATGTCCATCGGGCCGATAGCGCCGCAGATCATGGCCTTCGCCGACCTGGCGAACTACGACCTGTCGTCCCTGCGCCTGTTCATCACCATGAGCGCCGCGGACCGGCTTGAAGCGCACCTGAACGTGCCCTGCTCCAACCTGTTCGGCATCACGGAAGGATTGCTGCTGGGCTCGCCCGCCGACGCGTCCGAGTACGAACGGCACCATACGCAAGGCCGCTCGGGCTGTCCCGAGGACGACATCCGCCTGCTCGCGCCCGGCACCGAGGAACCCGTGGCCGAAGGCCAGATGGGCGAACTCTGCTTCCGCGGCCCCGCCACGCTGCCCGGGTTCTTCGACGCTCCCGCGGCCAACGCCTCCGCGTACACCTCGGACGGCTATTACCGTACCGGCGACATGATGACGGCGCGCGTGGTCGATGGCGCAACCTGCTACGCCTTCGAAGGCCGCCTGCGCGACAACATCAACCGCGGCGGCGAGAAGATCGGCTGCGAGGAAGTCGAGGCGCTGGTGGGCGCGCATCCGGCCATTTCCGAAGCGCGCCTGGTGGCCATGCCCGACCCCTTCTATGGCGAAAAAGGCTGCATCTTCATCATCGTCCGGCCCGGCCACACGGCGCCCGGCCTGACGGAGCTGGCGGACTTCCTCACCGGCCAGGGGCTCGCCAAATACAAGTGTCCGGAACGCATCGAGCAGATCGAAGCCTTCCCCGTCACCAAGGTCGGCAAGCTCGACAAGGCGGCCCTGCGCCATAGCGTCGCGGAAATGCTCAACCAGGAAGCCGCCAAGGCCCGGGAGAACGGCAATGACCAGCACTGAATACGTCCTGAGCGAAACGCCTTTCATCGTGCGCCGCCGCGTCAAATGGGGCGACTGCGATCCCGCGGGCGTGGTCTACACCGTCACGTTCGGCGAATACGTGCTATCGGCCGCCGAACTGTTCTACGGCCACCTGTTCAATGGCACGCCGCAGCGCATCAAGGATGAGCACGGCTTCGGCACGCCGACGCGCGCGCTGTCGTTCGACTTCCAGGCCTCGCTGTGGCCGGACGAGGAATTCGACATGTGCGTCAGGGTCGAGGAAATCCGCACCCGCACCTACACCCTGCACGTCGCCGGCAGCGTGCGGGGCCAGCCCGCGTTCGACGCCAGGCTGACCCCGATCTGCGTGGCGCGCGGCGAACGGCGCGCCATCGAAGTACCCGCCGCGCTGCGCGGCGCGCTGCAGTCATATCGGCAAGCCTGCGCGCAGGCCGAAGCAAACAGGAGTGAAGCCAAATGAAGATCGCTGTCATCGGAGCGGGCCCCGCCGGCCTGTACTTTTCGCTGCTTGCCAAGAAGCATGCGCCGCAACATGAAATCACCGTTTACGAACGGAACCCGCGCGGCGCCACCTACGGCTGGGGCGTGGTGTTCTCGGACATCGGCCTGGCCTTCCTGCGCGAAGCGGACCCCGAATTCTTCAAGGCCTTCGTCGCGCACCACGAACGCTGCGACTACATGGAGATCATCCACCAAGGCGCCCGCGTCCAGGTCCAGGGCAACCATTTCTCGCGCACGGCCCGCATCGACATGCTGGAAGTCCTGGAAAAAGCCTGCCTGGAGGCCGGCGTCCAGATCCTGCACGAACAGCAGATCGACGACGTGGAGCGGCTGGCCGCGGAAGTGGACATGGTCGTGGCCGCGGACGGCAGCAACAGCGCCGTGCGCAAGCAGTACGCCGAACACTTCCGGCCCAGCTTCGAACGCCGCCGCAACAAGTTCGCCTGGTACGGCACACGCCAGCGCTTTCATCCGGTATCGCTGATCTTCCGCGAAACGGACCACGGTATCTTCATCGCGCACAGCTACCAGTACAGCAAGGACCTCAGCACCTTCCTGGTGGAAGTGGACCCGGACACCTGGCAGCGCGCCGGCCTGGACACGGCCAGCGAGGACGCAAGCCGCCAATATTGCGCCGAGGTGTTCCGCGCCGACCTGGGCGCCAACGAACTGCTGGGCAACCGTTCCCTCTGGTTCGAGGCCAACATCGTGCGCAACGAACGCTGGTCGCATCGCAACATCGTCCTGCTGGGCGATGCGCTGCGCACCGTGCATTTCTCGCTCGGCTCCGGCACCCGCATGGCGATGCAGGACGCGATCGCGCTGCACCAGGGCCTCACCCAGCATCCGGAAGACACGCAGGCCGCCTTCGCGCACTTCGAGGCGCAGCGCCGTCCGGCATCGGCCAATTTCCAGACCGCCGCCGCGCGCAGCCTGGACTGGTACGAGAACGTGGCCGACAAGATGCACCTGGACCCCGTGTCCTTCGCCTACGACTACATGCGCCGCACGGGCCAGGTCAGCCACGACGACCTGCGCCAGCGCGACCCCGGCTTCGCCGCCGCCTACGAGGCGCTGCACCCGGAGGTGGCAGCGGTGTCCTGAGCCACGCACCCTTTTGCTGTAAGTACCCGGCCGCGGCGCATCCGCGCATGCGGCCCCGACGATAAGCGGCGCGGGGAAGCGCCGCAAAAACCATCCATGGAAAGTGGAGGAGACATGAAAAATACTCTCTGGTGCATGCTGCTGACCGGCGCCCTGGCCTGCGCCTCGGCACAGGCCCAATCCGACAAGTACCCCGAACGGCCGGTGCGCATCGTGCTGCCGTATTCGGTGGGCAGCGGCCCCGACGCCGTCGCCCGCATGCTGGGCGAACAGCTCACGGCGGCCTGGAAGCAGCCGCTTATCGTGGAGAACAAGCCCGGCGCCAACGGCTGGCTGGCGATCGGCGAGGTCAAGCGCGCCACGCCCGACGGCTACTCGCTGGCCGTGGTGGACAACACCCACATGACGCTGCAGCCGCAGCTCTACCGCAATCTGCCCTTCGATCCGGTCAAGGATTTCGTCCCTGTGGCGCCGATCTACACCACGCATTTCTTCATGGTGGTGTCGGCCTCGTCCCCCTGGAACAACGTCACCGACCTGATCGCCGCGGCCAAGGCCCAGCCCGGCAAGCTGACCTACGGCACCTGGGGCATGGGCAGCGTGGCGCATGTGGGCACCTCCATGTTCCAGACCGCCACGCAGACCAGCATGACGCACGTCCCTTTCAAGGACCTGGCCCAGCTCTACACGGCGGTGGCCAATGGCGAGGTCGACTGGGCTTTCGGCACGGCCGCCACCGTGCAGAACCTGTACCAGGCCAAGCGGGTCAAGCTGCTGGCGCTGGCGGCGCCGTCCCGCCTCGGTTCCTACGCCGACGTGCCCACGGTCACCGAGGCCGGCGGCCCCAAGGACTTCGAGTTGAAGACCTGGGTCGCGGCCTTCGCGCCCAAAGGCACGCCGGATGCCGTGGTCAAGCGCATCAACGCCGCCATTGCCCAGGCCGTGGTCACGCCCGCGGTGCGCAAGCGCTTCGAGACCTATGGCTTCGACGCCTGGCCGCAGGATGCCGCCGTGCTGGCCCAGGCCCGCGACGCGGATTCGGCGCGCTTCGCGGCCGTGGTCAAAGAGGCCAATATCTCGCTGGACTGAAGCGCAGTCCCGGGGCCGCCCGCGCGGCCCCGCTACCCTTCCGGCGCCTTGGGCGTGGCCGTCAGCCGCTGCGCCATGAACTCCAGGAACTCGCGCGCCAGCGCCGGCAAGGTCCGCCCCTGCAAGGTCAGGACCTGGATGCTCCGCTGCCGCATTTCCGGATTGCTGAACGGCACCGCGACCAGGCCTTCGCCGTCGCGCTGTCCGAGCACCGTCAGGTAGCCCGACAGCGCCACGATGTCGCTGCCCGGCAGCATGGGCAGGAAGGCCGCGGAATGATTGGACACGTAGGCCGGCTCGATGTGCAGCCCGGCGTTGGCGCAGGCCGCGTCAAACAGCTGCCGCACCGTAGTGCCATGGTCGCCCAGCGACAGCGGCACCTTGGTCAGGTCGCGCACGCCAAGGCTGCGGCGGCTGGCCAGCGGATGGTTGCGGCACATGACCGCATAGACCGGCGCGCGCACCAGCAGTTCGGTCTTGAGCCGGTCGTCCTGCGCGGTGGTGTAGCGCAGCGCCAGCTGCGACAGGCCCTCCAGGATCTGGCGGCTGACCTCCTCGGGGCGCTCCACGTGCAAATGGAAACGGGCCTCGGGCCTGACCCGCTTGAACTCGGCCATGCACATGGGCAGGAAGCGGTGGGCGAAACCCTCGGTGCAGGCCAGGCGTATGGTCACGTCGCCCAGGTGGCCGCGCTGGCGGATCTCGGTGGTGACGCGCTCGGCTTCCAGGGCGGCGGCATTGGCGTAGGCCGCCAATTGGCGGCCGGCTTCGCTCAGTTCCATGCCGCGCGCCTGCCGCTCGAACAGCGCGATGCCCAGCCCGTCCTCCAGCTTGGCGATCTGCCGGCTTACGGCAGAAGCCGCCACGTGCTGTGCCGCCGCGGCGCCCGCGATGGAACCGCAGCGCGCGACCTCCAGAAAATACCTCAAGCCCAGCGAAATCATGGCGGTCCCTCTTATCCATGCCTTTATGGCAATGAAAGAATGCTAATTATCTAATTGTGGCATGTAGTGAAGCGTAATAACTTTGTGCCTCCCTCTGCATCCCATCCCAGGCACCGAAGTGACACGCGAACAAGCCCTGCTCCAAGCCGTTCAAGCCTACGACAACGGCGACCTGCATGCCGCGCTGACCCGCCGCGTCGCCTACGCGACGGAAAGCGAAGTGCCCGACCAGGCGCCGGCCCAGCATGCCTACCTGAACGAAGAACTGGTTCCGCTGCTCCAGCAACTGGGTTTCGCCTGTGAGGTGCACCCCAACCCCTCGGGCGCCGACCTGCCCATCCTGGTGGCGCGCCGCATCGAGCAGGCCGGTCTGCCCACGGTGCTGATGTACGGCCACGGCGACGTGGTGCGCGGCAACGCCGCCAAGTGGGAAGCCGGCCGCGATCCCTGGCGCCTGCAGGTCGAAGGCGACCGCTGGTACGGACGCGGCACCGCCGACAACAAGGGCCAGCACAGCATCAATCTGGAAGCCTTGCGCCAGGTCATCGCCGCGCGCGGCGGCAGGCTCGGTTTCAACACGACCTGGCTGATCGAGACCGGCGAGGAAGCGGGCTCCCCCGGACTGGCCGCCTTCTGCGAGGCACAGCGCGAGGCGCTGGCGGCGGATGTCTTCATTGCCAGCGACGGCCCGCGGCTGAGCGCGCAGCGTCCCACCCTGTTCATGGGCTCGCGCGGCGCGGTGAACTTCGAACTGAAACTGCGCGCGCGCGAACGCGGCTACCACTCGGGCAACTGGGGCGGCCTGCTGGCCAACCCCGCCATCGTGCTGGCGCACGCCATCGCCACGCTGGTCGATGCGCGCGGCCGAATCACGGTGCCCGGCCTGCGCCCGCCCCCCATCCCGGAGGCGGTGGCCGGGGCGCTGGCCGACCTGGAAGTCGGCGGCGGCGAAGACGACCCCGACATCAACGCGTGGTGGGGCGAACCCGGGCTGAGCGCGCCCGAAAAAGTGTTCGGCTGGAACAGCCTGGACGTCCTGACCTTTGGCGCCGGCGATCCGGCCAAGCCGGTCAACGCTATACCGCCCGAGGCCGTGGCCTGGTGCCAGCTGCGTTTCGTGGTCGGCACGGACTGGCGCGCGCTGGAAACGCACGTGCGGGAACACCTGCGCGCGGCGGGCTTCGAGGACGTGCAGGTGCGCATCGGCATGCAGGCCGGCGCCACCCGCCTATCGCCCGACAATCCCTGGGTGCGCTGGGCCGCGGCCTCGCTGGAACGCAGCACCGGCAAGCGGCCGGCGCTGCTGCCCAACCTGGGCGGCTCGCTGCCCAACGACATCTTCGCCGACCAATTGGGACTGCCCACATTGTGGGTGCCGCATTCCTATCCCGCTTGCGCCCAGCACGCGCCCAACGAACACCTGCTGGGCAGCGTCGCCCGCGAGGGGCTGGCCATCATGGCTGGCCTGTACTGGGACCTGGGCGATCAGGGCAGCGCCCTGCGCCAGGCGGCTGCGCGCCCGTCTTCCAACGCCAACTGACCGGAATCTCCGACATGAACGTCAAACTCCGCGCCGCCCTGGTCGCCGCAAGCCTTGCCGCCGCCGCGCATGCGGGCGGCGTCCAAGCCGCCTATCCTGAACAGGCAATCAAGATCGTCGTACCCTTCACGCCGGGCGGAGCGACCGACGCCGTGGCGCGTCTGCTGGCCAACAAGCTGTCCGGCAAGTTCGGCCAGCCGGTCATCGTGGAGAACCGCCCCGGCGCATCCACCGTGATCGGCGCGGAAGCGGCGGCGCGCGCGCAGCCTGACGGCTACACCCTGATGCTGTCGGGCAGCACCACCTATACCGTGCTGCCGGCGCTCAAGCCCGGGCTGCCCTACGACCCGCAAAAGAGCTATGAACACATCGCCATCGTCGCCATGGCGCCCGTGGTGCTGCTGGCCAAGAACGGCCTTGCGGCCAGCACTGCGCAGGAAGCGGCGGCGCTGGCCCGGCAGCAAAGCGCCAAGGGCGGCCTGATGTACGGCACCTTCGGTCCCGGATCCGCGCCACACCTGGCGGGCGAGATGTACGCCGAGGCCGCGGGAGCCAAGATGTTGCCGGTGCCCTACAAGGGCAGCGCGCAGCTGGTCACGGCCATGATAGGCGGCGAGGTCGACCTGGGCGTGGACACCGTGTCTTCCGCCGCGCCGCAGGTCCGCGCCGGCAAGATCCGCGCGCTGGCCGTGACGGGCGAACGCCGCATGCCGCAACTGCCCGACGTGCCGACCTTCGCGGAAGCCGGCATGGCGGACGTTTCTTTCGTGGGCTGGTACGCGCTGGTGGCGCCGGCGCGCACGCCGGCCCCTGTGGTGGATACCCTGAGCCGCGCCGTGGCGGAAATCATGGAGGATCCGCAGGTCCGCAAATCGGTGGCGGACCTGGCGCTGGATCCGGTCTATCTGCCCGGGCCGGCATTCAAGGCGCAGATCACGAAGGAACTGCACACCTTTTCCGAAGTAGCGGCCCGCGCCGGCATCACGCTGGACTAACCGCGGCAGCTTGACGCCTGGCCTCAGTCCGGTTGGGTGCGGGTGATCTTGGACCCTTCCAGGCCCATGCCCGCCATCAGCCCCTGTCCGCCGAATGGCACGGCATAGACATCCTGGCTCAGGGTGGTGGTGGTAATGCTGGCGGCATAGCTGTCATCCACCACGACCAGGCTGGGGCCGGCGCCAAGCGACCAGCCGTCGCTCTGGTCCAGGTATCGCATCGCCGGCTCGTTCATGAAGAACAGCGCATAGCTGAACTCCTGCGCGCCGGCCTGAAGACCGAACGATACGGCCGATATGTTGTAGTAGGCCTGGACCTTGCCGCGACGGATGAGCGCGCCGTCGCCGGTTTCCGCGCCGACCAGCAGGCCGCCCTTCAGAATGCGGGGAAACACCAGCACGCCCACCGCCTTGTTGCCCAGTACACGCGTCTTGGGTTCCTGCTGGTACAGGCGATCCAGCGCACTCTGCGCTTCACGGCTGAGCTCGGCCGCGGACTCCGCCCTGGCCTGCGGCGCCAGGAAGATACAGGCGACCCACAAAAAAAGGCTGGCCCAAAGCCAGCCGCGGATACTCATAGGCAAAACGGACGCGCGACGCATACAGCCCCCTGATCTCGAAAGGAAAAGGACGGCAAGCGCCCGACGCGCTCGCCCCGACTTGCCGGATCAGTATTGGCAGGCGCCGATGCCTTGTCAAGATACACATGCACCTGGCCACAGCGGCGGCATCAAACCCTGGGCGGCGTGGTCTCCCTTTCCGGGTGGCGATGCCGGCCCAGGGCTTCGATGAAGGCGGTCACGCTCTTGGCGGCGGCCGCCGCGTCCATCCTTAGCAGTCCGCCATCCGCCGTATCGGCGGACAGGCCCGCCGCGGCAAACAGCTGCACGCCCTCGCCCATGCCCATCAAAGTCTTCCCGTGGCGATAGGCGTCGCGCAGGAACTCCAGCGCGCGTCCGTCCGATTCCAGGCGGGCCACCGCAGCCTCGCCGCCCGCCGCAACCACGCCATCGAACAGCGCCGAAGGATGGTTGTCCAGGGAAGCATCGGCATCCAGCGTGCCGCCCCCGGCAGCCGGGACGGGCCCGATGCGCTGCCCGACGAGCCGCACGATGGCGCCCGCCGCGATCAGCCCCTGGGCTACGGCGGACACGCTCTTGCCATCCGCGCCCTCCGCCACCAGGATTGCGACCTTGCGCGTGGCGATGCCGCCATCCCCAGGGCGCGCGGCCAATGACAATGCCGGCGACACCTCGACTTCCGCCTTGGGCGGACGCTCGATCGCCCGCGGCAAGGGCGCGGGCAAGGCCATGCCCAACTGGTCGGCCACGCCCTGCGCCAGTTCTTCGGACACGTTGCGCAGCGACGCGACCATGCGCTGGCGCACCGCCGGCACCGTGACCTTGCTCAATTCAAAGGCATAGGCGTCGGCGATGTGGCGTTTTTCCCAGTCTGCCTGACTGTCGTAGAACAGCGTCGCCTGGTTGTAATGCTCGGCGAATTTTTCAGGATGCCCTCGCAGTTCGTCGCCCGTCTCCGGCTCCGGAAACGACACGAAGCCATCCATGCCGGCCTGGAACGGACAGCCGCCGGCAAGCGAGTTGGGCTCGTAGGCCACGCGGCCGCGATGGATGGCCTGGCGATGCATGCCGTCGCGCTGGTTGTTGTGCACGGGCGCAAGCGGCGCATTGATCGGGATTTCATGGAAGTTGGGACCGCCCAGCCGCGAAATCTGCGTGTCCACGTAGGAATGGATGCGCCCGGCCAATAGCGGGTCATTGGTGAAGTCCAGGCCCGGCACGATGTGGGCAGCGCAAAAAGCGACCTGCTCGGTCTCGGCGAAGAAGTTGTCGGGATTACGGTCCAGCACCATCCGCCCCACCGGCACGACGGGCACCAGTTCCTCCGGCACGATCTTGGTGGCGTCCAGCACGTCGAAGCTGAAGCCTTCGGCCTGCTCCTCGGTGAATACCTGCACGCCCAGCTCCCACTGCGGGCCATTGCCGGCGTCGATCGCCTCCCAAAGATCGCGGCGGTGGAAGTCAGGATCCGCGCCGGATACCTTCACGGCTTCATTCCAGACCTGCGAATGCGTGCCAAGTAGCGGATTCCAATGGAATTTCACCAGCCGCGACTCGCCCGCGGCGTTGACGAAGCGGAAGGTGTGCACGCCAAAGCCCTGCATCATCCGGTAGCTGCGCGGGATGGCACGGTCCGACATCAGCCACATCAGCATGTGGGTGGATTCCGGCATCAGCGACACGAAGTCCCAGAAGGTGTCGTGCGCGGACGCGGCCTGGGGCATGCCATGATGCGGCTCGGGCTTGACGGCGTGCACCAGGTCCGGAAACTTCATCGCGTCCTGGATGAAGAAGACCGGCATGTTGTTGCCGACCAGATCCCAGTTGCCCTCGTCGGTATAGAACTTCACGGCGAAACCGCGCACGTCCCGCGCCGTGTCCTTGGAGCCGCGCTCACCTGCCACCGTCGAAAAACGCACGAACACCGGCGTGCGCTTGCCGGCTTCGGCGAACAAAGAGGCCGCGGTCAGGTCGGTCAGCGGCTTGTAGCATTCGAAGTAGCCGTGGGCCGCCGAACCGCGCGCATGCACGATGCGCTCGGGAATCCGCTCGTGGTCGAAATGCGTGATCTTCTCGCGCAGGATGAAGTCCTTGAGCAGCGCCGGCCCGCGCAAACCCGCCTTCAGCGAGTGCTGGTTGTCGCTGACGCGCACGCCCTGGTTGGTGGTCAGCTTCTGTCCGCTTGAATCCGCACGCACGCGTTCCAGCCGGCCGTCGGCCGCGTTGATGCCGGCCGCGGCCGCGCCCCCGGTCTTGGCCGAGGTCTCGGCTTCGGACAGCGAACTGGCCGTCGCGGAAGGATCCGCTGCCGCGACGTGCGCGCCGGCATAGGGGCACCGCGCCCCTGCTTCACCGTACTCCGCCGCCTTGCCGGCATTGTGGGGAATCGCGGCGGCCGTATCACCCACGGCCGCGGCGCGCTTGAGCGCCGGATGGCTGGGCTTGCCCGCGGGTCCGGACGCGGGGCCGCTGTCCGTATTCAGGTAGGCCGTGTCCACGGCCGCGCCTGCGCCGCCCTTGCCTGCTGCTTTCTTGGCTGGCATCGCAATCTCCTAGTGGCTCAACATCTTGCCGCGCGCCTGTTCGGCCCGCGATGCGCCGATGGCGGTCTCCACCTGCTTGACCTCTTCGGGCGGCGGCAGCACCGCCGGCAATCCCAGCGACTGGATCCACAGTTCGCGCGACCAGCCCTGCGTGTGATAAAGGTGGTGGTCCTCGTCGGTGGCCACGGCGTCATACGCCTGCTTCAATACCTTGGCCTCGTCGCCGCTGTGCTGCTCGGCTATCACGCCGATCAGGGACCAGTTCGCGTGGTCCTTGGTCTCGGCCAGCACCACGCATTCGGTGGCGACCAGTTGGGCCGCGTCCGGATCGCCCGCGCTGATCGCCATCTTCATGGCCTTGACCAATGCCTCGCCGATATGGCGCACGACCTGGCGGCCCGGCGGCTGCGCCTGCGGATCCAGCCGCAGCTGCTCGAATACGGTCAATAGCACCCGGCGATGCGTGCGGGTTTCTTCCAGGTAGCCGAGCCATTCCTTTTTCAGGTCCTCGTTCACCGCGCAGGACACGGCGGTTTCGTACACGGCCAGGCCGCCTATTTCGGTTTCCAGGGCCTGGTACAGCAATTCCTCGATCTGCGAGGCGTTTGCAGCTTTGCGTTTCATGTGGCGCTCCTCTTTCATGTCTTGCGGGCATCCGCGCATGCCCGCGGCGGATATGCGGATGGAGCGCCTACCCAGCAATCGCCGTGCCCGGCCCGCACGATGGCAATTGCCTGCGGCAGCTCGGAGCGGATGCCGCTTGCGCGGCAAAAAATACAAGGCCGACGGCAGGGACAACCTCGTCCCCATTTAGACTAGAATTGGAACCATTCTCAATAAAATCAGACCGCCCGGCTCGCGGCGGCGCCAACAAGAAAGAGGCTCGTCCTGAAATCCGGTTTCCGCCTATCCATGGCCTGGCTCCATACCTGGGTCGGCCTGTGGTTTTCCTGGCTGCTGTTCGCCATCTTCCTGACGGGATCGCTGGCCGTCTTCTCCGAACCCATCACGCACTGGATGACACCCGAGCACCAGGAGGCGGAAGCGCAGGCTGCGCAAAAGGAAAGCGTTCCGGTGGACCGCGCGCGCCGGCTGGAACTGGCGGTGGACTATATGGCGCGCAACCATGCGGGCGCCGGCATGTGGGAAATCTGGCCGGTGGACCGCTTTCACGACAACGGCCTGACGGCCTATTGGTTCGACCAAAACGGCCAGTACGCGGATGCCGAACTCGACCCCGACACGGGCGCCGAACTGGCGGACCACCACGACGCCGAAGGCCGCGCGACGATGGGCGGCACGCATTTCGTGAACTTCCACTACACGCTGCACGACGCCGGCCTGGGGCTGTGGATCGTTGCCTTCGCCAGCATGGCGATGCTGGTCGCGCTGATTTCCGGCGTGGTCACGCACAAGCGCATCTTCAAGGACTTCTTCACCTTCCGCGCCAGGAAGGGCCAACGGTCCTGGCTGGATGCGCACAACGCCGTGGCGGTGCTGACCCTGCCTTTCCAATTCATGATCGCCTACACGGGCATCGTGATTTCGAGCGCGATACTGATGCCCGCCCCCATCACGGCCACCTACGGCCCGGGTCCCCAGGCCAGCCGCCTTTATCTGGCCGAACTGTCCGGCGAGGAGCGTCCCTCGCGCACGGGTGTGGCGCTGGCCATGCCGGCGCTCGAACCCATCGTGGCCCGAGGCGAACAGTTGATCGGACAGACGGCGCGCGCCATCGTCATCAACAATCCCGAAGACAGCTCCATGCGGATCGGCGTCTACGGCTGGAACGAAGACGCCGACACCTTCCACAACATCAGCGCCACCACGGGCATGGCGGAGTTCTCCGCCAGCGGCGAACTGCTGCGCCTGCGCCCCGCGGGCGGCGTGCACGGCGGCGCGCCGGCGCTGGCGTTCCAGGTGATGAGCGACCTGCACATGTCCAGGTTCGGCGGGCTGGCCGTCAGCTGGCTGTACTTCGTCTGCGGCCTGGCGGGCGCGGCCATGATGGGTACCGGCGCGCTGCTATTCATGGTCAAGCGCCGCGCCAAGCATGGCGGAGAATTCGGCAGCGCGACGGCGCGCATGTACCGGCTGATAGAAGGCCTGAACGTGGCCGCGCTGGCCGGGCTGGCGATCGCCTGCATCAGCTACCTCTGGGCCAACCGCCTGCTGCCCGTGGCGCTGGAAAACCGCGCGCTATGGGAGTTGCGCTGCTTCTTCCTGGTGTGGGCGCTGACCCTGGCGCATGCCTGGCTGTGCAGCCCGCGCCGCGCCTGGATCTCGCAACTGGTCCTGCTGTCGGCGCTGTGCCTGCTGCTGCCGGCGCTATCGTTCGTCACATTGGGCGACCATCCGGCAGCGCAGATCGCACGCGGCGATTGGGAGAGCGCGGGCGTCGAACTGACGTCCGCCGCATTCGGCGTACTATCGGGCTGGGCGGCCCTGCTGTTGTGGCGACGGCCCGCATCCGCGCCCATCCGGCGCAATCCCCGCAGTGACGCAGAGGCGGCCGCATGAACACCAACGACCTGTACGCGATTTCCATGGCGCTGCTGCTGACCTATTCAGGCATGGCCTGCCTGAGCCTGGCCATGCCGCGCCATTACGACCAGGTCTGGGGACGCGATCCCTCCGCCGGCCATACCCGCGTGCTGCGCGGCGCCGGCGTGCTGCTGCTGGCGCTGGCGCTACTGCCCTGCGTGGGACTCTGGGGCAACACCGTAGGCGTGGTGGCCTGGCTGGGCTGGCTGTCGGCCGGCGCGCTGCTCTGGGTCGGCATGCTGTCGTGGGCGCCGCGTCCGGCAGCCCGCACCGCGGCGCTGGCCGTGGCGATATCCCTGGCCGGGGTCGGCATCGGCTTCTGAAGCGCAGGTTTGACGCGCATCAAGCAAGCCTGATATCCAGGCGGTGCCGGGCGGCGCCCGCACCATATGTGGTGGTAGAGTTTTCACACCCTACTACATATGGTGTCAGTCATGCATATCCAGCACATCCTCAAGCGCGACGGCCGGGTCGCGGAGTTCGACCGCGACAAGATCGCCCAAGCCATGGCGGCGGCCGGCAACAGCACGGGAGAACTGGACCTGGCGGGCGCGCAGGCCTTGACCGACACCGTCATCGCCGCACTGGAAGACAACCCCTGCCCGGGCGTCGAGACCATCCAGAACCGCGTGGAAGAAGCCCTGGTGCAGGCCGGCCATTGGCGCACTGCGCGCGCCTACATCGTGCACCGCGAACAGCACGCCCGGCTGCGCGCGCTGCGCCACACGCTGGTGGACGTGGAAAGCGCGATGGAGGAATACCTGGACCAGCGCGACTGGCGCGTCAACGCCAACGCCAACCAGGGCTACAGCCTGGGCGGCCTGATCCTGAACGTGGCCGGCAAGGTCACCGCCAACTACTGGCTGTCCAACGTATTCGCGCCCGAGGCGGGCCGCGCCCATCGCGAAGGCGACATCCACATCCATGACCTGGACATGCTGAGCGGCTATTGCGCCGGCTGGTCGCTGCGCCAGCTGTTGACCGAAGGCTTCAACGGCATCCCCGGCAAGGTCGAAGCCACGCCGCCACGCCACATGTCCGCGGCCATCGGCCAGATCGTCAACTTCCTGGGTACGTTGCAAAACGAATGGGCCGGCGCGCAGGCCTTCAGCTCCTTCGACACCTACATGGCGCCCTTCATCCGCCGCGACGCCATGACGTACGCGGACGTGAAGCAGTCCATGCAGGAACTCATCTACAACCTGAACGTGCCCAGCCGCTGGGGCACGCAGACGCCCTTCACCAACCTCACGTTCGACTGGACCTGCCCGCCGGACCTGAAGGACCAGATCCCGTATATCGGCGGCGAGGAAATGCCCTTCTCCTACGGCGACCTGCAGACCGAGATGGACATGATCAACCGCGCCTACATCGAAGTCATGATGGCCGGCGACGCCAAGGGCCGCGTGTTCACTTTCCCCATCCCGACCTACAACATCACGCCCGACTTCGACTGGGACCACCCCAACACCGAGCGCCTGTTCGAGATGACAGCGCGCTACGGCCTGCCCTATTTCCAGAACTTCCTGAACTCGGACCTGGAGCCGCACATGGTGCGCTCGATGTGCTGCCGCCTCCAGCTGGACCTGCGCGAACTGCTCAAGCGCGGCAACGGCCTGTTCGGATCGGCCGAGCAGACGGGGTCGGTCGGCGTGGTGACGGTCAATTGCGCGCGCCTGGGCTACACCTGCCGCGGCGACGAAGCACGGCTGATGCAGCGGCTGGACCACCTGCTGGAACTGGGCCGCGACGTGCTGGAAACCAAGCGCAAGGTGGTGCAGCGCTACATCGATCAAGGCCTCTACCCCTATACCCGCCGCTACCTGGGCACCTTGCGCAATCACTTCAGCACGCTGGGCGTGAACGGCATCAACGAGATGGTCCGCAACTTCACGGCCGACGCCGAGGACATCACCACCGCCGCGGGCCATGCCCTGGCCGTGCGCTTGCTGGACCGCGTGCGCGACCGCATGACCGAGTTCCAGGAAGAGACCGGCCACCTGTACAACCTGGAAGCCACGCCCGCCGAAGGCACCACCTACCGCTTCGCCCGCGAAGACAGGAAGCGCTATCCCGCCATCCTGCAGGCGGGCAGCGAGACGCAGCCCTACTACACCAATTCCAGCCAGCTGCCGGTCGGCCACACCGACGATCCTTTCCATGCGCTGGAACTGCAGGAAACGCTGCAGGGCAAGTACACCGGCGGCACCGTGCTGCATCTGTACATGAACGAAGCGGTTTCTTCTTCCGCCGCGTGCAAGCAGCTGGTGCGCCGCGCGCTGTCGAACTTCCGGCTGCCCTACATCACGGTCACGCCGACCTTCTCCATCTGCCCCAACCATGGCTATTTGGCGGGGCACCATGAGTTCTGCCCGAAATGCGATGCCGAACTGCTGGCCAAGCAAGCGGCATGCTGCACCCCGGCCTAGGACCTGTAAACGACAGGCCCCGGACCGGACCGCCGGGCAACCGCCCGGCATCCACTCCATAAGGAACCGCCATGCAAACCTTGATCGCTCCCGAAGTCACCACCGCTCCCGCCGCGCAATTGGACGACAGCCAGCGCGTGCGCTGCGAGATCTGGACCCGCGTCATGGGCTACCACCGCCCCGTCACTTCCTTCAACACCGGCAAACAGGGCGAATTCAATGAACGCCGCTTCTTCGTCGAACGCCGCGCCTGAGGGCGCCACGCGAGCCGCCGCGTCAGCCACGGGCTGCGGCCCGGGCACGCGGCGGCTGACGGCGCGCCCGGCCTACCCGGCCGCGCCGCAACCGGTGGCCCAGCCCTTGCCCCGGCATTCGCATGCCGTCGGCGGGCTGGTGCCGTTTTCCACCGTGGACTGGCCCGGGCAACTGGCGGCGGTCGTATTCATTTCGGGCTGCCCCTGGCGCTGCCACTATTGCCATAACGTCGAGCTCCAGACCCGCGCCGCCCGCTACGACTGGCGCGAGGTCCGCGCCTTCCTGGAGACGCGCAAGGGCCTGCTCGACGCCATTGTTTTCTCCGGCGGCGAGCCCTTGAGCGAACCGCGCCTGCCGCAGATGATCCGCGACGTCAGGCGCATGGGCTACCGCGTCGGCATGCATACCGCCGGCATCTATCCGCTACGCCTGGCCGACTTGCTGCGCCATCTGGACTGGATCGGCCTGGACATCAAGGCCGACGCCCAGGGCTATGACGACATCACCGGCCGCCGCGATTCCCAGCGCCCCGCGCTGGCCTGCCTGACGCAACTGCTGGCGGCCGACATCGACTTCGAGTGCCGCATCACCTGGCACCCGGACTGGCTGGACGAGACCCGGCTGCTGACCCTGGCCCGCGAGCTGGCGCGTCGCGGCGTGCGCCGCTTTGCCGTGCAAGGCGCGCGCCGCTCGCCCGATGCGCCGCCGGTACGCGCGCTAAGCTCGCCGGCCCTGGCGCTGCTGATGCAATGGTTCGAGGAGTTCGCCTATCGCTGAGCCAGGTGCTGCCGCATGGTGGCCAGAAAACGAGGCGATCCCACCGCGCCCACGTTGCAGCGGGACCACGGCGACACCGCCGTGGGATCCACGCTGAACACGCGCCCCGGCGCCATGGTGACCTTCTCGGGTATCAAATCGGCCGCCAGCTTGAGGGAGTCCTCTACACCCGGAAAGGTCGACCACAGGTACAGCGAACTGGTCGGCCGGGTGTATACCCCGGCGCCGAGCGCGTCCAGCACCTGCAAGGCATGGCCGGTCGCCGCCTCCAGCCGCTGGCGCAGCCTGACCAGATGCCGTTCGTAGTGCCCTTCGCGCAGCATCACGTCCACCATGCGTTCGCAATACTCTGAGCTGCTGACATGCACCAGCGCCTTCAGGTCGGCCAGATCGCTGGCCAGGGCCGCGTTGCATGCGATAAAGCCCACCCGCAGCGCAGCCGAAAAGGACTTTGAAAAACTGCCTATGTAGATCGTGCGTTCCAGCTGATCCAGCGCCGACAGGCGCACGGCCGAGGTGGGCTTGAAATCAGCCAGCGGATCGTTCTCTACCACCGTCAGGTTGTAGCGTTCGGATAGTTGCAGGACCCTGTAGGCCTTGGCGAGCGAGATGTCCGAGCCAGTGGGGTTGTGCGCCAGCGACTGGGTGAAGAACAGGCGCGGCTTTTCGCGTTGCAGCAGCGCTTCCAGTGCAGCCACGTCGGGGCCGTCCGCCAGGCGCGGCACGCCCAGCATGCGCGCGCCGGCCAGCTTCAGTTTGCCGAACAGAGGGTAGTAGCCGGGGTTGTCCACCAGCACGGCGGCGCCCGGCGGCACGAAATAGCGGATCACCAGATCCATGGCTTCGTTCGCCCCCTGTGTCAGCACCAATTGCGGCGGCGCCGCGTTGATGCCCACGTCGCCCAGTTTGCGCACCAGGCTCTCGCGTAGCGGCGCATAGCCGAAGCGGCTGCCGTATCGGAACAAGGCGCCCAACCCGGTGCGCACCACCTTCTGGTGATAGCGGTCCATGCGCATGTCCGCCAGCCATTCCACGGGCGGAAAGCCGTCCCCCACGGCCACGGCGTCGGGCTGGGTCTTGAGCTGTTCGCGCATCAGCCACACGATGTCCATGGCGCGGCTCAACTGCCCTGGCTCTTCTTCCGCAGCCTGGCGCGCGAACTCCGTCTCCAGCACGAAAAAGCCCGAGCCCCGCCGCGGTTCCACCAAGCCTTGCGCCACCAGCATTTCAAACGCCACCACCACCGTGTTCTTCGCATAGCGATGCAACTGCGCCAGTTCGCGCAGGGACGGCAGCTTGTCGCCCGGCCGGTAGAGGCCATCGGCAATCTGCTGGCCGATCAACTTGGCCAGGCTTTCGGCGATGGGCGCGGCGCGCTGGGGCCTGCCGCCGGTGTGTGCTGCTTCCACGCGCGTATTCCTGTTGGCTGGACTATCAGAATTGGTGCAGTGCAATGGTACTGTTTGCCAAAACTGTACCTCTCAATAGCGGTACAGTTTACCTAGAATCAGGCCACTTGATTCTTATACGGAGACACCTCATCGTGGCCGATTCACGCCTGCCCAACTTCCGCGCCCTGACCCCCGCGCAACGCCTGACAGCCATTGCCGACGCCGCCGCGCTCACGCCCGCGGAGCGCGCGCTGCTTGCCCAACCGGGCGCGCTTGGTCTGGACCGCGCCGACGGCATGATCGAGAACGTCATCGGTTCGTTCGAGCTGCCGCTGGGCGTAGCCGGCAATTTCCAGGTCAATGGCCGCGACGTGCTGGTGCCCATGGCGGTCGAAGAGCCCTCGGTGGTGGCGGCCGCATCCTACATGGCCAAGCTGGCGCGCGAATGCGGCGGCTTCGAAACCTCCAGTACCCGCCCGCTGATGCGCGCGCAGGTGCAGGTGCTGGGACTGGGCGACCCGCAAGGGGCGCGCCTGGCGTTGCTGCGCGAGCGCGAACGCATCGTCACGCTGGCCAACAGCCGCGACAAGGTGCTGATCGAGCTGGGCGGCGGCTGCCAGGACATCGAGGTCCATGTATTCCCCGACACGCCGCGCGGTCCCATGATCGTGATGCATCTGATCGTAGATGTGCGCGACGCCATGGGCGCCAATACGGTCAATACCATGGCCGAGGCCGTGGCGCCGCTGGTCGAACAAATCACCGGCGGCTCGGTGCGGCTGCGCATCCTGTCCAACCTGGCGGACCTGCGCCTGGCCCGCGCCCGCGTGCGTCTCACGCCGCAAGTCCTGGACACCAAAGAGCGCAGCGGCGCCGAGATCATCGAGGGCGTGCTGGACGCCTACACCTTCGCCGCCGTCGATCCCTACCGCGCCGCCACGCACAACAAGGGCATCATGAACGGCATCGACCCCGTCATCGTTGCCACCGGCAACGATTGGCGCGCGGTCGAAGCCGGCGCCCACGCCTATGCCAGCCGCTCGGGACGCTACACCTCGCTGACGCAATGGGAGAAAGACAATTCGGGCGCGCTGGTCGGCACGATAGAAATGCCGATGCCGGTGGGCCTGGTGGGCGGCGCGACCAAGACGCATCCGCTGGCGCAGGTAGCGCTGAAGATCATGGACCTGCGCTCCGCCCAGGAATTGGGCGAAATCGCCGTGGCTGTGGGCCTGGCGCAGAACCTGGGCGCGCTGCGCGCGCTGGCCACCGAAGGCATACAGCGCGGCCATATGGCCTTGCACGCCCGCAATATCGCGCTGGTGGCCGGCGCGACGGGCGCGGAGATCGACGCGGTCGCCAAGCGCATGGCGGCGGAAAAAGACGTCCGCACCGACCGCGCGCTGGCCTTGCTGGAGGAACTGCGCAACCCGCGATGAGTTTGTCCCGCAAGGTCAGGCGGCTTTGCATGCAGCGACAGGCGCCCCTCGCGGGCCCTGGACAACGACAGAGGCGGCGCACGGACTCCCCGGATGCCGCCCGACCACAGAGGAGAGAGACATGAAACCAAGCACCCCGGCGCCCTCCTGGCGCCTGGCGGAAGTCTGGAGCGACACGGTGGACCTGCGCCAGTTGGCCTGGGCCATCGGCCTCGGCATCGTCATCAGCGTGGCGGGCTTCTACGCCGCCAGCCGCTGGCTGCGCGGCATCGTGGCATCACCCGAACTTGCTCACGCCTACGCCATGCTGGCCGGCCTGGCCGGCTGCGTGCTGGCGGGCGTGATCTGCGCCCGGCTGTTTCCCCCCAAGCGCGAAGTCATCGAACACAGCGCCGCCCATGATCCTGCCTGGCGCGCCGAAGTCCTGGCTGAACTGGCCGAGCAACCGGGCGGCCTGGGCTCCCTGGCGGACCTGCCTGAACCCACCAAGCGCGAACTGAAGGAACTGGGTCTGTACGAACTGTTCGCCGAAGCCGCCGCCCAACCCGCGCAACCGCAACCCGCCGCGGCAGCGCAGGCCGGCCCAAGCAAGGAGGCGCTGGCATGAGCGACCCCATCCTGCTTGAACAAATCATGGTGGCCGCCGCGATGGGGCTTTTGGGCGCGGTGGTGTTCGCGGCCATCGGCCTGGTGTCCGGTACCGACGAAACCACCACACTGGCGCCGCTGACCCTGCTGGTGGTACTGCTGGGCGTGCCGCCCGCTGGCGTATTCACTTTCTTCCTGGCCGGCGCGGTCGCCAAACACATGACGCACGCAGTGCCCACGGCCCTCCTCGGCATCCCGGGCGATACGCTGGCCACGCCGCTGCTGCAGGACGCGAACATGCTGCGCAAGCTGGGCGTGCCGCACATCGCTCTGCGCAAGATGGTGTCCGGCGCCATCGTCGCGGCCTTCGTGGCCGTGCCCCTGGCCGTGCTGTTCGCGGTGCTGCTGGCTCCGTTCGGCGCCGCCATCACCAAGTCCGCGCCCTGGATCTTCCTGGCCGCCGCGGTGCTGATCGCCTATTTCTCGGCCGGACGCTGGGCCGCCGTGGCGCTGCTGGTGCCCTTCGTGGTGGTCATCATCGCGCTGCAAAGCCTCACGGCCAAGTACGGCGTCAAGCTGAGCATCAGTTACTTCCTGGGCATCGCCATCGGCCCGTTGATCGCGGATCTGTTCACGGTGATCTCGCCCCAGGGCCGCTCGCGCATGATGCGCGACAAGGTGCGCACGTTCTCGCTGGCGCCCGACGTCAAGGGCTGGTCGGGCTATTTTCCCAACCCGCTGAAGGTCATGGACCGCACGCAGACGCGCTGGACCCTGGCCACGGCCGCGATCTCCAGCGCCACTTTCGTGTTCAGCCCCGTGGCCATGACCGTGGTGCTGGGGGAACTGGTCGGCTCGCGCATCAAGCATGCCTACCACCGCCTGACGACGGTGCTGAGCGCGCGCAACGGCGTGACCGAGGCCACCTACATCGCCGAGGCGCTGATCCCGCTGATCGCCTTCGGCCTGCCGCTAAGCCCGGTTGCCGCCGGCCCGGCCGCGCCGCTCTTCAACGCGCCGCCGCGCTTCACGGTGGATGCCGCATCGGGCCAGACCCACAACCTGCACAATCTGCTCAACCATTGGGAATTCCTGGGTTACGGCATGCTGGCGGTGCTGCTGGCCGCGGTCGTGTCCTATCCGTTCGCGATGAATTTCGCACGCCGCGCCGCGCTCTTCGTGTCGCGCAAGGTCAGCCATGAAGCCATCATCGCCACCTTCGTCGGCCTGATCATCGTCATCAGCATCTGGGAAGGCCAGTTCCTCGGCCTGCTGGTGATCCTGACCATGGGCTTGATCGGCGGCCTGCTGTCGCGCCTGTTCGGCTTCAATACGGGCGTGCAGTTCATGGGCTATTACACCGCCGTGCTGTCGGTGCCGGCAATCGTCAAGCTGCTAGGCTAATGGCCCCCACGCCGCGCCCCTGCGGGGCTAGCTGCCCCCCGAGGGGGCTGGCCCACCTTGGGGCGGCCCAGCGGTGGGCCTGCGCCTGGGAGGACCCCCACGCCGCGCCCCTGCGGGGCTAGCTGCCCCCCGAGGGGGCTGGCCCACCTTGGGGCGGCCCGGCGGTGGGCCTGCGCCTGGTAGGGCCCCCACGCCGCGCCCCTGCGGGGCTAGCTGCCCCCCGAGGGGGCTGGCCCACCTTGGGGCGGCCCGGCGGTGGGCCTGCGCCTAAGCCGGGCCCTCCATTGTTCGCCGCTTGATCCTGCGCAAGGCGACGCGAACTCCCTTGCTCTAGCCTCTTTCCACTTGAAAAGAGGAAAGACTCATCATGACGTGGTTCAAATCACTCACCCTCGCCGGACGCGAATTGCTGCCCATTGTCCAGGGCGGCATGGGCGTCGGCGTATCCGCCCATCGCCTGGCCGGCGCGGTCGCCAGCCAGAACGCCATGGGCACCATCGCCAGTGTGGATTTGCGCCACCACCATCCCGACCTGCTGGAAAAAACCGAACGCTGCCATGATCGCGACGTCATCGACAGCGCCAACCAGGTCGCGCTGGACCGCGAGGTACGCGCCGCGCTGGACACCGCGCAAGGCCGCGGCCTGGTGGCCGTGAACGTCATGAAGGCGGTGCGCGACCATCCCGCCCTGGTGCGCCAGGCCTGCGAGAGCGGCGCCCACGCCATCGTGATGGGCGCGGGCCTGCCGCTGGACCTGCCCGAGATGACGGCCGACTACCCGAAGGTAGCGCTGGTCCCCATTCTGTCCGAGGCGCGCGGCGTGGCGGTGGTGCTGAAGAAATGGATGAAAAAGGGCCGCATGGCCGATGCCGTGGTGATCGAACACCCTGGCTACGCCGGCGGCCATCTGGGCGCGGCCCGGCTGGATGACGTGCATAGCGAGCGCTTTGACTTCCAGCATGTGCTGGCCGATTGCCACAAGCTGTTCCAGGAACTGGCGCTGGGTTCGGACGCGCCCCGCCTAATCGTCGCGGGCGGCGTGGGCAGCCACGAGCAGGTGCGCCATTGGCTGGCCAACGGCGCCGACGGCGTGCAGGTCGGCACGGCCTTTGCCGTCACCAGCGAAGGCGACGCGCATGAGAACTTCAAGCGGGTGCTGATTGACGCCGACCCGGACAAGCTGGCCGAATTCACCAGCGTGGCCGGCCTGCCCGCCCGCGCCGTGGAAACGCCCTGGCTGACGCGCTATCTGCGGCAGGAAAAGACCCTGCAAGCCAACACCCGCTGCGATGCGCGCCGCTGCAGCCAGCGCATGGACTGCCTGACGCAATGCGGATTGCGCGACGGCCTGGCGCGCTTCGGACAATTCTGCATCGACCTGAAGCTGGCGGCCGCCATGCGCGGCGAGGTCAGCCGCGGCCTGTTCTTCCGCGGCGCGTCCAAGCTGCCGTTCGGCAGCGCCATGCGCTCGGTGCGTGAATTGATGGACTACCTGCTGCACGGCGAGATGCCCGCCTCCGCCTGAAACAGGTCGGCCCAAACGCGGGGGCTTCCTAAAATAATTGAACGACGTACAATATTATTCGTCGTTCAATTATTTCCGCCCATGGATACCTCCGCCCTATCTCCATCCGAATCCGCCGCACCCGAAGCCGCCGCACCCGAAGCCGGACGCCGCGAACGCAAGCGCTTGCAGACCCTGGACCACCTGGCGCAAACCGCCTGGCGCCTGTTCGAGACCCTGGGCTATGACGTGGTCACCATGGAACAGATCGCCGCGCAGGCGGATGTTTCCAAGGGCACGCTGTACAACCATTTTCCCGTCAAGGAAGCCCTGCTTGCGCACCGCTTCCATGGCGAACTGGCGGCAAGCCAGCGGGAACTGCAGCCCGCGCTGCGCGCCCTGCCCACCCTCGCACAGCGCCTGACGCGGATACTGCATGCTTCGGCACATTGGTCCGAATCGCATCGGACCTATCTGGGGCCGTACTTGCGCTACCGGCTATCCACGCTGCAGCCCGGCGCGCGCGACGACGGCCGCTATCCGCGCAGCGGCATGCAGGCGCTGTACACCGCGCTGATCGAAGAGGCGCAGGCGGCAGGCCAGGCGCGGACCGATCTGGACGCCGGACAACTGGCCCATCAGCTGCAATTCCTGTACCTGGGCGCGATGCTGCGCTGGCTGGACCAGCCCCGCAGCAGCCTGAAGGCAGAGTTCGATGCCGCCATCAGCCTCTTCGTGCGCGGCGTGACGCCCGAGGCGGCGGCATGAGCGCCGCCGCGCTGGACTGGGCCGCCGCCGCCCTGGCCGGCCCGCAGACGGCCGGCGGCAAGGGCTGGCAGCTGGGCCGCATGTCGCAACTGGGCGTGCCGGTGCCCGACGGCTTCGTGCTGCCGGCAGCGTTGAGCCTGGCTCGCGAACCGGGCCAGGCATCGCCGCCCGCTGTATCCCAGGCGCTGCGCGATGAACTGGCCGCGCGCGGCTGGCTCGAACGGCCGCTGGCCTTGCGCTCGTCCGCGCCACAGGAAGATTCCGCGGGCGCCTCGTTCGCGGGGATCCATCTTTCCTGCCTGAACGTGCGCGGCGCGGATGCGGCGATCGACGCGGTCCGGCAGGTCTGGGATTCGCAATGGACGCCGCAGGCCTGCGCCTACCGGCAGAAGCTCGGCTTGAACCCGGCCGGAATGGCCGTGGTCGTCATGCCGCTGATCGACGCGGTCGCCTCGGGCATCGCTTTCACCCTCGATCCCGTGTCGGGGCGGCATGACGAGATGGTCATCCACGCCAACTGGGGCTTGGGCGAGTCGCTGGTCGACGGCGCGGCACAAGGCGACGAGTACCGCCTGCGCGAAGACTATCTGCGCCAGGCTTGGCCGCTGGTCGGCCGGCGCATCGGCGCCAAGCGCCACGCCAGCCAAGCCGCGGAAGGCGCCGGCACCTTGCTTGCTCCGACGCCGGCCGCGCGCGCTGCCCAGGCCGTGCTGAGCGACGCGCAGGCCGAAGCCCTGAGCGATATCGTGCGCGACGCGGCGCGCGCGCTGGACTATGCCGGCGGCGGCTACGACATCGAATGGGTCTGGGATGGGCGGCGCTTCTGGATCGTGCAGGCCCGTCCCATCACCGCGGCGGCGCGCCACACCTATCCGGCGCTGCGCGCGCAGCCAGCCTATTGGTCGCGCGGCAACACCCGCGAAGTGCTGCCGCTGGCCATGTCGGCGCTGGAATGGGATACGGGGCGCGTCATGGCGCAGCGCATGCTGACCACGGGCTTTGAACTGAGCGGCTATTCCACCCTGCCGGGCGTGCGGCTGGCGGCGCTGTTCCAGGGCCGGGTCTATCTGGACGCCTCGGTCATCCAATGGCTGGGTTACGACGCGCTGGGCGTGCCGCCGAAAGCCATGAATGCGCTGCTGGGCGGTCCCCAGCCCGAAATCGCAGTGACGCCCCTGACGCTGGCGCAACGCCTGCGGCATGGCGCGCGCATCCTGCGCTACCTGCGCCGCGCAGCCCCCTTGCGCAAGCAGGCGGAACAGGACCTGCCGCGCCTGTTCGCCCGCGCCCAGGCCTGGCTGGACGAGCCCGCGCCCGCGTCCAACGCCGCGCTGGGCGCGCGCCTGCGGGAACAGTTCCACACGGTGCTGGCGGCGGATCAATTGTTCTTCCTGCAGGGCTCGGGCGGCGGCGCGCTGCACAAGCTGCTGGAACTGGTGGAGAAAGCCTGCCCGGGCGAAGGCCATGCGCTCACGGCCGCGTTGATGGCCGGCGGCGAACCCAGCGTGACCGCGGCGCAAAGCTATGCCCTCATGGCGTTGGCCAAACTGGCCGCCGGCGACGCGAGCGTGATGGAGTGGCTGCGCGATCCCCTGCGCGACAGCGCCGGCTGGCAGCGCGCCCTGCCGGATGGAGCTCCCTTCAAGCAAGCCTTCGCGGACTTCCTGCGCCAATACGGCCATCGCGCCGTTTATGAAACCTATCTGCGCAACCCGCGCTGGCGCGAGGACCCCGGCTATCTGCTGGACAGCGTGCTGCAGTTGACCGACGCCGACCCTGCCGCGTTGCGCGCCCGGCAGGACAGCGCCGCAAGCCAGGCCCGGTTGCGCCTGCGCGCGGCGCTACCTTTCTGGCAGCGCCCGCTGATCGCCCGTCTGCTGGCCGCTGCCCGCATCGAGGGCCGGCAGCGCGAGGCCGCGCGCAGCGTACTGGTGGCCTATCTTGCCGCCGCGCGCCAGAACGCCTTGGCGCTGGGGCGCCGCTACGTCCACGCCGACGGCCTGGCCGCCGCGGACGACATCTTCCACCTGAATGCGGCCGAACTCTTCGCCCTGGCCGACGCCAGGCTGACGCCCGCCGCCGCGGGCCGCCGCGCCGCCCTGCGCCGCGCTCAATTGGAGTCCTGGGCCGCGGCCCCCGATCAGGACGTCATCGCCGAAGATGCCGCAGGCGCCGCCACGGACATGCCGCCCCCTGCGCCTGCCGATGCCGGCGCCGCCGGATCCTGGCGCGGCACGCCCGCCGCGGGCGGCCATGCGCGGGCCGGCGCTTTCGTCGCCCGCTCGCCCTCCGAAGGACTGGCCATGCCGGCCGGCGGCATCCTGGTCGCCGCGTCCACCGACCCGGCCTGGACGCCGCTGTTCCTGCGGGCCGGGGCCCTGGTCATGGAGGCGGGCGGCTACCTGTCGCACGGCGCCATCGTGGCGCGCGAGTTCGGCATACCGGCTATCGTCAATGTGCAAGGCATCATGCGGCAGGTCGTCACAGGCGACGTCCTGGAAGTGGACGCGTCGCGCGGCACGGTGCGGCGGCTGGCAGCCGCTTCCAGCCTGGGCGCATCCGACTCGTAGAAGCCCGCTAGCGCGCCGCGGCCAGGTCGAACTGGAACACCGCGCCCGATCCGGCGCGGTCCACAAGCCTGATCTCGCTGTGGTGCAGCTGCAGGATGCGCTGCACGATCACCAGCCCCAGCCCGCCGCCGTCGCCAGGGCTTCGATTCAAGGCGCTGGCCCGCGTGAAAAGTCCCGCGCGCAGCGCCTGCGGAATGCCCTCGCCCGTGTCGCTGACCTGCACCTGCACCAGGTCATGCGCGCTGCCCAGCCGCAGTTCGATGAGGCCGCCGGGCGGGCTGTGGCGGATGGCGTTGTCCAGCAGGTTGGTCAGCACGCGTTCGATCAGCCCAAGGTCCGCGCGCACCGGCGGCAGTTCGCGCGGGATGTCGGTGGTCAGGCGTTGCTGGCGCGCCTCGGCCGCCAGCTCGAACTTCTGGATCACGTCCTGCACCAATTCCGGCAACGAAAAGGTCTCGGGTTCCAGCCGCACCAGCCCGGACTCCAGCCGCGCCAGTTCGAAGAGTTCCTGCGCCAGGCGGCCGACCTTGCGGCTCTGGGCCAGCGCAATGTCCAGGTAGCGGCGGCGCTCGTCCGGGTCCAGCGTCTGGTCCTTCAACCTCAGGGTTTCCAGATAGCCGTGCAGCGAGGTCAGCGGCGTGCGCAGATCGTGCGAGATGTTGGCGACCAGATCACGCCGCTGCTGGTCCTGCCGGGTCAGTTCGCGCCATTGGTCGGATATGCGCTTGCCCATCTGCACGAAGCTGCGCCGCAGCACCGCGATCTCGTCGCCATTGCGCTCCGAGGCGTCACCCGGGCGCTCCAGCGCGGCCAGGGCCTGCCCGTCGTCGCCGTCGAAGGCGCGCACCGCGCGCGTCAGCCCGCGCAGCGGCCGCGTGATCAAGGCGAACGCCGCCAGGCCAGCCACCAGGCCCAGCAACGCGACCAGCGCGATCGACCACAAGGTCGTGCGCAGCACGGAGCTGCGCGACACGGCCATCGCCAGCGCGTCGTGCGCCTGCCCCTGCAACACCACGTAGACGTAGCCCTTGTCCTGCCCGCCCACGCGCACCGGCGCGGCGCTGAAGACTTTCTGCGCGTCCAGGCTGCGCGGGTCGTCGCCGGTGATGGGCAGCATCTCGCCGGCCAACAGGCGCTTGACCGGCCCCAGGTCGACAC
Organism: Achromobacter sp. ACM03; assembly: GCF_014851665.1. Lineage (NCBI taxonomy): Bacteria > Pseudomonadati > Pseudomonadota > Betaproteobacteria > Burkholderiales > Alcaligenaceae > Achromobacter > Achromobacter sp. ACM03. The sequence continues at coordinate 476,208 of NZ_JACVAD010000001.1, read as the reverse complement.
GCTCGCGCTTGATCTGGCCGGCGGGCGCGGCATCGCCCACGATGTGGCCGTCGTTGGACAGCAAGTAGACCTCGACCGCCGGATTCACCGCCATCAGCATGTCGAACAGCGAGCGCACCGCAGCGGGCTTCCAGCCGTTGGTGTCCATCAATTCGTTGGCGCCGGCGATATGCTGCGCCAGTCCGCCGGACAGGCGCTGGACCACCTCCTGCTCGTAGCGGGAATTGGCCGCGATCTGCAGCCAGGCCGAGGCGCCGCAACTGGCGAGCAACAGCAACGCAAACACGGCGGACAGCCGTTGGGTAAGCGTGAACCGCTTCATGATGCGCCTCCCGCGCCGCCCGGCCCCGCGGCGAATTTATAGCCCTTGCCCCAGACCGTCAGAATGCGCTGCGGATCCGACGGGTCCGCTTCGATCTTCACCCGCAGCCGGTTGATGTGGGTATTGACCGTGTGTTCATAGCCTTCGTGCTGGTAGCCCCATACCTGGTTCAGCAGATCCATGCGCGAAAAAACCTTGTCCGGGTGCCGCGCGAAGAAATGCAGCAGATCGAATTCACGCGGGGTCAGGTCCAGCCGGCGGCCGTCGACCTCGGCCGTGCGCGCCACCGGGTCGATGGCCACGCCGTGCAGGGCCAGGCTGCCGGCGTCGATGCGCGCGTTGCGCTCAAGCGCGTCGCTGCGGCGCAGGAGCGCCCGCACCCGCGCCACCAGTTCCAGCATCGAGAACGGCTTGGCCAGGTAGTCGTCCGCGCCCAGTTCCAGGCCCAGGATGCGGTGCACTTCGCTGGAGCGCGCGCTGGTGATGATGATGGGCGTATAGCGCGCCATGGCGCGCGCGCGCTTGCAGATTTCAAGGCCATCGATGCCGGGCAACATCAGGTCCAGCACCAGGGCGTCCCAGCCGCCTTCCTCCAGCCTGCGCATGCCTTCGTTGCCGTCGGCGGCATGCTCGACCGCGTAGCCTTCGTCCCGCAGATGCAGGCGCAGCAGTTCGGCGATGTGGGCGTCGTCTTCAACGATGAGTACGCGTCGGGGCGTGTCCATGGGCAGGAAACTCTAAAGGGGTTATGCGCCTATTGTCGCCAATCCGCGCCGCCGAGTTATCACAATTAATTTAAGTTTGCGTGAGGACTTCGGTATCGGCCCCGGGGAAGAATGGCTCCAACGACAACAAGCCCCCCCGGAGTCCCGCCATGCTGGCCCCTCCCGCAAGCCACGACGTTCCGGTCCCGCCGGCCAATGTACCCATCCATCCCGGCTGGCTGCGCGCCATGCACTGGCTCAACGCCCTGGCCGTGGTGGTCATGGTAATGAGCGGCTGGCGCATCTACAACGCCTCGCCCTTGTTCGACTTCGTGTTTCCACGGGAGATCACGCTGGGCGGCTGGCTGGGCGGCGCCCTGCAATGGCATTTCGCCGGCATGTGGCTGCTGTTCTTCAACGGCATCCTGTACCTGGCCATGAATCTGGCCACCGGCCGCCTCTGGCGCAAGTTCTTCCCCTTGAGCATCCGCGGCATTGCCGCCGACCTGGGCGCGGCGCTGCGCGGCAAGCTCGCCCACGCCGATCCGCGCCGCTACAACCAGGTGCAGCGGCTGGCCTATCTGTTCGTGATGCTCGACATCGCGGTGCTGGTGCTTTCCGGACTGGTGCTGTGGAAGTCGGTGCAGTTCGAACTGCTGCGCGAACTGATGGGCGGTTACGAGACCGCGCGCCGCGTGCACTTCATTGCCATGGCCTTGCTGACGGCGTTCGTGGCGGTCCACCTGGTGATGGTTGCATTGGTGCCGCGCAGCCTGATCGCCATGATCCGCGGCAAATAAGGAGCCATCCGTGAACAAGCACAAGCGCCCCTCCCTGCCCGGCCTGGACGGCCCGGCCATCCTCAAGGAAGCCGGCAGGATCCTGGAAAAGCGGGTCGAACAGCCCTCGCGCCGCGCCTTCCTGCGCAGCAGCCTGACCCTGGGCGGACTGGCCATGCTGTCGGGCTGCTCGCTGTCGGACGACGAAAGCGTAGAGAAAGCGCTGACCGCGGTTTCGCGCTTCAACGACCGGGTGCAGGGCTGGATCTTCGACCCCGACCAGTTGGCGCCGACCTATCCCGAATCGATGATCACGCGGCCCTTCCCCTTCAATGCCTACTACGGCATTGACGAGGTGCGGCATGTGGACGAGGAATCGTTCCGCCTGGAAGTCAGCGGACTGGTCGCAGACAAGCGCCGCTGGCGGCTGGAGGAACTGCGCGCCATGGCGCAGATCGACCAGGTGACGCGGCACATCTGCGTCGAAGGCTGGAGCGCCATCGGCAAATGGGGCGGCGTGCCGTTCTCCGCCTTCCTCAAGCGCGTGGGCGCGGACCTGAGCGCCAGGTACGTGGGCTTCAAGTGCGCCGACGACTACTACACCAGCATCGATATGCCCACCGCATTGCACCCCCAGACCATCCTGGCGCTGACCTATGACGGCCAGACGCTGCCACCAGAGTACGGCTTCCCCATGAAGCTGCGCATGCCTACCAAGCTTGGCTACAAGAACCCCAAGCACATACAGGCAATTTTCGTCACCAACACCTACCCGGGCGGTTACTGGGAGGACCAGGGCTACAACTGGTTCGGCGGCAGCTAGGTGGAATCTTTCACGCTTTCACTCTCCATAAAGGAACGCATCATGAAGAAAATCGCTACCACCGCCGCGCTGTCCCTGTGCCTGGCTTTCGGCGCCGCGGCGGTCCATGCCGCGGACAGCATGAGCAAGGACGCCATGGGCGGCGGCTCGATGGCCAAGGACGGAATGGCCAAGAGCGGGATGTCCAAGGATTCCATGTCCAAGGACGGCATGTCGAAGGAAGGCATGTCCAAGGATTCGATGTCCAAGAACAGCATGTCGAAGGACTCGATGTCCAAGGATGGCATGTCAAAGGATGGCATGTCCAAGGATTCGATGTCCAAGGACGGCATGTCGAAAGGCGGCATGTCCAAGGATGGCATGAAGCAATAGCGCCCACCCGGCCCGCCCCTGATCCGGAGCATGTCATGAAACTAGACCGCAGGCATTTCCTGGGCCTGGGCAGCGCGGCGGCCATCGCCGCCGGCCTGGCCCCGGTCCTGGCGGCGCGCGGCGGCCCGGCCGCCGCCGCCCAGGCCTTCCCCTACACGCTAAGCGACGCGCAATGGCGCGAACGGCTCACGCGCGAACAATACGAAGTGCTGCGCCGCGAAGGCACCGAGCGTCCCTACTCCAGCCCGCTGGACAAGGAGTATCGCAAGGGCGCCTACGCCTGCGCCGGCTGCGCCCATCCGCTGTTCTCTTCTTCCACCAAGTTCGACAGCGGCACCGGCTGGCCCAGCTTCTGGCAGCCGCTGGACGGCGCCGTGGGCGAAACCAAGGACCGCAGCTTCGGCATGACGCGCGTCGCCGTGCATTGCGCCAATTGCGGCGGCCATCTGGGTCACGTCTTCGACGACGGCCCGCGTCCGACCGGGCTACGCTACTGCATGAATGGCGTGGCCCTGGCGTTCACCCCGCAGGCCTGAACTCCGGCCGCCCCATCCATCAGGAGACACCATGTCCGCCATCCACCTGCCCCGCAAACTTTGCGCCGCGCTGGCCGCCGCCTGCGGCCTGCTGGGCGCCGCCCCGGCCAGCGCCGCGGAAACCGCCTTCATCATTCCGCCCCCGGCCATGGACCAGCCCGCCGCCGCCGCACCGCAAAAAGCCGTCATCGCCGGCGGCTGCTTCTGGGGCGTGCAAGCCGTGTTCCAGCACGTCAAGGGGGTCAGCTCCGCCGTCTCCGGCTACGCCGGCGGCCAGGCGTCCACCGCCAATTACGATACCGTCAGCGGCGGACGCAGCGGCCACGCCGAAGCGGTCGAGATCACCTACGACCCCGCCCAGGTCAGCTACGGCCAGCTGCTGCAGATCTATTTCTCGGTGGCCCACGATCCCACCCAGCTCAACCGCCAGGGTCCGGACAGCGGTACCCAATACCGTTCAACGGTCTTTCCTGCGGACGACGGCCAGCGCAAAGTGGCCGAAGCCTACATCGCGCAGCTGAATAAGACAGGTGTGTACCCCAAGGCGCTTGCCACGACGATAGAACCGCTGAAAGCCTTCTATCCTGCCGAGGACTACCACCAGGACTATCTCGTGCGCCATCCGTACAGCATGTACATCATGGTCAACGACGTGCCCAAGGTCGAAAACCTGGCCAAGACGTTTCCGCAGCAGTATCGGGACAAGCCTGTGCTGGTGAACTGAAGACGATAAATGGAGCCGGCCGCGCTGAATAAAGTCGGCCGCGCTCTAAACCCTTGCGTAGCAACGAAGGCTCGCTTACGGAGCCTTTATCTCCTTCTTTTCCTCTTTCTCCTTTTTTTCTCCATCGTAATGGGACTTGATGGCGAGAAACATGCCCGTGCCCAACACCAGAAGCTTGAACGTACCGAAGACTACAGGGACCCAAAAATTCATCATTTCCTCAAAACGCTGCTTCAGCAGCTTCATTTACGACTCGCGGGCCAGGCAACGACAAACGACCTCAGCGCCGCCGAGCGCTATCAGCAGGTACCGCAAATAGGAACCGGAGATTTTTCCCCATGCCTTCCTCTGACGCTTGCTTAAAAATGGCAACGCAAAAAGAGGTTGGAAATGGGCAGAGCGAGCGCCATACGCCCTGCAAACAATCGGAGTTTACCGTCGAACTTCATGCAATTTGCTGCACCGGAAACTGCTACGTATCCGCGACCGTATCAGTTCGGCCACGGCGGCTCATGCCTGTCCCGTACATCGCCATGCGCAGTAGCGGCATGTAGTTTTCCCAGCAGATCACGGCACCCAGTTTTCCGCGGGGTGTATCGAACACGGGCATGGTGGAGCCGTCGCCATAGCCCCAGATCAACCGTTCCACGACGGTCGGCATCAATTTGCGTTGCTTGCTGCGCCAGCCGAGCCCAGCACCGGCGCATGCGGTTCGATGCCTTCGGGGTGTCATGCCTGCCCGCGGCCTGAGCTGGCCAAGGGCGCCCGCTATGCCTGAACCGCCCGTCTTGGACCGGAAGTACACTCGGCAGCAGACAGCCACCTGCACACAGGCCCACCCAGCACAACCGCGTACCCACATGTTCCAACTACGACAGCTGAAGATCTTCGTCGCGGCGATGGAAACGTTGAGCTTCACGAAAGCCGCCAAACAGGTGCATCTGTCGCAACCCAGCGTTACGGAACAGATACGGGCGCTGGAAGAGAGCGTCGGCCAGGCGCTCTTCATCCGCCAGAACAATCGCCTGCAACCCACCCCGGCCGCAGAGAGACTGGCCATTCGAGCACGCGAATTGCTTGCCCGGGCCGATGACGCCTTCCGGGAAGTTCGCGACAACGTCGACGATTCAGGAGGCACGATCCGGGTCGCCGCGCCGCAGACCTTGTGCACCAGTGTGCTGGTTCCGCAACTGTTGCGCTTTGCCGGCATGCACCCCGGAACGCAGGTTGCAGTTCAAGAAAGAAACTCCCTGGCGACGGCTCAGGCGGTGCTCGATGGGACGGCCGACCTCGGTCTGGTGCACGGATGGCCGGCAAGCGACGCCAAGCTCCGGGCGCAAGCCATTGCGCGGGACATGCCGGTGGTCGTAATGCCCCCTGGGCATCCGCTATCCGAGGCCGTAGACATAAAGGCCGACGCGCTTGCCGCATTCCCGCTGGTCGTCACGATGGACGGCTGCCGATACCGGGAATACCTGGAGGCCGTGTTGCAGGAAGCCCCGGTGCAGCCGCGTATCCGCGGTGTCGCCGACAGCGTACCGGCCCTGATACAGATGGTGTCCGCGGGCCTTGGGGTATCGATCCTGCCGCGGATGGCCATGGATCCCGCAGCGACAACCGCTTGCGTCCGGTGGCGGCCGTTGTCGACCGCGGGAGCAGGTCTTCCCATCTGCCTGCTCACCTTGCACCGGACGCCTACGCGCCAGGTGGCCGCCTTCATCGAGATGATCCGCCTCGCGGTGACTGGCTCAGACCAGCCGATGGCCGCCATCGACATGAAGCACGGTGCCGGTGGTGTAGCCATTGCCGATCAGGAAGCCGATGGCATCGGCGATATCGCTGCCGGCGCCGACCCGGCCCACCGGTAGCCGCTCGGCCATCGATGCCAAAAGCGGTCCGCTGTCGGCGCCGGCTACGTCATTCCAGATGGGCGTATCCACCCAGCCCGGCGATACGGCATTGATCCGCAGCGGCGCAAGCTCGACCGCCATGGCGCGCACGACACCCTCCAACGCGGCATTGATCGCCGCCACGGCGATGCCCTTCGGCCGGGGCCGGTAGGCGGCAATGCCCGACGTCAGGGTGATGGAACCGTGCGCCGGCATGCGCGGGGCGCCATGTTTGGCCAGCAGAATGGGCGCGACGACCTTGGAGCGGATGGCTCGGTCCAGCGCGTCCAGCGAGAGTTGCGGCAGTAGCTCGTAGGCGCCGCGTATGTCGGCAGCCGTGCAGACCAGATGATCCACCGGACCTGATTCTTCAAACAGCCGCTGCACTTGCGCTTCACTCGTCACATCCGCCTGGTGCAGGCGAGGCGCGCCAAACGCGCGCAACTGCTCGCGCGCCGCGTCGAGCTTGTCGCGGGACCTGCCCACGATCAGTACCTCGCAGTGCATCCCCAGCAATCGCTCGCTGACGGCCAACCCCATGCCCGAGCTACCGCCGACCACCACCACCCGTTGTCCTGCAAGACCATTGTCCATGCTCGTTTCCTTGAAATACGTGTTTGGAGCAGGCGATGGTGGCGCTACGAAGTGCCGGGCGCCAGCAGGAATGTCCGATCGGGGTATCGGCTTGCCCGATGCGGGCGTGTCCAGGTTCCGGCGCTTTGCGTGAATGACGAAAACGGAAAAGCAATGCTGCATCCTGCGCCATCGGCCGCGGCGCGACGCTGGGCGGTATCATGCTGGCCAAGACCGGCGTTGCCGGCACCCTATTGTCGGCAGGCGGAATTGCCGCCATCGCGATGGCGTTCGCGCTGCGGCAACGGTTTCCGGCAACAGCCGGAAGCTGCGATGCCCGCCAATCGCGGGCCTGCCGGCAAACGAGTCCAGGAGAAGTACAGCAGTGAACGATACCCACATACCGGAAACGGAAACCCCCGAAGACCGCAAAGAACAGCTGCCCACGCTGTGGCGCGACGATGGCTGGACCGCCCGGATCATCAAGAACGAGGAAGACGACGGCTGGGCCGTGGAAATGACCATGGACGGCGAGGCCGAGCCGGCCCTGGTCGGTCCATGGACCATGGGCCGCGACAAGAAAAACCCCAAGCCGCTCGACTCCCCGGCCTTCATCACCCTGGTCAAGACCGCCCGGGAAGTCCTGCGCCGCCACGAGCAGCAATTGCACGCGACGCTACACAAAAGCGTGAAGATCGACGCCGCCGCCGGCCGCCTGACCGTCAAGCTGGATATCGTTCCCGACGAAGACGAGCCGTATGCCGTGTTGAGCGCCTACGATGAATCCGGCGAACAACTGGCCCAGACCCATGTCGCGCCGACCTACAAGCTGAGCGTGCAGCGCGCCTCGGAGTGGGCCAGCGGCGGCTTCGGCAAGCACGGCTGACCTGAAACCCCGGCCTCGGCCGCGCCTTAGCGCCGCGCGCGGACCTGCCCCGGCGGCACGCCGAAGCGGCGCCGGAATGCGGTGGCGAAGTTGGCTGCGCTGCCGTAGCCGGCGATGCAAGCCGCTTGCGCGACGCTGAAGCCATCGCGCTCCAGCGCCAACCGCGCGCGCGACAGCCTGCCCTCGCGCAGGTATTGCGCCACCGTGGTGCCCCACATGGCGCGAAAGTGCCGCTGCAGCGTGTTCACGCTGACGCACGCCCGCGCGGCAATTTCCGCCAGCGGCAAGGCATCGGCGCCGCCCTGGTCTATCCATTCCCGCAACGCGGCCATGCGGCGGCGGTCGCGCGGGCTGAGCGGCGCGGCCTCCTCGGTGGCCGTGCCGTGCGCATGCGCCAGCGCCTCGACCACGATGTCGAGCGCGCGCGACTTCTGGTACAGGCGCCACAAAGGCGGCGGCAGCACGGGCGGACGCAACATCTGCTGCGCGGCGGCCACGGCCTGGTCCGATGCCTTCCAGGTCTGCAACGCCAGATGGCGCTGCGCGAACGCGCGCAGCGCCAGTCCCTCTTCGCCGGGAAGATGCCGATCCAGCCATTGCGGCTGCAAGGTCAGCATCACCGTGCGCTCGATATGGCCACGGCATGACTCGCGCAGGAAGGCGTCCGGCCGCAGCGCGGAAAGCATCACCCCTTGCACGCTACCATCGGCGCCGGGCCCCAGGGTGAGCCTGTGTTCCCCCAGCGTCACGTTCACGCGGCCGCCGACCACCAGGGCCAGGTGCAGGCCTGGCCGCACCGCCGCACGCATGCGCGCACCTTGCAGATCGCGCGCGTCCAGCCGCCACAACACCATGCCCGGGTCCAGTTCGGCCAGGTCAGACCAGCCTTCCATGACGGTCTGCGCGCGCGCAGGGACCACAGGCGCCATCCCGTAATGGACGACCCGATGTGCTGATTCCGCAACGGCTACGGGCCGAAGCTCGTCCATGCCGGATTCCGGAGGATTGGCGATGCCGCAAAGCATTGTGGTGCCGGCGCAAAACCCGGCGTGCACTCCCGCTGACATAATTCTGAACGCTTCAAATAGAAATCGTTCTCAATTAAATCATGCACATCCGGCTTTGGGTTGAGCATCTGCGGCGGGCGTTGTGAAAACCCCACCCTGCCCGCCCGGTCCGCATGCTGCGTTGCCTGTGGAGTAGAACTTCGTGCTGTCCCTGTCCAACCAACGCCTGAACTACGCCGCAGCGGCGCTATTCTGCGCGCTTCATACCGCCGGCGCCGCCGCGCAGACGACCTCGACGCAGGATGATCACATCCAGCAGTTCCCCACCGTGCAGGTGCTCGGCACCGCCGAAGAGGAAGTGAAGGAAGCGCTGGGCGTCTCGGTGATCACGGCCGAGGAAATCGCCCGCCGTCCTCCCACCAACGACCTGTCCGACATCATCCGGCGCGAACCTGGGGTCAACCTGACCGGCAACAGCGCCAGCGGCTCACGCGGCAATAGCCGGCAGGTCGACATCCGCGGCATGGGGCCGGAAAACACCTTGATCTTGATCGACGGCAAGCCCGCCACCTCCCGCAACGCCATCCGCTATGGCTGGAGCGGAGACCGCGACACCCGCGGCGACACCAACTGGGTGCCCGCCGAGGAAGTCGAGCGCATCGAAGTATTGCGCGGCCCCGCCGCCGCGCGCTATGGCTCGGGCGCGATGGGCGGGGTGGTGAACATCATCACCAAGCGGCCCACGGACAAGCTCAGCGGTTCGCTGACCTACTATCTGAACCAGCCCGAGAACAGCGACGAAGGCAATACCAACCGGGTCGGCATTCGCCTGAGCGGCCCCATCAGCGACACCCTCAGCTTCCGGCTCTATGGCAACTACAACAAGACCAACCCCGACGCCCGCAACATCAACGCCGGCCGCTCGCTGCTCAACGGCGACGGCCAGGCGGAATCGGCCGGCCGCGAAGGCGTGATCAACCAGGACCTGAACACGGTCTTCTCCTGGCGTCCCGACAACCGTAACACGCTGGACCTGGAAGCCGCCTTCAGCCGCCAGGGCAACCTCTATGCCGGCGACACGATGCTGAACTCCACCACCAAGTTCACCGACAGCCTGTACGGCAAAGAAACCAACGTGCTCTACCGCGAGAGCCTGAGCCTGACGCATCGCGGCACCTGGGACTGGGGTACCTCGCGCGCCTCGATAGGCTATGACTACACCCGCAACGCGCGCCAGAACGAAGGCCTGGCCGGCAGCGGCGAAGGCAGCCCGATGGACCTGGGCTGGTCCACCTCGCGCTTGAAGAACCTGCGCGCGGCGGGCGAGGTCAACGTCCCGTTCAAGCTCGGCTTCGAGCAGGTCGCGACGGTAGGCGTGGAATGGCTGCGCGAATCCCTGGACGATCCCGCCAGCCTGCGCCAGACCTACACGGGCGGCGTCATCGGCGGCGTGGCGCCTGGCAACCGCGATCCCAAGACCACGCAGAACAGCTACGCGCTGTTCGTCGAGGACAATATCGAGGCCGGGGAACGCACCACCCTGACGCCGGGCGTACGCCTGGACCACAACGAGAAGTTCGGCAACAACTGGAGCCCCAGCCTGAATGCCGCCTACAAGGTCACAGAGGCCTTCAGGCTCAAGGGCGGCATCGCGCGGGCATACAAGGCGCCGAACCTGTACCAGTCGAATCCGAACTACCTGATGTACAGCCGCGGCTTCGGCTGCCTGGCCTCGCAGGCGAATCAGAACGGCTGCTACCTGGTGGGCAATGAAAACCTGTCGCCCGAAACCAGCGTCAACAAGGAAATCGGCTTCGAGTACGACCCCGGCAGCTGGCGCATGAGCGCGGCCTACTTCCGCAACGACTACAAGAACAAGATCGTGGCCGGCACGGACATCGCCTATCGCCTGGCCAACGGCGCGCGCGTGCTGCAATGGAGCAACTCGGGCAAGGCCGTGGTCGAGGGGCTGGAAGGCAATCTCTTCATTCCGCTGGCGCCCAGCCTGGACTGGAACACCAACTTCACCTACATGATCCAGAGCGAGAGCAAGGACAATGGCCAGCCGCTGAGCATCATCCCGAAGTACACGATCAATTCCACGCTGGATTGGTTCGCCACGGAAAAGCTGTCGTTCCAGGCCAACCTGACCTACTACGGCAAGCAGGAAGCCCCGACGTTGAACCCGCGCCGCGGCGAAACCATCACGGGCCAGGGGTTGCAAAGCGTCAGCCCCTACGCCCTGGTCGGGTTGAGCACGGGCTACGAGCTCAACAAGAACCTGCGCTTGCGCGTCGGCGTCAGCAACCTGCTGGACAAGAAGCTCTACCGCGAAGGCAACGCGGGCGAAGCGGGCGCCGCCACCTATAACGAACCGGGCCGCGCCTACTACGCGACGGTCACCGCGTCGTTCTAAGGCGGGCAAGCCAGCCGCGCGGCCCGGTGGACAGGGCGCGCGGGGCTCGCCTGCGGCCTCAATGGCCGGTCGAATCCCCTTCCCGGCTGGCTTCGAACAGGAACCAGGTGCGCCGTTCGGTCTCGTCGATCCAGTTCTCGATCAGGCTGGAGCTGGCGATGTCGCGGTGCTCGTCGGTGATGTTGTGCGCTTCGCGCAGTGCCGCGGCCAGGACCTTGTTGTCCTCGCGCAGCTCGGCCAGCATATCCAGCGGCTGCACGTAGTCCGCGTCGTTATCCGAGATGCGCTGCGAACGCGCAATGTGGCCAATGGAACGCAGCGTCGTGCCGCCGATCTTGCGGATGCGTTCGGCGATGGGATCCGTCATGGCGAACAGCTGGTCGCCCTGCTCGTCCAGCAGCAGGTGGTAGTCGCGGAAATGGGGGCCGCTGACGTGCCAATGAAAATTCTTGGTCTTGAGATACAGCGCGAACACGTCGGCGAGTATCTGGTTCAGCGCGGCGGAAATATCCCTGGTGGCCGCCGACGCCAGGTCGGTCGGCGTCGCCAGCGGGCGCTTGCGCCGCTCTTTCAGGGCTTTGGTGGTCTTCTCATCCAGTTTCTTGGCCATGGGTCGCAACTCCTAGGAATGATGGTGAAAACACACGCGCGGCGCGAGGCTTGCTTGCGCCGCGACTTCGCTAGCGTAAATCCGCACGCGTTCTTTTGCCAATGTCCGGGATCAAGGCGCCCTCCCTTCTGAAATCCGGTCCGGCTAGGAGTATGCTACGGCGCGTCAATTCAGCCGGATCCCTCCATCGCTATGCGCGGCAACCCCGACCCCAGGCAAGGCGCCATCGCCCTGCACGGGTTTTACTTCCTGTATTACGGCCTGCAGGGAGTCAGCATCCCCTTTCTGCCCCTGTGGTTCGCCAGCCGCGGACTGGATCCCGCCGTCATCGGCCTGATCGTCGCCACGTCCTTCCTGCCCAAGATCCTGTCCACGCCCGTGGTCGCCCACGTCGCCGACCAGACCGGCCGCGCCCATGCGCTGATTGCGGCGGCGCTGGCGGCGTCGCTGGCGCTGTTCGTCTGCTATCCGTTCAGCAGCGCGCCCGGCTGGCTGTTGGCCATCACGCTGCTGCTCAATGCCGTGTTCCCGGCGGTCCTGCCGCTGATGGACCGCATGGCCATCGCCAGCGGCCGGGCCCAGGGGAGTTCCTACACCGTCATGCGCGCCTGCGGCTCGCTGGGTTTTGCCGTGGTCACCCTGGCGGGCGGCTACCTGATCAAGACGTTCGACGCCGACTGGGTGATGTGGCTGTCCATCGTCCTCATCATCGCCTGCCTGGCCTGCGTGCGGCTGCTGCCTCGGGCGGCGCGCCCCGCTGCGGGCGAAGCGCCCGCGCCGGCGGTCCGCCTGCCCATGCTCGAAGTCCTGCGCGACCGCCCGCTGCTGATGTGCATCGCTGCGGCCTCGCTGGTCCAGGCCAGCAACGGCTTCCTCTATTCCTATTCCACGCTGTACTGGACCGCCAGCGGCCTGTCGACCGCGTTGATTTCCATGCTGTGGGTGGTAGGCGTTGCCAGCGAGGTCCTGTTCTTCTTCCTTGCTCCCCGCATCCTGGCCCGCACGGGCGCGCAATGGCTGATCCTGGCGTCCGCCGTCATGACCGCGATCCGCTGGGCCGGTCTGTCCGCCACCACCGATCCGGCGCTGATCGCGGGCCTGCAACTGCTGCAGTGCTTCACGCTGGCGGGCAATAACGCAGCGATCATGTGGTACATCACGCGCCACGTGCCCGCCGCCATCAAGACGTCGGCCATCGCGCTCTACGCGCTGCTGTCGGGAGGGGTCTTCATGTTCGCCAGCATCCAGCTGGGCGGCGCGTTGTACCGCAGCTATGCGCCAGGGGGATTTCTGGTGATGTCGCTGTGCGCGATCGGGGCGGTGCCTTTGGTGGTCTACGCCGAAAGGGTACGCAGAAAGTCGGTATAACCCGTCGCCGCCTGCGCCCAACGAAAAAAAAGGCCTCGCAAGCGAGGCCTTTCCTGTCAGCAGCAACCGATCCGCTTCTTCCCGCCATAACGCGCGTCCTGGCGCTCGCGGAAGAATGCTTCGTAAGTCATCGGCTCCTGGTCAGGGTGCGTGCGCCGCATGTGCGCCACATACGTCTCGTAGTCCGGCACGCCGACCATCAGCCGGAGCGTCTGCCCCAGGTAGCGGCCGGCGGCGCCGGCCGCGGAACTCATGTTGGTGAACAGCATGCGTCGTCTCCCTGTTGCGCTCAGTCCGCGCCGGCGGCGGCCGGCAGCGTTTCGTACGGCATTTCGCGGGCGGTGGGCTTGTTCTCGTTGCGCGCGCGCTGCACCGAACGCAGGCCGAACACCACGATGCTCACCACCACGAAGATGAAGATCGCGCACAGGCCGGCGTTGATGTAGTCGTTGAAGACCACGCGCGACATTTCGCCCAGGGACTTGGCCGGAGCCAGGACCTTGCCTTCGGCGATGGCCGCGTTGTACTTGTCGGCATGGGCCAGGAAGCTCACGCGCGGGTCGGCGTGGAACAGCTTCTGCCAGCCGGCGGTCAGCGTGCATGCCAGCAGCCACAGGGTCGGCAGCACCGTGACCCAGGCGTAGCGGTCACGCTTCATCTTGAACAGCACCACGGTGCCCAGCGTCAGCGCAATCGCGGCCAGCATCTGGTTGGCGATGCCGAACAGCGGCCACAGCGTGTTGATGCCGCCCAGCGGATCGACCACGCCCTGATACAGGAAGTAGCCCCAGGCCGCCACGCACAGGCCGGTGGCAATCAGGTTGGCAGGCAGCGAGTCAGTGCGCTTGAGCGACGGGGCGAAGGTGCCCAGCAGGTCTTGCAGCATGAAACGGCCCGCACGGGTGCCGGCGTCGACAGCGGTCAGGATGAAGAGCGCTTCGAACAGGATGGCGAAGTGGTACCAGAAGGCCATCATGCCCGGGCCGCCGATGGCCTGGTGCAGGATGTGCGCCATGCCCACGGCCAGCGTCGGAGCGCCGCCGGCGCGCGAGATGATGGTGCTTTCGCCCACGTCCTTGGCGGTCTGGATCAGGTCCGCGGGCGTCACCACGAAGCCCCAGCTGGAGACCACCTGGGCCACCTGGTCGGGCGTGGTGCCGATCACGGCCGCCGGGCTGTTCATGGCGTAGTAGATGCCCGGCTCGATCACGCAAGCCGCCACCAGCGCCATGATGGCCACGAAGGATTCCATCAGCATGCCGCCGTAACCGATGTAGCGGGCCTGGGTTTCGTTCTCGATCAGCTTGGGCGTGGTTCCCGAGGAGATCAGGGCGTGGAAGCCCGACACCGCGCCGCAGGCGATGGTGATGAAGAGGAACGGGAACAGGTTGCCCGACCACACCGGACCGGTGCCGTCGACGAACTGGGTCAGCGCGGGCATCTTCAGCTCGGGCGCGACCACGACGATGCCGATGGCCAGGCCGACGATGGTGCCGATCTTCAGGAAGGTCGACAGGTAGTCGCGCGGGGCCAGCAGCAGCCACACCGGCAGCACCGAAGCGATGAAGCCGTAGATGATCAGGATCCAGGTCAGGCCCTTGCCGTCGAAGTCGAACATGGGGCCGATCACCGGGTGCGCGGCCACGTCCTGGCCGAAGGTGATGGCGGCCATCAGGCCGACGAAACCGATGATGGACACTTCGCCGATCTTGCCCGGGCGGATGTAGCGCAGGTACACGCCCATGAACAGCGCGATGGGAATGGTCGCGGCCACCGTGAAGGTGCCCCAGGGCGAATGCGTCAGCGCCTTGACCACGATCAGCGCCAGCACGGCCAGGATGATGACCATGATCATGAAGGCGCCGAACAGCGCGATCACGCCCGGGATCTTGCCCAGCTCGGACTTGACCAGGTCACCCAGCGAACGGCCGTCGCGGCGGGTCGAGATGAAGAGGATCGTGAAGTCCTGCACGGCGCCGGCGAACACCACGCCGGCCAGGATCCACAGCATGCCCGGCAGATAGCCCATCTGCGCGGCCAGCACCGGGCCCACCAGGGGGCCAGCGCCAGCGATGGCGGCGAAGTGGTGGCCGAACAGCACGTGCTTGTTGGTGGGCACGTAGTCCAGGCCGTCGTTGTGCTTCCAGGCCGGCGTCATGCGCGTCGGATCCAGCTGGAACACGTTCTTGGCGATGAAGCGGCTGTAATAACGGTATGCGATCAAATACACGCATACGGCGGCGATCACCACCCATAGCGCATTGATGGTCTCCCCTCTGGCCAGCGCCACGGTGCCCAGCGCGAACGCGCCCAGTACCGCAACCGCCAGCCAGACCAGGTGCTGACCCAGTCCCTTACTGCTGGTTTGCATAAGTGCTCCTCTAGCCTCCCGCCATGCTTTTGGCGTGAAACGCTTTTATCGTCCCGCGGAAGGCAGACTCATTGTTGTGGGGTGGCGGACGCGCGCGCGTCCACGCAGCGCCGTGTCGACGCGGACGCTAGTATTTCGTTTTGACTACGCAGCAACAAGCGCGAAACTACGCAATTCCGCTACGTGTTACTACGCAATGCGCCGCAGCATGATTTGGCGAAAACCGTAAAATCACGGCTGAAATTTCCCGATCCTGACTGCGGCAAGCAAAATGCTGCGCCGCAATATTCGCGTTCGCGCTGATACAAATCCTTCATGAAGCTGCGCCTGAAAATCCTGCTGCTCGCCGCGGTGCCCTTGCTGGTGGCCGTCGCCGCCATCACGGTGGCCGTCTACGTGCAGGGCCTGCAGCTGGCGCAGCGCGAAAAGCAGGTCGTGGAAAACGCCTGGCTGGCCAGCAAGGAAGGCGAGCTGCGCCACTACGTCAACCTGGCCTACAGCGCCATCGCCCCCCTGCAGGCGGCGGCCGACGATGACGCCACCCGCCAGCGCGCGCTGGACCTGCTGGCGCAAATGGAATTCGGCCACGATGGCTACTTTTTCGTCTACGACCTGAAGGGCAGGAACCTGATGCACCCGCGCCAGCCGGAGCTGGTTGGGCAGGACCTTTGGGAACTGCGCGACACCAAGGGCCAGCCCGTCATCCAGAATCTGCTGACCGCCGCCCGGCGCGGCGGCCAGGACGGCGAAGCGGTGCACTACCTTTGGGAAAAGCCGTCCACCCACCAGACCGAGGAAAAGCTGGGCTACGTGGTGGTGCTGGAGCGCTGGGGCTGGATGCTGGGCACCGGCATCTACCTGGACGACGTGCAGCAGGCGCTCGAGCGCATCGACGCCGCCGCCCAGGCCAATATCCGCAGCATGTTCGCCTGGGTGGCCGGGATTGCCGCCGTGTCCATCCTGGGCGTGGCGGCCTGCGGCCTGGCCTTGAACATCAGCGACCACCGCCAGTCCGACGCCAAGCTGCGGCTGATGGCGCGCCAGCTGGTGCGTTCGCAGGAAGACGAGCGCGCACGGCTCTCGCGCGAGCTGCATGACGGCATCAGCCAGGTGCTGGTGTCGATCAAGCTGTCGCTGGAAGCGGCGCGGGAACGGCTGCGGCAGACGCTGCCGGACGAGCCACGCGTCCTCGCTCATATCGACACCCCCTTGGGCGGCGCGCTGGACCGATTGAATACCGCCGTGGGCGAAGTCCGCCGCATTTCGCACAACCTGCGGCCGACGCTGCTGGACGACCTGGGCCTGCCGGCCGCACTCGAACATCTGGGCCGGGAATTCGCCATTCCCAGCCAGGATGGCGCCCCGCCTCTGGCCGTGCGCCTGCACACCGCCGGGCAGCCGGTGAAGCTGCCCGAGGCCTATGCCACCGCCCTGTTCCGGGTCACCCAGGAAGCCCTGACCAACGTCATCCGCCACGCCGGCGCCACCCGCGCCGACATGACGCTGGCTTATTCGCCACGCGACCTGCGCCTGACCATCGCCGACGACGGCCGCGGCTTCGACTATGCCGAGGTGCAGCAGGATCCGCGCCGCGGCATCGGCCTGCGCAATATGCGCGAACGCATGAACGCGCTGTCCGGCACGCTGACTTTCCGCTCCACTTCCCACGGCACGGTGCTGCAGGCCTGGCTGCCGCTGCCCGCCGCCCCTCTCCCCGCGAGTTCCGACGCATGAACCACAAGCCCGACGCCATCCGGCTGCTGCTGATCGACGACCACCCGCTGGTGCGGGACGGGCTGCGGCTGCGCCTGGAAACCGTGCCGCAACTGCGGGTGGTGGGCGAAGCCGGCAACGCCGCCGCCGCCCAGGCCTTCCTGGCCGCCTGCCTGGCCGAGGACCCGCAAGGAGGCACCTTGCCGCACCTGGCGCTGATGGACCTGAACATGCCCGGCGTGGGCGGGCTGGAATTGACCGCCCTGCTGCACGAGCGCTACCCGCAGATCGCGGTGCTGGTGCTGTCCATGCACGACAACCCCGAATACATGGTGCAGGCGGTCAAGGCCGGCGCGCGCGGCTATCTGCTGAAGGACGAACCGGCGCATGAGATCGTCACCGCCATCGACGCGGTCATGGCAGGCCGCAGCTATTTCAGCGCTGCGGTCGCGGTGCGCCTGTCGCAGGCCACGGCGCCGGCCACCATGCTGACGCAGCGCGAACGCGACGTGCTGCGCCACATCGCCAGCGGCGAGGCCAACAAGCAGATCGCGCAGGCGCTGGGACTGTCGGTGCGCACGGTGGAGACCCATCGCCTGAACATCAAGCGCAAGCTGGGCATAGACGGCCAGGCGGAACTGATCAAGTACGCCGTCGAGAACCGCGGGGTCTGACCCGGGCCTGGACCTGAGCCCAGCCTGATCGTTTTCCCGCGCTGCGGTAGACTTGCAGCACTACGCTACACAGTAAAGCGCCGCAACCAGCGCCGCCCCCAGGAGTCCCCGATGTCATTGGAAAAGAACTACACCGCCATTCTTCAAGAACTAGGGGAAGATCCGTCCCGCGAAGGGCTGGCCGATACGCCCGCCCGCGCCGCCAAGGCCATGCGCCACCTGTGCCGCGGCTACGGCCAGAACCTGGACGAAATCGTCAATGGCGCGCTGTTCACCTCCGACACGCGCGAGATCGTGCTGGTCAAGAACATCGAGCTGTACTCGCTCTGTGAACACCACATGCTGCCCTTCATCGGCAAGGCGCACGTGGCCTACCTGCCCAACGGCAAGGTGCTGGGTCTGTCCAAGGTCGCCCGCATCGTCGAAATGTACGCGCGCCGCCTGCAGATCCAGGAAAACCTCAGCCGCCAGGTGGCCGAGGCCGTGCAGTCCGTGACCGGCGCGGCCGGCGTGGCCGTGGTGATCGAGGCCCAGCACATGTGCATGATGATGCGCGGCGTGGAAAAGCAGAACTCGTCCATGGTCACCTCGGTCATGCTGGGCGAATTCCACGACAATCCGTCGACCCGGGCCGAGTTCCTGAGCCTCATCCGCTAGGCCGATCCCCCTCTCCCCCTTTTGGCGCATATCGCGGGCCCGCCCGCCGCGCCGGCCGCGCCAGGACTGGCGTTGCCGGCGCGGCGGGCGGGCCCGGGCCTTTTTGGCTCCTACTGATTAGGGCATCTGGCCCTAGCGTTCTGGCTCCATCCGGGCAAACTGGCTCCAGCATGCCGGTCGCGCCGGAGCGCGGCCGTTCCCTCCCGGAGATCTCCATGAACGCGATATTCCGCCTCATCCGCCGCTGCACCCTGGCCGGCCTGGCCGCCGCGCTGTTGGCCGCTCCCGCCTATGCCCAGACCAAGCTGGTGGTCGGCTACCAGTTGATCGTGGGGCCATTCCTGACGGCCATCGCCGACGGCAGTTTCGACAAGGCCTTGAAGGACGCCGGCTACCAGGTGGACTGGCGCCAGTTCACCTCCGGCGGCGACATTTCCACCGCGCTGGCTTCCGGCAAAGTGCCGGTCGGTGTGCTGGGCTCCACCGGCATCACCGCGGCCGCCACCCGCGGCGTCGACATGGAACTGTTCTGGATCCTGGACAACATCGGCAAATCCGAGGCGCTGGTGGCGCGCAACGGTTCCGGCATCAACAGCACGGCGGACCTGAAGGGCAAGCGCGTCGCCACGCCCTTCGTGTCCACCTCGCACTTCCATCTGCTGGTCGGGCTGGAACAGGTCTGGAAGATCAATCCGCGCGACGTGCGCATCCTGAACATGCAGCCGCCGCAGATCGTGGCCGCCTGGCAGCGCGGCGACATCGACGCGGCCTACGTCTGGCCGCCCGCCCTGACCGAGATCGCCAAGAGCGGCAAGATCATTGCCGACTCGGAACAGATCGGCAAAGCCAGCGTGCCAACCTTCGACGGCATCGTGGTTGATCGCGCCTGGGCCGCCAAGAATCCGAAGTTCATGGCCGCCTTCACCAGCGTTTTGGCCAAGTCCTATGCGGACTACCGCGCCAACAGCGCCAAGTGGACCGCCGATTCCCCGCAGGTCAAGAGCATCGTCAAGCTGATCGGCGGCAAGCCCGAGGACATGGTCGAAGCGCTCCAGCTGCTGGTCTTCCCGACCGTGCAGGAACAGGCCTCCAATGTCTGGCTGGGCGGCGGCAAGGAATCGGGCGCCGCGCGCGCCTTCGCGGCCAGCGCCCAATTCCTGAAGGACCAGAAGCAGATCGACCGCGCCCTGGCCGACTACAGCCCGCACGTCACCGACAAGTACGCCAAGGCGGCCGAGAAGTAAGGAGCGCTTGCGGCCAAGGCGGCCCGTCCGGCGCCGCCTGCCCAGCGCCACGCAGGGCTGCGCGCAGCCCGTCGCAACCAGGGGAGCCGGCATGACCATGCAGTCCTCGTCCGCCACGCATAGCCTGTGCGCGGAAAAAGTAAGCGTCACCTACCCCGGCCTGCACGAAAGCGGTCCGGTCATCGCGTTGCAGAACGTCAACCTGACCATCCAGCCTGGCGAGTTCGTCGTGGCGCTGGGCGCCTCGGGCTGCGGCAAGACCACCTTGCTCAGCCTGCTGGCCGGCTTCCTGTCGCCCACCGAGGGCGAGATCACGCTGGGCGGCCGGCCTATCGTGGGTCCCGGCGCCGACCGCGGCGTGGTGTTCCAGAAGCATGCCCTGCTGCCCTGGCTGAACGTGCTGGAGAACACCGAGTTCGGCCTGAAGCTGCAAGGCGTGGACAAGGAAACCCGCCGCGCCCGCGCGCGCCGCAATCTGGAGCTGGTGGGCCTGCAGGACTTCCACCGCCACATGATCTACCAGCTGTCCGGCGGCATGCAGCAGCGCGTGGGCATCGCGCGCGCGCTGACCTGCAACCCCGCCATGCTGCTGATGGACGAACCCATGGCGGCGCTGGACGCGCTGACGCGCGAGACCATCCAGGAGCTGCTGCTGGACATCTGGCGGCAGACCAACAAGATGTTCTTCTTCATCACGCACAGCGTCGAAGAAGCGCTGTTTCTGGGTTCGCGGCTGATCGTCATGTCGCCCCGCCCGGGCCGCATCACGCACACCTTCACGCCGGACTTCAACCGGCGCTACCTGGAGACCCGCGATGGCCGCAGCATCAAATCCAGTCCCGACTTCATCGCCATGCGCGAACAAGTCCTCGGCATCATCTATGGCGACGAGCGAGCCTCCTCCCCCCAAGGCTTCCATGGCTAGCAGCCGCCCGGGACACAAGCCCGCCGCGCCGGGCAAGGTCTACGGCGCGCCGGGCGCGGGCTACAGCGGCCACATCAGCCTGATCACCAGCCTGGCGCTCATCGGGCTATGGTTCCTGGTGACCAGCGCCGGCTGGGTGCGGCCATTGTTCCTGCCCTCGCCCCTGGCGGTGTACGACAAGTTCGTCTCGGCCATGACCGACGGCGTGGCCAACTCCACGCTGACCGAACATGCGCTGGCCAGCCTGTCGCGGGTGTTCGGGGCCTTCTTCCTGGCCTGCGTGACCGCCATTCCCGTCGGCATCCTGATGGGCGTGAACCGGTACGCGCGCGGCATCTTCGATCCGCCCATCGAGTTCTACCGCCCGCTGCCGCCGCTGGCCTATCTGCCGCTCATCATCATCTGGTTCGGCATCGGCGAATTCCCCAAGGTCCTGCTGATCTACCTGGCGATCTTCGCGCCCATGGCGATCGCGGCGCGCGCCGGTGTGCGCTCGGTGTCGATCGAACAGATCCACGCGGCCTACGCCATGGGCGGCACGCCTGCGCAGGTGGTCTGGCACGTGATCCTGAAGGCCGCCATGCCGGAGATCTTCACGGGCATGCGCATCGGCATCGGCGTGGGCTGGACCACGCTGGTGGCCGCCGAAATGGTGGCCGCCGACCGCGGCCTGGGCTTCATGGTGCTGAACGCCGCCCAGTTCCTGGCCAGCGACACCGTCATCATGGGCATCATCGTGATCGGCGTGTTCGCCTTCGCCTTCGACCTGCTGGTCCGTTATCTGGAGAAGTTCGCCATTCCGTGGAAGGGACGGGTCTGAAACGCGCCCGGGCAATCCCTCATTTCGTCCCCCATCCGGCTCCTCTATCCTCAAGAGCGGCGCCTGCGCAGCGGCTACCGGCTGCGCGGCCTAGACAAGGAGCCGTCATGTCCAGCCAGGCCTCGATGCTCAAGCCTGTGTTGTGGGAGCGCCTGTTCGAACGCGAAAGCGCGCCCAACCTCAGCCTGCAGGGCTGCGTGCGCCAGATGCTGGTGTCCGCCATCCTCAGCGGCCACCTGCCGCCCGGCACGCCGGTGCCGTCCAGCCGGCATCTGGCCGACCAACTGCGCATCGCGCGCAACACCGTCGTGTTCGCCTACCAGCAACTGGTGAGCGAGGGTTATCTGGTGTCGCGCGAACGCAGCGGCCACTTCGTCAGCGACACGGTCATGCGCGGCCATTCCGGGCCCGCTTCCGACGCCCCGCCCGCCGACGGCGGCGAGCCGGACGTGCGCTGGGACGAAAGGCTGCGCTTCCGCCCGTCCCGGCAACGCAACATCACCAAGCCGCGCGACTGGCAGAAGCAGCCCTATCCCTTTGTCTACGCCCAGTTCGACCAGGACCTGTTCCCCACCGCGGAATGGCGCGAATGCTGCATCAAGGCGCTGTCGGTGCTGGACATCCGCAGCTGGGCGCCGGACCTGATCACCCACGACGACCCCGCGCTGATCGAGCAGATCCGCACCCAGGTGCTGCCCCGGCGCGGCGTCTGGGCCGACGCCGAGGAAATCGTCATCACCGTGGGTGCGCAGCATGCGCTTTACCTGCTGGCCGACCTGCTGGTCAACGAGGACACGGTGGTCGGCATGGAAGATCCCGGCTACCCCGACGCCCGCAACATCTTCGCCAGTCACACGCGCAACCTGCTGCCGCTGCCGGTGGACGAACAAGGGCTATGCACCGGCACCCATCTGCTGGGCTGCGACTACCTCTTCGTCACGCCGGGCCACCAGTGCCCCACCACGGTCACGCTATCTCCGGAGCGCCGCCAGAACCTGCTGACGCTGGCGCGCCAGGCCGACAGCCTGATCATCGAGGACGACTTCGAAAGCGAAAGCCGCTGGGGCGAAGGCGCGATTCCCGCCTTGAAGAGCCTGGACCGCGACGGCCGCGTGATCTACGTGGGCAGCCTGGCCAAGTCCTTCGCGCCCGGCCTGCGCATCGGCTACATCGTGGCGCCACGCGAACTCACCGCGGAACTGCGCGCCCTGCGCCGGCTCATGCTGCGCCACCCTTCGGCCTACATCCAGCGGGCGTTTTCGCTGTTCATTTCGCTGGGGCACCACCATTCGCTGCTGCGCAGGCAATCGCAGGCCTACCAGGAGCGCGGCACCGAACTGGCCCGCGCGCTGGCGCGGCACCTGCCCGATTTCAAGGTCATACCCATTACCGGATCCTCGTCCTGCTGGCTGCAAGGCCCGCCCTGGCTCAACGCCTGCGAGCTATCCGAGGCCGCGCTGGCCGAGGGCGTGGTGGTGGAGCCCGGCGACGTCTTCTTCATGAACGGAGCCGACGCGCCGCGCAACTTCCTGCGGGTCGGCTTCACATCGATCCGGCCGGAACACATCGAGCCGGGGATTGCCCGGCTGGCCAAGGTGGTCGACCGCTACCGCGGCCGCGCCGCGGACGGCAAGCAGGCCCCGCAGGGCCCGGACTTGCACGCGCTAGAGCACTTCGTCTCTTAGGTAGTACCAGCGGTACAGCAGGCCCTGGCCCAGCCTGCGGAACGGCGCGAACATATGCCCCGGCAAGGGCGAGTCGTAGATCGGCAGGTCCCAGGCCACGCCGTCCTTGCCCATCATGCGTTGCGCCAGGCGCTTGCCCGCGTGGGCCGAGAACGCCACGCCATTGCCGCCGTAGCCGAAGGCGTAATAGACCGGCTGCGCCGGGTCGGGCTGGGTCACGCGCGGCATCATGTCGTGGCTCACGTCCACCCAGCCCCACCAGGAATAGTCCACGTCCACGCCCGCCAGCGTGGGGAACTTGCGCGCCAGCCCTTCGCGCAGCAGAGCCAGATGGCGCGGATGCTGCGCGTCGGCGCCGCGCAGCGCGCTGCGGCTGCCGATCTGCATGCGGCCGTCGGGCAGCAGACGGTAATAGAAACGCAGGGTTCGCGTGTCGGTGATGAACACCGTGCTTTTGAGGCCCGCTGCATCGCGTTCCGCCGGCGTCAGCACCCGCGTCACCAGCGAGTTCGACAGCACCGGCATGATGCGGTTGTCCAGCAAACGGTTGACGCCCTGCGCGGTATAGCCGCCAGTGGCGAACGCCACGCGCCGCGCGCGCACGTAGCCGTTGGGAGTCTGCAGCCGCACACCGCCATTCTCGGCGCGCCAGCCCAGCACCGGGCTGCCCGGATGGATGCGCACGCCCAGGGCCCGCGCCTGCCGCATATAGCCATAGGCGAGCTTCAACGGATGCACGCCTACGCCATCCGGCTCGTGCATCGCGCCCACCGCCTCGCGGTCGTACACGTAGCGTTCGCGCAGTTCCTCCCGGCTCAACATCCGGGCGTCATAGCCGAACACCTCGCGCATCACGCGGGCTTCGTTTTCCAGGAACGCCATCTTCTTCTGGCGGTGCGCCGTGTACAGATGGCCGCCAGGTTGCGCGTCGCAATCCACCTGGGCCACCAGGCTCTTCCAATATTCGAATCCTTCGCGGATCTCGGCGTCCAGGCGCTTGGCGGTCGCCAGGCCCCAGCGCGCTATCCATTGCGAACGGTACAGGCGTCCGGACGCATTCTGTCCCTGTCCGCCGTTGCGGCTGGTGCAGCCCCACACCGCGCGATTGGCCTCGAGCACCACGGCCTTCACGCCGAAGTCGCGCGCCAGCGTCAACGCCGCCGACAGCCCGGTAAAGCCCGAGCCCACGATCACCACGTCGGCGTCGATATCGCCGTTGACAGGGCCGTCATCCTCGGGCGGTTCACCGGCGGTCGCGACCCAGTAGGTGGGCGCGTAGTCCTGCCCGCGGCCGGGCGGGGACACCAGCGGATCGTAGGCCGGGTTGTAGGCGCTGATCGCCGTCCGGCCAGCGGGGGCCGGACCTACAGGTTGGAAGGACATTTGAGTATCCATGCTGCGTTCCGGTTGCTGGATGCGGGTGCGTGTTCAACCGCGGGCCGGCAATACCGGGCGCTGCTTGCGGTAGGCGTTCTTCACGCGGATCTTGCCGTCCCGGAAGGTGAAGACGTCCACCATGTCCGCCTCCACGCGGGAGCCGTCGGCGGCGGTGCCGGTAAAGGTCGATTGGGACACGCCGCGGTCGCCTGCGACCCAATGCGTGCCGTTCTGCCACTGCGCATCGGGGAAATTCACCCAGGCCGCCGCGAAGGCCGCCCGCACCGCCTCGCGGCCTTCGTGCCGCGCGCCCCATCGCTCGGGGCCGGCCACGGTCTCGAACACGCAGTCGTCGCTCATGAAGGACATCAAGGCGTCGATATCGTGGCGGTTCCAGGCCGCCGCGAATTCGGCCAGCATGTCCGCGGTGACGGTCTTCTGCATTGCATACCTCCGGTAGACGCGGGCGCAACACGCGCCAGCATTCAGGACCAAAGGTAAGTGAGCCCCCAGGCAGGGTCTAGAACCAGAAACGGGAAATCGCTTGCACCAGAAGCGACATCGGGTGGCAGGCCGCGCAATGCGCAACCGGCCACCCGGTTGGGCGTCCCGCCGTGTTGCGGACGGCGCCGGCTACAGCGTCATCCCGCCATCGGCAGTCAGGCTGGCCCCCGTCATGTATCCTGATTCCGCGCCGGCAAGCCATGCCACCAGCGACGCGATTTCATCGGCGCTGCCGGCGCGCTGCAACGGGATCAGCGGAACGACCGCATCAAGATGGTTGACCGTCATATCGGTCTGGATCGGCCCGGGCTGCACGTTGTTGATGGTGATGCCGCGGGGTGCAAGGTCGATCGCGATGCCTTTGACCATCGTCGCCACCGCCGCCTTCGTCATCGCATAGACGCTCACGGCCGGCCCGCCGATGCGCGCGGCCAAATTGCTGCCGATGGTAACGATGCGGCCGCCGCGCGCAAGGTGCGCAGCGCCGGCCTGGATCGCCAGGAACACGCCGCGCACATTGACGGCCAGCATCTGGTCGAGATCCGCCACGCTCACGTCGGCCACCCCGCCCAACTTCAGGATGCCGGCGTTGACCACCACGATGTCGAGCCGTCCGAAATGCTCGGCCGCGCGCGCTCGGGCGCGGAAACATAGGTGAACGCCACGTCCGCGCCGTCGGCCGCCAGCCGCCGGACAATGGCGGCGCCGATGCCGCGCGAGCCGCCGAATACGATTGCGGCCTTGCGCAAGCCCCCGGAAATGTCTGTCATGATTCGCTCCTTGTAAGCCGATAGGTCAGTAAGCAGCCGGGAGAAGGGCCGGCTATCGAACCGGCGAATTCTCCCGTTTGCCTCGAATCGGTCAACAAGGAAAAAATTGACAAGCAATCCAATAAATCTATACCTATCTACGCCCGCCCCTCACGCCGCCGCCGGCGCCAGCCAGGCGTCGACGTCCGCGGGATCAACGGCGCCGCGCATGCCGATCAGCACCAGCGACGGCTCGTCCAGATCCTCGGGCGGCCTGGCCTGCGTGTCGTAGCGCACGCGCCGGCCCGCCAGTTGCACCAGCACCAGGCCGTGGCGATCGGTGCGCACCCAGCCCTTTGCCCGCAGCAGCTGCCTGGGCGCGTCGCGCAACCGGCTGGCGAGCCGGTCGGCGTCCAGCAGCGCGGGCGCGTGCCACAGCCAGCTCTGGAATGGATGGTCGGGGTCGTCGGGCATCGCGGCGTGGACGTGTCCCGCATGGTTGCAAGCGCCGCTGGCGCATGCCTGCGCAAGGCCGCAAGACCCGCCTTCGCCCAGCAGATGGCGCAGGTCCACGCGCCCTTCGCGCGTCTCGACCATCGCGGCCCCGCGTGTCGCCGCTTGCAGCCATGAACGCAACGACGCCAGTTCGGCGGCGGACGCCAGATCGGTCTTGTTCAACACCAGCAGATCCGCAGCCTTGAGCTGGCGTTCCACGGTATCGGCCAGCAAGGGATCCGCCGCCAGCGTGCGCACGTTCGCGGCATCTGCCAGCACCACCACGCCCTCAAGCTGCAGCATGGGATCCGACATGCCGACCTGCGCGATGCGGCCCGGATCCGACACGCCGCTGGCCTCGATCACGATCCATTCCGGCAAGGGGTCCAGCGCCAGCACGCGCGCCAGGGCATCGTCCAGGCCGCCCGCCATGGAACAGCAGACGCAGCCGTTGGCCAGCCTGATCACCTGGTCGCTGCGCTGCGCGATCAGCCCGGCATCGATATCGACCGGGCCGAAGTCATTGACCAGGACCGCCGCGCGGCGCTGGCTGCGGGACAACACATGATTGAGCAAGCTGGTCTTGCCCGCGCCCAGGAATCCGCCCACCACGGTCAGCGCAATTCGCGGTGCGCCATGGGCTGCCATCTCAGGCTTCCCGCAGTGGCAAGGGCCTGCCGCCGATCACGGTGCCCAGTATGCGCACGTCCTTCAGCTTCTCGGGCGCCACCTCCAGCGGATCGTCCTGCAGCACGCAGAAGTCCGCATGCTTGCCGACCTCGATGGAGCCGACCAGGTGATCCAGGTGCAAGGTGTAGGCCGCGCCCAGCGTGACGGCATGCAAGGCCTGCTCCACACCGATGCGTTCGGACTCCCCCAGCACCTTGCCCGACGAAGTCTGGCGGTTCACGGCGCACCAGGCCGTGAACAGCGGTCCCAGCGGCGTGATGGGCGCATCCGAATGGATGGAGAACGGCACGCCGGCGCGCGCCGCCGAGGCGCAGGCGTCCATGCGCCTGGCGCGGTCCGGCCCCATGGTCAGCGCGTGATGGGCGTCGCCCCAGTAGAAGATGTGGTTGGCAAAGAGATTGGCGCACATGCCCAGGCTGGCCATGCGCCGGAACTGGGCCGCGTCGGCCATCTGGCAATGCTGCAAGGTATGGCGGTGATCGCGCCGCGGGCTGCGGCGCAAGGCGCGATCCACCGCGTCGATCGCAAGCTCGGTGGCTTCGTCGCCATTGGTGTGTATGTGCAGTTGCACGCCGGCGTCGTGGTAGGTCTGGACCATTGCGTCCAGCTCGGCCGGCGCGATCACCCAGATGCCGTTGGGCGCGCCGTTGTAGTAGCCAGGCCAGCGCAACCGGGCGGTAAAGCCCTGGATCGAACCGTCCACCACCAGCTTGACCATGCCCAGATGCAGCTTGTCGTTGTTCAGGCGCCGGGCCTCGGCCAGCTTCGCCAGGCAGCGCTGCGGATCGCCCGCGTAGGTCAGCGCGGACGCGGCCGGCACGATGCGCACGGGATAGTCCGGTTCGGAGGTAATGCGGGCCAGCGTCGCCAGGCCCTCGTCGCCCAGCTCATTGACCAGGTCCGTGGCCGTGGTGACGCCCGCCCACTGCGCCACCTTGCCGAACATGCGCAGGCCCTCTTCCGATACGCCCACGGTGCGGAATGGACTGCCGATCAGGCGCATGACGGGGAACATCGCGGCGAATTCGCAGAGTTCGCCGCTGGGCCGTCCGTCTTCCATGCGCGTCACGCCCTCGATGTCGGTATCGCGGTCTATGCCGGCGCGCGCAAGCATGGGCGTGTTCACGTTCATCAGGTGCATGCTGGCATGCATGACCACCACGGGCCGCTCGGCGGACACCGCGTCCAGGTCCTGCACGCGCATGCGCGCGCCTTCGAAGAAGATCGGGTCGAAGCCCCAGCCTATCAGCGTCTCGCCGGCCGCCAGGACGCGTTCGGCCTCGCGCAGCCGCGCGGCCACCGCATCGAAACTCTTCAAGCCTTCCCACAGCCTGCCATCGGGTCCGCGCCGGTCGTAGAAGCCCACGTACACGAACTTCCACATGCCGCCTTCCGGCAGATGGCAATGCCCTTCGACCAGGCCTGGCATGAGCACTCTGTCCGCATAGCGCTCATCGAGGTCGGCCGGACCCCAGCCCGCCAGTTCCTCGCGGCTGCCCACTCCCAGGACGCGGCCCTCGCGCACCGCCACGTGCGTGGCGCGGGGCTGCATCGGGTTCATGGTCAGGATGCTGCGCGCGGCATAGATCGTGGTTCGGGCGCGGGAGTCGGTCATCTGTCTGTCCTTCTATCGGAGGGTGGGCTCATCCCTGCAGCGGCGACGCCAGGACGCCATCGCGGGATTCGACGAAATGGCAGGCCACGCGGTGGCCCGGCGCGACTTCGCGCAAGCCGGGTTCGCGCGTGGTACAGAGCGGCTGCGCGGCCGGACAGCGTCCGGCAAAACGGCAGCCCGGCGGCGGATCGACCGGACTGGGCGGATCGCCCGCCAGCCGCACGCGGCGCGCGGCCAGCTCGCGCCCGCCCTTCACGGTCGGCACCGCCGACATCAGGGCGACGCTGTAGGGATGCAGCGGCCGCGTGAAGAAGGCGTTGCGGGTGGCCTGCTCGATGATCTTGCCCAGGTACATGACGGCGATGTCGTCGCAGATGTGCTCCACCACCGCCATATCGTGCGAGATGAACAGGAACGACTGGCCCTGCTCGCGTTGAATGCGCCGCAGCAGGTTCAGGATCTGCGCGCGGATGGCGATATCCAGCGCGGACACCGGTTCGTCGCAGACGATCAGGTCCGGCGCACTGGCCAGCGCCCGCGCCACGTTCAGCCGCTGCCGCTGGCCGCCGGAAAACTGGTGCGGAAACAGTTGCCGCTGCTCCGGGCGCAGGCCCACCAGTTCGAACATGCGGGCCACGCGCGCCTCGCGTCCGCCGGGCGGATCGATGCCCATCAGGTCCAGCGGCGCACGCACGATGTCGCCCGCCCGCTGGCGCGGATTGAGCGAGGAATACGGATCCTGGAACACCAGCTGCACGCGGCGGCGTATGCGGCGCAGGGCGGAGCCGTTCAGCGCCGTCATGTCCGTACCGTCGAAGTGGATGGAGCCCGCGGTCGGGTCCGCCAGCCGCAGCACGGACAAGGCCGTGGTGGTCTTGCCCGAACCGGACTCGCCCACGATCGCCAGCGTGCGGCCGCGCTGCAGCTCGAAGGACACGCCGTCCACGGCCTTCACGACCACCGGCTTGCCGTCGCGGCCACGCCCGCCGATGGGAAAATGCACGGCAAGATCGCGCACGGACAGCAAGGCGGAAGATTGCGGTGACGTCATTGCGCGGTCTCCGGATACAGCCAACAGGCGACTTCCTGCCCCTCGCCTACACGGGTCAGGGGCGGAAACGCGTCGCGGCAGCGCGCCATGGCCTGCCCGCAACGTTCCATGAAGGGGCAGCCCGCGCCGCGCTCCCAGATCGAAGGCACCACGCCGGGAATCTCCGGCAGGTCCGGGCGCACGTCGTCGGGCTCGCGGTCCAGCTCCGGCAGACAGGCGATCAGCCCCTGGGTGTAGGGATGGCGGGGCTGCGC
This sequence comes from Achromobacter sp. ACM03, assembly GCF_014851665.1. Classification (NCBI taxonomy): domain Bacteria; kingdom Pseudomonadati; phylum Pseudomonadota; class Betaproteobacteria; order Burkholderiales; family Alcaligenaceae; genus Achromobacter; species Achromobacter sp. ACM03. Next base: position 446,375 of record NZ_JACVAD010000001.1, on the reverse strand, counting down.
CAGGATCTCGCGCACGCCGCCCTGCTCCACCACCCGTCCGCCGTACATGACCACGACCCGGTCGGCCATCTCCGACACCGCGCCCATGTCATGCGTGATCAGCAGCACCGCGGTGCCGCGCCGCGCCTGCTGTTCGCGCAGCAGGTCGAAGATCTGCGCCTGAACCGTCACGTCCAGCGCCGTGGTCGGCTCGTCGGCGATCAGCACATCCGGATCGCAGGCCAGCGCGATGGCGATCATCACGCGCTGCCGCATGCCGCCGGACATCTGGTGCGGATAATCGTCCACGCGCCGCTCCGGCAAGGGGATGCCCACCGACTTCAGCATTTCGATGGCACGCTCGCGCGCCTGGCTCTTGCTCAGGCCCTGATGCAGCCGCAGGGGCTCCGCGATCTGGTCGCCGACCGTATACACGGGATTCAGCGCCGTCATGGGCTCCTGGAAGATCATGGAGATCTTGTTGCCGCGCACCTGGCGCATGGCCTCCTCGTCGCGGCCGGCCAGGTCGTCGCCGCGCAGGCGCACGCTGCCCCCGCCGATGCGCCCCGGCGCCGGTATCAGCCGCATGATGGCCAGCGCCGTCATGCTCTTGCCGCAGCCGGACTCGCCCACCAGACACAGGGTCTCGCCGGGGTTCAGGTCGAAGCTCACCGCGCTCAGCACCTCGGCCACGCGGCCGCGCGACTGGAACTCCAGACTCAGGCTGTCGACCTCCAGCACGGGCGCCTGCAGCGCGGCGTTCATGCCCGCCCCCGCGAGTTGGGATTGAGCGCATCGTTCAGCCCATCGCCGATCAGGCTGACGGCCAGCACGGTCAGGAAGATGGCGGCGCCCGGCAGGGTCACCGCCCACCATGCGGTCAGGATGTAGGGGCGGTTGCTGCCTATCATCAGGCCCCAGCTCATGATGTTGGGATCGCCCAGCCCCAGGAACGACAGGCCGGCCTCGAACAGGATCGCCGTGCCTATCGCCAGCGTCGCCGATACGATCAGCGGCGCCAGCGCGTTGGGCAGGATCACGCGCCAGATGATGCGCGCGTCGCCCGCGCCTATCACCCTCTCGGCCAGCACGTACTCGCGGCGCTTGAGGCGCAGGAACTCGCCGCGCGCCAGCCGCGCCGTGCCCGGCCAGCTGACCACGCCGATGGCGATGGCGATGGTCGCGAGCGAGGGCGAGAACAGCGTCACCAGCACCATGGCGAACAGCAGGGTCGGCAGCACCTGGAAGAATTCGGTGATGCGCATCAGGGTTTCGTCGATCCAGCCGCCGTAGTAGCCCGCCAGCGCGCCGACCGTCAGCCCGATGGCCATGGACAGCACCGCCGCCACCACGCCGACCAGCAGCGTGGCGCGGCCGCCATAGACCATGCCGGTCAATACGTCCCGTCCAAGGTAGTCGGTGCCCAGCAGCGCGTCCGCGCCCGGCGGCGTCATCGGCGCGCCGGCGATCTCGAAGGGATCCGCCTCCATGATCATGGGCCCGAAGAGCGTCACCGCCAGGATGGCGGCCAGCAGCAGCACGCCGGCCAGCGCCGAGGGATTGCGCGCGAACACCCGCAAGGCCTCGTACGACGGGCGGGCCGGCGGCCGCGCCGCCTGGCCCGGCATGGCGGCAATGGATACGGCGGGAGGCGTCTGGCTCATGAGGTCTTGATCCTGGGATCGATCAGGCGATAGGCCAGATCGGTAAGCTGATTCATCACGACCACCAGCAGCGAGGCGAACAACAGAATGCCCAGCAGCGTGGGATAGTCGCGCCTGAGCACGGAGTCGAACGCCAGCCGGCCCAGCCCGGGCCAGTTGAAGACCGTCTCGACCAGGATCGCGCCGGCCAGCACGTTGCCGAACTGCAGGCCCAGCATGGTCACCACCGGCAGCACGCCGTTGCGCAGCGCGTGCTTGTAGAGCACGGAGCGTTCCGGCAGGCCCTTGGCGCGCGCGGTGCGGATGTAGTCGGCCGACAGCGCCTCCATGACGCTGGCGCGCGCCAGCCGGCTGTACTGCGCGAGGTAGACGAAGGCCAGGGTGAAGGCCGGCAGCACCAGGTGATGCAGCACGTCCAGCACACCCGCCCAGCCGTCCTGCGGCCCGCCGGCGGAACGCATGTCCGACACCGGGAAGATCGGCAGCGCCGAGGCGAACAGGATGATAAGGATGATGCCCGTCCAGAACACCGGCGCGGAGTAGCCCACCACCGACAACAGCGTGATGCCTTGCGACAGCGGCCCATTGGGCTTGCGCGCGGCCAGCGTGCCAAGCAGCGTGCCGGCCAGGAACGCGCTCAGCACCGAGGTCACCACCAGCAGCAGCGTGGCAGGCACGCGGTCCCAGATCAGCTGCGCCACCGGCACGTTGAAGAAATAGGAATAGCCCAGGTCGCCCCGCAGCACCTGCATCAGGTAGATGCCCAGTTGCGTCAGGAAGGGCTTATCCAGCCCGTACTGCGCGCGCAGCTGCGCACGCAGTTCTTCGCTGATGCCACCCATGGAGCCCGCGATGGTCTCGACCGGATCGCCCGGAGAGATGTGGATCAGCAGGAAATTCAGCGTCACCACGGCCAGCAGCAGCACCAGCGCATAGGCAAGGCGGCGCAAGAGATAGCGCGTCATGGCGGCTCCGCCCTACTGCAGGTAGGTGTCGTCCATGGGCGATATGACGCCCCAGATGCCGTCCGGCAGGCCGTGCACCTTCTTCAACGACAGGGTGTGGTACGGAATGACCGTGAGGAAGTCGATGGGCACGTCGGCCGTGACCAGGCGCTGGAATTCCGCGTACAGCGCGCGGCGCTTGTCCGCGTCGGTTTCGGTGCCGGCCTGTTCCAGCAGTTCGTCCACCTTGGGATTGGAGTAGGACTGCGTGTTGGTCCAGATGATGTCGCGGATATTGCTGGACAGGTAGGTGCGGTGCACGCCGATCACCGGATCGCCCCAGTTGAAGACGATGTCGGTGGTCATGTCGAAGTCCTTGCCGGCGATGCGCTTGGCCCAGGTCGGGAAGTCCGGTGAGGCGCGCACCTGCACCGCGATGCCGACCTTCTTCAACTGGCTGCGCAGATACTCCGCGACGTTCTTGCCCTGCACGTCGGAACCCGGCATGTAGTCCACCGTCAGCGACAGGCGTTCGCCCTTGGCGTCCTTCTTGTAGCCCGCCTCTTCCAGCAGTTGCTCGGATTTCTTCAGGTCCAGCGGATACTTCGCCACGTCCTGCGTGGCGAACGGGCTGGTGCCGATGATGGGGCCGTTGGCGGGCGTGGCGAAGCCCGCGTTCAGCGCCTTGGTGATGAAGCCCTTGTCGGTGGCATAGGCGATGGCCTGCCGCACCCGCACGTCGTTCAAGGGCTTGCGCGCCGTATTGAAAGCCAGCCAGCTCAGGGCGCCTATGCCCTCATAGCCCTTGCTGGTCATGACGATGGCGGAATTTTCCTTGGCGCGCCGCAGTATGGTGGGCTCGGTCATGAAGGGCAACACGCCGATGTCGCCGCGCTCCAACCCGATCAGCAGATTGGTGGCGTCGGGATTGATCTTCACCACGATCCGGTCCAGGTAGGGCTTGCCGGGCAGGAAGAACTTGTCGAACTTCTCCAGCACGATTTCCTGGCCCGGCTTGAATTCCTTGAACTTGAACGGACCCGATCCGACCACGTCGGCCGAGTTGCGCGGATGGCTCTTGAGGTCCTGTCCATCGTCGTAGATGTGCTTGGGCAGCACCGGCATCAGGGCCGGCGACAGCGCCAGCAGGATGGCCGGATGGGGCTTGCTCATGCGCAGCACCACGGTGTAGGGATCCGGCGTGTCCACGGCCTCGACGGGCGCGAACATGGTCTGGAACGGATGGTTCTTCTTGACCGCCATGACCGAGAACGCCACGTCGGCCGAAGTCACTGGCTTGCCGTCATGGAATACCGCATCTTTGCGCAGATGCAGGGTCAGCGACTTGCCGTCCGGCGCCAGTTCCCAGGACTGCGCCAGATAGGGATGCGGCTTCCATTCGGCGTCGTAGCGCAGCAGGCTGGCGAACAGCTGCGTGCTGGGCAAGGCGGTTGCGATGCCCGACTGCACCGCGCCGTTCAGGTGCCGCGGCACCTGCGTCGACCCTATCACCAACGTACCGCCGGACTTGGGCGCGTCCGCAGCCGTGGCCCCGCCCGCAAGGGCCAACGCCGTCAGTATCGTGGTCAGGCATTTTTTTGCGCTGCGCATGTTCTACCCCTTGATGTCCAGTGTCACGAGCCATTCATCGGATGGCCTTGGGGCTAGCGTATCCAGCCTGCTGGTCCAGGCTTAGTACCAAACCGCCGGACTTTTTGGAGCCAGCGCCGCGGACGGTCTGGATTCAGGCTGCCAGCGCCCGCGCGTACAGCGAAGCGACTGCGCAACTGTTGACGCGGGCCTGCATGGAATCGGAGCGGCTGGTCAGCAGCACAGGCACGCGCGTACCCAGCACCAGTCCGGCGGTACCTGCGCCGGCCAGCCAGGTCAGCTCTTTGTAGAGCATGTTGCCGGCCTCGATATCGGGCACCAGCAGGATGTCGGCATCGCCCGCCACGCGCGAGACGATGCCCTTCTGATCGGCTGCCTCGCGCGAGATGGCGTTGTCGAAGGCCAAGGGGCCGTCGATCTCGCCGCCGCGGATCTGCTGGCGGTCCGCCATCTTCGACAGGGCCGCCGCGTCCAGCGTGGCGGGCATGGAAGGATTGACGGACTCCGTAGCGCACAGCACCGCGAGCTTGGGGCGGTCCACGCCCAGCGCGCGCGCCAGGTCGATGGCGTTCTGCGCGATGTCGGCTTTCTCCTGCAATGTGGGCGCAATGTTGACGGCCGCGTCGGTCAGGATGAAAAGCTTGGGGTACGCCGCCACCGCCATCACGAAGGCGTGGCTGATGCGCCGATCGGTGCGCAGGCCGGCGTCGCGCGCCACCACGGCCGACATGAAGTGGTCCGTGTGCAGGCTGCCCTTCATCAGCATGCGCACCGCGCCTTCCCGGGCCAGCGCCGCCGCCGCGCGCGCGGCCTGGCACTCGTCATCCGGCGTGTCGACCACTTCCACTTCGTTGTCGCGCAGCCCCAGTTCCGCCATCAGGACGCGCAGCCTGGCGGCCGGGCCGACCAGCACCGGTTCGATGTAGCCGGCGTCGCGCGCCTGCACGGCCGCGCCCAGGCTGGTCGGGCACAGCGGATACGCTACCGCGGTGCGCAAGCGGCCGGCCGACAGCGCGGCATTGCGCAGCGGCTCGAACAAGCGATCGCTTTCCATTTCTGTCTGCTCCTGCCGCGGAGATCCGCGGCGCCTGGCGGAAGAAATCCGGCGCGGCCGCCGCCGCGCCGGACGCACGCTACGCGATCAGCGCTTGGCCGGATCGATCGACAGCGGCACCTCGCCCGGATGGAAAGGCTGGTTCACGTACTGCTTGTACTTGTCCAGGAAGCGTACCGGCTGCTTGAGCGCGTCGCGGCGGAACGGGTCGCCCAGTTCCTGGCTGACCATCATCTCCAGCACGGTGGTCTTGCCTTCGGACTGCGCCTTGCATGCGGCCTGCAAGGCGGCGCCCACCTGGTCGGCATGCTCCACCCTGATGCCTTCCGCGCCCATGGCCCGCGCCAACTCCGAAAAGTTCGGGTTCTTCAGGTTGCTGCCGACGAAGCGGCGGCCGTAGAAGTCCACCTGGTTCTTCTTTTCCGCGCCCCATTGGCCATTGTGGAACACCACGGCCGTCACCGGTATCTTCTCGCGCACGCAGGTCAGCAATTCCTGGAAGCTCATGCACCAGGCGCCATCGCCCACGTAGGCCACGGCGGGACGGTCGGGCCGGCCGAGCTTGGCGCCGATCAGCGCCGGCAAGGCGTAGCCGCAATTGCCGAAGCTCATGGCGGCCAGCATGGAGTTCGGCTCGTCAAAGCGCAGATAGCTGTTGGACACCGAGCAGATGTTGCCGATGTCGGTGGACACCATGACATGCTTGGGCATGGCGCGTTCCAGCTCGCGCAGCATGCGGCGCGGATGCATGCGGCCGCCGCCGTGCTCGATGATGTCCAGGCTCCAGTCGTCTCGTTCGTGCGACCAGCTGTCCAGTTCCTTTTCCCATTCGGCCTTCTGCGCCGCGATCTGTTCGGCGCGGCCACCTTTGGTGGCGGCGCAAGCGATCTCGCGTCCCCGCAATTTGCCCGCCAGCGCCGCAGCCGCCGGCTTGGCATCGCCGCAGATGCCCACCGACACCGGACGCACCAGGCCCAGCATGCGGTGGTCGGCGTCCACCTGGATGATGCGCGCGCCCTGCGGCCAGTAGTCCAGCCCGTGCTGCGGCAAGGTTCCGAAGGGTCCCAGGCGCGTGCCCAGCGCCAGCACCACGTCGGCCTGCGACAGCAGCTTCATGCCGGCCTTGGCGCCCTGGTACCCCAAGGGGCCGCACCACAGCGGGTGGCTGGCCGGGAATGCGTCGTTGTGCAGGTAGCTGGTGACCACCGGCGCGCCCAGCAGTTCGGCCAGAGCCACGCATTCCGCCTGCCCTTCCGAGAACAGCACGCCGCCACCCGCCACGATGACGGGGAACTTGGCCTGCGCCAGCATTTGCGCAGCCGCCTCCAGGTCCTCTTCCGAGCCCGGACCGCGGCGGATGCGGCGCGGTTCCGGAATGGCCACGTCGATCTCGCCGTAGAAATAGTCGCGCGGGATGTTCAACTGCGTCGGACCGCGCTCGGCCAGCGCATTGTCGAAGGCCTTGGCGGTGAATTCCGCCATGCGGTCGGGCCGGTTCACATGGGCCTGGTACTTGGTGATGCGCGAGAAGATCGGCAACTGCTCGGTTTCCTGGAAGCCGCCCAGCCCCATGCCCGCGGTGCCGGTCTCGGGCGTGATGGCCACGACCGGGCTATGCGCCCAGTACGCCGCCGCCACGCCGGTCACGAAATTGGTGATGCCGGGGCCGTTCTGCGCGATGCAGACGCCGTGGCGCCCCGTCACGCGCGAGTAGCCGTCGGCCATGTGCGCGGCGCCCTGCTCGTGCACCGTCGGCACGAAGCGGATGCCGGCCGCCGGGAACAGGTCCAGCGCGTCCATGAAGGCCGAGCCGACGATGCCGAATACGTCCTTGACGCCCTGCGCGACCAGCGTTTCCACAAACGCTTCGCTGGGGGTCATGTGTTGCTTGCTGCTCATGGTCTCTCTCCTGGCAGGCCGGCGGTGTCGGATTGCATCTGGGCCGGCATGATCCGATACTGCAGCAGAAACCTGCCCGTTCCCAGCCCATGGCGTTTCATTTTCTGCAAAATCCGTGCGACGATGCGCAGCAAGCCGCCGAATCTTCAATTATTGAAAGATGAAAGACGAATCCTCCGCAGCGCTGCGCGCGCTGACCCTGCTGGAACAGGTCGCCCGCTCGGGGCAGCCGGTATCGCTGGCCGCGCTGACGGACGCCACCGGCCTGCCCAAGCCCTCCGTGCTGCGCATCCTGTCGCGGCTGGTCGACGCCGGCATGCTGCTGCGCGAGCCCGCCGGCAAAAGTTACGTCAGCGGCCCGCGTCTGAGCGCGCTGGCACGTGAAACCCTGCTGAATTCGCCCTTGCGCGGCGAACGCCACCGCATCCTGGACAGCCTGGTCGACGAAATCGGCGAAACCTGCAACTGCACCATGCTGGACGGCGACGAGGTCATCTACCTGGACCGCGTCGAAACCGCCTGGCCGCTGCGGGTGAACCTGCAATCGGGCTCGCGCGTGCCGCTGCATTGCTCGGCCAGCGGCAAACTGTTCCTGGCCCACATGCGGCGCGAGGCGCGCCAGCGGCTGCTGGCCGCGGCGCCCTTGCCGCGCTACACGCCCAACACGCTGTGCGACGTGGCCGCGCTGGAACAGGAACTGCGCACCATCAAGAAGGAAGGCGCGAGCTTCGACCGCGAGGAATTCCTGCTGGGCATCGTCTGCATGGCGGTGCCCATTCTGCATGGCACGCGCGCCATCGCCGCGGTCGCCTTGCACGCACCGGTGGCCCGGCTGTCCATCGAAGGCGCGCGCGCCTGGTTGCCGCGCATGCAAGAGGCCGCCCGGGCGCTGGCGGGCACCTACGGGCCTGACGCCTAGCGGCCGGCGGCTCCCGCCCGCCCAGGGGCGCGTCTGGAACGCTATGTTCCGCCTTTGTTGCAAGGGCCATCGGCCGCAGGCATTACACTCTTGGGCGTACGCGCGCCTGCCTCATGACGCAGCCGCCCCTTCCTTTTGCCGCCAGGCCGATGCCGGGCAGAAAGCGACACTCTTCTATCGTGACCGACACTTCCTTTACCTCCCTGCCCCTGCTGCCCGCCCTGCTCGACAACCTGAAGAGCCTGGGCTTCGAGCAGATGACACCCATCCAGGCCCAGAGCCTGCCGCTCATCCTGGAAGGCCGCGACCTCATTGCGCAAGCCAAGACCGGCAGCGGCAAGACCGCGGCCTTCGGCCTGGGCGTGCTGCAGAAGCTCGATCCCGCGCGCTTGACCCCACAGGCACTGCTGGTCTGCCCCACGCGCGAACTGGCGGACCAGGTCGCACAGGAGTTGCGCCGGCTGGCCCGCCAGATCGCCAACGTCAAGATCCTGACCCTGTGCGGCGGCGCCGCCGCCCGTCCCCAAGCCGAATCGCTGGCGCGCGGCGCGCACCTGGTGGTGGGTACGCCCGGCCGGATCCAGGATCACCTGGAGCGCGGCAGCCTGGACCTGTCGGGCCTGAACACCCTGGTGCTGGACGAGGCCGACCGCATGGTCGACATGGGCTTTTATGACGATATCGTGGCCATCGCCTCGCATTGCCCGACCAAGCGCCAGACGCTGCTGTTCTCGGCAACATATCCCGACAACATCCGCAAGCTCAGCGCCCGCTTCCTGCGCAATCCCGCCGAGGTCAAGGTCGAGGCGCAGCATGACGCCAGCCGCATCGAGCAGATCTTCTACGAAATCGACGAAAAGGACCGGCTCGACGCAGTGACGCGCCTGCTGGCGCACTTCCGCCCCGAATCCACGCTGGCCTTCTGCAACACCAAGATCCGCAGCCACGACCTGGTGGAACGGCTGCAGGCCGAGGGCATCAGCGCCCAGGCCCTGAACGGCGACCTGGAACAGCGCGAGCGCGATGAAATCCTGATCCAGTTCGCCAACCGCAGCTGCGCCGTGCTGGTGGCCACCGACGTGGCGGCGCGCGGCCTGGACATCCAGAACCTGGGCGCCGTGATCAACGTCGACGTGACCAAGGACACCGAGGTCCACGTGCACCGCATCGGCCGCAGCGGCCGCGGCGAACAAAAGGGCCTGGCGCTGAGCTTGTGCTCGCCCGAGGAGATGCGCTGGGCCAACCTGATCGAGCAGTATCAGGGCGCGCCGCTGGTGTGGGGCGACATCAAGGCCTTGCGGCCCAAGGCGGATCGTCCCTTGCGCGCGCCCATGATCACGCTGTGCATCCAGGGCGGCAAGAAGGACAAGCTGCGCCCCGGCGACCTGCTGGGCGCGCTGACCGGCGACGGTGGCCTGACGTTCGAGCAGGTTGGCAAGATCAACATCACCGAATTCAACTCCTACGTGGCGCTGGACCGGCAGATCGCCAAGCAGGCGTTCTCGCGTCTGTCCAACAGCAATATCAAGGGCCGGCGCTTCCGCATGCGCTATCTGGAAGAGTTCTGAGTGTCGGCGGGCGACAAAAACTTGATGGTTTTGCTCGGGTTTTGCAATAATGGCGCGGCCTGCCCCGGCGGCCGCCCTGCCCGCGATCACCGGGGCGCGGAACCAAAGGCTCGCGCCCTGTTCCAACGGCCGCGGTCCCCTTTCAACCAATAGATGAGAAACTCACCATGATCAAATCCGACGACACCGGCAAGCTGATCCTGCGCCTGACCCTCGGTATTCTGATTCTGCTGCATGGCCTGTTCAAACTGACCGGCGGCGGCGTCGGCGGCATCAGCGGCATGCTGTCCTCGCACGGCCTGCCCGGCTTCCTCGCCTATGGCGCCTACGTCGGCGAAATCCTCGCCCCCGTGCTGCTCATCGTCGGCATCTACACCCGCCTGGGCGGTTTGCTGATCGCCATCAACATGGTCGTCGCCATCCTGCTGGCCCACTCCGGCCAGATCAGCAGCATGACCAACAACGGCGGCTGGGCGCTGGAACTGCAAGGCATGTTCCTGTTCACCGGCCTGGCCATCGCCTTCATGGGCGCGGGCCGCTTCAGCCTCGCCGGTAACGGCGGCCGCTGGAACTGACAGCCGTAACACGGCGCTACGCGCTATGAGGGGGTCGCCGAGGCGGCCCCTTTTCTTTTGCGCGGACATTGATACGAACGACATCGACGGTCACGCAGGCGCAAATATCCGTCACCGGAAAGCTGTTTCGGAACGATTACAGTGCAGAACCGTGGAGACCGGCCTGTGGCCTAATCCTGACGAGCGCAAAAAAGGCGTGAACCACGCCAGGCGCTCGGCAGGAGTCGCAAAATGAAGAAAAGCCTATTGCTGATGCTGGCCATGACCAGCGCATTGACCGGTTGCGTGGTCGTACCCGCCAGGCCCGCGCACTATCGTCCCGCGCCGGTCTACTACACGCCGCATTATTACTACCCGGCGTATCCAGCCCCCCATTACTACTATCGTGGCTATTGATCCGCGCGCCCGTTGCGCCAAGGAAAAACCATGAATACCTGTTCCCGGATCCTGCGCCCCCGCCCTCTGGCCGCGGCTGTCCTGATGGCTGCCTGTGCCAGCGTGGCGGCGCAGACCTATGAGCCGCCGCCGGCGCCCGCCGCGCCCGTCTATGACGACGGCGATCCCGCCAACGCCAACCTGGCGCTGGTGGACCGCAGCCCCCAGCCGCCGCCCCCCTTACCCGTCTATGTCCAGCCGCCAGCGCCCGCCGACGGCTATATGTGGGTGCCGGGCTACTGGAGCCTGAACCGCTACGGGTTTTTCTGGGTACCCGGCGCATGGGTGCTCGCGCCCTATGCCGGCGCGCTCTGGACACCCGGTTATTGGGGCTTCAGCAATGGCATCTACCTCTGGACCCCCGGCTATTGGGGTCCACACGTGGGCTTCTATGGCGGAATCAACTACGGCTTTGGCTACAACGGCCTGGGCTATGTGGGCGGTTACTGGAAGCGCGACCGCTTCTACTACAACCGTTCCGTCACGAACGTGAACGTCACGCGCGTGACCAATGTCTATAACCACACCGTGGTCGTGAACAACGTGGACAACCGCCGCGTCAGCTACCACGGCGGCCCATCCGGCATCCGGCGCAACGCGGACCCGCGCGAACTTGCCGCGCGCAAGGACCGCCATTCTCCGCAGACCGACATACAGCGCGGCTACGCGCGCGACGCCGGCAATAACCGGGCTCAGTTCTACGACCACAACAAGGGCCGGCCGCCCCAGGCCTACGTGGACCATCAATCCAATGGCCGGCCGCATGAAGGCCAGCGTCCGGACAATGGACGCGACGGACGCGACCGCGGCCAGGACAACAACGGGCGCGATAACCGCGGCGGCGCTGACCGGAACAACGCGGACCACGGCGACATGCAACGCGGACGCGATATGTCTGCCGGGCAGACAGGCCGCCCCCAGCAGCCGCAGGGGCAACAGGCGCGAGAGCAACAGCAGCGCGATCAGCAGGCGCGTCAGCAACAGCAACGTGACCAACAGGCCCAGCAGCAGGAACGCCAGCAACAGCAACGCGACCAGCAGGCCCAGCAACAGGCGCGTCAGCAACAGCAACGTGACCAACAGGCCCAGCAGCAGGAACGCCAGCAGCAGCAACGCGACCAGCAGGCCCAGCAACAGGCGCGTCAGCAACAGCAGCGCGACCAGCAGGCCCAGCAACAGGCGCGTCAACAACAGCAGCGCGACCAGCAGGCCCAGCAGCAGGCGCGTCAACAACAGCAGCGCGACCAGCAGGCCCAGCAGCAGGCGCGTCAACAGCAGCAGCGCGACCAGCAGGCCCAGCAACAGGCGCGTCAGCAACAGCAGCGCGACCAGCAGGCCCAGCAGCAGGCGCGTCAACAACAGCAGCGCGACCAGCAGGCCCAGCAGCAGGCGCGTCAACAACAGCAGCGCGACCAGCAGGCCCAGCAGCAGGCGCGTCAACAGCAGCAGCGCGACCAGCAGGCCCAGCAGCAGGCGCGTCAACAACAGCAGCGCGACCAACCGCGCGGAGACGGCAATGGCAACGGGAATGGCCGCGGCGGCTCCGGACGCGACTAGGACGGGCGACGCCGCCGCGCCGCTTACTGGACCCTCGCCTCCTGCACGGCTACAGTAGACCCGTTGCCGCGCGGCCCCTGAAATTCCTGGAGATTCCGATGAAGCGCATTGCCCCCTGGTTACTCCTCTGCGGCCTGCTGGCCGGTCCCTCGGCCCAGGCCGCGCTGGACGTGGGCGCGCCCGCCCCGGACTTCAGCACCCAGGCATCGCTGGGCGGCAAGGTCTACACGTTCTCGCTGAGCGAGGCGCTCAAGCAAGGTCCGGTGGTCTTGTATTTCTTCCCCGCCGCGTTCACCCAGGGCTGCACGATAGAGGCGCACAACTTCGCCGAAGCCACCGATGATTACAAGTCCCTGGGCGCTACCGTCATCGGTGTGTCGACCGACAATATCGACACCTTGAACAAGTTCTCGGTCAGCGAATGCCGCGGCAAGTTCGCGGTAGCGGCCGACGGCGATGGCAAGATCATGAAGGCCTACGACGCGGTCCACGACAAGCGTCCCGAGTACGCGCAGCGCATCTCCTACGTGATCTCGCCGCAAGGCAAGATCCTGTATGAATACACCGACATGAATCCGGACTCCCACGTGGCCAACACCATGCGCGCACTGCGCGACTGGAAGGCCAAGCAGTAGGCGGCGCTGGCGGGCATGCGCCGCTACTGTTCGGCCGCAAGTCCGTCCATGACGGCAGTCCCGCATTTATCCGCGCACATGCCTGCTCATTGCCATGGCCGCGGCGGGATCGTACTCGACGATATGAACTCCACGCGCACGGTCTTGCCCCCGTCCGCCGCGATTGCCCTCGCGGTAAGCACGGCGATACCTGGAGCGCCTGGCGCGCGCAGTTCCATCGTGGCAACGCCATTGCTATCCGTACTGCTGGTTGCCGAGGCCAGCGTGCCGAGGTTGGTCCGCCAGTTGACCGTGACGCCCGCGACCTCCAGATTGCCGTTGGCATCCTTCACGGTCGCCTTAAGGATCAGCTTTTCCTGACCGTCAGCCCGGGCAGAGGTCTTGCTGCTGGCCAGGGAAGCGACGCGGGCGGTTATCGGATCAGCGGTCAATGCCACGCGGAAGGCACGGCCCGAATCGTCTGCGCCCGTCTTGGCAGTCACCGTGGCCTGCCCCGCGAGCTTTCCCGCCGTCAGCACAACCGTGGCCTCGCCCTTGGCGTTGGTCCTGGTGGATGACGCCTCCAGCGTGCCGAGATCGGTGCTCCAGTTGACCACGTGGCCTGCGCCTCCTGAATTGCCGTTGCCGTCCAGCACTACCGCCGTGAAGATCACGGTATCGCGGGCATTGGCCACGATGCTGGTCTTGCTGGCCGAAGCGCTGCCGACGCGGGTGCGGGGCGTGGCGGCCGCAAAGGTCACGCTGGCTGTCCGGCCCGCATCCCGCCCAGGGGCCATGGCGGTGACATTCACGCTGCCGGCAACCTTCGGCGCGGTCAATACCATTGTGGCCTTGCCGGTCTCATCGGTGCTGCTGGCAGTTGCGGCCAGCCTGCCGCCGGAAGTGGTCCAATTGACGGGAATGTCGAGCGGCCTCGGCGTGCCGTTGACGTCCCACCTCACCATCGCATTGCCGTGTGCGTCCTGTACCGTGGCCGTAAATCTCACCGTATCTGCGCCATCGGCGACGCCATTGGTCTTGTTTTGCGTAAGCACGACCACGCGGGCGGTGCCGGGATCGGCCACGAAGGGACCCACGCGCAAGATCTTGCCCGGATCCGCCGCCCCTGCCTTGGCCGTGGCGACAACTTCACCGGCGGTGGTGGACACCAGCTTGACAAGAGCCTCGCCAGTGACGTCGCTAACGCTTGTCGCGCTAGCAAGGCTGCCCAGGCTGGTGGTCCAGTCGACCGTCGCCCCGGCCACGCGATTGCCCATGGCGTCTTTCACGTGGGCCCTGAGGATAATGGCGTCTACGCCATTGGCCCGTACCGGCGAGCTATTGCTACTGAACGCCCAACTAACCACTCGGGCGCTGGAAGCGTCGGCCGTAAAGGCTATCGTGGCAGTCTGGCCCGCGTCGCCGCCCGCGGCCCGGGCGTTGACGGTCGACGTGCCCACCGCAGTCGGCGCGGTCAATACAGCCGAGGCCTGGCTGTTGGCGTCGGTCTTGCTGACCGTTGCAGCCAGCGTGCCCAGACTGGCGCCCCAGTTGACCGGGACGCCCGCGCCCACCGGATTGCCCTTGGCGTCCGCAACCGTGGCCGTGAAGGTCACGGTATCCGTGCCATCGGCCAAGCCGCTCGTCTTGCTCGCCGCGACTGTCGCCACACGGGCGGTCGACGCGTCGGCCATGAAGGTGATAGACACCACCTGCCCCGCATCGCCGCCCGCAGCCTTGGCGGTAACCGTCGCGACGCCCGTGGAAGTCGGCGCGATCAGGACGGCCGAGGTTTCGCTCTTGCTATCGGTCGTGGTGGCCGCCGGGAGCTGGCCCAGACTTGTACTCCAGTTGACGGTAACACCTGCGCCCACCCGATTGCCTTGCTTGTCGACGACGACGGCCCGGAGGGTCACGGTATCGGCGCCGTTAGCCACCGCGTCGGTCTTGCTCGCGGCCAGCTCGATGACGTGGGCGCTGGAGGCGTCAGCGATGAAATCGACGGCGGCGGTCTTGCCGGGATCTCCGCCGGCGCTCTTCGCCTGGCGGGCCGGCGCGCACTTGGCGGTAACAGTCGCCGCTCCGGTCGCGGTAGGCGCGGTCAGGACGACGGTGGCCTGGCTGCTGGCATTGGTGATACTGGAAGCGCCTATCGAGCCCCGATCGGCGCTCCAGTTGACGACGATGCCCGCCCCCAACGGATTGCCTCTGCCATCATCGATCGTGGCCGTGAGTGTGACGGTGTCAGTGCCGTTGGCCAGGCCGGTGGTCTTGCTTGGGCTTAGCGCGGCCACGCGGGCCCTCAGTTCGTCTGCCGCGAAGACGGCTGACGCGGCCTTGCCGGCATCGCCATCCGCCGCCCGGGCCGTGACGGTTGCCGTGCCGGGAACGATCGGCGCGATCAGCAAGGCGGAAGCCTGGCCGCTGGCGTTGGTGACGCTGGTAGCGGCGAGCGTCCCAAGACTGGCGCTCCAGTTGACGGTGACGCCCGCCCCCACCGGATTGCCGCGGCCGTCTTCAACCATGGCGGTGAAAACCACGGCATCCGCGCCATTGGCCGTGCCCCTGGCCTGGCTGGGCGTGAGCTGGACGACGCGCGCGTTAGCGACATCCGCGACGAACGCGACCGCGGCGGTCTTGCCCGGGTCGCCGCTTGCGGCCCTGGCGGTGACGGTCGCCGCGCCAGCCGCGGTCGGCGCGGTCAGTACGACCGTGGCCTGGCTGCTCGCGTCCGTGTTGCTGGAAGCGGCGCCCAGCGTGCCCAGGCTGGCGCCCCAGTTGACGGCGACGCCCGCTCCCACCGGATTGCCTCGGCCATCCGCGACGGTGGCGGTGAAGGTCACCGTGTCCAGGCCATCGGCCAGGGCGGTGGTCTTGCTTGGCGTGAGCCGCAGCACCTGGGCATCGGATGCATCGAGCAGGAATGCGACGGATCCCGTCTTGCCCGGATCCTCGGCTCCGGCCCTGGCGGTGATGGCCGCAAGGCCTGGAACAGTGGCGGACAGCAGTTCCGCCACGGCAATGCCGCTCGCGTCGGTATTGCTGCTGTTACTGGAAAGCCGCCCGCCGGTGGCGGTCCAGTTCACCGCGACGCCCGCGCCCACTGCGTTGCCCTTGCCGTCCTTGACTGTCGCCTTCAATACAGTCTTGTCCCTGCCGTTTGCAAGAATGGACGCGGGCTGCGCAACGAGCAGCGCCACGCTGGCCGTGCCCGGCGCTTCGAGGAACTCTGCCTCGCTCCTGCCCTTGAACCCTTGCGCCTCCATTGCCTCGACCCCGATCGTGCCCGAGACAGTGCTGCTGACCAGGGCGTACGCCACGCCATCGGCATCGGTGCGGTCCGAAGACTCCCGGATCGTGCCGGCCCCCTGCAGCACCCATGTGACGGTGCGCCCCCCCATGGGTTCGGCCTGGACGCCGCGAACCTGGGCCGTGAATCTGACGTTGTCCACGCCGTCCGCCATGGCGGCGGCCTTGGAACGCGCGACGCTGACGCTGAGCGGGTTGACGCTCACGGTCATGACGTTGGACCTGATCTTGCGGCCGTGCACATCCGTAGCGGACGCCATCAGCTGATAGCTGTTGATGCCGCCGCTGCGGTAGTCGGGCAGCATCAGCGATGCGGACGCGCCGCCGCTGTATGGCATCGCAAACGGCGCCGCGGAACCGGACCATTCGATCCGGGGCGCGGCATCCGCGGCCGTCAGCGTTACCGGAAAGCTGAGGGCCGTCCGAGGATATCCGGAAGCAGCCGCCGGCAGCTGTATCGTCATGGGATCGTTCTTCTTGTATTCCAGGACGATTTCGTTGTTGCGTTCGACCAGATCCATGCGCATGCCGGCCAGCTTGCGGCTGCGCGCGACTTCACCCGGCTGCAACTGCTTGGCCAAAGGCACGCCAAGCGCGTACTTCAGGCCCAGCTTGAAGCTGGTGTCGGACTGCCCGCCCTGCCCCATGCGATGGTCCAGGCCCAGCGTGACCAGCGGCGCCGGCGTATAGGAAACACCCAGGGTCCAGGCGCTGGGATTTCTTTGCCGGTTGCTGGCGCCAAACAGCCCGACCTCGTCGCCGTAGTACTTCTCGAACATCAGCTTGCCGCCCAACTGCGGATACTGCGGCAGATAGCCTTCGGTCCGGATGTCCCAGCCGCTGGCCGGGCGTTCCTGATAGTCCCGCGCATCGGGCGAACGCTTCCAGTCGCTCAGCCGGAAATAGCCGTTCATGCTGAGCTTCAGATAATCCGCCCACCATTCGCCGCCCAGACCCAGGCGCCGATGGCCGCGCGACACGTCCTGGTCCAGGAATGCGTTGACGCCAGCCATGTAGCCATCGCCGAAATGGCGGTAGCCCAGCCCGAGGTTGACCGTGGTCCGATATGACTCTTGCAGGAGGTTGGTCCGGCGCGCGCCGAATTGGGAAAAAATCAGACTCGTCCCGGAATCGCGCAGCGGGAACAACATATCCAGAGCGCCGCCATGGAAGCTGCCCAGCAGGTCCAGCCTGGCCGTGCCGAACTGGCGCAGCCAGCTTTCCGCCGCTTGCTGGGCTGCACCGATGGCCTTGCCGCTGGCCGTCGACCTGGCGTCCGCGCTCGCCATTTGGTTGGGATTGGCGGGCAAGGGGCGTCCCTCCAGATCGGGCGCGGGATCCATGCCGCCGGGGATAGGCGCGCTGGCCGCGGCCGCGCTTGGATCCATCGCCCGCGCCCGGTCCTGAACGGCAATGCTGGCGGATGCGGCTCGGCCTTCGGCGTCGGGGAGCGGCTTGCGGTGTTCGCCGGCTAGCGGCGCGGCGCAGCCCTGGAACAGGAGCAAACTGGAAAGCGCCACGCACAGCGCCTTTCTGACTTGGCGCGCAGCCGCTATGCACCAAGCGTGTGCCTTGGATGGCTTCAGCATCGTCATGACCTTGTCTGAAAGGAATCCCGCGGGCGGGAGATGCGCCGGCCAGGCAAAGTCGCCAAGCTACTGAACTGCGGCGTCGGCGGATCCGTTCTGAGCCACATCCAGGACGAAGTCCTGCGCGCACTCCCAGCGACTACACCCGGGGATTCTGGTTGTTACTTAACAATGACAAAATATGACGACATGCTATTTATATGACTGTTGATATCAATATGTAATTTATTGATTCCATAACAGAAAACCCGATAGCTGCGCATGGCGGTATCGGGCGGGCTTGCGTGGGAAGAGATGGAAGCGCCTCAGCCATGGCTGGACGCAAGAAGTGCAGGCAGAGCGCCGGCCACAGGCTCCGGGGCCGTGCTGAGGCGCTTACATGAAAATCAGACAGAACCGCAGATGAAACCGCGGCCCTTGCTTGGAGACGCGCTGCTTCCAGCCAGACGCCGGCGGCGCGCAGGCTTGAGCGGGTGTTCCTAGTTGAATGGCCAGACCGGCGGATGCGTGCCGGGCGGGCTGGACGGACGCGTCCAGCGGGCCGGCGTATCGGAGAACTGCGCGGCGTGGCGCAGAGCCACCAGTTCGCCAAAGCCGGAGGGCTCGGTTTCCAGCAGGCCGTCGAAACCCGGCATCGGACAGGCCAGGCCGCCCTCGACACGGCCCAGGCCGCGCAGCCAATGCGCGGTCTGCGCCAGCGACACGCGCACATGCCAGCTGCCGCCTTCGGTCATTTGGCGCGCCAGCGCGGCTTGCGCGCCAAACGCCATCAGGAAGCCCGAGGCATGGTCCAGGATCTGCATGGGCATGGGCTTGGGCATGTCCTGGCCCGCGGCCTGCGCCTCGGCGTGGTTGAAGCCCGTAGCGGTCTGCACCAGGGAATCGAAGCCGCGGCGGCCGGCCCAGGGACCTTTGTCGCCATAGGCGGTCAAGGACACGTAGACAATGCCCGGACGGATGCGCGCCGCGTCCTGCGGGCCGAAGCCCAGCGCGGCCAGGCCGCCGGGGCGGTAGCCCTGCACGAACACGTGCGCGCTGCGCAGCAGGTTGCCCAGCGCGATGCGGCCGTCGGCCGTATCCAGATCGGCCAGCACCGACAGCTTGCCGCGGCTGGTATCGATGATGTTGTCGATGTTGGGCAGATGCGGGGAATTGAGCAGCATCACATCGGCGCCGTACGCCGCCAGCGCCCGTCCGCAGACCGGGCCGGCGATGATGCGGGTCAGGTCCAGCACGCGGATGTCCTTGAGCGGCCGGGCGCCATTGCCGTACTTGGGCAAGGGACGCGGATCGGCTTCGCCGATGCGCTCGATGGTCAGCAGGGGCTGCGCGGCCACCGCCAGGGCTTGGGGGTGGCGGTCCCATTCGTCGAAGCTGCGCATGGCGGCCACGGGCAGGCCCGCGTCGGCGGCCACCTGTTCGAAGTCCAGGGCCTTCCAGCGGCTCAAGGCGCGCTCGACCATCGCGCGGGTAGTGTCTTCGCCGGCCGGACAGCCCAGCAGCGCCAGCGCGCCATCGCGGTGATGAGCGAAATTGGCATGGATGCGGACCCAGCCGCCGTCGCCGCAGCGGTACAGCCCGGTGATGGGGTCCCAGGGATTGGGCGTGATGCCGTTGATGGTGTAGTGGCTGCGGCATTCCTGCGCGGCGTGCAGCATGTCGACGCCGACCTGCTGCCTGGCGCCGCCGCGCAGATTCCAGATCTCCGCGGCGGCCAGCGCGGCCGCGGCCATGCTGGTCTGCGCCGCCATGCCGACAGCGAAGGACGATGGGAGTACCGGATCGGCGCCAGTCAACACCACATGGTCCAGCGATTCGCCGGGCAGATCCACCGAGCGCCAGAGCTTTTGCAAGACGTCGCGGGACGCGTTGCCTGCGGGTGTGCGGCCCCTCAGAAAAGACGGGCGTAGGTCCATCAGATTTCCCATAGCGTTCATCTTGCTCTAGTCGTTTATTTGAATTACAGGGCGGGGACCAGGCGGCGTCAATATCCGCGGCGCGCCAGCGTGTTTCATGGTTTGACCGCAAAGCGGCGCAATCCGGCCGCGCCGGCCGCTTTCCCCCGCGAGGCCCGCGGCGCCAGCCGGCGCAAGCCAGGACACATCTACTCGTAGTTTTTACATCGTCTTCCAAGGCCGGTCTGCCGGCGCGTCCGCGCGGCGGGCGCAATATAGAATGCCAGCCTCGCCGCCCCTGCCCTGGACCACCCATGAACACGCTGCTCTGGCTGCGCACCGACCTGCGCGCGCATGACAACCCTGCCCTGGCCGCGGCCGCCGAAGCCGGCACGGTCACCGCCCTGTTCCTGGCCGCGCCCGGCCAATGGCGGCAGCACGGCGACGCGCCGGCCAAGGTGGATTTCTGGCTGCGCAATCTGCGCGAACTGTCTCGCGAACTCGGCCGCCTGGGCATTCCGTTGCGGCTGCTGACGGTGCATGACTGGAGCGAGGCGCCGGACGCGCTGGCCGCTTTCTGCCGCGACCACGCCATCGGCCAGGTCCACGCCAACGCCGAATGGGCCGTCAACGAACGCCGCCGCGATGCCGCGGTCGCCGCCAGCCTGCGAGCCCTGGGCGTGGACTGGACCCTGCATCATGGCGCTTCGCTGCTGCGGCCCGGCACGGTGCTGACCGGCAAGGGCGAGTGCTACCGCGTCTATACCCCATACGCGCGGGCCTGCCGCGAACGGCTGCGCACGGCGCCGCTGCGCGCCCTGCCCGCCCCGCGCGCGCAGACCCCGCCGCCCTGGCCGGCGGATCCGCTGCCCGCGGCCTTCGAGGGTTTCGCTGCGCCCGCCGAGCCTGTGCGCGCGCTCTGGCCCGCTGGCGAGGACGCGGCCAGCGAACGCCTCGAAGCCTTTGCCGACGGCGTCATCGACGCCTACCAGGAAGAACGCGATTTTCCCTCGCTGCCCGCCACCAGCTGCCTGTCGCCCTATCTGGCGGCGGGGGTGCTGTCGCCGGGCCAGGCCTTGCGCGCGGCGCAGGCCGCAAACCACGGGGAAATAGAGGGCGGGAAGCGCGGCGCCGCCACCTGGATCAACGAATTGCTGTGGCGCGAGTTCTATCAGCATCTATTGGCCGCCTACCCGGCGCTGTCCATGCACCAGCCCATGAAGCCGGAGACCGCCGCGGTGCCGTGGCGCGACGCGCCTGAGGACCTGCATGCCTGGCAGCAGGGCCAGACCGGCATTCCCATCGTCGACGCGGCCATGCGGCAGTTGCTGGCGCTGGGCTGGATGCACAACCGCCTGCGCATGGTGACGGCCATGTTCCTGTCCAAGAACCTGCTGATCGATTGGCGGCTGGGCGAAGCCTGGTTCATGGCGCAGCTGGTGGACGGCGACCTCGCCGCCAACAACGGCGGCTGGCAATGGAGCGCGTCCACGGGCGCGGACGCCGTGCCCTACTTCCGCATCTTCAATCCGCTGTCGCAGTCGCGCAAGTTCGATCCGGACGGCGTGTTCCTGCGCGAATGGCTGCCGGAACTGGCGCATCTGGACGGCCGCGCCATCCATGATCCCAGCCCGATGGAGCGCGCCGCCGCCGGCTATCCGCTGCCCATTGTCGACCTGGCCCAGAGCCGGTTGCGCGCGCTGGAGGCGTTCAGCGGGCTGCCGCCGGCCTGAGACGCTGGCCGCGGGCGGGAACGACGTCGGCCCCGCTTGACCTAGGTCAACGCCGCTTCCGTCCGCGTCCCGGATGATCGGTCTACGACATTCCGCCAACGCCGATCGCAGGACGACACAGCCATGCGCGACCATCCGCAGGTCCACGACCAGGAATACACGCTGCACGACGAGCAGTGCCTCATCACCCGCACCGACGCGCGCGGCCGCATCATCTACGCCAATCCGGCGTTCCTGGAGGTCAGCGGCTACACGCAGGCGGATCTGATGGGCAAGGGCCATGACACCATGCGGCATCCCGACATGCCGCTGGCCGCCTACGACGACTTGTGGCGCACGATACAGCGGGGCCAGTCATGGACGGGCGTGATCAAGAACCGGCGCAAGCATGGCGGCCACTATTGGTCGCTGGCCAGCATCACCCCGGTGGTGGAGCGCGGCGTCACCGTCTGCTATGCCTGCGTGCGCGTCAAACCAACGCGCGCCCAGATCGACACCGCGGACAGCGCCTACCGGCGCCTGCGCACCGGCATTACCGGCGGCTTGCGGTTGCGCGCGGGGCGGATCCTGCCCGGAGGCCCGCTGGCGCGTCTGCGCGACTGGCGGGCGTCGGGCATACGCGCGCGCATGCTGGCCTGGGCGGGACTTTCGTCCGCGCTGTTCCTGGCCGCCGGCGGCTTCGCGCTGCATGGCATGGCGGCCAACCTGAATATCGAGCAACTGGCCTTGGCCACGGCAGTGCTGGCCGCTGGCGTCTGCCTGATCTTCGCATCGGGTTGGGCCTATGGCCGCTCCCTGTCCGGCCTGTTGGCCACGGCCACCGACTTCACGCGGCAGATCGCGGCCGGCAATCTGGGCACGCCGCTGGCGCCGGGCAATCCGGACGATGAGATCGGCGCATTAAGATTTTCGCTGGAGGCCACGCGCAGGAATCTGGTGGGCCTGGCCCGCGACGTGCACACCGGCATAGCGGATGCGCCTGGGACGGTTGCGCAGCGGGCCGAAACCGAGGAGCTGCGCCACGCCATCGAGGTATTCCGGCTCACGCGTGCCCAGCCGCAGCCTCCTTGTCCAAGCGCTTGATGAACACCTGCAACTCCTTCACCACCTGCTGATCGCCGCGCGCCTGCGCGGCCTGCAGGCCCGATTCCCAGGCGGCGCGCGCGCCGCTCTTGTCGCCCTGTCCCAGGCAAGCCTTGCCCAGCCATTTCCAGGCCACCGAATAGGCGGGATCGAATGCCAGCGCCGCGCGCAGATGGGGCTCGGCATCGGCGAAGCAATCCTGCTCCGCGTAGGCCTTTCCCAGCGAAAAACGCAGCAGCATGTTGTCCGTGCCCTTGGCCAGCATCGCCTCCAGGCGTTCAATCATTCCTTCCATTGCCGATTTCTCCTACAGCGCGCGCATTTGGATCTGATGGACATGATAGGACGGCTGCGGCGAAACCCGCCCAATGGCCCCGCGCCGCGCAAGCCCTTGGCGGCGCCGCGGCCGGTCCGGAACAAAGGCCCGCGCCGCGTCAATTTAAGGGTATACCCTTATTCAGAATAGGGCTTTCCCCCGACGCTTGCGCGGCGCTGCCCTAGAATTCCGCCCTTGCCTTCTCTTTGCGCCGGGGCCTTCCTTTCGTCCCGGCCCTGTCCCATGCCCCTGCACCTTATCGCGCTGGCCGCCGCCGCTTTCGGCATCGGCACCAGCGAGTTCGTCATCATGGGCCTGCTGCCCAACGTCGCCGCCGACCTGCAAGTCAGCATTGACGTCGCAGGCCTGCTGATCACCGGTTACGCCATGGGCGTGGTGATCGGCGCGCCCATCATGGCCATCCTCACCGCCAGGCTGCCGCGCAAGGCCACGCTGATCGGCCTGGCCAGCACCTTCGTGGTGGGCAACCTGCTGTGCGCGCTGGCGCCGAACTACGCGCTGCTGATGGCGGCGCGCGTGTTCACCGCCTTCTGCCATGGCGCTTTCTTCGGCCTGGGAGCCGTGGTGGCCGCGGACCTGGTGCCGCGCAACCAGCGCGCCAGCGCCATTGCGCTGATGTTCACCGGCCTGACACTGGCCAACGTGCTGGGCGTGCCGCTGGGCACGGCGCTGGGCCAGGTGGCCGGATGGCGCTCGACTTTCTGGGTGGTCAGCGGCATCGGTTTGCTGGCCGTGGCCGCGCTGGCCGCCTGGCTGCCGGCCCGCATCCCCATGCAGCCCGGCAACATCCTGCGCGAATTCAAGGTGCTGCGCGACGTGCGCGTGGTCTGGCCGCTGGCCGCCAGCGTGCTGGCCTCCGCGGCGCTGTTCTGTGTGCTGACGTACATCGCGCCGCTCTTGCGCGAAGTGACCGGCGTGTCCGAACGCGGCGTCACCGGCGTGCTGCTGCTCTTCGGCGTGGCGCTGACCGTGGGCAGCACCCTGGGCGGCAAGCTGGGCGACCGCAACCTGGAAGTGTCGCTGCGCCGCATTTTCATCGGCCTGCTGCTGGTCTTCCTGGCGCTCAGCCAGGCCATCCACGCGCTGGCGCCCATGCTGGTCATGACCTTCATCTGGGGCGTGCTGGGCTTTGCCGTCGTGCCTTTGCTGCAGACGCTGATCGTGGACCAGGCGGCCGACGCGCCCAACCTGGCGTCGACCCTCAATCAGGGCGCCTTCAACCTGGGCAATGCGGGCGGCGCCTGGCTGGGCAGCGTGGCGCTGGGCCACGGCCTGCCGCTGACGGACCTGCCCTGGATGTCGGCCGGCATCACCGCCGCCGTCCTGCTGCTGACCTTGTGGGGTACGCGCTACTACGGCCGCGATGCCGGGGCTACACTCGCTGGACAACAAGCCGGCGCGCTGACGCCCTCGCGTTCGGACGCCTAAGGAGCCCGCATGAGCACCCTCTACGATTTTTCCGCCCGCGCCATCGACGGCACGGAACAGTCCCTGGACACGTACCGCGGCCGCGTGCTGCTGGTGGTGAACGTGGCCTCCAAATGCGGCTTCACGCCGCAGTACGCCGGCCTGGAAGAACTCTACCGCTCGTTCCACGACGATGGTTTCGCGGTGCTGGGTTTTCCTTGCGACCAGTTCGGCCACCAGGAACCCGGCGACGAAGCCGAAATCCGCAATTTCTGCAGCACGCAGTACGACATCACCTTTCCGCTCTACGCCAAGATCAACGTCAACGGCGAGGACGCCCACCCGCTCTACCGCTGGCTCAAGGGCGAGAAGCCCGGCGTCTTCGGCACCGAGGGCATCAAGTGGAACTTCACCAAGTTCCTGGTGGGCCGCGACGGCCAGGTCATCAAGCGCTATGCGCCCACCGACACCCCGGCCGGCATCAAGGACGACATCGAAAAGGCGCTGTCCGCGCCGGTCTGAGCCGCGCGTCAGCGCAGCGGCGGCAGCCGGCGGCGCACCGTGTGGGACTTGACGATGGCGGTATTGGTTTCCGCAAATTCGGTCACGCGCTCCAGGATGCCGTCCAGATGCGAGATCGAGCGCAGCACCACGCGGGCGATGAAGCAATCGTCGCCCGTCACCTTGTCGCATTCCACGAATTCCGGAATCTGCTGGATCAGGCCTTCCACGTGGCGCAGCTGCCCGGGCAAGGGGCGGATGCGGACGATGGCCTCCAGCGCGTAGCCCAACGCGACCGGGTCCACGTCCAGGGTGTAGGCCCGGATCACGCCCGATTCTTCCAGCCGCCGCAGGCGGTCCGCGACGCTGGGCGCGGACATCCCGACCTGGCGCGCCAGGTCGGCCGTGGTGGTGCGCGCATTGGTGGTCAGCATCTCCACCAGGCGGCGGTCGATACCGTCCAGGACCGGGTTTTCACTTTTTAGGTCGTTTTGCATAAATTCCACCTAAACAAAGGTTTCGGAATCGATTCACCACATCAACATCATATAACCAGCTTGATCCGCCTGGGATAATTTCTCCATCGAATATCGTGGCCGCAAGGCCCTGGAGAACCCTCATGAATCCCTCATCAGAACGCGTGGGCCTGGCCCAGATGGCCGCGGCGATGACCCTGTCCGGCACCCTGGGCGTGTTTGTGCTGGAGTCGGGGCAAGGCGCCTGGAACGTGGTCTTCTTCCGCTGCGTGTTCGGCGCCCTCTCCCTGTTTGTGTATTGCTGGGCGCGCGGCCTGCTCAAGCCGGGCCTGTTCACCGCCCGCACGCTGATGCTGGCCCTGGCCGCGGGCGCCGCGCTGGTGCTGAACTGGGTGCTGCTGTTTTCCGCCTATCGGCTGGCGTCCATTTCGCTGGCCACCGCGGTCTACAACGTGCAGCCCTTCTTCCTGATCGGCCTGGGCGTGCTGTTCCTGGGCGAGCGGCCCACGCGCGGCAAGCTGGCCTGGTCGGTGCTGGCCTTCGCCGGCCTGATGCTGGTGCTGCGCCTGTCCGAAGCTGGCGGCGCGGACGGCCGCGCCTATCTGTCGGGCCTGATGCTGGGGCTGGGCGCGGCGGCGCTCTATGGCGTCACCGCCATCATCGTCAAGCGGCTCAAGCACATTCCGCCGCAGGTGCTGGCGCTGGTGCAGGTGACGCTGGGCGCGGTGATGCTGCTGCCCATGGCGGACTTCAACGCCCTGCCCGCCGCGCCCCTGCAATGGGGCTACCTGGTGGCCCTGGGGCTGATCCACACCTGCCTGATGTACATCCTGATGTATTCGGCCATCCAGAAGCTGCCTACCACGTCCACCGCCGCATTGAGCTTCATCTATCCTGCCGTCGCGATCCTGCTGGACTTCATGGTCTACGGCCACCGCATGGACGCCACGCAGATCGCGGGCGTGGCCATGATCTTCCTGGCGGCGGCGGGCGTAAGCCTGAACTGGAGCTGGCGCCTGCCGGGGCGGCCGCGCGCGGGCACGGCCTGAACGCGGGCCGCTGCCAGGGCAAGCCCCCGGGGCAAACCCGTACCCGCCCCCCGGTTATTGGGGCCGGCGCGAAGCCGGCCCCGCTATCATGGCCTTTCCCTGCGCCGGCCGCCGCCGGCGCGACGCACAGGACATCCCATGATCGATCTCTACTACTGGACCACCCCCAACGGCCACAAGATCACGCTGTTCCTCGAAGAAACCGGCCTGCCCTACAAGATCCATCCGGTGAACATCAGCCGCGGCGATCAGTTCAAGCCCGAGTTCCTGGCCATTGCCCCGAACAACCGCATTCCCGCCATCGTCGACCAGGCCCCGGCCGGCGGCGGCGCGCCGATCTCGCTGTTCGAGTCGGGCGCCATCCTGCTGTATCTGGCCGAGAAAACCGGCCGATTCCTGCCCGCCGACGTGCGCGGCCGCGCTGAAGTGTCGCAATGGCTCTTCTGGCAGATGGGCGGCCTGGGTCCCATGGCCGGCCAGAACCACCACTTTTCCGGCTACGCGCAAGAGCGCATCCCTTACGCCATTGACCGCTACGTCAAGGAAACGAACCGCCTCTACGGCGTGCTGAACAAGCGCCTGGCGGACCGCGAGTTCGTCGCCGGCGACTATTCCATCGCCGACATGGCGGCCTATCCCTGGATCGTGCCGCACGCCAAGCAGGGGCAGGACCTGAACGAGTTCCCGCACCTCAAGCGCTGGTTCGACGCCATCGCGGCCCGCCCCGCCACGCAGCGCGCCTATGCCCTGGCCGACACCATCAACACGGCGCCGTCCATCAGCGACGAGGAATCGCGCCGCATCCTGTTCGGCCAGACCGCCCAGAACACCACCCGCTGAAGGAGCCGCCATGCCCGACCCGCAACTGGTTTTCCGCCGCGCGCGCCTGGGGGATCTGCCGGCCATCGTCGCCCTGCTGGCCGACGATGAACTCGGCGCCACGCGCGAGAATCCCGCGCTGCCGCTGGACCCGCGCTATGCTGCCGCCTTTGCCGCAATCGGCCAGGACCCCAATCAATTCCTGGCCGTGGTCGAGCAGGACTCGAACCTGGTCGGCTGTTTGCAGTTATCGTTCATACCCGGCCTGTCGCGGCTGGGCCAATGGCGCGGACAGATCGAGAGCGTGCGCATCGCCTCGTCGTCGCGCGGCGCGGGCCTCGGACGCAAGATGTTCGAATGGGCGATCGAGCAATGCCGCATCCAGGGCTGCAGCCTGGTGCAGCTGACCACGGACCGCGCCCGGCCCGACGCGCGCAGGTTCTATGAAAGCCTGGGCTTCAAAGCCAGCCATGACGGCATGAAGCTCAGCCTGTAGTTTTTGGTACTGATACAGCAAGGAGCGCCCATGCATGGCGAATACAAAGTCCCCGGCGGCAAACTGGTCGTCGCGGATCTGGAAGTGCGCGACGGCCGCCTGGCCGACGTGCGCATCAGCGGCGACTTTTTTCTTGAGCCGCCCGAGGCGCTGGACGCCATCAATAGCGGCCTGAACGGCCTGCCGGCCGACGCCGGCGAACTGGAACTGGCGCTGGCCGTGCAATCGGCCCTGCCCGCCGATGCCGAAATGTTCGGCTTCTCGGCCGAGGCCGTTGCCGTGGTGCTGCGGAGGGCGCTGGCATGACGCGCACCGACTGGAACGACTACGACTGGCAGCTGATCCATGAAGGGCCGCAGGACCCGGTGCTGCACATGGCGCTGGACGCCGTCATCACCGACGAGGTCGGCGCCGGCCTGCGTCCGCCCACGCTGCGCATCTGGGAATGGGCCGCACCCGCGGTCGTGATCGGCCGCTTCCAATCCTTGAAGAACGAAGTCGACCCCGAAGGCGCGCGCCGCCACGGCATCCAGGTCGTGCGGCGCGTGAGCGGCGGCGGCGCGATGTTCATGGAACCCGGCAACTCCATCACCTATTCGCTCAGCGCCCCCCAGGCGCTGGTGCATGGCATGAGCTTCCAGGAATCCTACGCCTTCCTGGACGCCTGGGTGCTGACCGCCCTGCAGGGCCTGGGCATCAAGGCCTGGTACCAGCCGCTCAACGACATCGCTTCGGACATCGGCAAGATCGGCGGCGCGGCGCAGGCGCGCCGCGGCGGCGCAGTGCTGCACCACGTCACCATGTCCTACGACATCGACGCGGATAAAATGGTCGAGGTCCTGCGCATCGGCCGCGAAAAACTGTCCGACAAAGGCACCACCAGCGCCAAGAAGCGCGTCGATCCCCTGCGCACCCAGACCGGGCTGGCGCGGGAAGTGATCATCGACCGCATGGTGGAAACTTTTGCCGGCCTGCACCGTCTGACCCCCGGGCAGATAGGCAGCGACACGCTGGCTCGCGCGCAGGCGCAGGCGGCCGAGAAGTTCGCCACGCCCGAGTGGACCGGCGTGGTGCCCTGAACGGCCGCGCCCCGATTTTCTGGAGGTAGTTTCAATGCGTCGCACATTCACGCCGCAAGGCGCGATAAGCGGTCTCATCCTGGGCGCGGCCCTGCTGGCTTTGGCGGGCTGCGGCAGTACGCCGCCCGCGGACATCACCCTGGCCACGCAGGCTCCGGCCTCGGCGTCCACGCCGGAAAAAGTCGGCGACCTGTCCACCGAGCGCATCAAGTGGGCGTCCAGCAAGCCAGGCTGCGAGGGCGATTGCCCCCGCATCGAAATCGACAGCGTCGCGTTTCCCGGCATCCCCAAGCTGACCGCGCTGGTAGACCACGTGCTGGCCTACATGACCGGCACCGATGCCAACCGCCGCGGGCCCTATGACACGCTGTCCGAATACACGCAGTATTTCTGGTCGGTGGCTCGCGCGCGCGACGCCACCTATTTCAAGGCCAGCGTGAAGGACACGGTAGGCGACATCGTGGCCGTCGAACTGCACACCGAGCAATTCCTTACTGGCGCGGCGCACGGCATTCCGGCCACCCAGTACCTGAACTGGGAGCGCAGCCACGGCCGCGTGATGAGCCTGGAAGAAGCCTTGATACCGGGCCGCCATCCGCAGTACGTGGCGGCGCTGCGCCAGGCGCATGCCAAGTGGCTGGCCGGCAATCCGGATGCGCGCCGCGATCCGACGGCTTACAACAAGATGTGGCCGTTCCAGGAAAGCGATAACTATGCGCTGACGCGCGAGGGCATCGTGGTCAAGTACGACGCCTATTCCATCGCGCCGTACTCGCATGGCGAACCCGAGCTGAACATTCCGTATTCGGAACTGCGCGGGATCCTGAAGCCTGAGCTGCTGCCGGCTTCATAAGCCGCCCCTGGAAACGCCCGCGGCCTGCGCGGGCGCTCCCTGCGGCAGCAAGCCGGGGTTCGGTTGAGCGGACTGAGGATGGAGCTAGGGAGGTGGCCGCTTTTTTCGCGTCTGTGGCCGGGTAAGACGCCCAGTCCGCTCAGTGCAACCGCGGCGGCAGGGCGGCGCCCCAGCGCCGCCCATGCGCGCCTCTCGTCTTAGAAGCGGTGACGCACGCCCACCATGGCCACGGTGCTCTTCACGCCGTCGGTGAACGCGAAGTTGGTGGCATACGAACCCAAGGCGTACAGGTTGGTGCGCTTGGACAGGTTGTAGGTGTAGCCCAGGCTGTAGATGTTCATGGTGGCGTCGTCGCCGGTCAGCTTGGTGCTGTCGGTGTCGGCGCGCTGCCACGAAGCCAGGATGTTGCTGGCGCCGCCGATCGGCACGCTCAGGCCCACCAGGTAGGAATTGGCCTTGAAGCCCGACACTGCCACGTTGGTGCCAAAGCCCTTGGCCGTGGGGCTGCCGCTGCCGAAGGCATTGGCGCCCTGGCCGGTGAACCAGCCGTCACGCGTCTGGCCGTAGGCCAGCGCCAGCTTCAGCACTTCGAAGTCGTACGAACCGCCGATCATCCACGACTTGGGCGTGGCGTCGGTGTTCAACTGGTTCGCGGGGTTCAGCTGGTCATACGTCAGCGCCACGTTCACCGGGCCGCTGACATAGCGCAGGCCGGTCGTGATGGCGCGGGTATTGTCGGCGGTCTTGAAGCCGGTCTGCGCGGTGGTCGTGTCGGAGGCATTGAACGAGTAGCCGATGCCGAACTGCAGGCCGCTGAACGACGGCGTCGAGTACTGCACCATGTTGTCGTAGCGGACCGTGTTGGCGGCGCTGAAGGCCACGCCGACGTTGGCCTGGCCGTAGCTGCCGCCGAACGGATCGATCGCGGCGAAGTACTTCGAGGCGATGTTGGTCTGACGACCCAGTTCCAGAAGGCCCCACGAGGTGCTCTTCAGGCCGATGGTGGCTTGGCGGCCGAACAGGCGGCTGTTCTGGCCCGACGTGCCGTTGGCCGAGTTGAAGCCGCTTTCCAGCGTGAACACGGCGCTCAGGCCGTCGCCCAGGTCCTCGGCGCCGCGCAGGCCCCAACGCGAACCGCTGGACACGCCATTGACCATGCCAACCTTGGACTCATGGTAACCATCGCCCTTGATGCGCTGGTAGCCGATACCCGTATCGATCAGGCCATAGAGCGTCACCGAGGTTTCCGCTTGCGCCGTTGCGCCGAACGCGGCCAGCATGGCGGTGACGAACAAAGTCTTTTTCATTGCAAATTCCCATTGATTGAACAGACATGCGCATCCGGGCTGGCACGCATCGCGTGCGGCGCGCTCGGCGCATGGCAGGAACGAATTCTAGGGACGCAATGTGTCAGTTCTTGTAACGCAAGCTGGGAAATTCCCTAGGCCGCAAAAAAGTGAGGGGGATGTGGCGTCCTGCCGACAGCCCCCACGTAGGGCGCGGCGCCCGCAGGCCTGCAATGTCGGTGTGCTATCCATGCGCGCAACGTGATGCGCTTGCAGCCACGCAAATGGAAATCGCCCCTTGCGGGGCGATTTCCGTTTTTGTCTCCTGCCCTCCTCGGCGTGACGTCCGGAGACGCCCCGCCGTATCGGGTATCAGGGGTACAGGCCGCGCACCTGACGCGCTTGCAGGATGCGCGTGCAAGCGACGATGAACGCCGCCGTGCGCAGGGTGACCTTGTGTTCCTTGGCCACTTGCGACACCGACGCGTAGGCTTCGCGCATCAGGCGCTCCAGGCGCTGGTTGATCTCGTCCTCGCTCCAGAAGAAGCTGGAGAAGTCCTGCACCCATTCGAAGTAGCTGACCGTCACGCCGCCGGCATTGGCCAGCACGTCCGGCACCACGTAGACGCCATGTTCGGCCAGGATGTCGTCGGCTTCCGGCGTGGTCGGGCCGTTGGCGCCTTCCACGACGATCTTCGCGCGCACCTTGGCGGCGTTGTCGACGGTGATCTGGCTTTCCAGGGCGGCCGGGATCAGGAATTCGGTTTCCAGCGTCCAGAACTCGTTCTTGTCCATCGCCTGGCCGCCGGAGAAGCCGCCCACGCCGCCATGTTGCGACACGTAGGACAGCAGCTTGTGCACGTCCAGGCCCGCGGGATTGTGGACGGTACCGGTGTGGTCCTGCGCGGCGATGACCTTGGCGCCGGCTTCATGGAACAGGCGGGCGGCGGTGCCGCCCACGTTGCCGAAGCCCTGCACCACCACGCGCGCCTTGGACACGTCGATGTTGAGATCGCGCGCGGCTTCGCAGCCCACCACGAACACGCCGCGGCCGGTGGCTTCCACGCGGCCCAGGCTGCCGCCCAGCGCGATCGGCTTGCCGGTGACCACGCCGGTGGCGGTGGCGCCTTCGTTCATGGAGTACGTGTCCATCATCCAGGCCATGGTCTGGGCGTTGGTGTTCACGTCAGGCGCCGGGATGTCCTTGGACGGTCCGATGATGACGCCGATTTCCGAGGTGTAGCGGCGCGTCATGCGCTCGAGTTCGGAGGCCGACAGCTTGCGCGGATCGACGCGCACGCCGCCCTTGGCGCCGCCGTAAGGCAGGTTCACCGCAGCGTTCTTGATCGACATCCAGGCTGCCAGCGCCATCACTTCGGAGAGCGTGACGTCCTGGTGGAAACGCACGCCGCCCTTGCCGGGGCCGCGCGAGGTGTTGTGCTGGACGCGGTAGCCCTCGAAGTGGGCAATGCTGCCGTTGTCGAGTTCGATCGGCACATCGACGATCAGGGAACGCTTCGGGCGCTTCAGGGTCTCGACCCAACGCGCCAGCGAACCAAGATACGGGGTGACCCGGTCGACTTGTTGCAGATAGTTGCCCCAGGGGCCGAGGTCCTCGGCGTTCAGATAAGACGGCAATGCGTGGGTGGGAGTTTGAGACATGAGCTGGCTCTCCTGACAAAGTTGCGCCATTTTATCCACGAAAGTTATAGCGTCCCCATTTAAAACGAAAATATTTTAATTGGGGACACATAACTGTTGCGGCGGTTGAACGGGCCGCAAACCCAAGCCTGATGCTGCCCTTATCCTAAGCCGCCAAATCGGCAGCGTCCAGCCTGCCAGCCATAAGCTGCAAGCCCTGCCGCCCGCCATAAGGAGGACGAAAAACGGGGCGGTTTCCTCCCAGGAAACCGCCCCGTATGGTCCTGCCCCCATCCGAAGGATGAGACGCCGGTCCGCTCAATCGTTCAACAACTGCCAGGCCAGGCGGGCAGCCGCCCGCGCGCCGTGGCCGTCCACGTCAAACCGCGGGTTGAACTCCGCCATGTCCGCCAGGCGCAGCTTGCCGCTGGCCTTGACCCGCAGCACGATTTCCTCGATCACCGCCAGCGGCACCCCATAGGGCGCCGGCGCCGACACCCCGGGCATGACCGCCGCGGGCAGCACGTCCAGGTCTATGGTCAGGTAGACGTGCCGGGCCCGGGCCAGCAAGGCGTCGACGTTGGCCAGGCGCGCGGCCAGATGGCGCTCCTGCATGTCGCGGTCCTCGACCCAGACCGCGCCGACTTCGGCGGCGCGTGCGTACAGCGCCGGCGTATTGGCCAGCCGCGATACGCCCAGGCAGGCGTATTGCAGGGCCCGGCCGCGTTCCTCGCAATAGCGCGAGATCTGGTCGAAGGGCGTGCCGGAACTGCCGGGCCGCCCGGTACGCAGGTCGAAGTGCGCGTCCAGGTTCAGCACCAGCACGGGTTCCGTGTCGCCGCGGGCGTCCAGCCAGCGCGCCAGGCCCTGGAAGCTGCCCCAGGCGATCTCATGGCCGCCGCCCAGCACCAGCGGGCGTGCGCCCTGCTCCATCAGTTCCGCCACGCGCAAGCCCAGTTGCTCCTGCGCGTCCTCCAGCCGGTCGCCCTCGCAGGCCACGTCGCCCGCGTCCAGCAAACGCGTGAGGCCGTGCGCCGGCAGGCCCGCCAGGAACTTGCGGATGGCCGACGGGCCTTCGGCCGCGCCGATGCGGCCCTGGTTGCGGGCCACGCCGGCGTCGCAGGCAAAGCCCAGCAGCACCGCCTCGCCCTTGCGGGCTTGGCCACTGGCCGCTTCGACGATATGCGCCAGGCGGCGCGTGTCGCCTTGTTCGGCGCTGTCGTCGCGGGCCTTCCAGAGACTTGGGTCGAATTGCGCCACGCTCATGCCGCCCCCTGCCCCGCGTTCAGCACCGCCTGCAGGAACTCGCGGGTGCGCGGCTCGCGCGGCTGCGTGAAGATCACGTCGGGCGAACCGGATTCCAGGATTACGCCGCCGTCCATCACCGCCACCACGTCGGCCACGTCACGGGCGAAGCCCATTTCGTGCGTGACCACCATCATGGTCATGCCTTCCTTGGCCAGCAGCTTCATGACCTGCAGCACTTCGCCCACCAGCTCCGGATCCAGCGCAGAGGTCGGCTCGTCGAACAGCATGACCTTGGGCTGCATGGCCAACGCGCGGGCGATGGCCACGCGCTGCTTCTGCCCGCCGGACAGGCTGGCCGGCATGGCCGACATCTTCTGGCCCAGGCCGACCTTGTCCAGCAGGTCCGCCGCCAGCGCATGCGCTTCTTCGCGGCCCATGCCGCGCAACTTGCGCGGACCGACCGTCACGTTGTCCAGCACCGACAGGTGCGGGAACAGGTTGAAGCCCTGGAACACCATGCCCACCTGCATGCGCAGCTGGTTCAGCTCGGCCTCGGGCAACAGCTCGCCGTGGTCCAGCAGGGTCTGGCCGCAGATGTCGATGGTGCCGGTCTGCGCCACTTCCAGGCCGTTGCAGCAGCGCAGCAAGGTGCTCTTGCCCGAGCCGCTGGGCCCGATCACCACCACCACCTGGGACGGCAGCACGTCGAAGTCGATGCCGCGCAAGACCTCGTGGTCGCCGTAGGACTTGCGCAGGCCGCGGATGCGGATCATTTCTTGCGGATCCGCGGCCCGGGTCGTAGCGGAGTTCATTGCGGAGTTCATTGCACCATCCCTCCCGCGCGCAGGCGGTGTTCAACCTTGCGCAGCACCAGCATGGTGGCCGTGGTCAGGATCAGATAAATCAGCGCCACCACCAGATAGGTTTCCAGCGAGCGATAGGACACGCTGATGATCTTCTGGCCTTCATGCATCAGGTCATGGATCGTCAAGAGCGACACCAGGGCCGAGTTCTTGATCAGCGCGATGAATTCATTGCCCAGCGGCGGGATCATGCGCACCACGGCCTGCGGCAGCACGATGATGCGCATGGCCTGGCCGGACGACATGCCCAGCGAGCGCGCCGCTTCGGTCTGGCCGCGGTCCACCGACTGGATCGCGCCGCGCACGATTTCGGACACGTAGGCGCCCGAGTACATGCCCAGGCCCAGCACGCCGCAGGCGAACGCCGGCAGGGTGATGCCGAAATGCGGCAGGCCGAAGAACCAGATGAACAGCTGCACCAGCAAGGGCGTGCCGCGGAACAGCAGCAAATAAACGCTGCACAGGTTGTAGATGACGTAGCGCTTGGGGTTCAGGCGTCCCACGCCCACCAGCAGGCCGATGACGCAGGCCAGCAGCAAGGCGCCCGCGGTCACCTCGACGGTGACCACGGCTCCATTGATCAGCGCGCCGAAGTCGGCAAAGACGGGAGAAAAATCCAGGTTCATTTCGCGGGGGCCTCGAACCACTTGTTGACGATGGCCTGGTAGCTGCCGTCGGCCTTGAGCTTCTGCAGCGCGGCGTTCAGCTCACGGGTCAGCTCCGGCTTGTTCTTGGGCACGGCGATGCCGTAGTCCTCGGTGGTGATCTGGTCGTTCAGCACCGTCAGGTCCGGCGTGCTCTGGGCGAACAGCTTGGCGGCAGGCTTGCCGGTCACGGCGGCTTCGGCGCGGCCGATCTGCACCAGGTTGAACATCTCCTGGTTCTTCTCGACTTCCACGCGCTGCACCGCCGGGTAGTGTTCCTTCAGGTAGTTGACCGACTTGGTGCCCACCTGCACCGACACCTTGCGGCCGTCCAGGTCCTTCAGGGTCTTGACCGGGCCGTCCTTCTTGGTCATCACGACCAGGCCGCCCGCGTAGTACGGATCGGTGAAGTCCACCACCTTGGCGCGTTCGGGCGTGATGTAGATGGCGGACACGGCAATGTCGGCGCGGCCGGCCTGCAGCGCGGGAATCAGGCCCTTGAAGTCGATGTCGATCCATTCGACCTTCTTGCCCATGGCGCCGGCCAGGGCTTCCACCAGTTCGATGTCGAAGCCGGTGCGCTTGCCGTCCTTGACGAACTCCATCGGCGGGAAGGTCGCGTCGGTGACGGCGCGGATGGTGTCCTGGGCAAACGCCGGGGCGGCGCTCCAGGCGAGGCCCAGCGTCAGGGCGGCGGTCAGCAGTGTGCGGCGAGTGGTCATGGTGGGTCCTCTATGGAATATGGATACGGCAGTCGGGTGTCTACGGGTACGGCGTGGAATGGAAGAAGGCGGTCTTAATGAGCTTGCAGCTTCGCCGAGATGCGCCGGGCCGCGGCCACGGTCATTTCGGTCAATGCCTCGGGCCGCTGGGCGGCCCGGGTCGACGGCGCCATCAGCGTGATCGAGGCCACGGCCTGGTTGGCGCGTTGAAAAATGGGGACGCTGACGCCCCAGACGCCGGCATCGACTTCGCTGTCGGTGACGGCATAGCCCTGGGTGCGGATGGCTTCCAGTTCGTGGCCCAGCCGGCCGGCGTCCACGTCGGCCTCGGCCGCCAGATACGCCAACGCGGCCTGCTGTCGGGCAAGCGGCATGAAAGCCAGCAGCGACTTGGCCGAGGCGCCGCGCGCCAGCGGCAGGCCGCGCCCCTTGGTGAAGGAACAGCGCAGCGGATGCTGGCTCTCGATCATGTCCAGGCACACGGCCTGATCCTTGACCGCCACCAGCAAGCCTATGGTTTCGCCAGAAGCGGCGGCCAGCGCGGCCATGTCGGGCTGCGCTTCATGGATCAGGAACGAGGATTGGTCAAAGCCCCAGGCCAACTGCACGCACAGCGGGCCGGGACCGTACTCGCCATCGTGCTCGGCGACGAAGCCCCAGCGCTTGAGCAGCGCCACCTGGCGGTAGAGGGTGCTTTGCGCCAGGCCGGTCTGCTCGGCCAGCGCGGCGATGCTGAGGGGGCCGTCGTGCCTGGCCAGGGTGGCCAGCACATACAGCACGCGATCCGCGCCTGCCCCGACTGATAGATCCGCTTTCAACATTTGGCTCCAAGCTAACGGAGCGCAGATTATCAATTTATGGCTCTTACCCTGCTTTTTATTCCCGAATACTGAGAATTAATAGGGAAAACCCCAGAGCCCAGACGCAAAAAAAGCGCCCGAAGGCGCCAAAGCATCCGCCGCGCCCCGGCGGCGCACGGCGGCGCAAGCCGCGGCCAGGGGCCGGTCAGGGCTGGTGCGCGGTCGACCCCAGGATGCGCTCGGCGCAACGCGCCCAGTACAGCAGCCGCGCGTCCTCCTTCACGAAGCCGACCATCTGGAAGCCCAGCGGCAGGCCATTGGGGCCGCGCGCCACCGGCAAGGTGATGGACGGGTTGTGCAGCAGCGACCAGATGCGGATGAAGGCGGAGCTGCCGGTGGAACTGGCCGGCGGCGCCTCGCCCAGCGTGGACGGCATGGCCACTGCGTCGACTTCGCGCGCAACGTCGTAGAACGCCCGGCGGCATGCGTCGGCGGCATCCAGCGCCCCCGCGTACTCGGCCGCGGACAGGCCCTCGCCCATCGTCAGGTACTCGATCAGCCCGGGATCGCACAGCGCCGCATGATCGCGCTTGATGGCGGCGTACTCGCGCGCCAGGTCGTAGGCCATGATCACGTCCTGCGCCTCGCCCATGGTGTCGAAGGCCGCGGGCATGGCCAATTCCGTGACCTTGACGCCTGCGGCCGACAAGGCGCGCAGATTGGCCTCGAAGCTTTCGCGCATGCAGGGCTCGGTGTCGGCCCAGTCCTTCGGCCGCCAAACGCCCAGGCGGAAATCGCTGCGCAATGCGGAGGCCGGATCGAACCGGGGATCGCCGGTAAACGCCCGCATGAACAAGGCCGCGTCGTCGACCGAACGCGAGATCGGCCCGATCACGTCCAGCACCCGCGAATAGCGCCGGATCGCCACGTAGGGAATGGCGTCCAGCGTGGGCTTGAAGCCCACCGCGCCGCAGAACGCCGAGGGCCGCAGAATCGAACCCGCCGTCTGCGTGCCGATGGACAGCGGCGCCATGAAATCGGCAACGGCCGCCGCCGAACCGGCCGAGGACGCGGCCGGCGTACGGGTCAGGTCATGCGGATTACGCGCAGGCCCCGGCAGCATGATGGCGTGGCGCGACACGGTGTTCTTGCCCAGCACGTTGAACCCCAGCTCATGCGCCTGCGTCACCACGGGCGCGTCGGCCTCGGGCTGGCGGCCGGGGAAGATCTCGGGGTCGCCCAATTCGGTGGGCATGGCCGCCGTGTCGATGGTGTCTTTGATGCCCAGCGGCACGCCGTCCAGCGCGCGCCGCCGGCCGTGGCGGTCCCATTCACGGGCGCGGGCCAGCGCGCCCTCGGCGTCCACCCGGACCCAGGCCTTGACGCCGCCGTTGCGCTCTTCGATGCGGTCCAGGCAGGCGCGCGCCCAGGCTTCGCAGGTCAGCGTGCCCTGCTCCAGCGCGGCCAGGCCCTGGGTGGCGGTCAAGGCGGCGATGGCGCCGGGCGCCGGGCGGCGCGCAACGGACGCCGGGGAAACCATGGTTTCGGAAGTAGGCAAGATACGGCTCCTGCAAAGAGATATGGAAATATGGATTTGCCATCCGCGACGGCGGCTGCCGGCGGGATGGCTCTGGCGGTTTCAAGCGGGGATGCTGCCGCTGGGCGGACGGTCCGCGCCCGCGTGGCCGCCCCGTCCTATGTACAGATCGCTCATATGCTGGTTGGCCAGCAGCGCCTGCCCCGTGTCGGTCAGCACGATGCGGCCGGAATCCAGGATGTAGCCGCGGTCGCTGAACGCCAGCGCCTGGCGCGCGCGCTGCTCCACCATCAGCACGCCCACGCCGATCTGCGGCAGCCGCCGCACTTCGGCGAACACCTGCTCGGTCAACGCCGGCGACAAGGCGGCGGACGGTTCGTCCAGCACCATCAGGCGCGGCGAGGACATCA
The DNA here is from genome assembly GCF_014851665.1 of Achromobacter sp. ACM03. Taxonomy (NCBI): domain Bacteria; kingdom Pseudomonadati; phylum Pseudomonadota; class Betaproteobacteria; order Burkholderiales; family Alcaligenaceae; genus Achromobacter; species Achromobacter sp. ACM03. The sequence goes on along the minus strand of NZ_JACVAD010000001.1, from coordinate 407,779 downwards.
GCGCCCGGGCGAAGGCCAGTTGCTGGCGTTCGCCGCCGGACAGGTTCTCGGCGTGGGTCTTGCGCCGCCCGGCCAGCGCCGGGAACAGCTCGAACATGTCGCGGATGCGCTTTTCACGCGCCTGCACGTGTTCCACCACCTGCAGGTTCTCCAGCACGGTCAGCGCGCCGAACACATTGCGCACCTGCGGCACATAGGAGATACCGATGCGCACGCGCTCCTCGACCGGCAGCGTGAGCAGGTCGCGGCCGTCAAAGGCCATGGTGCCGGCGATGCGCGGCAACAGGCCCATCACCGCCTTGACCAGCGTGGACTTGCCCGCGCCGTTGGTGCCGGCGATGGTAACGATCTCGCGCGGCGCCACGTGCATGTCGATGCCGGACACGATATCGACCTCGCCGTAGCCGCCGGACAGGCCTTGCATGACGAGCTGGCTCATATCACTCCCCCCATGTACGCCTCGCGCACCTGTTCATTGGCCAGGACGCTGTCGGGCGTGCCTTCGGCGATGACGCGGCCGCGGTCCATGACGTACATGCGCGGCACGATGCGCGACAGCTCTTCCAGGTTGTGTTCGATGATGGCGACGGTCAGGCCGCGCTGGTTGAGTTCCACGATGCGCGCCGACAGCTCCTCGATCAGCACCGGGTTGACGCCGGCGAACGGCTCGTCCAGCAGGATGCAGCGCGGCTCCAGCATCAAGAGCCGTCCCAGCTCCAGCAGCTTCTTCTGGCCGCCCGACAGTTTCCCGGCGGGCTCGTCCGCGACCCGCGACAGGTTCAGGAAGGCCAGCAGTTCATGCACGCGCTCGGCGTTGCGCGCCTCTTCGCGGGCCACCTCACGGCGGGCGAACACCAGCGCCGCCAGCTTTTCGCCGCGCTGGTCCGGCGCCGCCGCCATCATGTTGTCGAAGACCGTCAGCTGGCTGAACTCGCGCGGCACCTGGAAGGTGCGGGCCAGGCCCCGGCGCACGCGCTGGTGCACGGCCACGCCCGTGATGTCCTCGTCCGCGAAGCGCACGGACCCGGAACTGGGCGGAATGTAGCCCGTGACCACCGAGAACAGCGTGCTCTTGCCCGCGCCGTTGGTGCCTATCACCCCCACCATTTCACCCTTGCGCACTTCCAGCGACACGTCGTCCAGCGCCTTGAAGCCGCCGAAGCTGGCGCTCAGCCCTTTGATGCAAAGCAGCGTCATGCCTTTCTCCTGCGGGTAGCGGCAGCATTGCCGAAAATGCCCTGGGGCCGGTAAAGCACCACGCAGATGAGCGCCAGGCCGATGACGCCGATGCGCACGCTGGCCATCTGCACCTCCGAGATGCCGCCGACGAAGTCCCGCACGAAGCGCGAACCTTCCAGGAATCCGACCAGCAGCACCGTGCCGGCCACCACGCCGCTCAAGCGCCCCACTCCGCCCAGGATGATGGCGATCCAGATGTAGAAGGTGATCAGCGGCACGAACTGCTCAGGGCTGATGAAGGTCAGGTAGTGCGCCTGGAAGGCGCCCGCCAGGCCGGCCAGGCCCGCGCCCAGCATCAGCGAACGGGTCTTGAAGCGGGCCGGGTCCTTGCCCAGCGCCCGCACCGCGACTTCGTTGTCCCGCACCGCCTCGATCACGCGGCCAAACGGGCTGCGTATCACCAGATGGATGAGGAACAACGCGCCGGCGTTGACCGCCAGAAGCAGCAGCATGATCCACAGGTCCACCGTCTGCGGCGAGGCCCAGCCCGCGAACAGCCGCGGGATGCCTGGCAGGCCGTGCATCCCGCGCGTCAGCCATTCCTCGGTCTGCAGCATCATGCGCACCGACTCGGAGAAGCCCAGCGTCACGATGGCAAGGTAGTCGCTGCCCAGCCGCAAGGCGATCATGCCCAGCGGCCACGCGGCCAGCGCCGCGAAGGCCGCGGCCGCCGCCATGGAGATGGGGATGGGCACGCCCTTGAGCGACAGCAGGGCCGAGGTATAGGCGCCGATGGCGAAGAAGCCGACGTGGCCGAAGTTGATCAGTCCGGTGAACCCGTAATGCAGCGACAGGCCGAAGGCCAGCAGCATGTAGATCAGGATCCCGATGGCGATAGCAATCAGATAGGCTTCCATGATTTCACCTCGCCGCCATCGGACGGCCGAAGATGCCCTGGGGACGCAGCAGCAGCACGCACAGCAGCACCGCGAAGGCGAACACGATCTTGTAGGCAGGTCCCACCACGAGGCTGGCGATTTCCTGCGCAATGCTGAACACCATGATCCCGACGATGGCGCCCACCGGATTGCCGATGCCGCCCAGGATCACGGCCGCGAACATGGGCATCAACAGTTCCCAGCCCAGTTCGGGGATCACCACTGCCTTGATGCCCAGCAGCACGCCGCCCAGCCCGCAATAGGCGCCCGCGATGCTCCACAGCGTGATCATCACGCGCCGTCCGCGTATGCCGCTGGCCGCGGCCAGCTCCGGGTTGTCGGCCACCGCCCGCATGCGCCGCCCGGTGGGCGTCATGTGCATCAGCGCGAACACCAGCGCCAGCGCCGCCACCGCCGTGCCGACGATGTAGAGATCGGTAGGCAAAATGCGCACGCCGCCGAAATTCCAGGCGCGCGTAAGCGGCAGGTCGAAGGTGTACTGGTCCTGCCCGGCGAAGAAGGTGATCGTGCTGCGCAGCGCGAACGCCACGCCGATGGACGCGATCAGGCGCGACACGTTGGAGCGCGACTCCAGCGGCCGGAACACCCAGGCATAGAAGAACAGGCTGACCAGGGTGGTGCCGGCGACGGCGGCCAGGCCGCCCGCCAGCATCGAGCCGCCGGCCAGCGCCTGCGTGAAGACGGCGGCGTAGGCGCCCAACGTCATGTAGTCGCCGCTGGCGGCATTGGGAAAGCGGGCGATGCCGAACACCAGCGTGATCGCCAGTGCCGGCAAGGCCAGCAGCATCCCGATCACAACGCCGTTGATCCCGGCGTTGATGACGGTGATTGCATCCATACTTGTGTTCCCCTAGTGTTTTTATCGTCAGACTTTGCCGGCGATGACTTCATTGAGCACCAGCTTGCCGTCGCGGATGTCGAAGACGCCAAAGTCCGGCACGGTCTCGCCCTGTTTGCCGAAGTCCAGGCGCGAGGATGCGCCGTCGTAGTCCACCGGCTTGCCTGCGCGCAGCAGCGCCTGGCCTTGCGCAAAGCCGCTGACCTTTTCACCGCCGCCCTGCGCGGTCACGGCGCGGATCTTGCCGTTGATGGCGGCCACGTCCGCGGTGGCCCCCGCCGCCTCGATCGCCAGCGCCAGCGTGATCACCATGTCGTAGGACTGCGAAGCAAAGATGTCCGGCTCGCGCTTGGTGCGCTTGCGGAATTCGGCGGCGAAGGTCTTGTACGCCTGGTGCTCGTGGGCCGCGACGTTGGAGATCGAGATGATGCCCTCGGTGGCTTCCTTGCCCAGCGCCTTCACCAGGTCTTCGTTGGCGGTCCAGCCGGGCATGATGAACTTGCAGTCCTGGCCGGTCTGGAACCACTCCTTCAGGATGATGGTGGCGTCGGGCCGGTAGGCGCTCAGCGAGATCACGTCGGGCTTGGAGGCCAGCACCTTGGTCAGCTCGGTGCGGTAGGTGGTCTGGTTGGGTTCGTAGATGGTGAAGGCGCTGACCTTGCCGCCCTTCTCCTGCCAGGCATCACGAAAGTAGTTGGCCTGCCCCACGAAGGTGGAGTTATTGAAAGCCATGACCGCCGGCCGCTTGAAGCCGCGCTGGCGCGCCACTTCCGCAAAGGCGCGGCCGAACACGGCGTTGGACGCCTGGAACATCCAGGCCAGCCCCTGCTTGTTCTCGGTCAGCATTTCCGGCGCGCCGCAGGTGTTCATGGTGATGAGGCCCGCGGCATTGGTGATGGGCATGGCGGCCAGGCCCACCGACGACGGCCAAATGCCCACCACCGCCTCGACCTTGTTGATCTCGATCAGCTTCTTCACGGCCAGCACGGCGGCGTCGGGCTTGGTCTGGTCGTCTTCGGCGTAGAGCTGGATCTTGCGGCCGGCAGCGCCGCCGGCGGCGTTGACCTCGTCGATGGCGATCTTGATGGCTTCCAGCATGGCCGGCCCGTAGGGGCCGCCGACGCCGGTGATGGAATTGAGCGCCCCCAGGCGGAACGGCTGGGCCGACTGCGCCCGGACCAGGGAGGGCGCGGCGGCGCAGGCGGCCAGCGCGGCGCTGGCCGCGATAAAGCCGCGGCGGGAGAGATGGATGGGCTGTGTCATGAAGGTTCCTTGCGGCGTGAACATCTTTGTTCAACTTCGAATAGCCGCCGGCGTCAGCAACGCCGGCGTCCCCTTGTAGCTTGGATGCGACTTCGATACTGCCTGCTGCGGTTTGCCTGCTACGCGATGACTCCTCGGGCGCGCATGCCTGCAATTCTGTCTTCCGCCACGCCAAAGCGGCGCAGCACCTCGTCGGTGTGCTGGCCCATCAGCGGCGCCGCCGTGCGCAAGGCGCCTGGCGTTTTGGAAAACTTGGTCGGAATGCCGATGGTCTTCATCTTGCCCAGCGCGGGATGGTCCAGTTCCTGCACCATGCCGCGCGCCAGGTAATGCGGGTCCTGCATGGCCTGGCCGAAATCGTTGATCGGACCGCAGGGCACGGACGCCCGTTCGCAGCGCTCGATCCATTCGGCCGCATCGGCGCGCGCAAACTCCGCTTCCAATATGGGTTCCAGCTCGGCAATGTGGGTCAGCCGGTCGGAGTTGGTGATGAAGCGCGGATCGGTGATCAGTTCAGGCCGTTCCAGCACATCCGCGCACAGGCGTTCCCAGGTGCGCTGGTTGGCCGCGCCTATCATGATGTAGCCCTGGCGCGTGTTGAACGCCTGATATGGCGCCGACACGCGGTGCCGGCTGCCGGTGCCTTCCGGCACCGTGCCGTCGGCAAAATAGGCGGCGGCTTCCCAGACGAACCAGGGCAGTCCGCACTCGGCCAGCGCGATGTCGATGTGCTGGCCCTCGCCCGTCTTCATCTGGTGGATGCAGGCGGCCAGGATGGCGTAGACCGCGGTCAGTCCCGCCCCCACGTCATAGATGGCGATGCCCGACTTCAGGGGCCGCCCGCCGGGTTCGCCCGTCATGCTCATGATGCCGCTCATGCCCTGGGCCACCAGGTCGAAGCCGCCCTTGCCCGCGTAGGGTCCGGAATGGCCGTAGCCGGAGATGGAGCAATACACCAGGCGCGGATTGATGCGCGACAGCGTTTCGTAGTCCACGCCCAGCGACTTGGTCACGCCCACGCGGTAGTTCTCCACCACCACGTCGGCCCAGCGCGCCAGCTCGTACAGCACCTCGCGGGCCTCGGGGTCCTTCAGGTTCAGCGCCACGCCCTGCTTGTTGCGGTTGATCTGGGCGAAACAGGTGGATTCGCCGTTCACATAGGGGCCCATTTCACGGGAGTCGTCGCCGGCGCCGGTCTTCTCGACCTTGATGACCTCGGCGCCCAGATCGGCCAGCACCATGGTGCAATACGGCCCGGCCATGATCTGCGAAAGATCCAGGATCTTGATGCCGGCAAGGGGGGATGCAGCTTGAGTCATATGCGGTCCGTCTTGGGTCGGTGGCCGGATCAGCGGCCGATGAATTCAGGAATGCGCTTGGCGGCGAAGGCTTCGCGGCCGCGCCGGTAGTCCTCGGTGCCGAAGCATTCGTAGGCTTCGCTGCGTTCGTCCGGAGTCAATGCGCGTCCTTCGCGCAGCTGGCTCACGAAGCGCTTGTGCCAGCGGTTGACCAGCGGCGCCGCCGCGGCGATGCGGCGGGCGGTCGCGTAGGTCTGTTCCGCCACGCGTTCGTCATCCACCACGCGGGTCAGCAGCCCCTTGGACATGGCTTCTTCGGCGCCGAAGATGTTTCCTTCCAGCAGGATTTCCAGCACGCGCGCAGCGCCCACCACGCGGATCAGGTCGGCCAGTTCCTGGTGGTCCACGGTCAGGCCGATGCGATTCACCGGGATGCCGTAGCGGCTGTTGCGCCCGCCGATGCGGATGTCGCACAGGGCGGCCAGCTCCAGCCCGCCGCCCACGCACACGCCTTCGATGCAGGCCACGGTGGGGTGGCGCAGGTGCTTGAGCGTGTCGGTCATGGACAGGGTGAAGAGCGCGTACTCGGCCGCCTGCGCGGCGCCGTCGCGGTCTTCCTCGAAGCCGCCGATGTCGCTGCCGGCGCAGAAAGCGCCGCCCGCGCCGCGCAGCACCACGCAGCGCACGGCGTCGTCGGCGTCGAGCTCGCGCATGACCCGGCCGAATTCCCGGTACATGTCCAGCGTGAACGCGTTGCGCTTTTCCGGGCGGTTCATCAGCACGGTGGCCACGCCGTCGGCGTCGCGGCTCAGGTCTATGCTCATGCCGCGTCCTCCAGGCGCAGCTCGGTGCCCTTGAGCACCACCCTGCCGTCCAGTTCCAGCGTGGCGTCGGTGACGATGGTGTCGTAGTGCGCCGCCGCCTTGACGGTGCCGCCGATATAAGCGCTGGTGCCCAGCGCCAGCTGGATCGAGCCGTAGACCGATTCGTCGGACAGCATGGTGCCGTCCAGTTGGCAACGCGGATTCATGCCCACGCCCAGCTCGCCCAGGTTGTAGACCAGCGGATCGTTGAAGCTGGCCAGCAGATCGCGGAACTGGCGCGCCACCGCGCCGCCCTCGATCGCCACCGCCATGCCCTTTTCCATATGGATGCGCACGGGTTCGTCGCGGATCAGCGAGACGCCGGGGATGCTGGCGTTGACCACGATCACGCCTTCGGCCGTGCCTTCCACGGGCGCCAGGCTGGACTCCAGGCAATAGCCCGCCGAAATGTCGGTGGTGTTGGCAAAGCCGTGCAGCGCGCGGCCGCGGCGGCCGGCGATGCTCATGGTCACGTCGGTGCCGAGTTCGCTGGTGACGCGGGCGGTGTCGGCGCGGGTCAGCGCGTCGGCCAGCCCCTGGATCTGCGGGCGCAACGCATCGAAATCGCAGTCCCAGCCTTCGGCCAGAAAGAAATCGGGCAGGTGTGATTCGGGCAGCACGATCACGCCGACCCCGGCGCGCGTGGCCTGCTGGCGCGCATCGGTGTGCGCGGCATTGGCGCGGGTCAGCGCGATGACCAGGTCGGCCGCCTGCATGGCCTGGGCCACCACCGGCGACAACTGCCGGCCGTGGCGCGCGGAGCCGGCGATCTGCAGCAGATGCAGGCCGGCGCCCGCCTCGTCCACCGCAATGGCCAGGGGCTCCACGTTATGGTGGGTATGCAGGTCATACAGCACCAGCACTTCCATGCCCGGCTTGGCCGCGCCCAGCTGGCTGACCACCTTGCGCGCGTTCTTCAGTTTCAACAATGTATGCATGGCGCGCTCCTCAAGCCGCTTGCGACGCGCGGGCGTCGGCGATGCGCTGGGCGTCGGCCACCGCGCGTCCGAGGATGTCCAGGCCGCGGGCCAGTTCCTCGTCGGTAATGGAAAGCGGCGCCAGGAAGCGGATCACGTTGCCGTAAAAGCCCGCCTTCACCAGCACCAGCCCGCCCTGGTAGGCGGCCTGCACGATGTGGGCCGCCAGATCGCCAGCGGGACTGTCGTCGCCCGCGCCGCGCACGACTTCGAACGCCACCATGGCGCCCAGGCCGCGCACGTCGCCGACGATGCCGTACTGGCCGGCCCAGTCCGCAAAGCGTGTGCGCACCCGGCCGCCCAGGTCGCTGGCTCGCGCCGCGTAGTCTTCGCGCCGCATGACGGCAATGGTGGCGAGCGCCGCGGCGCACGCCAGCGGGTTGCCGCCATAGGTGCCGCCCAGGCCTCCCACGGCGGGCGCGTCCATCAGGTCGGCGCGCCCCACCAGCGCCGCTATCGGCAGCCCCCCGCCCATGGACTTGGCCAGGGTGTAAAGGTCGGCCTCGATGCCGGCATGCTGGGTGGCGAACCATTCACCGGTGCGGCAGAAACCAGACTGGATCTCGTCGGCGATCAGCACGATGCCGTGTTGGGTGCAGTAGGCGCGCAGCGCCTGCAGGAAGGCGGGCGGCGCGGCATGGAAGCCGCCCTCGCCCTGCACCGGCTCGATGATCACCGCGGCGACCTGCTCCGGCGTGACCTCGGTTTCGACCAGGCGGCGGAATTCATTGAAGGCGGCCTCGGCGCATTCGGCTTCGGTCAGCCCCGAGCGGTAGCGCACCGGGAACGGCGCGCGATAGACCTCGGATGCGAAGGGACCGAAGCCGGTCTTGTAGGCGGGCGCCTTGGCGGTCAGGGACAGCGCCATGTAGGTGCGGCCATGGAAGGCGTTCTCGAAGGCCACCACCGCCTGCCGGCCGGTGGCGCGGCGCGCCACCTTGATGGCGTTTTCGACGGCCTCGGCGCCAGTCGTCTGCAGCATGGCCTTCTTGGGCCAGGATCCCGGGACCAGGCCGACCAGCGTCTCGGCCAGCTCGATGTATTCCGGATACATGACGATGTTGAAGCAGGTGTGCAGGTAGCGCGCCGCCTGCGCCTGGACGGCGGCCACCACCTCGGGGTGCGCATGTCCCACGTTCAGGGTGCCGATGCCGCCGGCGAAATCGATGTACGCGTTGCCGTCCAGGTCGGTCAGCGTGGCGCCGCGGGCAGCGGCCGCGAACACCGGAGGGCCATTGGCCACGCCCAGCGCGACCGCGGCATTGCGCCGGGCCAGATACGCCTGGCACTGCGGGCCGGGAAGTTGAGGGGACTGCGCGGCGTCTTTCATTGCCCAGGGCTCCTTGGATGAGTGGGTACGGCGACGAAGTGAAGCCACTATATTCTTGTGCGTTTTATTGTGTCAATGCTGATTTACAACTACGCATTCTAAATTGTGCACAATCTTGCGTTCAAATTGTGATATGCTTTGCCCCACTCAACCCAGGTGCCTACATGCCCACTAAACGCGCGACTGCCTCTGCTGACGCCGCCGCCCCCGAAACACGCAAGGCGGCCTCCACCCACGAAGTCATACTGGATATGCGGGAACGCATTGCGTCGCAGGCCTTGCTGCCCGGCACCCGCGTGCCGGAAGAAGACCTGGCGCAGGCCTATGACATCCCGCGCGCCAAGGCGCGCGAAGTGCTGGCGACGCTGGAAGACCGCGCGCTGGTGGAACGGGTGCCCAACAAGGGCGCCGTGGTGGCCCTGGTCGACATGGAAACCACTTATCGCCTGTATCAGGTGCGCGAAGCCCTGGATGGACTGGCGGTGCGGCTGGCCATGGCCAACGCCACGCCCGCCGACTGGGAAGCGATGCAGGCCCTGCTGGGCGAGCCCTTCGAACAAAGCCTGAAAAGCGGCGACATCGAGGCGCACGTGGCCACGATCGAGCAGTTCCGCAACCACATCAAGGAACTGGCGCGCAATCCGGTGCTGAGCGACATGATCGAGCGCATCTACGACCGCACCCGCGTGTCGATGCGCCGCGTGGCCCTGCTGCCGGGCCGCTCAGAGATGGGGATCAAGCAATACCGCGCCCTGCTGGACGCCATGGTGCGCGGCGACGGCGACGAGGCCGAGCGCTGCGTGCGCGAATTGAACGGCAGCGCCCGCGACTACATCGAGCGCTACAAGAACTACGTGATCTGAATCGGGCCGGCCCCTTGCGGGCCGGCCTTGGGCAAGCCCGCGCCTCAGGGCGCGGCGGGCTCGTCGTAGTTATTGAGCTTCACGCCCGAAACGCCCTGGACCGCGGAAGACGCGGCCGGGGCTTTCTTTTCTGCGGCGGGAGCCTGCGCGGCTGCCGCGCCCTGCTCCGCACTGGCCGGCGCGCCCGCTGCCGCGCCCGTTGTCGTCCCCGCCGCCTCGGCGCCTTCTTCGGCCGGCCGCGCCGCCCGCAGCTTGCGGCGGGTTTCTTCTTGTTGCGCGATCAGCTTGTCCAGTTCCGCCGCCACTGCCGTGGACTTGCCCGTCCTGGCCCAATCGGCCGGGGTCTGGCCCTTGGTATCGCGCGACCCCACGTCCGCCCCCGCCTTGAGCAACAGGTCCACCATGGGCTTGCGGCCCGACAGTGCCGCCATCATCAGCGGCGTTTCGCCATTGGGCGCGGGCGCGTTGACCATGGCCTTGTGCGCCAGCAGCAGGCGCGCCATTTCCAGCTGGCCCTTCGAGGCCGCGTAATGCAGCGGCGTCCAGCCCAGGCGGTTGACCTGGGCGCCGCGCGCGATCAGCTTCTTGGCGCGTTCGGTCTGGCCGGCGATGGCCAGGTACATCAGCGGCGTCTCGCCCGCCGGGTTCTCGGCGTTGACGTCGGTGCGCTTGTCGGCGGCGATTACGTCGAACACCTTCCAGGCGCCGTCCACCACCGCGCGCATCAGCGCGGGCTGGCCATTCTTGTAGCGCACGTTGGGATCTTCGCCGCGCGCCAGCAGTTCCTTGATGTCGTCCGGGTAGTCATTGGCGACGTAGACCCACCAATCGCCGGGATTGGCGGCCTGCGCCGCAGCGGGAACCGCCATGCCCACGGCCAGCGCCAGCAGCGCTCCACGGCAACACGACAAGAAGGCGTTCTGGACGGAAGCGTTGCGGGCAGCCATGGATTTCCTATAAATCACTTTAAATAAATTAGATTAGATTATTTCTTTATCTTGTTGAAAAGACGGAAGAAATTTTCGGTTGATGCACGCGCCACTTCGGCCACGGGTATGCCCCTGAGATCCGCGATCTTCTCGGCCACGTGGATCACCTTGGACGGATCGTTCAGCTTGCCGCGGTACGGCACCGGCGCCAGATACGGCGAATCGGTTTCGATCAGCAAGCGGTCCAGCGGCACCTTGGCGGCCACTTCATGCACGATCTGCGCATTCTTGAAGGTCACGATGCCGGACAGGGAAATATAGAAGTTCTGGTCCAGCGCAGCCTGTGCCACTTCCCAATTTTCGGTAAAGCAATGCATCACGCCGCCGACCTCGGCCGCGCGCTCTTCCCGCAGCATGCGCACGGTGTCCTCGGCGGACGAGCGCGTGTGCACGATCAGGGGCAGGCCCGTGTCGCGGGCGGCACGAATGTGGCGGCGAAAACGCTCGCGCTGCCAGTCCAGCGGTTCGGACAGACGGTAGTAGTCCAGCCCGGTCTCGCCGATGGCCACCACCTTGGGATGCTCGGACAGGCGCGCCAGCTCTTCGGGCGTGGGGTCCGGAGTGTCTTCGTAATCGGGATGCACGCCGACCGAGGCCCACAGATTGGCCTGCGGTTCGACCAGCGACATCAGGCCCGGCCATTCCGGCATGTTGACGCTGACGACCAGCGCGTGGGTGACCTGGTTGGCGGCCATCCGGTCAAGAATGGCCGGCAGGTCGGCCGCCAGTTCCGGGAAGTTCAAATGGCAGTGGGAATCGACGTACATGATGAGTCTGGATACAAGTGCCGCGGCGCTGCGCCCTTTGCCGGACGAAGCGCCGCCGGATCAAGGGCTTACGCCAGGCAGGATAGCACCACGCGCTGCAGGGTCGCGTGGGCGAAGAGCTTGGCGTTCAAAGGATGGGTGGCCAGCGCGCGCTGGCGCGTCAGCCAGCGCGCGGCCTCGGCGACCTTGGCCGGATTCATGCGCGCGGCAACCTGCGCGACCGCGCTGCCCAGGGCCGGGAAGTAGCGCGACGGCGCCCCCGCGCTGGCCAGCATCAGGTCGGTGTACAGGCGCTGCAAGGCGTCGATCCACTCAGTGGCCGCCACCTTTTCCAGGGCCTCGGCCAGCGTGCCCACGTCGGGCGACTGGCCCTTGGACAGCGGCCCGACCAGCTGGGTCAGCCAGGGCGGACAAGCGGCCTCGTTAGACTGGGCAAGCCTCAACGCCGCCAGCGGCGCGCCGCCGGCGGCCGCCAGCCATTCGCGGGCCGGTTCCACGTTTTGCTCGCGCAACCATTGCAGCGCGGTGTCCGGGTCGGGCGCCGGCAGCGGCAGGCGGCGACAGCGCGACACCAGCGTGGGCAAAAGGCGGTCCGGCGCGTCCGCGACCAGCAGGAACACCGTGTGCGGCGGCGGTTCTTCCAGCACCTTGAGCAAGGCGTTGGACGACACCACGTTCAGCGCATGGGCCGGGTACAGCAGCGCCACGCGCCAGCCGCCGCGGTGCGTGGCGGTGTTGAACCAGGACTCCAGGGAGCGGATCTGGTCTATGCGTATTTCCTTGGACGGCGCGCGCTTGGCTGCGCCCGTGGCAGGTTCGGCGTCCTCAGAGGGCTCGGCGGCGTCCGCCCCCTCTTCCACCGCCACGGCTTCGGGCCGGATGCGGCGCAAGTCGGGATGATTGCCGCTGGCGAACCAGGCACAGGCGGCGCAACGGCCGCAGGCCAGGCCGTTGTCCGGGGTTTCGCACAGCAGGCTGGCCGCCGCGGCGACCGCGAAGTCCAGCTTGCCGATGCCGGCCAACCCATGGATCAGCCAGGCGTGGGCGAAGCGGTCGCGGTTGCCCAGCCAGTTGCGCGCCGTCTCGGCCTGCCAGGGCAGGAACTGCGGCGCGTTGGAAGCCGTGGCGTCCTCATCTTTGGCGGCGCGGGTCGCGTTCATGCCGCCTGCCCCAGCAATTCACGCAGTCCCGCCTCCAGGCCGGTGCGGATCTGGGCAATGGATTGGGTGGAATCGACAATGCGGATGCGCTTCGGATCAGCCTCGGCGCGGGCGTGGTAGGCCTCGCGGGTGCGTTCGAAAAAGGCCGCGCCCTCGCGCTCGAAGCGGTCCGGCTCGCGCGCGTCGGCCAACCGGGCGCGCGCCACTTCCAGCGGCACGTCGAAGAGCCAGGTGCGGTCGGGCTGGCCCGCCTGCATCCAGGCTTCCAGCGCGGCCACGCGCGCCGCGCCCAGGCCGCGCCCGCCGCCCTGGTAGGCATAGGTGGCATCGGTGTAGCGGTCGCAGACCACCCAGGCGCCGCGCGCCAGCGCGGGTTCGATGACCTGGTGCAGATGTTCGCAGCGTGCGGCGAACATCAGGAGCGTCTCGGTGTCCAGCCCCATGGGGTCGGTCAGCAGCAAGGCGCGCAACTTCTCGCCCAAGGGCGTGCCGCCGGGTTCGCGGGTGGACACCACGTCCAGCCCCTGCGCGCGCAGGAAATCGGCGATCCAGACGGTGTGCGTGCTCTTGCCCGCGCCGTCCACGCCTTCCAGCGTGATAAAGCGTCCGCGCGTGGTCATTGGTCTTGTCCTTGTACTTGTGCCTGTCCCTGATCCGGCTCGGGCGCGGCGTCCGGCGCCGGGCTGGCGCTGGGCGCGGCTGCGGGCGTGCCGTTGGCCTGGTTGCCAGTCGCTGCGCCGCGGCTCGAAGCCGGGCCGGGCGCGGCATTCTGGCTTTGGCCCTGGCCCAGGATATAGCGGGAAACGTTGCGGTTGTGCTCGTTCAGGTTGACCGAGAACTCGCTGGTGCCGTTGCCGCGGGAAACGAAAAAGAGGAACTTGTGCTGCTCCGGCTGCACCGCGGCCAACAGCGCCGCGCGGCCAGGCGCCGCGATCGGCGTGGGCGGCAGGCCCGGACGCGTATAGGTGTTCCAGGGCGTGTCGGTCTGCAGGTCGCGCTTGCGGATGCGCCCCTGGTAGGCGTCGCCCATGCCGTAGATCACGGTGGGATCGGTCTGCAGCAGCATGCCGATCTTGAGCCGGTTGGTGAATACGCCGGCCACGCGGCGGCGATCCGGCCCATGGCCGGTTTCCTTTTCAACGATCGATGCGAGCACCAGGGCCTCGTAGGGCGTGGTCACCGGCAGGTCCGGCTGGCGCTTGGCCCAGGTGTCCTGCAGGATGCGCTGGCCTTCCTGGTAGGCGCGGCGCAGCAGGTCGTAATCGGTGCTGCCGGGCGTGAAGATATAGGTGTCCGGGAAGAACAGCCCTTCCGGCTGCTTGATTTCCGAGCCCAGGCGTTCCATCAGTTCTTCATCGGTGGTTTCGCCCAGCGTCTGCTTGACGTCGGGATTCGCGCGCAGCGCCTGGCGGATCTGGCGGTAGGTCCAGCCCTCCAGGAAGGTGATCTGCCGCTGCGTCATGTCGCCGCGCGCCAGGCGTTCCAGCAACTTCCAGGGCGAGTCGCCGTTGATGGCCTGGTAGCCGCCCGCCTTCATCTGCTTGTCGAGCTCGGACAAGCGCGCCATCCAGATGAAGCCAGGCTCCCAGACCGGCACGCCGGCATCGTTGAGCACCCGCGCCACCGTGCGCGGGCTGCTGCCCGGATCCACCACGAAATCTATCCTGTCGGCCTTCAGCTGCATGGGCTTGTGCGCCCAATACCAGGCGCCGCCCACGGCTGCGGCGGCAGCCAGCGCGATCAACAGGAAAAACCACAGGACGAAAAAAAAGAGTCGCTTCTTCATAAGTGTCGGAAGTTTAATTGATCGCGCGGACCTGTTGCGGCTAAAGAGGGGCGGAACGTAGCGCGCGGCCCTGCGCGCCGCGGGGACATGGCCCAGCCCTGAGGGGAACACGGCTATCATCAGCACTTTGATGACGCGATAACACCGCCTCCATGCACGCTTTCCATTCTTCGATTCCCGCCCGCGCGGAAGGTTGCGCGCAAATTGCGCCGCTGGACGACTTCCTGGTCTTTTCCGCATCCGGCGCGGACGCCCTCGGCTTCCTGCACGGCCAGCTCACGCAGGACGTCACCGGCCTGCCCCGGGACGCCGCCCGCCTGGCCGGCTACTGCACCGCCAAGGGCCGCCTGCTGGCCACCCTGGTGATGTGGCGCGCCGCCCCCGGCGCGGACGACGCGCCCCAGCTCTATGGCTTGGTGCGCCAGGATCTGGCGCAGGCGCTGCTCAAGCGCCTGTCTATGTTCGTGCTGCGCGCCAAGGCCAAGCTCGCCGCCACGCCGCTGCATGTGGCGGGCGTGACGGCTTCGGCCACGGACGTGGCCGCGCTGGAAGCCGCCGCCGGCGCGCTGCCGCGCGAACCCTGGCAGCGCGCCGACCTGCCGTCCGGCACCTGGATCGCCGCGCCGTCCGCCGACGCGCGCCTGCGCTGGTGGTGGATCGCGTCCGACGAACAACTGGAACAGTCCGCCGCGCTGGCAGGCGCGCTAGGCCTGGCGCCGGCCGCGCAATGGCACGCCGCCGACCTGGCCGCAGGCATCCCGTGGATCACTGCGGCCACGCAGGACGTCTTCATCCCGCAAACGGTCAATCTGGACCTGATCCAGGGCGTCAGTTTCACCAAAGGTTGTTATCCGGGCCAGGAAGTGGTGGCGCGCAGCCACTACCGCGGCACGGTCAAGCGGCGCATGGCATACGGCACCATTGCCGACGCCGCAATCCAAGGCCAGGCGCTGGCCGGCATGGATGTCTATGACGCCAGCCAGCCCGGCGAACCCACCGGACGGATCGTGGACGCGGCCAGCGCGCAAGGCGCTGTCTCGGTGCTATTTGAAACCACGCTGGCGGCCTTGCCGGAAGGCGACCTGCGGCTGGGAGCCGCGGACGGTCCGCGCATTGCGGCCGCTGCGCTGCCCTACTCCATCACGCCGTAAACCAAAGGCCGCCGCGCCTGAGCCGGCGCGGTTGCGCCGGGCCGGACGCTCCCAAGCCGGCCCTTACACCGCCACGCCGAACAGCGCGCCCACCCCCGCCGTCACCGCCATCGCCAGGCCGCCCAGGATCGTCACCCGCAACGCGGCCGGCCCCTTGGGCGCGCCGCCTGCGCCCGCAGCCAGAGCGCCCAGGCCGGCCAGACAGGCGACCGATGCGCCGATGACCCACACAATCAATTGCGGCAAAGGCGCTGTCGCCGCCACGGCCAGCGGCAAGGCCGCGCCGCCCGCAAACGAGGCCGCGGACGCCACCGCGGCCTGCACCGGACGGGCGCGGTTATGGATGGAGATACCCAGCTCGTCGCGGGCATGCGCGTCCAGCGCATCGTGGCTGGTCAATTGCCGCGCCACCTGCTCGGCCAGGTCGCGGGTCAGGCCGCGCGCCACATAGATGTCGATCAGTTCGGCCAGTTCCTCGCCGGAATTGCGCTTGAGCGAGCGCTGCTCCATGCGCAGGTCGGCGGCCTCGGTATCGGCCTGCGACCGCACCGACACATATTCGCCCGCCGCCATCGACAGCGCCCCCGCCACCAGTCCGGCCACGCCCGAGGTCAGGATGGCGTCATGCGTGACCTGGGCCGCCGCCACGCCGGTAATAAGGCTGGCGGTGGACACGATCCCGTCGTTGGCGCCCAGGACGGCCGCGCGCAGCCAGTTGCTGCGGAAAATCCGATGATGTTCTTTTGAAGGCATTGCCAGAAACCCATGCGCCGCGCGATGAACGCGTGGCGGGTCCGGCTTGCGCAGGACCCGCCACGCGCGGGATTCAGCGCGGCGTCACGCGCACCGCGGTAAGCAAGCCTATCACGCAAAGCGTGGCTTGCTCGCCGTCGTACGCATGCACCTCGACCTGGCAGACGGACAGGCGCTTGCCCGGCTTGACCACGCGGCCGCTGGCCACGTAGCGGCTACCCTTGGCGGGCGCCAGGAAGTTCATCTTGAACTCCGAGGTCAGCACGTCCTCGCCAGGCCCAAACAGCGTGTAGGCGGCATAGCCGCCGGCGCTGTCGGCGATGGTCGTGGAAATGCCGGCGTGCAGAAAGCCGTTCTGCTGGCACAGGTCGGCTCGGTAAGGCAGCACGATGTCCACCCTGCCCGGCTCGACCACGTCCAGTTGCGCACCCAGCAATGTCATGATGCTTTGCCGGGCGAAGCTCTCCTGGACCCTGGCGGCCGGGTCCAGCGGCGTTTGCGATGACGCCATGTCAGTCCTGCTCGCGCTTGACCAGGTTGACGATGCTGGAGAAGTCCAGCTTGCCCGAACCGCCGGAGCTATGCAGCGAATACAGGTTGCGCGCCAGCTCGCCCAGCGGGATCGAGGCGCGCGCCGACAGGGCGGCCTCGGCCGCCAGGCCCAGGTCCTTGAGCATCAGGTCCACGCCGAAGCCGCCGGCGTAGCCCTTGGAGGCCGGCGCGTGCTCCATCACGCCGGGCCAGGGGTTGTAGAGTTCCGTGGCCCAGTTGCGCCCGGAGCTCTTGGCGATGATGTCCGACAGCACCTTGGGATCCAGCCCGTTGGCCACGCCCAGGGCCAGGGCTTCGGAGGTGCCCGCCATCAGGATGCCCAACAGCATGTTGTTGCAGATCTTGGCCACCTGGCCGGCGCCGGCCGGGCCTGCGTGGAAAATGTTCTTGCCCATTTTTTCCAGCACCGGACGGGCGCGCTCCAGCGCCGCGGCCTGGCCGCCGACGATGAAGGTCAGCGTGCCGGCTGCTGCGCCACCCGTGCCGCCGGACACCGGCGCGTCGATCATGGCGATGCCGCGCACCTCGGCCGCCTGCGCCACCTTACGCGCCGAGTCCGGCGCGATGGTGCTGCATTCGATGACCAGCGCGCTGGACGGGATCTTGCCCAGCAGGTCCTCGCCCAGGTACAGCCCTTCGACGTGCTTGCTGGCGGGCAGCATCGAAACCACCACCTCGGCGCCCTTGACGGCTTCCGAAGCGGACGCGGCGGCGCGGGCGCCGGCGTCCGTCAGGGTCTTCACCGCTGCCGGCACCAGATCGAAAACCGTCACGCTATGTCCGGCCTTGACCAGATTCAATGCCATGGGCGCGCCCATATTGCCCAAACCGATAAACGCGATGCTGCTCATGATGTCTTGTCTCCTGTTGCTATTGCTATAGGTGTGAAACCATCGTGGTACTAGCGTTGCCGCGCCGGCGGGCGGCGGCCGGTCCGCCGCCGCGTGGCGCCTAGCGGCCTTCCTGGCCCAGGTCCGCCAACGGGTGGGGCTCGCCCTCGGGCCAGGGTTCGTCAAAGAATTTCTGCACCCAGGCGTCGGTCGCCATGTCGATGACGGCGGGATTCCAGCGCGGCTTCTTGTCCTTGTCGATCAGCAAGGCGCGGATGCCCTCGGCGAAATCGCCATGGGCGGTGCAGGCCAGCGCCGCGATGTACTCGGCACGGAAAACGTCGTCCAGCGAGCGCAGGCGCAGCCGCTGCTGCAGCGCGAACGACAGGCGCACCGATCCAGGCGAGCCGGCCAGCATCGTCTGCGCCGCGCGCGCCAGCCACGGATCCTCGTGGTCCTTCAGCGCGGCCAGTTCTTCGTAGATGTCGTCCAGGCGATTGCCGCTGCACAGGCTGTTGATCAGGAACGAGTGCTGCCGCAAGTTGCCCGGCGCCAGCGGCGTCTTGGGCTCCAGCGCCGTCAGGGCGCGGCGCAGCAGGCCGTCGTTGATCGCGCGCGGAGGAATGGCATCCTCCGCCGCGCCGGCCGCCTGGCCGGCCCAGGGCTGCTCTTCCAGCGAAGCCAGCAGCTTGGGCCAATCCGCGTGATCCAGGCGGAAGTCCGCCAGGCCCGCGAAGAAAGCGTCCGACGTGCCCAGCTGCGCGCCGGTCAAGGCCAGGAACAGTCCGATCCTGCCTGACATGCGGTTCAGCAGCCAGCTGCCGCCCACGTCCGGAAACAGGCCGATCGTGACCTCCGGCATCGCCAGGCGCGAGGTCTCGCTGACCACGCGGTGGCTGGCGCCCATCATCAGGCCGATGCCGCCGCCCATGACGATGCCATGGCCCCAGCACAGCACCGGCTTGGGATAGGTGTGGATGCGGTAGTCCAGCCGGTACTCGTGCTCGAAGAAGCGGCGCGCGTAGGCGTTGTTCCAGCCCGGCTTGCCGGCGTTTTCCGTCATGCTGCGGTACAGGCCATGCAGGTCTCCGCCCGCGCAGAAGGCCTTGTCGCCCGCACCCTGCAGGACCACCAGGGCCACGCCGGGATCGCGGGCCCAGGCGTCCAGCCGTTCGGCCAGCAGGTCCACCATTTCCAGCGACAGGCCGTTCAGGGTCTGCGGCGAATTCAGCGTCGCGATCCCGAACCGTACTCCATTGGCAGCGGTTTTTTCTTCGAACAGCACCGGTGCATTCATCTTATGTCGGCTCCTTTTTCCAACAATTGGCGGGCGATGATCACGCGCATGATCTCGTTGGTCCCCTCCAGAATCTGATGAACGCGAGTATCGCGCACCAGACGCTCCAAGGGATAGTCCCGCAGGTATCCGTAGCCGCCGTGGATCTGTTGCGCGTCCAGGCAGATCTGGAAACCCATGTCGGTGGCGAAGCGCTTGGCCATGGCGCAGTAGGTCGCCGCGTCCGGCGCCCCCGCATCCAGCTTGCAGGCCGCCAGGCGCACCATCTGGCGCGCCGCCACCAGGTGCGTCGCCATGTCGGCCAGCTTGAATTGCAGCGCCTGGAACTCGGCCAGGCGGCGGTTGAACTGCCGCCGTTCGTCCATGTAGCGCCGGGCGGCATCGAGCGCGCCTTGCGCCGCGCCGACCGAGCAGGTGCCGATGTTGATGCGTCCGCCGTCCAGGCCCTTCATGGCGATCTTGAACCCCTCGCCCTCCTGGCCCAGCATGTTGGCCGCCGGCACGCGCACGTTCTCGAAGGTGATGGGGCGCGTGGACTGGCTGTTCCAGCCCATCTTCTCTTCCTTGCGGCCATAGCCTATGCCCTCGCTGTCGGCCGGAATGGCGAACGCGCTGATGCCGCCCGCGCCCTCGCCGCCGGTGCGCGCCATGACCACCAGCAGGTCTGTGTCGCCGCCGCCCGAAATGAAGGCCTTGGCGCCGTTGACGATGTAGTCATCGCCCTGGCGCTGCGCCCGGGTCGACAGCGATGCGGCGTCCGAACCGGCGCCCGGCTCGGTCAGGCAATAGGACGCCAACTTCTGGCCGCTGGCCAGCAACGGCCCCCAGGCTTCGCGCAGCGCGGGCTGGCCCCACTTGCCGACCATCCAGGTGGCCATGTTGTGGATCGTGAGAAAGGCCGTGGTCGACGGGTCGACCGCCGCCATTTCCTCGAACACCAGGGTGGCATCCAGGCGCGGCAGGCCCAGCCCGCCGATGTCCTCGCTGGCATAGATGGCGCAAAAACCCATTTCGCCCGCACGGGCGAAGGCCTCGCGCGGGAAGATGCCTTCGGCGTCCCAGCGCGCCGCGTTGGGCGCCAGTTCGCCCTCGGCGTAGTCGCGCGCCGCCTGCGCAAAAGCGCGTTGCTCGTCGGTCAGTTCCAAGTCCACAGCCTGTCTCCTGTTGTACTGAGTATTGTCTGTTGGCGTTGCTGCCGTCTCGTGAACGCCAGCTCGTCGATTTTGACATGACGTTGACGTAAACGTAAATGCGTGACGGTGCCTATGTTACGCCGGAAGCGGCAAAGGAATTTGTCCTATTTGCGACATTGTGCGGGGCGGCGCGCGCGCCCCTCGGAGCGCTTCCCTACAGCAGCCCGGCCGGGCGCACCCTGCCGTTCTTGGCCGTCTTGGCGCGGCGGTGTTCGGCGCGGCGGCGCCGCGATTCCTTGGGATCGAAACTCAGGCCGCGGTAGATTTCCACCCGGTCGCCATCGGCCAGCCTGGCCTGCGGCTCGGTGGCGCGTCCGAAAATACCCACGCCCCGGCTCCAGGGCTGCACCACCGGAAAAGCCTGGGCAAAGCCGCTGGCCGCGAGCGCGTCGGCCACCGTGGCGCCGTCGGGCAGGCGCAATTCACGCAGCCAGACATGGCCCGGCAGGGCATAACAGACGCTGACGCCGATCTGCGCCGCGGACGGCTCATTCGCCATACTTGGCCTGCGCGCGCTTGGTGAAGGAATCGATGAAGCTGGTGGCGATGCGGTTGAACACCGGGCCCACCACCATTTCCAGCGCGCGGTTGGAAAACGCGTACTCCATGGTGAACAGGACCTTGCAGGCGTCCTCGGCCAGCGGCTGGAACTCCCAGTGCCCGACCAGGCTGGAGAACGGGCCGTCGACCAGTTCCAGGTCGATCCGGTCGGGATAGGCATGGGTGTTGCGGGTGGTGAAGCGCTGCTTCATGCCCGCGAAGCTGATCAGGATGGAGGCCTGCATGCCGTGCTCGTCGCGGGTCTGCACCTCGGCGCCGCCGCACCAGGGCATGAACTCGGGGTACTTCTCCACGTCGGCGACCAGATCGAACATCTGGGCGGCGCTGTAAGGCACCAGGACGGATCGTTGTACTTTGTGCATCGACTATCGCAAATGGCTAGAATGGCACGATTTTACCGGCACAACACGACCTGGGGCCAAAATACGCCTAGCGCGGGCCCGCGGCACCCAGGCACAAGGGCTTTATGAGCATTATCGACAATCGCAAGGCCACGCACGACTATTTCATCGAAGACCGCTACGAGGCCGGCCTGGTGCTGCAAGGCTGGGAAGTCAAGGCGATCCGCGATGGCCGCGTGCAGCTCAAGGAAAGCTACGTCATCGTGCGCGACGGCGAGCTCTACCTGCTGGGCATGCACGTCAGCCCCCTGCCCACGGCCTCCACCCATATCCACCCCGACGCCATGCGCACGCGCAAGCTGCTGCTCAAGGCCGAGGAAATCAGCAAGCTCATCGGCAAGGTCGAGCAACGCGGCTACACGCTGGTGCCGCTCAACCTGCATTACAAGAACGGGCGCATCAAGCTGGACTTCGCGCTGGGCCGCGGCAAGAAGCTGTTCGACAAGCGCGATACCGCGCGCGAGAAAGACTGGCAGCGCGAGAAAGAGCGCATGATGAAGCACGACACCCGCGCCCCGCGCAAGGGCAAGGACGACTGATCAGGCGGCCTCGGGCAGCGCCTGGCGCTCGGCCTCCTGCCCCGGTCCCGTGATGCGGTTGCGCCCGGCCGACTTGGACGCATACAGCTTGCGGTCGGCCCGCTCGAAAAACGCCTGCAGGCTCTCTCCGGGCATCCAGTCCGCGACTCCGGCGCTGAACGTATAGGAAATGGTGCTGCCGCCGTGCGCACAGGGCGTGCGCCGCACCGAATCCAGCAGCCGCTCCGCCACATCCATCACCGCATCGCTGCGCATGTCCGGAAACAGCACCGCGAACTCCTCGCCGCCGACGCGCCCGACGTGGTCGCCAGTGCGCAGCGTGGCGGTCGCCAGCAGGCCGAAATGGCGCAGCACCGCATCCCCGGCCGCGTGGCCATGGGTATCGTTGATGCGCTTGAAATAGTCGATGTCCAGCAACAGCAGCGTCAGCGGCCGCCGCGTGCGCAGCGCCTGGGCGCAATAGCGCTCGGCCTGCAGCCACCACGCCTTGCGCGACATCAGGCCCGTCAGGAAGTCGGTGCTGGCCTCCTGTTCGCGGTCGGCCAGCATGCGGTCGTGGATGATCATGATCGTGCCCAGGGTCAGGCATGGCATCGTCAGCACGCCCAGCGTCATGAACGCGACGTTCCATGCCGTGGGCAGCAGCAGGGCCTGCGCGATGGCGATGTCGAACATGTAGACGACGGCCCGCGTTGCGCACACCAGCGCGGAGATCAGGGCCACCACGCGCACGAAATGGTAGCTGTAGCGCGACCGGTTCATCGGCATGCCGCGCTTGACCGTCATGGCGATGGCCACCATGAACCCGAACATCAGCCAGGACATGACCACCATGCGCGGCCCGACCTGGGGATCGATATAGGTGTAGTACGCCAGCGCCAGCAGCGCCGTACAGGAAGCCAGCGCCATGAGACGCTTGGGCACGGTCAGGCCGACCAGCCGGCGCAAGCCCGTGTAGTAGGCGCAAAGCGCCAGGGCAACGGCGGTGTTCGCCGCCATCACCGACACCCACAGCGGCGCCTCGGTGACCTGGAAGGCGTAAAGCCCGAAAGCCGCCAGCGTCAGCAGGTTGGCGCGTATCGCCTCCTTGATGCCCGCCATGCCGCTGCGGGCCAGCGACCCCAGCACGCACAGCGCAAGCACTCCCGCCAATGCTGCTATCAAAAGCAAGTTAACGGGAGCGATCATCGTCAGGCGCCGCCAGGCGCGGTTATCAGCTGTTGCGGGTGGACTTCACGATGGTCATGGCGGAGGCGATCATGCCGCCCACGTCCGCCAGGTTCGCCGGCAGGATCAAGGTGTTGCCTTCCTTGGCGACATTGCCGAAGGCCTCGACGTAGCGCTCGGCCACCTTCAGGTTCACCGCTTCCATGCCGCCCGGCTGGCGCACGGAGTCCGCCACCTGGGTGATGGCCTTGGCGGTGGCCTCGGCGATCGCCAGCACCGCGGCGGCCTCGCCCTGGGCCTGGTTGATCTGGGCCTGCTTCTCGCCTTCGGAACGGGCGATGGCGGCTTCGCGCTCGCCGGTGGCGATATTGATCTGTTCCTGGCGGCGGCCTTCCGAGGCCGCGATCAGCGCGCGCTTTTCACGTTCGGCGGTGATCTGCGCCTGCATCGCGCGCAGGATCTCGTTGGGCGGCGTCAAGTCCTTGATCTCGTAGCGCAGCACCTTCACGCCCCAATTCAGCGCCGCCTCGTCCAGCGAAGAGACGATGTTGCTGTTGATGGAGTCGCGCTCTTCGAAGGTGCGGTCCAGTTCCATCTTGCCGATGACCGAACGCAGGGTCGTCTGCGCCAGCTGGGTAATGGCCGAGATGTAGTTCGACGAGCCATACGACGCGCGCATCGGATCGGTCACCTGGAAATACAGCACGCCGTCGACCTGCAGCTGCGTGTTGTCGCGCGTGATGCAGACCTGGCTGGGCACGTCCAGCGGGATTTCCTTGAGCGAGTGCTTGTACGACACGCGCTCGATGAACGGAATGACGAAGCCCGCGCCGGGCGACAGGACCCGGTCGAACTTGCCCAGGCGCTCGACCACCCAGGCGTGCTGCTGAGGCACGATGGCGATCGCCTTGATGACTATCAGTATCGCCAGCGCGACGATGACGAGCAGGACGATGGTGGATGTATCGATCATCATGATTCGGAGCCTCTCCTTCTGGTAAATACATATGCGGGAAACGTCCGGACCTTGCGGACGCCCGCAGCCGGTCCCGCCCGCGGCGGGATGGCCTTCGTCAGACCGAACCCGGCACGCCCCTGGGGGCCAGCACCAGGATCGAGCCGCGCATTTCGATGATGGTTTGTTCTCCGGCCACGGGCGGCTGGCCCTGGGCCAGCTCTGCCTGCCAGTGCGCGCCGCGGTACCAGACGCGCGCGGTGCCCTGGTCGGACCAGGCTTCTACCGACACCGTCTGGCCGATGTCCAGGTTGACGTCGGCGTTGCGGGCGGAATCGACCTCGCGCTTTTTCAGCACGCGGGTCTTGCGCAGCACCAGCAAACCCAGCAGCAGCACGATGCCGCAGCCTACCAGTTGCCATTCCAGGCCTGCGCCGAACCATGCGGCCACGCCCCCCGCCGCCAGCCCCAGGGCCACCAGCAGCAGATAGAAAGTGCCGGTCGCCAATTCCCCGATCAGGGCCAGCGCAGCCAATCCCAGCCAAATCCACATAGTCTTCGTTCGCCCGAAAGGATGAGTCTCTGAGCGGAATTGTACGTATTTCCGGGACGGAACGGAAAAGCGCCTTTCATCACGGATCGGAGGGCTGGATTATGATGTGCGCTGGCGGTGGATCTCCCCCTGGAACCCGGCGCCCGCATCCTTTACGCACAAGCCCCCAATGACCGCTGCAATACCCACCGCTCTCCCCGTCCTGATCCTGCACACCGGCGATCCGGACGACACGCTCAAAAGCCAGTTCGGCGGCTATGCCGAACAACTCGCGCAGGCCGCCGGCCTGACCGCCGAGGCCATGGAAATCGTGCCCGTCCATGAAGGCAAGCGGCCGCAGGCTCCCGCCCGTTATCGCGCCGCGCTGATCACGGGTTCGCCCGCCATGGTGACCGACAAGGAACCCTGGAGCGAGGACACCGCCGCCTGGCTGCGCGAAGCCGCCGCAGCCGGCCTGCCCATGTTCGGCGTCTGCTACGGCCATCAGTTGCTGGCCTACGCGCTGGGCGGCAAGGTCGGCTACAACCCCGCCGGGCGCGAAGTCGGCACCCAGACCGTGGAACTGCTGCCGCCCGCGGCCGGCGACAAGCTGCTGGCCGGACTGCCGTCCACCTTCCCCGCCCAGATGCTGCATGCGCAGACCGTGCTGCAGCCGCCGCCTGGCGCCGCCGTGCTGGCGCGCTCGGACCTGGACGAACACCAGATGATCCGCATCGGCCGCAACGTGTTCTCGACCCAGTTCCATCCCGAATTCGGCCCTGACTTCATCCGCGCCCATCTGGAACGCTTCGGCCGCCGCTATGCGGCTGAAAATCTCGACGTCCCGGGGCTGTCCGCCAATGTCCGCGCCACGCCCGTCGCGGGCGGTCTCCTGCGGCGCTTTCTGGACGCCTACGCACCCGCGTAGCGCCCTGCGCGGCCACCGCGCAATATACGGAGTGCGGCGGCGGAAGGCTTTTGAGACGATGGGTCCAAGCGCGCGAATCCACGCGCAACAGGAGCTTTTTCATGAACCAAGCCGCCGCCCTGAGCAAACAGCACGCCGCCGCCATCGAGCGCGCCTGCCGCGCCCTGGAAGCCGAGCAGCCGCCGGATCTGTCCACCCTGGCCGAACAGGCCGGCATGAGCCGCTTCCATTTCCACCGCGTCTTCAAGGCGGCCACCGGCATCACCCCCAAGGCCTACGCCGACGCCCTGCGCGCCAGCCGCGCCCGCCAGCATCTGAAGCAGAGCGCGAGCGTCACGGACGCCATGTACGACGCCGGCTTCAATTCCAGCGGCCGCTTCTACGAAGCCGCTCCCGCCATCCTGGGCATGACGCCCACCGCCTTTCGCAAGAGTGGCGAGGGCGTGGATATCCGCTTCGCGGTGGCGCAATGCTCCCTGGGCGCGCTGCTGGTGGCGGCAAGCGATACCGGCATCTGTGAAATCGCGCTGCACGAAGACCCGGAACAATTGGTGCGCAACCTGCAGGACCGCTTCAAGGCCGCCCGCCTGATCGGCGCGGACGCGCAATTCGAAGGCTGGGTGGCGGCCGTGGTGGGCTTCGTCGAAGACCCCTCTCGCGGCCTGGACCTGCCCCTGGATGTGCGCGGCACGGCCTTCCAGCGCCAGGTATGGCAAGCCCTGCGCGAGATCCCCGTGGGTGAAACCGCCACCTATACCGACATCGCCGAACGCATCGGCTCCCCGCGCGCCGTGCGCGCCGTGGCCCGCGCCTGCGCCACCAACAACATCGCGCTGGCCATTCCCTGCCACCGGGTGGTGCGCACGGATGGCTCGCTGGCTGGCTACCGCTGGGGCATAGACCGCAAGCGCGAACTGATTGCGCGCGAAGCGCTGGCGGCGTAGCCCTTTCCCGCCTGCACGCATAAAAAAACCCCGCGCCCTTGCAGGCGCGGGGTTTTCACATCGGCAAACCGATCAGCTCTTGGCCAGGCGCTGCCAGGTATCGACAACGGTGTCCGGGTTGAGCGACATCGACAGGATGCCCTCTTCCTTCAGCCATTGCGCGAAGTCCGGGTGATCGCTGGGGCCTTGGCCGCAGATGCCCACGTACTTGTTGGCGGCCAGGCAAGCCTTGATCGCGCGGCGCAGCATGAACTTCACGGCCTCGTCGCGTTCGTCGAAGTCGGCGGCCAGCAGCTCCATGCCCGAATCGCGATCCAGGCCCAGCGTCAGCTGGGTCATGTCGTTCGAACCGATCGAGAAGCCGTCGAAGTACTGCAGGAATTCGTCGGCCAGGATGGCGTTGGACGGCACTTCGCACATCATGATGAGCTTCAGGCCGTTTTCGCCGCGCGCCAGGCCGTGCTTGGCCAGCAGGTCCACGACCTTGGCCGCCTGGCCCAGGGTGCGCACGAAGGGCACCATGATCTCGACGTTGGTCAGGCCCATTTCATCGCGCACCTTCTTGAGCGCTTCGCATTCCATGCGGAAGCACTCGGCGAAGTCCTCGGCGATGTAGCGCGACGCGCCGCGGAAGCCCAGCATGGGGTTTTCTTCCTCGGGCTCGTAGCGCGAACCGCCGACCAGCTTGCGGTACTCGTTGGACTTGAAGTCCGACATGCGCACGATGACGGGCTTGGGGTAGAAGGCGGCGGCGATGGTCGCCACGCCTTCGGCCATCTTCTCGACGAAGAAGGCGCGCGGGCTGGCATGGCCGCGAGCGGCCGATTCCACGGCCTTCTTCAGTTCGCCATCAACGTTCGGGTAGTCCAGCACCGCCTTGGGGTGGATGCCGATGTTGTTGTTGATGATGAATTCCAGGCGGGCCAGGCCCACGCCGCCGTTGGGGATCTGCGCGAAGTCGAAAGCCAGCTGCGGGTTGCCCACGTTCATCATGATCTTCAGATCGATGGGGGGCATGTCGCCGCGACGCACTTCTTCCACTTCGGTTTCGATCAGGCCGTCATAGATGCGGCCTTCGTCGCCCTCGGCGCAAGACACGGTCACGGCCTGGCCTTCCTTGAGCAGGTCGGTCGCGTTGCCGCAGCCCACGACTGCCGGAATGCCCAGCTCGCGCGCGATGATCGCCGCGTGGCAGGTGCGGCCGCCGCGGTTGGTGACGATGGCCGAGGCGCGCTTCATCACGGGCTCCCAGTTGGGATCCGTCATGTCGGTGACCAAAACGTCGCCGGGCTGGACCTTGTCCATGTCGGAGATGTCGCCGACCACGCGCACCGGACCCGCGCCGATCTTCTGGCCGATCGCGCGGCCGGTGATCAGGACCTGGCCGGTGGCCTTCAGGCGGTAGCGCTGCTGCACGTCGTTGGCGCCCTGCTGCGACTTCACCGTTTCCGGACGCGCCTGCAGGATGTAGATCTTGCCGTCGATGCCGTCGCGGCCCCACTCGATGTCCATCGGGCGGCCGTAGTGCTTTTCAATGATGACGGCGTAGCGAGCCAGCTCGTTGACCTCGTCGTCGGTCAGCGAATAGCGGTTGCGCTCGGACACCGGCACGTCGACCGTGCGCACGGCGCGGCCTTCGGGACGCTCGGGATCGAACTCCATCTTGATCAGCTTGGAGCCGATGCGACGGCCCACGATCGGGTAGTGGCCCTGGGCCAGCGTCGGCTTGAAGACGTAGAACTCGTCGGGGTTGACCGCGCCCTGCACCACCGTTTCGCCCAGGCCGTAGGACGAGGTGATGAAGACCACGTCCTGGAAACCCGATTCCGTGTCGATGGTGAACATGACGCCGGCGCTGCCCTTGTCGGAACGCACCATGCGCTGGATGCCGGCCGACAGCGCGACGTCGGCGTGGGCGTAGCCCTTGTGCACGCGATAGGAAATGGCGCGGTCGTTGTACAGCGACGCGAACACGTGGCGGATCTTGTCCAGCACGTCGTCGATGCCGACGACGTTCAGGAAGGTTTCCTGCTGGCCGGCGAACGAAGCGTCGGGCAGGTCTTCGGCGGTGGCGGAGGAGCGCACGGCGAACGAGCCCTTGCCATCAGCGTCGAGCTTGGCAAAGGCGGTACGGATCTGCGATTCGAACTCGGGCGAGAACGGCGCGTCGATGATCCATTGACGGATCTGCGAGCCGGCGTTGGCCAGTTCGCGCACGTCTTCGGGGTTCAGCGTGGTCAGGCGTTCGGCGATGCGCTTGTCCAGGCCGGAGGCCTTGAGGAAGTCGCGGAAAGCATCAGCGGTCGTGGCAAAGCCGCCCGGCACGCGGACACCCGCGCCAGACAGCTGGCTGATCATTTCACCTAGTGATGCGTTCTTGCCTCCTACCGAGTCCACGTCCGTCATGCGGAGCTGCTCGAACAAAACAACGTACGACATTGAAGTCACCTTTTACAATGGAATGAAAGCGAGTTTGGTCAATGCGTCGGAAAGCTGGATCACAGCCCCGATTTACGCGCTGACCAAACTGGCCTTGGACCGCCCTTGGGGTGACTTATAGGGGCCTGATTGTACTCGGTGGAGTGCGTCCGGCCATCTGCCTGGTTGGAATTTTTTACACATGACATCTACCCCGATCGTACGCACGGTATACATCGTTTCCGACAGTACCGGCATCACCGCAGAAACCTTCAGCCAGTCAGTGCTTTCGCAGTTTGAAGAGGTCAATTTCAAGCCTGTCCGCCTGCCCTTTGTCGACACGCTGGAAAAGGCCGCGGAAGTGGCCATGCGCATCGATCGCAGCGCCCAGGAGGCCGGTGTTCCCCCGATCGTGTTCAGCACCCTGGTCAATCCGGACATCCTGGCACGCGTTCGCCAGGCGAACGGCGTTTTCCTGGACCTGTTTGGCACTTTCGTCAGCCACATCGAGCAGGCGCTGGGCCTGAAGTCCAGCCATTCCATCGGCCGCTCGCACATGCAGGCCAATTCGGAAAAATACCGCAACCGCATCGACGCCATCAACTTCAGCCTGGCGCATGACGACGGCCAGTTCGTCAACCAGCTGGACCAGGCGGACGTGATCCTGGTCGGCGTATCGCGCTGCGGCAAGACGCCCACCAGCCTGTACCTGGCCATGCAATACGCCATCAAGGCCGCCAACTTCCCGCTGACGCCGGACGATTTCGAGCGCGGCACCCTGCCCTCGACCATCGCCCCGCACCGCGGCAAGCTGTTCGGCCTGTCGATCCAGCCCGAGCGCCTGGCCGAAGTCCGCAACGAGCGCCGCCCCAATAGCCGCTACGCGCAGCTGGAGCAATGCCGCTACGAAGTGGCCGAGGCCGAACGCATGATGCGCCGCGAGGGCATTTCCTGGCTGTCCAGCACCACCAAATCGATCGAGGAGATCGCCACCACGGTGCTGCAGGAAGTCGGCCTGGACCGGGGCTGAAAACGTCAAGGGCGCGCCCATGGCGCGCCCTTTCCTGCAACGTGCTCCGGATCAGGGACGCAGCTTGACGCGTTCGCGCGAGCCCGCGCCCCAGTACTTCAGCGGTCCCATTTCCTGTTGGGCGGTCGCCTCCGAGTCTTCCAGGCGCATGTCCTGGCGACCCATATTGGACGAATTGCCGCTCACGCCTTCGATGCTCAAGCGCACGTAACGGGTCTGGCCCGGGGCCAGCGTGAACGACAGTTGTTCGTCGTCGCGCAAGGTGTCGACCACGTACTGGCCGGCAGGCCGGTTCACGTAAAAGAAGCTGCCCGGCTTGGAACGGCCGACCTTGACGCCGT
Organism: Achromobacter sp. ACM03; assembly: GCF_014851665.1. Classification (NCBI taxonomy): domain Bacteria; kingdom Pseudomonadati; phylum Pseudomonadota; class Betaproteobacteria; order Burkholderiales; family Alcaligenaceae; genus Achromobacter; species Achromobacter sp. ACM03. Next base: position 377,915 of record NZ_JACVAD010000001.1, on the reverse strand, counting down.
TCACGCGCAGGTATGGCTGGGCCGACACCACGCCAACCGGCGCCGGCGGCTGGTAGAAGTAGATCCGCCCCGTTTCCGGCACCATCATGGGGATGGTGCTGGCGACGTCCTTGTACCGGGGTCCGCCGCAACCTGCCAACAAGGCCGCGCCCAGCACGGCGGCAGCCACCATCTTGAACCTGCGCTTCATTCCGTCTTCTCCGATTTGCCGATCCCGCTGGCCACCCAACATGATGGGTCCAGGCGCGAAAGTATGTGAATGAATTTAAACACTACATATTGTAATTTTACTCATAGCGCAGCGGCTCGCGCTCGCGGCGTCCCGCACCCCAATAGCGCAGGTCAGACATCGCCTGCACGGCTACGTCAGCGGAGCCCTCCAATCTCAGGACCTGCCTGCCGCCCGCAATATCGACGCGCACGTATTGGGTCTGCCCGGCGGCCAGCGGAACCTTGAGCGCGTCCTTGCGCTCCTTGCGGTCAGTGGCGGTGATCACTTCCACCTCGCCGGGCGCGCGGTCCACGAAGAAGAAACGACCGGATTTGGAGCGCCCCACCTTGCGGCCGTCGACCAGGATCGCGGGCTGCGCGACCTTGTCGCCGTTGGACGTCACGGGCTGGTAGAAGTAAATCCGGCCTTCCGCAGCCTCCAGCGCCGGGATGCGGTCCGCCACATCGCCATACCGGGGACCGGCGCACGCAGAAAGCAACACCGCCGCGCCCAGCGCGGCAAGACTCGATTTGATCCAGCTTTTCATGTCCCGTCCTTGATCGGATCCCGGCCGCCAGACGCGGCTCAGGACCGCTCCGGCTCGGGCAAACGGGGCAGTATAAACAGGGGACGGTGCCCGCAATCCGCGGAAAAGCGGCGAAACGAAGGGCAGATCGGCGTTCAGTCCGGCTTGCCGCGCAAAGCCTGGCGCCGCTGCTCGAAAAGGCAGATCGCGGCTGCGGCGCCCACATTGAGCGATTCCACCGCCACCATGTCGTGCGGAATACGCACCTTGAGGCTGGCGGCGGCAATCAGCTCCGCTGCCACGCCCTGGCCTTCGTGGCCGAACACCCAGGCGCAACGTTCCGGCAACAAGCCTTCGTACAGATCGCGCGCGCCGTCCAGCGCGGTCGCCACCAGCGGCACCTTCAGCCGCGGCAGCAAGGCAGCCAGATCCACGTGTTCGTGGATGGCCAAGGCGAAATGGGCGCCCTGGCCGCTGCGCAGCACCTTGGGAGACCAGGCCGCGGCCGTGCCCGTGGCCAGGAAGACGCGCTTCACGCCCGCTGCGGCGCAGGTGCGCAGCAACGTGCCGACATTGCCGGGATCCTGGATGCGGTCGAACAGCACGCAGTTCTCGTCCACAGCGTCGGGCAAGTCCAGAACCGGCGGCGTCACCTGAAAGGCCACGCCCTGCCCGCTTTCCACGGCTGCCAGGGACTGCATCAAGCGCGCGCCCAGGGCCAGGCAGTCGCGGTCCGGCACAGCGGCCGCAAGCGCCGCTATGTCGGGCTGGGACAAGCGCTCCACATCGAAGATGGCCTGATCGGGCGCGCCGTGATGCTGCAACCAGGCCTGGCACAGGTGGACGCCATCCAGCAGCACCGGCGCGCCGCGCTTGCCCGCCGTGCCGGCCAGCTTGGCCAGCGCCTTGACCGCGGGATTGTCGCGAGAACTGATGTGCTTCATGAAGTCAGGCCGAAGGCCTTGATGGGGGCGAAGCTGCGCCGGTGTTCGGCGCAGGGGCCGTGCTCGCGCAGCATCTCCAGATGCAGCGGGGTGCCATAACCCTTGTGCTGATCGAAGGCATATTGGGGATAGAGGGCATGCAGGCGCAGCAGGTCTGCATCGCGCGCGGTCTTGGCAAGAATGGAAGCCGCGGAAATCGCGGGCACCAGGGCGTCGCCCTTGATGACGGTCTGCACGGTGCAGCCGAGCTTGGGAGCCTGGTTGCCATCCACCAGCGCCAGCTGCGGCAAGGTGGACAAGCCCTGCACCGCGCGCTGCATCGCCAGCATCGTGGCGCGCAGGATGTTCATGCTGTCGATCTCGGCCACGCTGGCGCTGGCGATGCACCAGGCCACGGCAAATTCCTGGATCTCGAGCGCCAGCGCCTCGCGCGTGGCAGCCTTGAGCACCTTGGAATCCGCCAGGCCCGCGATGGGCCGCGCCGGATCCAGAATGACCGCCGCCGCGTACACGGCGCCCGCCAGCGGGCCGCGGCCCGCCTCGTCCACGCCTGCCGTGATCATGACGGGCTGTTCAGGAGCCGCGAACAGGTCAGGCTGCTCCACCGGCCACCTCCAGGATCGCCTGCGCAGCCAGCGCGGGCGTGTCGCGCAGCAGCTCCTGATGCAGGGCGGTAAAGCGGGCTTCGATGCGCGCCCTGCCCGCGTCGTCGGTCAGGGACGTCCAGGTCGCCTCCGCGAGTTTCTCGGGCGTGGCGTCGTCCTGCAGCAGCTCCGGCACGGCAAAATCGCGCAGCAGTACGTTCGGCAACCCCACCCAGGGCAGGTAGGGACGCTGCTGGCCGGACTTCCAGGCCATGATGCGGCGCATCCAGGGCGACAGCACGTAGGAAATCACCATGGGCCGCTTGTACAGCGCCGTTTCCAGGGTGGCGGTGCCGCTGGCCACCAGCACTGCCGTGGCCGCTTCCATGACGGACCAGGCCACGGGCGCCTGGCGCTCTCCGCCCTCACCGTGCAGATCGTTCGCGGTGACGCAGCGCAGTCCAGGCACGGGGTATTGGGCCAGGATGGCCTGGAACTCCGCGCGCCGCTGGTCGTTGACCATGGGGACGACGCATTGCAGGGCCGGATCCTTCTTCTGCAGGATCTGCGCGGCTTGCAGGAAGCGCGGCGCCAGCAGACGGATCTCCGACGAGCGGCTACCCGGCAGGATCGCCAGCACGCGCGCATTCTGGTCGATGCCCAGGCGCTCGCGCGCCGCGGCGCGGTCGGGCTGCATGGGCACGGCGCCAGCCAGCGGATGGCCCACATAGGTGACCGGAATGCCTTCCTTGCGGTAGATCTCTTCCTCGAACGGGAACAGCACCAGCATGTGCGACACCGACTCGCGGATCTTATGGATCCGCTCATAGCGCCAGGCCCAGATCGACGGTCCGACGAAATGCACGGTGGGCGTGCCCGCCTGGCGCAACTGGTGTTCCAGCCGCAGATTGAAGTCCGGCGCATCGATACCGACGAACACGGCGGGCGGCTGCGCCAACCAGCGCCGCTTGACGTCGCGATAGGTGCCAAGCAGGCTGGGCAGGCGCTTGAGCGCGTCGACATAGCCGAACACGGTCAAGGCATGCATGGGGTACCAGGTATCGAAGCCGCGGGCCTGCATTTGCGGCCCGCCGATACCCTCGCAGCGCACGCCGGCGTCGCGCGCTTGCAGACCGGCAATGATGCGACCGGCCAGCAGGTCGCCCGAAGGCTCGCCGGCCACCATGCCGATCCGAGCGTTCATGGACGGATGATGCCGCGGCTAGCGACGTCCAGGAAGTCGAGCATGGTCTGCAGGTGCGGGGCGACCTCGGGCTCCGCCTGCTGGCGGGCGCGCAGTTCGGCCCGCGCCGCGTCCAGGGACAGGCCCCGGCGGTAGATGATCTTGTAGGCGTCGCGCAGCGCCGCAATGTCGGCGGCCGTAAAGCCGCGGCGCTTCAGACCTTCGACGTTGATGCCCACCGGACGGCACGGATTGCCCGCAGCCAGCACGAACGGCGGCGTGTCCTGCATCAGGGAGCTGTTGCCGCCCGTCATGCTGTGCGCGCCGATGCGCGAAAACTGGTGCACGCCGGTCAGGCCGCCCACGATGGCCCAATCGCCAACGTGGACGTGGCCGCCCAGCTGCACCGAATTGGCCAGGATGGTGTTGCTGCCGATGTGGCAATCGTGTGCAACGTGCACGTACGCCATGACCCAGTTGTCGTCGGCAATCGTCGTAACGCCGCCGTCCTGCACGGTGCCCGTGTTGAGCGTGACGAATTCCCGGAACGTATTGCGGTCGCCGATTTCCAGGCGGGTAGGCTCGCCCTGGTACTTCTTGTCCTGCGGCATGCCGCCAATCGAGCAGTACCGGTAGAAACGGTTGTCGCGCCCGATGGTCGTCACCCCGTCCACCATGCAGTACGGGCCGATCTCGGTGCCCGCGCCTATGGTCACGTTGGGACCGATGGTCGCGAACGGACCGACCACGACGGTCGGGTCGAGCTTTGCCGCCGGATCAACGACGGCGGTGGGGTGAATGTTTCCTGCCATTTACTCTTCCAGGCTGCGAATCGCGCACATCAGCTTGGCCGAAGCGACTTCCTGGCCATCCACCGTCGCGCGCGCTTGATACTTACAGATGCTGCGGCTCAGGCGTTCGGCTTCGACCTCGATGCGCAACTGGTCGCCCGGCACCACGGGGCGGCGGAAACGCGCGCCGTCGATGCCGACCAGGTAATACGCGGTCTTGGAACCTTCGCACTTCAGGCCGCCATTCTCGTCGGTGAACGAGAACAGGGCGGAGGCCTGAGCCATGGCTTCCACGATGAGCACGCCCGGCATCACCGGGTGGTGCGGGAAATGGCCGTTGAAAAACGGTTCATTGATCGAGACGTTCTTGATGGCCACGATGGACTTGCCAGGCACCATTTCGACGACGCGGTCAATCAGCAGCATCGGATAACGATGCGGCAGCCTCTCCATGATCCCCTTGATGTCGAGTTCCATTTTTCTATGCTTTCCTGCGAAGTAAAGTAATTGTGCGGCGCGGACGCGCCAGGGGCGGCGATGCGCCGCCCTAGTCTTTTTCCAGCGTCCGCACGCGCCGGCGCAATTGCGCCAACTGTTGTATCACGGCGGCGTTGCGCTGCCATTCGCCATGTTCCGCGTACGGGAAGACCCCGGTGTAGCGGCCAGGCTTCGAGATGCTGGACGTCACCGCGGTGCCGCCGGAGACATGCACATCGTCGCCCAGCGTGAGGTGTCCGGACAGCATGGCCGCTCCGCCTATGGTGCAGCGCTCGCCGATGGTGGTCGAGCCAGCCACGCCCACGCAGGCCGCAATCGCGGTATGCGCGCCGATCCGGCAGTTGTGGGCCACCATGATCTGGTTGTCCAGCTTGACGCCATCGGCCAGGACGGTGTCTTCCAGCGCGCCCCGGTCGACGGTGGTGTTGGCGCCGATTTCGACGTCGTCACCGACCGTCACGCCGCCGAGCTGGGGAATCTTGCCCCAGGCGCCCTTGCCCAGCGTGGGATCCGGCGCGAAACCGAAACCATCCGCGCCCAGCACAGCGCCGCTATGAATGATGGCGCGTGCGCCCACCTTGACGCCGTCGTACAGCGTGACGTGGGCGTACAGCCGGCTGCCAGGGCCGACGGACGAGCCTGCGCCAATGACGCAGCCAGGTCCGAGCACGGTATCGCGGCCGATGCGGGCGCCGGATTCGACGACGCAATTCGGGCCGATGCGCACGCCTTCTTCGATGATGGCGTCAGCGGCGACCACCGCGGAAGGATGCGTGGACGCGGGCAACTCGGGCCGTCTCGCGGCATCGAACCATTGCGCCACGCGGGCGTAAAGCAGATAGGGATGCTGACAGACGACCAGCGCGAACGGCGGCCGGGCGTTGCCCTCGGCCTCCAGAGCCTGCGCCACGTCCGGCGAGACGATGACGGCGCCAGCCTGCGTGGCGCCTAGCTGGCTCTGGTAGCGGGGGTTGGCCAGGAAAGCGATTTCCTGCCGACCCGCCGATGACAGGGTTCCGATGCCGCAGACCCGCATGGGGTCCGCGCCGGGAACCGCGCTGATGCGCCAGTCCATCCCCTGGGTGTTGGCGGCGCTCAACAGTGTTTCCAGCGTTGGCGCGCGGGCAAGATCCAGTAGAACCGGCATAACGTGACGGGTGCTGCTTACTTGCCCAGGCTCTGGATCACCTTGTCGGTGATGTCGATGCGCGGGTTGACGGTCACTGCGTCCTGGATGATCAGGTCGTAGTTTTCCTGCTCGGCGATGCGCTTGATGGCGTCGTTGGCCTTCGTCACGATGCCCGAGAATTCTTCGTTGCGGCGGCGGTTGAAGTCTTCCTGGAACTCGCGGCGCTTGCGCTGCAGGTCGGTATCCAGGTTGGACAGTTCACGCTGGCGCTTGACGCGATCGGACTCCGACAGGACAGGCGCGTCCTTGTCGAACTTCTCGGCTTGCGAACGCAGGCTGTTGTTCAGGCGCTGAAGCTCGTCGTCGCGCTTCTTGAATTCAGCTTCGATCTTGCTTTGCGCTGCCTTGGCCGGACCCGACTCGCGCAGGATCCGCTCGGTATTGACGAAACCGATCTTCGTGCCTTGGGCCTGCGCGGGAATCGCAGCAGCCGAACCGAGAATGAGCGCACCTACCAGGGCAATGGAGCCGCCCAGTTTGCCGCGGCGCGTGGTGCGCAGCGATTTCGAGGTTTTAAGTGCGGAATCAGACATCATGAAAATCTCACCTTCCAGTAAGGCAAAGCCAAAGTGTGTATTGTGCCACTAAACAGCAAGGGAGCCGGCCGTGCGCCCTTCTCCCTTGTTTTCAAGCGTAACGGCGCGCTTAGAAACCAGTCCCGATCTGGAACTGGAAGCTCTGCTTGTCGTCGCCCGACTTCGAATTGAGCGGACGGGCATAGGACAGCTGCAGCGGCCCCATCGGCGACTGCCACGACAGACCGATACCGGCCGAGAAGCGCCAGCCGCACGGATCCTCGACCTCGCTGCCAGGCTTGCCGCCGGTGCAGCTCTGGCCGCTGCCGGCCGAAACCTGGCCCGCGTCCGAGAAAATGAACCAGCGCAGGGTGCGGTCCTTCGACGCGCCCGGGAACGGCAGATAGAGCTGCGCGTTCGCGATGACGCGCCGCGTGCCGCCCAGGTAGTCGCCCGTCTTGGTATCGCGCGGGCCCAGCGACGAGCCCTCGTAGCCGCGTACCGTGCCAATACCGCCGGCATAGACGTTCTTGATGATCGGGTAATCCTTGCTGCCGTAGCCCTGCCCCCAGTCGACCATGCCGTTCAAGGCCAGGGTGTAGGAGCCGCCCAGCGGCACGAAATACTGCTGCTGGGCCGTCAGCATCGTGTACTGCAGATCGATGGTCGACAGGTCGGCCTTCAGGCGGGTGTACCCGCCCTTGGTCGGCGCCAGGCCGCTGTCGCGGGTGTCCTTGGTCCAGCCGGTGGTGAAGATCACCGAGTTGGTAGCGTCGCCATAGTCCTTGACGAACTTCTCGTAGGCCGCCGGCGAGTTGTTGAAAAGGTCGATCTGGTTACGTTCGACGTTCGCGCCCAGCATGATCCGGTCGTATTCCGAGATCGGCACGCCGAAGTTCATGCCCAGGCCCATGGCCTTGACGCGGTAGTCGCCGTCGTTGTTGTTCCAGGGCTCGGTCACGCGATAGTAGGCGGACGTGGTGCGGCTGATGCCGTCCTTGGTCCAGTACGGATCGGTATGCGACAGCACGATGGCGCGGTTGGTCTTGCTGGTGTTCAGTTGCAGGGTCAGGTTGGTACCGCTGCCAAAGACGTTGTCTTCGCTGATACCGGCAGACAGAATGGCCTTTTCGGACGAGCCATAACCCACGCCCAAGTTGATCATGCCGGTGGGCTTTTCCTTGACGTCGACGTTGACGTCGACCTGGTCGGGCGAACCCGGAACCGGATCGGTCTTGACGTTGACGTCGCTGAAATAGCCCAGGCGGTCGACACGGTCGCGCGAGGCCTTGATGTCCTTGGCGTCGTACCAGGCGGCTTCCTGCTGGCGCATTTCGCGGCGAACGACTTCGTCGCGCGTGCGGGTATTGCCGCCGATCTGGATGCGGCGCACGTACACGCGGCGGCTGGGATCGACGTAGAACGTCAGGTCGGCCTCATGCTTGGCGCGGTCCAGCTGCGGGTTCGGGTTGACGTTGGCAAACGCGTAGCCCAGTTCGCCCAGGTAGTCGGTGATGGCCTTGGCCGAACCGTTGGCCTTGGCGGCCGAGAACGTTTCGTCCGGCTTGATTTCCACCAGCGCGTTGATTTCCTTGTCCAGGCCCAGCAGATTGCCGGCCAGCTTCACGCTGCGCACCTTGTAGGGCTCGCCTTCGTGCACGGTAATCGTGATCCGGATGTCCTTGCGGTCGGGCGAAATCGTGACCTGGGGCGGCTCGACCGAGAATTCGAGGTAGCCCTGGTCCAGGTAGAAGGAGCGCAGGCGCTCCAGGTCGCCCTCGAGCTTTTCGCGCGAGTACTTGTCGGTATCGGTATACCAGGTCAACCAGCCAGGCGTGGTCAGCTTGAATTCGTCGAGCAGGTCGCTCTCCGAGAAAGCCTTGTTGCCCACGAAGCGGATTTCCTGGATCCGCGCGACCGAGCCTTCGAACACGTCGAAGCTCACGCCCACGCGGTTGCGCGGCAGCGGGGTCACGGTGGAGGTCACTTCGATGCCGTACTTGCCCTTGGACAGGTACTGCTGCTTCAGTTCGTATTCGGCGCGCTCGAGCATGGAGCGGTCGAAGATGCGGCCTTCGGCGAAGCCCACTTGGGCCAGCGACGTGGTGATGGCCTTGGAGTCGAACTCGCGCATGCCGTTGAAGTTCACCGACGCGATCGTGGGGCGTTCCTGCACGACCACCACGACGACGTTGTTGTCCGTCTGGATCTGTACGTCGGTGAAGAAGCCGGTGCCGTACAAGCGGCGGATGGCTTCAGTGGCTTCTTCTTCGGTGAACTTTTCGCCCACTTTGACGGGGAGATAGCCGAAGACGGTGCCGGCGTCAGTTCGTTGAATACCCTCTACGCGGATATCCCGCACGACAAAAGGGTCGAAGGCGTGGGCGATGGCCGGAACCAGCAGTGCGGCGATCAAACCCGGCAGTACACCCTTTTTGTGATGAAACATCCGGCGAAAAGACATCCTTGAGTATCCTCGGTCGTGCAAATGGCGGGGGATTTTATGCTAAATCGCGTTCAAGTGAACAAACGCGTGAAATCATTGAACAGCGCAAGCCCCATCAGGCTTGCCAATAAACCTATGCCGGCGCGCTGTCCGATATCGATCCACCTTGCTGGCGGCGGGCTACCCCGCACAATTTCGACGAGATAGTACAGCAGATGGCCACCGTCCAGCATGGGAATAGGCAGCAAATTTAGTACGCCCAGGCTGATGCTGATCAAGGCGATATAAGCGATATACGCAACAATTCCGATTCTGGCGGTCTGGCCGGCGTAGTCCGCGATGGTCACGGGGCCGCTGACATTGCGCCAGGAAACGTCGCCCGTGATCATGCGCCCCATCATGCGCAGCGAGAACCAGGCGGTATCCCAGGTGCGCACGGCGCCCTTCCACAGGCTTTCGAATACGCCATAGCGCACGGTCACCATGGGAACGTCGCCACCCAGCTGGACGCCCAGGCGGCCGATCACCTGGCCGTTGACGGTCTCGGCGCGGGGCGTGGCGTTCAGGGAGATATTGGCGCCGTCGCGCGCCAGCGTCAGTGCCAGGGTCTTGCCGGCGCTTTCTTGAATCTGCCGCACCAGCGCGCCGGTATCCGGGGTGGGAACGCCGTTCACGGCCAGGATGAGGTCGCCCGTCCGCAGCCCGGCCGCCTGCCCTTCGCCGCCATCATTGACGACACGCACTGCGGGCTTGGGCTGAGCCAGGCGCACGCCGGCCGCGGCCAGCGGGTCGCCGCCGGCCGGATCCATGGTGTTGGACGGCAGGACCAGTTCACGCTGCTGGACGGCGCCCGCAGGGGTCTTGACCTCGATCCTGGCGCTGCCGCCAGTAGCCATGACGTCCATCAGGCGCCAGCGCGCGTCGGACCAGGAAGCGACCTCTTCGCCGTCGATGGCCAGGATGCGGTCGCCAGAGAGCAGGCCGGCGCGCGCGGCAGGCGTGTCCGCCGCGGGCTGGGCGATGACAGCCACGGGCTCCTCGGTGCCGGCCATGTTCAGGCCGGCATAGAGGAAGACCGCGAGTATCAGGTTGAAAATGGGGCCGGCGGCAACGATGGCGATACGCTGGCCGACGGGCTTGCTATTGAAGGCCCCTGCCACTTCCGCCGGGCTCGCGCCGGCGGGGGGATCGTCCTGCATCTTGACGTAGCCGCCCAGCGGCAGCGCCGAGACCGCCCATTCCGTGCCGTGGCGGTCGGTGCGCCGCAGGATGACCTTGCCGAACCCCACCGAGAAGCGCAGCACTTTCACGCCACACAGGCGGGCCACCCAATAGTGCCCCAGTTCATGGAAGATGATCAGGGTGCCAAGCGCAACCGCAAAGGCCAGCAGGGTGAAAAGCATCGGAATCGAAGAAATCTAGGAAATCAGAGGCCGGCGGACGGGCGACCGAGCCCGCATCAGGCCAGGCCCAGGTTGCCAGCGAAGACGCGCGCGTCAGAATCCAGCGCGAGCACGTCGTCAAGACTGTTGAGCGTAACAGATGCTTGCCGTGCCTGCCACTCCAGGGAAGCCTCGATTACCCGCGGAATCCAGGTATAGGGCAGCCGGCCGCTCAGGAAGGCCTCCACGGCGATCTCGTTGGCGGCATTCAATGCCACGCAGGCCCCCTGCCCGGCTCGCAGCGCCGCAAACGACAAGGCCAGGCACGGAAAACGCGCCAGATCGGGCTTCTCGAAGTCCAGACGCCCCAGCCGCGTCAGATCCAGCGGGCCGACGCCGCTGTCCAGGCGTTCGGGAAAGCCCAGGCCATAGGCAATGGGCGTGCGCATGTCGGGCTGGCCGAGCTGCGCCAGCACGGAGCCGTCGTCGTACTCGACCATGGAGTGCACCACGCTCTGGGGGTGCACCACCACCTCGATGCGATCAGCAGGCATGGCGAACAGCCAATGCGCCTCGATCACCTCGAGCCCCTTGTTGAGCATGGTGGCGGAATCGACCGAAATCTTGCGGCCCATGCTCCAGTTCGGGTGGGCGCAAGCCTGGGCCGGCGTCACGTCGTGCAGGTCTTCCAGGTCGCGCCCGCGGAACGGACCGCCGGAAGCGGTCAACAGCAGCCGGCGCACGCCGGGTGCGGGGCTATCCGGCGCGACGGCTCGTCCGCCGTGAGGCAGACATTGGAAAATGGCGTTATGTTCGCTGTCGATAGGCAGCAGTTCGGCGCCGTTGTCACGTATGGCCTGCATGAAAAGCGAGCCGGCCGCAACCAGCGCCTCCTTGTTGGCCAGCAAGACGCGCTTGCCGCTGCGGGCAGCCGCCAGGGCGGCGGGCAGGCCCGCGGCCCCCACGATGGCCGCCATGACGGAGTCGCATTGGGGATCGGCGGCGGTATCGGCCAGCGCCTGGGCGCCGACGCGGATTTCCGGCATGGACTGGCCGCCAGCCCATGCAGCAATGAATTTCTCGCGCGCCGCAGAGTCGGGCACCACCACGACCGCGGCGCGGCTGGCCTGTGCCTGCTCCGCCAGGCGCGTCATCTGGCTGTACGCCGATAGCGCATAAACCGCCAGGCGCTCGGGGTGGCGGGCGATCACATCCAGCGTGCTTTCACCGATCGAACCGGTCGATCCCAGCACGACGACGCGTTGAAAAGCCGTCAAAACAACACTCCAGACAAAAGTAGCGCAAACGGCGCGACCGGGAGAATCGCGTCGATGCGGTCATAGACCCCGCCGTGGCCAGGCAGCAGCGTGCTGGAATCCTTGCGTCCGGCGCGCCGCTTGAGCAGCGATTCGAACAGGTCGCCCACGATCGACAGCACGCCAAGCACGGCGGCAATGGGCAGCGCCAGCCAGAAGGTCCAGCGTTCGACCAGCGCGTGGCCGTACGTGCCTTCCCACAGGCTGGAAAGACCGATCCAGACCACCGCCCCCAGGACGCCAGCGACCGCGCCTGCGATCGTTTTGCCCGGGCTGACCCGCGGGGCCAGTTTACGCTTGCCGAAGGCTCTGCCGGCAAAATAAGCGGCAATATCGGCGACCCAGACCAGCGCCAGCAGCGACACTACGAAACCGGCGCCATGCGCCACGAACATCTGCGCCAGCACGGCCCAGGCGGCAAACGCCGCGGGCACGGAGAAAATCGACCAGCCCACACTGGCGGGAGGCGCATCGGAACGCCCGCGCACCACCGCCGTCAGGCCGCCGAACAGCCAGACCGCGGCCACCGCCGGCACTACGTAGCGCAGCACCCAGACGGGATCTGTGATTCCGGCATTCTGTCCCGCGAGCCATGCGGAGGCCAACGCCAGCATGCCCGCGAACAGCAGGACGGCAACGCCGACGGCAATGAGAGGGGAAGGCGGTTGCGGCAAGGTCAGGCGGAGCCACTCCCAATTGGCGCAGGCGGCCGCCAGAGCCAGAAGCGCAACGAACCACCACGGGTTCGCGCTGATCATCGCGGCAGCCAGAACGGCCAACAGAACGACTGCGGTAACGATACGCTGGCCCAACATATGACGGTCTCCTCGTGTACAGCCCTGGAAAGACGCGCTAGTCGCCGTCCGTTTTATTTCGCGCCGTTTTCGCTGAGTTGCGCGCTGGTACGGCCGAAACGGCGTTCGCGCGTGCGGTACCAGTCAAAGGCGGCCGCGAGCTCGGCGGCGCCGAAATCCGGCCAGTAGCGGTCCGTGAAGTAGAACTCCGCGTAAGCCATCTGCCAGATCAGGAAATTGGAAATGCGCTGTTCGCCGCCGGTGCGGATGAACAGGTCGGGTTCTGGCGCCCAGGCCATGGACAGATGGCGCGCCAGGCGCTCCTCGTCCACCAACTGGGGCTGAGTGGCCAATGCGGGCTCGGCGGCCAGCATGGCGCGGGTGGCCTGAAGGATGTCCCAGCGTCCGCCATAGTTGGCGGCAACCGTCAGGTGCAGGCGGTCGTTGTGGGCCGTGCGCTCCTGCGCCGCGAAGATCAGCTCTTGCAAACGGGGCTCGAAGGCCGACAGGTCGCCGATGACGTGCAGACGCACGCCCTGCTCTTCCAGCTTGCCGATCTCGCGCTCCAGCGCCTGCACGAACAGGCGCATGAGCAGCGACACTTCCTCGGCCGGGCGGCGCCAGTTCTCGGAACTGAAGGCGAACAGCGTCAGATAGCGCACGCCGGCGCGCCCGCACGCCTCGACCACGCGCCGCACCGCCTGCACGCCCTTGGCATGGCCCGCAGTGCGCGGAAGCAGCCGCCTCGTCGCCCACCGGCCATTGCCATCCATGATGATGGCGACGTGCTCGGGAATGTCGCGGGTAGCGGGAACCGCCTGGGTCGAACTGGTTGCCATTGGTCTGGGGTTGCGCGCGGTGAAACGGCGAAAACGGAACTACGTGAAGAAAAGCCTGCGCCGTCGTTCCACCGCTAAGCAGCAATGCTGCGAACCAATGGACAGGACGGCGCTCAGGCAGGATATCCTGGTTGCCAGGGGGATACGCACTAGCCTATCACCCTGGCGGCATCCAGGAATTATACGGTCATGATTTCCGCTTCTTTCTGCGTAACCATCTTGTCGATTTCGGCCACGCTGCGATCGGTCAGTTTCTGGACGTCGTCCTGCGAACGGCGTTCGTCGTCCTCGGAGATTTCCTTGTCCTTGACCAGCTTCTTCAGCGCTTCGTTGGCTTCCCGGCGCAGGTTGCGCACGGCCACCTTGGCGTCCTCGCCTTCGCTGCGGACAACCTTGGTCAGGTCGCGGCGGCGCTCTTCGGTCAGCGCGGGCATCGGCACGCGGATGGTGTCGCCCATCGACATGGGGTTCAGGCCCAGGTCCGATTCGCGGATCGCCTTTTCGATCGCGGAGGCCATGCTCTTCTCGTAGGGCTGCACGCTGATGGTGCGGGCGTCCACGAGGTTCACGTTGCCAACCTGGCTGATCGGCACGGGCGAGCCGTAGTACTCGACCTGCACGTGGTCCAGGATGCCGGTATGGGCGCGGCCCGTGCGGATCTTGGCCAGGTTGGTCTTGAGCGTGTCAAGCGACTTGGCCATCCTGGCTTCGGCGGATTTGCGGATTTCTGCGACGCTCATGGAATTTCCTTTTCTTTAGACGTGTACCAAGGTGCCTTCGTCTTCGCCGCTGACGACCCGCTTGAGGGCGCCGGACTTATTGATCGAAAACACTTTGATCGGCAGCTTCTGGTCACGGCACAGCGCAAAGGCGGTGGCGTCCATGACTTCCAGCCGGCGGACGATCGCTTCGTCGAAGCTGATGCGCGAGTAACGCGTGGCGGTGGGATCCTTGTTGGGATCCGCGCTGTAGATGCCGTCGACCTTGGTGGCCTTCAGCACGATCTCCGCCCCGATCTCGGCGCCGCGCAACGCAGCGGCCGTGTCCGTGGTGAAGAAGGGGTTGCCGGTACCTGCCGCGAAGATGACGACCTTGCCCTCTTCGAGGTAGCGCAGCGCCTTCGGACGGATGTACGGCTCGACGACCTGATCGATGTTCAAGGCCGATTGCACGCGGGTGTCGACACCCTTGTGCTTGAGCGCGTCTTGCAGCGCAAGCGCGTTCATGATGGTGGCCATCATGCCCATGTAGTCGGCGGTTGCGCGGTCCATGCCCTGCGCGCCCGGGGCGACGCCACGGAAAATATTGCCCCCGCCGATGACGATGGCCAGCTCGACGCCCGTGGCGGCGACTTCAGCGACCTCATCGGTCATGCGGACGATGGTGGAGCGGTTGATGCCAAATGCATCGTCGCCCATCAGCGCCTCGCCGGAAAGTTTGAGAAGAACCCGTTTGTATGCTCTGCTGCTCATAGGTGATATCCCGAAGAACAATCCGACGAAAGTGTAAGACAAGAAATAGGCCGGACTAGAATTTAATCTAGCGCCGGCCCTTAAGCACTACCCTGGGTCAGGCGCGGCCGGCGGCGGCAGCGGCGACCTCAGCGGCGAAATCGCTGGTCTTCTTCTCGATACCTTCGCCGACAACGAACAGCACGAACTTGCTGATCGAAGCGCCCTTTTCCTTGAGCATCTGCTCAACGCTGTGCTTGTCGCTCTTGACGAACGGCTGCGACAGCAGGGTGACTTCCTTCAGGAACTTGGCGACCGAGCCTTCGACCATCTTGGCGACGATGTCAGCCGGCTTGCCCGATTCGGCAGCCTTCTGTTCGGCGACCGAGCGTTCGGCGGCGATGTCGGCGGGGTTCACGCCGTCGGCGTTCAGGGCCTTGGGCTTGGTGGCGGCGATGTGCATCGCCAGGTCCTTGCCCACTTCTTCCGCGCCGGTGTATTCGACCAGCACGCCGATCTTGCCGCCGTGCACGTAGCTGGCCAGCGAGTTCGGGGTCTCGATGCGCTCGAAGCGGCGGATCGAGATGTTTTCGCCGATCTTGCCGATCAGGGCGGTGCGGGTGCTTTCGACCGTGCCGTCGCCGTAGGGCAGCGCCGACAGGGCTTCCACGGTGGCGGGGTTCTGCGTGGCGACCAGCTCGGCCAGCTTGTTCACGAAGCCGACGAAGTCGTCGTTCTTGGCGACGAAGTCGGTTTCGCAGTTGATTTCGATGACGGCGCCCTTCTTGGCGTCGGCGGAGATGAACAGACCGATCAGGCCTTCAGCGGTGACGCGGGCGGCAGCCTTGCTGGCTTTGTTGCCCAGCTTGACGCGCAGGATTTCCTCGGCGCGGGCCAGGTCACCCTCGGCTTCCGTCAAGGCCTTCTTGCACTCCATCATGGGCGCGTCGGTCTTTTCGCGCAGTTCCTTGACCAGGGCAGCGGTAATTTCAGCCATGTTTGCTCCAATTTGCTAGAACATGCCCCGGGAAACCGGGACAGTGGTTTGATTCGATGGGACATCCGCGACTAGCGGATCAGGAAGATGGGAGCCCACCTTCGCATTGCCGGCGAGGCGGGAGCGGACCGATTTCGGCACCGCTCCCAGACGCTAACCGCCGGACATGACAACAGGCTTAGGCCTGGTTGTCCTGCACTTCGACGAACTCTTCCTGGCCTTCGCCCAGTTCTTCGACCAGACCGTTCAGGTTCTGTTCGCGGCCTTCCAGCACGGCGTCGGCGATGCCCTTGGCGTACAGCGCGATGGCCTTGGCCGAGTCGTCGTTGCCGGGGATGACGTAGTCGATGCCTTCGGGCGAGTGGTTGGTGTCAACCACGGCGACCACGGGGATACCCAGGGTCTTGGCTTCGGCGATGGCGATCTTGTGGTAGCCGACGTCGATCACGAAAATGGCGTCAGGCAGACCGTTCATGTCCTTGATGCCGCCGATCGACTTGTTCAGCTTTTCCAGTTCGCGCTGGAACAGCAGGCCTTCCTTCTTGATCATGCGCTCGGCGCCGCCTTCGGCGACCACGGCTTCCATGTCCTTCAGGCGCTTGACCGAGGTCTTGACCGTCTTGAAGTTGGTCAGCATGCCGCCGAGCCAGCGGGCGTCGACGAAGGGCATGCCGCAACGGGAGGCTTCAGCGGCGACCAGCTCGCGAGCAGCGCGCTTGGTGCCGACGAACAGGATGTTGCCGCCGCGAGCAGCCAGCTGCTTCACGAACTTGGTGGCTTCCTGGTACTTATCAACCGTCTTTTCCAGGTTGATGATGTGAATCTTGTTGCGATGGCCGAAGATGAAGGGGGCCATCTTGGGGTTCCAGTAGCGGGTCTGGTGACCAAAGTGGACACCCGCTTCCAGCATTTCGCGCATCAAAGACATAACTTTCTCCAAGGGTTGATTTCTTGCGCCGCACCTGCATCAGCCTCTGGCTGACACCCTGGGTGGTGTTGCGCGCGATTTCCCGCAAATGCGGGATGACAAAATTTTAACCGGGCCGACCGATCACTGCCGCAATAACTGCGACGCCCTGGGGCGCCTTCTACTACGCTGCCGCGATAAACCCAGACGGCCGCCACGACCAAGAGCCTTGCACCGCATGCTTGCAGGCGCTTTTCCAGACCCACCAGGAATTTCCTGGAAGTTTCCGGCGGTTTCCCGAAAGCGCACCCGGACCTGTTTTGTTGGCGGCGAAATCCAGCTCTGGAAAATCCAGCTCTTCGCGTTCAAGCGCGGGGTTGTCACACCCTAGCTTCAGTTCGACCGCGCATCAGACCATCGGGGCATTTCTTAAGAAAACGCGAACGTTTTCAAGAACTTAAGCCGACATCCATACCGAGTCCAAACCCTGAGCCTGCATCGCCGCTCTAAAACATGACCGGGCTTACAAGCACGCCGCGTCCCCAGCCTGGCGCCTGCATCGAATTTGCCGCCGCTCCGCCCGCCCGACTGGTTTCCTGCCTGCGTGCCCACCCACGGAACCAACGACCTGCCCGATTTCGCTCCACAACCTTCGCTTGCGGTGAAACTTCAGGGCGCGCCGCCGATCACTATGAAAGGACCTGCTGCCAGACTACCTGCCGGGTTTGCGTGACATCGGTTCCGCTGCCTGCACCCGCCGGGTTCGGCCTTTGCCGTAACCCGATTGCTCCCCAAAATTTTAGGGAAGCCTATAATTCTACTATTCTTTCAAGCAGACATTCAAGCGAGACATCGCCAAGCTATTCCATGGGCACTATCACCAATCAAGCCGACCTGGCCAAGATGCGCGCCGCCTGCCAGGATGCGGCCAAAGTCCTCGATTTCATCACGCCGCACGTCAAGCCTGGGGTCACCACCGGAGAGCTGGACCGCCTCTGCCTGGAGTACCTGACCGATGAGCTGGGCGTGAAATCGGCCACGGTGGGCTATGCGCCCCCGGGCTACCCGCCCTTCCCCGGCGCCATCTGTACCTCGGTCAACCACCAGGTCTGCCATGGCATCCCGGGCGACAAGGTGTTGAAAAACGGCGATTCGCTGAATATCGACGTCACCATCATCAAGGATGGCTGGTTCGGCGACACCAGCCGCATGTACGCAGTGGGCGAACAATCCATATTGTCGCGCCGCCTGACCGAGATCACCTTCGAGTGCATGTGGAAGGGCATCCAGCAGGTGAAAAACGGGGCCACGTTGGGCGACATCGGCAACGCGATCCAGAAGCACGCCGAGGCCAACGGCTTTTCGGTGGTGCGCGAGTTCTGCGGCCACGGCATCGGCCAGCGCTTCCACGAAGACCCGCAGGTGCTGCACTATGGCAAGCCGGGTACGGGCGTGAAGCTGACGACGGGCATGCTGTTCACCATTGAACCGATGATCAATGCGGGCCGCCGTGAGATCCGCCAGCTGTCCGACGGCTGGACGGTCGTCACCCGCGACCACAGCCTGTCGGCCCAATGGGAGCATGCTGTCTGTGTCACCGAGACCGGCTACGAAGTGTTGACCCTGTCGCCGGGGATGCCCAAGCCGCCCGCCTTCGTCACCGAACCCCTGGTCATCCCAGCCGTCTGACACACAACCTTAGCCACCATGACCGCCGCCATTCTCAGCGCCCTGCGCGAACGCATCCAGGAAGCCCGGCGGACCGCGGTGGCGCAATTCCGCACGCACCTGCGGCCAGACACCCTACTGTCCGAGCTGCGCCGCATCGTCGACGCCGCGCTGCGCGACCTGATCAAGCATTGCCCCCTGCCCGCCGGCGCCACGCTGGCGGCCGTGGGCGGCTATGGCCGGGGCGAGCTTTACCCGCACTCCGACGTGGACCTGCTGATCCTGCTGCCGCACGCTCCCACGCCCGAGGACGAGTCGGCCATCGAAAAGCTGGTGGCCTCGCTGTGGGACCTGGGCCTGGAGCCGGGCCATAGCGTGCGCACCATCGAGGACTGCGAACGCGAGGCGGACGCCGATATCACCGTGGAAACGGCTTTGCTGGAATCCCGCTGGCTGGCGGGCAGCCGCACGCTGATGAAGGCCTTCGAAGCCGCGACCAAGTCGCGCCTGGACCCGCGCGCGTTCTTTCGCGCCAAGCGCGTCGAAATGCAGCAGCGCCACGCGCGCTACCAGGACACGCCCTATGCGCTGGAGCCGAACTGCAAGGAGTCGCCGGGCGGACTGCGCGACCTGCAGGTCATCCTGTGGATGGCCCGGGCAGCCGGCTTTGGCAACAGCTGGCGCTCCGTGGCGCAAGCCGGCCTGCTGACCTCGTCCGAGGCGCGCGACCTGCGCAAAGCAGAACAAGCCTTCAAGCGCCTGCGCATCGAATTGCACCTGCTGGCGAACCGGCGCGAAGACCGCGTGCTGTTCGACCTGCAGCCCGCCCTGGCCGAAGTCTATGGCATCCATGCCACCGCCACCCGCCGCGGCAGCGAGCTGCTGATGCAGCGCTACTACTGGGCGGCGCGGCTGGTGACCCAGCTGAACGGCATCCTGGTGCAGAACATCGAGGAACGGCTGTTCCCGCGTCCGGACAGCGACGCGCGCGACATCGACGACGACTTCCGCAATCTGCGCGACCGCCTGGACATCATTCGCGACGACGGTTTCGAGCGCAATCCCACCCTGCTGCTGCGGGCCTTCCTGGTGATGCAACAGCATCCGGAACTGACCGGCATGTCGGCGCGCACGCTGCGCGCCATCTGGCATTCGCGCCACCGCATCGACGCGCAATTCCGCCGCAACCCGGTCAACCGCAAGCTGTTCCTGCAGATCCTGCAGCAGCCGCGCGGCATAGTGCATGAGCTGCGGCGCATGACCATGCTGAACATCCTGCCGCGCTATCTGCCGGTATTCCGCCGCATCGTCGGCCAGATGCAGCATGACCTGTTCCACGCCTATACGGTGGATCAGCACACGCTGGCGGTGGTGCGCAACCTGCGCCGCTTCACCATGCCGGAGCATGCCCAGGAATATCCGCTGGCCAGCCAGCTGATCGCCGGCCTGGACCGGCACTGGCTGCTGTATGTGGCCGCGCTGTTCCACGACATTGCCAAGGGCCGCGGCGGCGACCATTCCGAACTGGGCGCGCGCGAAGTGCGCAAGTTCGCCCAAGACCACGGCATGGAGCCCGAGGACGCCAAGCTGGTCGAATTCCTGGTCCGCCAGCACCTGCTGATGTCGGCCGTGGCGCAGAAGCGCGACCTGTCCGATCCGGCCGTGGCGCAGGACTTCGCCGCCACCGTGAAGGACGAACGCCACCTGACCGCCCTGTACCTGCTGACGGTCGCCGATATCCGCGGCACCAGCCCCAAGGTCTGGAATGCCTGGAAAGGCAAGTTGCTGGAAGACCTGTACAAGCTGACGCTGGCCGCCCTGGGCGGCGCCCACGCCGACGCCCACACCGTCCTGACCGAGCGCAAGGAAGAAGCCGCCCGCCTGACCCGACTGGCGGGCCTGCGCGACGATGCCCGGGAAGCCTTCTGGAACCAGCTCGACGTGGCGTATTTCCTGCGCCACGACGCCTCGGACATCGCCTGGCACACGCGCCATCTTTATCATCAGGTCGCGCCAGCGCAGGCTGTGGTCAAGGCCCGCCCCACCGAACATGGCGAAGGCCTGCAGATCATGGTGTACACCCGCGATGCGCCCGACCTGTTCGTGGCGATCTGCGGCTATTTCGACGCCAAATCGCTATCCATTCAGGATGCGCGCATCCACACCACGCGCCACGGCTGGGCGCTGGACAGCTTCATCGTGCTGTTGCCGGAAGGCGCCAGCGACCTGCGCGCCCAGGCCACCCTGGTCGAACACGAGCTGGCCGAACGCCTCAAGGACCCGCACGCCGCCGCCTTGCAACAGCCCGCGCGCGGCGGCTACTACGGCCGCGGCCGGCAGTCCCGCGTGTCACGGGTGTTCCCGGTCATGCCGCAGGCCGAACTGCAGCCCGACGAGCGCAGCACCTCCTGGCGCCTGTCGGTAACCGCGACCGACCGCCCCGGCTTGCTGCACGCGCTGGCGCGCGTCTTCGCCGGGCACGAAGTGAACCTGCTGATGGCCAAGATCATGACGCTGGGGGACCGGGTCGAGGACGTATTCATCGTCGACGGTTCGGCGCTGACGCGGCCGCGCAGCCAGATGCAGTTCGAACGCGACGTCCTGGACGCCCTGGCGGGCGAGGAAGCCCAGCAGCGCGCCGCCTGATCACGGGCGCCTGGCATCGCCAGCGCCGCCGGGACCGCATACAATCCCGGTTTTCGGCCAGGCGATACCCTCCCCATGGAGCTAAACGATTATCTGCGCGTTTTCGGCACCAGCTTCTTTTTCGCGCTGGCCACCCTGCTGCCCTTTCTGAACCCGCCCGCGATCGCGCCGATCTTCCTGTCGCTGACCGAGGGCGCGTCATCATCCACCCGGATGGTGCTGGCCAAGCGCGTGGCCATCAATGTCTGCCTGATGCTGATCGTCGCCATGGTCGCGGGCAACGTGCTGCTTAGTTTCTTCGGCATTTCGCTGTCCATCGTGCGGGTCGGCGGCGGCATGCTCGTGATCGCCAGCGCCTGGCGGCTGGTGAATTCGCCCGATGCCGATACCGAGCGCGTGGCGCGCATGGCCGAGTCCTTCACCCCGGAGATGGCCAAGGCCCGCGCGTTCTATCCGCTGACCTTCCCCATCAGTTGCGGTCCCGGATCCATCGCCGCGGCCATCACCGTGGGGGTGTCGCTGCGCGATCAGAATCACGTGCTGAGCCTGGTGCGGCTGGGCGGATCCATTCCGGGCATCATCGTCGTATCGGTCACGCTCTACATCTGCCTGCGCTTTGCCGCGCAAATGCTGCACCGCCTGGGCGACAATGGCACCGCCGTGTTCATGCGCCTCTCGGCCTTCATCATGCTGTGCCTCGGCGTACAGATCTTCTGGGAAGGCTCGCGCGAACTGCTGCTGGGCGTGTTGCAGCAAGTGATGCAACCAATTCCGATTCCCAAGGCCTAAGCCTGGCTCGGGGCCGCGTCCGGCCCCTTTTCCAACCCTTGCAAAGCAACAATGACCTCTCGCTCAGAACGCCTGCTCCGCCTGATCGCCCTCTTCTGCTTCGGCGCCGTCGGCCTTGCCCTCGTTTCCCAGCACGTCTTCGACATGCCGCCCTGCGCCTGGTGCGTCATGCAGCGCCTGATCTACCAGGTGATCGGCGTGATTGCGCTGGTGGGCGGATTCGGCGGCGGACGCGCCCTGACGCGCCTGTGCGGCGCGCTCACCGCGCTATTGTCCCTGGGCGGTATCGCCGCGGCCTGGTATCAGTACAGCGTAGCGGCCAACATGCTGTCCTGCGACCAGACCTTCGCCGACCGCTTCATGACCGGCATCGGCCTGGAAAGCGCCGTGCCGTGGCTGTTCGGCATCTATGCCACTTGTATGGACGCCAAAGTGCCGGTGCTGGGCATCGAATATGCACTGTGGAGCCTGGCGCTCTTCGTCATCATTTTCTTCATGGCGCTGCCGGTCGTGTTCCGGCGCGGCGGATCGCAGTAAGCCGGTGCAGGCGCAGCCCGAGGATCCGCATGCCGCTGCGCTGCGCCGGCTGGTCCTTGCACACGCACCGTTGGTGCATTGGCTGTGCGTCGCCCGCGACCATGGCCCCTCGGGTGGCTACATCGGCGCGGGCGCGGTGCGCTCCCTGGTCTGGAATCACCTGCATGGCTATCCCATAGGCAGCCACGCACCGACCGACATCGACTTCATCTATCACGATCCCACTGATCTCTCGCGCGAGCACGAGGCCCGGGTCGCTGACCGTTTGCGCGCAGCGGCGCCTGATGCCCCCTGGGAGGTCGTGAATCAGGCTCGCGTGCACTTGTGGCATCGCGACAGTGCGGGCGAGGCGCCACTCCCGGCGGCATCGTTGGCCGCAGGCATCGCCAGCTGGCCCGAAACCGCCACTTGCGTGGCCGTGCGCCTGACACGGGATGGCCTGGTGGATATCATTGCCCCCTATGGGCTGACCGACCTGTTCGGACTAGTACTGCGGCCCAGCCCCGCAGCGGATCGCCAGGCCTACGCCTCGCGGCTGGCCACCAAGCGCCATGCCGACACCTGGCCGCGGCTTATTGTCATACCCTCTTGATCATGCCTGCCTTGAAGTACCTGACCGGATACCCGGAATCCCTGCTCGCCCAGGCCCAAAAGCTGCTCGACCAAGGCAAGCTGGGCCCGGCGCTGCTGGCGCGCTACCCTGCCGGTCCCCACGACGTGCGCACCGACCGGGCGCTCTACCAATACGTAACGGACCTGAAGAACAGCTACATGCGCAACGGCGACCAGATCAACAAGGTCGCCTTCGACAGCAAGATCCATGTGATCCAGCACGCGCTGGGACAACACACGTATATCTCGCGCGTGCAGGGCGGCAAGCTGAAGGCCAAGCACGAAATCCGGGTGGCCACATTGTTCAAGACCGTGCCGGCGGAATTCCTGAAGATGATCACGGTGCATGAACTGGCCCACCTGAAGGAAAAGGACCATAACAAGGCCTTCTACAACCTGTGCCTGCGCATGGAACCGCAGTACCACCAGTATGAGTTCGACTTGCGGCTGTATCTGACGCACCTGGAGGCGACACGCGAAACCTTGTGGAAGGCCGCGGCCTGATATCGCAGTGCAGGCGCCCAGTACCCCGCAATAAAAAATGCCGTCCCGGAGGACGGCATTTTTCTTGCCACCAGGCAAACGCGTCAGGCGTCGCTGGCGGCGTAGCCCATGTTGAACTGCAGGCCGCTGGCCCCGCCTTCCTCGCCCGGTTCGCCACGGGACTGGCCCAGGCGAGCCAAGTATTCAGGGGTGATGTCGCCCGTGACGTACTGGCCGTCAAAGCACGAAGCCTCGAAGCGCGACAGCTTGGGGTTGATGTCCCGCACTGCCTGCTGCATGTCGTGCAGGTCCTGGTAGACCAGCGAGTCGGCGCCGATGGCGCGGGCGATTTCCTCGTCGCTGCGGCCGGTGGCGATGAGTTCGCTCTGCGTAGGCATGTCGATGCCGTAGACGTTCGGGAAACGCACCGGGGGAGCAGCCGAGGCGAAGTAGACCTTGTTGGCGCCTGCGGCGCGAGCCATGTCCACGATCTCGCGGCTAGTCGTGCCGCGCACGATGGAGTCGTCCACCAGCAGCACGTTCTTGCCCTTGAATTCCATGCCGATGGCATTGAGCTTCTGGCGCACGGACTTACGGCGCACGGCCTGGCCCGGCATGATGAAGGTGCGGCCCACGTAGCGGTTCTTGATCAGGCCTTCGCGGTAGTCCAGGTTCAGGCGGGCGGCCAACTGCATGGCTGCGGGACGCGAGGAGTCCGGAATCGGCATGACCACGTCGATATCGCCCAGGCGCATGTTGCGCGCGACCTTGTCGGCCAGGTACTCGCCCATGCGCAGACGGGCGTCATACACCGACACGCCGTCGATCAGGGAGTCCGGACGCGCGAAGTACACGTACTCGAAAATGCAGGGCACCAGTTGCGGATTGTCGGCGCACTGGCGGCTGACGAAGCGGCCGTCCAGGTCGATGAACACGGCTTCGCCGGGCTCGACGTCGCGCACGAAGGCAAAGCCGCTGCCTTCCAGCGCCACCGATTCCGACGCGACCATCCACTCCACGCCCTCTTCGGTTTCCTGGCGACCGATGCACAGCGGACGGATGCCGTTGGGATCACGGAAGGCCAGCAGGCCGTAACCGGAAATCTGCGCCACCACGGCATAGGCGCCGCGCACGCGCTTG
This sequence comes from Achromobacter sp. ACM03, assembly GCF_014851665.1. Taxonomy (NCBI): domain Bacteria; kingdom Pseudomonadati; phylum Pseudomonadota; class Betaproteobacteria; order Burkholderiales; family Alcaligenaceae; genus Achromobacter; species Achromobacter sp. ACM03. The sequence continues at coordinate 353,467 of NZ_JACVAD010000001.1, read as the reverse complement.
TGCAGGGCCGATACGGCGCGGAAGATGGCGTCGTCGTCCAGCGACACGCCGCTGGCCGCCGATTGCAGCTCGTGCGCCAGCACGTTCAGCAGGACTTCGGAATCGGAGTTGGTGTTGATGTGGCGGCGGTCGACGCGGTAGAGCGATTCGCGCAGTTCGCGCCAGTTGGTCAGGTTGCCGTTGTGGGACAACATGATGCCGAACGGCGCGTTGACGTAGAACGGCTGGGCCTCTTCCTCGCTGGCGCTGGAGCCCGCGGTGGGATAGCGGACCTGGCCGACGCCCGACGTACCCGGCAGCGCGCGCATGTTGCGCGTGCGGAAGACGTCGCGCACCAGGCCGTGAGCCTTGTACATATTGAATTGGTTACCTTGCGATGTCGCGATGCCCGCGGCGTCCTGCCCGCGATGCTGCAACAGCAGCAAGCTGTCATAGAGCAGCTGGTTGACCGGCCCGCGCCCGATGACCCCTACGATTCCACACATGGTGAGATTTCCTGGTTGATTTAAAGCTAATCAATACGGCAGCCACGTCGCCAGGGACGGCGGCAGCCACGTCTTGATATGTTTGATGGCCTCGATGGCCGAATGCGAAAACATGGCGTCCTTCCACCACGGCTCCTGCGGCAGCGGCGTGTAGCCTGCGGCGGCGACCAGCGCCAGCACGATCAACAGGCCACGGGCCAGCCCGAACATCCCGCCCAGGCCGTGGTCGGCGGGACTCAGTCCGGTGCTGCGGATCAGGGCGGCAAGCGTCATGTTGACCAAGCCCACGCCGAGCAGCACGATGATGAACACCGCGGCGTACGAGACTCCCATGCGCAGCAGCGTCGTTTCAATATAGGGCTCCAGCCAGGCATAGACCGTGGGCCCCCACCATATCGCCGCCACGAAGGCCAGCAGATAGGCGACCAGCGACAGCACCTCTTTGAGCAGGCCGCGCACCAGGCCCAGCACACCCGAAACCACCAGGATGGCCAGCACGACGAAGTCGAAGCCGGTCACTATTGGGCGGCGATGAAACCATTGTCATAGCCCAGGGTGCGCAACCGCGCCTGGGCCGCCTGCGCCGCCTCGCGCGAGGGGAACGGCCCCACCCGCAGACGGTACTGCTGTTTGCCATTGATGGTGGCTTGTTCCACGAATGCGTTGGTGACGCCGGCCTGGTGCAGCTTGCCGCGCCGCGACTGGGCGTCCTCGGAGGTCGTATAGGCGGCGATCTGCAACACGAAATTGCCCTTGGCGGCGGGCTTGGGCGCGGGCGCCGAAGCCGCAGGCGCCGAACGCCCTTCCAGCAAGGCCAGCGCGCGCGCGCCGTCATCCGATCGGTTATCGGGCTTGGCCGGCGTCGCGGGCTTGGGGTCCGGCTTGGGCGGCGTAGCCGGCTTGGGCTCGGGCTTGGGCGGCGTGACGGCCGCCGTCGCGGGCGGCGTCGCAGGTTGCGCGGCCGGAGGCGTCGTCGTCGCCGGCGGCTGCACGGACGTCACGGGAGGCGGCGTCGGGATGGCCGAAGGATCCGTCGGCGCAGCACTGCCCGGCGCGGGCGTCTGCGGCGCGGCGACTTGCGGTTCGGTCACTTGCGGCTGGAACGGCGTATTGCGCTCCGGCACCCTGATGGGAATGTTGTCGTCCACAGGCGTGGGCTGCGAATCGAGCACCATGGGAAGGATGATGACGGCTGCCAGCACCAGCGCGACAGCGCCTGCCAGCCTGCGCCGCGCGCGACCGCGCAGCTCCGCAGCCTGCACCTCGCTGGGCACAGCCGCCCGCTTGGAGGACTGCGCCTGGTCGGCAGGATCTTTGCGTTTGAAAAAACCCATGGAGGAGAATTCCTTGCGGCGATATGGCGGCGGGCCGCCGGACGCGACTGACCCGCTGCTGCCTATGCCTTGCGACCCAGAGCCTGCAAAACCGAGGCTACGGTGAGAAACGAGCCGAACACCACGATTCTATCATTCTCCCCTGCCCGTTCGCGCGCTGCCGCAAAGGCCTGGGCGGGATCCGGGTAAGCGAAGATACCTGGTTTTTCGCCATCCGCCGGCGCGGGCGGCAGCGCGGCGGCGACCTGCTCCGCCAGCGCGTCTCCAGGGGTGCCGCGCGGCCCCGGCAAGCCGGCGCAGTACCAGTTGTCGATGCGCGTGCCGAGCTTGGCGATGACGCCGGCCAGATCCTTGTCGTTGAGCATGCCGAACACCGCGTGGGTGTAGGGATGAAAGCCCATGTTGTCCAGGTTCTGCGCCAGCACCGCCGCGGCATGCGGATTGTGCGCCACGTCCAGGATGACCGCGGGCTGGCCCGGCAGGATCTGGAAACGGCCCGGCAGGGACGCCTGCAGCAAGCCCAGGCGCACGGCCTGTTGCGGCACCGGCAGGCGGTCGCGCACCGATTCCAGCGCGGCCAGCGCGGCCGACGCGTTCAGCAGCTGGTTGGCGCCGCGCAGCGCCGGATAGGCCAGCGAGTTGCGCCGCTGTTCGCGGCCGCCATAGGCCCATTGCTGGCGGTCGCCGGAATAGTTGAAGTCGCGTCCGAACAGCCACAGGTCCGCGCCGATTTCCTGGACGTGGTCCAGCAGCGATTGCGGCGGCATGGGATCGCTGCAGATCGCCGGCCGGCCGCTGCGGTAGATGTGGGCTTTCTCGAAGCCGATTTTCTCGCGCGTATCCCCCAGCCAGTCGGTGTGGTCCAGGTCCACGCTGGTGACGACGGAGCAATCCGCATCGACGATATTGACGGCGTCCAGCCGTCCGCCCAGGCCGACTTCCAGCACCACTGCGTCCAGTTTCGACTGCGAGAACAGTCGCAGGATTGCCAGCGTGGTGAACTCGAAGTACGTCAGCGACACGTCGCCGCGCGCGGCTTCGACCGCCTGGAACTGGGCGATCAAGGCCTCGTCCGTGGCGATCTGGCCATTGATGCGGGCGCGTTCGTTGAAATTGATCAGGTGCGGGGACGTGTACAGCCCGACCTTGTAGCCGGCCGCAAGCAGGATTGCCTCCAGCATGGCACAGGTGGAACCCTTGCCGTTGGTGCCGCCGACGACGAACTTCACGCCGGACAGCTCCAGCCCCAGGCGCCCCGCCACCTCGCGCACCCGGTCCAGACCCATGTCGATGGCGGTGGCGTGGATCGATTCCAGGTACTGCAGCCAATCGGACAGGGTGGCGGAAACGTCGGGCGTGCGGGCAGAAGACATGACAAAGCCGGTAGTGAGATCAGCCTTCGATTTTAGCAGTCCGCGCCCGGTGTTTTCCCTAATCCCCCAGGGAGCGGCAAGGTATCCGCAGCGAAAAACTGCTTGCCACTATTTTTCTCATACATAAAAATAATTTCACGTATGAAAATTTAAACGGATCAACCATGACGCAAAGCAAGACTCCCGCCTGGCTGGTGCGCGAGGCCAACGTGCCCGGCTACCACCCCGCCAATCACACCGGCACCCTGAACCGGCGCCTGATCGGCCCGGACACCGTCGGCTCCCGGGGCGTGGAAGTGCTGCTGGGCGTGATCGACAAGGGCAAGGGCGCCCTGCCGCACGCCCACCCCGGCATCGAGCAGGTCTGCTATCTGCTGTCCGGCACGGCGCGCGCGCAGGTGCAGGACGAATGGGCCGACATGGGACCCGGCGACTGCTGCTATTTCCCCCCGGACATTCCGCACGTCTTCACCGTCACCAGCGACGAGCCCGCCCGCCTGCTGGTGATCTATACGCCCCCTTATGAAGAATCCCCAGACCGCGTGATACGCGGCTTTCCGGCGCCATCCCCAGCCGCTTGACGCGGCGCAGCCCCGGGCAGCGGACGCAGAAACCGCGCCTGGACCCGAAGCACACAGGAGACAAACCCATGAGACCCCTAAGCCTGCTGGGCGCCGCCCTCATCGGCGGCGCAGCGCTGTTCGCCGGCCCCGCCGCCCACGCCGCCGACTATCCCGCGAAACCCATCACCCTGATCGTCCCCTTTCCCGCCGGATCCGGCACCGACGCCGTGGGCCGCATCTTCGGCGCCGAGCTGGGCAACATCCTCGGCCAACAGGTCGTGGTGGAGAACAAGCCCGGAGCCAACGCCACCATCGCCGCCAACTACGTGGCGCGCGCCAAGCCCGACGGCTACACGCTCTTCGTCACCACCAACACCTCGCATTCGGCCGCGCCCTGGCTGATGAAGAACGTGCCCTACGATCCGGTCAAGGACTTCACCCCCATCGCCCGCGGCGGCAACCTGCCCTTCATCCTGGTCGTGAACCCGAAACGCCCGTGGAAGACCGTGGGCGAACTGGTGGCAGACGCGCGCCAGCGTCCCGGCCGCATCACCTACGCCAGCGGCAACAGCACGGGCATCGTCGCCGGCGCCACGCTGGCCAACCGCGCCAAGATCGACATCCTGCACGTACCTTATAAAGGCACGCCGCAAGGGCTGACCGATGTGGTCGGCGGGCAGGTCGATTTCATGTTCACCGACCTGGCTTCCGGCCTGCCCTTCGTGCAATCGGGCCAGCTGCGCGCGCTGGCCGTGTCGACCGCCGAACGCAGCGCCATCGTCCCGGACCTGCCGTCCATGGCCGAATCCGGCGTGCAGGACTTCGACCTGAACTCCTGGAACGGCTACTTCGGCCCGGCGGGCATGCCCCCGGAGATCGTGGCCAAGCTGAATGCCGCGATCAATCAGGTCGTCGCCAAGCCTGACGTGCAAAAGCGCTTGGCCGGCCTGGGTTTCGACGCCTTTTCCAGCACGCCCGAGGCCTTTTCCCAGTTCGTCGGCTCGCAGCTGGACCTGTGGGGCAAACTGATCCGCGACGCGGGAATCGAGCAGCAATGAGCGACCGGCCGCAATCCGAAATTCCCGGCGGCCCGCTGGCGGGCGTGCGCATCCTGGACCTGAGCACCGTCGTGATGGGGCCCTATGCCACCCAGGTCCTGGCCGACCTGGGGGCAGACGTCATCAAGGTCGAGCCGCCGGCAGGCGACAACATGCGGGCCGTCGGCCCCATGCGCAACCCCGGCATGGGCCATATCTATCTGCACCTGAACCGCAACAAGCGATCGGTGGTGCTGGACCTGAAGACGCCGGAGGGGCTTGAGGCCTGCCTGAAACTGGCCGAAAGCTGCGACGCCCTGCTCTACAACATCCGCCCGCAGGCGATGGCCCGGCTGGGCTTGTCCTACGAAACGGTCGCGGCGCGCAATCCGCGCATCGTCTACCTGGGCGCCTACGGCTATGGCGAGGCCGGCCCGTACGCCGGCCGTCCCGCCTATGACGACCTGATCCAGGGCCAGACCGGCATCGCCGCCCTCTCCGCCCAGCAGAGTGGAGATGTGCCGCGCTACGCGCCGCTGACCCTGGCCGACCGCGCGGTCGGACTGCACGTCGGCATCGCGCTCGTCTCCGCGGTGCTGCACGCCCGCAGCACGGGACAAGGCCAGCAGGTGGAAATCCCCATGTTCGAGGGCATGGCCCACCTCGTGCTGGGGGACCATCTCGGCGGCGCCACCTTCGATCCCCCGCTCGGCCCCACGGGTTACGCGCGCCTGTTGGCGCCGCATCGCCGCCCTTACGCCACGGCCGACGGCTATATCAGCCTGCTGATCTATAACGACAAACACTGGCGCAACTTCTTCGACCTGATCGGCCGCCCGGAATTGTCGCGGGATTCGCGCTTCAGCACCCACGGCGCGCGCGCCGCCCATATCGGCGAGGTCTACGCCTTTGTCGCCGACGTCATCGCCACCCGGAGCAGCCAGGACTGGCTGGAAGGCTTGGCGCGGGCAGACATTCCCGCCTCGCCGCTCTATTCCGTGGACGATCTGCTGCAGGACGAGCACCTGGCCGCGACCGGCTTCATCCCGCCCATGGACCACCCCAGCGAAGGCCGGATCCGCACGACCGCGCCGTTGGGCAGATACGAAAACACCCCCACCTCGATACGCCGCCCCGCCCCCAGGCTGGGCCAGCACAGCCGCGAGGTGCTGGCCGAAGCCGGCTATGACCCTGCCCGGATCGACGCCATGACGGCCCGCGGCATCACCCTGGATGGAAACGACTGATGGACTTTGAATTCACCCCCGACCAGTTGGCCCTGCGGGACGCCGTGTCCCGCATCTGCGAACGCTATCCGGACGAATATTGGCTGGAACGCGACCGCGAAGGCGGCTTTCCGGAACCCCTGCATGCCGATCTGGCGCGCGACGGCTGGCTGGGCATCGCCATGCCGCAGGAATATGGCGGCGCGGGTCTGGGCATGACCGAAGCGGCGCTGATGATGCAGACCATCGCGGCTTCCGGCGCGGGCTTCACCGGCGCCTCGGCGGTCCACATGAATATCTTCGGCCTGAACCCGGTAGTGGTCTTCGGCAGCGACGAGCAGCGCCAGCGCTGGCTTGCACCCCTGATCGCGGGCCGCGAAAAGGCCTGCTTCGCCGTCACCGAACCCGACGCCGGACTGGACACCACCAAGCTCAGCACCCGCGCGGTGCGCCAGGGCGACGAGTACGTGGTGCATGGCCGCAAGATCTGGATCTCGACCGCCCAGGTCGCCCACAAGATGCTGCTGCTGGCCCGCACCACCCCGCTGTCAGACGTCGAAAAGCCCACGCAGGGCCTGTCGCTCTTCTATACAGACCTGGACCGCAGCAAGATAGAAGTGCGCGAAATCGAGAAAATGGGCCGCAAGGCGGTGGACTCGAACATGCTGTTCATCGACGGCCTGCGCATCCCCGTGGCCGACCGCATCGGCGAGGAAGGCCGGGGGTTCGAGTACATCCTGCACGGCCTGAACCCCGAGCGCATCCTGATCGCGGCCGAGGCGGTGGGCATCGGCCGAGCCGCCCTGGACCGGGCGGTGAAATACGCTGGAGAACGCACCGTATTCGGACGTCCCATCGGCCAGAACCAAGGCATCCAGCACCCCCTGGCCCAGGCCTGGATGCAGCTCGAAGCCGCCGACCTTATGGTATTCAAGGCCGCCAGCCTGTATGACGCGGGCAAGCCCTGCGGCCCCTACGCCAACTCGGCCAAATACCTGGCGGCCGAGGCCGGCTATAACGCCTGCCAGACCGCGGTCATGACCCTGGGCGGCATGGGGTACGCCAAGGAATACCATGTGGAGCGCCTGCTGCGCGAAAGCTTCATTCCGCGCATCGCTCCGGTCAGTCCGCAGCTGATCATGTGCTTCATCGCGGAGAAAGTGCTGGGACTGCCCAAGTCCTACTGAGCGACGGCGTTCGATAGGCGCCCAGGCCTGCCCGTCAGGCCTGCTGCTCCAGCGCGGTGCAGGCTGAGCGCAGGATGCGCGCGTAGGCCTCCTGCTGCGGCTCGATCCGGTAGATCGGCCCGCCCACCGAAATCGCGTAGTGTTCGCCGGACAGCGTAACGGGCCAGGCGATGGCGCCCACGTCCGCAATGGACTCGCCGCTGTTCATGAACCAGCCGCGCTGGCGCGACAGCTCCAGGTCCGCCAGCAGCGCCTCGCGTGTGACCAGGGTGCGCTCGTTGTGGCGGGTCATGGTCATGTCCGCGAGCATGGCGTCGCGGGCCGGTGTTTCCAACAGGGACAGCAGCGCCTTTCCAAGCGAATTCGCGTGAACGTCCTTGAACTCACCCGCAACCGGCGCGTATCTGATCGTATGCGGGGAATCCAGCACATCCAGGTAGACCACCCGGCCGTCCTGGCTCAGCTTGGCGAAAACAATCGTTTCGCGGGTGGCGTCCCTTAATTCGGTAAGGCTGGGATAGACCCGGTCCAGCACTGGATCGGCGCGGGCGATGCGCTGCGCCATGGCCAATAGCCTGCCGGTCGGGTAGTAGCCCTGGCGCCGGCCGGTTTCATACAGATAACCCAGGCCGGTCAGGGTGCGGATCAGGGCCAGGCAGCTGGACACCGGCACATCCAGCAGCCGGGCCAGTTCCGATAGCGGCAGCGCGCGCTTTTCGCGGGCATAGGTTTCGATGATTTCGATAACTCGCAGCGCCGTCTTGACACTCATTACCTGGTCCGAACTGTTTAGCACGTGAAACATCTGGCTCGCCGGCGGCTAAAGTTCCCTGCGGGCCTGCCGTAATGGTAGCTGAGAATTCCCTGAAAACAGCGCGTTCCTCCGAGACGCCCACATCGCCGTTGGAGTGATCATGGCCGTAACCCCCCTAGCCCCCGCATCGTTTGCACCAGCGCCGGTCGCGGCCGCGCCGGTTGCGCCGGACCCATCCGTGAGTGTGGCGCCCGCAGCTGCCGCAACGAACAGCGGAGCTTCAGACAGCGCGACATCGGATCAATCCGATTCGCAAAAGCTTCCCCTGGACAAGGCTCTGGATGAAATCAACGACCAGATGAAGGCTTGGTCGACGCAGCTGAAGTTCGAAATAGACCCGAACGTGCATCAGGTCGTTGTGTCTGTCGTGGATGCGGAATCGGGCGACGTCATACGCACGATTCCCAGCGAAACACTGCTGAAAATCGCCAAAATGATAGTGAACATGCAAGGAAACGGCATCAAGACCTCTGCCTGATCCGGCCCCACAATCGGGTCAGATCATCATCCACAGTGAGCAAGGATCCGGAAGCGTCGAATTAGGCCCGCCTTATGCCCTTACCCGGCCAATCGCCGGCACCATATTTTTGACAGAATCGCATTGCTAGAAAGGAATTTCACATGGCTTCTATCACCAACCTCGGCTCGACGACCGGCTTGCCCCTCGAAAAGATCCTGACGGATTTACAGGCGGCCGAGGACAAAAAACTGAGCTTGTACACGAATCGTCAAGCGAGCTATGAGGCTCGCGTCAGTGCGTTCGGGCAGGTACAAAGCGCGGTGGAAGCCTTGCAGAAAGCCGCCGCGACACTGGGCAAATCATCAACGCTGGATGCCGTGAAAGCTGATGTCGTTGGCGATGGCCTGACCGCCACTATCGGTGAAAACGGCGCCACGATGGGCGAATACACCATCAAGGTGAAAAATCTGGCAGCAGCCCAGACCTTGCAGTCTGGCATCGTGTCCGACCGCAAACTCCCCAATGGCGCCACCGGTTCATTCGAAATCGAACTGACGGACGGCAAAAAGCACTCCATCGACCTCAAGGGCGACACCTCGCTAGATGGTATTGCCAAGGCCATCAATAGTGATGACAAGGCCGGCGTGCGCGCCACGATCATCACCAATGAGAACGGTAGTTACCTGATGCTCAGCGCCAAGGATACCGGCGTACAGGCTTCGGTAAAGTCCATCACCGTTACGGGCGACCAAAAACTTAAAGACATCCTGAGTTACAACAGTGGTGCGGGTACGCAGATGACCCAACAGACCGCCGCCGCGGACTCGGTCGTCGAAATCAACGGCATCACGGTCAAGAGCGGTAGCAATAACGTTTCCACCGCCATTGACGGTATCACTCTGAACCTCACCGCCAAAACCGAAACCGACAAAGTGGTGACCCTGAAACTACAGAGTGACACGGGTGTCGCAAGCAAGGCAGTCCAGGATTTCGTTAATGCCTACAACGCATTGCAAAGCACCATCACGAAATTAACTGCATTCGATATCACTGCGGCCACCAATCAGGCGTTGACTGGAGATAGCACGACTCGTGGCATCCAATCTTCGATGTCGAGCGCTTTGCAGGTCATTACGTCGGAAGGTTCGCTTCGGTCTCTGGCTGATCTCGGCATATCCATGGACCCCAAGAGCGGCCAACTGAAGCTCGAGCTGAAAGATCTGGAAAAGGCCTTGACGGCCAACCCGGCCGATGTCAAGCGCATCATGGGATCAAGCGACGGTCTTGCCGCGAAGTTCGACGCCGCGATCAAGAACATACTGGGTGACAAAGGCTCCATCAAGATCAGCCAGGACGGGCTGACTGAATCTATCAAGGATGTGAAGGCCCAATTGGAGCGCGCTAAGGCGTCCAGCGCCGCATCCATGGCTGCCATGCGTGCGCAATTTGTCGCGTTGGACAAGTTCGTATCGCAACAGACGGTCACGGCCAACTACCTGACCCAGCAATTCGCGGCCATGAACAAGTCCAAGTAATTTACAGAAGATGTATTAATGACTTACGCCGCCCGACGCCCCTCCGGATCTAACTCCGTACGCTCCTACGCCGACATCGGCCTGGAAACCCAAGTCCTGGGGGCCAGCCCTGAACGGCTGATTTCCTTGCTGTACATGGGAGCCCGAGCGGCGATTGGGCAAGCGCGCCTGCACCTACAGGAGGGCAGAACCACAGAACGGGGAGCCGCCCTCTCGAAAGCCATCAAGATCGTCGACGAAGGCCTAAAAACCGGACTGAACATGGAGGCCGGCGGCGAAATCGCCGCGAACCTCGCTCGTCTGTACGACTACATCATCCGCACGCTGTTGATGGCTAACCTTAAAGCAGACGCGGAAGCGCTCGAAACGGCTGACCGCCTCTTGGCCGATCTGGCCGAGGCCTGGCAAACATCCATTGATCGCCCTGCCGGGGGCGTGCAGCCTTGACGGCATCGCATAAGCCCCAGCCAGCCATCGAACGCCCGAGATTTCCATGACGTCCACGACCCAGTACACCTCCCCCATCCTGGAACACTACCAGGAGATCGCTCTCATCACGGGAGAAATGCTAGTGGCGGCGCAAGCCGGCGACTGGGACGGCGCCATGGTCCATGGACAGCAATATTGCGAACTGGTGGAACGACTGCGCCAGACCGAACATTCGGCGCCACTGGACGAAGCCGGCCGCGCCATGAAATACGACCTGCTCGTGCGCATCCTGGAAAACGACGCGCTCACCCGGGATCTGGCGCTGCCGCAGCTGGCCCGTCTGGGCGACCTTCTGGGACGCATGAAGCGCCAGCAGACCCTGCTGTCCGCCTACGGTTACCAGCAGGCGCCTGAAGAATGAGCGTAGGTCCCGCCGCACTCGGCAACGTCCTGGTGCAGCGGCTGGACGCCGTGCTGGGCACGACGATGTCCGCCGCCAGCGCCAACCAGGTATCCGGCGCCCGCCCCGACGCAGTCAGCCAGCCCGGCAGCCTGGAAAAGCCCGGCGCCTCGGATGGATCAACACGCGACCCGCGGCAAGGCATACAGCCCGGCGGCGCCCGCGGCGACCGTCCGAATACTGTCGTCGACCCCAAAACCGCTGCAGCGCTGGCGCTGGCCGCCCGCGGCCTGGTGACCAGCAGCGACACCACCGCCTCGGCCCCGACCACGCTGGGCACGACGGCGCGTACGATTCTTGCCTTGCTCGCCCAATTCCCAGAGGCCGCACCTGCGGTCCAGGGCCGTGCCCCCTTATGGACCGCGCATGCGCAGCCGGGCCAATCCGGCGGTGGCGCTAGCGCCGGCCCCTTGCCGGCAGCGCAAGCAGGCCAACAAACGGCACAGGCCACTGCGCAAGCATCCCAGCCATTGCCTGGCCAAACGCCGGCGCCGGCCCTTCCCCAGCAAGCCGGCGCGCTCGCGGCTTCGGCCGCGGCGGCGCTTGACGGCGACACTCCGGCAACCGGTGCAACACAGGACCGGCCGGCCGGACCGGGCGTCAATCCCAGCGCCGCCAAAGGACCCGACGCTGCCGCGCATGTCGCCCTGGCGGCTGGCGGACCTTCGGCGCGCGCGCTGGGACAGGCTCTGCGTCAGGCGCTCCAAGGCAGCGGCCTGTTTTACGAGTCCCATCTGACGGACATGGTCTTCGGCCGCGCCAACCCCGAGCAATTGCGCAACGAGCCGCAGGCGGTGCTCGGCAAGAATCCGCCCGCGCAGGAGGCCGCGCCTTCGCGGCCGCGGGCGGGCGCAGCCCCCAGCGGCCGCACCGGCGTCGACGCCACACCCGGCGGCGCAGGCTCCGCCAGCTCGCCCGCCTCCGGCACGCCTGCTCCCGGCACGCCCATCACCGGCATACACCAGGACCTGACCGTACTCGTTCGCCAACAACTGGACGTGCTGGCCAACCAGACGCTGACCTGGCAAGGTGAAGCCTGGCCCGGCACGCCAATGGAATGGGAAGTCGAGCGCGACCCATACGGCGGCGACCCGGACTCCGCAGTTTCCACCTGGGCCACGCGCCTGAAGCTGGACCTGCCCCGCCTGGGCCTGGTCGATGCCCGACTGAATCTGGCCGGCGATCAGATCGTCCTGCAACTCATTGCGCCGCACAGCGCGGCCGAGATCAATGACTCCTCGGACACGCTGCGTTCTCGCCTGCTGGCCGCGGGCCTGACCTTGAGCAATCTGACGGTGAGCGTGGTCGAACCGCGCCCCGACATTCCCGCCGATATCTGATGAGCCGCCTGCCCCCCCAACCGGAATCGGATCCGAACGCCGGCCGCAACGCGGCGGTAGCCATTTCGTACGAAGAAAAGGACGGCGCTCCGCGCGTCGTCGCCAAGGGCTACGGCCAGTTGGCGGACACCATCGTCCGGGCCGCGCAGGAAAACGGCCTCTACGTCCACGAGTCGCGTGAACTGGTCGGCCTGCTGATGCAGGTGGACCTGGACGCACATATTCCTCCCCAACTCTATGTAGCGGTGGCAGAATTGCTGGCCTGGCTCTATCGCCTGGAATCGCGCGAGTTCCCCGAACCCGCTACGCCCGCCTGACCCTATTACCTGAGGAAGACCAAAGTGTTGGATGCCAGCGATCCGGAGTTCCTGCTGACCCGGCCTGACGAGATGCGTTCGGCCCTGTTCGAGCTGACGCACCCTGACAGCCACATCCTGGTGCGCGACGCCGCGGACCGGGAGATGGCCGTGCTGATCCTCGGCGTGGACAAGCAGGCGGGCGAGTTCTTCTGGAGGCCGCGCGATTACGCCGGGGCAGACTTCGAGCAGTCCGACTCCATGGGCTTGCTGAGCGGCACCACCTTCCACTTCCATGCCACCGCCTACGGCGGCGTGCAGATCCGCTTTCGTGTGCAGCGCCCCCAGATCATTCATTTCGACGACGGCAGCGCAGCGCTGGTATCGCCGTTCCCGGAACGCCTGGCCCGTATCCAGCGCCGCAAGATGTTCCGCGCGTCCCTGATCGCGGCCGCCAACGTATGCCGCGCCAGTTGGCAAGCCACCCTCAACGACAAGCCCTATTCGTTCACGATACGCGACATCTCGGTGGACGGCGTAGGCCTGCGTGCCGGGCTGGCGGTTCCCGCCCTGCCGGAGCGCGGTACCGTGATGGAAAACGTGCAACTGGATTTTGGCGACCATGGCAAGCTCAACGCCAGCCTGGAAGTGCGCAATGTATATCCCGTCTCGGGGCAGCCCATGGTTTCGTCCGCCAATCCGGACGAACCGCCGGCCAAGCACGTTTCGCTGACTGGCGAGCCGCCGGTCAGCCATCTGGGGGCCATCTTCCTGAATCTCGATGCGCGCCAGGAAAACTGGCTGCAGCAGGTGGTCTGGCGCCTGGAAAGAGGCGCGCAGCGCAATTGATACCTGGCTTGGCGGGGCCATGCGCTGCAAGTGCCCCGCCTGATGCCTGCCGCGCTTGCGGCGTGCACGCAAGCGCAGTTCCCGCGATGGGACTCAGACCGCCATCGAAGAAATTTCCTTGTAAGCCGCAACCAGCTTGTTGCGCACCTGCACCGCCGTCTGGAAGCCAATACTGGCCTTCTGCATGTCGATCATGACGTCGTTGAGGGAAATATCGGGAGCCCCCAACTCGAACGCCTTGGCCTGGGCCGTGGCGGCGTTCTGGGCGGAAGTGACGCGACGGATGGAACGTTGCAGTTCCGCGGCGAAGCCATCCGGCTGACCGACCATTTCACCCGCACTGAGGTTACCGGTCTCCGCCTTGCTCACTACCGCGCGCATCTGTTGGAGCATGCTTTCGATGCCGGACAAGCCTGATACAGCCATTACCTGATTTCCTTGCTGTTTGGGATTACACCAATAGTGCGCCCAGCGTAACGCCAACCCCGCCGGTTCATAGCTGACAAGAACCGCCAAAAAACCCGACATTTCCACGAATGCAGCCGCTTGCAGCCAGGGCGACGGCGGCTCGGTTCGCGTTGTCGGGGACATAGGAGATAAGTAACGCCAAAAACCGGCTGTTTTCAACGATTGGGATGGACGTCTCAGGGGCAATAATCCACGCTCTCCCCAGACCAGAAGCACGTTGCATGTGTAATCTGCCCTACCCAGACATGAAGTCCCAATTCCAGCTCCGCGTGGCCAGCGGGGGCCGCCAATGAACCAGCAGGCCACCCTGAGTTCGTCGCTGTTGACGAAGTTCCCCGTGCTGGAGAAGGTGCGCGCACTGCCCAAGCCTGTCCTGCTGGGCGCGGCGGCGGCTCTCGTCGCGGTCATCGTCGCCGTGGCGATGTGGAGCAGCGAACCCAAATACAAGGTGCTCTTCTCGAACCTGGACGACCGCGACGGCGGCGCCATCGTGGCAGCGCTCGGGACCATGAACGTGCCCTACCGCTATAACGAAACCGGCACCGCCGTGCTGGTTCCGGCCGACCGCGTGTACGACGCGCGTCTGCAATTGGCGTCCCAGGGATTGCCGCGCGGCGGCTCCGTCGGTTTCGAACTGATGGACAACGCCCGCTTCGGCGCCAGCCAGTTCACGGAACAGATCAACTACCAGCGCGGCCTGGAAGGCGAGCTGGCGCGTTCGATCGAAGCCATGCACACCGTGCAGCACGCCCGCGTGCACCTGGCCATGCCGCGCCAGTCTCTCTTCGTGCGCGAACGCCAGGCGCCCACCGCCTCGGTGCTGCTGAACATGCATCCGGGACGCAGCCTGAGCGACGCCCAGGTCTCCGCGATTTCCTGGCTGGTGGCCTCGAGCGTCCCCGAACTCACCGCCGAGAACGTATCCATCGTGGACCAGAACGGCCGCCTGCTGTCGGCGCCGATGGGCGAAGGCCGCGGCATGGACGCCGACCAAATGCGCTTCGTGCGCGAAATGGAACAGCGCACGGTCGAACGCATCCTCACCATCCTCAATCCGCTGGTTGGTCCCGGCAACGTGCACGCCCAGGCCAGCGCCGACGTCGACTTCGCCCGCCGCGAAGAAACGTCCGAGGTCTACCGCCCGAACCAGGAGCCCGGCCAGGCCGCCGTGCGCAGCCAGCAAACCAGCGACTCGACCCAGCGCGGCATCAACCCCGCGCAAGGCGTGCCCGGCGCGCTGTCGAACCAGGCGCCGGCCAACCCCCAGGCCCCCATCGCCAACCCGCCGCAACCCCAGCCGCCCCGCCCCGGCCAGCCGCAGCAACCGGCCAACGCCCAGCAGCAGACCAGCACGCAAGCGGTCACCGGCAACCTCAACGAACGCCGCGACGCCACCACCAATTACGAAGTGGACCGCACGATCAGCCACATCAAGCAGCCGGTGGGCAACCTCAAGCGCCTGTCGGTCGCCGTGGTCGTCAACTACATGCGCGACAAGGACGGCGAACTGCAGCCCCTGCCGCCGGAAGAACTGAACAAGCTGACCAACCTCGTGCGCGAAGCCATGGGCTACTCCGAGACCCGTGGCGACTCGCTCAACCTGGTCAACAGCCAGTTCAACGACGGCCCGCCGCCGGTGCCGATGTGGCGCGATCCGGAAATGATCTCGCTGTTCAAGACGATCCTGGCCTGGCTGGTCGGTGGCGTGCTGGCGCTGTGGCTGTATCGCGTGTTGCGCCGCACGGTGGGTGACTACCTGTACCCGCCGGTCGACCCGGAACAGGCTGAAGCCGAACGCATCGAAGCCGCGCGCGAAGCCCAGGACGCGGCCCGCGCCAAGGAAGTGGACCGCTACCAGGACAACCTGGAACGCGCCCGCACGATGGCCAACAAGGATCCGCGCGCCGTTGCAATGGTTCTGCGCACCTGGATGAGCAAAGATGAAAAATGATTCCACTCCGCTGGACGGCATGACGCGCAGCGCCGTCCTGATGATGTCGCTGGGCGAGGACGCGGCGGCCGAGGTCTTCAAGTACCTCAGCGCCCGTGAAGTCCAGCAGGTCGGCGCCGCCATGGCCAGCCTGAAGCAGGTCACCCGCAGCGACGTGGCCGTGGTGCTGGAAGAGTTCCGCCAGGAAGCCGACCAATTCATGGCCGTCACGCTGGGCTCGGACGACTACATCCGCACCGTGCTGACCAAGGCCCTGGGCAGCGATCGCGCAGCCGGCCTGATCGAAGACATCCTGGAAGCCGGCGAAGGCGGCAGTGGCATCGACGCGCTGAACTGGCTGGATCCGAACACCGTGGCCGAACTGATCGGCGACGAACACCCGCAGATCATCGCGACCATCCTGGTGCACCTGGAGCGCGACCGCGCCGCCGGCGTGCTGGCGCTCCTGACGGATCGCCTGCGCAACGACGTGATGCTGCGCATCGCCACCTTCGGCGGCGTGCAACCCGCAGCGCTGTCCGAGCTCACGGAAGTCCTGAATTCGGTCCTGGCCGGCCAGGGCGCAAAGCGCAGCAAGATGGGCGGTGTGCGCACCGCGGCCGAGATCCTGAACATGATGAACTCGACCCAGGAAGAAACCGTGGTCGCCAGCCTGCGCGAGCGCGACAACGATCTGGCACAGAAGATCATCGACGAGATGTTCGTCTTCGACAACCTGCTCGACGTCGAGGATCGCGCCATCCAGCTCATCCTCAAGGAAATCGACAACGACACGCTCATGGTTGCGCTCAAGGGCGCCCCGGAAGAGCTGCGCGCCAAGTTCCTGCGCAACATGTCCAGCCGCGCCGCCGAAATGCTGCGCGAAGACCTGGACGCGCAAGGTCCGATCCGCATGTCCAAGGTCGAGACCGAGCAGAAGAAGATCCTGCAGATCGCGCGCCGCCTGGCCGAGAGCGGGCAGATCGTCCTGGGCAACCAGGGAGACGACACCTATGTCTGAAGTGGACAGCGGCGCCACGGCGCTCATCTCGCGCAGCGCCGCCTGGCGGCGCTGGCAGATGCTGTCGTTCGACGAGCCCGCGGTCGTCGAAGCGGAGCCGGAACCCGAACCCGACCCGGGGCCGGATCCCGAAGTGGTGATGGCCCAGCTGCGCGCCCAGGCGCTTGCCGAAGGCCGCGAGGAAGGCCATGCGCTGGGCCATGCCGCAGGCCTGGAAGCTGGCCAACAGGCAGGCTATGAAGCCGGCCTTGCCGCCGGCCGCGAACAAGGCTACGCGGAAGGTCTCGTCCAGGCGCGCGAACAGGGCGCCGCGGAAGCCCAGCACCTGCACGCGCTGGTCGAAGCCTGCGCCGCGTCCCTCGGTTCGCTCGAAGAAAAAATGGGCCAGGGCCTGCTGACCCTCGCCCTGGACATCGCCCAGCAGGTAGTGCGCACCACGCTCGCAGACCAGCCGGAAACCGTTATCAACGCGGTGCGGGAAGTGCTGCACATCAACCCCACCGCCGGTGGCCAGATGCGCCTGTGGGCCAACCCCGAAGACATCGAACTGATCCGCCTGCATCTGGCGGATGAGCTCAAGGAAGGCCACTGGCGCGTCCTGGCCGACGAGTCCATCTCGCGCGGAGGCTGCCGCGCCGAAACGCCCTTTGGTGACATCGACGCCACCTTGCAGACGCGCTGGCGCCGGGTCGCGGCCTCCTTGGGCCGCAACGTATCCTGGGAGGAACCGGTGTGAGCGCCAATCCGGCCTCCCTCCAGCCAGGCCAACCGGCTGCGCCCGCTACTACGGTTCCGGTCATCGACCGCTGGCAGACCCAACTGCAAATCGGCTCCATCCGCGCGGGCTCGACCGATCCGTGGCTCGTCAGCGGCAAGATCACGCGCGCCACAGGTCTGGTGCTGCACGCGACCGGCCTGCGTCTGCCCGTCGGAGCAGCCGCCCGCATCGAAATCGCTCGCGGCCACGACCACTGGGCGGATGCCGAAGTCGTGGGTTTCGACGGCCACACGCTCTACCTGATGCCGCAGGCCGATATCTCGGGCCTGCCGCCCGGCGCACGCGTCGTCCCTGGCGAGCCCCCCGTGCAACGCCAGATCCCCCTGCCGCGCAAGGCCGAACTGAACGGCAACGCCAAGCCGCAGCTGGGCCGCCACCTGCCGGTGGGCAACGCCTTGCTGGGCCGGGTACTGGACGGCGCCGGCCGCCCGCTGGACGGACTGGGCCCGCTCACGGGCGCCGAACTGGCCCCCCTGTCCGCCCAACCGATCAACCCGCTATCCCGCGCCCCCATCGATACGGTGCTCGACACCGGCGTGCGCGCCATCAATGGCCTGCTCACCGTCGGCCGCGGACAGCGCATGGGCCTGTTCGCAGGGTCTGGCGTCGGCAAGAGCGTGCTGCTCGGCATGATGGCCCGTTACACCAAGGCCGACGTCATCGTCGTCGGCCTTATCGGCGAACGTGGCCGCGAAGTCAAGGAATTCATCGAACACAACCTGGGCCCGGAGGGTCTGGCGCGCTCCGTCGTGGTGGCTGCGCCGGCGGACGTGTCGGCGTTGCTGCGCCTGCAAGGCGCCGCCTACGCCACTCGCCTGGCCGAACACTTCCGCGATCAGGGCCTGGACGTGCTCCTGATCATGGATTCGCTGACCCGCTACGCCATGGCGCAGCGCGAGATCGCGCTGGCCATCGGCGAGCCGCCGGCAACCAAGGGCTATCCGCCCTCGGTCTTCGCCAAGCTGCCGACGCTGGTCGAGCGCGCCGGCATGGGCGCGCCTGGACCATCCGGCAAGGCCGGCTCGATCACCGCCTTCTACACCGTGCTGGCCGAAGGCGACGACCAGCAGGATCCGATCGCCGATTCGGCTCGCGCCATCCTGGATGGCCACGTCGTGCTGTCGCGCCACCTGGCCGAAGCAGGCCATTACCCGGCCATCGACATCGAAGCGTCGATCTCGCGCGCCATGACTTCGCTGATCACGCCCGAGCAGTTCGCCGTGGTGCGCCGCTTCAAGCAAAGCCTGTCGCGCTACCAGCGCAACCGCGATCTGATCGCGGTGGGCGCCTACGCTGCCGGCAACGATCCGCAGCTGGACGAGGCCATCGCCCGCTATCCACGCCTGGAAGCCTTCCTGCAACAAGACATCGGCGAAAACGTCGGCTATGAAGCCGCCGTCAGCCAATTGCGCGCCAGTTTCGAATTGAGGGACGCTTATGCCTAGCCAATTGCCTTTGGACATGCTGATCAACCTGGCCAAAGAGAGCACGGACGAAGCCGCCCGCCTCCTCGGCAGGCTCAGCGCCGAACGCACCAACGCCGAACGCCAGCTGTCCATGCTGCACGACTACCGTCAGGACTACCTGGAACGGTTGCAACAGGCAATGACCAGCGGAATGTCCGCCAGCGACTGCCATAACTACCAGCGCTTCATCAGCACGCTGGACGACGCCATCAGCCAACAACAAGGCGTGTTGCGCCAAGCCGACGACAACCTCGCCAAGGGCCGGCTCTACTGGCAACAGGAAAAGCGCAAGCTCAACTCCTACGACGCCCTGGCGCAGCGCGAACTGCGCGCCCAGGCCGTGGTGGAATCCCGCCGCGAACAGCGCGCCAACGATGAATATTCCGCCCGTCTGGTCCAGCGCCAGACCGGCATGCATTAAGCAATACCTAACAGGAAGCCCCAGATGAACGCTCCCCTGCCCCTGCCCTCCATCGCGCCCGCCGCACCCTCGTCGATCGCCGACGCGCTCGGCGCCAAGAGCGCGCCTACAAGTAACAAGAAGGGCCCCAGCTTCTCCGACGTGCTGGCCCAGCAGCGTCCCGCGCAACAACGCCCCAACCAGGCCGCCGACTCGCGCCCCGCCAACAACGGCGCCAAGACGCCGGCTGATGGCAAGACATCCAGCGACCCAGCCGCCCGCGCCGAAGGCGCCGCCGCCGGCGCCATCGACGAGGCGGTGCAAGCCGCCGCGCAGGCCGAGGCAGGCGCACTCGCCGTTGCGGCCGCTCAACCCGCGGTCATACTCCCGCAGCAAGCCCTCGAAATCGCGGCCCAGGCCGCAGAACAAGTGCAGCTCGCGCGCGGCAACGCCACCGCTGCCGCCGCAGCGATGAGCAGCGGCGCCGCCGTTCTGACCGCCGCATTGAATGCCGCCGACGCGGCACCCGCGACGCAGGCGCAGGCCGCTGCCATCGCAGCCTCTGGCGCTGTCGGCCTGACCGCTCCGCAGGCAGAGGCTGCCGCCGCGTTGGCCGCCCGCGAGACAGAAATCGCCGTACCGGTGGTCACCGCGGCAGCCAAGCCCGGCACTGACGCCGCGGCCGTCGCGCAAACGCCGGTCCGCACCCCGGCCGCTACCGCGCCCGTCAAGGCCGAAACGCCGCGACTCGCTGCGGAGGTCGCGCTGCCCCGTCCCGCGCGCGACGCACGCCCCGCCGCGGACCATGGCACCATGCCAGAACAGACCGACGAGACCCCTGCCCTGGCCAGCGCGCAACAGCAATTCCAGGCGCCCCAGCATGGCGCCTCGGCCCAGGGCCATCTGGCCCAGGCGCTTGCCGCAGCCGCGCAGCGTCCTGCCGCCGCTCCCATTGCAAACCCCGCAGCAGTCGCCGCACCGGTCGTGCCGGTCGTGCTGCAAGTCGCCACTCCCGTCGGCGGCACCCACTGGGGCACGGAGCTCGGCCAACAGGTCGTCATGATGAGCCACAACGCGCGCCAAGGCATGCAAACTGCCGAACTGCGCCTCGATCCGCCCGATCTCGGCCCGCTGCGCGTCAGCCTGAACCTGTCGGACGGCGTCGCCAGCGCTTCGTTCGTGTCGGCCCACGCCTCGGTGCGCCAGGCGATCGAAACCGCCATCCCGCAACTGCAGCAGGCGCTGGCCCAGGCCGGCATCTCGCTGGGCCAGACCAGCGTGGGTGAACAAGCCGCCCAACAAGAATTCGCGCAACAAGGCGGCAACAGCTCGCAACGCCATGCCGGAGGCGCCCAGACTGGCGCCGAAGCCGTGGCTGAAGCACCGGCTGCGGTAACGGCCCCGCGCAACGCCAACGCGCTGGTGGACACCTTCGCCTGACAAAGCAACGCATCGCTCCCGGCCACGGCTGCGGGCGGTGCAGCAATAGCTTGAGATACGCGGCTTTCGCCCTGTTTTTCGCCTCCAAGCGGAAGCGGCATTTGGGGCAGAATGCTTTCATCCACTAAGAACCCGTTTTCATCAGCGGCAAAACACGCATCGACACCGAGATGGCGACTTCCAAACCTTCACCCATGCCTGCGCGCGGCGCGCCTTCTTCCCGCTCCGGCGGCATGGGCCGTATTCTTCGCCCCTTGCTGGCAATCCTGGTCCTGCTCATCGTTGCCGCGGCCAGCGCCGGCGCAACCTGGTTCATCACCCAACGCATGCAGCCGCAGAACAGCGCAACCGTGCAGCTCGGCGTCGGTCAGGTGCCGGCAGGGCAACCTGGCCAACCCGGTCAGCCCGGCCAACCCGAACAAGGCCCGCAAGCAGCCCCGACCACCTTTGTCGCGCCGCCGGCCAACCCGGTCGCCGTGCCCGCGCCGATCTTCGTGCCGATCGAACCCTTCACCGTCACGCTGCAGAACCCTGATACGGAACGCATCATGCACGTGGGCCTGACGTTGCGCGTCAGCGACGAACAAACCCGCACGCGCCTCGAAAAGTACATGCCTGAAGTGCGCAGCCGCATCCTGATGGTGCTGTCGTCGCAATCGCCCACCGGCGTGCAGACTCAACAAGGCAAGACCGACATGGCCAACGCCATCAAGCAGGCCGTGAATCGCCCCTTCTCGCCCCTGCCGGACGGCCAGTATGTCACCGACGTACTGTACACGGCGTTCGTGGTGCAATAAGCATGGCCTACGAGGCATTTCTTTCGCAGGACGAGGTTGATGCGCTGTTGGCGGGCGTCACCGGCGAAAGCGACAGCAAAGCTAGCGCCGCGGACCAGAACGCCGGCGCCCGCGCGTACGACCTGAGTTCGCCGGACCGCGTCGTGCGGCGCCGCATGCAGACGCTGGAGCTCATCAACGAGCGTTTCGCCCGCCAGATGCGCCATGTGCTGCTGAACTTCATGCGCCGCAGCGCCGACATCACGGTAGGTTCGATCAAGATCCTGAAGTACGCGGACTTCGAACGCAACCTGCCCGTGCCGAGCAATCTGAACATGATTCAGATGAAGCCCCTGCGCGGCACGGCGCTCTTCACCTATGACCCGAACCTGGTGTTCCTGGTCATCGACAGCCTGTTCGGCGGCGATGGCCGCTACCACACGCGCGTCGAAGGCCGCGACTTCACCACGACCGAACAGCGCATCATCCGGCGCCTGCTCAACCTGACCCTGGAAAGCTACGGCAAGTCCTGGGACCCCGTCTATCCGATCGAATTCGAGTACGTGCGCTCGGAGATGCACACCAAGTTCGCCAGCATCACCGGCAACAATGAAGTGGTGGTCGTCACCTCGTTCCACATCGAATTCGGCGCGACCGGCGGCGACCTGAACATCTGCCTGCCCTATTCCATGATCGAGCCGGTGCGCGATCTGCTGACGCGCCCGCTGCAGGAAACCACGCTCGAAGAAGTGGACCAGCGCTGGGCGCAACAGCTCTCGCGCCAGGTGCGCAGCGCCGACATCGACGTGGTGGCGGAATTTGCCCGCATCCCGTCGTCGATCCGCGAACTGATGAGCCTGAAGGTAGGTGACGTCCTCCCCGTGACCGTACCCGAAACCATAGTCGCCAGCGTCGACGGCGTGCCGCTGATGGAATGCGGCTACGGCGTCTTCAATGGCCAGTACGCCCTGCGCGTACAGAACATGTTTACCCACGATACAGAATCCAACGAGGCCTCTGACCATGACTGACAAGAACGAGCCCGGTACCGGCTCGTCCCCGGCCGACGACTGGGCCGACGCGCTCGCCGAACAATCCCGCGCCAATCCGCCCACCCAGGCCGACGGCCTGAAGCCGCAGGACGACTGGGCCGCCGCGATGGCCGAGCAGACCAGCGCAGCCGCGCCCGCACCGGCGCCGGCTCCCGCTGCCGCGGCGCCTGCCGCTCCCGCTGCTGCCGCCCAATCCGCCGCGCAATCCGTGTTCAAGCCCCTGGCTGGCACCGCCGGCGGCGCTGGCGCCGACATCGACCTGATCATGGACGTCCCCGTCCAGCTGACGGTCGAGCTGGGCCGCACCCGCCTGACCATCAAGAACCTGCTGCAGCTGGGTCAGGGTTCCGTGGTCGAACTGGACGGTCTGGCAGGCGAACCGATGGACATCTTCGTCAACGGCTACCTGATCGCCCAGGGCGAAGTCGTGGTCGTGGAAGACAAGTACGGTATCCGCCTGACCGACATCATCACGCCGTCCGAGCGGATCAACCGCTTGAACAACCGCCGCTGACCTGGGCGTCATGGACGAATCCGCTCTCCTGCGCGTCGTTGTCGGCCTGATCCTGGTCGTGGCCGCCATCCTGGCTTCGGCTTGGCTGGCGCGCCGCGCCGGGCTGACACAACGCGGCGGCGGCAACCTGCTGCGGCAGGTCGCAAGCCTGCCCGTCGGCCCGCGCCAGAGCATCGTGGTGGTGGAAGTCGAAAACACCTGGCTGGTGGTGGGCGTAGGCCCGAACCAGCTCAATACCCTGCATACCCTGCCCGCCGGCCAGTTGCCGGAGGCTTCGACCTTGCCTGCGGCCGCCTTCGCGGCCAAGCTGGGCCAGGCGCTCAAGCGCCGCTAGCGCTGCCGCGCCCTCCAAGCGACACCCATGAGTTTGCCCACAAGCACGACACCCGTCCGCGCCCGGCCCGGCGCGCTGCACCTGCTCGGCGCCGCCGCCCTGCTGGGCCTGGCCCTGTTTCCCGCGGGTGTCGTCGCGCAGGCAACCTTGCCTGCGCTGACAGCCACGCCGGGCCCGAACGGTTCGGAAACCTATTCGCTCAGCATGCAGACCCTGCTGCTGATGACGTCGCTGTCGTTCCTGCCCGCCGCACTGCTGATGATGACGGGCTTCACCCGCATCATCATCGTGCTGGGCTTGCTGCGCAGCGCCATGGGCACGGCCATGTCGCCGCCCAACCATGTGCTGATCGGCCTGGCGCTGTTCCTGACCTTCTATACGATGTCGCCAGTATTCGACAAGATCTACACCGACGCCTACAAGCCGCTGTCCGAAGGCTCGATCCAGTTCGAGGCGGCGGTCGAGCGCGCCGCCGCGCCGCTGCGCACCTTCATGCTGCACCAGACGCGCGAGAACGATCTGTCGCTGTTCGCCAACCTGGCCAAGCAGCCCGCCCTGGAAGACCCTACTCAGGTGCCCCTGCGCATCCTGGTGCCGGCGTTCATCACCAGCGAACTCAAGACCGCCTTCCAGATCGGCTTCACCATCTTCATCCCCTTCCTCATCATCGACCTGGTCGTCGCCAGCGTGCTGATGGCGCTGGGCATGATGATGGTTCCGCCGGTGACAGTGGCCCTGCCCTTCAAGCTGATGCTTTTCGTGCTGGCCGACGGCTGGAACCTGCTCATGGGCTCGCTCGCCCAGAGCTTCTACCAATAACGCCTGGAGGAGAATCGCCATGACCGCCGAAACCGTCATGACCATGACCTACCAGGCGATGAAGATCGTGCTGGCGATGGCCGGGCCGCTACTGCTCGTGACGCTGGTGGTGGGTCTGGTCATCAGCATCTTCCAGGCCGCCACGCAGATCAACGAAATGACGCTGTCGTTCATTCCGAAGCTGCTGGCCATGTGCGGCGTACTCGTGCTGCTGGGACCCTGGCTTATCGGCGTCATGGTCGACTACATACGGCAGCTGATCGGCCAGATTCCCATGCTGGTGTCCTGAACGGCAGCCGTCGCCAGGCACCGGACCTCCCCCCATGATCGCCTTCACGCTCGAGCAGCTCAACGGCTGGATCGGCCAGTTCCTCTGGCCGTTCGTGCGTATCCTGGCGCTCGTGGGCACCGCGCCGCTGTTCTCCGAATCGCTGATTCCCATCAAGGTCAAGGTCGGACTTTCCTTCGTGCTGGCCGTCGCGATCAGTCCGGCGCTCGACCCCGTGCCGCCCATTGCTCCCGGCTCGTTTGCCGGATTGTGGATGGTGATGCAGCAGGTGCTGATCGGCATCGCGTTGGGCTTCACCATGCGCATGGTATTCGCCGCGGTGCAGACCGCCGGCGAATTCGTCGGCCTGCAGATGGGCCTGTCGTTCGCGTCGTTCTTCGACCCGAGTTCCGGCGCCAATACCGCAGTGCTGTCGCGCCTGTTCAACATCATTGCGATGCTGACTTTTCTAGCCTTGGACGGCCATCTGCTGGTCCTGGCCGCGCTGGTCCGCTCCTTCGACACCTTGCCCGTCGCCATGATCCAGTTGCACCAGAACGGCTTTGGCGTAGTGGTGGAATGGGGCAAGACCATTTTCGTATCGGGCCTGCTGCTGGCCCTGCCCTTGATCTGCGCGCTGCTGACCATCAACCTGGCGATGGGCATCCTGAATCGTGCGGCGCAGCAGCTGTCAGTGTTCTCTATCGGCTTTCCCGTAACGCTCATCATCGGCGTCACCATTCTGACGGTCGTGCTGCCGCACGCCGGGCCCTTCCTGGAATCGCTGTTCGAATCTGGGCTCACGGCGATGAGCCGGGTCGCCGACGCTCTGGCGGGCAAATAGGACTGGACTGGTAGTGGTGGATGCCGGGCGGTGGGTGACACCGCCCGTTTCCGTTTACTGCTGCCCGGTAAGGCGGAACACCCGGATCGTCTCGCGCAGCGCGCCGGATTGGTTGCCCAGCTGCATCACGGCACCACCCAGATCCTGAACCAGCGCGGTGTTCTGCACCGTCATCACGTCCATCTGCGACACCGCCGTATCCACCTGCTCGATGCCGCTGGACTGTTCCTGCGAAGCCTGCGAGATCTCGCCGATGATGTCGGTGACACGATGCACGGCGGCCACGATGTCCTGCATCGTCGCTCCCGCCTGCTCGGCCTGCTGGGAGCCTTCGGTCACACGTTCCACCGAGTCTTCGATCAGGCCCTTGATCTCTTTGGCTGCCTGCGCGCTCTTCTGCGCCAGGCTGCGGACCTCGCCTGCCACCACCGCGAAGCCCTTGCCGGACTCCCCGGCGCGGGCCGCTTCCACGGCGGCGTTCAGGGCCAGGATGTTGGTCTGGAACGCGATGCCTTCGATGATGCTGACGATATCGGCGATCTTGCGGGAGCTGTCCGAAATGCCGTGCATGGTGCTGACCACCTGCCCGACCGCCACGCCGCCCTTGCGCGCCACTTCCATGCTGCTGGCCGCAAGCTGGTTGGCCTGGCGCGCGTTGTCGGCGTTCTGCCGCACCGTGGAGGTCAGCTGTTCCATGCTGGCCGCGGTCTGCTGCAAGGACGCCGCCTGGCCTTCGGTACGGCCCGCGAGTTCCTGGTTGCCGCGCGCGATATGCGCTGCGGCATGGGTCGTGCCTTCAATGCCGCGATACACGTCCTGTGCAATCCCGATCAGGCTCTTGCGCATCACTTCCAGCGAGAACTTCAAACTTCCGACTTCATCGTCGGAATCCGCCACGATCTGCGTGGTCAGATTGCCCGCGGCCACCTGACGCGCCATATTGGCGGCATCCACCATCGGATCCAGCAGCGAGCGCGACAGGCGCCAGCCCATGCCAAAGATGGCGATGACGCCCAGCGCAATGGCCGCGCAGCCAACGCTCGCGCCCAAGGTGCCCAGTTCCGCCCAATTGGCCCGCAGGCCGTAAATGCCCGCGCCAGCCATGATTGCGGATGACAGCAGCGCGTGACGCAGCATGCGGCTGCGGACATTGCGCCGGAATGGAAATGCCAGCACGTCCACGCCGCGCCGCCAGCCCGCCCGCACGGGACGCCCGCGCAGGATGCGCACGCCCTTGGCCGTGCCCTCGCGAATTCGGGCATACAAATCCTCAGCCATTTCGATCTGTTCTTCGGAGGGGCGCACCCGTACCGAGGAATACGCCACGACCTCGCCGTTTTCGACGATGGGCGTTGCATTGGCCAGCACCCAGTAGTAACCGCCGTCCTTGCGCCGATTCTTCACCAGGCCCAGCCACGACTCTCCGGCCTGCAGCGTTTCCCACAGGTCTTCGTAGGCTTCGGGCGGCATGTCGGGATGGCGCACGATGTTGTGCGGTTTGCCGATGAGTTCTTCGCGGGAGAAACCGCTGACTTCGACAAAAGCCGGGTTCGCATAGACGATCCGGCCCTTGGTATCAGTACGCGAGATCAGGTATTGATCCTCGCGCAGCTTGGTTTCTACATTGTGGACGGGTAGGTTGACGCGCACAGCTTGCCTCCGGATACATCATGTCGAGCAGCGAATGAATATCGGCGAGCAAACCGGATCTGACGCCCCGCATAGACGTGTTCCCCCGCCAGGTTCGTCAGGCTCCGGGACGGCACGGCCCCGCATTTTCGAACACTGTTCACCGCCCTTTTCAGGCGTTATTGTTGTTAACGACCAAATTTTCGAAAACTTAACGTGCGCATGAATTTGCGCACGCCAAGGCGCAAAGCATATGGACCGCGGCCGCGCATCAGCGCGGCCGCGGTCCTGTTACTGACGTCAGACGACGAGCATCAAGCCTGCGTCAGCGTCGGCGCGGCGTAACCGCCTGACAACTGGTGCGCAGGAACTTCGATCACTTCGCCCGTGTTGATCTTGAACACGGCCACTGCTTCGGCCAGGCGCTGGGCCTGCTCCTGCAGCGAACCCGCGGCCGCGGCCGCCTCTTCCACCAGCGCCGCGTTCTGCTGCGTCACCTCGTCCATCTGCGACACGGCACGGTTCACCTGGTCGATGCCGCTGGACTGCTCTTCGGAAGCGGCCGAGATCTCGCCCATGATGTCGGTCACCCGCTTCACCGAGGCCACGATCTCCTGCATCGTCGCACCCGCACGCTCTACCTGCTGCGAGCCCGCGCCGACCTTGCTCACCGAATCCTCGATCAGGCCCTTGATTTCCTTGGCCGCCTGGGCGCTGCGCTGCGCCAGCGAGCGAACCTCGCCCGCCACCACGGCAAAGCCCTTGCCCTGCTCACCCGCGCGCGCTGCTTCCACCGCCGCATTCAGCGCCAGGATGTTGGTCTGGAAGGCAATGCCATCGATCACCGACACGATCTCGGAGATCTTGCGCGAGCTTGCCGAAATGCCTTGCATCGTGCTGACCACCTCCGACACCGCCGAACCGCCGCGCTCGGCCACATCGGACGCGCTGGCCGCCAGCTGGTTGGCCTGGCGCGCATTGTCCGCGTTCTGCTTCACGGTCGACGCAAGTTCTTCCATCGAAGCCGCGGTTTCCTCCAGCGAAGCCGCCTGCTCTTCCGTGCGGCTGGACAGATCCGTATTGCCGGCCGAGATTTCGCGCGAACCCACCGTGATTTCGTCCACGCCGCTGCGCACCGCGGATACGGTACGGGTCAGGCTTTCCTGCATGCGCTTGAGCGCGGCGAACAACTGGCCGATCTCATTGTGCGAACGCACTTCCACGCGGCTGGTCAGGTCTCCGGCTGCAATCTTGTCGAAATGCTGGCCGGCTTCCACCAAGGGGCGCACCACCAGGCGGCCGAACACCAGACGCGCCAGAATCATCAGCAGCACAGCCAGGCCGACCGCGACACCCACCGCCACCATGGCGAGGTTGAAATTGGCTTCGGCCTTTTCGATCGTGGCTTGCTGCTGGTCACCGATGTACTTGCCAAACTCGCTGAGCGCCTCGATGAAGGCTGCGCTGCGCGGCGTGCCGTACTCGTTGTTCACCATATAGAAGGTGGAATAGTCTTCGCTTCGCAGGGCTTCGACCATGGTATCCACGCCATCGTCGATGTATGAACGATAACGACGGACCAGGTTCATGGACAGCTGGCGGCCCGTATCGTCCTGCAGCATGTTCTTCTGGAAATCGGCGAAACGGCTGCGCACGCCGGTCAGCAGGTCCGTGGCGCCCTTCAAGGCCGCCGCGGCATCGCGGGCCGAGTTCTCGCCGCTGCCCCAGCCGGATTCCTGCAGGTGGCGCGCGGCGACCATCAAGGCAACCCGCGCGCGCAACATGTCGCTGTTGATCACTTCGACCTGCTTCGAACGTTCGGTCAGTGCATTGACCTCGCGAATCGACTCATAGTTGTTCTGCAGGAAATACGCGGCCAGACCGCCCACCGCCGCGATCAACACGGCGAAGAACGCCATGACCCACAGCAACATGGTGCCGACGCGGGCATCGCGCAACCGCAGCTTGCGCTTCACCTTGGGTGCGCGCGCGGCCTTCTTCTTGCCGACCTTTCCGGACTTCGTACCGGACTCGAGACTCGCTTCCATATTATTTCCCCATCCCTCAGGAACTACTCTGACCAA
Organism: Achromobacter sp. ACM03; assembly: GCF_014851665.1. Classification (NCBI taxonomy): domain Bacteria; kingdom Pseudomonadati; phylum Pseudomonadota; class Betaproteobacteria; order Burkholderiales; family Alcaligenaceae; genus Achromobacter; species Achromobacter sp. ACM03. The sequence continues at coordinate 324,256 of NZ_JACVAD010000001.1, read as the reverse complement.
ATAAAAAACCACCCGATGGACATGCCTTGTTACACGAGACATGCACTCCGGGCGACGTACATCGCGGCTCGCGCCGCGATGCTCCCCGCTGGACTACAGGGCGCTATTTGCCCTGAGGCTGCAATCCGGCCGGTTCACCCGGACCCGGTATGTAGATGGTCTGCACCTCGGGGGCCGCGGCGGGCGGCGCCATGTCCTGACGCAGGTCAGGCATAGGCGCGGGTCCCAGCAGCTTCTGGCGTTCCCAGGGTTCCAGCAAGATATTGGTGCTGTCGACGAGGCGCAGCAGTCGGCCGTCCGGACCGAATTGCAGCAGCGCTTCCTTGCGGCTGTACAAGCCGTCCGCGACGAAGGTGATTTTGAAGGCCCAGAGCGCGAGCAGCGTACCGTCGGTCTGCTTGTAGAGTTTGTCGGGCGGGGCGGTCAGTGCACGTGAAGCCTCTTCCAGCGTCGTTTGCCCAGGGGTCAAGGTCGACAGCTTGTCCGGGTCGAAATTGTGCCCGGACGCCGCGCAGCCGACCAGAAGAACCGCCACCACGGCCGTCGCCAGAAGATGTATATAGCCTCGCATACCCTACCCATTTACCGGCAACGCCGGTGTCAGAAAGATTCCCAGTCGTCATCCGCAGGCGCTGATCGGCGGCCAGCCGTCGCGGCGGGCTTGGCCGCCGGTGCAGCAGCCGGACGTACCGTGGGACGGCGCAGCGGCCGCGCCGCTGTCGCCCCTTCAGCCGCAGCCGGCTTGGTCCGGGTGGAATGCGTCAAGCGCACGGCTGGCACTGCCTTGGCCTCCACCGCGGGTGCGTCCGCCTGCGCTGCGGGCGCGACCGGGGCAGCCACGCGCGCCGCCGGACGTTGAGCCGCCAACTGATGCGCGGGGACTTCGATCACTTCGCCCGCATTGACCTTGAACACAGCCACCGCTTCGGCCAGGCGTTCCGCCTGTTCCTGCAGCGAACCCGCGGCCGCGGCAGCCTCTTCCACCAGCGCCGCGTTCTGCTGCGTCACCTCGTCCATCTGCGACACGGCACGGTTGACCTGGTCGATGCCGCTGGACTGTTCCTCGGAAGCGGCCGAGATCTCGCCCATGATGTCCGTCACGCGCTTCACCGAGGCCACGATCTCCTGCATCGTCGAGCCGGCGCGCTCCACCTGCTCCGAACCCGCGCCGACCTTGGACACGGAATCCTCGATCAGGCCCTTGATTTCCTTGGCCGCCTGCGCGCTGCGCTGCGCCAGCGAGCGCACTTCGCCCGCCACCACGGCAAAACCCTTGCCCTGCTCACCCGCGCGGGCCGCTTCTACCGCCGCATTCAGCGCCAGGATGTTGGTCTGGAAGGCAATGCCATCGATCACCGACACGATCTCGGAGATCTTGCGCGAACTGGCCGAGATTTCCTGCATGGTATTGACCACTTCCGACACCGCCGAACCGCCGCGCTCGGCCACGTCGGACGCGCTGGCCGCCAGCTGGTTGGCCTGGCGCGCGTTGTCCGCATTCTGCTTCACGGTCGATGCCAGTTGCTCCATCGAAGCCGCAGTTTCCTCAAGCGAAGCGGCCTGTTCTTCCGTGCGGCTGGACAGGTCCGTATTGCCGGCGGAAATCTCGCGCGAGCCCACGTTGATCTCGTCCACGCCACGGCGCACCGCAGATACGGTACGAGTCAGGCTTTCCTGCATGCGCTTGACCGCAGCCATCAACGTGCCGATCTCGTTGGTCGAGGTCACGTCTACGCGGACGGTCAGATCACCGCCAGCGATCTTGTCGAAGCTGTCGCTGACAGCGCGCAAAGGCCGCAGAACGACACGATTCATGAACAGGAAGGCGCCCAGCCATACCGCCACGATCAGCACCGCCAACGCGGCGTACACAATGGCCATCGTCGCCGCCTGCGAGCGCGAGGACGACACCATCTCTTCGCTGTAGGAGGTAATGTCTTTGGCGAATTCGCCCAGTTGTTTCGAGAACGCCCCGCTCGCGGCGCCGGCCCTGGTGTTTTTCAAATCCAGGTAAGCCGCCGAATCGCCCTTGTCCAAGGCCGACATCATGGCTTGCAATGCGTCTGCGAAGCCGTTGAACGAGGAAAGAAGGTCACCCTCGGCGCTCTTGCCTACCGCCGTGGTCTTCGGGATGGCCTTGAAGGTCTCCATCTTCTTCTTGGCGTCGGCGACCAGCTGTTGCACCGTACGGGTGTTCTCGCTGGCGCCATTGGCGTCGCCCGTGGCCCGCTGCGCGGCAGCGATGTCGGCGCGTATGGTCGCGCGCAGCATCTGCGTGTAAGCGTCCTTGATCAGATTCGCCTGCTGTACGCTCAAGCTATCCAGTGCATTGATCGCCTCGGAGTTGGAACGCATGCTGTTCCAGCCCAGGACGATGGAAACCAGCGCGGCCAGCGCTACGGCCAACTGGGCAAGCATCAAGCCCGTACGCACCTTCAGATTGCTAAACATTTCCGTATATTCCGGTAGTCGTCCCGGCGGCACTCTTGCCGCCAGGCCGTAAATAGGGGGGTAGCTTTACTGCCTGTGCTGCGCTGACGGATCCCTCCGTCAGAAAGACTCCCAATCGTCATCCGCCGCAGGCGTTGGGCGCCGGCTGGAGGCTGGCGCCGCAGGCGCGGCATCCTTGGCGCTCGCCGGGCGACTGGCTGGCCGGCGTAGCGGACGAACGGTGGTGGCCGCTTCCGGCGCTGGCTTGGGCCGGGCGACCTGAGTCAGGCGTGGCGCAGGCGCCGCCTTGGGTGCAGGTTCCGCCGGCTGAGGCGCTTCAGCGTTAGCGGGTTCGGCGGGCACCTTGCCTGCCGCAGCCTGCGGCTGTGTGGGCGGCGCCGGCATGCGGGGCGCGCTGCGTTGCGATGCCAATTGCTGCGCGGGGACTTCGATCACTTCGCCCGCATTGATCTTGAACACGGCCACTGCTTCGGCCAGGCGCTGCGCCTGTTCCTGCAGCGAACCCGCGGCCGCGGCCGCCTCTTCCACCAGCGCCGCGTTCTGCTGCGTCACCTCGTCCATCTGCGACACCGCGCGGTTCACCTGGTCGATGCCGCTGGACTGTTCTTCGGACGCCGCCGAGATCTCGCCCATGATGTCGGTCACCCGCTTCACCGAGGCCACGATCTCCTGCATCGTCGACCCTGCGCGCTCCACCTGCTGCGAGCCCGCGCTGACCTTGGTCACGGAATCCTCGATCAGGCCCTTGATTTCCTTGGCCGCCTGGGCGCTGCGCTGCGCCAGCGAGCGCACTTCGCCGGCCACCACGGCAAAGCCCTTGCCCTGCTCACCCGCGCGCGCCGCTTCCACCGCCGCATTCAGCGCCAGGATGTTGGTCTGGAAGGCAATGCCGTCGATCACCGACACGATCTCGGAGATCTTGCGCGAGCTGGCCGAAATGCCTTGCATCGTGCTGACCACTTCCGACACCGCAGAACCGCCGCGCTCGGCCACATCGGACGCGCTGGCCGCCAGCTGATTGGCCTGGCGCGCATTGTCCGCGTTCTGCTTCACGGTCGACGCAAGTTCTTCCATCGACGCCGCGGTTTCCTCCAGCGAGGCCGCCTGCTGCTCGGTGCGGCTGGACAGGTCCGTGTTGCCGGCGGAAATCTCGCGCGAGCCCACGTTGATCTCGTCCACGCCACGGCGCACCAGCGCCACGGTGCGGGTCAGGCTTTCCTGCATACGCTTGATAGCGCCAAACAATTGGCCAATCTCGTTGGTGCTGCGCACGTCGATGCGACCGGTGAAATCGCCGCCCGAGATCTTTTCAAAATGGTCGCCCGCTTCCCGCAACGGGCGCAGCACGGTCCGGCTGATGAACAGCCAGCAGCCCAATGCCAAGGCCAGGGAGATCGCCAGCATGACTATCGTGACCGTGCGCGAAACGCCGTGGGACGCTTCGGCCTGCACCACGAGCTCATCGGTGCTGGAGTCGATATGCGCCAGCACGCCGCCGACGGCCTCTCTCAGAGCCGTGTTCGCCGCGCTCCCCGCGTCGTTCAGATCCAGGTAGTCCTGCACGGCCATGGTCGACAACGCGGCCGCCTGACGCCTGACCACGTCGCTGAACTGCTTGTAGGCGCCTTCCAGCTTTTGATTCAAAGCCTCCGAGCCTTCCAGGCGCGGTGCCTTGCGGTATGCGTCCAGCGCCTGAGCGCCTTCCTGCATCAAACCTTCCGCGCGCTTGGCCTGCGAAGTCGCCTGTTCGGTCTTTCCTTGCTGCAGATCCATCAGCGACGTCGCCAACAGCAAGCGGCCGCGCAGGAACAGGATGTAGGCCCGGTTCAGCTGCGAGGCCTGCGTGGAATAGGCGTCGTTGACCCGCTCCAGCTTCTCATTGCTCGAGTTCAGCCCCATCCACGCCACGCCATTTGAGATGAACATGGCGCCCGTGAAGAGCAGCAACACCAGAACGAGACAGGTGCGGACTTTCAAGTTGACAAGCATGGAATATCCGAGCGTTAAGCAATGTGAAACGACTATTTCCTACTCTGCACGCACACACGGACGCCCCGGCCCCTGGCCAGTAGCGTCCGCAAAGGCGCAACCCTACGCACCCGATGGCGCGCTTTTGAACCTACCGCATTGCTACTTGCGGCTGAACAGACTTGATCCCTGGATGGTCATGAATGCTGCCGACGCCGCTTGCAGCGCGACCTGGCGCAACGCGAGCTGGCTGGCGCCTTGGTAGTAGTCCAGTTCTTCCAGATCAGACAGAGACTTCGAGTAAGACAGGCCTTTCTGCGTACCCGTGGAGTTCAGTGCGTCCAGTTCGTTCATCCTGGCGCCGACCGAAGCCTGCACCGTGAGAACGTTGTCGTAGGTGTTCGCCAGCTTCTTGTTGGCCGTCGCTAGTGCATTGTTCAGTTTGGCGGTCGCGACGGGGTCGCCAGCGCTGGGCGCGTCCAGCGCAGCAATCACGTCGTCCAAGGTAGCGAACACGTCCATATCGGAGGACTGGACGCTTTCGACATTTATCACGTCACCAGCCTGCGGGGCGCCTTTAATCGATACGGATACGCCACTGCCCAAATCGACCGTAGCTCCATCAGCGTATGCGGTTGCCGGAGCTCCTGCGGCCGGCACGGTCGCGCTGGAACCGTCTGGATTCGTCGTCGTAACGCGATAGCCGATCGCTCCGGTGACTGCGTCGGTCTCAAACTGCACGGCAAACTTCTTGCCCGCGTTTGCCGAACCCGGCACCACGGATGCCGGACCAAACTCGGCAGTGCCGGTATTGGAATCGGGCGTCGAAGCCACAAAGGCTTGCGAACCTGGGTTTGCGCGCCCAAAGATGTCCTTCCCCAGATCGCTGGAGGACAATTGGCGGCTTTGGTCAACCTGAATGGTCCGCTCACCCACAGAATTGCTATAAGCGATCTTGCCGGTCGCGTCCTTGGAGTACGGCATCACACTGCCATCATTGCCCGAGAACAGATATTGACCATTGCCGTCCGTCGTGTTCGCAAGCCCCAGCAAGGCATCGCGGGTGCTTTTGAGTGCCGTGGACAAGGTTTGGCGGTCGCTATCCGACAGCACGCCGCCGGCCTGGATGATACGCGTGCGCGCCTCCTGCAAGGCATTCGTCACAGCGGTCAGCGTATTGCTTTCCTGCCCCAGATTCGTGCTGGCGGTCTGGCGGTTCATGCCATACGTATTATTCATGCTCTGCGTCTGAGCCACGCTAATGGCCAACGCAGCGGCCAGAGGATCATCCGCCGGAGTCAGGTTCTTGCGTCCGCTGCCCACCTGCTCAACCAGGCGGTTCATATCGGATTCCTGAGAGAGAACGCCCTTCAGGCCGTTCGAGTACATCATCGAGGTGCTCAGGCGCATGGTGAAGCTCCGAAATTTTCTTTATTTGTCACGATTCAACGATCCGATCAGCCGCGCAGACCCAGCAGCGTGTCGAACATGGTGCTGGCCACATCAATGATGCGAGCACTGGCTTGATACTGTTCCTGGTACAGCGACAGGCTGACGTATTCTTCGTTCAGGTTGACGCCCGAGACCGCCTGCTGCGCCGCAGTCTTCTGCGTGATCAGGTTTGCCTGCGCGGTCGCCGCGGACTTGAGTTGAGCGGTTTGCACCCCAACCGTATTCACCACCTGGCCGAACATATCGTTCACGCTCATCGTGCCGTTACCAAGCACCTTGCTGTTCTGCAGCTGAGCCAGTTTCAGCGCGTTCTTGCCGTTGGCGTCACCGCCTTCTAAGTCGGCCGCCGCGATCTTGTAAGGATCGGAGATCAGAACGGTAAGATCGCGTGCCGCATCGCGCGTGGGTGCCAGCGACCATTTGTCGCCAGCCTGGGGCGGCGCGCTGATGGTCAGGGTCACACCCATCTCGCTGTCGAGATTCAGCGTGCCCGGCGTCCCGGTGGCCGGACCGTTGTAGACCTGCGAACCTTCCGGCATGCGCAGCACGCGGTAGTTCGTGCCGTCGAAGGAAATCTCGTATTCCTTGGCGTTGATGTTGTTCAGGTTCGTGAACTGACCCGAAAGCGACGCGTTGCTCTTGTTCTGCGCATTCGGTACGCCCTGCGGCGAACCGATGCCAAAGAAGTCCGTGCCGGGATTGCCGTTCTGGTCCAGGCCCTGCTTGTGCTGCTCGTTGAAGGACAGCGCCAGGCCGACGGCCATCTGACCCAGCTGGCTTTGCATGACATCCAGCGAAGTCGCGCGGAACTGCAGCAGGCCGCCCAGCGACCCGCCGGTCACTTCCGCATCGTCCAGCTCCACGGCGACCGTCTTACCCGAGCCGGCCGGCAGCGTGTAGGCAATGGCGGTACGCCCCGTATCCTTCGAGGCAGCCACCGCTTGCAACGGATAGATGGTGTTGCCGGATAGCAGCGCCTGGCCACCGTTGGCCAACGTAATGTTGATCTTGTCGCCTTGTTCGTAGGTGGTGATGCCTACCAGCTGATTCAGTTCCATGACGGCCTGATCACGCTGATCCAGGAGATCGTTCGGAGGACTGCCGCCCGCCTTGCCCGTAGCCAGCGAGATTTGCTGGTTCAGATCGTCGATACGCGTCAGATAACTGTTGACCTGCTCGACCGTCGTGGTGATCTGCGTGTTCAGGCCGATGCGCTGGTTTTGCATCTCGGTGTAGGCCGAACGGATCTGGGTGGCCAGGCTATTGGCCTTGCCCAGCAAATCCTGGCGCGCGGCAGGGTCGGCAGGCTTGCTGGCCACCGCATTCATGCTGGTGAAGAAATTGGTCAGGCCTGGCGCGATGCCGACGGTGCGGTCGGCGAACAGGTTGTTGATTGCCGAGACCTGGTTGTATTGCGTCTGCAACTGGGCGCCACTGCCCTGAGCGCCGACCAGTTGCTTGTACAGGAAACTGTCGTAGCTGCGCACGACCGTGTCGACCTGCACGCCTCGGCCTATGTAGCCGTTGCTGGTCGCCTGGGCGCCGGCAGTCGAAACCATGACGCGCTGGCGGTTGTAACCGACCGTGGTGGCATTGTTGATATTGTGGCTGGTGGTGGCCAGCCCTGCCTGAGCGGCGTTCAGCCCGCCCAGCGCCAATTTATACATATTCATGCTGACAATGCCCCGTATTTAACCGCTGATATACCTGGATATCCAATTAACGGCAGGAGATGATCCGAATTTAGAGTCCTTCCAACATCTGGCGAGAAATTTCCACCTTGGATGCCGCGCCCCGCAGCTGGCTCATCACGCCGATCAACTTTTGCGCATACTGGGGATCCGTTGCATAACCCGCGTCCTGGATCCGGCGCGCCGCCTCGATCTCGTTGCGGGCCTGCGTGACGGCCTCGTAGCGCGGGCTGTTGCCGATCAGACGGGCGTAATCCGCGAACGATTCCTCGTAGGACGCGTAGGCGCGGAAAGGTTGCGTCACCTTTTTCTCCACGCCGTCTTCGTATTCAGTAGTCAGTACGTTGACAACCTGCCCCTTCCAGCTGGATCCCGCCTTGATGCCGAACAGGTTGTAGCTGGTGCTGCCGTCCTGGTGCTTGATCTCGCGCTTGCCCCAGCCCGACTCCAGCGCCGCCTGGCCCATGATGAGGCGGGCCGGCACGCCGCTTTGCTGGGAAGCGAGATTGGCTGCGCGCGACATCTTGGACACGAAGGCGACCACGTGGTCGGGCGCGCCTTCCGCAGCGGCCAGCGCCCGGTTCTGCGCGCTGTTATTGCGCATCACATTCAGCAATGCCGACACTTCGCGCGAGCCAGCGGCGCGGAAATCGAGGTCCGCGCCCTCTCCCAGGCGCTTGACCGCATCCGCGCCCAACTCGCCGGGCTTGCCCTGCTGCATCTGCGCCAGAATGGCGCCGGACAGGCCGATGCCAGGCGACGCCAGATGCAGGGCCAGCTGCTCGTCCGCCATGGACTGCAGCATCTGCGTCTGCTGCGAGTCGAACAGCCCTTCCTTGGGCGTCGCCTCGCGCATGCGCTTGACCATCATCTGCAGGAACAGGGCCTCGAACTGCTTGGCAACCTGTTTCTGCTGCTCGGTCCCCTCAGGATCCTTTTTGACATCGCGCTTCAGGTCAGACAGGCGGCCCATGTCGAAAACCGAATCCTGCCGGCTGGCGCCGCGCGCCGCATCATTGGTGTACGCCATGGCCGTCAGATGATTTCCAGTTCGGCGCGCAAGGCGCCGGCGGTCTTCATGGCCTGCAGAATCGCCAGCAGGTCCTGCGGCGTGGCGCCCAGGGCGTTCAAGCCCTTGACCACATCCGCCAGATTGGCGCTGGTGCTCACGCGTTGCAGGGAACCGTTCTCCTGGCGCACCTCGATCTGCGTATTGGGTACCACCACCGTCTGCCCTTCCGTGAAAGGCGTGTCAGGCTGCGATACCTGGTTCTGGCGATTGATGATGACCGACAGATTGCCGTGGGCCACGGCGGCTTCTTCGATCATGACGGTGCGGTTCATGACGACCGAACCCGTGCGCGCATTGATGATGACCTTGGCCACCGTGGGCGCGCGCGCCACCTGCAAGTCTTCGAGTTGCGACAGGAAGCGCGCCTGCGAAGCCTGATCCATCGGAGTGCGGACCTGCACCACGCGACCGTCCAGCGCAGTGGCGGTGCCTTGGCCGAACTTGCGGTTCAACGCCATGGCCACATTCTGCGCCGTGCCGAAATCGGTATTGTTCAGTTCCACATAAACGTAGCCGTCACGCGCGAACGTGGTGGGCACGCCGCGCTCTACGATGGCGCCCGCGCTGATGCGCCCGCCATTCAACTGGTTGATCTGCACGCTGGAGCCACCGGCGGAGGCGCCTGCGCCGCCCACCAGGATATTGCCCTGGGCGATCGCGTAGACCTGGCTATCGGCCCCCTTGAGCGGGGTCATCAGCAATGTGCCTCCGCGCAAGCTCTTGGCGTTGCCCATGGACGAAACCACCACGTCCAGCGTCTGGCCCGGACGGGCGAAAGCCGGCAGCGTGGTCGTGACCATGACCGCGGCCACGTTCTTCAATTGCATATTGCTGCCGGGCGGAACGGTAATGCCCAGCTGCGACAACATATTGGTCAGACTTTGCTGCGTGAACGGCGTCTGCCGCACCTGGTCGCCACTGCCATCCAGACCCACGACCAGGCCATAGCCGATCAGCTGGTTGCCCCGCACGCCCTGGATCGACGCCAGGTCCTTGAGCCGTTCGGCGTGCGCCGCACCCGCGCCGGCCATCAGCCCGACCGAAATGCAGACGCGCGCCAACAAGGACACCAAGGCGGATATCGGATTCGGTTGTTTCATGTTCAGAACGGCGAAGCGATCAGGAAGAAGCGTTGCAGCCAGCCCATGGTCTGGACTTCGTCCATGACGCCTTTGCTGCGGTACTCGATGCGGGCGTCGGCCACCTGCGTGGACGACACGGTGTTGGTGCCGGTAATGGAGCGCGGATCGACTACGCCGGAGAAGCGCACAAATTCGCTGCCCCGGTTGATGGCGATCTGCTTTTCGCCCGCGACCTGCAGGTTGCCGTTGGACATCACCCCCACCACCGTGGTCGTGATGGTGCCGGTAAAGGCATTGTTCGCCGTGCTGTCGCCCTTGCCCTGCGACACATTGCCGCCCTTGGCGTCGGTGTTCAGGTTGGCATTGGCCCAGCTATCCATGAAGGACGGCGCGGCGGCGATGCCCAGGGAAGCGCTGCCGCTGCGGTTGGTGTTGGTGGCGACGTTCTTGGAAGCGTTGGTCTTTTCGTTCAGGACGATGGTGACGATATCGCCCACGTTGCGCGGCCGGCGGTCCTCGAACAAGGGATAGTTGCCGTAGGTCGTCGGCTGATAGATCGAGCCCGTGGGCTGCGCCATGGGCGTGGGCGGCGGCGGCGGCGCCGCCGTCGTCGGCCCGGTCACGATGGGCTCGGGCGGGATCATGGCGCAACCGGCCACCAGCATAGCCAGGGCCGCACTCGATACCAGGCGCAGGACAGACATGGGCATCACAGTTGGGTCAGGCGGGCCAGCATTTCGTCCGAGGTCTTGACGGCCTTGCTGTTCATTTCGTAGGCGCGCTGGGTGGTGATCATGTTGACCAGCTCTTCAGCGACGTTGACGTTGGAGGTTTCAACGTACTTCTGCATGATCGAACCGGCGCCGTCCACGCCAGGCTGCAACAGGTTGGCGGGTCCCGAAGCGTCGGTCTCCAGGTACAGGTTCTCGCCGACGCTCTGCAAGCCGGTGGGGTTGATGAACGTGGCGATCTGCAGCTGGCCGATCTGCACGTTGATGCCAGCGGCGCCGGGCTGCGTCACCGAAACGATGCCGTCGTTACCAATGGAGATCGACAGCGCATTGTCGGGGATGTTCATCGGCGGCTGGATCACGTAGCCGCTGACGGTCGTCAACTGGCCGTTCTGGTCGCGTTGCAGTGCGCCGTCGCGGGTGTAGGCCTGGGTGCCGTCAGGCAGTTCGACCTGCAGGAAACCACGGCCATTGATGGCGATATCCATCTCGCTGCCTGTGTTGTTCAGATTGCCGGCGGTGTGGATGCGCTCGGTCGCGGCCACGCGCGCACCGGTACCCAGTTGCAGGCCCGACGGCAGCTGGGTAGCGTCGCCGACTTGGGCGCCAGGCTGACGCAGCGTCTGGTACATCAGGTCCTGGAACACGGCGCGACCACGCTTGAAGCCATTGGTCGAAACGTTGGCCAAGTTGTTCGAAATCACGTCCATGGAGGTCTGCTGACCTTCCAGACCCGTCTTGGCGATCCACAACGAACGCATCATGATGAAGTACTCCTGGTGCCGCGGCCCGGCCGCGCGCAAAAAATGTTTCTAGTTCAGTTGCCGTATCACGCGCTTACCGACAGGATGCCGTTGGCGCGCTCGGCGTTGCGGTCCGACTGCTGGATCACCTGCATCTGCTGCTCGAAGCGGCGGGCGTTGGCGATCATGCCGACCATCGCCGCCATCGGATTGGTGTTGCTGCCTTCCAGCACGCCCGACAACAGCCGCAGGCTGGGGTCGGCAGGCACCGGAGGCGCGGGTTGGCCATTGACGGGCGCCATGCGGAAGACGCCATCGTCACCGTGCACCAGCTGCTCGTTCTGCGGGCTGGCCAGTTTGATCCGGCCCAGGTTCAGGATGTTGTTCGGCGCGTCGCCTGCGCCGATGGCGGTAATGGTGCCGTCCGCGGTGATGGTCAGCGCGGCCTGGTCGGGCACGTCGATGGGGCCGCCCTGGTCCGACAACACGGGTTGGCCCAACGAGGTCTGCAACAAGCCATTGATGCCGACCTGCAGGCTGCCGGCGCGGGTGTACGCCTCGCCCTGCGGCGTCTGCACGGCGATCCAGCCACGCTCGCTGGACAGCGCCACGTCCAGGTCCCGGCCCGTGGTCTGCATATTGCCCATCTGGAAGCTGTTGCGCGGCGTGGACGCCACCGTCGAAACACGCGTGGGCAGACTCGTCCCATCCGTGACCGGCACGGAGCGGTACAGCGCGATCTGCTCGCGGAAACCCGCCGTGTTCACGTTGGCCATGTTGTTGGAAAGCGCGGCCTGATGCTCAGTGATGCGCGCCGCGCCATTCATGGCGGTGTAGATGATACGGTCCATTGCCTATTCCGTCGGTGTCGTCTCGTGCCTGCCCGGCTTACTTCAGATTCATCAGGACTTGCATGATTTCGTCCTGGGTCTTGATGGTCTGCGAGTTGGCCTGGTACGTGCGCTGGGCGATGATCATGTTGACCAGTTCCTTGCTCATGTCGACGTTGGACGACTCCGTGGCCTGGCCCACGACCTTGGAGAGGCCGTTGGTGCCGGGCTGGCCCAGGATGGGCTGGCCGGAGGCGGAGGTTTCCGTCCAGGCGTTGTTGCCCACGGGCTGCAGCCCCTGCAGGTTGGAGAAGTCAGCCAGCACGATGGTGCCGACAACCTGGGTCTCGCCGTTTGTGTAGCTCGCCACTATGCTGCCGTCACCACTGATGTTGATGCCGCTGAACTCGCCGGAAGCGTATCCGTCCGGCTTGGCTACCAGCTTGTAGGCGCTGCCGAACTGTGTGGTGCCGGCGTAGTTCATCGCAATGTTGATCGGATCTGCGGGCGTGGTGCCGCCGCCCGGGTTGGCGAAGGACAGGTTGACGACAGGTGCGCTGGTCATCACGCCGGCCTTGTTAAAGGTGAACTTCTGCGGGTTGCCCCAGACTCCGCCCGCTTCGGTGGTCGGCGCCATGGCCTGCCCGTCGATCGTGTAGTAAACGTCGTACGTGCTGGTATCCGCAGTAGCTGCGGGGCGCTTCACGAAGTACTGCATGACCTGATGGGAATTGCCCAGCGAGTCGAACACCGTCATCGGCGAGGCGTTGGTATAGGAGTTGGACAGCTTCGGGTCGAACGGCTTGCCAGTTTCGACGACAGCCGCCGTGTACTCAGTAAACGCCCCCATCTTCGACAGATCACCACCCGTAATCACGCCGCCCGCGCCCACGGTTACCGTTTCCGTACCGACGGTGAAGGTGGAGCCCGGGGCCGGCAGCCCGAGACCGGCCGGCACGGTATCCTCCAGCGTTGCCGTTCCCGTAGCATCACGGCTGAAGGTGTACACAGTGGCGGGCGCCGTGCCCAACGTGACCCTTCCAAGGACGGGTGCCTTGGTTTGCGTATCCGTTTCGTAGATGACTTTCGCGTTGGCATCCAGGTTGGCCACGGTGGTGCCAGTGGAAGTCGCCTTCGGCGCCACGTTGGCAGTAGGCAGCTGCAATTCCACCGGATTCGCACCCACGGAGCCCGGCGGATAACCCGTCAGACGATAGCCCTGTGCGTTGATGATGAAATTGTTCTTGTCGACCAGGAATTCGCCGTTGCGGGTGTACATCACCGCACCGCTCTGGTCGGTTACGCGGAACATGCCCTTGGCGCCGTCAATGGCGATGTCGTATTCGCCGCCGCCGCCGTTCACCGTACCCACGGTAAAGCGCTGGTTGATGGCCGCAACCTTCACGCCCAGGCCGACGCGCGAACTGGCGTAAACGTCGGCGAACGACGCGGTGGCGGACTTGAAGCCGACCGTGCCGGAGTTGGCGATGTTGTTGCCGATGACGTCCAGGTTCTGCGCTGCGGCGTTCAAGCCGCTCAATCCTTGTCCGAAACCCATGTTTGTTCTCGCTAATCTTTAACTAGGGGAAGCCGCCGCCCTTGCGCCGGCACCGATACATTGCGCCCGCTTCAGGCGCCGATCACCTTGCGCACGTCCAGCATGCTGGTCTGGCCTTCCAGGCCCAGATCCAGCCTCAGGCCTTCAGTGGAGTACGCCACGCTCTTGACCTGGCCGTAGCTCAGGACTTCCGCATTCACCTTCTTGCCATCGGCATCCGTAGCCAGGACGGACACGGTGTACGCGCCCGGTTCCAGCACAATGCCGTTATCGTTCTTGCCATCCCAGGACAGCGTGTACACGCCGGGCTTCTGGTCTGTCGTTTCGATCGTGCGCACGACCGCGCCATTGGCGTCGGAAATGCGGATCTGCACTTTCTGGGCATCGCCCTGCAGGTCCAGACCGTAAGGCGTGACGACGCGGGCCTCGGGATTTGCCGCATCCACGCCAGACTTGATCTTGGAGCCGGGAATCAGCACGCCCTTGCCTATCATGGCCACGGCATTCATCGACTGCGACACGTCGATCTGGCCGCTGATGGCGAGCATGGTGTTCTTCAGGTTGGTGATGCCTTCCACCGTGGAGATCTGCGCCAGCTGGGAGGTCAGCTCGGCATTCTGCATCGGGTTCAGGGGATCCTGGTTCTGCAGCTGCGTGACCAGCAGTTTCAGGAACTGGTCCTGCAGGCCTTGCGCCGTGCTGCTGCTATTGGCGCCCGTTTGAGCCAGGCCCAAGCCGGTCTTGCTCGTCGATTGGTCGATAGTGGTCATGGATTAACTGGTTCCGGAAATTAGGACTGGCCGATGGTCAGGGTCTTCTGCATCAGGGCCTTGGCGGTGTTGAGCACTTCCACGTTTGCCTGGTAAGAGCGCGAGGCTGCGATCATGTTCACGGTTTCGGCCACCGGGTCGACATTGGGCATGCTGACGTAACCCTGCGCGTCGGCCATGGGGTGCTGCGGGTCATAGACCTGCTTCAAGGGGGACTGGTCTTCGACCACGCCAGCCACGCGCACGCCGCCGATTTCCTGGCCCAGCGCCTGGCCGGCCGGGGGATTCACCTGGAACACGACCTGACGGGCGCGGTAGGGTTTGCCGTCGGGGCCAACCACGCTGTCGGCGTTGGCCATGTTGCTGGCCGCCACGTTCATGCGCTGCGATTGCGCGCTGAGCGCCGAACCGGCGATATCGAAAATGCTCAACAAGGACATTGCCTGCCGCTCCCTTTAAAGAATCATTCCTGAATTGCGGCCATCATGGTCCGGATACGGCCAGACAGCATCTGCATCGTGCTTTGGTAATGCAGGGTGTTATCCGCGAACTGCACGCGTTCGATGTCCATGTCCACCGTGTTGCCATCCATGCTCGGCTGGTACGGCAGGCGGTACAGGAGTTCCGTCGGACCTTGCGATACGGCCTTGGCCGGGATATGGCGAGCGGCAGTCAGCGTGAGCGCGGTGTCGGGCAGGCGTTTCGTGCCTTCCATGGCGTTGGCCATGGCCGTCTTGAAGTCGAAATCGCGCGCCTTGTAGTTGGGCGTATCGGCATTGGCGATGTTCGACGACAGCACTTCCTGGCGTTGCGCGCGCAGTCCCAGGGACTGCTGGAAGAACCGAAAATCTTCATTAAGCCTGTCTAGCATCGGGGCGCCTTGGTGCGTTGCAATTCAGATAAAGCCAGGGACGCCGGACAGACCGTTATCCCATTGGATGACGGCATCATAGGGGCCGGGCGCTCAACACAATCAGCCAAATAACCCGTCATTTCTCATCCAATTCACGTATTGCCGAATGCCGCGGACTTCTACAATTCCTCCATCATGAAAATATCCGCACTCCGACTCCGCGCGCGCGCAGGCTGCCTGGCAGCCCTGCTGCTGCCCCTGGCCGCCGCGCAGGGGCAGGAAGCCGCCGTTCAGGCCCCCGAGGCGATCGCTCTTGCCGCGCAAACCTATCTGCTGGATCAACTGGCCGGCCTTCCAGGGCAGCCCTCGATCGCGATAGACCCGCCGCGCGCGGAACGCCTGGCGCCTTGCGACGCCATGTCCCCGTTTATGCCCTCGGGTATGAAACTGCGTTCACGCATGACGGTCGGGGTGCGCTGCAACTCGCCCAAGCCCTGGACGGCGTATGTCCAGGCGACGGTGAGCGTGCCGGGCCACTACTACGTCGCCGCCCGCATGATTGCTGCGGGGCAGGCCCTGACGCCGGACGACCTCGCCCCAAGAGACGGCGATTTGGTCTCCCTGCCCCCTGGCGCGATTACAGATCCGCAAACCGTGGTGGGCATGTCGGCCGTGCACCGGATCAATGCGGGACAAGCGGTGCGGGCTTCCGGATTGCGCAACGCACAATCGGTGGTGCGCGGCGCCAACGTCCGCATCAACGCGCGCGGGAAGGGCTTCGTCGTCAGCAGCGAAGGCCTGGCGCTCGACAACGCCGCACCCGGCGCAACCGTGCAGGTCCGCACCGCAGGCGGCCAAGTGGTCAGCGGCGTGGTGCGCAACGCCGGCCTGGTCGAAATACAACTGTAATTGTTGTTACATGTCGCATTGCACCAACACGCCGCCTGCCCCTAAAGTTCCGTCCGGCCCTGCCGTTACTGAGGCATAAGTAGGCGAAACCGTCGCACAACCGACCCAGGACGCCCTGCGGAGAAAATCTTGAAGATCAATTCGACCACCAACCGCCCCCTATCGGCTGACGCCGTCGCGCCCCGCGCCGACTCGGCGGTTGCCCAGGCCTATGGCGCCAGTAGCGCCACCGGCTCCAGCAGCTCGCAGGTGGCGCTGAGCTCGGCGTCGCGCAAACTGTTGGCGCTGCAGGACGGCTCCAATGACATCAACGTTGAACGCGTCGCCGCCATCCGTGCGGCAATCGCATCGGGTCAGTTGAAGATCGACACCGGCCGCATCGCGGACAGTCTGATTGCCAGCGCCCGCGATTTGCTGAAGTAACCCCGAATCTCCCGAGTCCAACAGCATGACCATGAGCACCGTCGAATCCCTGCAATCCTGCATGCGCCAGGAAGATGCCCTGATCACCGAGTTCTCCGCCATTCTGGAAGAAGAGACCGAGGTGCTGGTGGGCTTGGGAAGCGTCGGCACGCTGCAGGAAATCACCGAGCGCAAGGGCGACGTCGCCCGCAAGCTTGTGGACCTGAGCCAGGTCCGGGACTCCCTGCTCGCGGAAATTGGTCTGCCCGCCGGGCACACCGGCACCGAGCAGGCGGCTGTTCTGCACCCGCAACTGTCCGGCGTCTG
This sequence comes from Achromobacter sp. ACM03, assembly GCF_014851665.1. Taxonomy (NCBI): domain Bacteria; kingdom Pseudomonadati; phylum Pseudomonadota; class Betaproteobacteria; order Burkholderiales; family Alcaligenaceae; genus Achromobacter; species Achromobacter sp. ACM03. Next base: position 307,417 of record NZ_JACVAD010000001.1, on the reverse strand, counting down.
GCAGGCTTTGCTCAGTAAATCGGCATCCGCCAACGAAATCAACCTGCGCAACGGCGCGCTCATCGACGTGCACCTGCGCTACACGCAGCAGTCGCTGGACGCCCTGCGCGGCTTGGGCGCGGCGGGTGGCACCGTGTCCACTTACGACGCCCGCGGGCGTGGCGCACGCAGCGGCCCGGGCCGCAAGCCCATCGTGGCTGGTTGAACCTGGCAGGATGGGTAAAGCGCGCCAGTTCGCGCGCAAGATCCCACCTCGCTATCGCGCGCAACCCATCACATATTTGCGCAAAGCCACTGCAACAACGGCCGTCGTCACCCCGCCGTCATTTCCAACATCGCATACATCTTCAGCAAAGCCACAGGCAACATGCGCCCGGACAGCTTGCGATCCGTTCCCATGATGCCCGACAGGGGGCCGCGCAGCACTTCCGCTGCCGGCGTATGCGCCAGCTGCCAACATGCCGCGCCCATCTGGCCGGCCATTAGCGATTGGCGCGCCAAGGCATGAGCGCCGTCCACCGCCGGCAAAGCCTGCCACGCATTCGCCATATAGCGGAACCCCGCCTTGGCCTCATCCTGCAGCACCAGCCAGCGCGCCACGGTGGCGGCATCCGCTTGGGACGCGGGCAGATTGGTCATGCCGAACAACTGTCCGGCCACCTCGCCACTGACCGTGTCGATCAGCCGGGCGCAGACCAGCCGGACGGGCTCGCCACCGTTGCGGCCCGGCAGGATCACTTCCGTACCTGAGGCCCACAACGCCAGGGGCACGCGCTTGCTGCCCTGGACGCTGTGCAGCCCCGGCATGTCGCCAGGTTGGCCGACGGGCAGATAGCCCACGCTCTTGCCCACGGCATTCAAATTGGTCGGGCAGTCATCCTGGATGACGCGCTGCCCGCCAGCGCTGCGCGCAACCCAGGCAACGCCCTGCTCGTTCAAAGCTGGCCACAAGGCGGAAGTACCGGTTTCCAGCATGTGTACGACCGGGACGCGCGCCAGTTTCTCGGCCAGCCAGGCCACTCGCGCCTGTAGCGCCAGGGCCGCGTCCGGCTGCGCCGGCGCCGCTGGCGCAAAGGAGGACAACAGGCCGTGCGGCAGCACCAATTGCTGCGCCGGTGCCGCCAAAGCCGTGCCGCGATCACTCATCAGCAGCGTGCCCAGCAAGGCCCCGCCCGGGAGGCCCTCCCCCTTCATGGCGGCTTTGCCATGCATGGCAAGCAGGTGCCGTCCGCAAACCGCGGAAAACTCTCGACGCACCATCGCCAAGGGGTCATCGCCCAAGGCGGCTACGCTCGCGCCCGAACTGTCGCCGACATAGCCGCGCCAGGATGCGCGAGCCTGTACGCAGGCGGGATCGCTTTCCAGCCAGGTGATCGCGTCGTCCAGGTTCTGCGCGGCCTCGATGGACCCCGCGCCGCCTTGTGGACGCAGGATGGCGGACGCCAGCAATTGCCGCTTGCGCGCTGGATCCACGCTTTCCGGCTCCCGCGACGCGGACACCAGCGTAGCGAGGTCTGCCTCGCTAGGGGTGTACAGCGCGCGGGCGCGCTCGACCATCGAGAAGACGCGGTCGATCAGCACGTCGGCGCGGGCCAGCTCCATGTGTTCCGGCACTTTCTGCCCGACCGACATGTAATGGATGGGCAAGCGATGACGGATGGCCGTATCCAGCGCCGCGCCCAGGCGCGTAGCCTCGTCCAGCTTGGTAATGATGCAACCGGCGACGTCCTCGCCCACGCCATTGCGATATGCATGCGCCACTTCATCCAGCGTGTCGCCTTGACTGGCCGCGTTGAGCACCAGTAGCCGGCGCACGGGTTTGCCCGCGTTGCACAGCATGGCTGCCTGTTCCGCCACCTGGCGATCGCGCTGGCTGATGCCGGTGGTATCGATCAGCACGATCTTGCGGCTGCCCAATTCAGCCAGGATGCGGCGCAACTCGCCCGCGTCGCGCACGGAGTGGGCGGGCACGCCCATCAGGCGTCCGTAGATCTGCAGCTGTTCCAGCGCGCCGATCCGGAAATTGTCGGTGGTCAGCATCGCGACCTGCTCGCGCCCCTCGCGCGCCACGCAACGTGCGGCCAGCTTGGCCAGCGTGGTCGTCTTGCCCACACCGGTCGGACCGACCAGGGCATATACGCCGCCAGCCAGGAACTCATCCTCGGAACGCAGCACGGGCAGGTGGGTCACCAGTTCGTTGCGGGCCCAGCTCAGCGCCGCTTCCGGCGTCATTCCTTCCGGCAGGCGCTCCACCAGCGTGCGCACCAGCTTGGTGCTGAACCCAGCATCCAGCAGGCTGCGGAACAGAGCCGCGCCCGCGGGTTCCCGACCTGGCCCTTGGCGGCCGCCCCAGAGCAGGCCATCCATGCGGCTTTCCAAAGCGCCGCGCAGCGCGCTGATGGCGTCCTGCAGTCCGGCTGCGGCGTCGGCCGGCATCGCCGCAGGCGGCAAAACCGGCGGCTGACGCAACGGCGCGTCCGGCATGCGGGCCATGGCAGGCGCGGGTGCCGGTTGGGGCGTGGACGGCGTATAGGCCGCAGGCGCTGGAGCCGCGCTTGCCGGCTGGCCCGCATAGGCTACAGGCGCCGCCGGGACCAACCCTGCCGGCGCGGCAGCATATGCGGATGCGGCGGCAGGAGCGCCAGGCGCGGCAGCGGATGCAGCGGACTGATCTGTGGGGACCTGGCGCAACGGCGGCAGCGATGGCAATTCAACCCGCACGGGCGCCACCGGCTGGGGCGCTATCGGAGCAACCTGGGGCGTCTCATCTTCAGGCTGTGTCGAAGAAGCGTAAGCGGTCTGGTATGCGGCGATCGAACGCGACGGCGCCGCATATCCGCTCGGCGGCATCACAGGCGTGGACGCGCGCCCTGCCTGCTCAGGCAGATCGAAGCGCATGCCCGCAGGCGGCGGCGCTTCGGGCGGCCGGACGGGCGCGGCGTCCTGGCGCGGCGCGGCCTCATGGGCGGCATCGTCAAAAGCGCCTTCGACGGTGGCCAGCACCTCCACGCCGCCATCGACGCTGCGGTTCGACACGATCAGCGCGTCCGGGCCCAGCACCTGCCGGACCTGGCGCATCACATCGCGGCTATTCGCCCCAAAAAATCGGCTTATCTTCATGCCCCATTACCTCCGCCGATCAGCGCGGTAACACGCACCATGCGCTCATCGGGTATTTCCGTATTCGACAACACGCCCAGCTGCGGCAGATGGTGCCGCAGGAAGCGCGACAAAGGCGCACGCAAGACCGGAGACACCAGCAGCACCGGCGCGTTGCCTTGCGATTCCTGGCGTTCGACCGCAGCCTGCGCTTCGCGCAGCAAGGTATCTGCCAGCCCGGGTTCCAGGCCGCCGCTGGTCGTCATCGCCTGCGAAAGCACACGCTCAAGCTTCACGTCCAGGCCAATCACCCGCAGCTCGCCCTCTCCAGGGAACCATTGCTGGGTGATGGCGCGGCCCAGCGAACGGCGCGTCAGCGCGATCAGTTCGTTGATGTCGGGCTGGCTGCCCGTACCCGCGGCCAGCGCCGCCAGGCGCGGACCGTGCTCGGACAAGGTGTCGATGATGGTGCGCATATCGCGGATCGGCACCTCTTCCGACAGCAGGCCCTGCAATACCTTCTGCAATGCCGTGAGCGACAGGGTCTTGGGCACCAGATCTTCGACCAGCTTGGGCGCATCGCGTCCAATGCGGTCCAACAATTGCTGCACTTCCTGGCGGCCCAGCAGATTGGAACCGTGACGATGCATCAGGTGATTCAGATGGGTAGCGACCACGGTACCCGCATCAACCACTGTGTAGCCCGCCACCTGCGCCTGATCGCGCAGACTGCCGTCGATCCACAGCGCCGGCAAGCCGAAGGCGGGATCGGTCGTGGGCGTGCCCTTGATCTGCACGGTCACGCCGCCCGGGTCGATGGCCAGCCACTGGCCAGGCATGGCGACGCCGTGACCGACCTCCACGCCGGACAGCAGGATGCGGTAATCGTTGGGCTTGAGCTCCAGGTTGTCGCGGATATGCACGACCGGGGGCAAAAAGCCTACGTCCTGCGCGAATTTCTTGCGCAGGCTGCGGATGCGGTGCAGCAGTTCACCATTCTGGGCGTGGTCCACCAGCGGGATCAGGCGGTAGCCGACCTCAAGGCCTAGCTGGTCCACCATGGACACGTCGTCCCAACTGGCCTCGGCCGCCGCGGCCTGTGCCTGCGTAATCGCCTGTGGCGGCACCTCGGCCGCCGCGGCCGCTGCCGCGGCTTGTCGCTTGTACAGCATCCAGCCGCCCCAGGCCAGCGCGCCGGCCAGGGTCAGGAATGCAACGTGCGGCATATTGGGGATCAGGCCCATGATGCCGACGATACCGGCGGTCAGGAACAGCACGCTGGGGTTGGAGAACAGCTGGCTGAGAATCTGCTGGCCGATGTCCTGGTCGGTCGAAACGCGCGACACCACCACGCCCGCCGCGGTCGAGATCACCAGCGCCGGGATCTGGGCCACCAGGCCGTCGCCGATGGTCAGCAGCGTGTAGACGCGCGCCGAATCACCCATCGACATGTCATGCTGGGCGACGCCCACGATCAAACCGCCGATGATGTTGATCGCCATGATCAGCAGGCCGGCGATGGCGTCGCCGCGCACAAACTTGCTGGCGCCGTCCATCGAGCCGAAGAAGTCGGATTCCTGGGAGACTTCCGCGCGGCGCTTGCGCGCCTCGTCTTCGCCGATCAGGCCCGCGTTCAGGTCCGCGTCGATCGCCATCTGCTTGCCCGGCATCGCGTCCAGGGTGAAGCGCGCGCCCACCTCGGCGATACGGCCCGCGCCCTTGGTGATGACGATGAAGTTGATGATGGTCAGGATCACGAAGACGATGATCCCCACGGCGAAGTTGCCGCCGACCAGGAAGTGGCCGAAGGCCTCGATGACCTTGCCCGCGGCGTCGGGCCCGGTGTGGCCATGGAGCAGCACCACGCGGGTGGAAGCGACGTTCAACGACAGGCGCAGCAGCGTGGCGAACAGCAGCACGGCCGGAAATGCCGCGAAATCCAGCGGCTTGCGCGTAAACATGGCCACCAGCAGGATCATCACGGACAACGCGATGTTGAAGGTGAACAGCAGGTCGAGCAGGAACGTGGGCAGGGGCAAAACCATCATGCCCAGCACCATCACGATCAGGATGGGCCCTGCCAGCAGCCGCGCATGCGTGGCCCCGTTACTTTTCAACATGGTGAGCAAAGCGCTCATTCCTTAAGCTCCTTGTGCTGCGGTTTTGGCTTGCGGGTCCAGCTCGACCGGCACGGGCAACCGGGTCGGGGCCGTCGGCTCGGCGCCCCAACCGGCCCGCCAGGAGCGCAGCTGGAAGACCCACGCCAGCACTTCTGCCACCGCGGTGTAGAGTTCGGACGGGATTTCCTGCCCAAGCTCCACGTGTTGATGCAATGCGCGCGCCAAGGGCGGCGCTTCCAATGTGGGGATGCGGTTCTCGGCGGCAAGCTCGCGGATCTTGGCTGCGATCAGGCCCGTACCCTTGGCCAGCACCCGCGGTGCGCCGCTCTTTTCCTCGTCGTACTTCAGGGCCACGGCGTAGTGCGTGGGGTTGGTGACCACCACGTCCGCCTTCGGCACCTCTGCCATCATGCGGCGGCGCGCCGCCTGGCGCTGCTGCTGCCGGATGCGCGCCTTCACGTGAGGGTCGCCTTCGCTTTCCTTGTGTTCCTGGCGCACGTCTTCCTTGGACATGCGCAGCTTCTTCAGGTGGCTCCAGATCTGCCACGGCACGTCCAGCATGACAATGATCATCAGCGACGCCACGATGAAGGCGCAGCACATCGCCACCAGCGTCAGCGCCTTGATCAGCGCCGCCGATGGCGCCACGTGCATCAGGCTGAGCATGTCGTCGTGGTAGCGCCAGATGACCCAGACCGCCACGCCGCCGACCAGCGCGGCCTTGGCCAGCGCCTTGATGAGCTCCACCACCGTCTGTGACGAGAACATCCGCTTCACCCCGGAAATGGGGCTGAGCTTGGAGAAATTGAACTGCAGGGGCTTGCCCGAGATGACGATGCCGCCCAAAAGCACGCTGGACAACACGGCGATGACAGCCAACAGCCCGAAAATCGGCAACAGCACCAGCAGGGCCTGGCCGAAACCCTCCACCGCACGCTCGACCATCACGCCGGGATCGAGAACGATGCGCTGATCGAACGCCAGGCCGTTGCGCAACACGCCACTCAGGGTCCGGTAGAGCGAGCTGCCGCCCACCCAGATGGCGCCCACGCCCGCCGCCAGCATCATGAACGTTCCCAACTCGCGGGAACGCGCAATCTGCCCCTCCTCGCGCGCCTTTTCCAGGCGCCTGGGAGAGGCGGCTTCGGTTTTTTCGAGGTCGCTTTCTTCGGCCATGCTCTGCGGTGTCGTTGCGGCTCGCGGATTCTGGAATTACGAGCTGCCCGCCGAGATTCTAGGAGGCCCCGGGGTCTGGCGATAAGCCAAGAAACGGGGGGAAAGCGGCGCTATTCCCGGATGCGTTTCAGGCGGCGCGCTCCAGGCCCGCCCGGAACGCCCCCAGGCCCGGGCAGGCCAGCCACGTCAGTGGCCTGTGGCGACCGCCAGCCGGTCTGCCTCGCCCTCTCCGGCCGCCGCCTGGAAGCGGTTGAAGTCCAGGCCGATCCGCACCGCGCCCCAATGTTCCGACCCCAGATAGACCGGGATGGAAATGTCATTGACGATTTCGCCCGTATCGCGGGAATAGGTCTGCAGCAGCATCCCGCCGGTATTGGTCGCCAGGCGCAAGCCCACCGGATCATCGAAGATGCGCTTGTTGCGCACTCGCAGGATGTCCTGCTTCGGATCCCCGGTAGGCGCTTGCGAAAAGCGGCGATTGTGGGCCGGCGCGTAACCCCGGCCGTCCACCAGGATCGTGTAGATCCCGCCCGGCACGCCATCCAGCACGCTATCAAGCAACTGCGTCACGGTCTCATCGATCTGCCGGTCGTAACTGGTGTGGTAGCGCGCAGGGTCGCTGCCGGGAATGCGCCGGTAATGGCGGTCGAACACATCGGCACCACGGCTTCTGGCGTCTTCCAAAAGGTTGACAGCGGCGTCGCGGAAGGCTTCGACAGCCTGGGACAGGCCGTCAAAGGCGGTATTGCCGGTGCGCATGTCGGCCAGCACCTCCTGCACGCTCTCCGTCTGGCGACGGATGCGGTCGATTTCGCTGGACATGTTGCCGACGCGATTCAACACGTCGGCGCTCAACGCCGCTATCCGCCCCACCTCCTCGCTCATACCGTGGTTGGTGGAGTCCACCTCGCCTATGGCCTGGACAACGTCGCCGACCTGGCGGTTCATGCTGTCGAAGTCCCGCACGAAACGCTCAAAGCCGGAGCATGTCCGATCCAGCACTGCGCCGGACGCGTTGACGTCCTCGCGCAATGTGCCGGTCTGATGCTGGGTCGTCTCCACCAGCTCCAACATCTCGGCGGTATGCCGGCCGATATCGCTGGTAGCCGAGTTCACACGCTCGGCCAGCCGCCCGACCTCGCTGGCAACCACGGCGAATCCCCGCCCCGCATCCCCCGCCCGGGCCGCCTCGACCCCGGCGTTCAAGGCCAGGAGTTGAGTCTGCAAGGCGATCTCCTTGATCAGCTTGCTGATGTCCCCAACGGAGTGGGCGCGGTCTGTCAGTTGACCGACCACCTCGGTGAATGAAGCCATCTCCCGCGTCATGCGCTCCACCCGCGCCTTGACGTCGGACAGTTCGGCCAGCGCCTGCTGCGCCGCGTGCAGATTTTGCCCTGACACCTCGGCAATCTCACGCGCATGGGTGGAGGTTGACGTCGACAACGCGGCGATTTGCGCGCCGCTGGCCGCGAGCGCTTCCGCGGCCCGCGCCTGCTCCTGTGCCAGGATCGAACAATGGCCCGCCTGGAACTGCGTGCGGGCGGCGTTCAGCGCGATTTCGATGCTGGATTGGCGTACGGTCATGATGCGGCTGCGTATGCGCGCCATGAAACCGTACAGCGGCCAAACGGCCGGGCTGATGGATAGCGTACGTTCCGACAGGGTCGCGTCGCCGCGATTGAGCCGCCGCAACAACCGCCACATGCCGCCCAGGCGGAATACGGATCTGGCCATGATCAATCTCCTTGTGCCGGCCCGGATCGCCTTCTATGGGCATCCGTTGCCTGGCGCGCATTGCGCGCCATGATTCACGCTGCACGGCCCCTGATTATTGTTTTGGAGGGGAGTCTATCCACGAGGCGCGCTTTGCGCCCTTAGGGACTACCTTCATGCGCGGGCGGCACCACCCGGAAAATGCACCGCCGGAGTCCCTGTCCGGCGGCGCGGCTCCCGGCTAGAAGCCCAGGCTGGCCAGCAGGTCGTCGACCTGGTCCTGGCTGGTCACTACGTCGGTCTTGCCTTGCGGACTGATCTGCGGCCCGTTGAGCAGGCTGTTGGCTTCGTCGCGGCGTTCTTGCGGGACGTTGTCCAGCAGCACCTGCAGCAGTTCACGCTCGATCGCGCCGACCACGTCCATCATGCGCATGATGACCTGGCCCGTGAGGTCCTGGAAATCCTGCGCCATGATGATTTCCATCAGCTGGGATTGCGTCTGCTGCGCCTGCTTTGGCACATCCTGCAGGTAGGCGCGCGTGTCCTTCACAAGCTCGCGCGCCTCGGGCAATTCCAGGGGCTGGTCGTACCACTGCTGCCAGCGCGCATCCAGCGCCTGCGCCGAGCGCGACAGGCCATCCTGGATGGGGCCGGCCTGCTCGGTGGCGTTCAAGACGCGGTTGGCGGCCTGCTCCGTCATCTGCGCCACGTAGCGCAGACGGTCGCGGGCATCGGGAATGGCGTTGGCTGCGTCCTTGATGGCCTGATCCAGCCCCAGTTCGCGCATGCTGTCGCGCAGCATGCGCGTCAGCGACGCGATGCGGTGGATCAGGTCGGGGGATTCGCCCGGGCTCTCATGTTCCGTCGTGCTCATGGCTCACCTCAACCGGCGATTTTCTCGAAGATCTTGTTGAGCTTCTCTTCCAGCGTCGCCGCCGTGAAAGGCTTGACCACATAACCGTTGGCGCCGGCCTGGGCCGCGGCAACGATGTTTTCCTTCTTGGCCTCGGCCGTCACCATCAGCACGGGCAGCGAGGCCAGCGCCGCGTCGGCGCGGATCTGCTTGAGCATCTCCAGGCCGTCGAGATTGGGCATGTTCCAGTCCGACACCACGAACTGGAAACCGCCATTGCGCAGCTTTTCCAGGCCGATGGCGCCGTCTTCGGCCTCATCCACGTTCTCGAAACCCAGCTCTTTGAGCAGGTTGCGGATGATCCGCCGCATGGTGGGGAAGTCATCCACCACCAGAATCTTCAGGCCCTTGTCTACCATCTTCTACTCCAGAAAAAATTTAGCTTGGACCGATCGGGGAGCCTTGCGCGTCAGACGCGGTGCCCGCGATCGCCCAGGCGAGTCAGAATGCGTTCGCTTATCGCCGACAACGAAACCACTTCATCCGCGGCGCCCAAGGCGATAGCTTCGCGGGGCATACCGAAGACGACGCAGCTGGCCTCGTCCTGCGCAATCGTGTGGGCGCCCGCGCGGTGCATGGCCAGCATGCCGGCCGCGCCGTCCTTGCCCATGCCGGTCAGGATGACGCCGATGGCGTTCTTGCCCGCGGCGACGGCCGCCGAGTTGAACAGCACGTCCACCGACGGGCGATGGCGGTTGACGGGTTCGCTGGCTTCAAGCTCGATCACGTAGTTGGCACCGCTGCGGCCCAGACGCATGTGCATGTCACCGCCCGGCGCCAGATAAACGTGCCCGGGCAACACGCGGTCGCCGTGCACGGCTTCACGGACCGTCACCGCACACAGGGCATCCAGGCGTTGCGCAAAGGAGCGCGTGAAGCCCGCCGGCATGTGTTGGGTGATCAGGATGGCCGGGCTGTCGGGCGGCAACGGCTGCAGCACCTCGCGGATCGCCTCCGTGCCGCCCGTGGACGCGCCGACGATGACCAGTTTTTCCGAGCTGGACAGCGGACGGCGCAACATGGGCGCGGGTGCGGCGGGCGCGGCGTGCGCTGCTGGCGCGCGCAGCTTGGCGCGCGAGGCGGCGCGTATCTTGTCGGCGATGATCTCGGTGTATTCGAGCAGGCCGTCGCGGATGCCCAGTTTGGGTTTGGTGACGAAGTCGATGGCCCCCAGTTCGAGGGCCCGCAACGTGATTTCGCCGCCTCGCTCGGTCAGCGACGACACCATCACCACCGGCATGGGCCGCAGGCGCATCAGTTTTTCCAGGAAATCCAGCCCGTCCATGCGGGGCATTTCCACGTCCAGCGTCAGCACGTCGGGGTTATGGCGCTTGATGAGTTCGCGTGCCACCAGCGGATCGGGCGCGGTTGCGACCACCTCCATGTCCGGCTGGCTGTTGATGATCTCGGTCATCAGGCCACGCACCAACGCCGAATCGTCCACACACAAAACGCTAATTTTCTTCATTTTTTGCTGCCTCGGCCCGCTCAGGACCTGCCCGCGCATTCATAGACAGTCTGCCCGCGCAGACGAAAGTCCCGGCTGATATAGGTGAAGTTCTCGGAATGGCCAGCAAACAGCAAGCCACCCGGCTTGAGCAGCGGCACAAACCGTTCCAGGATCCTGGCCTGGGTAGGTTTGTCGAAATAAATCATGACGTTGCGACAGAAGATCACATCAAACTGTTCGTTGATTTGCCACGTCGGCGCCAACAGGTTCAGCGTCTCGTATCGGACCATGTCGGCGATCTCGGGACGCACCCGGACCTGCCCTTCGTTGGCGCCCCGGCCTTTCAAGAAGAAGCGCCGCAGACGCTCGCTATCCATTTTGTCCACGCGCTCGGCCGGGTAGACCCCCGCGCGCGCACGGGTGAGCACATTGGTGTCGATATCGGTGGCCAGCACCGAACTTGCACTGGCCCGAGGGCCCAGCGCTTCCACCAGCGTCATGGCGATGGAATACGGTTCTTCCCCGGTGGAGGCCGCACAGCACCACACCGACACCGGGCCGCCGCGCCGTTTGGCAAAGTCAGCCAAGATGGGGAAGTGATGCGATTCGCGGAAGAAGGCGGTCAGGTTGGTCGTCAATGCGTTGACGAAATCTTCCCACTCGGCCGCATTCGGTTCGTTTTCAAGCTGGTCCAGATAGCTGCCAAAATCCTGCATGCCCAGCGCGCGCAGGCGCCGGGCAAGCCGGCTGTAGACCATTTCGCGCTTGTGCGTGCCCAACGAAATTCCCGCATAGGCGTGAATCATCTTGCGCACGCGCGAAAAGTCCGCGTCGCGAAAATCGAATTGGCGTTCCACCGAAATGGACGGCGCCTGGGTTGCCGCTGCTGTAGCCACTGCGATCCTCAGTGCCCAAGCGCAAGCGAGTCAGGCGCCTGCAAGCGGGTGTCGTCACCGGCGGAACGCGCCGACGACAGGCGCTGGGCCGGAACCTCGATGACCTCACCCACGTTGATTTTGAACACGGACACCGCTTCGGCCAGGCGCTGCGCCTGCTCCTGCAGAGAACCCGCAGCTGCTGCAGCCTCTTCCACCAGCGCCGCGTTCTGCTGCGTCACCTCGTCCATCTGCGACACGGCACGGTTGACCTGCTCGATGCCGCTGGACTGCTCTTCGGACGCCGCCGAGATCTCGCCCATGATGTCCGTCACGCGCTTCACCGAGGCCACGATCTCCTGCATCGTCGAGCCGGCGCGCTCCACCTGCTGCGATCCCGCGCCAACCTTGGTCACGGAATCCTCGATCAGGCCCTTGATTTCCTTGGCCGCCTGGGCGCTGCGTTGCGCCAACGAGCGCACTTCGCCTGCCACCACGGCAAAGCCTTTGCCCTGCTCGCCCGCTCGGGCTGCTTCCACCGCTGCATTCAGCGCCAGGATGTTGGTCTGGAAGGCAATGCCGTCGATCACCGAAACAATCTCGGAAATCTTGCGCGAACTTGCCGAGATTTCCTGCATGGTGTGGACCACTTCCGACACCGCCGAACCGCCGCGCTCTGCCACGTCCGAGGCGCTGGCCGCCAGCTGGTTGGCCTGGCGCGCATTGTCGGCGTTCTGCTTGACGGTAGAGGCCAGTTCTTCCATCGAAGCCGCGGTTTCTTCCAGCGAGGCCGCTTGCTGCTCGGTGCGGCTGGACAGGTCCGTATTCCCCGCCGCGATCTCGTGCGAACCGACGTTGATCTCATCCACGCCGCGGCGCACTGACGCCACGGTGCGGGTCAGGCTTTCCTGCATGCGCTTCAAGGCGGCGAACAGCTGGCCGATTTCGTTGGTATTGCGCGCGTCCACGCGGGCGGTGAGGTCGCCACCGGCGATGCGGTCGAAGTGATGACCGGCTTCCTTCAGCGGCAGCAGCACGCGGCGACGCAGGAACACATAGGTGGCGAACACAAGCAGCGCAGCGATCACGCCGCCGGCGGCGACTGCCATCAGGACGAACTGGTAGCGCACCTGTGCCACTTCGTGCGCATCCAGCGTCTTGCTGGCGCGCCAGAAATCAAAGCCTTCGATGGCGCGCGCGTACCGCCCCTCGAGAGCGTCCTGTACTGTCTGGACTTGCTTCTGGTAGGCAGGCATGTCCGCCTTTTCCAAGGCGGCCACCAGCGGCGTCAGCCCTTGCCGGACCAGCGCGTCATAGGATTCGTCGATTTCTTTCAGGGCGTCGGCCGCTTCGGCGGGCCGAGCCAGGCTCTTGTAATACTCGTACTCGGCCTGCCCCTTGTTCATGGAGGCCTTGGCCCGCTCCAGCAGGCCAGCCGCCTCGGAGGACAAGCCCTGGGTCAGCAAGGTGGGCTGCCCCACGCTCTTCACGATGTCCGCATAGTTGGCGGCGGCCGCGCGGCCCAGGCCAGTCATGGTGTCCTTGTAGCTGGAGACCACGCGGCCGACCGCGTCATCCAGCTCTTGCGATTGCTTGATCTGCGCCAGGGTGCCATTGCTGATGCGCAGGGACAGCACGCCCAACGCGGCCCCTATCACCAACATGAATGAGAAAAACGCCAGCACCCACAACAGGCTGCTGCGTATCGTCATGTTTGCGAAGAACTTGCGCATCACAAGAACCACTCCCAGATTGAAGTCGTTAAAGGAAAGCGCCACATTGGGTTCAATATGGCGCTTTTACCTCCCAGCAGGCCGTTCCGATCAGGACGCGACCTTCTCCACCAGCGCCATTTCGTCGCTGGTCATCATTTTTTCAATATCCACCAGGATCAGCATGCGTTCGTCCACCGTGCCCAGGCCCGTCAGGTACTCGGTGGACAAAGTGGCGCCGAATTCCGGCGCCGGGCGGACCTGGCCCGAATTGAGCATCAGCACATCGGACACGCCATCCACCACGATACCGACGACGCGGCGGTCGAGGTTCAGGATGATTACCACGGTCTGCTCGTTGTAGTCGACGCGGCCCAGGTTGAACTTGATACGCAGGTCGACGATGGGCACGATGATGCCGCGCAGGTTCGTCACGCCCTTGATGAACGGCGGAACATTCGCGATGCGGGTGACCGTGTCGGCGTCGTAGCCGCGGATCTCCTGCACCTTCAGGATGTCGATGCCGTACTCTTCGTCGCCCAGCGTGAACACCAGGAACTCGCTGCCGACATCTTCATTGCGCGCGGCTTGCGCTTGCGGTTTGGCTGCCATGAGGTTTATTTCTCCATCAATTCAGAATGGCTTCGGGCTGCGACCAACGCTCGCGGTTGGCGCGCGCAAGCGCAAATACGTCGACGATCAGGGCCACGCTGCCATCGCCCAGGATGGTGGCGGCGGAAATGCCCGGCACCTTGCGGTAATTCGATTCCAGATTCTTCACCACCACCTGGTGCTGGCCGATCAGGTGATCCACCAGCAACGCAAACCGGCGGTCCTCGGCTTGCATGATGACCGCGATGGCCTGCGTGGGATCGGTCTGGGCGTCGCTGACCGAGAACACCCGGTGCATTTCGACCAGCGGCAGGTACTCGCCGCGCACGTGCATCACGCGCTCGTTGCCCGCCACCGAGTAGATCTGGTCATTGGTGGGCTGCAGCGATTCGGTTACATGGTTCAGCGGCAGGATGAAGGTTTCCTCGCCGACGCGCACCGACATGCCGTCCAGAATGGCCAGCGTCAGCGGCAGGACGATGCGCGTCGTGGTGCCGTTGCCCGGCTCGCACGACAGCTGCACGTGGCCGCCCATGTCCTGGATGTTCCGGCGCACCACGTCCATGCCCACGCCTCGGCCGGAGATGTCCGTCACCTTTTCGGCGGTGGAAAAGCCCGGCGCAAAGATCAGCTGCCAGATTTCGTCGTCCGGCGAATTCTCGTTGACGGGCAGGCCCTGGGCGATCGCCTTCTTCAGGATCTTGTCGCGGTTCAGCCCGCCGCCGTCGTCGCTGACTTCAATGACGATGTTGCCGCCGTTGTGCTGGGCCGACAGCACCAGCTGTCCGACGGGGTCCTTGCCAGCGGCGACGCGCTTTTCGGGCGTCTCGATGCCGTGGTCCAGGCTGTTGCGCACCAGGTGGGTCAGCGGATCGATGATGCGTTCGATCAGGCTCTTGTCCAGTTCCGTTGCGCGGCCGTGGGTTTGCAGTTCGATCTGCTTGCCCATCTTGCTGGCGATGTCGCGCACCAGGCGTGGGAAGCGGCTGAACACGTAATCCATCGGCATCATGCGGATGGACATGACCGCTTCCTGCAGGTCGCGGGCATTGCGCTCAAGCTGTTCCATGCCATTGAGCAGGCGGTCGTGCAGCACCGGATCCAGCGTGGATGCGGTCTGGGCCAGCATGGCTTGGGTAATGACCAGTTCGCCCACCAAGTTGATGACCTGGTCGACCTTTTCGACGCCGACGCGGATCGAGGTGGATTCCTTGTCCGCGTGCGCCGGAGCTGCCGCAGCGGGCCGGGCCGCGCGGGTGGACTGTGTGATGGCCTCGGCGGCCGCAGCCGACTCGGCGACGGCCGGCGCTTCGGGCGCCGTCTGTGCGGGAGCCGGCGCGGGCGTCGCAGCCGCAATTGGAGCAGCAGCCTGCGTTACGCCCGCCGGAGCAGCTTCGCGGCTGATTTCCAGCTGGTCGCCGTCGACGATGAAGCAGCATACTGCCTCGATATCGTCTGGCGTGCAGGTGCTGTCCATCCAGACGGTCAGGGCGCCGTCGGCGCGTTCGCTGGCCTTGACGTTGCCGAGATTGCCCATTTCCTCGAGGAGGGAGGCGGCGTCCTTGTCCGAAACCTTGGTGATCCGCACACGCAGAGGCAAGCTGCCGGCTTCCGCTGCCGGCGCTTGCGCGGCGGGCTCGGGGGCAGGCGCCGGGGCGATCACGGGAGCCGGGGCCGGAACCGGCGCTGCCACGGGTGCAGGGGCCTCGGCCGGCGCGGCTGCCGCGGCGGGATCCTTATGCTCCAGCGCAAGCTGCCTCAGTACGGCGCAGATACGCTCAAACACGGCTTCATCGGGCTCTTCGGAGGCCCGATAGGCATCCAGTTGGCTTTTGAGCACGTCTTTCGTTTCCAAGAAAATATCGATCATGTCCGTACGCAGCGCCATTTCGCCGCGACGGATCGCATCCAGGAGGTTTTCCAGCAAATGGGTCGTGCCCGCCAGCTGAGTGAAGCAGCCGAAGGTGGCCGCCCCACCCTTGATCGAGTGGGCGGCGCGGAAGATCGCGTTGAGCTGTTCGATGTCGGGCGCGCCCACATCCAGCTCGAGCAGCAGCTGCTCCATCTGCGCGAGCAGCTCGTCCGCCTCGTCGAAAAAGGTCTCGTAAAACTGACTGAGGTCCAAACCAGAACTCATGACCCGTACGCCTTCAAAAATGAACTTGCTTACGCGCCGGCCTGCTCGTCGAGCAGTTCAGACGCCAATTCCACCAGCACATCCGGGTCGACCGGCTTGGAAAGCCAGCCACAGACCCCCAGATCCCGGGCGGCCATCTTGCTGTCCACGTCGTCCTCGGTGGTCAACACCAAGACCGGCACGTCCAGGTACTCGTCCTCTTGGCGCAGTCCCTGGATCAGCTCCAGACCGCCCATGACCGGCATGTTCCAGTCGCTGACCACCAGGTCCACCGGGTGGCTCTTGGCCAATTCCAGCGCTTCCTGGCCATTGCCGGCCGTCAGGACTTTCCATCCCGCGCCCGTCAACGTCGCCTGGACGATCATGCGCATCGTCGCCGAGTCGTCCGCCACAAGAATCGTTGCAGCCATTGCTATCGAACCCCTTCCGCGGGCGGGTTGCTCTCCGCCTCGCCTGGTTTGGTTGCCGTCGTGGCCTGGGCCGCGGCTTGCGCCGCTTCCACCGCCGTTCCTACCTCTCGGGCATCCTTGGCGCTGACGTCCGCAGCCGCGGCGTTCTCGCTTTCGATGCGCCGCTGGGTGCTCTGGTTGAGCACCACAAGGCTGATACGTCTATTAACGGCCGCATACGGGTCATCTTTAACCAGGCTCATGCTGGACGACAGCCCCTGGATGCGCAGGACCTTGCTTTCGTTCATTCCGCCCGCCACCAGCTCCTGGCGCGACGCATTGGCGCGGTCGGCCGACAGCTCCCAATTGCTATAGGCGCGCTCTCCGCGAGCGTATTGCGAGGCGTCGGTGTGGCCGGAGATGCTGACCTTGTTGGGCAATTCATTCAGGACCGGCCCCAGTTCCCTGAGGATGTCGCGCATGTAAGGCTGCACTTCCGCGCGGCCGGTGGCGAACATCGGACGGTTCTGGTTGTCGATGATCTGGATGCGCAGACCCTCCGTAGTCAGGTCGATCAGCAACTGCGGCCTGAAGCTCTTCAGCACCGGACTGGTCTCGATGACGTTTTCGAGCCGCTTTTTCAGATTTTCCAGGCGATGCTGTTCGCGGCGTTCGGCGTCGCCCATGGGCTGGGCCTCGACGCGGTTGCCCTGCGCGCGGCGTACATCGCCCTCGCTGCGCAAGGGATCCCTGCCGCCTCCTGGAACCGCGCTGGTCTCGGCCGAACTGCTGGGCCCACCCGTAATGGCGACGCGCAATGGCATGCGGAAGTACTCCGCAATGCCCTTGAGCTCTTCGCGCGGGACCACGCTGATCAGCCACATCACCAGGAAGAACGCCATCATCGCCGTGATGAAGTCTGCGTACGCGATCTTCCAGCTGCCGCCGTGGTGCCCGCCGCCGTGGACCTTCTTGCGGCGGATCACCACACGGTGGTTGTTTACCGTGCTCATGGCCCGCTCCGTCAGGCCTTGCCGGTGGCGGTGGACTTGGCTTGCCGGACGTGCTCTTCCAGCTCACCAAAGGTCGGACGCACTGCGGAGAACAGCACCTTGCGGCCGAACTCCACGGCCAGCTGGGGCGGATAGCCGTTCATGCTGGCCAGCAGCGTGGTCTTGATGCATTCCAGCACCTTGGTGGCCTCATCGCTGCGGCGCTCGATGCGCGACGCCAGCGGCCCCACGAAGCCGTAGGCCAGCAAAATACCCAGGAACGTGCCCACCATGGCCTTGGAAATCAGGTCGCCCAGGATCGCCGGAGGCTGGTCCACGGCGGCCAGTGCCTTGATCACGCCCAGCACGGCGGCCACGATACCGAAGGCCGGCAGGCCATCGGCCATTTGCTGCAGTGCGCGCACAGGAACTTCGCGCTCATGGCGGTAGGTTTCGATTTCCTCATCCATGAGCGTCTCGATTTCGAACGAGCTCATGTTGCCGCTGATCATGATGCGCAGGTAGTCCGTGATGAACTCCATCAGCTTGGCGTCTTTGGCGATGCGGGGGTACTCGCTGAAGATCGGACTGGATTCCGGGTCTTCGATATGCGACTCGATGGCCATGAGGCCCTCGCGGCGTGCCTTGTTCAGCAGCACGTACAAGAGCGCCATCAGCTCCATGTACACGTCCTTGCCGTAGCGCGAGCTTTTCAAGGCGTCGGGCAAGGCGGACTTGACCAACATCAACGACTTCTTGCTGTTGCTGGCGAGGAAGGCACCAAAAGCCGCCCCGAAAATCAGCGTGAGCTCGAACGGCTGGTATAGCGCGCCCAAATGGCCGCCCAGCGCTATGAAGCTGCCGACGACCGACACGGCCACCACGAGAAAACCGATAACAATCAACACATCAGGCCCCTGCCAACGAAGTCTAAAACTGGCGTCAATGATCCCCTGTTCCCCCCGACCCAAAAAGGCGGGTTACGGGGGGTTTTCCAGGGCTTTTGATGTATTTGAATACCGCCGGTCAGAGCCGGGCGGCATTCGCAACGGGTGCGGGGCGGGTGCCGGAGCGCGCCTTGGCCGCAGCGCGGGTCTTGCCGGCACGGGGTGGCGGCCGGCAGATCGCGCACACGAAATCCGACTGGGGATCGTGGGCATGGGCGATGAAATGCCCCCCGCATTGGCGGCAGGCGGACATTTGCAGCATGCCGCTATCAAAAAAGCGCACCAGCATCCAGGCGCGCGTGAAGCTCAGGACGGGCTCTGCGCCTTCGGCGGCATCGGTGCCGGCGTTTTCGAGATAGAGGCGATAGGCGTCGATGGTGGCGCGTATGCCCTTGCTGCTGGTGCGCGTATTCAGGAACGAATACACGTTGTAGAAGAGCGAGGAATGGATGTTCGGCAGCCAGGTCATGAACCAGTCAACCGAAAAGGGCAGCATGCCCTTGGGTGGCGAGCAGCCGCGGATTTCGCGGTACAAGCGTGCCAGGCGGTCGTGGCTGAGGCTGGTTTCAGCCTCCAGCACCTGCAGCCGGGCTCCCAAAGTGATCATGGAGCTGGCTAGCAGAATGTCATCCGCTTCCTGCGAAACGCTCTTGGTGGCCATTACACGTGCTTCCGGATGGAATGATCAGGCCGTCAGGCCAATTCTTCGACAGGCTGCTTGGCCAGCAGGATGGTTGCGTGCGCTTGCTGCAGCGCACCACCCAGAACGTCATGGGTCAGCGCGGACAACAGGCTGTAGTCATCGAAGCGGAAGCGGCACAGCAACGAGCTGGAGCTTGCGAGCTTGACCAATTGCGCCGGCGAAAGGCGCATGAGGATGTCAGCAACCTCATTGCTGAATCCCAGGCGGAACATCGACGCCGCGTAGTCGTCGCGCAGCATGCGCTGTGCCAGTAACAAATAGGACAGATTCACTTCGCGAATGTCTGTCAGCAATGAATTTTCGACTTGTTGCACGCCCAACTCCCTATTCCCTATCCCGCCGATGGGGGCTTGTGTAAGCAAAAGCACCGGAATTCCGTTGCCATTACGTTCGATACATCCCGCTTTGATGCGAAATGTATCATTTGTTCGCAATTTAAGTAAAATTTACCACAGCTGATGTCATTTTCTATGACTTATATGACAAAACTTTGTTGATGTTGCGCAACTTACCGTTTCCGATACACCTTGACATATAAATTTCAGACGAATTTACGTCAATTTGGCAAATAAGCATTCAAAACATTGCGTACTTTGAGGAATGAAACGGTGTTGTTTGCCGACAATGGCACCTTGCAGATCACTAAATCCACCCAGCTTTAGCGCAGCCGCGCGTTTGTCGACAATGTCGCAAATTGACAACAACAGACCACGCGCAACGATGGACACCGCCCGACATTCCCGCAATGCCTCACGCAGATGACAGCCTGGTCGAATATGCCCCGCTAGTGCGGAAGCTGGCCCTGCAATTGCTCGCCCGGCTTCCCGCCAGCGTAGAACTCGACGACCTGATACAGGCCGGCATGATCGGCCTGCTCGACGCCGTGCGCCGCTATCAGGAAACCGCTGACGCCCAATTCGAAACCTACGCCACCACCCGCATCCGCGGCGCGATGCTGGACGAACTCCGCGGCCAGGACTGGCTGCCCCGGAGCGTGCGCGCCAAGGCGCGCAAGATCGAGCAGGCCATCCAGCAGCTGGAACAGCGTTTGATGCGCGCCCCGAGCGAAGCCGAAATCGCGCAGCAGCTCGACATGCCGCTGGGCGACTACCAATCACTGTTGCACGATGCCCAGGGCGTACAGATCGTGCACTACGAGGACTTCACCACCGAACCCGACTCGGCCAGCGGCCAATCCGACTGGGCCGCCACGCTGAACCATGGCGCCGCCGGCGGCAATCCGCTGGATTCGCTGCTGGCCGGCGATTTCCGCCAGGCGCTGATCCACGCCATTGACGCCCTCCCCGAGCGTGAAAAGCTGCTGTTGTCGCTTTGTTACGAACAGGGGCTGAACCTGAAGGAAATCGGCGCGATCCTGAATGTGACCGAGGCGCGGGTGTGCCAACTGAGGTCGCAGGCGACCGCGCGGATACGGGCGAAGCTGAAGGAACAGGCGTGGCAGGAATTGCCCCAGGACGGGCAGATTGCGCAGGTGATATAGATAGGCGCAAACTCGGCACGCGCCGGAACGCCTTTGCCGCGACAGCCCTGGCCGCCAAGGCCCCTGAACATGACGGACGCGCCTCGCGTCCGTTTTACATTGCGCGCCGACCACACATGAAAGACCGCGGACACGCGCGCTCTACATCCGTCCGACTGTAGGGACGATGAAGACTGGCGTCCTTGCACTATATAAGCGCAGCGGCTTGAACAGCCTGGCCTCAGGCCAGGCAACCGCCCTATCCCTTCGGACAGAAGAAAAATGTCGACTTTCGCGAAATAGCGCTAAAGATTGATTTTGGACTGCCGTAATCCTGGCAACGGAGAGATTCCTAGACACAGAGTCGACGAACTTTCCCGTTAACACCAGTGGGCGGCCTTGCTGCCCAGTTTGAAGAAGCCTTTCTCTCTTGGGAGCCTGAACATGGCTGCAGTCATCAATACCAACTACCTCTCGCTGGTTGCTCAGAACAACCTGAGCAAGTCGCAATCGACCCTGGGCACCGCCATTGAACGCCTGTCGTCGGGCCTGCGCATCAACAGCGCCAAGGACGACGCCGCTGGCCAAGCCATCGCCAACCGCTTCACCGCCAACGTCAACGGCCTGACGCAAGCTGCCCGCAACGCCAACGACGGCATCTCGATTGCCCAGACGACCGAAGGCGCCCTGAACGAAATCAACAACAACCTGCAACGCGTGCGCCAACTGACCAACCAGGCAGTCAACGGCACGAACTCGTCCTCCGACCTGAAGTCGATTCAAGACGAAATCCAGCAACGCCTGGGCGAAATCGACCGCGTCTCGGGCCAGACCCAGTTCAACGGCGTCAAGGTGCTCGCTGGCGATAACACGCTGAAGATCCAAGTCGGCGCGAACGACAACGAAACCATCAGCATCGACCTGCAAAAGATCGACGCTCAAACACTGGGTCTGAGCGGCTTCAACGTTAACGGCGCCAAGAAGGCAACGGCTGGCGATCTGATTTCGAACTTCGGCGCAACCGGCACCAACAATTATGATGTCGGCGGTACGGCCTACAACGTGGACATCAAGAGCGGCGCCGTCACGACAGGTGCCGCCGCGGCCGTGTATGTCCAAGCAGGCTCCGGGAATCTTGTGACGGCCTCCACGACCAACAACACGGCATACACCATGTCGGGCGCCGACCAGTCGAGCCTGGCCGCAGCCGCAGTTGGTAAGGCAGCAAACGAGAAATTCTCCGTCAACGGCGTCGAATATACGGTCAAGACTGCCAATTCTGACGGTTTGGGTTTCGGTAACGGTGTCTACACCGCCAATGTTGACGGCGCTTCAGTCGACTTCACCATTGCCAGCTCCACGACCACCGGTGGTACTGGCGCAGCGCTTACGACCTCGAGCCCCCTCTTCACGTCCGCCACCAACGGCGGCTTGACGACCAAATCGCAAGAAAACAACAAAGCCGCAACGCTGACCGACCTGGATCTCAAGGGTGCCACGGCCACCGGCAGCACGCTCAAGCTGAACGGCGCGACCTATGACGTCAACACGAACGGCGACGTGCGTCTGCGCGCGACGGGCGTTCCGCTTCCCACTGACAAGGTCATGTACATGTCGCAAACGGCCAGCGGCAACAAGACCCTGATTAACGAAGACCAGGCCAAGCTGGAGCAATCGACGCTCGACCCGCTGAAGACGCTGGACTCGGCCCTGTCGAAGGTCGACGCACTGCGCAGCCAACTGGGCGCCGTGCAAAACCGCTTCGAGTCGACCATCGCCAACCTGAACAACACGGTGAACAATCTGTCCGCCGCTCGTTCGCGCATCGAAGATGCCGACTACGCCACGGAAGTGTCGAACATGACCAAGGCGCAGATCCTGCAACAAGCTGGCACCTCGGTTCTGGCGCAAGCCAACCAAGTGCCGCAATCCGTTCTGTCGCTGCTGCGTTAATCACACCGCAACGCCTGACGGTCGGGTAGACGCGGGGCCTTCAGGCCTTGCTCTCCCAACACCGACCGAGAGTCCTCACGCCCTCGTCGAGACAAACAAGCCGGCATCCGCCGGCTTGTTTTTTTTGCCGGACTTGTCGTTCGCATTCCACGCCGGCGCAATTTGCTCACCGCAGGCATGAGAACGAATCAGTCTGGTGACAGTTCGAGCACACCGCTAACGGGCATGTACCCCAATCCCAATCAAGACCCATTTTTTCAGACTATTCCCCTTTTTCACTTGCCCCGATTGCCTCATACTCGCGACTGCACGATTTTGTATCGATAGTTTTCACAACATGACCGCGACGCCTCCCGATCCACTCGCTACGCAGCACGGCAGCACCCCGGATCCAGATACCCAGGCGCCGATGGATGAGCAGACGCTGCGTCTGCGCGAAGAAAACCGCGCGTTGCGCGAATTGCTGGTGGCGCAGGCGCAGGCTACACCCGCGCCCCAGGAACCCGGTCCGCTACGGCGGATGTTCTGGTGGTTGATTTCGGCGCCTGGCGCTGCGCTAGTAGGCTGGCGCACGCTGGTGGGGCGCGAGAATGCCCGGCCGATCACGAGCAAGCGTGTGGGTTACGCCACGTTGACCGTGCTGTATACGCTGGCGATCTACGGTGCGCTGGTGCTGCTGGTGGTGTCTTGGAGTTCGCCGAATACGGCGGTTTCCGGCGCCACGGCTGCCGGCCCGGTACGGGTGCCTCTGACGCCCGCACCGCTCCCACACGCGGAACCTGTGCTCAGTCAGCCCGAACTGACATCGGTGGCGGTGCCAGTGCCACTGCCGTTTCCGGGCCCTGGTTCAGATTCGAGTCCGGGCCCAGCGCAAACCCAACCTGAGCTCAACGCCTCACCAGACTCTGGGCCAGAGCCGGCGCCTGCCGAACCACAACCTGCCTCGCCTGCACAGCATGAGCACGCGGCAGCGCCGCGCGCGGCGGCGAACACGGCGGACGCGGCGAGCGCCGCACCCCGGTCCACCCTGCGCGTGACCGAGATCCCTGCCGAGGATCCCACGGCCTGGATAGGCGAGCTGAAGAACGAGTTGGCGCGTTGTGCAACGTTGGGTTTTTTTGACCGCCCCGATTGCGCCTGGGCCGCGCGCACGCAGTTCTGCGAGGCCAATCGCGCGTGGGGCACCATCAAGGAATGCCCGAACCGGCCGTGAAGGCGCGGGCATTCATTCAGGACGCCAGCATGCTCCGCCCCCGCAGCGCCGGAGCCTTTGCATAGGCTGAACCACGTCTGAGCCTGGCTCGGCCTGCGCCGGCCGGGATCCCAACCAATCGCAACAGACTACAGCCCGCCCCTCCTGCGGTTAGTGCTGAAACCGTCCCTGTCCGCCACAACGTCGGACTACCAACGCCTATCCTGCCTGCTGCACTGTTGTTACTCCGCAGTCATGGCAAGGCTCGCCTGCACACCTGTCCTGCATCCATCTCTTCTCACCAGATCGCTCGGCCTGGCATTCGATTATTTGGCGGATAGTGGGGGACTAGTTTTTTATACCTTAGCGGATATAATAATGGACAGAAAGATGCTGTACTGGGAGGGCGTCAGCAAGAAGAACTTCAAGAAATTTCCCATCGAAGTCCAGAAAGACCTGGGCGTGGCGCTGTTCGTCGTCCAACTGGGCGGCATGCCCGTCGCGGCCAAGCCTTGGAAAGGATTAGGGCCGCGGGTGTATGAGTTGGTAGATGACTATCTCGGCGATACGTTTCGGGCTGTTTACACCGTGCGAGTGGATGACGCCGTCCATGTGCGGCATGCTTTCCAGAAGAAATCCAAGTCCGGCATCGCGACGCCCCAGCCGGATATCGCGCTTATCCAGAAGCGCTTGAAGGCGGTACTGGCCCGGTACGAATCGGGCGGGAACAAGCAATGACACGTAAAGAACATTCCCCAGGCACTGACAACGTCTTGCTCGACCTGGGTTTCGAAGATGCCGCGGAACTGTCGGCCAAGGCGGCGTTGGCGCTCAAGCTCAATGAGTTGATCGATCAGCGGGGGCTCAGCCAGATCGAAGCCGCAGCGCTTACGGGCATGACCCAGCCCAAGGTTTCGCAGATTCGACGCTACAAGCTGCAGAATATCTCGCTAGAGCGTTTGATGCGGGCCTTGGTGTCGCTGGATCAGCATGTGGAAATCGTGGTCGAGCCGGCGCGGCGGGCGCACGCGCCGGGGATTACCGTCGCTGCTTGAGTGCCAGCGTTTGCGGTCACGAATCTCGTGCATTGCGGCGCAGTCCACGCGATAATCCGGTGTCGGTTTGAACCGCCTTCCACTAACTAGGACACCCGAGCATGGACGCATCCATCAGCAGTACCGTCAATACCGCCCTGGCCTTGCAGGACGCGAATGTCATGCAGGAAGTGCAGGTCCGCGTGCTGAAGAAGGCGCTCAATGCGCAAGCGGATACCGCCTTGACGTTGATGCAGTCGCTGCCGGTGCTGGCCGTAGACGCCACGCTGGGCTCGCGCATCAATACGCACGCCTGAAGCGCACGCGCAGCAAGACTGGTTTTTTCGCTCCTTTCTTTCGCTCTCTTTACGCGATTTGCCGTCCAGATAACGACGGCTGTTGCATAGGCGGTGAACAAGCAATAAAAAGCGCCGGCTCCCACACAGGGCCGGCGCTTTTTATTGCGCAGATGGAAAGCCGCCCGCAGAGGGGCGGCCCACGCATTACTTCTTCTTCATCGGCGGCAAGTCGGTGCAGACGCCTTCAGCGACTTCGGCGGCCATGCCCACTGATTCACCCAGGGTCGGGTGCGGGTGGATGGTCTTGGCGATATCGACGACGTCGGCGCCCATTTCCACGGCCAGGGCCAGTTCGCTGATCAGGTCACCCGCATGGGTGCCGACGATGCTGCCGCCCAGAATGCGATGCGTTTCCGCGTCGAAGATGAGCTTGGTGAAGCCTTCGTCGCGGCCGTTGGCGATGGCGCGGCCGGAGGCGGCCCAGGGGAACACGCCCTTCTCGATCTTGATGCCCTGTTTCTTGGCTTCGTCTTCGGTCAGGCCGACCCAGGCCACTTCCGGATCGGTGTAGGCCACCGACGGAATGACGCGGGCGTCGAAGAAGGACTTCTGGCCTGCGGCGGCTTCGGCGGCGACGTGGCCTTCATGCACGGCCTTGTGCGCCAGCATGGGCTGGCCGACGATGTCGCCGATAGCGTAGATGTGCGGCACGTTGGTGCGCATCTGGCGATCGACTTCGATGAAGCCGCGGTCGGTCACGGCGATGCCAGCCTTGTCAGCGCCGATCTTCTTGCCGTTGGGGCTGCGGCCCACGGCTTGCAGCACCAGGTCGTAGCGTTGCGGCTCCTTGGGCGCGCCCTCGCCTTCGAAGCTGACGTAGATGCCGTCCTTCTTGGCTTCCGCGCCCACGGTCTTGGTCTTCAACATGATGTTGTCGAAGCGGTAGGCGTTCTTCTTCTGCCACACCTTGACCAGGTCGCGGTCGGCGCCCTGCATCAGGCCGTCCAGCATTTCCACCACGTCCAGGCGCGCGCCCAGCGTGGAGTACACCGTGCCCATTTCCAGGCCGATGATGCCGCCGCCGATGATCAGCATCTTCTTGGGGACTTCACGCAGCAACAAGGCGCCGGTGGAGTCGACGATGCGGTCGTCCTGGGGCAGGAACGGCAGCTTCACCGACTGGCTGCCGGCGGCGATGATGGCTTGCTTGAAGCGCAGGGTCTGGGTCTTGCCGTCGGCGGCCTTGACGGTCAGGTGGTTGGGGTCGGCGAACTCGCCCACGCCGTGCACCACGGTGACCTTGCGAGCCTTGGCCATGCCGGCCAGGCCACCGGTCAGCTTGGCGACCACGCTGTCCTTGTAGCCGCGCAGCTTGTCCAGGTCGATCTTGGGCTCGCCGAAGCTGATGCCGTGGGCGGCCAGTTCGCGGGCTTCGTCGATGACGGCGGCGTTGTGCAGCAGCGCCTTGGACGGAATGCAGCCCACGTTCAGGCAGACGCCGCCCAGGGTGTCATAGCGCTCCACCAGGACCACGGACAGGCCCAGGTCGGCGGCGCGGAAGGCGGCGGAGTAGCCGCCGGGGCCGGCGCCCAGCACCAGCATGTCGTACTCGCCGTCGGCCGCGCCCTTGAAGCTGGCCGCGGCGGGCGCGGCGGCAGGCGCCGCAGCGGGAGCGGCTGCCTGCTTGGGCGCCTCGGCAGCCTTGGGAGCTTCCTTGGCGGCCG
Organism: Achromobacter sp. ACM03; assembly: GCF_014851665.1. Lineage (NCBI taxonomy): Bacteria > Pseudomonadati > Pseudomonadota > Betaproteobacteria > Burkholderiales > Alcaligenaceae > Achromobacter > Achromobacter sp. ACM03. The sequence continues at coordinate 280,897 of NZ_JACVAD010000001.1, read as the reverse complement.
GCGCGGCGGCAGCGCCCGAGGCGGCGGCTTCCACTTCCAGCACGACCGTGCCTTCGGCAACCTTGTCGCCGACCTTGACGTTGATGGACTTCACCACGCCGCCTTGCGACGCGGGGATTTCCATCGAGGCCTTGTCGGACTCGACGGTGATCAGGCTTTGTTCAGCCTTGATCGTGTCGCCCACCGCCACCAGCACTTCGATGACTTCCACTTCCTTGAAGTCGCCGATGTCCGGCACTTTGATTTGAACGGTATTGCTCATGGGGCTCCCCGTTTACAGCGCGATGCGGCGGAAGTCGGCCAGCAAGGCGCCCAGATAGGCGTTGAAGCGCGCGGCCGCGGCGCCGTCGATGACGCGGTGGTCGTACGACAGCGACAGCGGCACGATCAGGCGCGGCACGAACTGCTTGCCGTCCCACACGGGCTTGTGCGAGGAGCGCGACACACCCAGGATCGCCACTTCAGGGGCGTTGATGATGGGCGTGAACGAGGTGCCGCCGATGCCGCCCAGGGACGAGATCGAGAAGCAGCCGCCCTGCATTTCGGCGGGCGAGATCTTGCCGTCACGCGCCTTCTTGGACAGGTCGGTCATTTCCTGGGCGATCTGCAGAATGCCCTTCTTGTCGGCATCGCGGATCACCGGCACCACCAGCCCGTTGGGCGTGTCGGCGGCGAAGCCGATGTGGTAGTACTGCTTGAGCACCAGGTTGTCGCCGTCCAGCGAGGCGTTGAACTCGGGGAACTTCTTCAGGGCCGCGACCACGGCCTTGATCAGGAAGGCCAGCATCGTGACCTTGATGCCCGACTTCTCGTTTTCCTTGTTCAGCGTGACGCGCAGCGCTTCCAGGTCGGTGATGTCCGCTTCGTCGTTGTTGGTGACGTGCGGGATCATGACCCAATTGCGATGCAGGTTCGCGCCGGAGATCTTCTTGATGCGCGACAGCGGCTTGGCTTCGATCGGGCCGAACTTGGTGAAATCGACCTTCGGCCACGGCAACAGGCCCAGCGCGGCGCCATCGGCCGAACCGCCGGCAGCGGCCACCGGACCAGCTGCGAGCGCCTGCTTGACGAAGCCGCGCACGTCGTCGGCGGTGATGCGGTCCTTGGGACCGGAGCCCTTGACCTTGCTCAGGTTGACGCCCAGTTCGCGCGCGAACTTGCGCACCGAGGGGGACGCGTGCGGCAGCTGGCCGGGCTTGAGGTTGGCGTCTTCGAGCGCGGCGGCCGGAGCCGGACGCTGCGCGGCAGGCGCAGGCGCTTCGGCCTTGGCGGCGGGCGCGGCAGCGGCCTCTGCCTTGGCGGCCGGAGCCGGGGCTGCGGCGGCAGCGGCGGCGGGCGCGGCGCCCTCCACCACGACCACGACCGAGCCCTTGGCAACCTTGTCGCCGACCTTGACCTTCACTTCCTTGACCACGCCGCCTTGCGAGGCGGGGATTTCCATCGAGGCCTTGTCGGACTCGACGGTGATCAGGCTTTGCTCGGCCTTGATGGTGTCGCCCACCGCGACCATGACTTCGATGACTTCGACTTCCTTGAAGTCGCCGATGTCGGGCACTTCGATGTTCACCGGACCGCTGGAGGCGGCCGGTGCGGCGGCAGCGGCAGCAGCGGCCGGCTGCGCGGCAGCCTTGGCTTCGGCCTTGGGAGCCTCTTCCTTGGCCGGCGCAGCCGCGGGGGCCGCAGCCTCGCCCGCGCCCGACGCTTCCACTTCCAGCACGACCGTGCCTTCGGCAACCTTGTCGCCAACCTTCACGCTGATCGACTTCACCACGCCGCCTTGCGACGCGGGGATCTCCATCGAGGCCTTGTCGGATTCGACGGTGATCAGGCTTTGTTCGGCCTTGATCGTGTCGCCCACCGCCACCAGCACTTCGATGACTTCCACTTCCTTGAAGTCGCCGATGTCGGGAACCTTGATTTGCACGATGTTGCTCATGTCTCTTTACCCTCAGGCGTATTGCGGGTTGGCTTTGTTCGGATTGATGCCGTACTTCTTGATGGCTTCAGCCACCTTGGCAACCGGCACCTTGCCTTCGTCGGCCAGCGCGCGCAGCGCGGCGACCACGACGAAGTGGCGGTCCACTTCGAAGTGCTCGCGCAGCTTCGAGCGGAAATCCGAGCGGCCGAAACCGTCGGTGCCCAGCACCTTGTATTCGCGGCCCTTGGGCACGAACGGGCGGATCTGGTCGGCGAAGAGCTTCATGTAGTCGGTCGACGCGATGATCGGGCCTTCCGTCTTGGCCAGCTGTTCCGTGACGTAAGCCACCTGCGGCTTCTTTTCGTCGGGGTGCAGCATGTTGTGGCGTTCGGCGTCCAGGCCGTTGCGGCGCAGTTCCGTGAAGCTGGTGACGCTCCAGAGGTCCGAAGCCACGCCCCAGTCGGCTTCCAGCAGTTCTTGCGCGGCCATGACTTCGCGCAGGATGGTGCCCGAGCCCATCAGCTGCACGCGGTTCTTGCCCTTGCCGTGCGACTTGAGCTTGTACATGCCCTTGATGATGCCTTCCTCGTCGCCCTGGGTCAGACCGGGCTGCGGGTAGTTTTCGTTCATCACCGTCAGGTAGTAGTAGACGTTTTCCTGGTCTTCCACCATGCGCTTCAAGCCATGCTGGATGATCACGGCCAATTCGTGGCCGAAGGTCGGGTCGTACGAGACGCAGTTCGGGATGGTGGACGCCAGGATGTGGCTGTGGCCGTCTTCGTGCTGCAGGCCTTCGCCGTTGAGCGTGGTGCGCCCGGCGGTGCCGCCCAGGAGGAAGCCGCGCGCCTGCATGTCGCCGGCTGCCCAGGCCAGGTCGCCGATGCGCTGGAACCCGAACATCGAGTAGTAGATGAAGAACGGGATCATGATGCGGTTGTTCGAGGAGTACGACGTGGCCGCCGCAATCCACGAGCTCATCGCGCCCGCTTCGTTGATGCCTTCCTGCAGGAGCTGGCCGTCGGCCGCTTCCTTGTAGTACATGACCTGGTCCTTGTCGACCGGGGTGTACTTCTGGCCTTCCGGCGCGTAGATGCCGATCTGGCGGAACAGGCCTTCCATGCCGAAGGTGCGCGATTCGTCGGCCAGGATCGGCACGACGCGCGGACCCAGTTCCTTGTCGCGCAGCACCTGGTTCAGGATGCGCACGAAGGCTTGGGTGGTGGAGATTTCACGGCCTTCGGCGGTGGGTTCCAGCACGGCCTTGAAGGCTTCCAGCGCCGGGGCCTTGAGTTGCTCGTCGGCCTTGGCGCGGCGGCGCGGCAGGTAACCGCCCAGCGCGGCGCGGCGCTCGTGCAGGTACTTCATTTCGGGCGAGTCTTCGGCCGGCTTGAAGTAAGGCAGGTCGGCCAGTTGGTCGTCCGGGATCGGGATGCCGAAACGGTCGCGGAATTCGCGGATCGAGTCCAGCTCCAGCTTCTTCTGCTGGTGGGTCGGGTTCTTGGCCTGGCCGACGTGGCCCATGCCGTAGCCCTTGATGGTCTTGGCCAGGATGACGGTGGGCTGGCCCTCGTGGGTGGCGGCGGCGTTGAACGCGGCGTACACCTTGTGCGGGTCATGGCCGCCGCGGTTCAGGCGCCAGATGTCTTCGTCGCTCATGCGCGACACGGCTTCCAGCAGCTTCGGATGCTTGCCGAAGAAGTGTTCGCGCACGAACTTGCCGTCGTTGGCCTTGTACGCCTGGTACTCGCCGTCGACGGTGTCTTCCATGATCTTGCGCAGGATGCCTTCCTTGTCGTGCGCCAGCAGCGGATCCCAGTAGCCACCCCAGATCAGCTTGATCACGTTCCAGCCCGAACCGCGGAAGTCGCCTTCGAGTTCCTGGATGATCTTGCCGTTGCCGCGCACCGGACCGTCCAGGCGCTGCAGGTTGCAGTTGATGACGAAGATCAGGTTGTCCAGCTTTTCGCGGGCAGCCAAGGCGATGGCGCCCAGGGATTCGGGTTCGTCCATTTCGCCGTCGCCGCAGAACACCCAGACCTTGCGCTTGCTGGTGTCGGCGATGCCGCGGGCGTGCAGGTACTTCAGGAAGCGGGCCTGGTAGATGGCCATCAGCGGGCCCAGGCCCATCGACACCGTCGGGAACTGCCAGAAGTCCGGCATCAGCTTGGGATGCGGGTACGAGGACAGGCCCTTGCCGTCCACTTCCTGGCGGAAGTGGTTCAGCTGGTCTTCGGTCAGGCGGCCTTCGAGGTAGGCGCGGCCGTACATGCCGGGGGAGGTGTGGCCCTGGAAGTAGACCAGGTCGCCGCCGTGGTTTTCGTCTTCGGCGTGCCAGAAATGGTTCTGGCCGCAGCCGATCATGGTGGCTAGCGAGGCGAAGGAGGCGATGTGGCCGCCCAGGTCGCCGCCGTCCGGCGGATTGTGCTTGTTGGCCTTGACCACCATGGCCATGGCGTTCCAGCGCACGTACGAACGGATGCGCGATTCCAGCTCCAGGTTGCCCGGGTGCGCCGGCTCCAGGCCGGGGGGAATCGTGTTGACGTAGGCGGTGTTGGGCGAGAACGGGATATGCGCGCCGGAACGGCGGGCTTCGTCGATCAGGCGTTCGAGCAGATAGTGGGCGCGCTGCGGTCCTTCACGATCAAGGACAGCCGCCAGGGCTTCGAGCCACTCCTGGGTTTCAAGGGTGTCTTCGTCGTTGGCAGCCTGTACGGCGCCAGCCTGGGCGTAAGAGGACATCGTGTGTCTCCTGTTGGAATGTTCGTGACCGCACCCGCTTACTTATCTACTCGCGGACATTGCATGGTAGCCGGGATCATCCGGGCTACCATGCAAGGCATGGGGTCGGGTTGTTCTAGAGACCTGCTACTGGGTCGGTTCCCTATCAGCCGGCATTCTAAGAAAGAAGATTAACCGGTCGCAAGAAAAATTTCATGTTGCGGTACGGCATTTCATAATGCGGAAAATTTAAAGCCAGCTGAACGCTTTGGCGTCATACTTTTACTTAGGTACTCCAAAAGGACGAGTCGATTCCCGGCAAATCCCTGCCAACACGCACTAAAATGCGCGGTCTATCCGGCCCGAATTCCATGTCCAGCGCGCCCAAGTCCAATATTCCTACGCCGTTCCACGATCACGCCCGCACTCGCCGACGCGGGGTGTACTGGGTCACGCCAGCAATGGTGCTGATCCTCTATATCTGTGTGATGGCGGTGTTTTTCTGGCTGCAGCGCATCCATGACGACAGTGTCATGTTTGTCACCATCGACCAGGAAATGCGCCAGCAGCGCCTGATCTGGGTAGTGCTGGCCCTGTCCTGTGTGATCGTCATCAGCCTGCTGATGCTGTGGCGCTATACCCGTTTCCGTTCGGCGGCCGAAGCCGCCCTGATCGCCGAAACCGGATTCCGCCGCGCCATGGAGAACTCCATGTCCACCGGCATGCGCGTGCTGGACATGGAAGGCCGCATCGCCTATGTGAATCCGGCCTTCTGCCGCATGATCGGCTGGAACGAGGCCGACCTGATCGGCCGCAGCCCGCCCTTCCCTTATTGGGTGCCGGGCCGCCATGAACAGCACCAGCACACCCTGGACGTGCTGATGTCCGGCAAGACGCCCAGCAGCGGCCTGGAGGTCGAGGCGCAGCGCCGCGACGGCTCGCGCTTCACGGCGCGCATGTACGTGTCCCCACTGCTGGACCCCAACGGCAACCAGATCGGCTGGATGACCTCCATGACCGACATCACCGAGCCCAAGCGCATCCGCGAGGCCCTGACCGCGGCGCACGAGCGCTTCATGACGGTGCTGGAAGGCCTGGACGACGCCATCTCGGTCACCGCCGACACCCACGACGGCCTGGAACTGCTGTTCGCCAACCGCACCTACCGCCGCGTGTTCGGCGCCCAGACCGGCGGCCACGACGAGCTGCTGGCCGGCCGCCGCGGCCGCTTCACCGACGAATCCGTGGAAGTCTTCGCGCCCTCGGTGCAGCGCTGGTTCGAAGTGCACCACCGCATGCTGGCCTGGACCGACGGCCGCCGCGTGCGCATGCAGGTGGCGCGCGACATCACCGAGCGCCGCGTGCACGAGGAAGCCTCGCGCGTGCAGCAGGAAAAGATCCAGCTCACCAGCCGCCTGACCACCATGGGCGAAATGGCGTCTTCGCTGGCGCATGAACTGAACCAGCCGCTGACCGCCATCGCCAACTACAGCATGGGCGCCGTCGCCCTGGTCAAGGCCGGCCACACCAGCCCCAACATGCTGCTGCCGGCCCTGGAAAAGGCCGCCTCGCAAGCCGAGCGCGCCGGCAAGATCATCAGCCGCATCCGCGAATTCGTGAAGCGCAGCGAGCCCCGCCGCCAGCGCGTGGCCATCAGCCGGATCGTGGACAATGCCATCGGTTTCGCCGAGATCGACGCCCGCAAGCGCCGTATCCGCATCGACCGCTTCGTGCCGTCCAACGCGCCGGACGTGCTGGCCGACCCCATCCTGATCGAGCAGGTGCTGTTGAACCTGCTGAAGAACGGGCTGGAGGCCATGGAAAAAAGCGAATCCGACGAACTCAAGGTCGCCGTGATCCTGCATGAACAGCACATCGAGGTCGCGGTAGTCGATCGCGGCCACGGCCTGGCCGAACCCGAACGCCTGTTCGAACCCTTCTTCAGCACCAAGACCCAGGGCCTGGGCATGGGGCTGAACATCTGCCGTACCATTATTGAATCGCACCACGGCCGCTTGTGGGCGGATCCCAATCCCGCCGGTGGCACCATTTTCCGCTTTACCCTGCCCTGCGCTGCACCCCAGTCGCAGGCCCAGAACGATCAGTCCGAGGAGTTGCACGCATGAACACGCCCCACCTGTCGAGCACGGTTTTCATTGTTGACGACGACGAAGCGGTCCGCGATTCGCTGCGCTGGCTATTGGAGGCCAATGGCTATCGCGTTCGCGCCTACGCCAGCGGCGAGTCCTTCCTGGAAGACTACGACGCCAGCCAGATCGGCGTGCTGATCGCCGACGTGCGCATGCCCGGCATGAGCGGCCTGGAACTGCAGGAGCAGCTGATCGCCCGCAATGCGCCGCTGCCCATCGTGTTCATCACCGGCCACGGCGACGTACCGATGGCCGTGTCCACCATGAAGAAAGGCGCGGTCGACTTCCTGGAAAAGCCGTTCAATGAATCCGATTTGCGCGAGATCGTGGCGCGCATGCTGGAGCAGGCCACGCAGCGCGTGAGCAAGCACCAGGCCCAGAAAGACCACGAAGCCATGCTGGCGCGCCTGACCGCGCGCGAGCAGCAGGTGCTGGAGCGCATCGTCGCCGGCCGCTTGAACAAGCAGATTGCCGACGACCTGGGCATCAGCATCAAGACCGTAGAGGCGCACCGCGCCAACATCATGGAAAAACTTGAAGTGACCACCGTAGCTGATTTGATGAAAGTGGCCTTGGCCAAACCCGAGGCGACGGCATGACGGCAAGGATTATCGACGGCGCGGCCCTGTCGGCGCGCATTCGCGAAGAAGCTGCCCAACGCGTTGCGGCCCTGGCCGCCAAGGGCACGCGCCCCGGCCTGGCCGTGGTGCTGGTGGGTGAAGACCCCGCTTCCCAGGTGTACGTCCGCAACAAGGTAGCCGCCTGCGAAAAGGCCGGCCTGCATTCCGTCAAGGAGCAGTACCCCGCGGACATGACCGAGGCCGAACTGCTGGCCCGCATCGCCATCCTGAACCAGGACCCGACCATCCACGGCATCCTGGTGCAGTTGCCGCTGCCCAAGCACATGGACTCGCACAAGGTCATCGAGGCCATCGCGGCCGAGAAGGACGTGGACGGCTTCCATATCAGCAACGCCGGCCTGCTCATGACCGGCCAGCCGCTGTTCCGCCCCTGCACGCCCTATGGCGTGATGAAGATGCTGGAATCGGAAGGCGTGACGCTGCGCGGCGCCGAGGCCGTGATCGTGGGCGCCAGCAACATCGTCGGCAAGCCCATGGCGATGCTGCTGCTGCAGGCCGGCGCCACCATCACCATCTGCAATTCCAAGACGCGCGACCTGGCGGCCCAGACCCGCCGCGCCGACGTGCTGGTGGTCGCCACCGGCAAGCCCGGCATGATCGACGGTTCGATGATCAAGCCCGGCGCGGTCGTCATCGACGTGGGCATCAACCGCGGCGCCGACGGCAAGCTGTGCGGCGACGTGGACTTCGCCTCGGCCAAGGAAGTGGCCGGCGCCATCACGCCCGTTCCGGGCGGCGTGGGCCCCATGACCATCGCCATGCTGCTGGTCAACACCATCGAAGCGGCCGAACGCGCCGCAGCCTGACGGCCGGCGTACCCGCGGCCGGCCAGGCCGCGGGACGGGGATTGCGATCTGCCCTTGCGTTCGGGCAGATCGCCCTCACCTGATTCTCATGCCCTTGCCGGCGCCCCTCGTGGCGCTGCTCACCTCTTCCCAGCCTGTAACACCATGACCCAGAACCCCCTGCTCGCCCCTGTCTCCGACCTCGTCGACTACGCGGCCGTCAAGCCCGGACACATCGTGCCCGCGGTCGAGGAACTGCTGGGCATCGCCCGCCAGGCCGTGGACCGCGCCGCCGATCCCGCGCTGGCGCCCACCTGGGAAGCCGTGGTTGAGCCGCTGGACACGGCCTCGGAGCGCCTGTGGCGCGCCTGGTCGGTCGCCGGCCACCTGAACGCCGTGGTCAACACCCCGGAACTGCGCGAAGCCTACAACGCCGCCCTGCCCCTCGTGACCGAATTCTCCACCTGGGTCGGCCTGCACGAAGGCCTGTACAAGCAGTACCAGCGCCTGGCCGCCGCCCCCGATTTCGCGTCCTGGACGCCAGTGCGCCGCCGCATCGTGGAAATGGCCCTGCGCGACTTCCGCCTGAGCGGCGTGGAGCTGCAAGGCGCAGACCGCGAACGCTACGCCGCCATTTCCGACCGCGAGGCCCAGGCCTCGCAGAAGTTCTCTGAAAACGTGCTGGACTCGATCGACGCCTGGGCGCTGCTGGTCGAGGACGAAGCCCGCCTGGCCGGCATTCCGGCCGACGTACAGGCCGCGGCCCGCGCCGCGGCCGAGGAAGACGGCAAGCCGGGCTGGAAGCTGACGCTGAAGATGCCGTGCTACCTGCCGGTGATGCAGTACTCCCAGGACCGTACGCTGCGCGAGGCGCTGTACCGCGGCTACGGCACCGTGGCGTCGGAACACGGCGACGGCAAATTCGACAATTCGCCGCTCATCGAAGAGCTGCTGTCCTTGCGCGCCGAGGAAGCCGGCCTGCTCGGCCTGGGCACCTTCGCCGCGCTGCGCCTGCAGACCCGCATGGCCCGCGACGCGCAGGAAGTCACCGTGTTCCTGCGCGATCTGGCCGCGCGCGCCAAGCCCTACGCCCAGCGCGACCTGGCTGAACTGAAAGCCTACGCCACCGGCGAACTGGGCCTGGACGACCTGCAGCCCTGGGACGTGGCCTACGCTTCCGAGCGCCTGCGCGAATCGCGCTACGCCTACTCCGAAGACGAGGTGAAGCAGTATTTCACCGAGCCGCGCGTGCTGTCGGGCCTGTTCGAGGTCATCGAGACCCTGTTCGATGTGCGCCTGGCTGAAACGCCCGTCTCGTCCTGGCATGGCGACGTGCGCGGCGTGCGCGTGGAAAGCCCCAAGGGCGAACTCATCGGTTATCTGTATCTGGACCTGTACGCCCGCGCCGGCAAGCAAAGCGGCGCCTGGGTCGACAGCGAACGCACGCGCCGCGTCGTGGCTGGCAAGGTGCAGACGCCCATCGCCTACCTGACCTGCAATTTCTCGCGCCCCAACGGCGACAAGCCCGCCGTCCTGACGCACGACGACGTCATCACGCTGTTCCATGAAACCGGCCATGCGCTGCATGCCCTGCTGTCCGAAGTGGACGAGCCCGGCGCGGCGGCCTTCGCCAGCGTGGAATGGGACGCCATCGAGCTGCCCTCGCAGTTCATGGAGAACTTCTGCTGGGAATGGGCGGTGGTGCAGAAGCTGTCCGCCCATGTGGACACGGGCGAGCCCCTGCCGCGCGCGCTCTACGACCGCCTGGTCGCCGCCCGCAACTACCAGAGCGGCATGCAGACCGTGCGCCAGATCGAGTTCGCGCTGTTCGACATGCTGATGCATGACCGCGCCCAGGGCGCGTCGATTGCCGAAGTGCTGGCACTGCTGCAGGAAGTGCGCCAGGAAGTGGCCGTGCTGTTCCCGCCGGCCTGGCACCGCCTGCCGCATGCCTTCTCGCACCTGTTCGCGGGCGGCTACGGCGCGGGCTATTACAGCTACAAGTGGGCAGAGGTGCTGTCGGCCGACGCCTACGAAGCCTTCGAAGAGGCGGCTACACGCCAGGCCGGCAACGCGCTGGGCACGCTGGATCCCGAAACGGGCGCACGCTTCCGGCGCGAAGTGCTAGCAGTAGGCGGTTCGCGCCCGGCGGCCGAGTCCTTCGCCGCCTTCCGCGGACGTGCGCCTCGCATCGACGCCCTGCTGCGCCATAGCGGCATGACGCCTGCCTGAGCGTCCGCTTCCCGGTCGCTACCCGACGGCCCGCCCTGGCGGGCCGTTTGCTATGTTGCGGCGGCGTCGTCGACTGGCCGGCGCGCCGACATCACCAGCCAGCGTCCATGCACGGACTGGTCGGAGCCGGCCTGCTTCCAATAGCGGCGGCTTTCCTCGTCCTGCGCCTGTTTGAGCCGGCGGCCGTAATACAGGCGCGACGGCACGGCCAGTACATGCTCCACCATGCGCTTGGGCTTGATCTCGTCCACATCGTGCAAGCTGATGTCCCTGAAACCGTAGTGCTGGAACAGCAGGTGCAGCTGCGGAAAGCTCCAGGGGAAGTACGTGACGTAATCCTCGCCGCGCTGCCGTCCCACCATGGGCCGGAACCCCGAATGGAAGCCGCGCAGCAGGAACTGCAGGCGCGAACGGAAATACCAGGTGTTGGGCGTGGTGACGATCAGGGTGCCGCCCGGGCGCAGCGCGCGGTAAAGGCTCTGCATCAGCACGCCGGGGTTGGTCAGCAGATGGATCGCCTCGCAGCAGACCACGGCGTCATAGGGTTCGGCAACCGTCAACGGCGTTTCCAGGTCGTGCTCCGTCACGCGGCGGTAGCCGCCGGCCTGCGGAAACTCCCACAGGCCCACGCCGTCGATATCGACCTGCCGGCCGCTGGCGGCGGGCAGCATGTCGCCCAGCCAGCCCGTGCCGCAGGGCGCGTCCAGCACCGAATCCGCCAGGCGGCTGCGCAGGATGTCGAGCACGACGGGGTAGTAGGGATAGTAGGGGTAGCCCAGGGAATTCCTGACCGGCATGTCCATATGTGGCGCCTCTGGATTCTGAAATCTGACACGGTCCTGAATGTAGCGGCAGCCATGGCATCCGGTCTGGCGAATTCGCCACTTCCAAACAATAACCAGACAAAGCTTTACAAGTCGGACGGCCGGTCCCGGCCCCGCGGCTTGCGCCAGGACAAGCCGGCCCCAGGTCCGCCCGCCCCCGCACCCTGCCCTGCCCGCGCCTTGCGGGTAGAATCAAAAGGTTTACCCTCTACCGGCCCTTGGACTCATGCGACACCTCATTTCCGGCCGCGCCCTGCGCAGCCTGCTGCTGACCCTGTGCGTGTTTCTCGCTGCCTGCGGCGACAGGAACGTCGATTGGACCCTGTACAACGTGAAGGGACACCTGCCCGACCTGAAGTTCTCGCTGCCCGGCGCAGGCGGCAAGATGGTCAGCAGCGACGACCTGAAAGGCAAGACGGTGCTGCTGTTCTTCGGCTATGCCAGTTGCCCCGACATCTGCCCGACCACCATGGCGCAGTTGACGGCCGTGCTGCAGAACCTGGGCGACAAGGCCCGCGATGTACGGATCCTGTTCGTCAGCGTGGACCCGCACCGCGACACGCCGGACATCCTGCAGGCCTACGTCAATGCCTTCAACAACAACGCCATCGGCGTGACCGGCGATGAAAAGCAGATTGCCGACCTGGCGCGCCGCTATCGCGTGGCCTACCAGATAGAGAAGCCGCGCCCGGGCGACGACGCCAATATGTACGAGGTCACGCACAGCCGCGGCGTGTATATATTCGACAAGGACGGCAAGGCCCGCTTGCTGGCATCGGACACGGACAGCATCGAGGCCATGACCAAGGACGTGCGCCAGTTGATCGACCTGACTTCCTGAGCGCCGGCGGGGCGCAATGTTGCCCGTGCGCCCCATACACCAGTTGTTACAGCCGCTACGCGCGGGGCGTGAGTATCATCTAGCCACACTGCCCCCTTTTACTTCCAGCAAGGAGTACGCGCATGAGCATAATCATCATGATCATCGTCGGGTTCGTCGTGGGCCTGATCGCCCGCGCCATCATGCCCGGAGACCAGAACATGGGGATCATCATGACCACCATCCTGGGTATCGTCGGTTCGGTCGTCGCCGGATTCCTGGGCCAATCGCTGGGCTGGTACGCGCCGGGCGAACCCGCCGGGTGGATCGGATCGGTCGTCGGCGCGATCGTCGTGCTGTTCGTGGTGGGCCTGATCGCCAAGAAACGCGCCTGACGTTCTGCTGGACCTGAAATGAAAACGGGCCGATCTTTCGATCGGCCCGTTTTTTTTCGGCCTGCCCTTATTGCTGCTGGGCCTGCGCGGTCACCGTGCGTTCGGTCCAGCCGCCGCCCAGCACCTTGTACAGCGTGACCAGGTTGGACAGCCTGGCTCGGCGCGTGTCCACCAGGGCCTGCTGCGCGCTGTACAGGGAGCGCTGCGAATCCAGCACGCTCAGGTAGTCGTCGATGCCTTGGCGGAAACGCTGATCCGAGGCGTCGTAGGCGCGCTGGTTGGCGGCCACCAGGAGCCGCTGCGCCTGGATCTGTTCGTCCAGGGTCCCGCGCCCGGCCAGGGCGTCCGCCACTTCGCGGAAACCCGTCTGGATCGACTTCTCGTACTGCGCGACCTGGATGTTCTTCTGCACCTTGGCCAGATCCAGGCCGGCAAGCAGCGAGCCGCCCGCGAAGATCGGCACGGTGATCTGGGGCACGAAGCTCCAGGCGCCCGAGCCGCCTTCGAACAGCCCGCCCAGGCTGGCGCTGGCGGTACCGGCCGAGCCCGTCAGGCTGATGGTCGGGAAGAAGGCGGCGCGCGCCGCGCCGATATTGGCGTTGGCGCCCTTCAATTGGTGCTCGGCCGCGCGGATGTCCGGGCGGCGGGCCAGCAGGTCCGACGGCAGGCCGGCGGGCAAGGTGGTCGGCAGCATGGCATCGTCTAGCTTGACCGCGTTCTCCAGCGCCGCCGTCAGCTCGGACGACAGCGGCTGGCCCACCAGCAGGACCAGCGCATTGCGGTCCTGCGCGGCCTGGCGCGTGTATTGCGACAGGTTGCGCTCGGCGGTGCGCAGCGACACTTCCGCCTGGCTCAGGTCCAGCGCCGTGGACAAGCCCTGGTCGTAGCTCTGCTGCGTGAGCTTGAAGGAATCCTGCTGGCTCTTGAGCGTGTCGCGCGTCAGGCCGACGAGTTCCTGGTCGGCGCGCAGGGTCAGGTAGGCGTTGGCCACTTCGGCGATCAGCGTCAGCTGGGTCGCCGTGCGGGTTTCGTCCAGCGCCAGATAGGATTCCAGCGCTTTGTCGCTCAGGCTGCGGATGCGGCCGAACAGATCCAGCTCCCAGGCCGACATGGCGGCGCCGACCTGGTAGCTGTGGCTGGTGGTGGCGCGGCCGCTGGGCGACAGATCGGCCGGCGAACGCTGGGCCGTTTCCTGGCCGGCGATGCCGATGCTGGGCATCAGGTCGGCGCGCTGGATGCGGTACTGGGCGCGCGCCGCCTCGACGTTCAGGGCCGCCACGCGCAGGTCGCGGTTGTTGGCCAGCGACTGCTCGATCAGCTGTTGCAGCAGCGGGTCCGAGCCGAAGAAATCGCGCCAGCCGATGTCGGCCGTCATCAGGCCGCCCGCGTCGGCCGGCTGGGCCGCCTGGTAGGACGGACCCGTGGGATAGGCCGCGTCGACCGGCGCGTCCGGCCGTTCGTAGGTGGGGGCCAGCGAGCAGCCCGCCAGGGCCGCCGCCAGGGAAACAGACAGCAAGGTTCTCATCGGGAATGTCATTGCGGTTGGCCCTCCGTCGAGACGCCCTGCGTGCCATTGGCGCTGGTGTCGTGCTCGTCGACGTTTTCGCTCATGCGCTTGACCTTGAAGACGCGCAGCATGATCACGAAGAAGGCCGGAACAAAGAAGATGGCCAGGAAGGTGCCGGTCAGCATGCCGCCGATCACGCCCGTGCCGATGGCGTTCTGGCTGCCCGAACCCGCCCCCGACGAGATCGCCAGCGGCGTCACGCCCAGGATGAACGCCAGCGACGTCATCAGGATGGGACGCAGGCGCTGCCGCGCGGCGTGGATGGCCGATTCCGTCAGGCTGGCGCCCTGCTCGTAGTGCTCTTTGGCGAACTCCACGATCAGGATCGCGTTCTTGGCCGCCAGGCCGATGGTTGTGAGCAAGCCCACCTGGAAGTACACGTCGTTGGACAGGCCCCGCAGCATGGTGGCGAGCAAGGCCCCGATGATGCCCAACGGCACCACCAGCATCACCGCCGACGGGATGGTCCAGCTTTCGTACAGCGCCGCCAGGCACAGGAACACCACGATCAACGAAATCGCGTATAGCGCGGGCGCCTGGGCGCCGGACAGGCGTTCTTCGAACGACAGGCCGGTCCATTCAAAGCCCACGCCCACCGGCAGCTTGCCCGCCAGGCGTTCCATTTCTTCCATCGCCGCGCCCGAGCTGTAGCCCGGCGCCGCCTGGCCCTGGATGTTGTACGACGGCACGCCGTTGTAGCGGTTCAGCTTTTGCGGACCGTAGCTCCAGGTGGCCTTGGCGAACGCCGAGAACGGCACCATGTCGCCCGCCTTGTTGCGCACGTACCATTTGTCCAGGTCTTCCGGCAGCATGCGCGACGACGCCTCGCCCTGCGCGAACACCTTCTTCACGCGGCCGCGGTCGATGAAGTCGTTGACGTACGACGAACCCCAGGCCGTGGCCAGCGTGCTGTTGATGTCCGAGACCGCCACGCCCAGGGCGCGCGCCTTCTCGCGGTCGATGTCCAGCTGGTACTGCGGCGCGTCTTCGATGCCGTTGGGGCGCACGCCCTGCAGGACCGGACTCTTGGCGGCTTCGCCCAGCAACTGGTTGCGCGCGGCAAGCAGCTTCTCGTGGCCCACGCCTGCGCGGTCCATCAACTGGAAGTCGAAACCGGTGACGTTGCCCAGTTCCATCACGGACGGCGGCGGCACCACGAACAACTGCCCGCGGCGCTCGGTCTTGCGGAAGTGCGCGTTGGCCCGTGCCGCCACGGCGCCGGCCTTCAGGCGGGCGTCGCCGCGTTCTTCCCAGTCGCGCAGCTTGATGAACAGGATGGACGCGTTCTGGCCGCGGCCGCCGAAGTTGAAGCCATTGACCGCGAACACCGAGGTGACGGCGTCCTTTTCCTCGTTCAGCAAGTACTTGGTGGCGTCGTCGATGACGGCCTTGGTGGCTTCCGCCGTGGCGCCAGCAGGCGTCTGGATCTGGGCGAACAGAATGCCCTGGTCCTCATCCGGCAGGAACGCGGTCGGAATGCGCGTGAACATCCAGCCCATGGCGAGGACCAGCGCCAGGTAGATCACCATCAGACGCTTGCTGCGGTTCAAGCCGCGCGCGACGGTATTGGCGTAGCCGTTGCTGCTGCGCTCGAACGTGCGGTTGAACCAGCCGAAAAAGCCCTTCTTCGAGCCATGATGGCCCTTGGGGATGGGCTTGAGCAAGGTTGCGCACAAGGCCGGCGTGAACACGATGGCCACGATCACCGACAGCACCATGGAGGACACGATGGTGATGGAGAACTGGCGGTAGATCACGCCCGTGGACCCGCCGAAGAAGGCCATGGGAATGAACACGGCCGCCAGCACCATGGCGATGCCGATCAGGGCGCCGGTGATCTGCGACATGGACTTGCGGGTGGCCTGCTTGGGCGACAAGCCCTCTTCGGCCATCACGCGCTCGACGTTTTCCACCACCACGATGGCATCGTCCACCAAGAGGCCGATGGCCAGCACCATGCCGAACATGGTCAGCGTGTTGATGGAGTAGCCGAACGCCGCCAGCACGCCGAACGTGCCCAGCAGCACCACCGGCACTGCCAGCGTCGGGATGATGGTGGCGCGGAAGTTCTGCAGGAACAGGTACATCACCAGGAAGACCAGGATGATGGCCTCGATCAGCGTCTTGAACACCTCATGGATCGACAGGCTGACGAACGGCGTGGTGTCGTACGGATAGACGACGTCCATGCCCGGCGGGAAGTAAGGCTTCAGGTTGTTGATGGTGTCGCGCACCGCCTGGGCCGTATCCAGCGCGTTGGCGCCCGGCGCCAGCTTGACCGCCAGGCCCGAGGCCGGCTTGCCGTTGTAGAAGCTGTCGATGGCGTAGGTCTGGCCGCCCAGCTCGATGCTGGACACGTCGCCCAGGCGCACTTGCGAACCGTCGGCGTTGACCTTGAGCAGGATGCGGCCGAAGTCTTCCGCCTTTTCCAGGCGCGAAGGCCCGATGATGGTCGCGTTCAGTTGCTGGCCGCGCACGGACGGCAGGCCGCCCAGCTGGCCGGACGACACCTGCACGTTCTGTTCCTTGATCGCCGCCACGACGTCGACCGTGGTCAAGCCGTAGTTGACGAGCTTGGCGGGATCCAGCCAGATGCGCATCGCGTACTGCGAGCCGAACAGCTGGAAGTCGCCCACGCCCTGCGTGCGGCTGATGGGATCCTGGACATACGAGGCGACGTAGTCGGCCAGGTCGTCCTTGGTCATCGAGCCGTCGGTGGACACGAAGCCCGCCACGATCAGGAAGTTCTTGGTGGCCTTGGTGACGCGGATGCCCTGCTGCTGCACTTCCTGCGGCAGGAGCGGCTGCGCCAGCGACAGCTTGTTCTGCACCTGGACCTGCGCGGTATCAGGGTTGGTGCCCTGCGTGAAGGTCAGGGTGATGGACATGCTGCCGTCGGAGTTGCTTTCCGAGGAGATGTACTGCAGGCCGTCCAGGCCGTTCATCTGCTGCTCGATCACCTGCACCACGGTGTCCTGCACGGTCTGCGCGGACGCGCCCGGGTAGGTCACCGCGATGCCGATGGCTGGCGGCGCGATGTTGGGGTATTGGGAAACCGGCAGTTTCAGGATGGACAGCGCGCCGGCCATCATCAGCACGATCGCGATCACCCATGCGAAGACCGGTCTATCGATAAAAAACTTTGCCATGCAAGGCTCCTGACTACTACTGCTTGGCCGCCGCGGCGGCTGCTTGCGGCTGCTGCGCCGGTTGCGCGGCGCTGGCTTCGGTGGCGACGACTTCAGCCCCCGGACGCACCATCTGCAGACCTTCCACGATGACCTTGTCGCCGGCGGCCAGGCCGTCGGTGACCAGCCACTTGTCGCCGATAGCGCGGTCGGTCTTCAGTTCGCGCAATTCGACCTGGTTCTTGGCGTTGACCACCAGCGCCGTCGGGATGCCGCGCTGGTTGCGCGTCACGCCGCGCTGCGGCACCAGCAGGCCGTCGGCGGCGACGCCGTCGGCCAGGCGGGCGCGCACGAACATGCCCGGCAGCAGGCGGCGTTCCGGATTGGGGAACACCGCGCGCAAGGTGACCGAACCGGTGCCCTGGTCCACCGTGACTTCGGAGAACTGCAGCTTGCCCGGCTGGCTGTACTGCGAGCCGTCTTCCAGGGTCAGCGTCACCAGCGCGGCCTGCTCGCCATCGGCCTTTTTCAGCAGGCCGCTGGCCAGCGCGTTCTGCAGGCGCAGCAGCTGGACGCTGGATTGGGTCACGTCGACGTAGATGGGATCGATCTGCTGCACCGCGGCCAGGGCCGTGGTCTGGTTGGCCGTGACCAGCGCGCCTTCGGTCACCGCCGAACGGCCGATGATGCCGTCGATAGGCGACAGCACCTTGGTGTAGACCAGGTTGATGCGGGCCGTGTCCAGCGCCGCCTTGGCCGACAGCACGTCGGCGGCGGCCTGATCGCGCGAGGCGACGGCGTTGTCGTAGGTCTGCTGGCTGACGGCGCGAGTGGCGACCAGCGGCTTGTAACGTTCGGCCAGCAACGCGGCCGTCTTCTGCTGCGCCTGGGCGCGCGCCAAGGCGGCCTTCTGGCTGTCCAGGCTGGCCTGGTAGAGGGCGGGATCGATCTGGTAGAGCTGCTGGCCCGCCTTGACCTCGCCGCCTTCGGTAAAGAGGCGCTTCTGGACGATGCCATTGACCTGGGGACGCACTTCGGCCACGCGGAACGGCGAGGTGCGGCCAGGCAGTTCGGTGGTCAGCGAAACCGGCTGCGTGGCAAGCGTCACGACCGTTACCTGGGGCTTGCCCGCCTGGGGAGCGTCTTGCTTCTTGCCGCAAGCGGCCAGCGTGAGGGCCGATGCCGTCAGCGTGACGACTGCCGCGCTGCGCCACATAGCGCTTTTCTTATCCATAGATTGCATTCCCGATTTCAACAAAAAAAAAGCCCGCCCCGGATCGCGTAATGAGCGTTCCGTGCGCATCGATTGGGTGGATTTGCCTCGAACACGCAGGCTGGGCTTTGTCGCATTGCTGCATTGCAGAACTCGCATTCTGCGTTATCCCGCCCCAGAAACAAAGAGGCATGTTGAGAAAACATCATTCCATTTATGGGACAATGGCTTTACCGTTGAATATGACAAAATTCCGCCATGAAACGCTTGCAAGGCATGGAACTATTCGTCGAAGTCGCCAAAACACGCAGCTTCAGCCGCGCGGCGGCGATGCTCGGCGTGCCGAAATCGACACTGTCCCGCCAGGTGGCCGAGCTGGAGCGCTCCGTCGGCTTGCGGCTGCTCAGCCGCACCACCCGCAAGGTCGAACTGACCGACGCGGGCCGGCTGTACTTCGACCGCTGCCAGCGCATCGTGGCCGAGGCGCAGATCGCCCATGAGGAACTGCAGAAGCTGGTCGATACGCCGGCCGGGCCGCTGCGGGTGAACATGCCCGCGGATTTCGGCACGGACTTCCTGGCTGAATCGTTCATGGAGTTTTCCCGCCGCTACCCCGACGTCACGTTTTTCCTGGACCTGGCCAACCCGGACCACGCGCAGCGCGTGTTCCAGACCTGCGATGTTTCGATCGAAATCGGCGAACTGCCCGATTCGTCACAGATTGCGAGGCTCTTGGGCATGCTGCCGGCCCAGTTGTACGCCTCGCGCGAATACCTGGAGAAGCACGGCGAACCGCGGCATCCCAGCGACTTGACCCGCCACGAGTGCATAGAGTTCCGCGCCAAGGGCGCCGGGCAGGTGACCCGCTGGCCCCTGACCGACGGCCAGCAGCACATCGAATTCACGCCCGGCAACCGCTTTTCCGTCAACGGCGTCGCCATGGCCCGGCGCCTGGCCCTGCTGGGCGCGGGCATCGTGGTGCTGTTGGGCGACCAGTTGGCCGAACAGCAGTCCGGCCACTTGCAGCGAGTGCTGCCCGACTGGCAACTGGGTCCGTTCCCGGTCTACGCGGTGACGGAGACACGGCTGCTGCCCGCCAAGACCCGGATCTTCATCGAATTCCTGATGGAGCGCCTGGGCGACGTCGGGCAAGCGAAGAATACTCCCGCTTTCATGAAATAAACGGAAGCCGGAAACAGACTGAAAAATTTAGGACTGGCCGACAACACCTGTCGGTCAATTCGACCAATCAGAAGCGCTCGTCTTCACGCAGGTAGCGCCATTGGCCCAGCGGCAGGTCGCCTAGCGACACGCGTCCGATGCGCACGCGTTTCAGGCCGATTACCTTCAGGCCGACCAGTTCGCACATGCGCCGGATCTGCCGTTTTTTGCCTTCCCGCAGCACGAAACGCAGCTGGTCGCTGTTCTGCCAACGCACCTGCGCCGGCTTGAGCGCCTTGCCGTCCAGGGACAGACCATGGTTCAGCAGCGCCAGCCCGTTGTCGGACAGGTTGCCCTGCACCCGCACCAGGTATTCCTTGTCCACGCTGGAATCTTCGCCGATCAGGTGCTTGGCGATGCGGCCGTCCTGGGTCAGCACCAGCAGGCCTTGGGAATCGATGTCCAGGCGGCCGGCAACGGCCAGCCCGTCCAGGTGCGAACGCTCGAAACGCTGCGGCGCGCGGTCGCCCGCAAAGCGGGAGCGGGAGTCGATCAGGGCCACGGCGGGCGTGTAGCCCTTTTCCGCCTGGCCCGAGACGTAGCCCACGGGTTTGTTGATCAGGATGGTGACGCGCGAGGTCTGGCGCGCCTGCGCGGCGCGTTCCAGGGTGATGACCTGGTCAGGGTAGGCCCGCGCGCCCAGTTCGGACACCACGGCGCCGTCCACGCGGACCCAGCCGCGCTCGATATAGGTGTCGGCCTCGCGGCGCGAACACAGCCCACGCTCGGACATGAGCTTGGAGATACGTACTTTTTCCATGGCCGGTATTGTATGCGGACGCCATGCGCCACACTCTTCATGCCGCGGGGTCGTAGTCCGACGGCGCCATCGGATCCAGCGGATGGAGCGGCCGGCTGCGCCGCTGATAGGGAAACAGCGCGAAGTCCGAGCTCGTGACGCCCGCGCTGGCGCATTCCACCAGCGCCTGGGAGATAGGTTCGAACACAGGGCGGCAATACATGCGCGACTTCACCAGCACGAAGCGTGCCCGGCGCGGGTCCAGCCCCATGCTCTCGAACACGCCCAGGTCCCAGGGCTCGTGCGTTCTCTCGGTGATCACCAATTGCGCAGCGCCTATGTCCAGCACCGCGCTGCGGCCCATGCATGCCGTCTGCCCCGTGTACGTCGGACCGGTAATGACATATTCGCCGCCGGTCACGGCGCGGACCACCCCGCGCAGCAACACGGGCGCCGCCGGGCGGCCGATGGCCGGAATCGGCCGTTTGTTGCCCACCGCCAGCTCCACCTGCGCGCCCTCGCCCGCCGCGGCCAGCGCGGCGACGGCCTCGGGGTCACAGTACAGGCCCGCAATGATGCCCGTCAGGCCGGCGTCGACCGCGGCTGTCAGCACCTCCATGGTGTCGCAGGTGCCGCCGGACATGCAGTTGTCGCCATGATCCAGCAGGAGCACGGGCTTGTCCGCGCCACGGGCCAGTTGCGCCGCGCGGGCCAGCGACTCGCCCAGGGGTTCGCTGTCGTAGAAGTAACCGTCGCGCTCGGCCCAGATGGCCTGCGCCATTTCGCTTGCGACCCGTTCCGCCTGCTCCTGCGGCCCGGAGCCCACCACGACCACGCTCAGGCATGGGTTGGGGATGTCAGCCAGGGCGAAGCCCGCCAGCACGGAGACGCCCAGGATGCCGCCCTTTTCCGCGCCCCGCGCCGCCTGCACCGCGCGGAGCATGGCGCCCTGGGCCGTGGCGCTGCGCAGGGTGTGCGTCATCAGCGGCAGGCGGCGCCAAGCCATGACCGGGCGCGGACCGCCGTTGAGCCAGTCATACAGGATACGGCCCGCGTGCTCCCCGGTCTCGTACATGTCCACATGCGGGTAGGTCTTGAAGCTGACGACCACGTCGGCGTTGGCCATCATCTTGGGCGTGACATTGCCGTGCAGATCCAGCGCCACGGCGATGGGCACGTCCGGCGTGCGCCGCCGCAGGCGCTCCAACAAGTCGCCCTCGCCATCGTCGGTGGTCTCGGCCACCATCGCGCCATGCAGATCGAGCAGGATGGCGCCACAGCCCTGCGCGCCGGCCACGATCGCGTCGCACAGTCGGCTGTAGGCATCCGCCGACACCGGGCCGCTGGGGTAGGCAGTCGCGGAAACCGGCGTGACCACGGTCGCGCCGTTGGCCTCGGCAATGTCGATGAAGGCCGACATGGCCGTGCGCTTGCCCTTGTTCTCGGCATAAGCCTGGGCGCCGAATGCGGGACCGTCATTGCCGAACGCGGACAGCGGCGTGGGCACCGGCGAGAACGTGTTGGTCTCGTGGTTCAGGCGGGCGATCATGACCTTCATTGTCCGGCTCCTCGGCATGCGCATTCCGTGTGTTCAGTTGTTCTGGGACGGCCCCGGGCGCAAGGCCCCCAGGCCAAGCTTTTCCATGGCCTCGCTGGCCTCGACGATCATCGCGGCCACTTCCGCGACGCTTACGCGCAGGCCCGTCGCCCGGGTCCGCATGTGCTCATAGGCGGCGCGCTCGTCCAGGCGCTGGTGGTCCATCAGCACGCGGATGGCCTTCTCGATGACGCGCCGCGCCTTGATCGTGCTTTCCAGCTTGTTGATCTTGGACTGCTGGCGGCTCTGGAACTGCTTGGCCGAACGCGCCAGCACCAGCGTGCTGAGCACGCCCGCCGAGCGGAACGGCCGCGTCAGCACGCCGTGCGCATTGGTCTTTAGCAATTGCTTCAACGTGGTCGGGGTTTCGTACTCGGACAAGGCGATCAGGGTGGCCTCGACCTCGCTGGCCGTCCAGGCGGCGCTGTTGCGGCCGCATTGCGATACCTGGAAGAAGATGACGTCCACCCCTGCGGGCGGGCCATCCGGAAACGGCCAGTGCAGATGGATGCGGCAACCGATGCGCTTGAGCTGTTCGACCAGCAGGTCGCGATCCTCGCCGGGCGGATACACCACGGCGACGGCCACGCTGCGCAGGTCCTCGTAGAGGCGGCGTAGGCTATGGTCCATGGCTATTTCAACCAGAACTCGTCCAGGCCGAACGCGGTGAGGTACGGGTCCGGCTTCACGGGTTCGTCGCTTTCCCAGACGATGTCGAAGCGCCCGTCCTCGCGGCACACGCCTATGCGCGGCGTCAGCACGCTATGGTTGTTTTCCGCCAGCACGGACATCTGCCCGTCCGGCGCGTCGAACTGCACCTGATGCACCGCCTGCACCAGCTTGCGGGTGTCCATGCTGCCCACGCGCTGCAAGGCACGTGCGAACAGGTGCATCTGGCTATAGCAGGTCTCGGCATAGACGCTGGCGGGATGGTCGCCGAAGCGGGCGCGCCAGCGTTCCAGGAAATGCGCGTTGGCGGGCGTATCCACGGTATTGAAATAGGTCGCAGCGGTGATGTGGCCCACGCAGCGCCGCGGTCCGATCTCCGCCACCTCCGACTCCGCCATGGTCAGGCTGGCGATGGGGATGTGCGCGGTGGCTGCGCCCTCGGCCTGGCAGGCCTCGTGGTAGCGCTGGTAGAAGCGCTGCGCATCGGAGCCGATCAAGGTGGAAAACACCACGTCGGGCTGGATGCGGCGGATGTCCGCCACCACGTCGTTGATCTCGCTGTCGTCGCAGCCCAGCGGCAGATAGGTTTCATCCAGGATCTCGCCGCCATGCTCCTCGACCGTCTCGCGCATGATGCGGTTGGTCTCGCGCGGGTAGATATAGTCCGCGCCCACCAGGAAGATGCGCGAACCGCAGTTCTGGATCAGGTATGCAGCCAGCTGCATGCTGCCCTGGTTCGGCGCCGCGCCGGTGTAGATGACGTTGGGCGAATACTCGAAGCCTTCGTAGACCGAGCCGTACCACAGCAGGGAATTGCTGCGCTCCACCACCGGCAGCATGGCCTTGCGGCAGTGCGAGGTGCAGCCGCCAAAGATGACGCTGACCTCGTCGTCCAGCAGCAGCCTGGCCGCCAGCCGACGGTACTCTTCGGCGTCGCTGCGCGGGTCGTACACCACCGGCGCCAGCGGCCGCCCCAGAACGCCGCCCAGTTCGTTGATCTCTTCCACCGCCAGTACCGTGCCGAAGAAGTGCTGCGATTCCGTGGTTCCGGTGACGCCGCTGCGCGAATAAAGCACGCCGATGCGCCAGCCCGGCCGCTCTGCGTGCTTGTCCTGGGGCGTACTCATGAGGGAATCCTTGAACGGGTAGTGCGCGTGTGCGTCATGGCGAATCCGGGCCGCGTGGCCTTCATACTTTCAGATGAGCAATGATATTGCCCGCCGCCTCTGGCGCGCCAGCCTCGCCTTCATCGACGATGCTGCCCTGCTTGAGCACCAGGTAGCGATCGGCCACGTCCAGCGCGAACGCCACGTTCTGCTCCACGATGAACATCGTCGTGCCATGCCGCTCGCGTTCCCAGTTCAGCGCGCGGCCCAGGCGCTCGATCACCGAGGGCTGCAGCCCTTCCGTAATCTCGTCCAACAGCAGCAGCGCGGGCCGCTGCATCAGGCCGCGCGCCACCAGCAGCATTTTCTGCTCTCCGCCCGACAGGGTGCCGGCGTGCTGGCGCAGGCGGCTCGTGAACACCGGAAACAGCTCCGCGATCTCGGCGAAGCGTTCGTCGAAGAGTTGGTCGCGCGGCAGCCCCAGGCGCAGGTTGTCGCGGATGCTCAGGTCAGGAAACAGCGGCTGTTCCTGGGCGGCGTAGGCCACGCCGCAACGCGCCACTTCGTGCGGCCGCAGCCGGGTGGCGTCGACTCCGCCCACGCTGACCCGCCCGCGCTGCTTGGGCAGATAGCCCATGACGGTCTTGAGCAAGGTGCTCTTGCCCATGCCATTCTTGCCCAGCAGCGCGACGCAGGCGCCGCGCTCGACCGTGAGCGACACGTCATGCAGCACCATGGCCCTCTTGTAGCCGCTGGATACCGCTTCCATGCGCAACGCCGGCGCTGCGATGCTCGTCATTGCCCTGCTCCTTGCGCGGCCGGCGCGCTGCCGGCGTAAATGGTGCGCACCAGTTCGGATTCCACGACCTCGCGAAATCCTCCGTCCATGACGATTCGGCCCTGGTGCAGGACCACGATGCGCGTTGCGATCTCCTTGACGAAATCCAGGTCATGTTCCACCAGCAGGCAGCACAGGCCATAACGGTGCGCCAGGGACGACAGCACGTGGCCGATCTGCAGGCGTTCGGCCTTGCTCAGCCCGGCCGTCGGCTCGTCCAGCAGCACGATGCCCGGTTCCAGCGCCAGCACCATCGCCAGTTCCAGCGCCTGCTGCTGTCCGTGCGACAGGTCGCGCGCCACACGGTCCAGGCACTGGTCCAGGCCGGTCACGCGCAACGTTTCAAGCGCATAGGGCGGCAGATCCAGCGTGGAAGATCGGCGCCACCAAGACGGCCGTTCGCGCAGCGTGGTCGCGATGCGCAGGCTTTCGGCCACCGTCAGCGTGTCGAACACGTTGGCGTTCTGGAACTTGCGGCCCAGTCCGTGGCGCACGCATTGTTCAGGACCATCGCGCCGCAGCACTTCGTGGCCATAGAGTTCCAGCCTGCCCTGGGAACGTTCGGCGCCGTCCGCGATACAGCGCATCAGCGTAGTCTTGCCGGCGCCGTTGGGGCCGATCAGCCCCAGCAGTTCGCCGCCGCGGGCTTGCAGGTCTATGCCTTCCAGCACCTTCAGGCTCCCGAAGTGCTTGGACACGCCCGCCAGGCTCAAGGCCTGGGCCGCGCCGCCGGCCTGCCGCGCAGGGACGACGCGCTCGCCCAGCGCGGGCATGGCCGCGCGCCCTGCCCTTGCGCGCCAGGGCGCGGTCAGCAGGGGAAGCAGCCCGCGCGGCAGCAGCAGGATCACCAGCACAAAGGTCACGCCCAGCAGCAGTTGCCAGACGAACGGCATGTTGCCGCTGAGATAGGAGCCCGCGACGTTGATGAGGATGGCTCCCAGCACCGGCCCCCAGATGGTGCCGCGCCCACCCAGCGCGACCCAGATGATCAGTTCCGTGCCGAAGACGAAGCCCGTCAGCTCCGGCGCCACCACGCCGCTGAACGCGCCATAGCCGAAGCCCGCCAGGCCTGCCACCGCGCCGCAGGCCACCAGCAACGCGATGCGCCAATGGGCGGTGTTCAACCCGAGGTAGCTGCACCGCGCCTCGTTGTCGCGCAGCGCCACCAGGACGCGGCCGCCGTCGCTGCGCACCACCACCCAGGCCAGCAGCGCCACCGCCGACAGGCCGCCTGCCGCGATCACGTACCAGGCCTCCAGCGACAGGTCGAAGGTTTCGTAGCCCGTCAGGCCGGATGAAGAGCCGGTGTAGGTGCCGCCGGACAGCACCAGCTGCATCAGCACGATGGGCAGCACCAGCGAAATCACCGTGGCGAAGAATGGCGAGGCCCCACGGTAGAACGACAGCCAGCCCGTCACCAGCGCCAGCAGCGCCGCGGCGCCCACCGCGGCCAAGGCAGCCAGCGCGGCGATCGCGGGCGAGAATCCGTAGTGCGTGAAGGCCAGGCCCGCGGCGTACGCGCCCACCCCGAAAAAGGCGGACTGGCCGAAAGTCAGGTAGCCGGTGTAGCCCCACAGCACGTCCACGGTGACCGCCGCCACGGCGAAGAACAGCGCCTTGATCAGCACGTTCAGCAAATAGGTGTCGAACAGCCAGGGACCCGCCGCGGTCAGGACCAGGCAAAGCCCGGCCAGGCCCAGCAGGCTGCGGCTGCGCGCGGTCTTTTGCGCCGAGGCGTCGTCAGCGGCGCCAGCCAGCGTTTGAGGGATCAATGCGCGGTCAGTCATGGGCGAATCCTTGAGGACGCAGACGCAGCGTCAGCGCGGCCAGGACGGCGATGGTGACGCCGCCCAGGATCGGGCTGACGTAGACGCTCACCAGCACCTGGCAGGCGCCATAGAGCAGGCAGGTCAGCAGCAGCGCGGTGATCGAATGGCCCGACACCATGACCAGCATGAAGGCGCTGACCAGCCACGGCAGCCCCATGTTCGGGTCGACGCTGGACAGGGGCGTGATCAGCGCGCCGGCCAGCGCGCCCAGCCCCGCGCCCAGGCCGAATGTGGTGAAGCGGATGCGCTCGGCGTTGATGCCCAGGCCGCGCGCCAGATCCTCGTTCATGATGACCGCCCGGGTCCGCACGCCAAAGCGCGTGCCGCTGAGCAGCAGGGTCATCGCGGCATACATCAGCAATGCCGCCGGCACCAGGAACAGGCGGTATGCCGAATACTCCGTCCCAAGAAAGGACACGGCGCCGTGGATGGGCGAATCGGCGAACTTCACTTCGCGCCCGAAGGCCATGGTGATGAGCTGGCCGATCACGATGCCCAGTCCCCAGGTGGCCAGGATGGCGTCCAGCGGCCGCTTGTACAGCGGCTGCACGATCAGCCGTTCCACGCCCATGCCCACCAGCACGCCGACCGCCAACGCGAACGGCAGCGCCAGCCAGGGATTCAGCCCCAGTTGCGTCACCACCAGGCTGGCGTAGCTGCCCAGCGTAAGAATCGCGCCGTGCGCGAAGTTGACGATCTTCATCACGCCGAAGATGATCATCAGCCCGGCCGTCACGATGAACAGCATGGCGGCCGTGCTCAGGATGTCCAGCAGCAAACCCATATCGCTCTCCGGCGCCGCCGGCAGGACCGGCGGCGCTTGTCATGGCATGGCCGTCACTTCAGGTCCGGACACTGCGCGCCCGGGTCGACCTTGTCGAAGGTTTGCAGGATCTTGATGGAACCGTCCTGCTGCACCAGCCCCAGGCGCATGGTCAGCGCCGCGTGGCGCTGGCGGTCCATGGTCACCGGGCCGCGCGGGCCATCGAACGTGACCGCGCTCAACGCCTGCACCACCTTGGGCGCATCGGTGCCGCCAGCCTTTTCGACGGCCGCCTTGTACAGGTAGAAGGCTTCATACTGCGGCGCGGAGAATTCGTTGGCGGTCTTGGCGTCGTTGCCGAACTTCGCCTTCAGGGCGTCCAGGAATTTGCGGTTCTGCGGCGTGTCGATGCTGGTCAGGTACGAGGCCGACATGTACATGCCCACTGCCGTGTCGCCCATGGTCCTGGCCGTGCCTTCGTCGATCGCCAGATTGCCGTAGGGCATGGCCAGGCCAGCAGCCTTGACCTGCTTGGCCAGGCTGACGTTGGGCCCGCCGCCCGCCGTCGAGCTGATCAGCGCGTCCGGGTTGGCCGAGCGTATCTTGGAGACCACCGGCGTCCAGTCGGAACCGTCGATCGGCAGGTACTCTTCTCCCACCACGCGTCCGCCCTGCTTTTCGATGTATTCCCGCGTGAACTTGAGCATGCCGCGGCCGAAGGCGTAGTCGCTGCCCACCAGGAAGAAGGTCTTGGCCTTGCGGTCCTGCATGAAGTGGTCCACCACCGGCGCGACCTGCTGTTCCGGCACCCAGCCGTTCACGTGCAGCCAGCGGTTGCACGACCGCCCTTCATAGAATGACGTGTAGATATAGGGCACCTTGCCGCGCGACACGATGGGCAGCGCGGCGTTGCGCGCCGCGCTGGTTTCCATGGCGATGATGGCATCGACCTTCTTCTGGAACACCAGGGTGTCGTAGGCCTTCTGCGCCCCGACCGCGCCCGAGGCATCGTCGGCGATCTCCAGCACGATCTGGCGGCCGAGGATGCCGCCGGCCGCATTGATCTCGTCGGCCGCCAGTTGCGAGGCCTGCACCACGCCCGGCGCGACCACGCTGTTGGCGCCGGACAGGCCGACGGGCACGCCGATGCGCAGCGGTTCGGCCGCGTGCGCGCTGGCGGCGCCAGCCAGCAGTGCGACAAACGACAGTCGGATCCGGCAGCTATTCAATAGGCTCTTCATGGGTTTTCTCCTTGGGGGGGTACGGCCGTGGACCGTCATTCAGCGTTGCCGCGGGCCTGCGGCGGCGCCCAACTGCTCGTCATAGATGTCGCGGCGCCTGTCGCGCAGCACATGGTTGAAATCGTTCAACTGGCGCGCACGGCGCGACGCCTTCAGGTCTATGGGCGCCAGCAGCACCTCCTCCTGGTCGATGCTGGCGGGTCCCGCCGCCGTCCAGCCCTGGGACCCCACGATCAGGCTGCGGCCCACGAAGGGCTGGCCGCGTTCGGTGCCGACGCGGTCCGCGCACACCACTGTCAAGCCGTTGCTGTGGGCGCCGCTCATGGTCAGCGCATGGGCCATGACCGGTCCGTCGCGGGTCTGCCCCGGCATCGGCACCCAATTGGTCGGCACCGCCACGATGTCCGCGCCGCGCACCGCCAGCAGCCGGTAGACCTCGGGAAACCAGCCGTCGTAGCAGATGGCCACGCCGATGCGGCCCAGCTCGGTGTCGAACACCGGCAATCCCAGGTCGCCCGCCTCGAAATACAGGTTCTCGTCGCCCCACAGATGCAGCTTGCGATAGGTCCCCAGATAGCCATCCGGACCCGCGACCAGTGCGGAGTTGTAGAGACGCCCTCCGGCGCGCTCCGCGATGCCCGCCACCAGATAGATGCCCAGGCGCTGCGCCGACGCGATCCACGCCTGCGAGCTGGGGCCTTCCGGCACTGGTTCAGCCAGGGCGTAGGCCTCCTCGCGGCTCTCGAACATATATCCCGTGTTGGCCAGTTCAGGCAGCACCACCAGCCGCGCGCCCTGGGCCGCGGCCTGCTCCACCAGTTCGATGGAACGCGCGATGTTGGCGGCGGTTTCGCCGATCGCGGGCTCCATCTGCACGCTGGCCACCCAGGTCACGGCGGCGGGAGAACGTTGCGGTTCCGACGCTTGCATGCGAGCTCCATATTCAGAAATTGAAAACGAAAAAGCCCCCGACCACGCATTGCGTGCAAGTCGGGGGCTTCTATAGCCAAGACTGTATGTTCAGGCAGCAATCATTGCTGCGGGGTACTGCAAGCCATTCAGGTCAATGTTGACCGTGTGCGAATGATAGGGAGACGCGGGTTCCTGGGACAATAAGTGCTTTCCCGGACGATATTCCGGCGGGAGTCCGGCACTGCGTCATTGCGACGCATTGGGTCGTCCCGCCCGGCTTGGCATAATACGCAGCCATGAGCAAACCCGCAGCACACCACCCTCCCCTTGCCGCAGGCTGGCTGGCCAGCGCGCCTCCCATCCTGCCTCCTGCCCCGCGCCACTGGCTGTTCCGCCCCGGCGCGCTGACCGCCGGTTTGCGCCAGGTTGGCCAGGTGCGCCTGCGCGTGCTGGCCGAATACGCGGATGGCGCGCCGCCGGACGAAGCGCGGGCGATGGGCCTCGCGCCCGGCACGCCGGTGTGGATTCGCGAGGTGCTGATGTCGGTCAATGGCGTGGACAGCGTGCCTGCCCGCAGCCTGACGCCGCTGCGCGCCTCTCACGGCGCCTGGCAAGGCATGCGCCGCCTCCTGACCCGGCCATTGGCGGACATGCTTTACCACGACAGCACGGTCGAGCGTTCGCCGTTTGCCTGCCGCCGGCTGGCCTCGCCGGTACCGTTCCATGCCACCGCGCTGGGCGTGTTGCCGGCCGGCCAGCGCGACCGCGATGGCGGACGCATCTGGGCGCGCCGCTCGGTGTTCTGGCGCCAGGGCCAGCCGCTGCTGGTGGCCGAGTGCTTCCTGCCGGCGTTCTGGGAGCTGGTCGCCGATCAGCCGGTGCCGCCGCTGGTGCCGCATCAGCGCACGCCGCGCTGACACCCCGGCCTCAGCCTTCGTAGCGGCGCCCGCGCTCCAGCAGTTCGGGCGTGCCGATCACAGCGTTCAAGCCGTCGAAATCCAGCATGCCCTCACGCCACGGCGCGGTCGTGCCATGCTGGCGCAGGCTGGCGTAGTAGCCCTGCAGCGTGTGCGCCACCGCGCGCGCCGTGCCGCCCGGGAAGATGACGATGCGGAATCCCAACGCGGTCAGGGCATCGGCGCTTTGCACCGGGGTCTTGCCGCCTTCGACCATGTTGGCCAGCAGCGGCGCGCGGTGCGCAAAGCGGCTGCACGCCGCCTGCATCTGCTCCGGCGTGCGCAACGCCTCGATGAACAGCGCGTCCGCGCCCGCTTCCAGATACGATTCCGCACGGTCCAGAGCCGCTTCCAGTCCCTCCACTGCCAGTGCGTCGGTACGTGCCAGGATCAAGGTGGACGCATGCGCGCGGGCATCCACCGCGGCCCGCAGCTTGCCGCGCATCTCGGCGGCCGGAATCACGGCCTTGCCGTCCAGATGGCCGCAGCGCTTGGGAAAGGTCTGGTCTTCCAGCTGGATCATGGCGGCGCCGGCGCGCTCCAGGCCGCGCACGGTGCGCTGCGTATTCAGGGCATTGCCGAAGCCGGTGTCGGCGTCGACGATAACGGGCGTGGCCACCCGCTCGGTGATGCGGGCCAGCGTGTCCTCGACCTCGCTGTACGTGGTAAGGCCGATATCCGAGCGGCCCAGCCGCGTGTATGCGATGGACGCGCCCGACAGGTATAGCGCGCCGAAGCCCGCCTGTTCGGCGATCAGCGCGGACAAGGCATCGTAGACGCCGGGAGCCAGCACGGCGCCGTCGGCCAGCTGTGCTTGCAGATTCTGTATTTGCATGGTCTGGAAAATCCTAGGAAAGCTCGCGGCCCAGCAGGGATGCGGCGGTCGCCGCGGCGATATGGCCGCCCGCCACTGCGCTGAGCAGGCCATTGCCGGACAGGTAGCCGGACACGTCGTTGCCCGACACGCCGCGCGCCGCGCCGCCTGCGGCCAGCAGATTGGGCAAGGCATGGCCCATCTGGTCCAGCACGCGGCAATCCGCGTCGATGTCCAGGCCACCTTGCGTATGGAACAGCGCGCCTGTCACCTTGACGGCGTGATATGGCGCCTGCAGCGTCCGCTCGAAGCGCCGGCCGTACGGATCGGCGGCGTCGGGGGCCACGCTTGCGAGCGTCGCGCGCAGCGTCGCTTCGTCGCAGCCGATCACCCCCGCCAGCGCAGCAACGTCGGCGCAGGTCTTCAGCGCCTGACCCGCCTCTGCCTGGACGAAGTCCGGAAAGCCGCGCGCCAGCGCCAGCGTGCGGTCGTCGAATACGTTCCAGGCCACGCCGCCCGGTTGCTCCAGCACATGCACCGCGGCCTCGGAATAGCCGTGCGTCTCGTCATGAAAGCGCCGCCCCGCGCCATTGATCTGCACGCCGCCGTCCATCATCACCGCCCAGGAGATCAGTGCGCCCTGCGGCGTGGCCCAGGAGCCATGCCCCTGGTAGCCGCCCAGGTCGGCCAGGCGCGCGCCCAGCTGGACTCCCCATTCGATCGCGCTGCCGTCGTTGCCGACGTGGCCGCCGTAGACGGCCTCGCGCATGGCCGGCAGATGTTTGCCCACCATCGCCGCGTTGCCGCCAAAGCCGTTGCAGGCCAGGATCAGCACGTCGCAACCGATCACGTCGATGGAGCCGTCCGGCCGCTCGCAGCCCACCGCCGTGATGCGGCCGGCTTCGTCCGTCCAGATCTGCCGCGCCAGGGCGCGGGTCAGCAGATAGGCTCCGGCTGCGGTGGCGGCGCGCTCCAGCGCGGCCACCAGGGCCGCGCCCGTGCGCTCGGGCAAAGTGTGCATGCGGCGGGCGCTGTGGCCCGGGTACAGGAAGCCGTCCAGCACCTGGAAATCCAGGCCGTGGCGCGCAAGGTTGTCGATCGCGGCGGCTGCCGCGCCCGTGTAGGCATCGACCAGCTGCGGCGCGGCCGTGCCGCCGGTCTTGGCCTGGATATCCGCGGCAAAGCGCTGCGCGTCGTCCTCGATGCCGGCGGCCCGCTGCGCCGCCGATCCCGCTGCCGGGATGAAGCCGGACGACAAGGCGGTGGAGCCGCT
The DNA here is from genome assembly GCF_014851665.1 of Achromobacter sp. ACM03. Classification (NCBI taxonomy): domain Bacteria; kingdom Pseudomonadati; phylum Pseudomonadota; class Betaproteobacteria; order Burkholderiales; family Alcaligenaceae; genus Achromobacter; species Achromobacter sp. ACM03. The sequence goes on along the minus strand of NZ_JACVAD010000001.1, from coordinate 248,548 downwards.
GGGCGCGGCGTCGCGCTCGATCAGCACGGTCTCGATGCCGGCATCGGCCAGGCGCAGCGCGGCGGTCAGGCCGCAAGCGCCCGCGCCGATGATGGCCACCGGCACGTGCATCGCGTCCGCGCCAGGCGCTGCACCCCGCAGGACTTGCGGCGCGCTCACGAGGCCAGCCTGTCCAGGAATTCCTGGCAGGACAGCACATCGGCCACGGTGCGCAAATCCGCCAGCGCGGCATCATGCATGGCCGGCGTGGGCGCGGCGCAGCCATCGGCCAGCACCGCCACGTGATAATCCCGCATGTGGGCGTCGCGCGCGGTGCTGGCCACGCCGCCATTGGTGACGATGCCGGCGATCACCACGTTGGAGATGCCCGCGCGCCGCAGCACCCAGTCCAGCTGGGTATTGAAGAAGGCGGAATACGCCACCTTCCAGACCGACACGTCCACCAGTCCGTCCAGTTCGGCGACGTTGGCCTGCCCCTTGGAGCCGGCGACGAAATCGCCCTTGCGCAGGAACGGGCGCAACTGCCGCAGATGCGGCGAGATCATGGGTTCGCCGTGCGCGTCCGGCCATAGCGTGAACTGGCTGGCCGCCACAAAGCCGCCTCGCTCCTTGAGCTTGCGGGCCACGGGCGCGACCCGGGCGGGCAAGGCCCGCGCCTGCGGACTGACAGCGCCGCCGCGGTCGTAGGCGCCGCCGGGCGCGAGGAAATCGTTCTGCAGATCGATGACGACCAGCGCTGTGCTGCGGGGATCGAAGGCTGACATGGGCTCTGCTCCTAGGAAGCCTGGCGGGCGATCAGCAGATTGCCCAGGGAATCGACCTGGCCGGCAAAGCCGGGCTCGATCCAGATCGTGGTGTCGGGCTGCTCCAGGATGGCGGGTCCCGCCACCTCTGCGCCCACCGGCAGGTCCAGCCGCGCATAGCGCACGGCGTCATGCCATTGCCCGCCATGGAAGACGGGCTGCGTGCCCAGCGCGTCCGGCATCGCGGTGCTGGTCGGCGCCAGCAGCGCCAGATCGAACTTGGGGCGCTGGCCGATGCGCGCATAGCGCAGGTTCAGGATGCGCACCGCGATGCCGTCCAGGCTGCGGCCGAAGGCAGCGCGGTAAGCGCGCTCGAAGGCGGCGCCGATGCCGGCGCGGTTCAGTTCATCCCGGCCGACTTCCACTCGCACCGTATGGCTCTGACCCACGTACAGCATGTCCAGTTCGATGCTCTCGCGTATGCCCTGAAAGCCCACGCCGGCGGAATCGAGCCGCTCCTGGCAGGCCAAGGCCAGGCCGTCGATGCGGGCCAGCAGGTCGTCGGCGTCCAGGGCGGCGAGCGCCACGTTCAGGGTCTGCACGCCGTCATGCCGCATGTCGGCCATGACGCAGCCCAGGGCCGAGGTCACGCCGGGGTAGCGCGGCACGATGCCGCGTGCCGCGTCCACTTCGTTCATCATGGCGCAGACGTGCAGCGCGCCGCCGCCGCCAAACGGCATGTAGGCGAACTTGCGCGGGTCGTGGCCGCGCTCGATGGACACCACGCGGATCGCGCCCGCCATCTTGGCATTGGCCACGGTCAGGATGGCCTCGGCCGCGGCATGCACGTCCAGGCCAAGCGGCTTGGCCACGTGTTCCTCGATGGCGGCGCGCGCCAGCGCCACGTCCATGGTGGCAAGCAGGCCACCGCCCAGCGGGCGCTCGGCCGCGATGCGGCCCAGCAGCACGTTGGCGTCGGTCACGGTGGGACGGGTGTTGCCCCGGCCATAGCAGGCCGGCCCCGGCACGCTGCCGGCGGATTCGGGACCCACCTGCAGCAGGCCGCCCGCGTCCACGCTGGCAATCGAGCCGCCGCCCGCGCCTATGGTTTCGATCTGGATCATGGGCGCGCGCACCACCATGCCGAAGTCGATGGCGGTCTGCGCCGACAGCGAGGCCTCGCCGTCCGCCACCAGCGACACGTCGAAGGAAGTGCCGCCCATGTCGCCGCTGACCACGTTGGGAAAGCCTGCGGCGCGCGCGATCGCAGCGCAGGCGATGACACCCGCGGCCGGGCCCGACAGCGCGGTGCGCACCGGCACGTCGCAAGCGGTCTGGCGCGACATCACGCCGCCGTTGCTCTGCACCACCAACAGTTCGCCGCCGAAGCCGTTGTCCTTCAGATCCGCTTCCAGCCGGGTCAGATAGCCGCCGACCACCGGCTGCAGCGAGGCGTTGAGCACGGCCGTGGAACAGCGCTCGAATTCGCGGATCTCGGGCAGCACCTCGGTCGCGGCGGTGACGTTGCCGTTGGGCCAGAGCGCACGCACGCAGGCCGCGGCCTGCGCCTCATTGGCCGGATTGGCATAGGCATTGACGAAGAAGAGGCAGACCGCCTCGCAGCCTTGCTCCAGCAGTTGGCGGGCCGCGGCCTCGACCTGGGCCAGGTTTACCGGCGTGTCGATGGTGCCGTCGGCCAGCACGCGCTCCTCGACTTCCAGGCGCAGGTCGCGCGGAACCACCGGCTCATAGTTGCCGCGCAGGCCCCAGGTCTGGGGTCGGTCGCGACGGCGCATTTCCAGCACGTCGCGAAAACCTGCCGTGGTGATGATGCCGGTGCGCGCCACCTTGCGCTCCAGCAGCGCGTTGGTGCCTACCGTGGTGCCGTGCACGATGGTGGCGATGGCGTCCGCGCCATCGGCCACGCGGGCAATGCCGTTCATGAAGCCGCGCGCTTCCTCGCCGCGGGTGGAAGGCACCTTCACCACGCGGGCGCTACCGCCCGCCTCGTCCAGCACGAATATATCGGTGAACGTGCCGCCCACGTCCACGCCTACGACCAAGCCTTGTGCCGCGCTCATGCCGACTGCTCCTTCAGATTTCCACTTACATAGCCCATCTTGCGGTCATGCTCGCGCGCCGCCTGCGTACGCGCGGCAGGCTCGCCATAGCCGCCTCCCCCGGGCGTTTCCAGCCGAACCCGGTCGCCGCGCTGGAGCTGGATGCCCAGCATCTTCGAACGCATGGGCGGGGTCTGCCAGCCACCGTCCTGCTGATAGCGGAAAACGTTCAGCGCCGCTTCCCTGCCGCCTGCGATGCCCTTGGGCGCGCTCTTGCCGCGCTCGCCGAAGATGAAGGCTTCGGCGCTGTCTTCCAGCAGTTCGATTTCATAGATGGCGCCCAGCCCGCCGCGGTGCTGGCCGTCGCCCGCCGAATCGGGCCGCAGCGCCCATTGCGTGAAACGCACGGGATAGGCCGCCTCCAGGATCTCCAGCGGCGGAATGGTGGCCGTAGAGATGGGCGCATTGCCGTGGCTGAGCCCGTCGCCGTCCGAATGGCCGCCGTGGCCGCCGCCGAAGAAGCTGAACATCACCCAGCGCTGGCCGCGCCGGGCGGGGTCGCTGCGGTAGCCGGCGATCGACAAGGCATTGATGGTGCCGTAGGCCTGCGCCAGCGCGCGCGCCGGCTCGGCCTGGGCCATGGCGCAGAAGATCACGTCGATCATGCGCAGGATGGTTTCGGTATAGCCGCCGACCGGACGCGGGCGGTCCGCCGAGATCACCAGGCCGTCCGGCAGCACCACGTCCACCGCGTCCAGCACTCCGGCGTTGGCCGGCACGTCCGGGAACAGGTGCTTCAGGGCCACGTAGCAGGCCGCGATCGCCGTGGCGCGGGAGATGTTCACCGGCCCGGCGCAGGCCGGCGAGGTACCGGTGAAATCCAGCGTCAGACGCTCGCCCTGGACTATGAGATTGAGCGCGATGCGCAACGGCTGGTCGCGCACGCCGTCGTTGTCCAGCATGTCTTCGAAGGCGTACTCGCCGTCGGGCAGGCGCGAGATATGGTCGCGCATCAGGCGGCGCGCCCGTTCGCGCAGCGTGTCCAGCGATTCCAGCACGGTGGCGTCGCCGTATTCGTCGAGCAGGCCATCCAGCCGGCCCGCGCCCAGTTCCAGCGCCGCCAACTGACCGTTCAGGTCGCCCCACAGGCTGTCCGGCAGGCGCGTATTGGCCTTCAGGATGGCCAGCACGTCCAGGTCGAGCACGCCCGCGCGCACGATGCGCACCGGCGGAATCTGCACGGCTTCCTGCCAGCATTCAGTGGCGGCGGGGTTGTAGTTGCCCGGCACCGCGCCGCCGACGTCATGCCAGTGGGCCGCCGAGGCCAGGAAGCAGAACAGCTTGCCGCCGCGGAACACCGGACGCACCAGCTTGAAGTCGTTGGCGTGGGTGCCGCCTTCGTAGGGATCGTTGAACAGCCAGACGTCGCCGTCGACCATGCCGCCCCGCTCGGCGGCCGCCTTGGCCGCGGCCTTGACGGCGAATGCCATCGCGCCCACGAATACCGGCAGGCCGGACTTGCCCTGCACCAGCGTGGCGCCGGTGGCAGCGTCGTACATGCCGTGGCAGGCGTCGTGGGCCTCGGCGATGATGGGGTTGAACGCGCTGCGGTACAGCGTGGCGTCCATCTCGTCGGCGATCTGTTCCAGGCGGCCTTTCAGGACCGCGAGTGTGACGGGGTCAAGCATGATGTGGTTCCTAATGAGTCTTGCGCTGTTTCAGCAAATTCAGCAGTCCGCCGGCCTGCACCATTTCCAGCAGGAAGGCGGGCACGGTGTCGCAATGCAGTTCCGCAGGTTCTCCCGCGGCGCGGCGGATGCGGCCGGCGGCGGGATCCAGGGCGATGCGCTCGCCCTCTTGCAGGGTTTCGGCCTGTGGGCAGGTCAACAGCAGCAGGCCCACGTTGAAGGCGTTGCGGAAATACAGGCCGTTGAAGGACGGCGCGACCACCGCGGCGATGCCCAGGCGCACCAGCGCCGCGGCAGCCTGTTCGCGCGAGGAGCCGATGCCGAAGTTGGGACCGGCCACCAGCACGTCGCCCGGCCGCGCGCCGGCGGCGAACTCGGGCCGAACGCGCTGCAGGCAGTGGCGCGCGATCTCGTCGATGCCGAATTTCATATACGCGCCCGGCGCCAGCGCGTCGGTGTCGATATCTGCGCCCACGCGCCAGACGCGGTGCGTCACGGACTGCTCGGTCATGCCATGAACTCCCGCGGATCGGCGATGCGGCCGGCTATCGCCGATGCCGCCACCGTATAGGGTGAAGCCAGATAGACCTGGGCCGTCTCCGAGCCCATCCGCCCCTTGAAATTGCGCGCCGTGGTGGCGATGACGCTGGCGCCGTCGGGGATGGACCCGCCGTAGCCCGCGCAGGCTCCGCAGGATGTGGCCAGCACGTCCGCGCCGGCATCGCGCAGCGCCTGCATCACCCCTTCCGCCTCGGCCTGGCGCTGGTCCTGCCGGCTGGCCGGCGCCACCATCAGGCGCATGCCGGCGGCCAGCCGGTGGCCGCGCAACACGCTGGCCGCGGCGCGCAGGTCCTCCAGCTTGGCGCCGGTGCAGGCGCCGATATAGGCCACTTGCAGCGGCACGTCGCCATACTGGTCCACGTCGCGCGCATTGGCCGGGCTGTGCGGCGCGGCGACCTGCGGCGCCAGCGCCGCGGCATCGAAATCGTGCCATTCGGCCTGCGCCCCTTCGTCGCTGCGCCAGCGCGCCAGATCGATCTCGTCCGTGACGCCTGCCTCGCGCAGGTAGGCAACGGTGGTGGCATCCGGCGCAATCAGGCCGACCTGCGAGCCCAGCTCCGCGCTCATGTTGGACAGGGTCATGCGTTCCTGCATCGACAAGGCGCGCACCGCTTCGCCGCAGAATTCCACCGCCTGGTAGCGGCCGCCGTTCATGCCGTAGCGGCCTATCATGTGCAGCATCATGTCCTTGGCGGTCACGCCCGGCGCCAGCCGGCCGCTCCAGCGCATCATCAGGGTCTGCGGCACCTTCACCCAGATCTGCCCGGTGACGGCCACGCCCAGCATCTCGGTGCTGCCAATGCCGAACATGTAGGCGCCGAATGCCCCGCCGGTAGGCGAATGCGAGTCCCCGCCCACGCAGAACATGCCGGGGCGGATATGCCCATGCTGCGGCACCACCACGTGGCAGATGCCGAGCGAGTCATAGACGTTGGGCAAGCGCTGTTCGGCCGCCCAATCGCGCGCGATGCGCACGATGCGGCGCGACTCGTCATCGGATTCGGGCACGTAGTGGTCTATGACCAGCACGATCCTGGATGGATCCCACAGCGTGGCGCCCAGTTCCTGCAACATGGGCTGCAGGCGGCGCGGACCGCTGGAATCATGGAACATGGCCAGGTCGACCGCACAGGTGACGATTTCGCCCTCGGCAACGGAAGCACGGCCACAGGCCGCCGCGATCAGCTTCTGCGCCAGCGTTTGAGGCTCGGCCATGGCTACATCCCGAGATAGGCCCGGCGCACGTCGTCGCTGGCCATCAGTTCCGGACAGGCGCCGCTATAGCGCACCGCCCCGTTTTCCAGCACATAGGCGCGCTGTCCCGTCTCCAGGGACTGCCCCACGTTCTGCTCCACCAGCAGGATCGCCAGTCCCTCGCCATGGAGACGCGCGATCAGGCCGAACAGCTCTTCGACCATCAGCGGCGACAGGCCCAGCGACGGCTCGTCCAGGATCAGAAGGCGCGGCTCGGCCATCAGGCCGCGGCCGATGGCCAGCATCTGCTGTTCACCGCCGGACATGGTGCCAGCCAGTTGCGCCAGGCGTTCGCGCAGGCGCGGGAAGATGTGCAGCACCTTCTCCAGATTGGCGGCGCGGCGCTCGCGCGCCCGGGTGAATGACCCGAGTTCAAGGTTTTCGCGCACGCTCAGGTTGGGGAACACGCGCCGGCCTTCCGGCACCTGGATCAGCCCGGCCTTGACCACGTCGCGGTAATGGCGGCCGGTCAGGTCCTGGCCCTCGAAGCGGACCGTGCCGCCCCAGGGCCGGCACAGACCGCAGACCGTGTTGTTCAGCGTGGACTTGCCCGCGCCGTTGCTGCCCAGCAGCACCACGATCTCGCCCTGGTCGACCCGCAGGTCGACGCCGCGCAGTACTTCCATGCGGCCGTAACCGGCGCGCAATCCCTGGACTTCCAGCAGCGCGCTCATGCCGGCGCTCCCTGCGCGGCCAGCCTGGCCGCCGCGCCCTGGCCCAGATAGGCCTCGACCACCGCCGGATCGCGCGTGACCTCGCCCGGCGTGCCCGAGGCGATAAGGCGGCCCTGCGCCAGCACCCATACATGTTCGGCCAGGCTCATCACCGCGCGCATCACGTGTTCGATCATCAGCACGGTCACGCCGTCTTCGGCCAGCTTCTTCACCACCGGTATCATCTCGTCGATCTCGCTGGGGTTGAGCCCCGCCAACACTTCGTCCAGCAGCAGCAGGCGCGGCCGCGTGGCCAGCGCACGCGCCAGCTCCAGGCGCTTGCGGCCGGCCACCGTCAGATCCGCCGCCGGCCGGTCCAGCAAGGCCCCCAGATTGACCCGCGCCGCAACCTCTTCGGCCGCTTGCAGCGCCTCGCGGCGATTGCCCAGGCGCAAGTGCGCGCCCACGGCGATGTTCTGGCGCACCGTCTGCGCGCCGAAGGGCTGCACGATCTGGAAGGTGCGGGTCAGCCCGAGCCGCGCCGATTCGTGCGGCGGACGGCCGGTGATGTCGGCGCCCGCGAAATGCACCGAGCCGGAACCGGGTTTGAGAAAGCCCGACAGCAGGCCGAACAGCGTGGTCTTGCCCGCGCCGTTGGGACCGACCAGGGCCGTCAGCGAACCCTGGCGCACATCCAGGCTCACATCCTGGACCGCCTTCAGGCCGCCGAAAGTGATGGAAAGATTGCGCGCTTGCAGCAGGATCTCAGACACGGGCGCGCTCCTTGGCACTGAACAGCCGGCCCAAAGCCTGGCCGCTGCCGGTGATGCCGCGGGGCAGGAACATCACGATCACGATGAGCACCACGCCGTAGATGACCATGCTGATGCCCGGCAGTTCGCCAAACAGGTTGCGCGTCAGGTCGCTCAGCGCATGCAGCGTGACCGCTCCCAGCACCGGCCCCCACAAGGTGCCCAGGCCGCCGACGATGGCGCCGACCAGGGCCTCCACCGACACGGCCGAGCCGAAGGCGATGCCCGGATCGATGTACTGGAACACCTGCACGTAGAAGGCGCCCGCGGCGCTCATGAAGGCCGCAGACAGCGCGATGCCGCCGAGCTTGACCCGCAGCGGATTCACGCCGATGGCGCGCGCCGCGTCCTCGTTGTCGCGCACGGCTTGCAGGTAGGCGCCGAAGCGCGAATGGCGCAACCATGCCGTGACCACCAGCGCCAGCAGCACGAAGCCCAGCAGCAGGTAGATGTAGCCGCGGCGCGAACCGAACTGCATGTTCGCCACGCCCTCCTGCAACGGCACCATCAGGCCCACGCCGCCCCCGGTGAACGACACCGACAACGCCAGGATGCGGAACACTTCCGCAAACGCCAGCGTCACCAGCGCGAAGTAAGAGCCCTTCAGGCCATAGCGAAACGTCAGCCCGCCCACCGCCAGCCCGACCAGCGCGCCCAGCGCGATGGCCATCGGCAGCGCCAGCCAGGGATTGATGCCCAGGTTCAGCTGCCCCAGCGCCTGGGCATAGGCGCCCACGCCGAAGAACAGCGCATGGCCGAACGACAGCTGGCCGCCATAGCCGCCCAGGATGTTCCAGGCCTGCGACAACAGGGCCGCGTACAGCGACATCATGACGAACGTCAGCGCCACGCCCGATTCGGTCAGCGTGGCGGCGGCCGCCAGCGCCGCGCCGAACAGCGCGATAGTCAAAAGATCCTTGCCCATGCTCAGCCCCTCGCCCCGAACAGCCCCTGCGGGCGAAACAGCAGCACCGCGATGAAGATCGCGAATATGCCCATCTGGCCCAGCGAGTCGCCCAGGAACAGGCCCCCGATGGACTCCACCACCCCGATCAGCAGGCCGCCGACCAGCGCGCCCACGAAGCTGCCCATGCCGCCGAGCACCACGATGGTGAAGGCCACCAGCACGAAGCCGCCGCCGACCTGCGGATTGACGTAGTAGGCCGGCAGCAGGAAGCAAGCCGCCGCGCCCAGGCAGGCCATGCCGATGCCGAACGACAATGCATAGACCTTTTCCACGTCTATGCCCATGAGCTTGGCGCCTTGCTTTTCCTTGGCCACCGCGCGGATCGCCCGGCCCAGGTCGGTGCTGCGGATGATCCAGAACAGCACCGCCGCCACCGCCAGCGCGCCACAGAAGGCGATGACCTTGGGCAAGGCGATCATGGCCGGCCCGATCTCCACGGTGGACAGCGTGTAGGCCGTGTCGATGGTGCGCGTATCCGACTTGAACCACACCAGCGCCAGGTTCTCCAGCACGATGGCCAGGCCCAGCGTCACCAGCAGGATGTTCTCGTCCTTGCCGTGGCTGGCGCGGTTGATCACGTAACGCTGCAAGGCGTAGCCCAGCGCGAACATGCCCGCCACCACCAGCGGCAAGGCGGCGTACGGGTCGATGCCCAGGCGGTCCTTCAGCAGATACACCGCGTACAGCGCCACCATCAGCGCCGCGCCATGGGCGAAGTTGATGATGTGCAGCACGCCGTAGATCAAGGTCAGGCCCAAGGCGATCAGCGCGTACACCGCGCCCGTGGTCAGGCCGTTGAGCACCGACGAAAAGAGGATGGCGGGATCGAGCACGCTCAGGCCTTCAGCGGAAAGATGGCGTCGGCCTGGCGGTAGTCGGCCGGGATGACGACCTTGATGTCGCCGCCGATGACCTGCGTCAGCAGGGGCTGCGCGCCGGTGTTCTGGCCGTTCACGAACTTGGTCGGGCCGTAGGGCATGATGTGGTCCGAGAAGGTGCTGGAAGCCAGCGCGTCGATGATGGCGGCGCGGTCGGCCGACTTGGCGCGTTCCAGCGCGTCGGCCAGCAGCAGCACCGAGGTGTAGGTCATGAAGACCTCGTAGCTGAAGTAGGCGCCCTTCTCTTCGACGCGCGCCTTCAACGGGGCCACGCGCGCATCCTTGGGGTTGAACCAGTGGTTGCAGTCGAGGATGCCATTGGCGATGTCGGGGAATTCCTTCAGGAACTTGTAGCTGGAGGCCGCGCCGCCCAGCACCGAGTAGATCGCCTTGGGCTGCACCTTCTGCTGCTTCATGGCGCGCAGCAGCAAGGCATATTCGTTGTAGTAGTTGGCCGGGATCACGATGTCCGGATTGAGGGACTTCATGCGCAGCACGATGTTGTTGAAGTCGCGGGTGGGGTTCGGGTGCTTGACCACGTCCTTGACCTCGAAGCCATGCTGCGGCAGCGCCTTGGACAGCAGCGCCGCGGTGCCGGTGCCGAACAGCGAATCCTCGTGCACGATCATCACGGTCTTGGCGGGCTTGCCTGCCGCGTCGTTGAGCGCGGCCAGGTCGGTGATGGCGCGTTCGCTACAGGCGCGATAGCCCGGGCCGAAACGGAAAGTGTTCTTCAGGCCGCGCTCGACGATCTGGTCGGCCACGCCCACGTCCACCACGTGCGGCAGGTTGTACTTGGCGGCGGTCTGCGTGGTGGCCAGGCAGATCGCCGACGCATAGGCCCCGACAATGGCCGACACGCCCGCCTCGTTCATTTTCTCGACCTCGGCCGACCCCGCCTCGGGGCGCGACTGCGCGTCGCCCAGCATGGCTTCCAGCGGCGCGCCGCCCAGCGACTTGATGCCGCCGGCCTTGTTGATGTCCTCGATCGCCAGCAGCGCGCCCAGGCGGCATTGCTGGCCCGAATAGGCCAGCGCCCCCGTCACCGGATGCAGGATGCCGACCTTGACGGGTTTGGCGCCCTGGGCGCGTACCACCCATGGCGCCGACACCAGGGCAGCTGCGGCGGCGGATTGATAGAGGAAAGTGCGGCGCGAATTCATGGGCGATCTCCGAGAGTTCAATGGAATTGGGCGGACAGCTCTTCGCTGACCCATACCTTGGCGTCGATGCTGCCGACGCGTGACAGCTGCAACTGGTACTGATAGCGATCGGGGCGATACAGGCCTTGCAGCAGCTGCACGGGCCGCTCGTTCACGTCGCGCACGATGCGCGTCACGGCCAGCAGCGCGGAGCCCACGGCCACGTCCAGATGGCGCGCCACCTGCGCATCGGCCAGCCGCGCCGAAATGGTCTGGGTAGCGCCGCCGAACTCCACGCCGGCCGCTTCCAGCAACATCAGCAGGGGTTCGCGCTCCAGGTCTTCGCGCGTGAAATCGGCCACGGCCTGCGGCACGTAGGTCGTGATGTGGGACAGCGGCCCGGCTTCGGTGCTGCGCACCCGCAGGCTCTTGTGCACGGGCGCGCCGGGCGCGAGGTCCAACGCTTCGGCCACCACGGGCGGCGCCGACACCAGGGCGCTGTCCAGCACCTGCACCGAGGTGCGCAGGCCCATGTTGACGATGTTTTCCAGCAGGCCGGTCAGATGGGCCTTCTGCGGCGGATTGGCCTTGGGCGCGCTGGCCGGAGTCGCCGGCGCGCGCAGCGGCCAGGTGCCCAGGCCGGGCCGGCGCGACACCAGCCCGTCGGCCACCAGCATCTCCATGGCCTTGCGGATGGTGATGCGGGCCACGTCGAACTGGTCGGCCAGCGCGTGCTCGCCTGGCACGCCGTCCTGATCGAAGCGCCCTTCCTGCACCTGTTCGCGCAGGACGAGGTAGATCTGGTGGTACTTCGGCAGAGGTAATGAGGTTCCCATGACGGGAACTCTAGGAGTGTCCTAATGTACCGTCAATGGAACAAATGGCTTTGAGGGTTGTTCTATCGGGAAAACACTGAGGGCGCGGATTCGATCCGGTTACGCCCGCGCTGCTTGGCGTAATACAGGGCGCGGTCGCTGCGGCTGAGCGCCAGTTCGGCGTCCGCGTCCATGGTGTGCATGGTCGAGATGCCGATGCTGACCGTCAGCGGAATATGACGGTCGTCGCCCAGCGAAAACGGCGCCGCCGCGATGCGCTGCTGCACCCGCGTGGCGAAGGCGTGCGCGCGCTCGATGTCGGTATCCGGCAGCACCACGGCGAATTCCTCGCCGCCGATGCGCCCCACCAGGTCGATCGCCCGCAGCTGGGCCCGCAGCGTGTTGGCGAAGTGCTGCAGCACGCCGTCGCCAATGGCGTGGCCCCAGGTGTCGTTGATGCGCTTGAAATGGTCCAGGTCACACATCAGCACGGCGGCGCAATCGCTGCCCTGGCGCTTGATCCGGGCCAGTTCCGCGGCGATGCGCGACATGAAGTGGCGGCGGTTCGGCAGCGTGGTCAGGGCGTCGGTCGCGGCGAGTTCACGCAGTTCGAAATCAGCGCGCTTGCGGTCGGTGATGTCGGTCACGAAGCCGTGCCAGACCACGGTGCCGTCGGCCGCCTTGCGCGGACTGGCGTCGCCCTGGCGCCAGCGCAGGCCCTGCTGCGGCAGGCACACCCGGAACTCCAGGTGCCAGGGCGTCTGCGCCGCGGCCGCGGCCTGCAGCGAGGCGTGGTAGGTCGCCAGGTCCTCGGGATGGACGCGCTGCTCGATCGCCGCGGGGCTGGTGCGCACCTCGTAAGGCGTGAGTTCGAACATGTCCCAGATGCCCGCGCTGACGTACAGGAAGCGCGACCCGCCTCCGGGCCGCTGGCCGCACTGGAATACCATGCCCGGCACGGCGTCGGTCAGGTTGACCAGCAGGTCCGCCGTGCGCCGCAGGCGCTCCGACATCGCGCGCATGGCGCTGATGTCAGTGGTGGTGCCCATCATGCGCAAGGCCCGCCCCTGCGCGTCGCGGCTGACGACCTTGCCGCGGCTGCAGATCCACTTGTAGCTGCCGTCCTTGCAGAGGATGCGGTGCTCGACCTCGTAGCTCTCGGTCTTGCCCTCGAAATGCGCCTGCATGGCGGCGCGCACATAGTCGGCATCGTCTGGGTGCAGGCGCTTGTAGGAGTCTTCGATGCGGTTGGTGACTTCGGATTCAGCGTAGCCCAGCAGGGCCTTCCAGCCCGGCGAATAGGTGATTTCGCCGGTTACGACGTTGCGATCCCAGATCCCCGTGCCGCTGCCTGCGATGGCCATGGAGAGGTTGCGCGCCTCGGTACGCCAGCCGTCTTCCGCCGCCCGCTCCGCCGCCAGGGCCTCGCGCTTCTCGACGGCCGCGACGGCCAGCTCGGCGAAATCGTGCAAGGCATCCAGGTCTTCGTCGCCGAAATCCCGCGGCTGGGCATGCAGCAGCCGGAACGTGCCCAGCCGGCGGCCATCGCTGGCGCGCAGCGGGCAATCCACGGAGAAAGGGAGCGTACCGGCCGCGGTTGCGGGCAAGGCGCCCGCCTGGGCCTGCCAGACGCCATCGGCGTCGCTGCAGGCGACCAGCGCCATGTCCACGCCGAACTGCCGCCTGGCCAAGCGGACGAGCCGGTCCAGGGGGCCGTCGAGCCCGGCTTGCACATTTTCCGCGCCGCCGGCCGGCGCGCTTGCAGGAGGAACGTCACCTGTTGCTGGCATGTCTGGACCTGACTCAACACGAGATTCATAAACATGGCCATGCCGGTGGCCATGTCTGACATTTTGTCACGCTCTGCACCAAAATAGCATCATTTTGAACGATATGATCACCGGCCTATGGAACACCCTACCCGCGTGCTGCAACGCGCCTGGCTACTGCTGCTGGCCTTGCTGATCACCCTTCACGGCGGCCTGGCCCACGCCCAGGCGTTCGATCGCCAGGCGGAGAACGCCCGTTACCGGCAATGGCTGGAAGACTTCCGCGCCGACCTCCAGCGTCTGCGGCAATCGCCCGATTCGGCAAAGGCCGACATCGACAGCCTGTTCGCGAAGACCATCGTGCCGGGTTCCCGCGGCACCCAGCTGGTCAGGACGCTGGCGCAGGCGCCGGGCGACTCCACCAGCGGCGAGATCCACTACGCAGGCTTGCAACGTGTCTTCCTGGCCGCCCTGGCCGACGCCGTGGTGGCGGGCGACGGCGGAGACTACCCGGAAACGCAGGCCAAGTATCAGAAACAAGTATTGCGCGTGCGTTACATGCACGTGGATGGCGGCGGCCGTCTGGAATCCTTTTTCAACGACCCCGAGCACTTCAAACCCTACCGCCTGCCCGCGCCCGGCACCCTGGAGCGCGACGCCTACCCCTTCCTGCTGTTCGAAGAACATGACGGCAAGCTGCGGCTGGGCGGCGTGTCCAAGGAATTCTGGGAGCTGGTGAGGTTCATGGATACGCTGCAATATGCCTAGGCGACTGGTCCTGCTGCTGGCGGCCATCGCGCACGCCGGCCCAGCCCTCGCGGCCTGCGGCCCGGCCGCCGTCGATTTCACCGCGCCCGTGCCGCTGAAGGCGGTTCCCGTCTCGGTCGGCCTGGGCGGCGACCGTGTCCTGCTGGGCCGACAGGGCGAACGCATTGCCGCCCGCAACCAACCGGTATGGGTCGACGAAACCGGCGATCCGCTGCCCCGGACCTGGATGGACAAGGTCGACTGGTCCGCTTACCGGCTGGACAACGTGTCTCGGGCGCCCGCCAGGCTGTATTTCGACGGCGATGGCCGGCTGTGCCGCGCGGAATCCTATGAACTTCCCCGGCGCGGCGACGGCCCACCCTTTCTGTCGGGCGGTTACACCCTGGAGTACGACGGCGCCGGCGCCCTGACGCGGGTGGTCGAGTACGAACAGACCGCGGTCCGCCGGCCCGCCACCTACGAGGCAAGCGGCCAGGCCTGCCTGAAACGCGATGCCCGGGGCGCGCTGACCGCCTTCACCAATGAGGCTTGCGAAGACAAGCAACAACCGGCCGCCGGCCGGTTCTATGCGCGCGACGCCGCGGGCCGCCTGCTGCGCGCCATCGATATCGCCGCGCAAGGCGGCGCGTTCCAGGTCCAGACCTATGATGCCCAGGGCAAGCCGGAACAACGTTATGTGCGCCGCCATTCCCCCGGGGATGGCGCCAGGTCCTACGCCCATGTCGCGCACGCCTCCCCTGACTCCCGCCCTTATCCGGTGCACCGGGAAGAGTTGAACCAGCTGTCCACCGAGGTGCCAGGCAATGACTGGCGCATCGTCAGCATCGCCGACGACGTGCCGCTGGACGACACGGACATGCAGTCCTGGAATCCGGACACGCAGACCATCCTGGCCCAGGGCGTGACCGATGCGCAAGGCCGCGCGCTGCTTGCGGCGGACGCGCAGGCGCGCGTCTGGCAGGCCATGCGCGACAAGCCTGGCAGGATCTTCTGGTACTCGGACTTGATGAGCCGGGTGCTGCTGCTGCCTGCGATGGACGAGGCCCGCTGGCGCGCCTGCGCCGATCCCGCGAATCAGGCCGCCGACGCCTGCGACTGAGGCGGCCGGGAGCCTAGCGCCAGGCTTCCGGTTCGACGCTGACCTCGCCCTTGTCGGCCGAAAAATACACCACGCCGTCCGAAATATTGGCATTCAGGCGCATGGTGCGCTCGGCCAGCTGGGCCAGCGCACGGGTCTGTTCCGAGGGCAGGTTCACGATCTTGAGGTTGCGCGTGCGTTCCAGCTTGTTCTTCACGCCGTCCCACCAGATCTTGCTGGCGGAACCACCGTAGCAATAGACGATGACTTCGTCGGCGCGGCCACAGGCGCGCAGGATGCGGCGTTCTTCGGGCTGACCGACTTCGATCCAGAGCTTGACCGCGCCGGTCAGGTCCTTGACCCACAGGTCGGGTTCGTCGGTGTCGCTCAGGCCTTTGGTGAAGGCCAGCTCTTCCTGCGCGTGCAGGGCGTAGGCGACCAGCCGCACCATCATGCGCTCGTCGGTTTCCGAGGGATGGCGGGCGACCGTCAGCGCGTGGCTGCCGTAGTAGTGGCGGTCGGTGTCGGCGACGTTGAGCTCGGCCTTGTAGATGGTGGCGCGCAGGGCCATGGCGTAAATCCGGTGAATGTAGCGAATTGCTGAAGGCCGCCATGATAACGCCTGCGGCGCTGCGGCACGTCCACAGACGGCTGCAGGCGCCGGCCCGGCGGCGCTACACTGAACGGCTCCGCTTCGCCGCGCCCGCCACCGGACCCCGCCCATGACCGCCACCGCCGCCCTGCTCGCCTTTACCCTGGCCGCCGCCATCCTGACCGTCACGCCCGGCATGGATACCGCCCTGGTGCTGCGCACCGCCGCCGTCGAGGGCGGCCGCCGCGCGCTCATGGCTGGCCTGGGTGTCGCCGCCGGATGCCTGGCGTGGGGCGTGGTGGCGGCATTCGGCCTGGGATCGCTGCTGCTGGTATCGACCCTGGCCTACGACACGCTGCGCATCTGCGCGGCCCTGTATCTGTTTTATCTGGGCGTGAAACTGCTGTGGGGCGCCCGGCCAGGCAAGCAGGCCGCACCCGATTCCGCGCCGCCCGCCCCCGCCGCGGCAGCCAGCGCTGGCGGCTGGTTCATGCGCGGCTGCCTGACCAATGCCCTCAATCCCAAGATCGGGATCTTCTACATCACCTTCCTGCCGCAGTTCATTCCCGCGGGCGCGGACGTGCTGCGCTTCAGCCTGCTGCTGGCAGGCATCCACGCGATGCTGGGGATACTGTGGTTTGGCGTGCTGGTGGCAGCGACGCGCCCGCTGGCGCGCTGGCTGTCGCGGCCGGCCGTGATGCGCGGCCTGGACCGCATGACGGGCGCGGTCTTCATCGCCTTCGGGCTGAAGCTGGCGCTGGAAAAGCGCTAGTTTCGGCCCCCCGCGCGCAGCGGGGGGATGCAAGCGGCCACCGGCTGCCAGCGGGCGGCCACCTGCCTCAATAGACCCCGATCGAATGGCGGGCCACGAAATGGCCCTCGCCCACGGCGACCAGCGGCTCGACCAGCGGATCATCTCCCAGCTTGCGCATCGGGCTGGGGATCTCGTCGACCAGCAGCGAGCGCTCGCGGTGGCGACGCTGCGGGTCGGCGATGGGCACCGCCGCCATCAACTTCTTGGTGTAGGGATGCTGCGGGTTCTCGAAGATGGCCCGGCGCGGGCCGATCTCGACGATCTGGCCCAGGTACATCACCGCCACCCGGTGGCTGACGCGCTCGACCACCGCCATGTCGTGCGAGATGAACAGGAACGACACGCCCAGCTCGCGCTGCAGGTCCAGCAACAAGTTGACGATCTGCGCCTGGATCGACACGTCCAGCGCCGACACGGATTCGTCGGCGATCACCACCTTGGGGTTCAGCGCCAGCGCGCGCGCGATGCAGATGCGCTGGCGCTGGCCGCCCGAGAACTCGTGCGGATAGCGGTCGATCATTTCCGGCAGCAGGCCGCACTTGTCCATCAGCCAGCGCACCCGGTCCTGGGCCGCCTTGCCGCGCGCCACGCCGTGGATCAGCAGCGGTTCCATGATGGAATAGCCCACCGTCATGCGCGGATCCAGCGAGGCGAACGGATCCTGGAAGATGAACTGGATGTGCTGACGCAGGGTCTGCATAGCACTGCCGCGCAGCGCGCCGATGTTCTTGCCGTCGAATTCGATGCTGCCGGCCTTGCTCTTGACTAGCTGCAGCAGCGAACGGCCGGTGGTGGTCTTGCCGCAGCCGGACTCGCCCACCAGCGACAGCGTCTCGCCCGGATACAGGTCGAAGCTGACCTTCTCCACGGCGTGCACGCGCTTCTGCACCCGTCCCAGGATGCCGCCGGTGATGTCGAAGCTGGTGGTCAGGTCGCGCACCTTCAGCACCGGGCCGTTCTCGCGGCGCACGGTGGACGCGGCCGCGACGGGCGCGGCGGCGGCTTGCGGTCGCGCCGTGGGGTCGTCCACGCGCAGCAGCGGGAACGGCGCGGGTTCATCCGTGCCCTGCATGGCGCCCAGCCGCGGCACCGCCGACAGCAGCGCGCGCGTATAGGCGTGCTGCGGGCGGGCGAAGACCTCGTCCGAGCTGCCCTCTTCGACCTTGTCGCCGCGGTACATGACCAGCACGCGGTCGGCGACTTCCGCCACCACGCCCATGTCGTGCGTGATGAAGATCACGCCCATGTCCATTTCTTCCTGCAACTGGCGGATCAGCTGCAGGATCTGGGCCTGGATGGTCACGTCCAGGGCCGTGGTCGGCTCGTCGGCGATCAGCAACTGGGGCTTGCACGACAGGGCCATGGCGATCATGACGCGCTGGCGCATGCCGCCCGACAACTGGTGCGGATAGCGGTCCAGGATGGCGCGGGCTTCGGGGATGCGCACCCGCTCCAGCATGCGCAGCGTCTCGGCGCGGGCCGCGGCGGCGTCCAGTCCCTGGTGCAGCTGCAGGGCTTCGGCAATCTGGTTGCCGGCCGTGAAACTGGGGTTCAGGGACGTCATGGGTTCCTGGAAGATCATCGCCACGTCCGCGCCGCGCACGCGCTGCAGCGTGCTGTCGGGCGCGTTGAGCAGATCCAGCACTTCGCCGCTGCGCCGGCGCAGCAACATGCCGCCATTGACGATCCGGCCACCGCCATACTCGACCAGGCGCATCAGCGCCAGCGAGGTCACCGACTTGCCCGAGCCGGATTCGCCCACGATGGCCAGGGTTTCGCCGCGGTCGACGTGGAAGGAGACTTTGCGCACCGCTTCCACGGTGCGCTCGGGGGTCTTGAAGCGCACGGTCAGGTCGTTGACCTGGACGACGCGCTTGGGGTCCATTGTTGTTGCCATGGTGATTACTTTTCCTGACGCGGATCGAGCGCGTCGCGCAGGCCGTCGCCCAGCAGATTGAAGCCCAGCACCACCAGGAAAATGGCCGATCCGGGGAAGATGGACATCCAGGGCGCCTGGGTCATGAAGTTCTTGGCGGTGTTCAGCATCGAGCCCCAGGACGGGTTCGGCGGCTGCAGGCCCAGGCCCAGGAACGACAGGCTGGCCTCGGCGATGATGGCCGTGGCGATGGTGATGGTGGCCTGCACGATCAGCGGCGGCATCACGTTGGGGAACACGTGCCGGCCGATGATGCGCAGGTCGGACGCGCCCAGGGCGCGCGCGCTCTGCACGTAATCCTCGTTCTTGACTGCGAGCACCTGTCCGCGCGTGAGGCGGATGAACTTGGGCGCGGCCGAGACGCCGATTGCGATCATGGCGTTGGTCAGGCTGGGGCCGAGAAAGGCGGCCAGCGCGATGGCCAGGATCAGGAAGGGAATGGCCAGCAGCGCCTCGGTGGCGCGGGAAATGATGCTGTCGGTCCAGCCGCCGAAATAGCCGGCGGCAAGACCGAAGGGCACGCCCACCGCCAGCGCGATCAGGACCGACACTAGGCCCGCCATCAGCGAGGCGCGGGCGCCATAGACCATGCGGCTGAAGATATCGCGGCCCAATTCATCCGTGCCCAGCCAGTAGGACGCCGAAGGCGCCTTGCGGATGGTGGTGAAGCTGGTCTGGAAGGGATCGTGGCTGGCGATCAGCGGCGCCAGGATGGCGATCACGACAAAGAACAGCACGATCCCCAGGCCCAGCATGGCGATGTGGTTGCGCTTGAATTTGCCCCAGGCGCGGTTGCGGCTGCGGGGCGGCGTGACGGCTGCGGCCGTTGCAGGAATTGCGCTCATGAGTGCCTCAGGCGGGGATTGACCAGGATGTACAGGATGTCGGCCAGCAGGTTCATGATGATGAAACCCACCGCCACGCAGAGCACCACGCCCTGCACCACCGCGTAGTCGCGCGTGAAGACCGCGTCGACCACCAGCTTGCCGAAGCCCGGGATCGTGAAGACCTGCTCGGTCAGCACGGCGCCCGCCAACAGTTCCCCGAACAGCAGCGTCACCAGCGTGACAATAGGCATCAGCGCATTGCGCAAGGCATGGCGCAGCACCACGCTGCGCGGAGATACGCCCTTGGCGCGGGCGGTACGCACATAATCGGCCGACAAGGCTTCCAGCATGGCCGAACGGGTATGGCGCATCAGATACGCGGCGATGGCCGTAGACAGCACCAGGGACGGCATCAGCATGGTCTTGATCGACAGCCAGAAGTCCTCGGACGGCGACACGTAGCCCGAGGCCGGCAGCAGCTTCCATTGCACCGACACCACCATGATGAGAATGATGCCAAGCCAGAAATTGGGGATGGACATGCCGGACAGCGCGGCGATGTTGGCGCCCATTTCGATGGGCTTGCCCTTGCGCACCGCGGCGACGATCCCCATGGGGATGCCTATCAGCAGCGCGAAGAACATGGCCATGGCGGCCAATTGCAGCGTGACCGGCAGCTTCTGGCCGATCAGCGTGGTGACGGGTACGTCGGTGCGCAGCGACTTGCCCAGGTCGCCTTGCACGACCTGCGCGGCCCAGGCGGCGTACTGCACGGGCAGCGGATCGTTGAGGCGGTACTTGTCCCGCAGGTAGTCCAGGACGGCGGGATCGCGCTCTTCGCCGGCCAGTGTCAGCACCGGGTCGCCGGGCAGGATTTTCTGCAGCATGAAGACGATCATCGACACCAGTATCAGTGTCGGTATCGCGACGAGCACGCGGCGCAAGATGAGTTTAAGCATATGAGAAACCGTAAGACAGGAACGGCGGACGGGACGCGCAGGATAAACCGCGCCCTGCCGCCGCAAACGACAACCGGACGCGCAAGGCGCGTCCGGCTGGCGCGGCGCTTGACTGCCGCGCCGCGATCACTTCTGCGCGTAGGTCACGCCTTTCAGGCGGATCATGCCGTCAGGATAAGGCGTGAAGCCCTTGACCTTCTTGGCCATGGCGAAGGGCCAGGGCTGGTAGTAGTTATACACCCCGGGCAATTCGTCCTGGATGATGGTCTGGGCCTGGTCGTAGATAGCGCGGCGCTTGGCCTCGTCGGGCACGGTGCGGGCCTCGTTCAGCAGCTTGTCCACTTCCGGGTTGCAGTAGTGGCCATCGTTCAGCGCGCCCTTGCAGGTGACGAAGGCGTGGATGTTGCCGTCCGGATCGACCCGGCCCGACCAGCCCAGCATCACGACCTGGAAGTTGCCGCCGGCCGATTCCTTTTGCAGCGCGGCGTACTCGGTCGGGCGCAGCGACAGGTCGAAGCCCGCCTCGGACGCCATGGCCTGCACGATCTCGGCGATCGAGGACGTGGTGGTGTTGTTGCCGAACATGACCTCGGCCTTCACGCGGTCAAAGCCCGCCTGCTTGAGCAGCGCCTTGGCCTTGGCGACGTCGCGCTTGGTCGGCGGGAACTTGTCGCTGTGGTAGGGGCTGGCGGGCGGGAACGGCTGCTGCGCCGGATCGAAGATGCCGCCGCCGGCCACTTCGCTGATGGCGTTGCGGTCGATGGCGTACTGGAACGCCTGGCGCACCAGCTTGTTCTTGAACGGATTGTCCTCGGCGCGCTTGCCGTTGGCGACGTTGAACATGAACTGCTGGAAGCCCAGGCCGGCCACCGGCGCGAAGGTCAGGCTGGCGTCGCTCTTGACCTGCGGCACGTCGGAGGGATTCAGGCGCTCCAGCATGTCCAGGTCGCCCGCGCGCAGGTTGGACAGGCGCACGGTGGTGTCCGGGATCGGCAGGAAGGTCACGCGCTTGAAGGCGAAATCCTTGGCGTCGTAGTACTGGTCGAATTTCTCCAGCACGATGCGGTCGTTCTGGATGCGTTCGACGAACTTGTAGGGACCGGAACACACGGGCTTGCGGCCCACGGCGGCCACGTCGTCGCTGAAGGTCTTGGGCGACAGCATCATGCCGGCGCGGTCGGACAGCTGCGCCAGCAGGGTGGCGTCGGGCTTTTTCAGCGTCAGCACCAGCGTCGTGGCATCAGGCGCGTCGACCTTTTCGACCGAGGCCAGTTCGCCCTTGCGCAGGCTGTCCGGCAGGGACATGGCGCGTTCCAGGTTGGCCTTGGCCGCGGCGGCATCGAACTTGGAGCCGTCATGGAACAGCGCGTCCTCGCGCAGCTTGAAGGTCAGCACCTTGTTGTCGGGGCTGAACGACCACGAGGTGGCCAGTTGCGGCACGAAGTGCAGCTTGGGATCGATGTCGATCAGCTTGTCGCACAGCGAGGTGAAGACGATGCGGCCCACGTACGTGCGCGCCCGGTGCGGGTCCAGCACGTCCGGATCTTCCTGCAGGCCGATCCGGATGTTCTGGGCGGAAGCCGCGCCCGCGGCCAGCGCCAGCAGGCTGGCGCCGAAGGTCAAGGTCAAGCGTTTCATTATTTAGATTCCCCTTGTGGCTGCGCTATTGCGTATTAGAAGCCGACCGCCTGACCGTCGCGCCGGCTGTCGCTGGCGGCGACGTAGCCAAGCTCGTTGTCGTTTTCGGACATGCGCCAGATGAACTGGCCCGCGCCGAAATCCATGTACGGATCGTCGACCGACTTCAAAGCATGCCCGAGGTCTTTCAGGCCCGCAATGGTGGAAGCCTTCATATTGGTCTCGATGTCCAGCGTGAAATCGCGGTTGACCTTCCAGCGCGGCGCGCAGCAGGCGGCCTGCGGATTCTGGTGATAGTCCAGCATGCGCACCACTGTCTGCATGTGGCCTTGCGGTTGCATGTCGCCGCCCATCACGCCAAAGCTCATGACCGGCTTGCCGCCGCGGGTCAGGAAGCCCGGGATGATGGTGTGGAACGGACGCTTGCCGCCTTCGACCACGTTGGCCGACTTCGGATCCATCGAGAAGCCCACGCCGCGGTTCTGCATGCTGATGCCGGTGCCCGGCACCACCACGCCCGAGCCGAAGCCCATGTAGTTGGACTGGATGAACGAGATCATCATGCCGTTTTCATCGGCAGCGGTCAGGTAGATGGTGCCGCCGGCGTGCGGACGGCCCGCCTCGAAATGGGTGGCGCGGTCCAGGCGGATGAGCTTGGCGCGGCTGTCCAGGTAGGCGTCGGACAGCATCTGTTCCGGCGTCACCTGCATGGAACGCGGGTCCGCCACGTACTTGTACAGGTCGGCGAAGGCCAGCTTCATGGCTTCGATCTGGATGTGCTGCGACTGTACCGAGTCCACCGGAATGTCGGCCATGTCGAAGCGCTCGACGATGCCCAGCGCGATCAGCGCGGCGATGCCCTGCCCGTTCGGCGGGATCTCGTGCAGCTCGTAGCCGCGGTAGGACTTGGAAATGGGCTTGACCCATTCCGGGCGGTAGTTGCGCAGGTCTTCCAGGGTCATGGCGCCACCGCATTCCTGGCTGAAGGCGGCGATGCGCTCGGCCAGTTCGCCTTCGTAGAAGTCGCGGCCCTTGGAAGCGGCGATGCGGCGCAGCGTGTTGGCGGCGTCCGGGAAGCGGAAGTGTTCGCCGACCTTGGGCGCGCGGCCCTCGGGCAGGAAGGCCTGGGCATAGCCCGGTTGCGATTTGAGCTCTTCGGCGGCTGCGGCCCACTTGTGCGCCACCACCGGCGGCACGGCGTAGCCGCGCTCGGCGATCTCGATGGCGGGTTCGAACAATTGCTCGAACGGCAGCTTGCCCAGTTTTTCATGCAGCGCGGCCCAGCCGGCCACCACGCCCGGCACCGTCACGGCGTCCCAGCCGCGCTTGGGCTGGATCGCCAGGCCGTCGGCGCCCACGCCGTGCTTGCGCTTGAAGTATTCGGTGCTCCAGGCCGCGGGGGCCACGCCCGAGGAGTTCAGGCCGTGCAATTCCTTGCCGTCCCAGACGATGGCGAAACAGTCGCCGCCCAGGCCGCAGGACACGGGTTCGACCAGGACGATGGTGGCGGCCGCAGCGATGGCGGCGTCCACGGCATTGCCGCCCTTGAGCAGCATGCGCAACCCTGCCTGCGCCGCCAGCGGATGCGACGTGGACACCACGTTGCGGGCGAACAGCGGAATGCGGACGGAAGGATACGGGTTGCCCCAGTCGAAGGATTTCATGTGGCTAGTCTCATAACGGGTAAGCGGCCGAAGTTACTCCCGTGGTTTAATTAAATCAATTTGAAATTTTGTTCCGTCATAAAAGAGATTTTTGTGAGTACCATCCGTTTTCTGCGCACTTTCCTGGCGGTCGCGCACCACGGTTCCTTCTCCGAAGCGGCCGAACAGGTGGCGCTGACCCAGGCCGCGGTCAGCTTCCAGATGCGCTCCCTGGAAACGGAACTGGGCCGCGAACTCTTCGACCGCAGCGGACGGCTCGCCATCCTGAATGCCGCCGGCCGGGAATTATTGCCGGAAATCAAGCACTTGCTGGATCTTTACGACCGCATGCGGCTGCCGCGCACCGTGCCCGGCGAGCTGGCCGGGTCGGTCGCCGTGGGCAGCATCGTGTCGTGCATGGGGACCCTGTCCAAGGTCGTGTCGGGCATGAAGAAGCAGCACCCCAAGCTGGACGTGCGCATCCTGTCGGGCAAGGCCAGCGAGCTGGCGGGCAAGGTCGAGGACGGCGAGCTGGACGCGGCCTTCCTGGTGGAGGCCGGGCGCAAGATGGCCAGCACCCGCTGGACCGCGCTATATGAAGAGCAGCTGGTCGTCATCGCGCCGCGCTCGGCGCCGGGCGAAGACGCGCGCCAGGTACTGGCGCAGAACCCCTTCCTGCGCTTTGACCGCACCCAGCGCACCGGCCTGCAAATAGACCGGCTGCTGCGCCGCCTGGCGGTGCCGCTGAACGAATACCTGGAACTCAACGCCATCGAGACCCTGGTCGAGCTGGTGCGCCAGGAGGTCGGCGTGACGTTGCTGCCGCTGATCAACGGCTCCAACTGGCAGCACAGCCCGGAACTGCGGATTCTGACCCTGCCCCAGGACCTGGGACCGATGGCGCGCGCCATCGGCATGCTGGAGCGGCGCGAGCATGCGCGCCAGGGCATCACGGCGGCGATCTGCGAGGCCTGCGCCCAGGCGTTCCAGGCGCGCGAACCGCAGACCGCCGCCTGAGACTTACAGCCCCATCGCCGGGTCCGTCACCGACGGGCGGCCGGTTTCCACGCGGCCGGCAAAGCGGCGCAGATAGGCAGGGTCTTCGGCCAGGCGCACGGTGAAGTCGTACCAGCCCTGGCTGCCTTCCAGCGCCCAGTGCTGTTCGACCTGGCCGCCCGCGGGCACCGTGAACTTCCAGCGCTCGTGGTTGGCGTAGTAGGCGTTGGGCGCGACTTCGAAGGTGCAGGGATTCTTGCCGCCATTGATGAAGCTGACGTAGACGTCGCCCTTGGCGATTTCGTAGCAGACGCGGATCTCCGGCGCCAGCGCCGACGTGCGGGCCTGGGCCAGGTCGCCCGCGAAATGGCGGTGGTAGCCGTTGGGGCCCAGCACCCACAGGTCGTACTTGCCGCCGTCGGCCGCCGTGTCCCAGTTGCCTTCCAGCTGCTTGTCCGGCTCTACCGTGTAGCGGCGCGGCAGGCGGTCCAGGAGCAGGCGGTCATAGACGTGGAACACCGCCGCCTGCTTGCCCGTATTGGAAAACACCAGGCGCATGGCGCCCGTGTCCGGCTGGGCGCGTGCGCTGGTGTGCAGTTCGTAGGGCAAGGCGCGGGAATAGCGCACGCCCTGCTCCTGCACCGGCTTGGCCTGGGTGCTGGGATCGGGCAGCGGCACGGCCTTCAGCGCTTCCTGCGCGCTGCGCTCGCTGTCCGAACCCGCGCGGGTCAGCAGGTTCAGGTCGGGCAGCTTTTCGTTGTTGGGCGTGGCGAAGTTGAAGGCCGAAGTCAGGTCGCCCAGCACCGCGCGGCGCCAGGGGCTGATGTTGTCCTCGGCCACGCCGAAGCGGGCTTCCAGGAAGCGCAGCACCGAAGTGTGGTCGAATGCCTGCGAGTTGACCCAGCCGCCGCGGCTCCACGGCGACACCACGTACATGGGGACGCGCGGGCCCGGGCCGTAGACGCGGTCGTCGGCGGCGTCCTGGGCGGAGGCATGGGTATGGCGCTCCAGGTCGGTGTTGACGGTGGAGGCGCCGGCCATCGAGCCGTCCGGGTTCAGCGAGGGCGCGGCGGGCGGCGGCAGGTGGTCGAAATAGCCGTCGTTCTCGTCGAAGTTGATGAGCAGCACGGTCTTGCTCCAGACCTCGGGGTTGGCCGTCAGCGCGTCCAGCGTTTCCTGGATGTACCAGGCGCCCTGGATCGGGCTGGACGGGCCGGGGTGCTCGGAATACGTGGCGGGCGCCACGATCCACGACACCTGCGGCAGCGTGCCATTGACGGCGTCCTCGCGCAGCGCCTTCAGGAAGCCGCCGTCGGGCATGGTGTTGGCCGTGCCCTTGTACAGCGGGTTGGCGGCGTCCATGGACGGCGTCCAGGCCGGATACGGCGCGCCGTTGGCGCTGTTGCCGGCCAGCTCGTTGGCGCGGCGGTATTGCTTGAAGCCGGCCAGCGGGTTGTCGCCGAAGTTTTCGGGCAGGTTCTGGTAGACCTTCCAGCTGACGCCGGCTTCCTGCAGGCGTTCGGGATAGGTCTTCCAGGTCCAGCCGGTGGACGAGGCGCCCAGGCTGTCCCACTGGTTGCGGGTCGAGGGGCCGTTGCCCAGGGCCAGCGGATCGTTGGTGCCAGTCCAGTGGAACAGGCGGTTGGTGTTGGTGCCGCCGTGGGTAGAACAGTGATAGGCGTCGCACAGCGTGAAGGCTTCGGCCAGCGCGAACTGGAACTCCACCTCTTTCTTCTTGTAGTAGCCCATGGACTGGTTCTGCTTGTAGCGCGGCCAGTGGTCCATGCGGCCGCCGTCCCAGGCCATTTGCGCGTCCACGTAGTCGTGCGGCGTGCCGGCCACGCGCTGGGCGTTGCCCTGGCTGCTGTCCAGGTGATACGGCATCACCACGCGGGTGCCGTTGCTCTGCTCCCAGACCGAGCGCTTTTCAGGCAGCGGAATGGTGATGCGGTCGCCGAAGCCGCGCACGCCCTTGAAGGTGCCGAAGTACATATCGAAGGAGCGGTTTTCCTGCATCAGGATGACCACGTGCTCGACGTCGTTGATGGTGCCGGTGCGGTTGTTGGCGGGGATGGCCAGCGCGCGGCGGATCGCCGGCGGGAACATCGACAGCGCGGTCAGGCCTGCGGTCGAGGCGGCGGCGTTGCGCAGGAAGCGGCGCTTGCCGGCGTGGACCTGGTCTTTATCGAACGTCACGGATTCTATTCCTATGGATCTGGAGGGAGCGCCGCTCAAGGCGCGCAACGCAATTCGGGTTTGACGGGCTCGGGCTTCGGCGTTTCGGGCTGGCCGGTGCCGGGGTCCTTGCCACCGTCGTCGTCGCCGTCATCGCCGCCGCAGGCAGCCAGCGTGGCGCTCAGCATCAGCACCGCGCCCAGGCGCAGGAAACCGCGCAAGATCATGGACATGCTCATTTTTTTATCCTCGGTACATCAGGGAAACAGTTCGGAAACGGACTTGCCGGACAGGGCGAGCGACTTCACTTCAGCTTCGGTGAGCGCGCGCGACCAGTACGCCAGGTCGTCGAAATACATCGTGTAGGGACCCTTGGTGCCGGCGCAGCAGACGCCATAGGTGCCGCGTCCGTCTTCGTTCAGGCCCAGGTGCGGCCCGTAGACGCCAGCGATCTTGGTCAGGTCGACCGAGCCCGTGCCGATGGTGCGCTGCGAGAAGCCCAGTTCGCTGTCGTAGACGGAGGCCGTCAGGGTCTTGGCCGTCTTGTTCACGGTCATCGCAACGTAGACCGGCTTGTTCGGGGTGAACTTGACGTTGTTGATGTCGACACGCGAGCCGCCGCCAGCCAGGTTGAAATACAGCACCGGACCTGCCCACTGCGCGATGGTGATGCCAGGGTTGCCGCCGGAGTTGTAGTCCTTGTTGCCCAGGATGGACCGGTCGTTGGCGGTGCCGTCGGACTGGTACCAGAAGCCGATGGTGAAGGCCTGGGCCGCGTCCAGCATGCCTGCCGGATAGTCCAGCTTGAAGCCGCCCAGGGCCGCCGCGCTGCGGTCGTTCTTGAACATCTTGCCGAACACGCCCGTGTCGGCATAGGCCGGCGCCTGCGTGCCGTCGAACGGCGTGATGGCTCCGCCGCCCGCGGCGATGTCGGTCATATTGCCTTCGAACGGGAACAGCATCGTCAGGCCAGTGCGCAGCGAAGCCAGCAACGGCAGCGGCTTGGTGTAGGCCACGGTGGTGCGCGCGGCGCTGACCGCGCTGCCGACCGCCACGCTGTAGTTCAAGGTGTGCACGCCCTCGGTGTCGAACTTGAAGCCCTTGTCCACATACTCGGCGACCGTGCCGGCCACGCGTGCGATCTCCACGCCGTCGCGGCTGACCACGATGTCGCCGGCCGGCTCGCCCACGCGCACCCAGCTCAGCGTCACGCTCTTGTTGTCGGTCGAGGTGCGGGCCGCGGTGTGGCGCAGTGCCAGCTTGCCGGCAAGCGAGGTGCCCGCCATGTCGTACTTGGCGGCGGCAGGCAGGACCTTCAGGTGGTCCAGCACCGTCGGCGCCACATCGGCCGCGCTGGGCAGCGCGTACCAGTTGTTGTCCCACAGGCCGTCGAACGACGCGTCGTCGGCGCTGCCGCCCAGCAGCGCAGGCTGGTTGGCGGCCAACAGGATGGTCTTGTTTGAGGACATGGGACGGCCGTCGCTGGCGCCGGTCTTGCCCAGGCCGTGGCTGGAAGCCACGATCACCAGCCACTTCTCGCCGGGGTGCTCCGCCTTGCGGTCGGCGATCTGCTTGGTCAGCGCGCCGATGGCGGCGTCGGCCTGCCGGATCGCGCTGTCATAGGCCGAGCCGAAGCCGTTCTCCGAGGCAATCCGTTCCGGCGCGCCGAACTGCGCCACCACCACGTCATAGCCTTCGGTGATGCGGTCGCGCGCCTGGGCGGCGACGCAATCGTCCGCGCCGGCGCAGTCGGTCAGCGACTGCAGATAGCCCGCGTCGCGCTGGCCGGCGATAAGGCCGGCCACCACGGTCGAATTGAAGGCGGCGGCGGTGCGCGCTTCGGGGCGCGCCTGCTTGATGCGCTGGAACAGGGTCGGCGATTGCAGTGTTTCGCCCTGCACGCTGTAGCGCACGCCGTGCTGGTCGGCCCATTGCCCGGTCAGCAGCGTCGCCCAGCCCGGCGCCAGCAACGTGGGCTGCTGCGTGGGCGCGTCCGTCACGCCGCCGGTCCAGGCGCGCGTGGCGTTGAGCTGCGCGAGGTTCGGCAAGGCCTTGTCGGCCACGCCGCGGCGCATCGCGTCATAGGTCAGGCCGTCGACGCCGATGAACAGCACCTTGTCGGCGGGCGTCGGGTCCGGCTGGGTCACAGGCGGCTGGGTCGGCGGCGCGTCGGTGTCGTCGTCATCGTCGCTGCCGCCGCAGCCCGCCAGGGCACTGGTCGCCAGCAGGGCCGCGCACCATCTTCTCCAATTCAATGCTTGCATGCTTCTCTTCTCTAGTCATGAACAGGGTTTTATGCAGGGCCACATGATGGCCAGCCAAGGTGAAAGCCCCGTGAAGCAAAGAAGAGAAACCTTGATCGACGGATCAGGATTCTTTTGCGCGCAGCCATGGCGCAGGCGCCGCGCATCGCGGGCTTGTCATGTGCGGCGGCTATAGTCGGCGCGGTCTCAACCCGCCACGCACGTTCAATCCATGCCCCTGTTCCTGCGCCCGACCCTGCCCGCCGCATTCCGCATACTCGCCGTGCTGGCCCTGGCCGCCGGCCTGGGCGTATGGGCGTCGATCCTGCTTGCGCCCAAGGCGGGCGCCCTACCTCCGGCGGTGTCGGCGCAAGCGCCGCGCGCTGCCGACAACACGCCCGTGGCGTTGTGGTTCGGCAAGGACGAGGCCATGCGCACACAGATCACCGTGCTGGGCGTGATCGCCGCAGGCGCCGATGGCGCCGCCGTGCTCAGCATCGACGGCGGCCCGCCGCTGGCCTGGCGCACGGGCGGCGAAGTGGCCCCCGGCATCGTGCTGCGCGAAGTCGCCGCGGACGCGGTGACGGTGGAACAGGCTGGGCGCGCCAGCCGCCTGCCGGCCCCGGCCGCCCTGCCCGCTCCCGCCGGCATATTGCGCGAAAAGTGAGCCGCACCGCAGGCGCTGCGACGCGCGCCCCGGGCGCAGACCGGACCTGCCCGCATTTGGCCGCGCCGTCACTATTGCTGTCATATTTCATGTCCACAATCCTCCGCTCCTACTGAAAGACCGGAGTCATCAAGTGCGTCAGTTACCGCGCGGGCTTGCCCGCCAGCAAGGTTTCACCCTCATCGAGATCATGGTGGTGATTGTGATCATGGGGATACTTGCGGCGCTGATCGTCCCCCGCGTGCTGGATCGTCCCGACCAGGCCCGCCAGGTCGCCGCGCGCCAGGACATCGCCGGCATCATGCAGGCGTTGAAGCTGTACCGCCTGGACAATGGCCGCTACCCCAGCACTGCGCAGGGCTTGCGCGCGCTGGTGCAGAAGCCCGAAGGCGTGAACAACTGGCGCGGGTACCTGGACAAGCTGCCCAACGATCCCTGGGGCCATCCCTACCAATACCTGAGCCCTGGCGTCAAAGGCGATATCGACGTGTTCTCGTTCGGCGCCGACAACAAGCCCGGCGGAGAGAGCGGCGATGCCGACATCGGCTCCTGGGAACTCTGAACGCGGCTTCACGCTGGTCGAAGTCCTGGTGGTGCTGGTGATCGTGGCGATCGCGGCCAGCATGGTGAGCCTGTCCGTGGGCCGCGGCGAGAACCGCTTGCGCGGCGACGCCCTGCGCCTGGCCGACGCCTTCACCGTGGCCCAGAGCGAGGCCCGCAGCGACGGCCGTCCCATCCGCTGGCTCGCCAACGGCCAGGGCTGGTCGTTCGAACGCCAGGGGCGGCTGCCAGGCCCGAACGCCGAGGAAGACAGGCCGCTGCCGCCGGACCGGCTGGAGCGCGACGAGGTGCTGCGCCCGCAATCCTGGTCGGCGGCGCCGGTGGCGCTACGGCTCGATCCGGACCGGCCGCTGGTGTTCAACACGGAATGGGTCGCCGCGCCGGTCACGCTGACACTGAGCGCGGGCGATGCCCGCGTCACCTTGCAGCGCGACGCCGCGGGCCGCTATGAAATTCAATGAACCGCCCCGCCCGCCCGATCGGCAGCGCGGGTTCACGCTGATCGAAGTGCTGGTGGCCCTGGCCATCATCGCCGTCGCCATGGGCGCCGCCCTGCGCGCGACCGGCGTCATGGCGGAAAACAACCGCGCCCTGCAGGACAAGACGCTGGCGCTGCTGGCTGCGCAGAACGCGCTGGCCCAGTTGCGGCTGGAACAAGCGCTGCCGCGCGCAGGCACGCGCAGCGCGCCCTGTGCTCAGGGCGGCCGGGCTTTGCAGTGCGAAATGGAGTTTACGAATTCGATGAACCGCAGCTTCCGCCAGGTGTCGATCAGGGTGCGCGACGCCGGCGCCGCGCAGGCGGACGCCGTACTGCTGCAGCTGGATGGCCTCTTGTCCAGCCTGAGATAGCCATGCGCCGCCCTCCCCGATCCCAAGCCGGCTTCACGCTGATCGAAGTGCTGGTGGCCCTGGCGCTGATGGCGCTGGTCAGCCTGATGGCCTGGCGCGGCCTGGCCAGCGTGTCCGGCGCGCGCGAGCGGATCGAGGAACAGGCCGAGGACATCGACGCCATCGTCCGCACACTGGGCCAGATGGCGCGCGATGTGGAGCTGTCCTACACCGGACCCGGCTTCGAGCCGGCGGGTCTGGACGCGCAGGCCTACACCAGCGGCCTGCGCCTGCTGCGCCGTGCAGGCGGCGGGCCCGTGTTCGAGATCCTGCGCCCCGACCCTGACGACAACGGCCTGTGGCAGCGCGTGCAATGGCAGGTGCGCAAGGACGGCCTGTGGCGCGCCAGCGGGCCATCGGCGGCGCGCAGTCCGCTGCCCGCGGCGGACAACGGCATCCTCCTGCTGCCCGGCACGCGAGCCTTGACGCTGCGCGCCTGGGTGCCGGGTACCGGTTGGGTGAATGGCGAAGGCAATCAGGCCGCCGCTCCGACCGGCCTGGAGATCGTGCTGGAACGCGGCGCCCCGGGATCCCCCGAGCGCTATACCCGCGTGCTGGAGCTGCCATGAGACGCCCGAGTAACGCAGAACGCGGCGCAGCGGTCATCAGCGCGCTCATCATTGTCGCCATCGTCGCGGCCTTGACCACCGGCCTGTTCCAGCGCCAGACCGCCAGCACGCGGCGCGTGGAAAACGAGATGGCGCGGGTGCAGGCGCGCGCCATGCTGGCGGGCGGCATAGACTGGGCCCGCCTGATCGTGCGCGACCACAGCAAGCGCGAATCCATCACCCGCGGCGACCAGATCTGGGCCACCCCGGTGCTCGACACGCGCATCGAACGCCCCGGCGACGAACGCGTCGCGGTGTTCTCCGGCCGCGTGCAGGACGAACAAGGCAAGTACAACCTCTATAACCTGGCGAACAATGGCGTGCCGCAGCCCGAGCAGGAACGGGTGCTGCGCCGGCTGCTGAACACGCTGCAACTGCCCGACACCTTGGCCGCGCGCATGGTGGACATCATGTCGGCCGCGCAGCCCGTGGCGCCGCCGGCGGATGCGCCGGCGGCGCCGCCAGGACGGCCCGCGCCCGACGCCCGCGCCCCTTTGCCGCGCGGCGTGGACGAAGTGGCGGCCCTGCTGGCGCTGGAGCCGTCGGCTCGCAACGAGCTGCGCCGCACGATGACGGTGCTGCCCGTTTCCACCAGCGTCAACGTCAACACCGCGCCCGCGGAGGTGCTTGCGGCACTGGTGCCCGGCCTGTCGCTCAGCCAGGCGCGTTCCATGGCGGGCGAGCGCGACCGCGGCAACTGGTTCAACAATTCCGGCGATTTCGCCAATCGTCTGGCGGGCGCGGGGGTCAAAGCGCCTGCGCCCGCCGTCGCCACCACCAGCGGCTGGTTCCTGGCCAGCGGCACCGTGGCCTATGAGCGGGCGCGCATCTCCATGCAGGCGCTGCTGCGCAGTTCACCGCCCGCCGCCCCAGACACCTTATGGACCAGAGAAATACCTTGAAGAACATCCTGCGCATCGCGCTGCCGCCGCTGGACGAGTTCGGCGCCGGCTCTCTCCTGCCCTATGCCTGGTTCGACCGGCGCGGCCGCTGCGCCCGCCAGGGCGAGCTCGCGCTTGAGGCGCTGGGCCATGCCTATCCCCACGCCGCCTGCGAAGCCGTGCTGCATCCCGCCGACGTGATCGCCGCCAGCGTGCAGATCCCCGCGGTGGCGCGCGCCCGATTTGCCGCCGCGGTGCACAGCGCCCTGGAACCGCTGGTGCTCAGCGACCTGGACGCGCTGGCCATCGGCCACGGCCCGCGCTCGACCGACGGCACGGTGCCGCTGGCCTGGGCCGCGCGCGAACCCGTGCGCCGCGGCTGGAGCCTGCTGAATGCGCAGGGCTTGCGCACGCAGGCGCTCATCGCGCCGCAAGCGCTGGGGGCCGAAACCACGGCGCCATTGCGCGACTTTGCCGATCCTCGCTGGCAGGCGCCCTCGCCTTCGTGGTCGCTGGCCATGCCCCAGCTGGCGCCGGCCCGCGTCTCGGCTTGGCGCCCCGCCTGGCGCTGGGGCGCGGCCGCGGCAGTGGTCTGGATAGGCGGGCTGAACCTGTACGCCTCGCAATTGCAAGCCGAAGCCGACGCGTTGCGCAACGGCATGCACGCGCAGGTCCTGGCCGCGTTCCCCGACCTGCCGGTGGTCCTGGATCCGCCGCGCCAGGCGCAGCAAGGCCTGGACGCGCTGCAGGCGAACCGCGGCGCGGCCAATGCCGCCGACTTCCTGCCCCTGGCGCGCGCCGCGGCCCAGGCCCTGCCCTTCGCCGCCGACAAGGTAGCCCGCCTGGGCTACGCCGAACAGGCGCTGACGCTGCAACTGGCGGATGCCGGCGAGCAGTCGCAACGCGTGGCTGAGACGCCCGCGCTGATCCAGCAAGCCGCGGCCCTGGGCCTGAAGCTCGAACGCGGCGACAACGACACCACCTGGCGCATCGTGCGCGCGCAACCATGAAACTCCCGCAAGCCCTGCATGCGGCCAGACAGTCGCTGGCCAAGACCCTGACTCCCGCGCTGGCGCGCGCCGGACTACGCTACCAGGCGCTGGCGCCGCGCGAGCGCCGGCTGGTGACCGCGGCTGCCCTGCTGCTGGGCGGCGCGCTGGTCTTCGTGACCCTGATCGAACCGCCCCTGAACACGCTGCGCAAACTGCAAACGGAATTGCCCGCGCTGCGCGGCCAGGCGGCCACGGTCGCGGACCTGACCGCCCAAGCCACGGCGTTGCGGCGTAAATCCGCGGCGCCCGCCGGCGCCATGCCCAGCGCCGCGGAAATCGGCGCCTCGCTGGAGCGCGCCGGACTCGCCGCGGAACAGTGGGCGCTGGGCGAGCCCGAACACGGCCCGGGCGTGCTGCTGACGCTGAAGCAGGCGCCCTCTTCGGCCTTGCTGCGCTGGCTCGACGGAGCAGCGCGCGATTGGGGCCTGGCGGTCAAGGAAGTGCAGCTCACCCGTGCCGCCAATGTCAACGGGCGGCCGCTGCCCGGCCTGGTCAATGGCAAGGTGAGCCTGATGGCGCCGCAAGCTTCGGAGCGTGGCTGAGATGTCCGGCTTCCCGCTTTCCAAACGTTCCGCCGCCCTGCTCCTGGCCGGCGCCGTCTGCGCCGCCGCGGCCGCCGTCACCGTGCTGCCCGCGCGCTGGCTGCTGGCCCTGCTGCCGGACAAGGCGCCGGTCACGTTGGCCGACGCCAGCGGCACCTTGTGGCGCGGCAGCGCCTGGATCGCGCTGGGCCCGCCTGGCGCGCGCCGCATGCTGCCGCAACCGGTGCAATGGCAATGGCGCTGGGACGTGCTCGCTCTGGATATCTCCCACCCCTGGCTGCAAGGTCCCTTGCGCGCCACGCCCGGCTGGAACGGCGTGTCCGTGCCGGCCCAGTCGCTGCGCGCGCCCGCCTCCATCCTGTCCGCGCTGGGCGCGCCGTGGAACACCATTGCCCCCCAGGGCACGCTGGAAGTCCGCTGGCAGCCGCTGCGGCTGGGCGCGCCCCTGCCCGCCGGCCCCTTGGCCGAACTGCGCTGGCGCAACGCCAGCACTGCGCTGACGCCGGTGGCGCCCGTGGGCTCGTATCTGTTGCGGGTACAAGGCGGCAAGTCTGGCGCCACGCTGGCGTTGAGCACGGAAAGCGGCCTGCTGGACGTCAGCGGCCAGGGCAGCGCGGGCGGGCGCGGCGGCCTGAAGTTCCAGGGCCAGGCAACCTATGCCGGCGCCGCGCGCGAGGCGGATCGGGCGGCGCTGGACGGACTGTTGTCGGCGCTGGGACGGCGTTCGGGGGATGTGGCGTCGTTCGGCACCTAGGCACAGCGACAAGTCGCTGGCGTTCCCCATCGTCCGCTAGGCGTCCCGCGTGACCCGCAGGATTTCCTCCGGCGAGGTCTGCCCGCTATCCACCCAGCGCTGCCCGTCCTCACGCATGGTGCGCATGCCTGACGCGGCCGCCGCGCGGCGCAGTTCGCGTTCGTCACGCCCTTCGTGGATCAGCCGGCGCGCCTCGTCGTCCACCGTGAAGAGTTCGTGGATGCCGGAACGCCCGCTGTAGCCGGTATGGTTGCAGGCGTCGCAGCCCACCGGATGGAACACGCGTGCGCCGTCCTGCGTGGCGGGTTTCTTGCAGGCCGGGCAGAGCTTGCGCACCAGGCGCTGCGCCAGCACGCCCAAAAGCGATGACGCCAGCAGGAAAGGTTCCACGCCCATGTCCGTGAGTCGGGTCACGGCGGACACCGAGTCGTTGGTGTGCAGCGTAGCCAGCACCAGGTGACCGGTGAGCGAGGCCTGCACCGCGATCTGCGCGGTCTCCAGGTCGCGGATTTCGCCGATCATGATGACGTCGGGGTCCTGCCGCAGAATCGCGCGCAGGGCCAGCGCGAAGCTCATGTCGATCTTGGCGTTGACCTGCGTCTGGCTGATGCCGGCCAGATCGTATTCGATCGGGTCCTCGACCGTCAGGATGTTGCTGGTGGACGCGTCCAGGCGGCTCAAAGCCGCGTACAGCGTGGTGGTCTTGCCGCTGCCGGTGGGCCCCGTCACCAGCACAATGCCGTGCGGCTGGCGGATCAACCGGTCCAGCTGGCCCAGCACGCCCGCGTCCATGCCCAGCTTCTCCAGCTGCAGGCGCCCCGCTTCCTTGTCCAGCAAGCGCAGCACCGCGCGTTCGCCGTGCCCGGTGGGCAAGGTGGACACGCGCACGTCTATGGGTCGTCCGCCCACGCGCAGCGCGATGCGGCCGTCCTGCGGCAAGCGCTTTTCGGCGATGTCCAGGTGCGCCATGATCTTGATGCGCGAGATCAGCGCGGCGTGCAGCGCCTTGCGCGGCGACACCACGTCGCGCAGGGTGCCGTCGACCCGGTAGCGCACCACCGAGTGGGTCTCGAAGGGTTCGATGTGGATGTCGCTGGCGCCGTCGCGCGCCGCCTGGGCGAACAGCGCGTTGATCATGCGGATCACGGGCGCGTCGTCCTGGGCCTCCAGCAGGTCCGCCACCTCGGGCATGTCCTGCATCAGGCGGTCCAGGTCGATCTCGTTCTCGGCCACGCCCATCACCGAGGCCGCATCCTCCGAATGGCTGTAGGCCGCGGTCAGCAAGGTTTCCAGCGCCTGGTCCTCGACCTGCGCCAACTCGATGTCGCCGTGGCAGCGGCGGATCTCGCGCACCGCCCATTCCGGCGTGCGCGGGCTGACGGTCAGCCGGGCCTGGCCGCCGCGCAGCGACAGCAGCGCGCGCTGCGCCCGCGCCCAGGCATAAGGCAAGGGGTGCGCGCTCATAGCAGCGTATCGGGGTCCACGGCCACGCTGTGCATCAGCGTGCGCGACACGCGGATGGCGCCCGAGGCGTCGCGCGCGGGTTCCATGCCGGCATACTGGCGCACGGCGAAGGACTGAGCCGTGACCGGCGCCGGCCGGCGCAGCGTTTCAGCCTGATGTTCCGGACGCAGGTCATAGGCGTTGTTGGACACCGAGGGCGCGGAGCCCGGCGGCGGCAGCATCGGCGCCTGCATGTCGGGCAGCGCCCAGTGCTGGCCCGGCTGCACCGCCGCCTGCGCGCGGCGCATGTAGTCGTAGCGGTCCATGGTGACGCCCGCCGTGCGGTTGGCGTCGCGCACCACGTAGGGGCGCAGGAACACCATCAGGTTGGTCTTGGTGCGCTTGCGCGTGTCGTAGCGGAACAGCGAGCCGATCACCGGCAAGGATCCCAGCAGCGGCACGCTGTTGGTGGAGAGCGTGACGTTGTCTTCCAGCAGGCCGCCCAGCACGATGATCTGGCCGTCGTCGATCAGCACGCTGGTGTCGATGGCCCGCTTGTTGGTCACGATGCCGGTAGTGGAGTTGGAACGGCTTTCGTCGATGCTGCTGACTTCCTGGTAGATGTCCAGCTTTACCGCGCCGCCCTCGGAAATCTGCGGCCGGATGTTCAGCTTCAGGCCCACGTCCTCACGTTCGATCGTCTGGAATGGATTGGTGCTGCCGTTGCTGCCCGAGGTCACGTACTGCCCGGTCACGAACGGCACGGTCTTGCCCACCAGGATGCTGGCCGACTGGTTGTCCAGCGTCAGCAGGTTGGGCGTGGACAGGATGTTGGCTTCGCCAGTGTTCTCCATGGCACGGGCCAGCACGCCCAGGTTGATCACCTTGTTGCCCAGCACGTCGACCGTGCCCTTGACCACCCCCAGGCTCAGGCCGCTGCCGATGCCGTCGATGGTGGTCGGCCCCTTGCCGGTGATGCCGCTGCCGCCCAGGTTGGTGCCGCCGATGAAGCTGGTGCCGTCGCTGTTGATGTTGCCGGCGCCCGTCATCCACTGGATGCCGAACTCCGCCGCCTTGGCCTCGCTGACTTCGACGATCAGGCTTTCCACCAGCACCTGCGCGCGGCGCTGGTCGAGCTGGTCGATGACTTCGCGCAGGCTGCGGTACAGCGGCTCGGGCGCGGAAATGATGAGCGAGTTGGTAGCCGGATCGGCCTGGATGGTGGCGCCGCCGGCCGAATACGACACGGCCTGCGTGCTGTTGTCTTCGCGCGAGATGCGTTCCTGTTCGCCCGACAATCCGCCCGTGTTCGAACCGGACATGCCGGCCATGCCCGCTGTCGCCTGGGCCGGCATGCCAGCCGCGGCGTTCTGCGTGCGCGCTCCGCCCTGCGCGCCCGTGCCGCCGCTGGCGCCGCCCGTGGCGCCGGGCGCGGAATTCGCCTGCCCCGTCAGCAACCCGCCCAGGACCTCGGCGATGCGCGTGGCCTGCGCGTTGCGCATGTAGACCACGTGCAGGTTGCCGGCGCGGTTCTGCTGCGCGTCCAGCTTCATGATGAGGTCGCGCGCCAGCCGCGTGCGCGCCGGGCTGCCGGAACGCACCAGCACGCTGTTGCTGCGCGGATCGGCCACCACGGCGATGCGCTGGGTCGGGTCGCTGCTTTGCGTATCCAGCAGTTGCGAGGCCAGGATGGCGAGGTCGGTGGCCACGGCCGAACGCACCGGCACCACGTCGGTGTCGATCGAACTGGGCACGTCGATGCGCGCGATGACCTGCGCGATCCGCTCCAGGTTGTCGGCGTAGTCCGTTACCACCAGCGTGTTGTTGCCGGGATAGGCGTTGATCGGGTTGTTGGGCGGCACCATGGGGCGCAGCACCGGCACCAGGTTGGCGGCGTTTTCGTACTTCAGCGGGAAGACGCGGGTCAGCATTTCGCCGCTGCTGCCCTTGGCAAACGCGGACACTGGCACCGGACCGCGGCCCGCGCCGCCCACGGCTTGCGCGGGACGCGCGCTGCCCGCGACCACGCTGCCTTGCAGCTTGCCGTCGGCCTCGGGCACCACGCGCGTCACGCCGTCGACCTCGACGATGGCAAAACCCTGCATGCGCAGCGCGCCCGTCAGCATCGACAACGCCTGCGCGCTGTCCACGGGACGGTCCGACACCAGCGTCAGCTTGCCCTTGACGCGCGGATCCACCAGGAAGTTGCGCTGCGTGAACAACGACAGCGCGCGCAGCACGGCGGGGATGTCGGTGTCGACGAAATTCAGACTGACGCGATTGTCGGTCTGTTGAGCGTGAGCCCTGCTGGCTGCGGGTCCGAGCTGGCTTGCGGCGAGCAGTACCGCAAGGCTGAATTGCGCAATATGACGCATGACGGGATAGGTGCCTGAAACGTGAAATCGTGTGAAAAAACGTGAAAGCGCGTCGGAGTATACGTGGTGACAGTGCAACACTACGGTCATAATCCGCAGGCATCGTAGCGGCCTTGAAACCCTTTAAATTCGGGGCTTTGCGCGCTTTTTGAATGCGTGCTGGCCATGCTTTCCAGATGCCTTCCTTCCGTTACGAAGCCACCGACGCACTAGGGAAGATCGTGCGCGGCACGATCGACGCCGACAGCGAACGCGGCGCCCGCAACCAGCTTCGCGGCCGCGGCCTGCTGCCGCTGTCCACGTCCCTCGCGGCGCGCGCCGAAGGGTTCGGCGCATCGCTGCGCACGCGCCTGTCGGATGCGGATCTCGCCTGGCTGACGCGCCAGCTCGCCAGCCTGCTGGCCGCGAGCCTGCCGCTGGACGCGGCCCTGAGCGCCACGCTGGAACAGGCCGAGAAAAAACACATCGCCGCCACCCTGGGCGGCGTGCGCGACGACGTGCGCGCGGGCCACAAGCTGTCGACCGCCCTGGCCGCCCGGCCGCGCGACTTTCCGGAGATCTATCGCGCGCTGATCGGCGCTGGCGAGGAATCGGGCGATCTCGCGCAAGTGATGGAGAAGCTGGCGGACTACATCGAGGAGCGCAACGCGCTACGCAGCAAGGTGCTGACCGCGTTCATCTATCCGGCGGTGGTGGCCTGCGTGTCGGTGATCATCGTGATCTTCCTGCTGGGCTATGTGGTGCCGCAGGTGGTGTCGGCGTTCAGCCAGGCCAAGCAGGAACTGCCGCTCTTGACGCGCATCATGCTGGCGTTGTCGGACTATGTGCGCGAATGGGGCGTGGCGACGGGCGCGGCGTTGGCGGCGGCCGTCGCGCTGTGGCGGTATGCGTTGCGCGCGCCCGCTGCGCGGCGGGCCTGGCATGCGCGTGTGCTGAAGCTGCCCTTGGCGGGACGCTTCGTGCTGGGTGTGAATGCCGCGCGCTTTGCTTCCACGCTGGCGATACTCTCAGGTAGTGGCGTGGCATTGCTGACGGCGCTGGAGGCGGCGCGCCGCACCCTGGGCAACGATGTGCTGCGCCAGGCGGTGGACGAAGCCTCTGCGCGCGTGCGCGAAGGCGCGTCGCTGTCGGCCTCGCTGGGCGCGCAAAAGGTGTTTCCGTCGCTGCTGGTGCATCTGATCGCCAGCGGCGAGAAGACCGGCCGCCTGCCCGAACTGCTGGACCGCGGCGCGCAGAACCTGTCGCGCGATCTGGAGCGGCGCGCCATGGCCATGACGGCCTTGCTGGAGCCGGCGCTGATACTGCTGATGGGGGGATTCGTGCTGCTGATCGTGCTGGCGGTGATGAGCCCGATCCTGGAGATGAATCAGCTCATCCGCTAGGCGGGAAAATGCGTTGCGGGCTTGGTGCGGCAGCTTCCCCGCCGCGCCAAGCCCGCAATATCCTGCTGCGGTCTCGCGGCTGCCGGCGGATCCGGCCAGCCGCAAGTCCCCAGGAACTTACAGCGCCTCTTCGTCGCTTTCGCCCGTGCGGATGCGGATGGCCTGTTCGACCGGCGTGACGAAGATCTTGCCGTCGCCGATCTTGCCGGTGCGGGCAGCCTTGACCACGGCTTCGATGGCGGCTTCGACCTGGCTGTCGGGCAGCACCACTTCAACGCGGATCTTGGGCAGGAAGTCCACCACGTACTCGGCGCCGCGGTAGAGCTCGGTATGGCCTTTCTGGCGGCCGAAACCCTTGACTTCGGTAACGGTCAGGCCGCTGACGCCGACTTCGGCCAGCGCTTCGCGGACTTCGTCGAGCTTGAAGGGTTTGATGATGGCGGTGACTTGTTTCACGTTGGTCGTCCTGGGTTTTTGATCTGTTGCGTCGCCCTGACACGGCATGGCTGCAGGGCGCATCGGATAAGAGAATACCACCCGCGGGGGCCCGGACGCCGGGTCCCCCTTGGGCGGGAAATCCCGGTCAGGCCTCGTCGGGAATACGTTCGGCGTCGCGCATCCACACCGCCGACTCGGAGTCGCTGGGCGCGCGCCAGTCGCCGCGCGGCGACAGCGAACCGCCGGAGCCGACCTTGGGCGCGTTCGGCACGCAGGTACGCTTGAACTGGCTGAGGCGGAAGAAACGGTCCAGGAAGATCTTCAGGTTGCGCTTGATGGCCGCCAGATCGTACTGGTTGCGGGCCACGTGGCCGCCCTCGGGCCAGGCGCCGGCCTCGCGGTCGCGCCAGGCCGCCAGCGCCAGGAACGCCACCTTGGTCGGCGCAAAGCCGTAGCGCAGCGTGTAGTACAGGTTGAAGTCCTGTAGTTCATAGGGACCGATGGAGTCTTCGCTCTTCTGCACCGGCTTGTCGTCCGCGCCGCCCGGCACCAGTTCGGGGCTGACGTCGGTGCCCAGCACGTCCAGCAGCACCTGCGCGCCTTCGTCGCCCAGGCGGCCGGATTCCGCGACCCAGCGCACCAGGTGGGTGATGAGCG
Organism: Achromobacter sp. ACM03; assembly: GCF_014851665.1. Classification (NCBI taxonomy): domain Bacteria; kingdom Pseudomonadati; phylum Pseudomonadota; class Betaproteobacteria; order Burkholderiales; family Alcaligenaceae; genus Achromobacter; species Achromobacter sp. ACM03. Next base: position 207,289 of record NZ_JACVAD010000001.1, on the reverse strand, counting down.
TCTTGGGCACGCTGGCATTGACGCTGTAGTGCGACATGTGGTCGCCCACGCCGTACGTGCACCAGCCCAGGGCCAGCTCGCTCAGGTCGCCGGTGCCGATGACGATGGCGTTGTTGAAATTCGCGATGCGGAACAGGTGGTTGGTGCGTTCGCCGGCCTGCACATTCTCGAAGGTGATGTCATAGACCGGCTTGCCGTCGGCATAGGGATGGCCCAGGTCCTTGAGCATCTGCAGGCAGCTGGGCCGGATGTCGATCTCGGAAGCCGTGCACCCCACCACCTCCATCAGCTTGCGCGCCTGCTGCAGCGTGCGCGAGCTGGTGGCGAAGCCCGGCATGGTGACGGCCAGGATGTTGGAGCGCGGCAGGTCCAGCGCGTCCATGGCCTTGGCGCAGACCAGCAACGCATGGGTGGAATCCAGCCCGCCGGAAATGCCGATGACGACCTTGGACATGCGGCTGGCCGACAGGCGCTGGACCAGGGCCTGGACCTGGATGCTGTAGACCTCCTTGCAGCGGGCGTCGCGGCGCTGCGGGTCGGCCGGCACATAGGGAAAGCGCGCCACGCGCCGCTCCAGCGGCAGTTCGGCGTCTTCCAGCGGCGGATTCACGGGGACCGCCACGCTGCGGAATTTGCGGACTTCGTCCTGGTGGCGACGCACGGACTGGCCGAATGTGGTCTGGCGCATGCGTTCGCGCGACAGGCGTTCGAGGTCCACGTCCGCAAACAGCAGGTGGGAATGGCCGAGGAAGCGTTCGGATTCGCCCAGCAGTTCGCCGTTTTCGTAGATGAGTGCCTGGCCGTCCCAGGCCATGTCGGTGGACGACTCGCCCCGCCCGGCGGAGGTGTACATGTAAGCCGACAGGCAGCGCGCCGACTGCTGCGCCACCAGTTGGTGGCGGTACTCCGACTTACCGACCACGATGTTGGAGGCCGACAGGTTCACCAACACGGTGGCACCCGCCAGCGCGGCGTAGGAAGACGGCGGGATCGGCACCCAGACGTCTTCGCAGATTTCGACGTGGAACTGGAACAGCGGCAGCTTTTCCATCTGGAAGACCAGCTCGGATCCGAACGGCACGGTCTGCCCCAGCAGGCGGATCTCGGATGCGGTGGCGCAATCGCCGGCGCTGAACTGGCGCGCTTCGTAGAATTCGCCGTAGTTGGGCAGGTAGCTCTTGGGCACCGCGCCCAGCACGCGGCCGCCGGCGGCGACCACGGCGCAATTGAACAGCTGATGGGCCACGCGCAACGGCGCGCCGACCACGACGGCGATGTCCATTTCAGCGGTTGCCGCCACCACCTGGGCCAGCGCGGCTTCGCATTCGTCCAGCAGGGCCTTCTGGTGGAACAGGTCGTCGCAGGTATAGGCGGACAGGCCCAGCTCGGGAAACGCCGCCAGCACCGCGCCGCCCTGGGCGGCCTGCTGCGCCAGCGCGATGGTCTGGGCGGCGTTGAAGGCGGGGTCCGCGACCTTGCATTCGGGCACGCCGACGGCCACCCGGGCAAAGCCGTGGGAATACAGGTTGAAGAACGGGTTCGACATCGGGTCTATCGCCAGGGATTTCAACGCCTGGATTATCTCACGGGGCCACCCGCCGGCCCCGCCCCCACGCCTTGCCGCGCCTGCTGTCCGCTAGCGCGGCATCTTCTCGTCGGTCAGGCCGCGTTCCGACGGCGCGGCCAGGCCCGGACGGCCGCCTTCGCCCGCCAGCGCGGCCTGCAAGGCGCCTTCGCGCAGGTGGACGCCCATTGCGCCGATATCGGCGCCGGACGGCTGCTGGTACAGGCGCAGGCCCAGTTCGGGCAGGATGGCCAGCAGATGGTCGAAGATGTCGCCCTGGATGCGCTCGTACTCGACCCAGGCGGTGACGGCGGTAAAGCAATAGACCTCGACCGGGATGCCTTCGGAGGTGGGCTCCATCATGCGCACCATCATCGCCATGTCCTGGCGGACCTCGGGATTCTGTTTCAGATAGGCCAACGCATAGGCCCGCAAGGTGCCGATATTGGTCAGGCGGCGGCGGTTGGCGGGCACGCTGGCCAGTTCGCCCATGGTCTGGTTGGCCTGGGCGATATCGTGGGTCTTGGCCTGCAGGTAGTCATGCAAGAGGCGAAAACGCATCAGCCGCTGCGCCTCGTCGTCGGTCAGGAAGCGCACGCTGGCCGAGTCGATGCGCACGGTGCGCTTGATGCGCCGTCCACCCGATTCGAACATGTGGCGGTAGTTGCGGTAGCTTTCCGAGAACAGCTTGTAGGTGGGCACCGTGGTGACGGTGTTGTCCCAGTTCTGCACCTTGACCGTGTGCAGCGCGATGTCCTTGACGAAGCCGTCGGCGTTCGATTGCGGCATCTCGATCCAGTCGCCGATGCGCAGCATGTCGTTGCTGGTCAGCTGGGTGCTGGCCACCAGCGACAGCAGCGTGTCCTTGAACACCAGCAGCAACACGGCGGACAGCGCACCCAGGCCGGAAATCATCCAGAGCGGCGAGCGGTCGATCAGGATGGAAAGCACCAAAACGGTGCATACCGCCATCAGGATCAGCTTGCCGATCTGGATATAGCCCTTGATGGAGCGGGTCTGCGCCCGGGTGGTGGCGGAATAGGTATCCTGCCAGGCGCTCAGCACCCCGGAAAACGCCACGAACACGCAGATCCAGGCGCCGGCATGCGCCAGCCGGCCGACGATGGTCACCGCCCGCTCGACGTGCGGCACCAGGCCTATGCCCAGCGACACCACGGCGAACGGCACCGCGTACCAGAGGTTCTGGTATGCCCGGCGGCGTTGCAGGGCCTTGTCCCAGTCGCCCCGGCCGCTCAGCACCAGCACGCGATGGGCCAGCAACAGCACGACCCGGGCCACGACCCACTGGACGAACAGCGCCGTCAGGATCAGCGCGGCGATTCCGATCAGCGTCTGCGCCCAGGCTTCGCGCGGCAGATGGGTATCCAATTGGGTGACCAGCTCTTCCCATTCCAGGGGCATAGACTCTCTTCCTGCTCTAAGGTCTTGAAACTAATCCAGGATTATCCGACAAAGGCCGGGCCGGAGGGTTCGCCCCCGCGGAACCCGCGCCCGGCGGCGCGGCCTTGCGCGCCAGGCCCTATAATTCCGCCCATCATGGCAAACACTCCCTCCCCCGATCAAAACCAGTTCGCCAACAAGGCGCAGGCCTGGTCCGCCCGGTTCTCGGAACCGGTTTCCGAACTCGTCAAGCGCTATACGGCGTCCGTGGATTTCGACAAGCGCCTGGCGCGCTACGACATTCAGGGTTCGCTCGCGCACGCGGACATGCTGGCCGCCCAGGGCATCATCGGCGCCCAGGACCTGGCCGACATCCAGCGCGGCATGACACAGATCCTGTCCGAAATCGACGCCGGCAGTTTCCAATGGCTGCTCGACCTCGAAGACGTCCACCTGAACATTGAAAAGCGCCTGGTGGAACTGGTGGGCGACGCGGGCAAGCGCCTGCACACCGGCCGTTCGCGCAACGACCAGGTCGCCACCGACATCCGCCTGTGGCTGCGCGCCGAAATCGACAACCTGCTGGACCTGCTGCGCCAGCTGCGCCACGCCCTGGCCACGGTGGCCCTGGACAACGCCGGCACCATCATGCCCGGCTTCACGCACCTGCAAGTCGCCCAGCCCGTCACCTTCGGCCATCACCTGCTGGCCTACGCCGAAATGTTCGGCCGCGACGCCGAGCGCCTGGCCGACTGCCGCCGCCGCGTGAACCGCCTGCCGCTGGGCGCCGCAGCCCTGGCCGGCACGTCCTACCCGATCGACCGCGAGCGCGTCGCCAAGACCCTGGGCTTTGACGGCGTGTGCCGCAATTCGCTGGACGCCGTGTCCGACCGCGACTTCGCCATCGAATTCTGCGCCGCCGGCGCGCTGATCATGACGCATGTCTCGCGCCTGTCCGAAGAGCTGGTGCTCTGGATGAGCCCGCGCGTGGGCTTCATCGACCTGGCCGACCGCTTCTGCACCGGCAGCTCGATCATGCCGCAGAAAAAGAACCCCGACGTGCCCGAGCTGGCCCGCGGCAAGACCGGCCGCGTCAACGGCCACCTGGTCGCCCTGCTGACCCTGATGAAAGGCCAGCCCCTGGCCTACAACAAGGACAACCAGGAAGACAAGGAAGGCCTGTTCGACACCGTCGACACCGTGCGCGACACGCTGACGATCTTCGCGGACATGGCCGGCGGCATCAAGGTCAAGGCCGACAACATGCGCGCCGCCGCCCTCCAAGGCTTCGCCACCGCCACCGACCTGGCCGACTACCTGGTCAAGCGCGGCGTGCCGTTCCGCGACGCCCACGAAGTCGTGGCCCACGCCGTGCGCGACTGCGAACAGCGCGGCTGCGACCTGGCCGACCTGTCGCTGGACGAACTCAAGGCCTACCACGCCAGCATCGGCGACGACGTGCACCAGGTCCTGACCCTGGAAGGCTCGGTCGCGGCCCGCAAGCACGTGGGCGGCACCGCCCCCGAGCGCGTGGCCGAGGAAGCCCGGCGCGTGCTGCAGGAAACTGCGGAGTAAGCCTGGTTTTCCGATGCAAGATGATCGGCCCCGTTAGCGGGGCCGATTTTCATTGACATGCGGGACTTGCAGGCTTGCCAGCCTCAGGCAATCGACACGTCCAGGCGGCGCCCAAGCTGCCCGAGAGCGGATTCGACTTGCTCGATCCGGGATGCGTGTCGCACGTTGAGCAACCGGTCCACTTGCGGCATGTGAACCCCCATGCGCCTCGCCAACTCGGCCTTGCGCACCCCCTGAAGAATCATCTCGTTCGACAGAAAAACCTTGCTGGTGACCAAGGCGGGCAAGGTTACTGACGCCTGGCCCTTGGCAGGTTTGGAGGGCATGGGAATGGGGCGACGCGCCTCGAAGTAGATCTCCAGCGCAGCTTCGAGCGCCTCTTCGGCGTTGATTGCCGCCTCATCGACGTCCTGCCCTACGGCTAGCGCTTCTGGAATATCGCGAAACCGGACTAGCCACGTATCGTTGGAGTCGCGAGTCAGGGTATAGGGATAGGTCAGCATTTGGGCTTCCGTTTGATGAATGTGCCAGGCAAGGCTATCCACGTGACGCACGGCGTCATTTCAAACCGAGCTGTTTCTTGATTTCGCTTTCCAGATGCTTGCCCATTTCCTTGGACCCATGATGTGGAAAGATAGTGGTCACGCCGTTCAAGGTAACCCGGTAATGGCTGCTGCCTGACTTATGCGGCACAAACACTGCCCCTTGTCGTTCCAGCCATCTCTTGAATTCGCTGTATTTCATGACCGATGGTCACGGCCTGATTGAGCATAAACAAAAATGTTGAATAAATAAACAGAACTGTTTACTTGAGCCGTCCTCCTCCCACCATGAGCGTAGAAGACGTAGGAACAGCGCGGCGCAGGGCCGTCACTTTCTCAGACCAAACGATATTGCGGCCGCCCGCTACACGATGCTGAGTGACTCCCCCAGCATTTCCACCACCGCATCCACCTTGGGCAGCAACTGCTTGCCCAGCGGCCACGCCAGGTACAGCGGCAGGCCTTCGGTGGCCAATTGCGGCAGCACCTCGACCACCCGACCGTCGCGCAAGGCGTCGGCCGCCAGCCAGGTCGCCAGTTGCGCGATGCCGAAGCCGGCGGCGACGGCGTCGACCTGGGCCGCGGGCAAGCGCTACCCGACGCCCGCGAGCCGGCGCCGAAACCCGGCAGCAGCAGCCCCGACGCTCAGCGTCCGCCCGCCTCCGGCATACAGGCCGGCACGGCGCGCGCGGCCGGCGCCTTGATCAGGAACTCCTTCAGGCTGGCCACGTTGTTCTTCTTGAAGATGCGGTTCTTGTAGGTGACCACGGTGGTGGGCGACAGGCCCAGTTCGCGCCCCACTTCCTTCGCCGTATGGCCCTGGCGCAGCAAGTCCGCCACCTGGATCTCGCGCAGCGACAGGCCGCTGCACCAGGACGGCGCGCGCGGCGCGTCCGTTTCCGCGCGGCACAACTGGTGATGACGCCGCGCCAACGCGATCAGCAGGGGCGCTCGCCCGCGCATCAGTTCGGCTACGTCCGGCGAATGGGCGTGCGAGAAATACAGGTTCAGGTAGCTGATGCCCTCGTCGCGGCAGCCGATGAGCGAAATCTTGCTGGCAAATCCCGGGCGCTCGAACAATACGCGGCGGTACTCGTCATCCGCGATGCGTTCGGGCGACGCGGTCTGGACGACCAGGTCGGGATGGTGGCCGGGCCGGCACGCCATGTCGCGCAGCAGGCCGTAATTGGGGTCGCGCCGGTAGAACTCGTTGTCCACGAACACATTCGTGGTCCATTCGATCAGGGACTGGTTGAGCAGGCTGGCGGCCGACGAATACTGCACCGAGCCCTCGTGGCCGTAGAACACGTGCGACACGTGGTCGGCGGCCACGGTTTCGCGCAACGCCAGCAACAGCGCGGCATGGAACATCGGACCGCCCAGGTCCATGACGGCGGACTCGGCCCAACGGTCCGGCCCCCCGCCCGCGGGCATAGGGTTGTTTGTCTCTTCCATGGTGTCGTTTTCCCCCGCTTGCGCGTGTTTTCCCGATTCTAAGGTCATCCCCCGCCGCCGCGATGTCCTCTTCCGTGAGGACATGACGGACCCGCGCGGCGCTCCTAGAGTGGGGCCTGCAACAAACCACATCGAACTAGGGAAAACGATGAAAGAGCTTCCCATCTATCCATACGTCAGGCCCGAGGAAATGGACCGCCCGCGCCGCGATCCGCATCCGGTGGCGGTCGTGGGGGCCGGATTGACCGGGTTGACGCTGGCGCTGGATCTGGTGCGGCGCGGCATCCCCGTGGTCGTGCTGGACGACGACAACACCGTCGGCGTGCGTGGCCTGGCCTCGCGCGGCATGGTCTGGGCGCAGCGCACGCTGGACATCTTCGACCGGCTCGGCATGGCCGGCGACGTGGTCGGCAAGGGCGTGCGCTGGAACGTGGGCCGCGTGCTGTGCCGCGACATGGCGGTGGCCTCATTCACGCTGCAAGACCAGCCCGACATGCGCCACAACGGCTTCGTCAACCTGCAGCAGTACTACCTGGAAGCCTTCCTGGTGGACGCGCTGATGCGCGAGCCGCTGGCCGAGCTGCGCTGGTTGAACCGCGTCGCCGGCATCGAACCGCAAGCGGACGGCCCGGCGACGCTGCAGGTGGAGACGCCCGACGGCGTCTATCTGTGCCGCGCGCAATGGGTCGTCGCCTGCGACGGCGCGAAGAGCGCGGTGCGCGGCATGCTGGGCCTGAGTCCGCGGGTCTACGACCAGACCGAGGACCGCTGGATCATCATCGACATCGTGCTGCGCGACACCACCTGGCCGGAGGAACGCTGGACCTGGCTGGACGCGCGCAGCAACCATGGCCGCGCGGTCTGGCGCCACAAGATGGCCGATGACACCTGGCGGCTGGATTTCCAACTGCGCGCGGACGAAGACCCGGCCGAGGCGGCAACGGACGCGGCGATGCGCCAGCGCGTGTGGGACCTGCTGGGCGAACGCGTGGAATTCGACATCGCCTGGCACGGCGTCTGGGCCTACCGCCATGAATGCCTGGACAGCCTGCGCCACGACCGCGTGCTGTTCGCGGGCGACTCGGCCCACCTGGTCGCGCCCTTCGGCGCGCGCGGCGGCAACGGCGGCATCCAGGACGCCGACAACCTGGGCTGGAAGCTGGCCCTGCTGCTGCAAGGCCGCGCGGGCGACTCCCTGCTGGACACCTACAGCGTGGAGCGCAAGCACGCCGCGATGGAGAACATCCGCCAGGCGCGCCGCTCCTCGCGCTTCGTCTACCCGGGCGCGGCCCGCTCGGCCGCGCTGTGGCGCGACGCCATCATCGACCTGGCGCCGCGCCACGCCGTCGCCGCCCGCATGATCAACACCGGCCGCCTGTGCATGCCGGCCATCTATCCCGAATCTGCGCTGGCTTGCGGCCCGCACGCCCTGGCCGGGCGCGCGCTGCCCAACGTGGTGCTGCGGCAAAGCGACGGCCTGACGCTGCACGGGTTGCTTGGCCCCTGGTTCACCGTGCTGGTGTTCGGCGATGCCCTGCCGGCCGGCGTAGAGAACGACGACGGCCTGCTGCGCTGGGCCGCCGTCGGACCGCTGTGCGATGAACGCGGACGCGCGGCTCTGGCGCACCAGCTCGGCCAGACGCTGGATGGCCAGGCCTGGCTGCTGCGCCCCGACCAGCACGTCATGGCCGCCGCCACGCCCGAGACGCGCGATCCCCAGGCCGTGCAGGCCTGGATCAGCGCGGCGCTGGATGCGCCCGGCGCCTGTCCCGAATCCCTGCCCGAGGCCCGCGGCCTCTACCGCTCAACCGGAGGCGCCAGCCATGCCGCTATCCCAGCAACAGCTTGACGACCTGCTCGAGCGCCTCATTGCACTGACCAACGTGCCCGACCCCGCGGCCCAGCGCGACAGCCTGGCCCGGCTGTCGCTTCTGCTCATCGAAGCCGTGGACGACGCGGCCCGTGTGCAGGCGGCGGTCGACGAGATACTGGCGAGCCAGCCCGGTTCGCCCGCCTTGAACATTCCATGAACCACGGAGACGGCGCCATGACGCTGCAACACCCCCCTGCCTGCCCCGCCATCCAGGGCCTGCACCACTTCGCCTGGCGTTGCCGCGACGCGGAAGAAACCCGGCATTTCTACGAAGACATCCTGGGCCTGCCGCTGGTGCACGTGGTCAAGGAAGAACGCGTGCCCTCCACGGGCGAGCACTGCCCCTTCGTGCACCTGTTCTTCGAATTCGCCGATGGCTCCCACATCGCCTTCTTCGATCTGGGCGACAACGGACTCAGCCAGCCCGATCCCGCCACGCCGCGCTGGGTCAACCACTTCGCCATGGAAATCCGCGGTGAGGCCGAGTTGGAAGGGATGCGCCAGCGACTGCTGTCCCACGGCGTCGACGTGGTGGGGCCGACCGACCACCACTTCATCCGCTCCATCTATTTCTTCGACCCCAACGGCATCCGGCTCGAATTGACCCTGCGCCTGCCCGTGGACGACTACGTGGCCCGCAAGCGCCGCAGCGCCCACGACGACCTGGCCGCCTGGACCCGCGACAAGGCCGCCGGGCTGATGCCCGGCGCCACCGGCACCAGCAGCCAGCAGCGCGGCCAAGTCCACGCCAGCTGAACCGCCCACTTTCCATTCATTAAAGGAACACCATGAGCAAACCCTTCGCCTCCCAGGCCGACCTGGCGGAAAAGAAGATCTCCTTCGAACGCCTGTCCGACAACGCCTACGCCTACGTTGCCGACGGCGACCCAAACTCGGGCGTGATCATCGGCGACGACAGCGTGATGGTGGTCGACGCGACCGCGACGCCGGCCATGGCGCAGGCGCTGATCCGCGCGATCCGCGGCGTCACGGACAAGCCCATCCGCCACGTGGCGCTGACGCACTACCACGCCGTGCGCGTGCTGGGCGCGTCGGCCTTCGCCGCCGAGGGCGCGGCCAACGTGTACGCCAGCCGCGGCACGCATGAGCTCATCGTCGAACGCGGCCAGGCCGACATGGACTCGGAGATCGGCCGCTTCCCGCGGCTGTTCCAGTCCGCCGAGACCATCCCCGGGCTGACCTGGCCCACCGTGGTGTTCGAGCGCGAACTGACCGTGTTCCTGGGCAGCCTCGAAGTGCGCATGCTGCACCTGGGCGCAGGCCACACCCGCGGCGACTCCATCGTCTGGATTCCTTCGCAGGGCATCTGTTTTTCCGGCGACCTGGTGGAGTTCAACGCGGGCGTGTACACGGGCGACGCCTATCTGTCCGACTGGCCCGCCACGCTGGACGCGCTGCAAGCGCTGCAACCGCGCCAGATGGTGCCGGGCCGCGGCCCGGCGCTGACCACGCCCGCCGCCTGCCGCGAAGCCATCGGCTACACGCGCGGCTGGGTCGAAACGCTGTACGGCTGCGCGCGCCAGGGCGTGGAGCAAGGCAAGAGCCTGAAGCAGGTCTATGAGGACACGCGCCGCGTCATGGACCCCGAGTTCGGTCACGTCGTCATCTACGAACACGCCATTCCCTTCGATGTTTCGCGCGCCTATGACGAGGCCAGCGGCATCGCCGATCCGCGCGTCTGGACCGCCCAGCGCGACCGCGACATGTGGGCCGAACTCACCGCCTGATCCCGCACGACAAGGCCCCGGCGCGGGCCTGCCTATCCGATACGGAGTACCTGAAGATGAAACTCGCCACCCTGACCAACGGCGCCCGCGACGGCGTCCTGGCCATCGTCAACCGCGACCTGACCCGCATGCGCGCCGTGCCGCACATCGCGGCCACCTTGCAGCAGGCGCTGGACGACTGGGCCCGCGCCGCGCCGCTGCTACAGGCCGAATATGAGTCGTTGAACGCCGGCGACGGCGCCAGCCTCCCGTTCGACCCCGCCCGCTGCGCCGCCCCCTTGCCGCGCGCCTACCAATGGCTGGACGCATCGGCCTACCTGAACCACGTGGAGCTGACGCGCCGCGCCCGCGGCGGCGAGATGCCGCCTTCGTTCCTGACCGATCCGCTGATGTACCAGGGCGCGTCGGATGACTTCTTGGGCCCCTGCGAAGACATCACCGCCGCCAGCGAGGAACTGGGCGTGGACCTGGAAGCGGAGATCGTGGTGGTGACCGACGACGTGCCGCTGGGCGTGGACGCCGACACGGCGCTCGAACACATCGTGCTGCTGGGCCTGGTCAACGACGTGACCCTGCGCAACGTGGTGCTGCCAGAGCTGTCCAAGGGCTTCGGCTTCCTGCAGGGCAAGCCCGCCTCGGCGCTGTCGCCCGTACTCGTCACGCCTGATGAGCTCGCCCCCTACTGGCGCGGCGGCAAGCTGCACCGCGCCATGCAGGTGTGGCTCAACGGCCAACAGATCGGCCGGCCCCAGGCGGGCGAGGAAATGCAGTTCCACTTCGGCGAACTGATCGCGCACGCGGCCCGCACGCGCCGCCTGGGCGCGGGCACGCTGGTGGGCAGCGGCACCATTTCGAATGCCAGCGACGCGGCCGGCGTGTGTTGCCTGGTCGAGGCGCGCGTGCGGGAGAAGTTGCGCGACGGCGAAATGCGCACGCCCTTCCTCAAGCATGGCGACCGCGTGCGCATCGGCATGCGCGACGACGCGGGCGCAAGCCTGTTCGGCGACATCGACCAGCAGGTGCGCATTCCCGGCACGCGCCCCATGCCTGGCACCGTATCGGCCGACGCTTCTGAGCCCGCCGCCGCCTGACCGGAGACCGCCATGGCCGATACGCCTGCCCTCACCCTGCACAGCTACTGGCGCAGTTCCGCGGCCTACCGGGTCCGCATCGCCCTGGCCTTGAAAGGCCTGCCTTACCGGCAGGTCACCTGGCACATGGTCAAGGGCGAGCACCAGCAGCCCGCCTACCGCTCGCTCGCGCCCTTCGGCCTGGTGCCCATGCTGGAAATCGACGGCCTGCGCCTGCAGCAGTCGCTGGCCATCATCGAGTACCTGGACGAGCGGCATCCCGGCGCGCCGCTGCTGCCGGCCGATCCGGCGCTGCGCGCGCAGGCCCGCGCGCTGGCGCAACTGGTCGCCTGCGAAATGCATCCGCTCAACAACCTGCGCGCGCTCAAGCGCCTGCGCGCCCAGTTCGGCGCGGATGACGAACAGATCCAGGACTGGTACCGCCACTGGTGCGCCGAGGGCTTCCAGGCCTTCGAGGCGGCGCTGCCCGTGGCGCAGGACGGCGGCTACGCGCTGGGCGCCGCGCCCACGCTGGTCGAGTGCTATCTGATCCCGCAGGTCTACAACGCCTTGCGCTACGGCGCGGACCTGACGCCCTTCGAACGGGTCCGCGCCATCGTCCAGGCCTGCGCCAGCCTGCCCGCGTTCGTAGCGGCCCGTCCGGAAAACCAGCCCGACGCGCCGCAGAGCGCCGCGGCCTAGGCAACGCCTCCCAATAAGAAGCTGAACCGCCGCATTCCCCCACGGAGACAACCATGCAGACAGAAATTCCCGCCGACGGCGCCGCCGTCGCTTCCGCCCGCCGGTCCGCATCCGGCCCGCTGGTCAGCGCCGACGATCGCAAGGTACTGGCCGCCACCCTGGTCGGCTCGGCCATCGAGTGGTACGACTACTTCATCTACGTCCAGGCCGCGGGATTGGTGCTGGGTTCGCTGTTCTTCGCGCCCTTCGCCAAGGAAAATCCCGAGCTGTCGCTGATCCTGTCCTTCGCGACGGTGGGCGTGGCCTTCCTGTTCCGGCCGCTGGGCGCCATCGTCTGCGGCCATCTGGGTGACCGCTACGGCCGCAAGCGGGTGCTGGCGGCCACGCTGATCCTGATGGGCGTGTCCACCGCGCTAATCGGCGTGCTGCCCACCTACGCGCAGATCGGCATCTGGGCGCCGGTGATGCTGGTGACGCTGCGCGTGCTGCAAGGGTTCTCCGCCGGCGGCGAATGGGGCGGCGCGGCGCTCATGGCGGTCGAGCACGCGCCGCGCGACCGGCGTTCGCTGTTCGGCGCCTTCCCCCAGATCGGCGTACCGCTGGGCATGATCGTCGCCACCGGCGTGCTGTGGTGCATTACCTCCCTGGTCGGCCCCGACAACTTCATGGCCTGGGGTTGGCGCGTGTCTTTCCTGCTGTCCATCGCGCTCATCATTGTCGGCGTCTTCATCCGCCGCGCAGTCGAGGAATCGCCGGTGTTCCTGGAGATGCAGTCGCGCCGCAGCCATTCCTCGGCGCCGCTGGGCACGCTGTTGCGCAAACATCCGCGCCAGATCCTGCTGACCACGCTGATCTTCGTGGGCAACAGCACGGCGGGTTACCTGCTGGTCGGCTTCTTCATCAGCTACGGCAGCCGGGCGCTGCGCATGCCGCCACAGCAGGTGCTGATGATCTGCACGCTGGCCGCGGCCTGCTGGCTGGGCACCACGCTGCTGGGCGGCTGGCTGGGCGACCGCATCGGCCGCGTGCGCACCTTCCAGCTCGGCTACGTGCTGCTGGCGCTGTGGGCCATACCGATGTGGTCCTTCGTCGACTCCGGCGACGTCATGCAATTCGCCTTCGCCCTGGCCGTGCTGTCGGTGCCGCTGGGCCTGACCTACGGCCCGCAGGCCGCGCTGTACGCCGAGATGTTCCCGGCCGACGTGCGCTACTCGGGCGTGTCGGCAGGCTACGCGCTGGGCTCCATCCTGGGCGGCGCCTTCGCCGCGATGATCGCGCAGTCCATCATCACCGCCACCGGACAGTCCTGGCACGTAGGCGTCTACGTCATCGCCATGGCCGTGGTGTCGTTCGTCGCCGTGAGCCTGGTCAAGGACCGGCCCGGCGTCACGCTGCACGCCGATTGAACTTGATCCTCTGCCAAAGCCACCTGCCCTCGCACGCCATGAGCACCTTCATCCGCCAGGACGACCTGATCGAATCCATCGCCAGCGCGCTGCAATACATCAGCCATTACCATCCGGCCGACTACATCGCGCACCTGGCCCGCGCCTATGAACGCGAAGCCAGCGCGCCAGCGCGCGACGCCATGGCTCAGATCCTGGCCAGCTCGCGCATGGCCGCCATCGGTAAGCGGCCGATCTGCCAGGACACCGGCATCGTCAACGTCTTCCTGGAAGTCGGCATGGACGTGCGCTGGGAGGGCTTTGGCGGCAGCCTGGAGGACGCCGTCAACGCCGGCGTGCGGCGCGCCTACCTGGACCCGGACAATCCGCTGCGGGCCTCGGTGGTGGCGGACCCGCTGTTCAGCCGCGGCAATACCCGCGACAACACGCCCGCCGTTATCAACACACGCATCGTGCCGGGCGCAAGCGTGGCCGTCACGGTCGCGGCCAAGGGCGGCGGCTCGGAAAACAAGGCGCGGCTGGCCATGCTGAACCCGGCCGACAGCGTCGTCGACTGGGTGCTGGCGCAGATACCCGCCATGGGCGCGGGCTGGTGTCCGCCCGGCATGCTGGGCATAGGCGTGGGCGGCACCGCCGAAAAAGCGGTGCTGCTGGCCAAGGAAAGCCTGATGCAGCCGCTGGACATGCACGAACTGCAGGCGCGGGCGCAGCGCGGCGATGCACTGACGCCCGAGGACGCGCTGCGGCTGGAACTGCACGAGCGCGTCAACGCGCTGGGCGTGGGCGCGCAGGGCCTGGGCGGCCTCACCACGGTACTGGACGTGAAGATCAAGACCTACCCCACGCATGCGGCCGCCAAGCCCATCGCGCTGATCCCCAATTGCGCGGCCACGCGCCATGCAAGCTTCGTGCTGGACGGATCCGGCCCCGCGCACCTGGCCCCGCCCTCGCTGGATCTCTGGCCCGACCTGGGACCCGGGCGCGGATCCAGCGCCGGTCGGCGCGTGAACCTGGACACCCTCACCCGCGAGGAGGTCGGGTCCTGGCGCGCCGGCGAAACCTTGCTGCTAAACGGCCGCATGCTGACCGGACGCGATGCCGCGCACCAGCGCATCCGCGAAATGCTGGCCCGCGGCGAGCCCCTGCCCGCCGACTTCCGCGGCCGCGCCATCTACTACGTGGGCCCGGTGGACGCCGTGCGCGACGAGGCCGTCGGCCCTGCCGGCCCGACCACGTCCACGCGTATGGACGGCTACACCGACATGATGCTGGAGCGCACGGGACTGCTGACGATGATAGGCAAGGCCGAGCGCGGCCCGCAGGCGGTCGAGTCAATCCGACGCCACCGGGCGGCCTACCTGATCGCCGTGGGCGGCGCGGCCTATCTCGTCTCCCGCGCCATCCGCAGCGCCCGGGTGGTCGCGTTCGAGGACCTGGGCATGGAAGCGATCCACGAATTCGAAGTCACGGACATGCCCGTGACCGTGGCGGTGGACGCGGCGGGCGGCAACCTGCATGTGTCGGGGCCGGCGCAATGGCGCCGCACGGCGGGGGCCAGGGAGATACCGGTGACGCTGGCGGGCGCTGCCTGAGCACGGGGATTGGCGCCCCCTCGAAGGCGCCGCGCGGTACGCGCCACGGCTCGGCGCGTGTTCAATCCAGCTTGAATTCCACCACGGCTCCGCCGCTGCCATAAAGCGGCGCATATTCCAGCACATTGGCGCCGCGGAACCGGTCGCCCACCGCGCCCAGCAGCCAGGACATGTGCTTGAAGCCCATCTCCGCCTTGGCCTGCCCGGCGTACTCGGGCATGAGTTCACGCAGTTTTCCGGCGTCGCCGCTTTCCAGCAGCGCCAGCATGCGGCGGTTCCAGTCGTCGTCGGTCTGGGAGATCAAGCGGTCGGATTCCGGCGCCACAGGCTCGCGGAACATGGTGTTGGACAGGCCGCCTATGCCGATGACCGCCGCCCGCTTGCCCTGGGCCGCGGCCGCCTGCAAGGCGATGCGGCTGAGCTGCTCCGTCTGCGCGTTGTCGTGATACAGGTTATTGGCCGCCAGCGTCACGGGCAGCTTGTCGCTGCCGAAGCCCATCAGCGTGCTGACCGTGATGGTGCCCGTATCGATGGGAAACTGGTCGTAGTCCACGCCGCGCGCATGGATGCCGGCGTCGCGGCAGCCCTGCACGCAGGCTTCTGCCAAGCCCGTATCGCTGGCGATGTCAAAGGGCAGCTCGCCGTACTCGTGCCAGTTCTCGTCCACGTGCACACCGGTGCTGCGCGCGCGGGTGATCCACAGCTGGTCCAGCACCGCCATCCACTGCGTCGAATACACCAGCACCACGTCGGGCCGGGAAGCGGCGAGCGACTCGCCGGCCGCGCGCAGCGCCTGATGCAGCCGCCCCCAGGGCGCCACGTCGCTGCGCAACTGCGGCAGCGGGCTGCCGGGAACGAGAAATGCGGAAACGAGGGTCATGGCATGTCTCCAACGGCTAGGCCGTAACGCCAGCGGGGGCTTCAAGGCGGGACAGCCCGGCCTCCTGCAGATTCCATTCCATCACCGCGTTGCCGGTGCCGATCACGGTGCCGTAGCCATGGAACTTGCCCGCCAGTTGCGGATAGCCCATGGCCGCGTGCATCCAGGTGAACGCGCCGGATTTCACTTCGGCGAAGGCTTCGTCGATGAACTGGGGCAGGAGTTCGAACACCTCGCCCATCCTGCCCTTGCGCATCAGTTCGATCATGCGGATGTCCCACAGATAGCCGTCGTAACGCGCCGGATGCTCCTTGGACATGTCCTCGGGCACCTCGGGCTGCTCGTGGAAATGCCAGTGCGACAGCGTATTGCTGGCCAGCAGGACCGCCCGCCGCCCGCTCTTGCGTATGGCTTCGCGCGTGGCCCGGCCCAGCAGGTCCATTTCCTTCTGCCCTTCCTGGGTGTCGAGGTAGTACGGCGTGTTGTTCGCCGACAGCCCCACCACCGGGATGTCCCATTGCGGCCGCACCATGTGCAGCGTGGTGATGGTGCCGTAGTCCACCCTGAACTTCGGATTGCGCATCATCTTGGTGACCAGGCCCAGCTTGCTGCCTTCCTCGCAACAGGCTTCGGCCAGTTCCACGTCCACGTCCATGCCGAAGTCGTAGCGGAACAGGTCGGGAAAGATCGGATCGACCGAGCGGCCCGCCAGGCGCGGCACGCCCAGGAAATGGTGGCCCACCTGGGTGATCCAGTGCGGCGAATGCACCAGCAGCACGTCGGGCTGCAGGCGTTCGATGCTCTCTCGCACGTGGTCGTAGGCCCAGCGCAGGCTTTCCCAGCCGCCGCGCGAGCGCGGCTCGTTCTGCGGCGGGTTCTCGCCGTACACCAGGTGCGGCGGGTGGGGAGCCAGGAATCCGGAAAGAATTTCGCCGTCCTTCATTGCTTACTCCTTTGCGAGAGCAGTGGGAACCCGTTAGGCCGATGCGACGCCTGTCATTTTGTACGTATACGTACTTGATTCAAGTATCGATTCGTGCAAGGCCGCTGTCAACGGGCGGCGCGTCCTCAGAAGATAGGGAGTTTCCCCGAGCGGCCACGAAAAAAAGGAGCAGCGATGGCTGCTCCTTTGAAAAGACCCTACGAAAAACCGTTTCCATCATCGCGTGCGGAGATGGCCGGTTTCTCGCGGCGCCGGCGGGCGCGATATAGCCTTGGGCGGCATTACACGCCATCTTTGGCCCCATGCATATCACTGAAATTGGGTATTTTGCGTCCGGCAGCAACGTCAACGCATAGTTGGCCACATCCAGAAACAACCGCCCGCGCCACTCCGATATCATCGCGGCTCCCTGCGCCCCGCCCGCCCGTCCATGCGTCCATCACCCGCCCGCCGCCGCCTTTCCTCCCGCCACCTGACCCGCCTGATCGTCCTGGCCGCATTGGCTGGGGCAGCCGCCGGCTTCGGCCCGTCCGTCCAGGCGCAGACTGCCCGCAAGCCTTCGCCCTACGAGAACTCGCGGCCGTTGACTCCCGACGAGCGCGCGGCGCAGCCAGCGGAAGACGCTAAAAAGGCGGGGCCGGCCTTTCTGGGGAAAATCCAGACCCAGGCCGAATTCCTGCAGCTGGCCCGGGTCTACAACCCCGGCACGCCGCTGGAAATCCCGCACGTACTGTTCGTGATCGACCGGAAACAGGGCGGCAAGATCTACTACCTCAACACACCGCGCTACTCGCTGCACGAGCACTTCGCACGTGAACGTCGCCTCTTGCCCGCCGACGACAAAGCCACGCTGATCGCCCAGTACAAGGACCCGCAGCGGCGTCTGCTGTTCGGCACCCTGAGCTGGCAGCGCGACCTGCCCGGCTACACCTATGAATTCTGGGAAGGCGACCGGCTCACTCCGGAACTGCTGCAGCTGACCGAGGAGAAACTGCAGGCCAGCTTCTACCAACCGGTGCGCTTCAAGGCCAATTCCACGCTGCATGAACAGCTCGCGCAAAACGCCGGCCTGAAGGCCGTGACGCAGGAATCGCTGCTGCGCGAACAGACCTTCCTGCCGCTGAACACGGGGCAGGCCCAGGGCCGGCTACGCATCGTGGCCTCGGTTGACGACACGCCGGATCTGGCGCCGACCGACATCCTGGTGCTGGACGAGGTCCCGGTCGCGCTGCCGCCCGTGGCCGGCCTGGTCACGCAACGGCCCTCCACCCTGCTGTCCCATGTCAATCTGCTGGCCAAAGGCTGGCGCATCCCCAATGCCTATGTGCGCGATGCCGTGGCGACGCTGCGCGAGCACGACGGCCAGTGGGTCGAGCTGACCGTCACCAATAATGCCTATCAGGTGCAGCGCATCGGCAAGCCTGAAACCGCGCCGCCGCCCAAGACCGCGCGGCCGCTGCCCAAGCCCGACCTGACGGTGAAGGCAATCAAGCCGCTCTCCGGCATGGTCACACGCGACAGCCGCCATTGCGGCGTGAAGGCGGCCAACCTGGGCGCGCTGAAGTCGGCGCTGCCACCCGCGGCCACCGTGCCGGACGGCTTCTGCATCCCCTTCGCGCAGTACGCGGCATTCATGGCGCAGCTGCGCGTGCCGCAACGCATCGCCGCGCTGGAACAGCGGGCGGACTTCGCCAGCGATGCCAACGTGCGCCGCGCCGAACTGGCCGCGCTGCGCCAGGACATCATCCAGGCCCAGCCCGATCCGGCCTTGGCCGCGGCCTGGCGCGAACGCTGGCAAAAGCAGTTGCAGGGCCGCGGCGTATTCGTGCGCAGCTCGTCCAATTCCGAAGACCTGCCGGGATTCAGCGGCGCCGGGCTCTACACCACCGTGCCCAACGTGACGCAGGCCGACGCGCTGGCGCAAGCCGTGCAGACCGTGTGGGCCTCGGTTTACAACTACGAAGCCTACGAAGCCCGGCGCGCGGCCGGCATCGGCCAGGACGGTGTGGTGATGGCGGTGCTGGTGCAACAGGCCGCCGCGTCTGACAGCTCGGGCGTCATGATCACCCGCGATCCCTTCGACGCCTCGCGCCGCTACGTCACCTACATCTCGGCCAAGCGCGGCCTGGGCATCAAGGTGGTGGAAGGCAAGCGGCAGGCCGAACAGCTGATGTACTCCAGCTGGTCCAAGGCAGTGCAGGTACTGACCCGCTCAGCCGAGGACACCCAGTTGGTGGCGGATGCGGCGGGCGGCGTGCGCGAAGTGCCGATCGAGGGCGCGCGCCAGGTGTTGAACGATGCCCTGGTGGCGCGCCTGGCCGCGGTAGGCAGCCAGGTCAAGCAGCGCCTGGGCGGCGCGGACCAGGATATCGAATGGGCCGTGCAGGGCGACAACATCCTGATCCTGCAGGCCCGGCCGTATATCGACGGCAGCCGTTAGGCCTTAATCCGGACTCGCTCCCGAGGCCTGCACGACCTGCTTCCACTGCATGTACTCGGCCTGCTGCCGCGCCGCCAGCTCGGCCGGGCCGTCGTGCATCATGGTGACCCCCAGCTGGTCGAACTTCTGTTGCAGCGCCTGGTCGGCCAGGACTTTGCGGATGGCCAGATGCAAGGTGTCGATCGCCGCGCGGGGCGCTTCCTTTGCGCCATAGAACGCCACCCACAGGTCGCCGCGGAATCCCGGTATGGCTTCGTTGATGGCAGGGACGTCGGGCAGCAAGGCGTTGCGCTTTTCGCTGCTGACGCCCAGCGCGCGCAGCTTGCCGGCCTTGATGCCTTCCACGGCCGAGGGCAGGCTGGCGAACAGCATCGGCACCTGATTGCCCATCACATCCGCCATGGCTGGCGACACGCCGCGATAGGGGATGTGCTGCATGCGCAGCCCGCCCATCTGGTCCAGCATGACGCCCAGCAAATGGTTCAAGGTTCCCGCCCCGGCCGAGGCGTACTGGTACTTCTCCGGATTGGCCTTGATCAAGGCAATGAATTCCTTCATGTCCTTCGCGGGAAAGGCCGGGTTCACGCACAGCACGTTGGGCACTTCACCCACTGCGGCGATCGGCGCGAAGTCCTTGATGGGATCGAACTTCGCGTCTTTGTAGACCCAAGGCACGATCAGCTGATTGCTGTTCGCCGTGAACAGCACGGTGTAGCCATCCTGCGGCTCGCGCAGGAACGCCTGCGTGCCCACGACGCCGCCAGCGCCGGGCTTGTTGATGACAACCACCGGCTGTCCCAGTTCAGCGCCGAGTTTTTCCGCCATGATGCGCGCAACGATATCCACCGTGCCGCCGGCCGCGGTAGGCACGACGACATTGATCGGACGGTCGGGAAAAGCGGCATGCGCCTGCCCCAATCCCGTCACCACCGCGGCGGCGCACAGGGCCAGCACGCCCTGCCTCAGTTTCTTGAATCCCATTTCATTCCCCTTGCTGTTTCAGCAGATGATGTAAATCCCGGCCGACGGCGAGCAAGGCCAGGTCCTTGCCCAGATCGCCGACCAATTGCATGCCCATGGGCAGTCCCGCGCGGCTGAATCCGGTCGGCAGGTGCAGGCAAGGCCACCCCAGCACCGACCAGATCTTGTTGTATGAAGCGTCGCCGGTGTGCTCCAGCCCAAGGGGCGCCGGACCCGGCGTGCTGGGCGTAAGCACCAGGTCGGCGCCGCCATAGAGCGCGCCCCATCCGTGGCGCAGCGCGGCCTGAATCCCGAGCATCTCGTGGTACTCCCCTGCCCCGATGGCCAGGCCACGCGCCACCGCCTGGCGCAAGACGGCGCTCAATGCATGACCCTGGCGTTCCACCACCGGCCCCAGACTGCGCGCGAACTCGTAGTGCATGATCACATCGTGCGCCTGCAGCAAAAGCGCCGTCTCGCGCTCGGCTTGCACTGGCACGCACTGCACGCCATGCGCGGCCAGAACCGCATGGGCGCGATCGATCTCGGCATGGCTCTCGGCACACAATCCGGCTTTCGGATTGTTCAATTGCACCGCGACGGTCAGTTGGCGGCCGGACGGTACGGGCGCGTGCGCGCCGCCCACGAGCACGTCCGCGATGAGCTGGGCGTCCGCCACGCTATTCGCGTACCAGCCTATGGTGTCCAGCGATTCGCAGGTGAGCTTCATGCCGTCCCGGAACACGCGCCCGGCGCTCGGTTTGAATCCCACCACTCCGCAATACGCCGCCGGGCGGATCATCGAACCTCCGGTCTGCGTGCCCAGCGCGGCTGGCACCATGCCGGCCGCCACCGCGGCCGCGGAACCGCTCGAGGAGCCGCCAGGCGTGTGCGCCAGCGCATGCGGATTGCGGGTGGGGCCCGGCGTCCTGAACGCGAACTCGGCCGTCACGGTCTTGCCCACCGGAATCGCGCCCGCCGCGCGCAACATGCCCACGCTGCAGGCGTCGAACGCCGCATTGCCGGCAATCAAGGCAGGCGCCCCAAAACCGGTGGGCATGTCGGCCACGTCGATCACGTCCTTGATGCCGATGGGCACGCCGGCAAGCGCGCCGGCGGCGTGCCGCGCCGGTTCCATCTGCTCCAGCGCCACGGCGGGCAGCACATGGCTCCATGCGCGGATTGCCGGATCTTGCCGCGCGATGGCCGCCAGGCTCTGGCGCGCCGCCGCGAACACCGCCGCTTCGCCATCCCGCACTCTTTGAGCGATGGCAGCGACTGACGGAGAAATGGAAGCGAGGGACATGTGCGGATCCGGAATGCCGGCGGTGTGTAGCGATGCGGCATCTTAGGAACTCGACTAATCTATGTCCAATATGTAATTTCGCCCTAATTATGTCGAAATCAGAATTAATCTTCGTGGACGGTCGCTTGCTGGTCCTGTTCTGCACGCTGGCGGAAGAACTGCACTTCGCGCGGGCGGCGGCACGCCTGTTCATGACCCAACCGCCCCTCACGCAGCAGATCAAGCGACTGGAAGCGATCGTCGGCGTGCCGCTGTTCGTGCGCACCACGCGCTCGGTGAAATTGACGCCCGCCGGCGAAATCATGTACGAGCGGGCGCGCAAGATCGCGGCGGACACCCAGCTGATGCTGCGGCAGGCGCGGCGCACGGCCCGCGGCGAAACCGGGTCGCTGGTGATAGGCATCACGCCCAGCGCGGCAAGCTCGCCGCTGGTGTCGGCGCTCAGCCATTACCGCGATGCGCACCCCGAAGTCCGCATCGATCTGCGCGAAATGAACTCCGTCGACATGGAGCCCGCGCTGCGGTCGCGCGCGGTCGATGTGGCGCTGATGCGTCCGCATCCGCTGGATGCGGATATCGTGACCCGCGTCGTCTACGAAGAGCCCCTGCGCGTGGCGCTGCGCCATGATCATGCGCTGGCGCATCAGCGTGATGTTTCGCTGGAAGAACTGCTGGAATTTCCCCTGGTGGGCTACCGCCAGGACATCTCGCCGTACTTCCGCAATATGATCCAGGCGCTGTACGCGCGTGCGCAGCTGAAGCCGGAAATCGCGCAGGAAAGCGTCATTCCCACCTTGCTGACGCTGGTGGAAGCCGGCGTCGGCCCTGCACTGGTGCCCCAATCGTTGTCCCGAATGCGTTCGGATTCATTGCGCTTCCTGCCTTTGCGCGATGTGGCTGGAGCCACGGCCCAGGTGGTGTTGGCAGCGTTGCGCGACCAAGGCAACCCTGCGGTGGAAGGATTCAGCGCCGCATTGGCACAAGCCGTAACCCCTCGCTAGGCACTGTCCGGGCTTGCGGTGGAACGCCGCGCAAGCGCGGCGTTCCATTGCGCCTCCTAGATATGCAGCGCGTGCCCCAGCGCCTTGAGCGCCGCTTCCTGCACCGCTTCGCCCAGGGTCGGATGCGCATGGATGGTGCCCGCCACGTCTTCCAGCGTGGCGCCCATTTCCAACGACTGGCCGAACGCCGTCGACAGCTCCGACACGCCGCGTCCCACCGCCTGCCAGCCCACGATCAGGTGGTTGTCGCGGCGCGCGACCACGCGCACGAAACCGTCGGTGGATTCCAGCGTCATCGAACGCCCGTTGGCGGCAAAGGGGAAGGAAGCCGTCAGGCAGTCCAATCCCGCGCTTTCCGCCTCGGCAGGCGACAGGCCCGCCACCACGACTTCGGGGTCGGTGAAGCAGACCGCCGGGATCGAAGCAGGCAGGAAGTGGCGGCGCTTGCCCGAAACCAGCTCGGCCACCATCTCGCCCTGCGCCATGGCGCGGTGCGCCAGCATGGGTTCGCCGGCGATGTCGCCGATGGCCCAGACGTCGCGCATGGAGGTGCGGCACTGGTCGTCGATGCGCAGCGCGTTGCCCTTGCGGTCGAGCTGCAGGCTTTCCAGCCCCCAGTCCTGCGTGCGCGGACGCCGGCCCACCGCGATCAGCACGCGGTCTGCCGGCAGCAGGGTTTCGACGCCCGCCGCGTCCTGCACGCGCACCGCGTTGCCGGCGCCGTTCAGGCCCAGCACCTTGCGGCCCAGGTGCAGGTCCACACCCATTTTCGCCAAGGCGGCAGCCACCGGCTTGGTGAGCTCGGCATCGTAGGTTGGCAGGATGCGGTCCTGCGCTTCCACCACGGCCACCTCGGCGCCCAGCTTGCGGTACACGGTGCCGAGTTCCAGGCCGATATAGCCGCCGCCCACCACCACCAATTGCTTGGGAATGCTGGAAGGCGACAAGGCTTCGGTGGACGACACCACCATGCCGCCGAACGGCATGGACGGCAGCGGCGTCGGTTCGGAGCCCGCCGCCAGCAGCAGATGCTCGCACTGGATGCGGATGGCGCCGGACTCGCCGCCATCCACTTCCACGGTCTTGCCGTCCAGCAGCCGGGCCCAGCCGCGCACCACTTCCACGCCGTTCTTCTTCAACAACGCAGCAACGCCGCCGGTCAGCTTGCCGACGATGCCGTCCTTCCAGGCCACGGTCTGGGCCAGGTCGATGGCGGGCGCCGACACGGAAATGCCCAGCGCCGACTTGCCCGCGTAGTGGCGCGCCTTGTCGAATTCCTCGGCCGCGTGGATCAGCGCCTTGGAGGGGATGCAGCCGATGTTCAGGCAGGTGCCGCCCAGCTGGGCGCCTTCGACCAGAATGGTCGGCACGCCCAGCTGGCCGGCGCGGATGGCGGCGACGTAGCCGCCAGGGCCGCCGCCGATCACCAGCAAAGTCGTAGTCTTAGTGATCTGGCTCATGCTTACTCCACGAAAAGCAGCGCGGGTTGCTCCAGCAGCGCGCGCACCGCCTGGATGAAGCGCGCCGCGTCCATGCCGTCCACCACGCGGTGGTCGAAGGACGACGACAGGTTCATCAGCTTGCGCGCCACCACGGCGCCATTGCGGATGGCGGGCCGCTCGACGATGCGGTTCACGCCCACGATGCCGACCTCGGGATGGTTGATCACCGGCGTGGTGACGATGCCGCCCAAAGGCCCCAGGCTGGTGATAGTGATGGTCGACCCCGACAGTTCGTCGCGGCTGGCGCTGCCCGTGCGCACCGCCTCGGCCAGACGGACGATCTCGGCCGCCATGGACCAGAGATCGCGCGCCTCGGCGTGGCGCATGACCGGCACCATCAGGCCGCCGTCGCTTTGCGTGGCGATGCCGATGTGGACCGCGCCGTAGCGCGTGACCACGCCGCCCTCATCGTCGTAGCGCGCGTTGATCTGCGGGAAATCGCGCAGCGCCACCACCATGGCGCGCGCCAGCAGCGGCAATAGCGTGAGCTTGCCGCGCGTCGCGCCCCACTTCTGGTTGAGGCTGGCGCGCAGCTCTTCCAGCTCGGTCACGTCGATTTCCTCGACGTAGCTGAAGTGCGGAATGCGGCGCTTGGACTCGGCCATCTTCTGCGCGATCTTGCGGCGCAGGCCGATGACCGGCACGTTTTCCTCGTCGTTACGCTCGGCGTAGGCCACGCCGCCGCGGGCTTGAGCGCCCCCGCCCTGGCCTTGCAGATAGGCGTCCAGGTCTTCGTGCAGGATCCGGCCTGCCGGGCCGCTGCCGTGCACGTAGCGCAGTTCGATGCCCAGGTCCCAGGCGCGCTTGCGCACCGCCGGCGAGGCCAGCGGTTTGTCGCCGGGCTGGCGCGCGACAGCGGCGGACGCCTGGCGCGCGGGCTTGGCCGGCGCAGCGGGCGGCGCGGCCGGTTTCGCGGGTGCGGCAGGCTCAGCCTTCGGCGCTGGCGCGGGCTGCGGCGCAGGCGCTGCGGCGGCAGGCTGTGCCGCAGCGGGAGCCGCAGCCGCCTTGGCCGGCGGCGCATCGGCGCCCGGCTTCAGGTTGCCCTCGCCTTCGACCTCCAGGCGGATCAGTTCACCGCCCACCGCCATGACCTGGCCCACGTCCCCGCCCAGCGCGACCACGCGGCCGACCACCGGCGCGGGAATCTCGACCGTGGCCTTGTCCGTCATGACGTCGGCCAGCGGCTGGTCCTCGGCCACCATGTCGCCGATCTTCACGTGCCAGGCGACCAGTTCCACTTCCGCGATGCCTTCGCCGATGTCGGGCATCTTGATGACATGAATACCCATCTCTCAACCCTCCATCGCGCGCTTGAACGCTTCGCCGACCCGGCGCGGGCCGGGGAAGTACGCCCATTCCTGCGCGTGGGGATACGGCGTATCCCAGCCGGTCACGCGCTCCACGGGCGCCTCCAGATGATGGAAGCAGTGTTCCTGCACCAGCGAAATCAGCTCGGCGCCGAAGCCGCAGGTGCGCGTGGCTTCGTGCACCACCACGCAGCGGCCGGTCTTCTTGACCGAGTTGACGATGGCGTCCAGGTCCAGCGGCCACAGGCTGCGCAGGTCGATGATCTCGGCGTCGATGCCGGTTTCCTCGGCGGCCGTCAGCGACACGTGCACGGTGGTGCCGTAGGTCAGCACGGTCAGCGCGTTGCCGGGGCGCACGATGGCTGCTGTATCCAGCGGCACGGTGTAGTAGCCGGTGGGCACCACGCTGCCCGGCCGTCCGGTCCAGGGCGTGACGGGCCGGTCATGGTGGCCGTCGAACGGGCCGTTGTAGAGCCGCTTGGGCTCCAGGAAGATGACCGGGTCGTCGTTCTCGATGGCCGCGATCAGCAGGCCCTTGGCGTCGTACGGGTTGGACGGCATCACCGTGCGCAGCCCGCAGACCTGCGTGAACATGGCCTCGGGGCTCTGGCTGTGCGTCTGGCCGCCGTAGATGCCGCCGCCGCAAGGCATGCGGATGGTCATGGGCGCGACGAATTCGTTGACCGAGCGGTAGCGCAGGCGCGCGGCCTCGGACACGATCTGGTCCGAAGCGGGATAGAAATAATCGGCGAACTGGATCTCGCAGACGGGACGCAGGCCGTAGGCGCCCATGCCCACCGCCACGCCGACGATGCCGCCTTCGGAGATGGGCGTGTCGAACACGCGCGAGCTGCCGTACTTGGTCTGCAGGCCTTCGGTGCAGCGGAACACGCCGCCGAAATAGCCGACGTCCTGCCCGAACACCACCACGTTGTTGTCGCGCTCCAGCATCACATCCATGGCCGAGCGCAAAGCCTGGATCATGGTCATCGGCGCGGAGGCCGGACCAGCGTTGTTATCGATAGCCATGATCAGACTCCGAGCTGCTGACGCTGCCGGCGCAGATGCTCCGGCATGTCCTTGTACACGTCTTCAAAGATACTGGCGGCGCTGGGGACGTGGCCGTCCACCAGGGTGCCGTAGCTTTCCGCTTCCTTCTGCGCCGCCAGGATCTCGGCGTCGAGCTCGGCCTTGACGGCTTCATGCTCTTCGTCGGACCAGATGCCCAGCGAGATCAGGTGCTTCTTGAAGCGCGCGATCGGATCGCCCAGCGGGAAGTGGCTCCAGTCGTCGCCGGGGCGGTACTTGGAGGGATCGTCGGACGTGGAGTGCGGCCCGGCGCGGTAGGTCACCCATTCGATCAGGGTCGGTCCCAGATTGCTGCGGGCGCGTTCGGCGGCCCAGCGCGAGGCGGAGTAGACCGCCAGGAAATCGTTCCCGTCCACCCGCAACGAGGCGATGCCGCAGCCCACGCCGCGGCCCGCGAAGGTCGCGCCCTCGCCGCCGGCGATCGCCTGGAAGGTGGAGATGGCCCACTGGTTGTTGACCACGTTCAGGATGACCGGCGCGCGGTAGACGTGGGCGAAGGTCAGTGCGGTGTGGAAGTCGGCCTCGGCGGTGGCGCCGTCGCCGATCCAGCCGGAGGCGATGCGGGTGTCACCCTTGATGGCCGAGGCCATGCCCCAGCCCACCGCCTGGATGAATTGCGTGGCCAGGTTGCCCGAGATGCTGAAAAAGCCCCGTTCGCGGTCGGAGTACATGACCGGCAATTGGCGGCCCTTGAGCGGATCGCGTTCGTTGGACATCAACTGGCACATCATGGTGACCAGCGAGGCGTCGCGCGCCAGCAGGATGCTTTGCTGGCGGTAGGTCGGGAAGCACATGTCGCCCTGCTCCAGCGCCATGGCGTGGGCCGTGCCGATGGCCTCTTCGCCCAGGCTCTGCATGTAGAACGAGATCTTCTTCTTGCGCTGGGCGGTCAGCATGCGCGCATCGAACAGACGCGTCTTCAGCATGTTGCGCATGCCCGCGCGCAGCTGCTCGTGGCTGAGTTCCGGCGCCCACGGTCCGACGGCGCTGCCGTCGTCCGCGATCACCCGGACCAGGCTGTATGCCAGTCCGCCGGTATCGACCGCGGCAACATCAATGGGGGGTTTGGGCACATCGCCGGGCGGCGACAGGTGCAGGTAGGAAAAATCGGTCTTGCAACCCGGGCGCCCTGTAGGCTCCGGGACGTGCAACTTCAACGGCCCATATTGGCTCATGTATTGTCTCCACGCTTGATCGTGTCATGCGCATTCTTCTTACCAAGACACTGCCCAAGGGGGTGACCTCGGACATTGCCATCGTCGGCCGGTGCAAAGGGATGAACATGCACGACCGGCAGCCAGAGTAGCACAGGGCGCAGCCCCGAGACAGGGGCCGCGCCGGGCCTCGCTACCAGCGGTAGCTGAGAGTCGCGTAGAGCGTGCGCGGATCGCCGTAGCGGCAACCGGTGGCGCCGGCGCACGACAGGTAACCACGGTTGAACAGGTTGCGCGCGTTCACGGTCAAGGACAGGCCGCTGAACTGGGGCGAGACCGCGCCGAAGTCGTACGCGGCCATCGCGTCCACCAGGAACTGGCCCGGCACCTCCGCGGGATAGCCCGGCAGATTGGTCGAACTGGCGTAGCGCACGCCGGCGCCCAGGGTCAGCCCGGGCACGCCCGCCGCCGTCAGGTTGTAGTCGGCCCACACCGCGGCGCTATGCAGCGGCACCAGCGTGGTGCGCTGGCCGACCAGTTCGGGCAAGGTGCTGCGGATGGTGCGCGCATCGGTGTAGGCATAGCTCGCGGTCAGGTTCAGCGCCCCCTGCCGCGCCTTGGCCTCCAGTTCCAGGCCGCGCGAGCGCGCCTTGCCGGTCTGCACCGAATAGGTCGGATCCACCGGATCGGCGGTCAGGGCGTTGGTCTGCGTCAGGTCATAGACGGCAGCGCTGTATAGCATGTCGCTGCCAGGCGGCTCGTAGCGCAGACCCAATTCGTACTGCACGCCCTTGGTCGGCTTGAAGGCATTATCGGCGCGGTCCATGCCCACGGTGGGCGCGAAAGACTGGCTCACGCTCACATAAGGCGCCAGGCCCGCCGGCGCGAGGTACACCAGGCCGACCCGCCCGGTGGTGGCCGTGTCCCGCTGCCGGGTGGCGGCGCCGCTGCCATGGCTGCGCTGGTCCGTATCGGCCCAGTCCTGGCGCCCGCCCAGCACCACCACCCACTGGTCATGGATCTTGATCTGGTCCTGCAGGTAGAAGCCGATGCCGTTCGAACGCGTCACGAAGCCGTTGTTGCGCGCGGTGTTCACCACCGGCACCGCGCCATAGACGGGATGATAGATGTCGCCCAAGGGCGCCACCGTGCCCGAGTGGCGGCTGGTGTCGTAGTTGCTGCGGTAATAGTCCAGGCCTGCCAGCACCGTGTGCTGCAACCCGCCCCCCTCCAGCTTGAATTCCAGCGAGGTGTCGGCGGCGATGCCATACGAGTTCTCGGTTCGGCTCACAACCCCGCGCCGCAGCGTAGTGCCATTGGGTTGCAGGCCACCGAACGACAGATAGTCCCACTCGCCGTAAGCGGTGAAGTAGCGCGCGCTCTGGCGCAGCTTGACGCGCTCGTTGAAGGCGTGCTCGAACACGTAGCCGGCGGTGTAGGTGTCAGTGTCATAGCGATCGAAGTCCGGTTCTCCGATGAACAGGTCGCGCGGGATTTGGCCGTTCAAGGTGTTGGCCGCCGGCATCGGAGCCGCGAAACGCGTGCGGATGCGCTGGTAGCTGGCCAGCAGCGTCAGCGAGGTCGCCGCGTTGGGCCGCCAGCTCAGGGCCGGCGCCAGGTAGGTGCGATCGTCGGGCACGTGATCGACCCAATTGTCGGCGTTGCGCGCCAGGCCGGTCAGGCGATAGGACCAGGTGCCATCTTCCGTCAGCGCGCCAGCGAAATCGCCCGACACCTGCCGGCGGGCGTAGCTGCCGGTCTCAAGGTTCAGTTCGCGCAGCGGCTCGGTGGTCGGGCGTTTGCTGACGGTGTTGACCACCCCGCCCGGCGTGAGCTGGCCATACAGCACCGAGGCCGCGCCGCGCAACACCTCGACACGTTCCAGTCCATAGGGTTCCTGGCCGCCATCGTAGACGTTGGACTGCAGCTTGAGTCCGTCGCGCAGCAGGCCCGAATTGCCGGTGGCCACGTTGAAGCCGCGCAACATCAGGTCGTCCACCATGCGGCTGAAAGCCGGCGACTGGGCCGCCACACCCGGCGTGTAGCCCAGCGCGTCGGCGACGCTGGCGGCCTTGACGACGCGGATCTGGTCGCTGGTGACCACCGACACCGATTGCGGCGTCTCGATCAGCGGCGTGTCGGTCTTGGCGCCGGCCATGCTGCGCAGGGCCACGTAACCGTCGACGTGGCCGGTGGGCGATTCGGCCGCGGCGGTCACGCGCACGGGCTCCAGCATGGCCGCGCCGCCCTGCGGCAGGGGTTGCGCGCTGAAGGTGCCGTTGGCGGTGATCCGCAGCTCCAGCCCGCTACCCATCAGGGCCAGCCGCAAGGCCTGTTCGGCGGTGTAGACGCCGACCACGGCGGGGGCCTGGCGACCCGCCACCAACGCCGGCTCGACCGACACGGCACGGCCACTCTGGCGCGCGATGCGGGTCAAGGTGTCGGCCAGCGGCGCAGCCGGCAGGTCGTAGCGCAGCGCGGCGGATGCGCCCGCCTGGGTGCTGGATTGCGCCTGGGCGGGGCCGGCCGGCACCGCCAGGGCAATGAGGAACGCGGCCGCCAGGCGCGGCGCGGAACGAACGGGGAACATGGAATCTCCTGCTGCAAGTGTGTGCTTCAGGAGGTATGTCCAGCGGACCCGGCGCAGGCGATCATTTTTTTTCGACTGACGGGCTGCGCAGGTCGATGCTGACCAGCCAGCCGGTCAGGGCGCGCACCTCGATCGGCAAGGTCTGGCGCAAGGACTCCAGCACCTGATCGGTGTCGTCCAGGGGAAAGGCCCCCAGCACCCGCAGCCGGGCGGCTTCGGGCGTGATACGCAGGAAACCGCGCCGGTACGGCCGCAAGGCCGACACTACCTCGCCCAGCGACCGGTCGCGCACCACCAGCATGCCGTCCCGCCAGGCTGCAGCCTCGGCCAGCGCGGCGTCCGGCGCGCCGACGCCATCCGCGCCGAAACGCGCGCCCTCGCCCGCCGCCAGGACCCGCCGCTGGCCGGCCGCGCGCACTTCGACACTGTGTTCAATCACGCTGGCGATGCTGCCCCGCTCATCGCGCGCCACCCCGAACACCGTGCCCAGGGCTTGCACCTCGCCATCGGGACTGGCGACGATGAACGGCCGTGCAGCATCGGCCGCCACCCGCACGTACACCGCGCCGGCCCGCAGCCGCAGCACGCGGGCGCGGCCGCCAAATTCCAGGTCCACCGCGGAGCGGGCGTTCAGGGTCAGCAGGCTGCCGTCCGGCAATGTGTGCGTGCTGCGCTCGGCGGTGCCGCTATGCAGATCGGCGGCCAACGTGCGCAATGGCGTCTGCCGGTCGACCAGGACAGCCAGGCCCCCGGCCGCCAATGCCAGCCCCAATGCGTTGCGCAAGGCCCGCCGCCGCGCCGGCGCGGTAGCCAGGGCGGCTCCTGCGGCGCGCGCCGGGACCCCGTCGGGTAACGGCGCGAACGTGTTCTTCAACGCCGCGGCGACCGTCTCCCAGGCGGCTGCGTGGCGCGGGTCGGCGCGGCGCCAGGCGTCGAAGCCGGCACGGTCGGCGTCGCCAGCCACGCCCGACGACAACAGCACCATCCAGTCGACCGCGGCCTCCAGGTCCGCCGGCAGCGTGGGCCCGCTCATGCCGCCAGGCGCGCCGCGACGCAGAGCGTGACGGCCTGTTTCATGCAGCGCCTGACGGTGATGCCCGACACGCCAAGGCGCTCGGCGATCTGCGGATACGTGAGTTCTTCCAGCTGGTTCAGCAGAAAGACCTGGCGCGTGCGCGCCGGCAGGCGTTGCAGGGCGCGGTCTATCTGCATCAGGGCCTCGACCGCCAGCGCGCGTTGTTCCTCGCTGGGCGCATGAGCCTGCGGCAGCAGTTCAAGGCTGTCGAGATAGGCCCGCTCGAGTTCGCGGCGACGCCAGAAGGTGTACAGCGTGCGCTGTGCCAGCGTGGTCAGGAAGGCGCGCGGTTCCCGGATGACCTCGGCCCGACTGCCGGTCAGCACCCGCACGAAGGTGTCGTGCGCCAGGTCGGCCGCATCGTGGCGGCAGCCCGGCCGGCGGCGCAGCCATTCCTGCAACCATGGATGATGGGCCTCGTACAGCTGGGCGGCGGTAGGCTGCGTCGGCTGCGCAGAATGGGACATGGGGGAAGGCGCGGTAGCGGGTCAATAAAAATAAGAATTATTGTTATTTATTCCCCGCCACGCAAGCGCGGCATGCGCCCCGCCTGCCCCATCCCAGGCTTGGAGCGCTCTATACTTGCCGTCCCTGATTCCCTGGAAAGCCACGTGCCCGGATCGACAGCCTCAAGATGGTTCTGCTGGACCGGCATCGTCTTCGCCGCGCTGTACCTCGCCATCGTCATCCTCTGCATTGCCGGCGCGCTCTCGGCCGACGGCGATGACAAGGGGCGTTTCGTGCTGCTGCAGTTGCCGCTGGCGCCGCAACTGGCGCTGCTGCATGAACTGAACCTGGACCGCCTGCTGGGAGACCTGTCCTGGGTCGGCGGCTATCTGCTGATCGGGCTGCCCACGCTGGCCCTCTTCTACTTCGCGGGCTGGGGCCTGGAGAAGCTCGTGCGCGCCGCATTCCGGCCGATCCCGGGCCGGCGCTAAGCCGGAGATGCCATAAAAAAACCGGCCATGGGCCGGTTTGCTTCATCCAGGGCGGCAGACTCAGACCGGACCGGTCCACTCCGTGACGAATTCGCGGTAGTCCGGGCGGTTGGCCGGCGGTACGGCGCAAGCCGGGGTGCCGATGGCCAGAAAGCCCAGGAAACGGTAGTCCAGCGCGTCCAGGCCCAGCGCGTTCTGCACGTCTTCGACGTAGGTGCCGATGCCGGTGCTCCAGAACGCGCCGTAGCCCAGCATGTGCACGGCGTTCAGGAGGTTCATGGTGGCGGCGCCGGTGGCCAGCAGTTGTTCCTGCTCCGGGATCTTGGTGTTGTCGTGCGCAATCTTCTGCGCCACCGCGACGAAGAGCGGCACGCCGGCCATCCATTCACGCACCGACTTTTCCTTTTCCGGCGTCATGCGCGGATCGCCGCTGCGCTTGACGGCGTCCAACGCCAGATCGGCCAGCTTGCCGATGGCCTCGCCCTGGATCACCACGAAACGCCACGGGCGCAAGGCGCCATGGTCGGGCGCCGACATCGCCGCCTGCAGGATCTGTTCGAGTTCCTCGGGCTTGGGCGCCGGGGCGCGGAGGAACTTGAAGGAACGGCGGGTATTCAGGGCGTGCAGCGGGGTGGCGGTCTGGGTCGTGGTCATCGGATCGGGCGTCAATGAGAAAGAAACACAATTCATATTACGCCACTCCGCCGCCCCAGGCCGTCATCCCCCCGGACCGCCAGAGGTCATTCGATCTGGATGCCGACCTCTTTGATGACCCCCGCCCAGCGCGTCAGCTCCGCGTTGACGAACTGGCCCAGCTCGGCCGGGCTGCTGGCGCCGGGCGTGGCGCCCTCGCCCTTGAAGCGGGTCTGCAAGGCCGGCACGGCCAGCGAGCGCGCCACCGCCTGGTTCAGCACCGCCACCACCGCATCGGGCGTGCCCTTGGGCGCCATCAACGCATTCCAGGTGTTGATCTCGTAGCCCTTGAACATCGGGTCCTCCGCCACCGTGGGCACGTCGGGCAGTTCGGCCGAACGGTCGCGGGTGGTCACGGCCAGGGCGCGCAGCGCGCCCGCGCGAACCTGCGGCAAGGCAGCCGGCAAGGTGGCGAAGCTGAACTGGGTTTCGCCGCTCATGACCGAGGAATTGGCCAGCGACCCGCCGCGGTACGGCACGTGCTGGATCTGCACCTTGGCCTCCGAGGCGAACATGGCGCCGGCCACGTGCACTGGCGAGCCATTGCCGCTGGAGGAATAGTTCAGGTCGCCCGGTTTCTCGCGCGCCAGCTTGACCAGGTCGGCCACCGACGCCACGGGCAGCTTGGGATTGGCCACCAGCACCAGCGGGATGGACGCGATCATGCTGACCGGCGTGAAGCCGCCCACCGGGTCGTAGCCCAGCGATTTCTTGTACACGACCGGATTGATGCCATGGCTGGACACGGTCGCCATGAACAAGGTGTAGCCATCCGGCGCGGCCTGCTGCACGGAGGCCGCGGCGATGTTGCCGGCGGCGCCAGCCTTGTTCTCGATGATGACGGGCTGCTTGAGCTCCTTGCTCAACTGCTCGCCCAGCGCCCGGGCCAGGATGTCCGTGGTGCCGCCGGCGGCGTAGCCCACCACGATGCGCACCGGCTGGCTTGGGTACGCCCCCTGCGCGTGCAGCGGCGCCGCGCACAGCCACGCCGCCAGGCCAGCCAGGCCTGCCCTCAGATAAACCGCTTTCATGTCTGTCTCCTCGTCGCCGCGCTTCTGCTGCGCGGTCTATGGCCAGGCC
This sequence comes from Achromobacter sp. ACM03, assembly GCF_014851665.1. Taxonomy (NCBI): domain Bacteria; kingdom Pseudomonadati; phylum Pseudomonadota; class Betaproteobacteria; order Burkholderiales; family Alcaligenaceae; genus Achromobacter; species Achromobacter sp. ACM03. Next base: position 173,403 of record NZ_JACVAD010000001.1, on the reverse strand, counting down.
GTCCCCGGTGGGATCGGTGGCCGGGTTGATCCGGTCCGCGGCGGATTCAGGACGCAAGCCTCCCCGGGCCGCGCCGGCGACGGCGCGGACCTGAAAGCCGCGTAGGGAATCCGGCCCGCGGCCGGAGATCAGGTACCGGTGAACACCGGCGCTCTCTTTTCCGCGAACGCCTTGCGGCCTTCGCGGTAGTCATTGCTTTCGAAACACTCCAGCACCAGACGGCGCATGCCTTCCACGTCGACCTCCGGTCCCAGCTGCTGAAGCTGTCGGATCATCTTCTTGCCGGCGCGCAGCGTCAGCGGGGCGTTGGCCTGGATCTGGGCCAGCATGGTTTCCAGCACCTGCGGCAGTTCGTCCACCGGCGCGACCCTGCGGATCAGGCCCAGCTCCTTGGCTTCGCGGGCGTCATAGCGCGCCGCCGTCAGGAAGATTTCCAGCGCGTTGGCCGGGCCGACCGCCGTCACCAGGTTGCGGATCGCGGTCAGGCGGTAGCCCAGGCCCAGCTTGCCTGCGGGAATCGCGAAGCTGCTGTTGTCGGAAGCGATGCGGATGTCGCAGCACAGGGCAATGTTCAGGCCGCCGCCGATGCAATAGCCCTGGATGTACGCGATCGTGGGCTTGTCGTAGTCGTACAGCGCCAGCTGCGCGGTTTCGGCCACGCGCTCGTACTCCACCACCGCGTCCTCGCCGCTGCGCAGCTTGTCGAACTGCGAGATGTTGGCGCCGCTGACGAAGGCCTTGCCGCCCGCGCCCTGCAGCACCACTGCCCGGATCTCCGGGTCCTGGCGAAAGGCTTCCAGCACTACCGGCACCGCTTCCCACATGGCGAACGATACGGCGTTGTGCCGCTGCGGATCGTTGAAAGTCAGCCAACCTATCGCGCCACGCTTCTCGGCCACGATGTTGTCGGTAATGTCGCCCTGCAGGATGCGTTGTATGGTCACGGTTGCTTTCCTTGTATGACTGTCTGGTGCCGTTGTATGCCGTTGGTCAGGTGGACGCGCATGGCAAGGCGCGCTGCCTCGCTGTCGCCGGCGACGATGGCATCGAAGATGCGGTGATGTTCGCGTTCGATTTCCGGCACGCGCTCGGTGCCGGCGCTGGTGTAGCGCAGCGTGCGCACGGCGCCGCGGAACACGTGGCGCAGGTGCGCCAACAGGCGCACGAAATAAGGGTTGTTGGTGGCCTCGCCCACGGCCATGTGGAAGTCCAGCGCGTGGTCGGCGCCGGCCTGCCAGTCATTGCCTGCCGCGTCGACCCGTTGCAGGGCCTGGCGCAGGGTTTCGATTTGTTCGGGGGTACGGTGCAGGGCCGCCTGCGCGGCCGCGCCGGATTCCAGTTCCACGCGCAGCTGGAAGATGTGCGCCAGCGGCTCGGGCTGCAGCAGGTCTTCCGGCGCGATTTCGAAATTGCGCGTGCCCACGTCCTGCGCCACGAAGGACCCCACGCCGCGCCGCGTATCCACATACCCCGACAGCTTCAGCCTCGCGATCGCCTCGCGCACCACATTGCGGCTGACGGCGAACATCTGCGCCAGTTCGAACTCGGTGGGCAGGCGCTGGCCGGGCTCGAATTCGCGCGCCACGATCTTCTGGCGGATCTGCGAAGCGATCTCGTCCGGCAGGTTGTCGGGGCGTCCCAGGCTGGAAAAGACCTGGTCGGCGGCGGCGGTGGATGGTGCGTTCATGTCTGGGCTGTCTCCGTCTGGGCCGCCGGATACGCGGGCGGCCTTGGCGGCGATTTTATGCTCGGTGCCTGGACGTATCCCTTAAATGACGCCTTCGCGGGCCAGCTGCTGCAAGTCGGCAGGCGCCAATCCCAGCATGCCGCCATAGACGTCGCCGTTGTGCTGGCCGCGTTCGGGCGCGGGCGCCATTTCCCCGGTGGTGGAACGGCTCAGGATCATGGGCTGCCCCACCACCGAAATCGGCCCCAGCGCGGGATGGCGGATCTCCCGGCTGAGCCCCAGGTGGCGCACCTGCGGATCCTCGAATGTCTGGTCCATGCCCAGGATCGGACCGCAAGGCACGCCTTCCTTGTTCATCAGCGCTATCCATTCGGCGGTGGGCCGGGTCGCGGTGCGCGCGCCGATGGCCGCGTTCAGCGCGGGTCGGTTGCGCGCCCGCAGCGGTACCGTCAGGAAGCGCTCGTCCTCGATCAGTTCCGGCAATTCCAGCACGCGGCACAGGCGCGCATAGATGTCGTTGCCCATGGCCGCGATGTTCATATAGCCGTCGCTGGTGGGGAACACGCCGGTCGGGCTGCTGGTGGGATGGTCGTTGCCGCTCTGGCCAGGCACCTCGCCGTTCATCAGCCAGCGCATCGCCTGGAAATCCATCATCCAGACCTGCGATTGCAACAGCGATGTCTGCACCCACTGCCCTTGCCCCGACACCTCGCGCTCCAGCAGCGCGATGAAGATGCCGATGGCGCAGAACAGGCCGGAGGTCAGGTCCGCCACCGGAATCCCCGCCCGCATGGGGCCGCGGCCGGGTTCGCCCGTCACCGACATCAGCCCGCCTATGCCCTGCGCGATCTGGTCCAGCCCCGGGCGTCCGGCGTAGGGGCCGTCCTGGCCGAAGCCGGACACGCTGGCGTAGACGATGCGCGGGTTCACCTGGCGCAGCGTCTCGTAGTCGATGCCCAGCTTGAACTTGACGTTGGGCCGGTAGTTTTCCACCACCACGTCGGCCTGGCGCACCAGGTCCAGGAACAGCGCCCGGCCCTGCGGATGCTTCAGGTTCAGCGTGACGCTGCGCTTGTTGCGGTGGGTGTTCTGGTAGTCCGCGAACTGGGCGGAGCCGCCCGGCTTGTCGTCCTGCTCGTCGCCCGGCTCTTCGATCTTGATGACGGTGGCGCCCCAGTCCGCGAACTGGCGCACGGCGGCGGGACCCGAGCGCACTCGCGTCAGGTCCAGAACGGTGAATCGGCCCAAGGGCTTGGAATCCATGCTTGTCTGCCTCTCTGTGTGGCGTCGCCAATCGTCGACCGCGGCTGCCTTGTCATTATTTGTTGGATGTTGGACATCTTACATGCTGATTTTGGACGCAACAAGACGCCGCCGCGCTTTTTGCGCGGCGGGTTTTCCCTAGGCCATCAGGCCCGTGCTACGTGATGCCGCCCTATCCAGGGCCGCTGTCAGCCCAGGTGCGTGTGGCGTTCCTGGCGCTCTTCGACCTGCATTTCGCTCAGGCCATGCAGGATGCCGCAGTCTTCCGTGTCGGGCCGGGCCGACAGGCAGCGCTGGCGCAATTCCGTGAGCTGGGTCTTGAGCTGGGTCAGTTCGGCGATGCGTTCATCCACGTGGGAGATGTGCTCGTCGAACAGTTCGTTGATGGGGCCGCAACCGCTCTGATGGTTATCCGCCAGCGACAGGATGGCGCGGATCTCGTCCTGCGTCATGTCCAGCGCGCGGCAGTTGCGGATCAGGCGCAGCCGCTCCAGATGGGGCTGGCCGTAGCTGCGGTAGTTGTTCAGTCCCCTTTCCGGGGCCGGCAACAGCCCTTCTTTCTCGTAATACCTGACGGTCTCGACCGTGGTTCCGGCCGCCGTGGCCAATTCGCCGATACGCATCGCTGCCTCCCGGATCGCATCCGATTGATATAGGGGGTTGACCCTATAGTAACTCCAAGGTGTGGAATAGCGTCACCAGCTTATTTCAAGGCAGAGGACGATGTCTTTACCTCCGGTCAAAAAACACGAACATATGCCCGCCGGGCAAGGCGGCGCCTGCTGCGCGCACGACGGCTGCGACGCGCCCGCCAAGAACGCCCAGGCCCAGGCCGGACACGATCATGCGGGCCATGATCACGCGGATCACAGCCACGCGGGCCACGATCACAGCCACGACCATGCCGGCCATGACCACGCGCACGATCACAAGCACAATCGCAGCCACAAGCACGACCACGGCGGCGACGCCTGCTGCGGCCATGGTGATGGCCAGCCCTTCACCGTTTCGGGCGCCGGCGCGGCCACGCTGACCGCGGGCCCGGGCCAGTCGCTGGCGCGCCTGCGCATCGGCCAGATGGACTGCCCCACCGAGGAAACGCTGATCCGCAAAAAGCTCGACAACATGGCCGACGTCCACGCGCTGGACTTCAACCTGATGCAGCGCGTGCTGACCGTGGTGCACGCCGAAGGCGCGCTGGACCGTGTCATGGCCGCCATCAAGTCGCTGGACATGACGCCCGAGCCCCTGGCCGACAACGCTCCCGGCACGCCAGCCCCTGCCGCCAAACCGGTGAACTGGTGGCTGATCGGCGGCTCCGGCGTCCTGGCCGCGCTGTCGGAACTGTCGCATTTCGCCGGCTGGCCGCTGGGCGTCACCGCAGCCCTGGCCGTGGCCGCCATCCTGGCCTGCGGCATCAGCACCTACCGCAAGGGCTGGATCGCCGTACGCAACGGCAACCTCAACATCAATGCCCTGATGAGCATCGCCGTCACCGGCGCCGTGCTGATCGGCCAATGGCCCGAAGCGGCGATGGTGATGTTCCTGTTCAACGTGGCCGAACTGATCGAAGCCCGCTCCCTGGACCGGGCGCGCAACGCCATCCGTGGCCTGCTCGACCTGGCGCCGGAAACGGCGACCGTGCGCCAGGCCAATGGCGACTGGCTCGAAGTGCCCGCCGCCAGATTGCAGGTGGGCGATATCGTGCGGGTACGCCCGGGCGAACGCATCGCCGCCGACGGCATCATCGTCAGCGGCAGCTCGGCGGTGGACCAGTCCCCCATCACCGGCGAAAGCCTGCCCGTGGAAAAGACGCAGGACGACCCGGTCTACGCGGCCACCGTGAACGCGGCCGGCTCCTTCGAATACCGCGTCACGGCGGCCGCCGGCAACACCACGCTGGCGCGCATCATCCACGCCGTCGAACAGGCGCAAGGCGCGCGCGCGCCGACCCAGCGCTTCATCGACCGCTTCTCGCGCATCTATACGCCGGCCGTGGTGGGCATCGCGGTGCTGGTGGCGGTACTGCCGCCGCTGTTCTGGAACCAGCCCTGGTTCGACGCCATCTACCGCGCCCTGGCGCTGCTGATCATCGCCTGCCCCTGCGCGCTGGTCATTTCCACGCCGGTCAGCATCGTCAGCGGCCTGACCGCGGCCTCGCGCCGCGGCATCCTGGTCAAGGGCGGCGTGTACCTCGAAGAAGGCCGCAACCTGAAATGGCTGGCGCTGGACAAGACCGGCACCCTGACCCACGGCAAGCCGGTGCAGACCGACATCCAGGATTGGGACGTGTCTGACCAAAGCCGCCAGCCGGCCGCGCTGGTCGCCGCCAGCCTGGCCGCCCGCTCCGACCACCCGGTATCGCTGGCCGTGGCCAATGCCGCGCGCGACGCCGGCACGGCCTTGCTGGACGTGCAGGACTTCACCGCCCTGCCCGGCCGCGGCGTCAGCGCCACGCTGGACGGCGTGACCTTCCAGCTGGGCAACCGCCGTCTGATGCGCGAACTGGGCGTCTCCAGCCCCAAGCTGGAAGCGCGCCTGGACGAACTGGAACGCCAGGGCAAGAGCGCCATCGCGCTGACCGACGGCAATCGCGTGCTGGCCGTAGCCGCCGTGGCCGACACGGTCAAGCCGACCAGCGCCGCCGCCATCACGGACCTGCACGCCCTGGGCGTACGCACCCTGATGCTGACGGGCGACAACACGCCCACCGCGCAAGCCATCGCGCAACAAGTCGGCATCGACGAAGCGCGCGGCGATCAGTTGCCCGAAGACAAGCTGGCCGCCATCGAAAGCAAGCTGGCGTCTGGCGGTCGCGTCGGCATGGTGGGCGACGGCATCAACGACGCCCCCGCCCTGGCGCGCGCCGACATCGGCTTCGCCATGGGCGCGGCGGGCACCGGCACCGCCATCGAAACGGCGGACGTGGCCCTGATGGACGACGACCTGCGCAAGATCGGCACTTTCCTGCGTCTGTCCCACGCCACGCATCGCGTGCTGGTGCAGAACATCGCGCTGGCGCTGGGCATCAAGGCCGTGTTCCTGGCCCTGGCCATGACCGGCAACGCCACGCTGTGGATGGCGGTGTTCGCCGACGTGGGCGCGAGCCTGCTGGTGGTGGCGAACGGCCTGCGGCTGTTGCGGGCGGCGCCTGCGGCACACTGACGCGGAGCAGTCCGATTCCCGGTGGCGCATGCATTGCATGGCCGCCGGGAAAAGCAGGCCTCAGCCCGCCTGCTCTTCCTGCGGCCAGTCGCGCAGCACCGGCGCGTCCGGCGCGCCAGGCCCCACGTCGCGCAGATGGTCGTGCTGCAGCAGCGCCATGCGGTAGGCGTCGCGATAGCCGCCGTTGGAAAAGAACTCTTCCTTCAACAGTCCTTCGATCTGGAAGCCGCAGCGCTCATAGATGTGCACGGCGGCGGTGTTGTCCTTGTCCACCACCAGATAGACCTTGTGCAGGTTCAGCACGCGAAAGGCATAGCCCACAGCGATGCGCGTCGCCGCCTTGGCGTAGCCCCGGCCCTGATAGCTGGGCGCGATGATGATCTGGAATTCGGCGCGGCGGTGGATGTAGTCGATTTCCACCAGCTCGACCAGGCCGGCGGGCTGCCCGGTGTCGTGCTCGATGATGAAGCGCCGCTCGTTCTGGTCGTGCAAGTGGCGGTCATACAGGGCGACCAGTTCGTCGTAGGCCTCGTAAGGCTCTTCGAACCAATAACGCATGATGACGTCGTTATTGTTGATCTTGTGCACGAAGTGCAGGTCGCCACGCTCCAGGGGGCGTATTTTGATATCGGTTGTGACCGACATGGTGATACCTCCGAAAGTGCGCCCATTGTAAGCGGGCGCGGCCCGACGCGCTGGCGCTCAGCCGCCCGAGAACGCCGGCAGGCGTTGTTCTATGCGCCGCATGACCTCATTGGCGGCGGACGACAGCGGCCGCCCCAGCCGCAGCAGCGCCTGGCATTCGGGCGCGCTCAGGATGGGATGCGCGATGGGAATCGCCACCAGTTCGCCGCTGGCCAGCTCATGATGCACGCCCAGGTTCGGCATCAGCGTCACGCCCGCTCCGGTCATCGCGTACTGCTTCAGTACGCGCAGCGAATTGGTGGTAAGGCTGGGCGTCAGATGGATGCGCTCGGTGAATTCCAGCAGGTCCACCGCCTGGCGCAGCCCGTAGGGCGCGGACATCAGCGCGAAGGGATACGGCATGATGTCGGCGATGGTCAGCGGCCCGCGCCTTGCGGCCAGGGCATGGCCGCGGCCCGCCAGCAGGCAGACCGGATGCTTGCGGCTGGCGCGGCAGCGCAGCCGCGGGTCCACCGGCGGGTTGTAGGCCAGCCCGATGTGGGCCGCGTCCGAGGCCACCGCCTCGACCACCTCATTGACCGAACCGACGTTGACGCTGATGTTGATCTGCGGATATTCGATGCAGAATGGCCCGACCACGTGTTCCATCAGGCCGTCGATAAAGCCTTCGCTGATCATCAACTGCACGTTGCCGCGCTGCATGCCGCGCAATTCCTGCAGGCGCGCATTCAGATGTTCCTGCTGGGCCCGGCAGCCGCGGTGGTACTCCAGCAGCATATCGGCGGCCTCGGTGGGCGTCAGCCCGCGCGAGCGCCGCTCGAACAACTGCACGCCCAGTTCCTTTTCCAGCAGCTGGATCTGCCGGCTGATCACGGAGGCCGCGGTATCCAGCTTGTCGGCCGCGCCCCGGATCGAGCCGCAGGCCATGACCTCGTTGAAGTACTTCAGGCGAACCTGGCTGATTTCCTGCATGTCCCGCGTTCCTGGGGCGCCGGGTGGCGCCGGTTGAAGGTGATACAAGCGTTGCCCACAGGGCAACGATAATTTATCACCCCGGTCATTGTTCGGAACGCCCCTGTCTTCCAATAATGGCGGCCGCGGAAGCCACAGGGTTTCCGGCCCAACCCCAGCCAGCGCGGGCGCCAGACCCGCGCGAGGAGACATGCAATGCCCCATCCGACCACGCCGGGCGCGGACCCGCGCCTGGCCCCGCTCTATCGCAAGATCACGTGGCGCCTGCTGCCCTTCCTGCTGCTCTGTTACGTCTTTGCCTACCTGGACCGAATCAACATCGGCTTCGCCAAGCTCCAGATGCAGCAGGACATCGGCATTTCCGACGCCGTCTACGGCCTGGGCGCCGGCATCTTCTTCCTGGGCTACGTCATCTTCGAAGTGCCCAGCAACCTGTTGCTGACCCGCATCGGCGCTCGCCGCACGATCAGCCGCATCATGGTGCTGTGGGGCCTGACCTCGGCCTCGATGCTGTTCGTGCAGGGCGAATGGAGCTTCTACGTCCTGCGCTTCATGCTGGGCGTATTCGAAGCCGGCTTCGCGCCCGGCATGATCTTCTACCTGACCTACTGGTACTCGCAGTCGCGCATGGCCGGCGTCATGGCGGTGGTGATGCTGGCCGGCCCCATCGGCGGCATCGTCGGCGGCCCCGTGTCGGCCTGGATCATGACCGCGTTCTCGGGCGCGCACGGCCTGGACGGCTGGCAATGGATGTTCCTGTTGGAAGGCCTGCCCTGCGTGCTGCTGGGCGTCATCGCGTACCGCTACCTGGACGACAAGCCGGCCGAGGCCAAGTGGCTCAGCGCCGACGAAAAAGCGCTGCTGGCGGCCGACCTGGAGACCCGCGGCACGCAGCAGAAGCACGCCTTCAAGCAGGTGCTGCGCGACCCCGTCATCTACGGCATGGCCCTGACCTACTTCTGCCTGATCTGCGGCATCTATGCCGTCAGCTTCTGGCTGCCCACGCTGCTCAAGCTGGCGGGCGTGCACGACACCATGGAGATCGGCCTGTATTCCGCCATCCCCTACATCGCCGCGGCGGTCTTCATGCTGTGGTTCGCGCGCAGCTCGGACCGCATGCAGGAACGGCGCTGGCATACGCTGATTCCGGCGCTCCTGGCCGGCGTGTCCCTGTGCATCGCCACCGCCGCGCCGACGCAATTCGCGCTATCCCTGAGCGCGATCACCCTGGCCACGGGCTTCATGTGGGCCTCCTACACGGTATTCTGGGCGATTCCTTCGCAGTACCTCAAAGGAGAGGCAGCAGCCGGCGGCATCGCCCTCATCAACAGCATCGGCCTGCTCGGCGGATTCCTCAGCCCGTCCATCATCGGCTGGTCCAAGGAAGCCACGGGCACGCTGGCTGGCGGCCTGTACGTGATCTCCGCCTTGCTGGTGGCAGGCGCCTTGCTCCTGCTGGTGAACCGTCCGCCCCGTTCCGCGCCCGCCCGCGCCTGAAGTCCAACTCACAGGAAACGATCATGCATATTCTGGTTGCTGGCTTCCAGCACGAAACCAACACCTTCGCGCCGTCGCTCGCCGCCTACGACAACTTCGTGCGCGGCGAAGGATTCCCCGCCATGGTGCGCGGCAAGGACATGCTGGCGCTGCGCGAGGTCAACATCCCCGCCGGCGGCTTCATCAACGCGGCGCTGGCCCAGGGCCATACGGTCGAGACCGTGATCTGGGCGGGCGCCAGCCCCTCGGCCCATGTAACCCGCGACGCCTACGAACGAATCGCCGGCGAAATCCTGGACGCGGCCCGCAACGGCAGCTACGACGCCGTCTACCTCGACCTGCACGGCGCCATGGTCGCCGAACACCTGGACGACGGTGAAGGCGAACTGCTGGCGCGCGTGCGCCAGATCGTCGGACCCGACGTGCCGGTGATCGCCAGCCTGGACCTGCACGCCAACGTCACCGCGCAGATGCTGCAGGAAGCCGACGGCCTGGCCGCGTTCCGCACCTATCCGCATGTGGACATGGCCGACGCCGGCGAGCACGCGGCGCGCCTGCTGCAGGCCCGTATCGCGGCCGGCGACAGCTGGAGCCGCAGCGAACGCCGCCTGCCCTTCCTGATTCCGATCAACGGCATGTGCACGATGCTGCAGCCGTCCAAGGGTGTGTACGAGCTGCTGGAAAGCCTGGAGCAGACTCCGGGCGTGGCCTCCATCTCGTTCGCGCCCGGCTTTCCGGCGGCGGACTTCCCCGAGTGCGGCCCGGTGGTCTGGGCCTACGGCACCGATGCGGCAGCCGTCGAACGCGTGACCGAAACCCTGTACCAGCGCGTGCTGGAACTGGAGCCGCAATGGTCGCCCGACTTCCTCGATCCGTCCGAGGCCGTGCGCCGCGCGCAGGCGCTGGCGGCGGGCGCATCGCGCCCCGTGGTCATCGCCGACACGCAGGACAATCCGGGCGCGGGCGGCGACGCCAACACCACCGGCATGCTGCGCGCGCTGGTGCAGGCCGATGCCCAGAATGCCGCGCTGGGGCTGTTCTACGACCCCGAGGCGGTACGCCAGGCCACGGCGGCCGGCATCGGCGGCAAGGTCCGCCTGAGCCTGGGAGGCCAATCGGGCGTGGCGGGCGACTCCGCTTTCGAAGGCGAGTTCGTGGTCGAAACCCTGTCGCCCGGCAAGCTGCGCTTTGACGGGCCGATGATGAACGGCATGGACGTGGACCTGGAAGCCGTGGCCGGCCTGCGCATCGGCGGCGTGCGGGTGGTGGTCAGCGCCACCAAGTCGCAGATGCTGGACCGCAACCTGTTCCGCGTCGGCGGCGTGCAGCCCGAGGAGATGGCGATACTGGTGGTGAAGAGTTCCGTGCACTTCCGCGCGGACTTCCAGCCCATCGCCCACGAAGTGCTGGTGGCCAAGGCGCCCGGCCCGATGCAGGCCGACCCGGCCGACCTGCCCTGGACCCGGCTGCAGCCCGGCATCCGCGTGCGGCCGCAAGGCAAGCCGTTCTCTTACTGAACGCCCCGCCCCGCCGCCAGCCGGCGGGGTTTGCTTTCGCGCGGCGCAGTGGCAGACTGGAAGCATGAAAAAGCTCCATACGCTCGCCTATCCGCGCCTCGGCGCGCCGGACTCCGCGTTCATCGAGGAGTTCCGGCGCCAGCATGACGGCCAGCATCCGCTGGTGCAGGCGCACTTCACCATGGCATTCGGCTGCGCGGGCATCGACGAACAGGCCTACCAGCAGCACCTCGAAGAGGTCGCAGGCCTGCACGGCCCGATAGACTTCGTATGCCGTTACGCCATGCTGGGGGCCGACCCCGCGCACGCTTACGCGTACCTGGTTCCCGATGAAGGCCACAGCCAGCTGTCGCGGCTGCATGACGCCCTGTACCGCCAGGTGCTGGCGCCGACCCTGCGCCTGGACATTCCTTATGTGCCGCACATCACCATGGGGTCGTCCACCAACCGGGCGCTGATGAAATCGCTGTGCGATGAATTGAACCGCAACGGACTTGAAATCCGCGGCACGGTCGACAAGTTGACGATGGCTGTCCTGGAAAATGGCGTGCTGACGGACCTGACTTCGGCCCGGCTTTCCGGCTGAGGGGCCAAGCGCCGCCTGCCCCGCTCGCCCCCGCTCACTACTTCAGCTTGCCCTGCGGACTGACGAAGTCTTCCAGCGTCAGCCCCTTTTCCTTCAGGATGGCTTCCAGCAGCGGCTGCAGCTTGCCCAGGCTTTCCTGCACGGTTTCGCGCACGGTATCGACCACCACCTGGGTGCTGCGTTCGATCTCGATGTTGACGAAATCGCCCACCTGCTTGTCCTCGAACACCGTCATGCGGCGGGTTTCCGGAATCAGCCAGACCTCGAACCAGCCCTCGGCGCGGTTGACCTCCGATACGGTCAGGCTGGCGCCGTTGATGGCGATATAGCCCTTGGCGAAGACATACTTGCGGAATGCCTCGGGGATGCTGAAGCGCATCAGGCGGTTGGTATCGGACGACTTCACCATCACCACTTCAGAGGTGAAATCCACGTGCCCGGACAAGGGATGGCCGCCGATCTCGGCGCCGTCCTTGGCGGCCCGCTCGACGTTGGCGCGGTCGCCCTCCTGGTAGCTGCCCAGGGTGGTGATGGCCAGGCTTTGCAGCATGACGTCGAAAGTGGCCTGGGTCTCGGACAGGATTTCCGTGACGGTCAGGCAGACGCCATCGGTGGACACGCTGGCGCCGATGGCCAGGTCCACGCAAAAACCAGGGGGGAAATCCAGCGTGAAAGTGCGCAGGCCTTCGCGATCCGCGATCTTGGCGATCTTCGCGGTGCCTTGAACAATACCGGTGAACATACGGATCCTGAATGCGGGGCGGCGCCCCTGAAGCAAAACATCAACGTTAACCGATATTTTGCCAGGGGCCGGACCGCCCGCAAGCCGGGATCAGTGGCGGATGGCGATCGTCTTCAGGGTGGTGAAGCCGTACAGCGCTTCAAAGCCCTTCTCGCGGCCATAGCCCGACTGGCGCGAACCGCCGAAAGGCAGCTCCACGCCGCCGCCAGCGCCGTAGTTGTTGATGAAGACTTGACCTGCGCGCAGCTTGCGCGCCAGGCGCAGCTGGCGGCCGCCGTCGCGGGTCCAGACGCCGGCCACCAGGCCGTACAGCGTGCCGTTGGCGATTTCCAGCGCCTCTTCCTCGGTGTCGAACACCATGGCGGCCAGCACCGGGCCGAAGACTTCTTCCTGCGCCAGGCGGCTGTTGGGCGGCACGTCGCGGAACAGCACGGGCGGTTGGTAGAAACCGGCCTCGGGCGTGCCTTCCTTCAATTTGCCGCGGGCCGCGACCTTCATGCCTTCAGCTTCGGCTTCAGCCAGGAAGCCGCGCACGCGGTCCTGCTGGCGCGCGTTGATCAGGGGGCCCACGTCCAGGTCGGCCGCGGCCGGACCGGTAACGGTGGCCGAGAACGCGTCGGACAGGCGCTTGAGCACCGTTTCGTACACGCCGCGCTGGATCAGCACGCGGCTGCCGGCCGAGCAGGTCTGGCCCGCGTTCTGGATGATGGCGGCCAGCAGCACCGGCATGGCGGCGTCCAGGTCGGCATCGTCGAACACGATCTGGGGCGACTTGCCGCCCAGTTCCAGCGTGACCGGCACGTGGTTTTCGGCGGCGGCATGCGCCACCATCTTGCCCGTCTGCGGCGAACCGGTGAACGAGATGTGGTCGATGCCCGGGTGGGCGGACAGCGCCGCGCCGGCTTCATGGCCATAGCCCGTGCAGATGTTCAAGGCGCCTGCCGGCAGGCCGACCTCGGCCGCGATCTCCGCCAGCTTCAAGAGCGACAGGCAAGCGTCTTCCGCGGGCTTGACCACGCACGCGTTGCCCGCGGCCAGGGCCGCGCCGACGCTGCGGCCGAAGATCTGCAGCGGATAGTTCCAGGGCACGATGTGGCCGGTGACGCCGTGAGCTTCGCGCACCGTCAGCACGGTGAAGCCCGGGGTGTAGGGAATGGTCTCGCCATGCAGCTTGTCGACCGCGCCGGCATAGAACTCGAAGTAGCGGGCAACGGAGGCGGCGTCGGCGCGCGCCTGCTTGATGGGCTTGCCGGTGTCGGCCGATTCCAGCTGCGCCAGCTCTTCCTGACGCTCCAGCAGCGCAAAGGCGATACGCATCAAGAGGCGGCTGCGCGCAGCGGGCGCCATCTGGCCCCACTCGCCTTCAAAAGCCTCGCGCGCCGCGGTCACGGCGCGGTCCACGTCCGCCGCGCCCGAACGCGCGATCGCCTCGAAGGGCTTGCCATCGGACGGGTTCAGGACGGGAATGGTTTCACCGGTGGCGGCGGCCACCCATTGGTTGGCGATAAAGTTCTTCTGAGTCACGATGTGCGGAGTAAAGTAGCGGCCGAACGGCCGGTTGCGGGGATATGGCGTCGCGCGCGGGTTGCGTTTTGGTTTCGGATCAAGGTACGGGAGCGCGCCGCAACTTGTCAATTGAATTGACAGCTTTTGTCCCAAGAGTCAGGATATTTCCCGACCACCTCGGGTAATCCCTAATAATTCAGCGGCTTAACGCCACCCCGGATTTGTCATGGTGACTGACAAGCCCGGCAATGCATGTAGGAATGACGATGAGCAATGTGCGGGATCCACAGCTGGAATCGCTGCTGCAAGCCGTGGACCGCCCCCGTCCTGAATTGGACGTGCTGGCGGAAGTGGCTTCGGGCCTGGGCTACGTGCGCGCCGAACGCTTTGCCGAGCGCGTCTACGAAAGCCTGTTCTATGCCATTGCCACCGGCAAGATCGCGCCCGGCAACAAGCTGCCAACGGAACTGGAGCTGGCCGCGCTGTTCGAGGTATCGCGACCTGTGGTGCGGCAGGCGCTGGATCGGCTGCGCGAAGACCAATTGGTGGACTCCATCCGCGGCTCGGGCACCTATGTACGCGCAAAACCCGACCTGATGGGCGGCATGCCCGCGGTCGACCCGGCGCGCCGCGTCGGTCATATCCTGGAAGGCCTGGAACTGCGCATGGTGATCGAGCCCGAATGCGCCTACCTGGCTGCGCTGCGCCGCACCGACGAAGACCTGCGCGAAATGGACCGCATGCTGACCGGCTACGAAGAAGCCGACGCTTCCGGCGCCATCGCCCATCATCACGATTACGGATTCCACCGCGCCATCGCCGCGGCCACCAGCAACCAGCGCTTCGTGCAGGTGCTGAAATCCCTGGAGTACGACGTCAGCCACGCCGTGAACGTCATGCGCCACCTGGTCCACAGCGAACCCTGGAAGCGCACCCGCGCCGCCATCGAAGAACACCGCCACATCTACCGGCTGATCCAGGAACAGGACGCCGAAGGCGCGCGCAACGTCATGCGCGCCCATATTGAAAAAGCCCGCAGCCGCATGCTGAACAGCGGCTCGGAACATTGAGCAGGAAGCCTTAACTACATGTCATCGCAACAACGCCCCTCCCTGGACCTGAACCAGCAGCTCGTCGTCGTCACCGGCGCCAGCCGCGGCCTGGGCGCCGCCATCGCCCGCGCCTTCCTGCGCGAAGGCGCCAAGGTCGTCGTCAACTATCTGAACAGCGCCGAACGCGCGCAGGCACTGGCCGCCAGTGCGCCGGACCGCGCCATCGCGCTGCAGGCCGACGTGCGCGACCCGGCCGCCGTCGCCGCCATGTTCGCGCAAGCCGCCAAGCATTTCGGCCAGCCCGTGACCACCGTCGTCAACAACGCCCTGCCCGCCTTCCAGTTCAACGGCGATGCCCGTCCGCATGCCGGCGCGCTGGACTGGACGCAGATGAACGCGCAGCTGGAAGGCAGCGTGCGCGCCGCGCTCAACACCACGCAGGCCGCTCTGCCGGCCATGCGGACCGCTGGCGGCGGGCGCATCATCAACGTGGGCACCAACCTGGTCCAGAACCCGGTGGTGCCGTACCACGACTACACCGCGGCCAAGGCGGCGCTGCTGGCCTTCACCCGCACCTTGTCGCATGAACTGGGCGCGGACGGCATCACCGTCAATATGGTGTCGGGAGGCTTGCTGCGCACCACCGACGCCTCGGCGGCCACGCCGGACGCGGTCTTCGACATGATTGCCGCGGGCACGCCGCTGCGCGAAGTCACCACGCCCGAGCAATTCGCCGACGCCGTGCTGTTCTTCGCCAGCCCCTGGTCGCGCGCGGTGACGGGCCAGAACCTGATCGTCGACGGCGGACTGGTGAAGGGTTGAGCCGCGTTGCGCCAACACGGCGCGCCGCGCGCTATGCCTGCAATCGTCTCGCGCTGATTTCCACTGCGGCGTACTTGATGCCCTTGAGCGCGGCGTCCTCGCTCACGAAGGCGGAATCGCCCACGCCTATCCGCGTCCATTCGCGGCCTGGCGCGGTGCGCACCCAGGCTTCGTAGCCTTGCTGGGACGCAAGCGGCCTGAGTTCGTATTCGAGCTGATGCCCGTTGAGCCTGATCACTCCGGTTCTCATTGTTTTCTCCCCGGCGCCTCAACGCTGGCCCGCGATGGCGCAGGCGCGCATCAGGATGTGCCCAGGCCCCGCGGGCGTTGCGCGGTAGTCCTGCGCCCGCACCACTTCTGACACGCGCTGCCCGTCCGCCATCCATTGGCGGGCGACGCTGACGACATCGGTGAACTCGGGTTGCGGCCCGTCCAGCAACCAGCCGACGATGGGGACGCCAGGCATGACGGCCACACCAGGAGAAACCTGATCCAAATCAAGGGGCTTCATACTCCTCTCCGTTCAGGGAACTGTAGGGAGCGTAGACGCCGGGTCAATTCTCAGGCATTAGAAAACCGCAAAAAATAGAACATTTTGTGTATTCCCCGCCAGCGGCGCGGAGCAATCATCCCTGGCTGAGCACGCCACGCAGGGTGGAAATAAAAATTCACACATAAACTATCTGGGTGGCGCCGAGGAACGGCTGCCTCTCATTGCGCGGCAGCCAGCTCGGCGGGCGCCAAGGTCGCCGGATCGCGCGCAACCGGCGTTTCGATTGCCACGATCTGGCCGTTCTCCATCCGTATCAGGCGGTCGGCCAGATGGAAATAGCGGTCGTCGTGGGAGATCACCAGCACCGCCTTGCCGCGGGCCCGCAACTCCGGCAGCAATTCGCGGTAGAACACGTCCTTGAACAGCGGGTCCTGATCGGCCGCCCATTCGTCGAACAACAGGAAAGGCCGATTCTCCAGGTACGCGACCACCAGGGCCAGGCGCTTGCGCTGCCCCTGCGACAGGGCTTGCGTGGTGAAGGCCCCGTCGCGCACCTGCACCTTGTGCTGCAAACGCAGCTTTTCAAGCAAGGCGTTGCCCTGCGCGTCCAGTTCGGCGGACGCGGCATCGAGCGTATGTTCGAACAGGTGAAAGTCGGAAAAAATGGCCGAAAACGTCTGGCGATAGCGATCACGGCTGCGGTCGTCCACCGGCTCGCCATTGAGCAGGATGGCGCCCTGCTCCGGCCGATATAGCCCGGCAAGCAGTTTGGCCAGCGAGGTCTTGCCGCTGCCGTTCCCCCCGACCAGATAGGTTATCTGACCCGGCGAAAAATCCAGGTCTACGGGCCCCAGGGTGAACATGTCGTCAGCCCCTTCGTGGTAATAGCGATGACAAACGCCCCGCAGCGCCACACTCGTCAAACCCGGTGTAGTCGCGGGGGCGCCATCGCCCTCATCATGTTCAAGCTGCGAGGTGATTTCGTCGATGCGCGCACCCGACACCTGAGCCAGATTGGCGCGCGGCAAGGCGATCAACAGATTTTCCAGGGGCCCCACGATGTAGACGAAGATCAGCGCGAAGCCGGTCATGACGCTGGCGCGGTCGGGCACATCGCCCACCAGCGCGAACAAGGTCAAGCCGATAAAGCCGTAGAGCAGGAAATTGCCCCAGGCCGACGACACCAGAAAGATCGACATGCCCAGCGCGCGTTCGCGTCGCACGGTCTCAATGGAGCGGCCCAACACGTCGTCGGCAAAGCGGCGGCGCTTGACGGCGTGCAGACGCAGTTCCTTGGCCCCCTCCACCAGCGAACGGAAATGGCCGAACAAGCGGTCCTGCTCCTTGGAAGCCACCTCCAAATGCCGGATCGCGCGCAGATGCGCCAGATGGTACCCAAGAGAACCGAGCCCGATGACGGCTACCGCCGCCAGAAACACCTGCCAGGATAGCCATGCCATATAGGCCAGGCATCCCGCCACGATGATGGCGTTGACCAGGATCGTCGGAAAGCTCACAAAGAACTCGGCCACCCGCGCGCTGTGTTCCGACAGGGCCGATTGCACCTTGGGACCGCCGATCTCCTCCAGCCGCCGGTAATCCGCGGCGACAACCCGCGCCGAGATGAAGCGCCGAAGGTCGGCATGGGCGCGTTGGTTCAACCGCTCGAACAGCACCGAGGCCGTCATCTGGCTCAGCATGGCCGCCACCGCGAAGGCCGCGAAGCGCCATGCCAGCGCCGCGCGCTCCGCCGAAGAGGCCGCGGTCAAGGCCGCATTGATCTGAGTGAGCAGCAGCACGCCGCACACGCCCTGGGCAATGCTGGCCAATGCCGCGGCCATCAGCAGCTTGCGCGACTGTCGAATCAGGTAAGAAAGCAAGGGAATCGCCTCGGACTGGGATGGAGAGGGACGCGGGCACGGCTCGCGCGGCCATGGCTTCGGGAACCATCTACACCTAGACGAGCGGCGCGGCCATATGTTTACGTGAGCGATGCGCCAACGGCATCAAGGAAGCAGACGCAACCGCTCCAGCGCAGGATCCCGCTCGATCTCCTCCTCATTGAATGGGAAAGACAGCCAAGCCTTGCGGGCGTACCGCAGCACGGGCCCCCAGCCCTGACCGTTGGCCACCGCGTTCTCATCCTGGCCGTGCGCCAGCAGCGTATGCGCCTGCATGCCGGACGGGCTGAAACGCACGACCTGAAGATAGCTGTTGCCCAGGGTGTCCGGGCCCATCCGGGCACCGCGATCTTCATTGCAAGCCACGGTGAAATAGCCCGCCGAGTCGCATCCGCCATAGAGGGGAAGGTGTCGCCCGCCGCTGGTCACAAAGCGGCGCGTTCCCAGCGCGCCATCCAACAGCCAACCCTTGTCGCTGAACTCGAGCACGGTCGCCGCCAATGCCCGGGCCGCCGCGCCCCGCCCCGCGCGCGGCTCGCGAGGAGTTTCCAGCGGCGATTCGCTGGCAAACGCCACCTCATAAAGATCGTCCGCCTGAATCCGTTCCAAGCGGGCCCAAAGCGCCTCCCACAGCAAGGCGCCCCGGTCATGCGCATCAGCCTTGTTCGGCCAACGACGCAGGATTTCGCACGCTGGCGCTATGTCGACCTTTTGCGAGACCGACTCCCCTTTACGCAATGCTCCCGGCTCCCCAGCCGCCAACGCATCGGCATCCAGCTCGACCTCCGACCGCACGCAAGCCTGGACCAGCACCTCGTCCTTGAACAACTCGGCGGCATGGTTCCTGGGCACGAGCACCTCCCGCATCAGTCGCCGGCTCAGGGCTTCCGAGGACTCGGCCTTGTCTTGAATCAGGTCGAGCGCCATGCGGTGCCCCAGTCTCCCCCGCAGCCCCAGCGGCTGGCGCTCTCCGCCCAACACCGCCGCGTATCCCTCCAGCGGCTGGGCGACATTGCTGAGCCAGTAGCTGTCGTTCATGTTCGCCACATAGTCCTCACGCAGCAGCGAAGGCATTGCCGCAGCCGGCATCGCGCCGGCCTGCGCCGCCGCCGGATCCGACTGCCATTCGCAATCCGAACGGCTGCCGTCGAGAACCGGCGTGATAGGGTCCACGCTGGCGAACGCTTCCGCCAGCGCCGTGACGCACGCTTTGCGCAGCGCATCCGGAACATTTGGCGCCGCGCCGACGTCTCCAAACCAGACCCGGCCGGCCCCACGCCCCTCGCCACGACCTATCGCCACCGTGTTGACCCAGGGAATAGCCGCCTCGCGGCGTTGGATGCCGATGAAGTCGTCCAGCGACTTCGCCTGGTTCCAGTAGAAGAAATTGCGAAAGATGCGAAAGTTGTCGGCGTTCACATCGCGGATCGCCAATGCGTGCGCCGTGCCCCAGCCAAATGCCGCGTGGTGTCCGCCCAGATCCACCACCGGCCCGTATCGGGTCCGGTAGAAGGTACGCGTCAGGCGCTGCGCACTTCCGTCTTCCGCGCGCACCTCGACGGCGACTTCGCGTGTCGTCATCGCCTCCATCTTGCCGTCGACCCGGTAGCGCGTCGGATCCGCCGCATCCAGCGCCAGGTCGAACAATCCGAAGCGGCGCGCCTGTGACACCGTATGGCTCCAGGCCACATCGCGGTTGAAACCTATCATGACTATCGGCAAGCCCAGAAAGGCCACGCCCGCCACGTCGAGCTTCCCAGGAATCGTCAGCTGCATCTGGTAGAAGCGATCCGGCCCGCCCCAATACCAGTGCGGGTTGCCGAACAGCACCGCGCCGTCGCCGCCGGTGGCCGCGCTTCCAAAGGCCAGTACATTGCTGCCGATGCCGGGCTGCGCACCGATGGTTTGAGCCAACCGGCTGCGCAACGCGGCGCGTCCGCCCGCCCCTTCCTGCGGCACGGCAGCGGGATCAGCGGGCCTGGAGTTGGCCATCTCTGTGACGAACTTGGCATAACCGGCGGCGATCTGGGCCGCATACATGCGCCGATGGACGTCGTCCGCCGAAATATCGCGCACCCAGGGCTGATTCAGACAAGGACGGCCGACCGCCAACGCCCGACCGGCGCGGACATCGGCCAGGTAACGGTTGTAGCCCGCGGCGAACCCTTCGACGAGCTGGTTCAGTTCGGGCGGCTCCTGCTCCCGATAGCGGGCCAAGACCTCTCCATCGGCGTAGGCGCGAAAGAAAAAATCCAGATCGACGTTCTTCGGCCGCCCGAAGGTGGAGTCCCGCGCCGGCCGCTCTTCGGCGCCGAAGAACCACGCCCGCCTGCCCTCGTAGGTCACGAACGCTTCGGCCAGGGTGCACAGCGCATCCTGGGCCTGCGCGTAGCCGACGCCGACGCCGAGCCCTAGCCAGCTTTCCGCGCGAACATGAGGGATACCATCGGTGGTGCGTCGAATCTCGACGCCTGTTGCTTGCGCTCGAACTCCAGGTTCATCCGCCTTTGCATGGGCGCCGCCGGCCAGCGCCAACGCGCCGCCCAGCATCAATCTCCAGACACACGCAATGATCTGGCGCCGTTTCGCCGCAAACCGGTACGCGAAGCCCATCCTTCAAATCCTTCCTGTAGGTATGGCGCGCCGATGCCGACCATCCGGCTTCGGCGCGCTGAGGCGTCATGCCGCCAGCATCGCCGCCATGTGCGCCAGCCCCTGGCGCAGGGCCGGAAACAGGCTGTTGTTGAAGTTGTTCCAGCGCAGTTCCAGGATCGTGTCCCGCGGGTCGATGCGCGTATTGAGCACGTCCAGAATCACTTCGCCTGAATCGATGCCATTGTCGACGTAGTGAAACGACGCTCCGGTCATGTCCACCACCGGCACCTGCTTCGTTTCGCCGGTCTGCCAATCCACGACCTTCTGTCCGCGAGCTCCATGCAAGGCGTCCAGCGTCGCGTAGGCTCCCCGGCGCTCATAGGGCGATTCGATCCTGGTGATGCCAGGGTGGATGTTGACGATCTTCCGATGGAACGGCGCACCAGGGCGCACCAGTTCGTCCAGTATGACCAGCAGGCCATCGAGCACCACCAGTTCGGCGCCCAGGACCAGCAGTTTGTCCAGCAGGCGCGCCTCGAAGGCGCACTTACCAGCGGGCCGGTCCGCCGCGTCCAGCGGCAGCCGCCGATAGGTCGATGGAACCGAACACAGCAGGTCGTTCACCCGCCGCTCACCCGCCTCGAGCGCAGGCGGATAGAACCATTGCCCGCCGGGCCGCCATGAAAAGCCATAGTCCCCCACGCTCTCGCGGTCCCGGACCGAGCCCTCGTCGTCGTCGAAGATGACCGCTTCCAACGAATAGGCATCCCCCAGCTCGGTCCCGTTCAAGGTTTCAGCCAGGTACTCCAGCGGCGACTTCATATAGCGCCGTCCACCCTTGTACTCAATGTGCTGCCCGGCCCTGTCGGCCGCGGCATTTCTCAAGGACCAAACGTAAACCAGCTTCGTCTTCGTCATCTGCGCCAATAGAAAGAAGATTTGAAAAGCCACAAGACCCCGCACGCCACGCAAACAAGACGAAATAACCACTCGCTTGTTTAGCAGCAACTTCCCGGCCCGCCCTTCCGCGGTACGTCCCGGGTAAAGCTGGCTCGGCCCGCCTAAACAAAACCCGATGCGCAACGTCTAGTTCGCTACATCGATGCAGCCAGCGAACTCGCGAACCTACCCGCCGACGCATCGCCATTTCAACCGTCAAAACCAAAATGATGAGAATCCACTATCCGCTGCGTAACAGCGAACCGCCGGCGCGGCCTCTCGCACCCATAGCGCGCGTCGCCCAGGCCGGCCTATTGACCATCGCCGTCACCGGCACATCCCTGGCCCAAGAACCAGGCCAAGCCGACATCGTGGTCACTCTCCCCACAGTAAGAGTGGAGGCAGACCGGGATTCCGCCACCGGACCGGTGTCCGGCTATGTTGCCGAACGCAGCCTTACCGGCACCAAGACCAGCACGCCGATCACCGAAGTACCGCAGTCCATTTCCGTCATCGGCCGAGACGAGCTGGATGATCGTGGCGCCTTGTCCGTGGTCGAGGCGCTGCGTTACGTACCTGGCGTGGCCAGCCAGACGTATGGCGCGGACATCCGCGGACAAGACGACTGGATCAATCTGCGCGGTTTCTCGGGCTACGGCACGTCGCTATACCAGGACGGCTTGCGGATGAACACCAACGCAGGCACCTTTGCGAGTCAGCGCAGCGAATCCTACGGTCTGGAACGCATCGAAGTCCTACGCGGCCCCACCTCGGTGCTTTATGGAAAAGGCGACGCGGGCGGAATCGTGAACCGCGTCAGCAAGCGCCCCGCCGCCGACTCGCCGCGCGAAATCGAGGTCCAGATCGGCAACGAGGACCGGCGCCAGCTTGCTGTGGACGTGGGCGGCGCGCTGGACCAAGAGGAACGGATCCTGTATCGGATCATCGGCCTCGGGATGAACGCGGACACGCAGGACAGGTATGCCAGCGGTGATGAAGTCTCGAACACGCGCCGCTATCTGGCGCCATCGCTTACCTGGAAACCGACCCCGGACACCTCGCTGACGCTGCTGTCAGAATTCCTCCGCGATCGCAACGACGGGTTTGCATTCCGCTATGCACCGCCCGGTGCGTCGACCCGGAAATCCGCGTCGCTGCTCGAAGGCGAACCCGGGTATTCGGGCTTCGATCAGGACCAGGCTACCGTCGGCTACCTGTTCGAGCACAAGCTGAGCAGCGCCTGGACCCTGCGCCAGAACACGCGTTTGTCCGAGGTCGACGTGACCTATCGTCGCATCATGTCGCTCAGCCTGGAGGACGATGGCAGGACCATGCAACGCCAGGTACGCAAGTTCAAGGACGAAAACCGACAAATTGCGATAGACACGCAGGTCGAAGGCCAGGTCAAGACCGGCAGCATCGCGCACACGTTGCTGTTCGGCCTGGACGCAGAAAGGCAGAACAATGCCAGGCGGGTCTACACGGGCGAGACGGGACCGCTCGACATCTACGACCTCGTGTACGGCCAGCCCGTGACGGTGTCGCCGATCGCGGACTTCGACGACTCCAAGCAGCGCTTGCGTCAACTCGGGCTGTACGTGCAGGACCAGATCAAATTGACGCCACACTGGCTGATCACGCTGGGTGGACGCATGGACTGGACAACGTTGAGATCCCTCGATCGTCTGGCGGAAACCGATACCACGCAGAGAGACAACAAGTTCACCAAGCGCCTCGGGATCAGCTATCTCACCGGCACGGGTTGGACGCCATATTTCAGCTATGCCGAGTCGTTCCTGCCGACCGTCGGACGCGATGCCGACAATACGCCCTTCAAGCCTACGGAAGCCAAACAATACGAAGTGGGCCTGAAATTCACCCCCGACAACGGACGCAGCTTGTACACGGTCGCCTTGTACGACCTGCGCAAGACCAATGCGCTGACGGTGGACACGACGAACCCCGACTATCAGACACAGAACGGCGCCGTGCGGTCGCGGGGCATCGAACTGGAAGCAAAAGCGGCCTTGGCCCCCGGCATGGACCTCATCGCCACCTACACCTACGGCGCCGTCAAGATCACCGACAGCAACGGCCCCGATAAGGGCAAGGTGCCGACAGCGACGCCAAAGCAGATGGCATCGGCCTGGTTGAACTACCGCCTGCCGGACTCCGTGCTGCGCGGCCTCGGCATCGGGATTGGCGTGCGCTATGTCGGATCCGTCTACAACGACGAAGCCAACACCTGGAAAACGCCGTCGTTCACACTCTTTGACGCCGCCCTGCAATACGACACAGGACCCTGGCGCTTCGCGCTGAACGTCCAGAACCTGGCCGACAAGGAGTATGTCGCAACTTGCTACCAGTCGGTCGGCGATGGCAGCCAGTGCCAGTATGGCCAGGAACGGACCGTCGTGCTCAACGCACGGTATCGCTTTTGAGCCTCATCATGTCCGGAAAGCGGCGATGATTCCCCTGCTTTCCCCGTTGTTCCATGGTGACTGGGCGGCCTACGCAGAGGCACTGCACTGCGCCCCTGAATGGCCGGCAGGCGCGGTTCCCGTTACGCGCCTGCTGGGCCGCGACCCGCTTTTTGGCGACACGATACGACGGTACGCCGCGCACCTGAACGTCTCGGGCAACGATTTGCGGGCCGCCGCCTCGGCCTGGAGCCTGGACTACCTGTGGGCCCTGTTGCCAGCGACTGCCGCCGCGGCGAGCGTACTGCAACGCGCCTTTCCCCTGCGAGCCGAGGATCTTGCGTTGAATCTGAACGATTTCGGCGTTCCTATCCGCTTTCATATCCGCCATGAAGGCCGTCCGGCGCCCGCGACTCCCGCGGCCGTCCGCTACGGCCCTTTGCTGGACGCGCACCTGCGTCCACTGTTCAAGGCCATCGTCTGGCAGACCCGCCTTGCCGAGAAGATCCTTTGGGGCAACGCGGCGCGTTGCCTCGAAACCATACTCGACCAGGCGCTGACGTTGACCGGCAACGCCAACCACGTCGCCCAGGACAAACAATTCCTGCTGCAGCGGCCGACGGGTCCGGACGGCGCGCCCAATCCCCTTTTTGCTCCGCAACGCGTCTCCCCGCTCACTCAAGACCACATCAATACCCCTCTCCTCCTGCACCGCCAATGCTGCCTGTTCTACCGTCTGCCCGGGTACAGCCATTGCCATGCCTGCCCCTTGGCGCCCGAGCATAGGGCAGAGCCGAAGCCGACGGACGGGATTGTTCGGCGATGATGCATCGACCAAGCAGCGAACCCTTAAACAAAGACCAGAACTCCTCGTCTAGATATCAGCATCTCGCCCCGCCGAAACGGTTGCCGATCGTTCGGCGCCACGCAATGCATACCCAATCAGACCAAGGAGCGCGTTATTGGCCATTCATGACTTCATCGGCATCGGTTTCGGCCCGTCCAATCTTGCCCTGGCCATTGCCGTGGAGGAGCAGCGGCAGGCCGGCGGTCCACGCCTCAGCCCACTCTTCATCGAACGCCAGGCGACTTTTGCCTGGCACCCGGACATGGCGCTCGACCACGCGCACATGCAGGTATCCTTCCTAAAAGATCTGGCTACCCTGCGCAATCCGACCAGCCGATACACCTTCGTCAACTATTTGCACGAAAAGCGGCGGCTGCAGGACTTCATCAATCTCAAGACGTTCTTCCCCAGCCGCCATGAGTTCAGCGACTACTTCGCCTGGGCCGCGGCCCATTTCGAGGACCGTTGCGTCTACGGCGAAAGCGTATTCGAGGTGCTGCCCGAAAAGCGCGGCAACATAGTCAGCCTGCTGCGCGTGCGCTCGCGCGACCTGACCGGTGAAGTACACGAGCGCCTGGCGCGCAACCTGGTGGTTAGCGTGGGCGGCACGGCCCGCATCCCAGAGAGCTTCCAGCGCTTGCGTGACGATCCCCGGATCTTCCATTCCCACCGCTATCTGGACAGCATTGCCGCCAACGGCCAGGCCGGAAAAATCGCCGTCATCGGCGCCGGCCAGAGCGCGGCGGAGATATTCATGGACCTTCATGGCCGGTCCAATGCTCCTCACGTCGATCTCATCATGCGCGCGCGGACCATGAAGCCGTCCGACGACAGCCCCTTCGTCAACGAAATCTTCAATACCGACTTCGTCGACCACGTGTACAGCCGCAAGCCGGCCGAGCGCCAGGAACTGCTGCGCGAATTCCGCCATACCAACTATGCCAGTCCGGACCTGGCGCTGATCCAGAGTATCTTCAAGGTCCTGTATGAGCAGAAGGTCAAGGCGCAAGCGCGGCACCGCATCCTGCCGCGGCGCGCGGTCGCGGCAGCTTGCGCCGGCGAGAGCGGAATCCATCTGACGCTCAACGACGCGGCCGGCGCACCGGACGAGACCGTCCGCTATGACGCGGTAGTGCTGGCCACCGGCTACGAGCGCCAGCAGCACAAGACCATGCTGGCCGCCCTCTCGCCTTATCTGGACGACTTCGATATCGACCGCCAATACCGGCTCAAGACCTCCCCGGACTTCCACCCCGCCATCTTCATGCAGGGCGCCAGCGAGCCGACACATGGGATCAGCGACACATTGCTGTCCGTGACCGCGGTGCGCACGGGGGAGATCAGCGCTGCGTTATCGGCCGCTGCGGAGCCTGAAACGGCCACGGGTCCGGTGCAGAGCTAGCGCCAGCCGAATTGCGCATTTCCGTGGGCGAGCTACGCGGGTTTCAGTGAGCGCCCGCCGCCGTCCATGGCGGGCGCCTCTTCCTACAGACGCAACTCTTGACGCAACTGGTCAAACAGCATCGGTGTGCGCACCACGCGCAAATGATCGGCCGCCAGGGTGGCCTCTGCGATAGGTTTTCGAGATTTCACCCAAGTTTCAAACGCCTTCTTTTCTGATGCGACGCGATCTTCCGACCACCACACCTTGATGCGTCCGCCTAGTTCGACTCGTGCATGCGGCTTGTTCCCTGCAGCACGCAGCGCCCGCGCCCCCGCGAACAACCTGGCCAGTTCTTTCTCTCCCAATGCGCCATACTCATGCAGATCTTCAGGCAGTGTTTGCGCGAGCACCGCCCGCAGCAGGGGAATCAGCTTATCGGGGTCGCGGTAGGCCTGTTCAAGCGGCTCCTGCAACATTGGATGATGCAGTAGACGTTCGTGATGGCTCTGCGGCAGCAAGATTCCAAGAAACTCCTGCAGCTCGGTCTCGTAGCTGATCGACTCTTCACATCCGTACGCAGGAGGTACGAAAGGATCGATTGCTCCCGCGAACTCCACCGCATGTCCCCTGCGTTCAAGCGACTGCGCCGTCAAAAGAGCCAGCGCGCCGCCCAAAGACCAGCCCGCGACCAGAAACGGCCCCTTTCGGCCAGATGCGAGAATTGCGCAGGCATGCCAGTCCGCGAGTCGTGCCAGATCGTGCGGCGCCGCCATGGATTCGGCCGGATATGGCAGGCCGATCACTGCACAGTTGGCGCGTTCCAGCGCTCTCGCCAACGAGGTGTAATCCAACACGCTCCCCCAGCCGTCATGCAGCAAAAAAAGCGTTCGCAGCGTCTGCGCCACCGTATTCAGGGGGGTTTCATACTGGAAACGTACACGCTCCCCGGCAAGTCCAGCCAAGCTGGGCCTGGAAAAAACATCCTTCAACGAGATGCGCCTGCCGGGAAGTTTGCTCGCGAGTCGGACAAGCTGTAACGCTGCCAGCGAATTCCCACCCGATTCGAAGAAATTATCGTTCCGCCCTACGCGTTCAATTCCCAGCACTTCGGCCCAGATCGTGGCCAACGCCTCCTCGGCCTCACCCTGCGGCGCCTCGTACGCCCATGCGCTATTCCACCCGGGCTCCGGCAGCGTCTTCCGGTCCACCTTGCCGTTGGCATTGAGCGGCAAGCTATCCAGTTCCACGATCGCGCTCGGCACCATATAGCCAGGTAATTGCCGGTTCAACCGCTGCCTCAGCAGCCCAACGTCGAGAGTCTTTCCCGCCTGTACGGACACATAGGCCACCAACCGAGTTCCACCCGGCCCGTCACGCGCAACCACCACCGCCTCCCTGACGTCCGCCTGCGACAATAACTGGGCTTCCACCTCGCCCAGCTCGATGCGCAGTCCGCGGATCTTGACCTGGTGGTCGATCCGTCCAAGGTACTCCAACTGGCCTTCGGCATTCCACCGCACCAGGTCGCCGGTGCGGTAGAGCCGGCCTCCGGCTTCGCCAAAAGGGTCCGCAACGAAGCGTTCGGCGCTCAATCCGGGACGTCCCAAGTAGCCGCGGCCCAGCAATTCACCCCCGATATACAGTTCGCCGGCCACCCCTTGGGGCGTCCATTTCAGCGACTCATCGAGCACGTAGACCTGCGTCTGCGCGATCGGCCGCCCGATCGGCACCATATCTTGTTCGTCTTCCCGGCACGTCCACTGCGTGACATGGATCGTCGTCTCCGTCGGGCCATACAGGTTCTGCAGGCTCACGCCCCTGAGTCTACGCAGTGCCTCCCCCTGCGTGGCGGCGGGCATGGCGTCGCCACCGCAGATCACATAGCGCAGTCGCGTCTGTTCTTCTATGCCCTCCTGCGCCAAAAACGCTTGCAACATCGCCGGCACGAAGTTGATCGTCGTGACCCCGTGCTTGACGATCAGCTCAATGATCCGTTGCGGATCGCGATGGTCTCCCGGGCTTGCCACCACTAGCCGCACACCCACAGTCAAGGGCCAGAAGATCTCCCATACCGACACGTCGAAGCTGAATGGAGCCTTATGCAATACGGCATCTGCCGCAGTCAAGCCATAAGTCTCTTGCATCCATGTCATGCAGCGGCTCAACGCGCCATGACGAATCGATGCGCCCTTGGGTCGTCCTGTAGAACCCGAGGTATAGATCACATACGCCAGGCTGTCACCATGCACTGCGATCCGCGGGTCGTGCTCGCGTTCCTGCGTCACGTCCAGTGCGTCGAGTTCAATGACCTCCAACCCGTCCAGCGGCGGCAATCGATCCCGTATCGCATGCTGAGTCAGCAGTAGCTTGATGTCGCTGTCGTCCACCATGTAGGCCAGACGATCCATTGGATACTCCGGATCCAGCGGTACGTAGGCACCCCCCGCCTTCAGGATAGCCAGCAGCCCCACCACCATCTCAATGGAGCGTTCAACCGCGATCCCGACCTTAACATCGGAACCTACCCCAAGTCTGACCAAACGGTGCGCCAGCCGGTTGGCCTGCACGTTCAATTCCAAATACGTCAAGGACTCGTCGCCGAACACCAGCGCCAGCGCGTTTGGATTCTCTCGCACTTGCCGCTCGATCATCTCGTACACCGGATGAACATTGGGATGTTGGCACTCATTCACTGCCCATCTGCGAATCTGTTGCTGCTCCGCTTCGCCCAACAGTTCAACTTCGACCACTGCCTGCCCGGGCAAGTGGACCAGCGCCTGCAACACCGCAACATAGTGTTGGGCCATGCGGGCCACAGTGCTCGCGTCGAACAGTTCCCTGGCATAGGTGAAACTCACCTGCACCTGGCCTTCTGTGTCCTCGCTCAGGTCCACCGTCAACTCAAACTGCGCCCTTTTTTCGCCTAGCGCATAGTCTTCCAGCGTAAGTCCGGGCATTCCTTGCAGCGAGCGGCGGTCCTGGCGCTGATAATTGACCAGCACCTGAAACAAGGGATTGATGCCCAGATTTCGTTGCGGTTGCAGCGCTTCGACCAGTTGCTCAAAAGGAAGATCCTGATGGGCCTGCGCGCCTAGCGCCGCCTCCTTGGCCTGTTTGAATATCTGTCCCAGGCTCTGACGTCCGTGAATCACATTGCGTAGAACCTGCGTATTGACGAAAAAGCCCACCACGCCTTCGGTCTCCACCCGATGGCGATTGGCG
The DNA here is from genome assembly GCF_014851665.1 of Achromobacter sp. ACM03. Classification (NCBI taxonomy): domain Bacteria; kingdom Pseudomonadati; phylum Pseudomonadota; class Betaproteobacteria; order Burkholderiales; family Alcaligenaceae; genus Achromobacter; species Achromobacter sp. ACM03. The sequence goes on along the minus strand of NZ_JACVAD010000001.1, from coordinate 144,148 downwards.
ACAGGCACGCCTACCCGGATGTCCTCCTGGCCGCCATACCGGTAGAGCAACGCTTGCACGCCGGCCAGAAGCGCAATGAACAGCGTCGCTCCCTCAGCCTGTACATACTTTCGCAACCCAAGCACCAACTCATCGGTCAATGCAATGCGATGGCAAACCGCCCCATACACGCCGTCGGCATTGCGCGGACGATCCGTAGGCAATTGCAGCACCGGGTTTTCGTTACCCAACTGGGCCTTCCAGTACGCGAGCTGCCGGTCCCGCTCCCCGGCTTCCAACCAGTTGCGCTGCCAGGCTGCATAGTCCGCGTACTGAATCGGCAACGAAGGCGGTCGTGGAACCTGGCCTAGTACCCGAGAGCTATATTGCGTGACGAACTCATCCACGATGATCTGCATCGACCAGCCATCCGAGACGATGTGGTGCATCACCACCACCAGCACGTGCTCGTCCGCAGTTTCCCGAATCAAGCCCACTCGCAGTAATGGCCCCGCCTCCAGGTCGAAAGGTGTCTGATACAGCTCCGTCGCCGCTGCTTTCACCTTCGCCTCGCGCTCTCCGGCCGTTACCCCGCTGAGATCAATCTCATCAACCTGCATGAGACCGTCTGCCCGGATGACCTGCTCAAGCCTACCGTCTTCCCCTGGGCGAAACACTGTGCGCAAGGATTCGTGCCGCGCTACCAGTGCGTCGAAGCTTTCTCTGAGTGCTTCGACATTCAACACACCCTTGATTTTCAGTGCGCCACTGATGTGATACGCCGTACTTAGTGGATCAAGCTGCCAAAGGAACCATTGGCGCGCCTGAGCGTACGAAGCCTGGCAACGGGAGAAATCCGATGCTTCTCGGACAAGGATTGGAAAATGCCCAATAGCCAACCCCTCCAGTCTGATTTTCCGATAGATTGCCTTACGCTGATCAAGCCCGAGCCGCGCAAAACGCTCTGCGATACGATGAGTAGCCAAACTATCCATTACGCGGTTTCCAAGTCATCAATGAATGAGTCAATTTCCGACAGAGACTGACTTCTTGCTTTTGTGTGCGGTTCAGCTTCAAGTAGGATGCTCATCCCGGCCAGACTCGGATTGGCGAAGAAATCTCGAATGGCTATATCTTTCTGAATGTGAGACTGGACACGGGCGGCCACTTGCAGCGCAAGTAGCGAATGTCCGCCTAACTCAAAGAAGTTATCGTGGCGCCCCACGCGCTCGACTCCCAGCACCTCCGACCAGATCGCCGCCAAGACCTGCTCCACCTCGCCCTGCGGCGCCTCGTACGCCCGCATGCTCTCCAGCCCGGGCTCGGGCAGCGCCTTCCTGTCCACCTTGCCGTTGGCATTGAGCGGCAGGCTTTCCAGCACCACGATCGCGCCAGGCACCATGTAGTCCGGCAACTGCCGACCCAGACGCTCCCTCAGTTCTCCGACGTCGACGGTGTTTCCGACCTGCGCTGACACATAACCCACCAGCCGTGCTCCGCCCGGCCCGTCGCGCGCCACCACCACCGCCTCCCTGACTTCCGGCTGCGACAGCAACTGCGCTTCCACTTCGCCCAGTTCGATGCGCAATCCCCGGATCTTGACTTGATGATCGATCCGTCCCAGGTACTCCAGCTGGCCCTCGGCGTTCCAGCGCACCAGATCGCCAGTGCGGTAAAGCCGGCCGCCAGCCTTGCCGAACGGGTCCGCCACGAAGCGCTCCGCGCTCAAACCCGCACGGCCCAGGTAGCCGCGCGCCAGCAATTCTCCACCGATAAGCAATTCACCTGACACTCCTTGTGGCGCAAGGTTGAAATCGGCATCTACAACCCGGAGTTCCCGGCCAGCCAAGGGCGTGCCGATCGGCATTTGCAGCGGGAGCGGCTTGCTTGCATTCACATAGGGCTGGCAGTCCAGCGTGGAGGCAGTGACGGTCGCCTCTGTCGGTCCATACGTGTTCAACAACCTGACGCGCTCCAGCCCGGCTGCACGCCAGGCATTGAGGCCTTCCGGCGGCATGGCCTCGCCACCGGCATGAACCTGACGCAACGCACCATAGTCTCGGACGCCTTGCCGTGCGAAGTCCTGTACCAGCAATAGCCAGTACGCCGTCGTGATATCCACGACACTGATCTGCTTTGCCATCAGTTCCTGATGGAATGTGGAGCTATCCCACAAAGCAGGGCCGCGCAATACCACCGCAGCCCCCTCGATCAGGGGTGGAAACAACTGTTCGATGCAACCGTCGAAGTTCAAGGTCGCAAACTGGAGCATCCGATCCGCTTTGGTGAGACCGAAAAAATCAACCGCTACTTGGGCATGCTCGACCAAACTGTGATGAGGGATGCCAACCCCCTTTGGCCGCCCTGTGGATCCGGAGGTATAGATCACATACGCCAGGTTCTCGCCGTGTACATCGACTCTTGGGTCGTTTCCAGATTCATCCGCCACGTCCAGCGTTTCAAGCTCCAGAACCTCGAGCCCGTCCAGCGCCGGCAGCCGATCCCTCACTTCGCGCTGCGTCAGCAATAGCCGGATCTCGCTATCCACCATCATGTAGGCCAGCCGATCCACGGGATACCCGGGGTCGAGCGGTACATACGCGCCGCCAGCCTTCAAGATCGCCAGCAGCCCCACCACCATCTCGATGGAACGCTCCACCGCGATCCCAACCCTAACGTCCGGCCCTACCCCCAGCCTGATCAGGCGGTGCGCCAGACGGTTGGCCTGCAAGTTCAATTCCGCATACGTCAGCGACTCATCGCCGAACAATAGTGCGCTCGCATGTGGATAGTCCCGTACGCGGCGCTCGATCAGCCGGTGTACCGGCTCCGCATCCGGGTACCGGTGAGCATTCACGCCCCACTCGTTCAATTGCCGACGCTCGGCCCCGCTCACCGCATCAGCTTCTCCCAGGCAACGCTGCGTCGACCCAGTGAGGAACATCAGCAAGTTCCGCATATGGCCGGCCAGAAGCGCTACCTGCTCCGCCGCGAAGCATTTTTCCTGGAAAAAATAGCCGATCGTCAGCGCATCCTCCGCAGTTACGGTCAAAGTCATCGGGTAGTTGGTCTCTTCCCAATTGCCAGCGATGGAGACACGTGGCGCCCCATTGCCTGGCTGCCGTAGCGCCTCGTCAACCGGATAGTTCTCGAACACCAGGATGCTGTCGAACAATCCCAGCCCATTGGAGCCAGCCCAACGCTGAATTTCGAAAAGCGGAGTGTGCTCGTGTTCACGTGATGCGATGTTCTGCGCTTGCAGCATGCGCAGCCAATCACCTATCCGCTGCTCCGGCCGAGGGCGCGCCACGACGGGAAGAGTGTTGATGAACACCCCCAACACCTCGTCGGCATCGGGCAACTCCGCCGGGCGACCCGACGTGGTCGCACCGAAGCACACGCCTGCCTGTCCGGTGTAGCGCCGCAGCAATAGCGCCCACGCTGCCTGAACCAGCGTATTCAAGGTTATCCGCTCAGCCCGGACGAACTCCGCCATGCGCGCCGTCTCCGCGGCATCGAACACCTGAATGTGTTCCTGCTGCCCCTGCCCGTCTGCCGACGGTTTGGGCTCGGAGCCGATCCTCGTCGGCCCATCGATGTCTGCCAATAGTGTCCGCCAGTGCATTTCCGCAGCCGCGCCGTCCCTGGCTAGCAACCAGGCGATGTAGTCCCGGTAGCGTCCTCGCGAAGGAAGCGGGCTTTTCCCGGAATAGCGGGTGAGGATTTCGGCCAGCAGTCGCGCAGTGCTCCAACCGTCCAGCAACAGATGGTGACGCGTCCAGATTAGGTGATATCGACCCGCGCCGCACTGAACCAGCACCAACCGCAACAACGGCGGCGTGGCCAGGTCGAAGCCCCGCTCATGCTCGGCCTGGGCCAATGCGTCGAGCGCAGCGTCGAGGTCGACTCGGTCACGCCAGTCGTATTCGACAAGTGGCAATTCAACCGATCGAGCTACCCATTGAAGCGAGGCTTCGCCCTGCATGAAGCCCGTGCGCAACACTTCATGTCGATCGAGCGTCGTCTTCCATGCCGCCTTGAAGCGGGCAGCGTCAAGATCTTCCAGATCCAGCCGGAGCTGATTGACGTACACCGTCCCTTCCGGCTCGAGAATGCTGTGAAACAACATCCCGGACTGCATCGGCGACAGTGGATAGAGGTCAGCCACGCGATCCCATGGCAGCCGCAATCCGTCGAGTCTATCCTGGCTGATCCTGGCCAGCGGGAAGTCAGACGGCGTCACACCCTGCGCGCCGTTCAGGCAGTGCTCGATCAAGTTTTCCAGTTCATCCAGGAACCGTCGGGATAGGTCCTTTATCGTGGCCTCGTCGTGGACCGCCGTGCTAAAGGTCCAGCGCACGCGCAACTCGCCGCGGTGCACCTCCGCGTCGATGCTCAGCCACGTCCGGCGCCGGCTGCCGGGAGCACGCTCCTGTCCCGCGCTCTCGCGAGCCAGCCGCCATATCGAGTCAACACCGAAGCTCTGATCGATCCGACCGAGATAGTTGAACGTGACCTGAGGATAGGCGCCATCGGCAAGCACACGCCCCTCGTCTCCAAGGTAGCGCAGCACGCCGTAGCCGATCCCCTTGTTCGGCACCTGCCGCAACTGCTCCTTGATGGCTTTCAGGCTGCCGCCAGGGCTCCCATCCGCTTCCCGGCTCGTATCTCCCGGCGCCAGACGTACCGGATACAGCGTGGTGAACCAGCCCGCGGTTCGGCTCAGGTCCACGCCATCGAAAAGTTGCTCCTCCCGACCATGGCCCTCGAGTTCGACCAAGACATGTTCGCGCCCATCCCAGGCGCACAAGGTGCGCGCCAGGGCTGTCAGCAGGACGTCGTCGATGCGCGTGCGGTAGGCTTGCGGCACATCGGCCAGGAGCTGCTCCGTGCGTGCCTCACCCAGCGAGGTAATGAGCGTGCGCGCGTCGGCCACCGTGTTGCTGCCGTCCGCGACACCGGGCAGCGGCTGTTCCGCTCCCCCAACGACGCTCTCCCAATAGGTCAGTTCGTCGCGCAGCTTGGCGCTATCGGCATAGCGTGCCAGCGCTGTGGACCAATCCCGCAATGACGTGGTCACAGGGGGAAGATCCGGCGTACGTCCCTCTCGAATCTGCCCGCACACGGCCTGAAGGTCATCAAGAATCACACGCCACGAAACACCGTCGACGACGAGGTGATGGGCAACCAGCAGCAAGCGGCCGGCACGCCCGCCGCCCAGATTCATCCACACCGCTTTAAATGGCCGTTGCAGGCTCAGACTGCGCTGAGCGCGATCGGCAGCATTCTCGATGGCCACAGCGATATCGCCCTCTGCGGCGAGATCGATCTCCTCGAAGACTGGATGGCCTGGCGGCAAACTGCACAGCGACCAGCGGTGGTCGGCGCCACGTTCGAAAGTCAGACGCAAAGCCTCGTGATGCACGACGAGGGCTTCGACAGCCCGCCGCACCTGTGCCGGTTCAATCACCTCGGTAGCGCTGAGGAGCAGCGACTGGTTCCAGTGGTGATCGTCTTCGAACTTCTGTTCAAAAAACCAAGCCTGCACGGGTATCGGCGCAAACCGCATGCCTGCCTCGGACGACGCCGCGGTCGCTGCGGCGGTCGCCATCGGCGCAGCTTCCTGGGTAGCGACCGCCGCGACTGCGGCGACGGTCTGACGCTCCATCAGTTCTTTTGGCGTGAAGCGCAGTCCCTGCTTGCGAGCCCGCGCGATGATTTGAAGGGTGAGGATCGAGTCACCGCCAAGTTCGAAAAAATTGTCATGCCGGCCGACCTGATCTACTCGAAGTACTTGCTTCCATACGTCGGCCAGCGCCTGTTCCACTTCGCCTTGGGGCGCCTCGTAACGCCCCGCCGCGCGCTCCTCGGGCAGCGGCAACGCCTTGCGGTCGACCTTGCCGTTAGCCGTCAGCGGCAAGACGTCCAGTTGCATGATCGCGCTGGGCATCATGTACTCTGGCAGCTTTCGAGCGAGCCTTTCTCTCAAGTCCTCCGCCGCGAGCTTCTCCCCGGTCTGGGGCACGACATATGCGTGGATTTGAGTTTGTCGATCCTCGTCCTCGCGGATGATGACTTCGGCCGCCATGACGCCGGTCATTCCGAGCAACGCCTGGGCAATCTCCCGCAGCTCCACCCGATAGCCGCGCACTTTCACCTGGTCGTCCGCCCGGCCCAGGTATTCGAGATTGCCGTCCTCCAGCATCCTCACCCGGTCTCCCGTGCGATAGAGGCGCTCGCCTGTCTTGGATGGACTAGCGACGAAGCGTTCGGCTGTTTGTGCGGCACGCCCCTGGTAGCCGCGCGCCACGCCCGGACCGCCCACATACAATTCGCCGGCCACCCCGAACGGCACCGGATTGAGATTCACATCCAGTACGCAGGCATAGCCATTGGCTAGCGGTTTCCCGACGGGCAAGGCGCTGGCCGTGCGCAGCGCCACACGCGCTTCCTGCGTAAGAATACCCACCGTGGTCTCGGTCGGACCGTAGTGATTGAGTACCTGGCACCCCGGTTTCAAGTCCGCGACCTGCTTCAGCAGCGACCACCGTGTCGTCTCGCCTCCAACCACCAGCCGACTCGTCGGCAGCACTTCTTCCGGCGTACCCGCATTCAGGAGAGCCTGAAGGTGGCTGGGCACGATCTTTAGTACATCTACCTGATGTCTGCTCATGTACTCGGCGAAGGCATCCGGATCGAAGGCGCGTTCCGTGGAGATCAAATGCAATTCCCGTCCGGAGCACAGGGCGCCGAACAGCACCGTGTGCCCCAAGTCGGCCGCGACGGTCGAAACCATCGCCATGCTGCGCGCGCTTTCGGGAAGATCGAGGCGCTCCAGCAAGGCCTGCACATAGTTGGCCAATGCGCCGTGACTGATCACCACCCCCTTTGGATTCCCGGTGGAACCGGATGTGTAGATGACGTAGGCGGCCTGCGAGGGATGTATCGACGGCACAACTCGAACAGGATCCTGTTCCGGTGCGACGGCAAGTTCAAGCGGAAAAACGGGAATATCCGGCTGCCAGGCCGGTCTTCCGCTGCTCAGCAACAGCGCGGCACCGCTATCCCGCAACTGGAAGGCCAACCGATCTGGCGGCAAGGAGGGATCGAGAGGGACATAGGCGCCGCCCGCCTTCAACACGGCCAATAAACCAACAACGAACCGGCACGATCGTTCCGCGTATACGCCCACGCGGACGTCGCAACCGACCCCTCTTGCGATCAGCGTCTGCGCCAGACGGCCGGACTGTTGGTCCAGTTCGGCGTAAGTCAGGCACTGATCTTCGTCTCTTACCGCAAACTTCGCCGAACCCGCCTCGGCGGCCAGTTTCCACATCCGGACCACACTTGGCGCGCCGAATTCGCGTTGCGCGCCCGCGGCGTCGGAAACGGGAAGCGGCAAGGAAAGATCCGCCACCATCCTGTGTGGAAAGTCGACTGCCTGCGCCGCGAAGCTCTCCAGGGTGGCGGCGAACGCATGAACGATTGCCTCGTCAAACAGCGCTTCCGAATAGATCAAGTCGCAACGTATGCCGTCATCGCGATCAGTAAAATCCAGACTCAAGTCAAAATGAGCCTGGCCACTGGATACGGGAACGAACTCCACCTCCAGATCGCCCGCGATTCTGATTTCCGGGACATGCTCCTGCTGAGTACATTTGACCTGGAAAAACGGATGTACCCCGGCGTCCCGTTCCGGTCGAAGCGCATCGACCAGCAGGTCGAAGGGCAAATCCTGATGGGCGTGTGCATCCAGCACTGTCTCACGAACCCGACCGAGAATATCTACAAAGCTGCTCGCCGGATCCACCCGGGTGCGCATGACCAGCAAGTTGAGAAAGTAGCCGACCAGCCCCTGTGTTTCGGCCTTCCTGCGGTTGGCGACCGGGGCGCCGACACGTACATCCTGCGCACCGCTGAAACGATGGAGCGTCAGTTTCAACAACGCCAGCATCACCATATACAGCGAGGCTCGGTGAGACCGTGCCAGAACGCGAATGCGCTCGCTCAATTCACGCGGCAGCTGGAACTCGTAGTGATTTTCCTTTGATTCGATAACGCCGCCTCTCGGTCGCAACATAGGCAACTCGATGGGCGGATGCTCGATACCCAGCCGCGACCGCCAGTACTCCAACTGGCGGTCGCGCTCGCCGGCATCGAACCAATTCCGCTGCCAGACGGCATAGTCGGCAAACTGCACTGGCAGAGCATCCAGCTCTTGCGAGTGTGCGCCGCAAGCATTTCGATACAGAATCAGGAGTTCGTCCAGCAGTATTCGCACGGACGCGCCATCCCCCGCTATGTGGTGCAATACGATGCCCAGCACATGCTCATCTTCGCTGACCTCCCATAACGTGGCCCGCACCGGCGGTTCGGCATCGAGCTTGAATGGCTGACGAACCAGAGCCTGTTGCTGTGAATTCAGCGTCCGCACGCGCCTGTCTTCAGGCTCCGCGCGGAGATCCGCCACATTCACCTGAACGGCTTCCGACGGCAGAATCACCTGGGCGGGTTCACCGTCGATGCCGACACGAAAGATTGTGCGCAGAGTTTCATGTCGTCGCGCCAGATCTCGCATCGCGGCAAGCATTGCATCCTTGGCCAACGCGCCCCTGAAGCGCAGGAACCCCGGCATGTTGTAGGCTGGGCTGGACGGATCAAGCTGCCAGGTCAACCAAAGGCCTCTCTGCGCATAAGAGATCGGCAGCGCCTCGCTACGATTCACCGGAACAATGGGCAAATCGACGTAACTCAGACCCGCTTCTCCAAGTTTCGTCAGAAATCCCCGCCGCGCTTCCGGGGACAGCGCCATAAAGCGGCGGGCTAGGCTTTTTTCGTCCAGTTCCATCGTTTCAGACCTCGAATTCGCTCATCAGGTTGTGCATCAGCGCAAGTCGGTCCTGACGCGAGCCTGCGTCGGGCATCCGTTCCTCAGAAAGGCGAAACGCAAAGTCGCGCAGGGTCGGCGCTTCGAAGAACATGCGCACCGGGACGTCGCATGCATAGCGATTCGCCAGAACCGCCGCCATCCGGACCGCAATGAGCGAATGCCCGCCCAATTCGAAGAAGTTGTCATTACGGTCAACACGCTCGACGCCCAGCGCCTCGGTCCAGAGCTGTGCCAACACGGTCTCCACCTCACCCACAGGCATCTCGAACATCGGGAGGGTCGGCGTTTCGGGTTCCGGCAGCGCGCGGCGATCCACCTTGCCGTTGGCGTTGAGGGGCAAGGATTCCATTGAAATGATCACGCCAGGCACCATGTAATCCGGCAGCGCCCGGGCAAGCCGAGCGCGCAGTTCGCGCACATCAAGCATCTTTTCGGTCGCCAGGGACACGTAAGCGACCAATCGGGCGCCCTTGTCCACTACTACCGCCTCGCGAATCTCAGGCTGGGCCAGCAACCGGGCCTCCACCTCCCCCAGCTCGATCCGCAAGCCGCGGATCTTCACCTGATGGTCCGTCCGGCCCAGGAACTCCAGCTGCCCCTCCCCATTCCACCGCGCCAGGTCTCCCGTGCGGTACAGCCGGCCGCCCGCCTCGTCGAACGGGTCCGCCACATAACGCTCCGAACTCAAACCCGGTCGACTCAGATAGCCACGGCCCAGTAGATCGCCACCGATGTACAACTCGCCTTCCACTCCTTGCGGAACCAGATTCAGCGATGCATCCAATACGTAGGACCTGGTTTGGGCGATCGGCCGCCCAATCGGCACCCGGCTTTGACCGTCGTCCCGGCACGTCCACTGCGTCACGTGGATGGTCGTCTCGGTCGGGCCGTAAAGATTCTGCAGGCTCCCCCCCCTAAGCCGGCGCAGTGCCTCGCCTTGAATGGCCGCGGAAATGGCCTCGCCGCCGCACATCACGTACCGCAGCCGCGTCTGCGTCTCGATGCCTTCATGCGCCAGAAAGGCCTGCAGCATCGCCGGCACGAAATTCAGCGTCGTGATCTGATGCCGACGGATCAGTGCCGTGATCCGCTCGGGATCACGGTGATCGCCCGGCGCGGCCAGCACCAGCCGTATCCCGGCCGTCAGCGGCCAGAAGATCTCCCAGACAGATACATCGAACCCAAACGGCGCCTTGTGCAGCACGGCATCCTCGGAGGTCAGGCCATAGGTCTGCTGCATCCAATTCATGCAGATCGCCAGCGACCGGTGGCGGATAGCCGCTCCCTTGGGCCTGCCCGTGGAACCCGAGGTATAGATCACGTACGCCAGGTTCTCTCCGTGTACGACCACGCCGGGATCGTCTTCCCGCTCGCCGTCGAGATCCAGCGCGTCGACCTCCAGCAACCGCAGCCTCTTGTCCACGCAGAGCCGGCCCCGGACCCAGCGCTGCGTAAGCAGCAGCTCGATGCCGCTGTCCTCCACCATGTACGCCAGCCGCTCGCCGGGAAGTTCCGGTTCCAGCGGCACGTAGGCTCCCCCCGCCTTCAGGATCGCCATCAACCCCGTCACCATCTCGATGGAACGTTCCATGGCAATGCCGACTCTCGTCTCCGGCTTGACCCCGAGGCCGATCAGCCGGTGCGCCAGGCGGTTGGAGCGGCGGTTGAGCTCCTCGTAGCTCACGCTCTCCTCGCCGAACCATAGCGCCACGGCCCGCGGACGGGCCCCCGCCTGTTGCTCGATCTGTCGGTGCACCGGCTCCATCTTGGAAGGCCGGAGCGGATTCTCGCCCCAGGCCCTCAGTTTGTTCCTCTCCGCGCCGCTCAACAACTCGACTTCGCCCACCGCCTGGCGTGGCGCGCCCGCCAGCGCTTCGAGCATCGCAACATAGTGCCCACCCAGCCGTGCCATGGTCGCAGCATCAAACAGCTCAGCCGCATAACGGAAGTTCACGACCAAGCGCCCGTCAACATCTTCCACCGTGTCTACGGCCAGCTCGAACTGCGCATGCTCATTACCCGCGGGCTCTTCAGACACTCGGCAGCCCAGCCGCTGTTGAAGTAGCGAGTAGTCTCGCCGCAAATGGTTGAACATCACGTCGAAAAGCGGCGCGGCGCCTGCACTGCGCACTGGCCGCAGCGCCTCGACGACCTGGTCGACCGGCGCCTCTTGATTTGCCTGCGCGCCCAGCACGCGCTCCCGGACCTGAGCCAGCACCTGCTCCAGGCTCTGACGAGTCTCGATACTGCTCTTCAGTACCAACGTATTGACGAAAATGCCCACCACGCCCTGCAGTTCCGCTCGCGGGCGGTTGGCGACAGGCACACCGACGCGGACGTCCCGTTGCCCGGTATGGCGGTACAGCAACGCCTGCAAGGCGGCCAACAACACCATGAACAAGGTCGCGCCGTGGGCTTCGGCCTGGCGACGCAGGGCAGCCAGCAGCTCAACCGGGAGTTCGAAGGTATGCAATCCCGCCCGGTATTGAGCAACCGGCAGGCGGGGATGATCGACAGGCAGCGCCAGGCTGGGCTGTGGCTCGCCCGGGGGCATGCCGAGCTGCTCCACCCAATACGCCAACTGGCGCTCCTGAGCATCCCGCACGGCGGCGTCGCGCTGCCAACTGGCATAGTCAGCATATTGGATTGGGCAGGCAGGCGGCGCCTCGTCGGCCGCGGGCCCTGCCGCATACAGCGCAGCCAGGTCGTCAACCAAGACCTGCATCGAAGCGCCATCGGCAATGATGTGGTGCATTGCCAGCGTCAGGATATGGCTCTGATCGTCGAGTCGTATCAGCGCCGCCCGCGCCAAGGGGCCGACCGTCAGATCGAAGGGCGGCGCCAGAAATGCGCGCAGCGATTTTCCAGCCTGCGCATCACGCTCGGCGCGCGCCACGGTGCGCAGGTCAACTACCTGGAGTTCCAGGCCGCCCCCAGGGAGGACCATCTGCTCCACCTCGCCATCCGGCCGCGCGCGGAACAGGGTGCGCAGCGCCTCGTGACGCGTGGTCAAACCAGCTACGGCCGCACGCAAGACCTCGACATCCAGCGCGCCCGCGATACGCAGCGCGCCCTGAACATGATATGCGGTGCTGTGCGGATCCAGCCGCCACAGGAACCACTGCCGCTGCTGGGCGGGCGACAAAGGCAGGGGCTTGGAGCGCCGTTCCGCAGACAGCACGGGGATGCAGGCCAAACGCGTGCGCGATCCGACTCGCAGGCAGGTCTTCAAGGCCAAAGCCTGCTCGCTCAGCCTCGGCGATTCGAACACCTGGCGTACCGGGAAGTCTGTCTCCCAGATTTGAGAGATGCGTGCAGCCAACTGTATCGCGGCCAGGGAATTCCCGCCCAGCGTGAAGAAGTGCGCTTCACTGCCGTACCGCCGTGCCTCTTCGTGTCCAAGAACCTCGCGCCAAACGTTCGCCAACGCCTGGATCTGATCCTCTGCGTGGACATTTATGCCATCCACAGCCGCCGCGCCAATGTTCACGCCCGCCACGAAACGCCCGCTCTCGTACAGCGCGTAGGCATCGAGCGTGCGCTCGGCCCATCCTTTGCGGCAAGCGGCGCGCTGCAGCTTGCCGCTGGAAGTCTTGGGTAACGCTCCGGGCTGCAGCAACACAACCACTCTCGGCGCCTCTCCGCATTGCTCGCTCACGGCCGCGCCCAGGGCATCGACCAGCGCCTGCGGCGGCACGAGCTTTTGCAGACCACGCGACACCTCGGCCGCGACGCCTATACCTTCCTGTCCGTCGAGTTCCACCGCGAAGGCCGCCACCCGGCCTTTGCGTACGGCCTCGACCTGCTCTTCCACCACGCGTTCGATGTCCTGCGGGTACAGATTGTGCCCGCGCACGATGATCATGTCCTTGAGCCGGCCAGCAACAAAGAGCTGACCATCCTGCACAAAGCCCAGGTCACCAGTGCGCAACCAGCGGCGTCCGTCGCACTCGACGAAAGTCTCGGCACTTTCGCGTGGCTTGTTCCAATAGCCCGCTGCGATGCTGGGCCCGCCAGCCCAGATTTCGCCGATGACACCCTCAGGCGCGGTCGCGCCGGACACCGGATCGGAAATCCGCAATTCATGCTCCGACGCCACGCCGCCGCATCCGACCAGCACGGCGCCATCGACTCGCGCTATCGCCTGCCGCATTGCAAGCGCTTCGCAGTCATAGCGGCCCACCGCCATGCCGCTCCCCCTGCGCCCGCCGGTGACGAACAACGTCGCCTCGGCCAGGCCATAGCAGGGGTAAACGGCGCCGGCGCTGAATCCCACCGACGCGAACCGTTCGACAAACGCTTCCATCGTGTCGTGCCGCACAGGCTCGGCGCCGGTGTAGGCCACGCGCCAGCTCGACAGATCCAGGCCCTCCGCGCGGCCTTCCTTGATTCGATCCAGGCACAAGCGGTAGGCAAAATCCGGACCGCCGCTAATCGTTATCCGATGACGCGAGATCGTCTCGAGCCATCGCACCGGGCGCTCCAGGAAGAAGCGCGGCGATGACAGCACGCAGGGGATGCCGCTGTAGAAGGGCTGCAACAGTCCGCCGATCAGGCCCATGTCATGGAACAAGGGCGACCACACGCCGAACTTGTCCTCGGGACCGATCGAAAGCCCTGCGCGGATGGCACGCTCATTGGCCATCAGGTTGGCGTGCGTGACCATCACGCCCTTGGGCGCGGAGGTGGATCCGGAGGTGTACTGCAGAAAGGCGACGTCCGCGCCGTCCGGCCGCTGCGGGTGCCAGAGGCTCGCAGCCGCCAGGTCGACCTCGTCCACGGCCACGATATCCAGCATGCCGAACTGGCGCGCCGCCTCCTCGACCAGTGCGCATAGCGCGCCGGAGGTCAGCACACCCCGCGCCTGGGCGTCCTCGGCTATACCTCTAAGCCGCGCCAGATGTTGCGGACGCGCGGATTCGGGGGGGAATGCCGGCACCGCAATCACGCCGGCATGGAAGCAGGCAAACATGCTGACCGCATAGTGCTCATCGTTGTCGAGCAGGATCAGCGCGCGGTCGCCCTTGCGATAGCGCACTTGCAAAACCGCAGCAAGCGCCAACACACGCTGGGCGAACGCGCCATAGGTCAAGGCGGTCTCGACGAGCTCGCCTTCCCGATCCGCGACCACTGTCAGCGCGATGTCCTCGGGACGGTCGGCAGCGAGTAGGCGCAGGCCGTCGACAAAATTCTCGGGGTGTAAAAAACTCTCTTGCGGCATGGCCAGCTTCGTCATGAGGATTCCCTTGTTCGGCGATGCGTTCAGAACTTGCCCAGATTGCCGTGCGGTTCGGCCATGGCCACCACCACCTTGCGCAGTCCCTTGAAGGGCGAGCGCGCGTGGGCGACCAGCATGTTGTCCAGCATCGTGACGTCGCCCTGCTCCCACTTGAAGGAAACGGTCTCGGCGTCCAGCACGGCCCGCACTTCGTCGAGCACTGCGTCCGGCATCTGCGAGCCGTCCGCGAAAAGGGTGTTGCGCGGCAGGTTGTCCACGCCCAACAGCTCAACCAGAGAGTCGCGCACCTCGGGATGCAGGTTGGAAACATGGAACAGATGGGCCTGGTTGAACCAGACCACCTCGCCAGTCACTGGATGCGTCTCGATGGCCTGGCACCGCTGGGTCGTGCGCAGATCTCCATCGGACTTCCATTCCCAGTGGATGCCGTTGTTGCGGCAGAAGGCTTCGACCTCGCCGCGGTTCTCTGTGTTGAACACCGCCTGCCAGGGCACATCGAAGTCGCCATAGTTGCGCACATAGATGACGCCGGGCGCGAAGCGGTCGCGGATCGCAGCGGGCATGCGCCGGTAGATCGCACGGCTGTCGGCGATCGGCGTCTCGCCGCCCTCCAGCGCGGGCATCACGCAATGAAACCAGGCTTTCATCGGCCACTGGCGCGTGTAGGCCTGTTCGTTGTGCAGTGGAATGGACTGGTGGGCCGGATACTCGGTCGCGGTGTAGACCCCGCCGCCCACGGCCGTTCGCGGCGTGGAGCCGAACTCGTAGCTCAACAGCGGATGCCCGAAGCGGGCGGCGAACTCCCGGAAGCCCTCCACGGAAGGTACGTCGAAGCCGCGCAGCAATACCCCGCCGACGGTCGCCACCTTAGCCTCGATCTCGGCGCGCAAGCGCGGCAAGGCATCCAGCAAGGGCTCGCCCGCGCGGGCGGGCGTAATCAGTGCAGGCAGATCGGATCCAGGCGGAGCCCGGCGTTCAAATCGAGTCACCAGATCATTCATCGCAATCCTCCCTTGGCGTCGGGCTGCCAGGCCAAGGCGGCGGCATAGCCGGACGGAGCGCCGAGACGCAGAACATCCACGCACGGCCCTTGCAGATCCACACGACGCAACACATAGCGGCTACCCTCACCCGGATCGGGCGCCAGTACCGACAAGCGCTGCAAGTGCTCCGACACGCCCAGGCCCAGAGCTTTCAGCACGGCTTCCTTGGCGGTCCAGCAATCGAAAAAATCGAGCCGCCGCGCTGCGGGCAGCTCACATTCCTGCATCGACAACACCAACCGGGACAGGCCCGCGAAATCGCAATTCGGATCGCGGCGTTCGATATCGACACCGACCGGAACGCTGTCCGATAAGGCAATCAAGGCGTAGTCTCCGGCATGGGAAACGTTGAAGTACGGAGCGGGATCGGCGGAGCACGCTACGTCCAGACGCGGCTTGCCATGCTTGTTGGCCGCGAACCTCAGGCGTTCCGGGCGGCAATCCAGGCGCGCGCCCAGCAGTCTGCGCAATGCCGCCCGCGCGCTGACGAAGCGGACCTTGTCGCCGTGCCGATGGAAGCGCTGCGCGCGCGCGGTCTCTTCACTGCTGAGCAAAGCCAGGTCGCTTTCCGCCACGGGTGCGGCCAGATCGACCGCAAGCTGGAACACCTGGATGCCCGCCGGCAGCGGATCAGGCAGTTGCCGCGGCTGCATGGCCTGCTCCGGAACATTGGCGAGCCAACTCGCGCGTAATGGCCGCCAGCACTTGCTGCTCGTGCTGGCGGATGAAGAAATGTCCGCCATCGAACCAGTCGAGCGTGTAGTCATGACGGGTCTCACGTCGCCAGGCCTCGATACGTTCCGCGTCGATGTCGTCCAGTCTTCCGGCAAAGGCATGCACCGGCACCGGTAGCGGCTCGGACAGGCGATAGCGGAAGCTTCCGCAAACGCGGTAGTCAGCAGCCAGCGCATCCAGGGTCAGGCGCAGCAATTCGACGCTGTCGAATACGGCTTGCGGCGTGCCACCCTGTTTGCGCAGATCCGCCATCAAGGCGGCGTCATTGTCCAGGTCGGCAAAGCGATCCGGATCCCGGCGCGACGGCGCCGGGCTGGCCGACACGAATACAGCCTGGGGCAGAGGCAGGGCCAGCGCATGCCGACGCTGAGCCACGGCATGGGCCAGCAAGGCTCCCATGCTGTGGCCAAACAATGCATAGCGGCCTTGCATCGCCGCGGCGTGTTCATCGCAGATCCGCTCGACGAGTTGCGCAAAATCTTCGACGTACGGCTCGTCCAGCCGAATTCCGCGCCCGGGCAGCTCCACCGGAACGATGCCGATCCATGCCGGCAAGTGGCGGCGCCACCGCAGATACATGGTTGCGCTCGCGCCCGCGCAGGGCAAGACGAGCAGATTGATGGATGGCGTATGCGTGGCGCTGGACATCAGGCCGCCGTGGCGCTGGATTGAACCGCGACCGCGGATTGTTCGTCCATCCATCGGCGCAGCGACAGAGGCCGCATGTCGGTCCAGGTCTTCTCGACATAGTCGAGAACGGCTTTCTTGTCTCCCTTGACGCCGTCGACGGCGCGCCAGCCGCCGGGTACGGCCTTCCAGTGAGGCCAGATCGAATACTGTTCTTCGTGATTGACGAGAACGATGAAAGTCTCGTCCTCGCGGTCAAAACAACTGGTCGACATGGGCTGCCTCGCGCATTGAAGGAGGTGACCCTCGCTGCGCCGGCCCAATGCCGACTTGCGGGTCACCGCAAGCAAAGACGAGTCAGCTGTTCGGTTTGTTTACCCGCGACGTCCTCCCGGAGCGGACAAGAGCGAACTTCTCTACACACGTTGGTTGCGCGCGGACACATGCAAACGCATCCTTGCGGATGCCACGCTGATCGAGTTTGCTGCGCGGCAGGAGATGCAAGCCGCGCATGGCGGCATGGCGTCAATGGAGGCAGACGTGGCGAGAACAGGCCTGAAAACTAGGCCTTGCCGCCGAGGTCCTCGGCGCCCGGAACATCGATATCGTTCGCGGAAGGAACCAGACCCGCCATCAACCACAGGCGGCCAGCCTTGTCGTAGGCCTGGCGATGTGCCGCATCGGCGGCGAGCCATTGCACCAGCTCGGCTTCGTCGGTTGCATCGAAACTATCGTGCTCGTGCTGGCGCAGCACCCAGGACCAGGCAACATCCCAGACCGGGTCTTGCTTCGAATTGATGTCATCGCCCATAGGCTACCTTGGGGGCTAAAAGGCTGGTTGGCGCTATGGTAAAGGAAAAGGTTATCCACGATAACCTCTCTGAGGGACGACATGCTGTCCAAACCGCATGCCTGCGCCCACCTGGCCGCAGGGGCAACTGCGCAGCCTGATGCCTGCGGGCTCAGGCCTCCAGCAAATCGCGGCAGCTGGCGACGGCCTCGGCGGCATCCCGGAGCATGAAGTTCACAAGCGTGGCTGAGCAGCCCATTTGCCGCGCAACCTCCCGCTGCGTCAAACCACCGAGCCTGTAGAGTTCGAAAGCGCGCCGCGTCCTGGGCGGCAAGGTGCCCAGGATCTGGTCAATGGCATCGATCACCTGCCGCTCCTGGAAGCGCCGGTCCGGCACGCAGCCGCCGGCGACCTGCGGCAATTCCCCGTCGTCGGTATAGATGCGATACGTAGATTCGACGGCCTGACGGCGGCAGTGGTCCAACGCCAGATTGCGGACCACTTGGCAACAATAGCTATAAGGTTTGCTGACATCGCGCGCGCATGCCCCTTCCATGAGTTTCAGGTAGGCGTCTTGCGTGACTTCGTCCGCGATCTCCGGCGTGCCCACGATTCTTTGCGCGATGCGACGAAGCTGCGCCCGATGCGCAATGAATATGTCTCCAAGCCCCACTCCCTGCGTACCCATGGACATTGAAGCGCCTCCGCGCAAAGATTTATGGTGACTTGTAATAACTCAATCTATTGCGAAAAATTATCATTAATGAAAAATCGAATGTCTATCGCCGCGCCCTCGTTTTCGCCCTAACCTGGCGCTTTTTACAGGGCTTCGAATCTGCTCCAGATTGCTTGCGGCACGAAGCCTCGAAAGCCTCTACGTCAACTTCAGAATGGACAGCCCGCCGGCTCGAGCGGCGCGGCCACGGTATCATCTGCGTCTGTCCCCGGCGACCGCCGACCACGCCCCGGATGTATGGCCAGATGATTAACTGGAACCGGGACCGTGGCAGGCGACGCCGCCGCAAGCCGCATGAATGAACGGTCTACAAAAACCATGAAATTAGCCACCTGGAACGTGAACTCCCTGAATGTGCGCCTGCCGCAGGTGCTGGACTGGCTGGCAGCCAATCCCGTCGACGTGCTGTGTATCCAGGAACTCAAGCTCACGGACGACAAGTTCCCCGAGGCCGCCTTCACCGAAGCCGGCTACCACGCCGTCTGGGCGGGCCAGAAAACCTATAACGGCGTCGCCATCATTTCGCGCGTGCCCGGCACGTCGATGGTGCGCAACATTCCCGGGTATGAAGATCCGCAGCAGCGCGTCCTGGCGCTGACTTTCCCCAGCCCCGAAGGCGATGTGCGCGTGGTCTGCGCCTACTGTCCCAATGGCCAGTCGGTGGGTTCGGACAAGTACGCCTACAAGCTGGACTGGTTCGAAGCCATGCGAGCCTGGCTGGCCGACGAGATCAAGCAGTATCCGCGGCTGGCCGTGCTGGGCGACTACAACGTCGCGCCGGCCGACGAAGACGTGCACAACCCCGAAAAATGGGAAGGCCAGGTGCTGGTGTCCGAGCCGGAGCGCAAGGCTTTCGGCGCCCTGCTCGACCTGGGACTGGCGGATTCCTTCCGCCTTTTCGAGCAACCGGAGAAATCCTTCAGCTGGTGGGACTACCGCCAGTTCGCGTTCCGCCGCAATGCCGGCCTGCGCATCGATCATGTCCTTCTGTCCGCGCCGCTGGTCAAGCGCTGCACCGCCTGCGTCATCGACAAGGAGCCGCGCCGCAACGAACAACCGTCCGATCACGCCCCGGTCGTTGCGACCTTGGCATTCGCCTGATTTTTTGTTCGGCGGCATATTGCGCAGGCCAAGAACATTCCTGTATAGTCTTGGTCTTGCTTCATTGGGGCGGTAGCTCAGCTGGGAGAGCGTCGCGTTCGCAATGCGAAGGTCGGGAGTTCGATCCTCCTCCGCTCCACCAAAATTCCCGCCAAGACAGGGCACTACATTTAACGATGTAGTGCCCTGTCTTGCTTTATGCGCCGGGTTCCGGCATCTGCCGAATCTCGATCCCGCAACGTGCGGAAATCGACTGGCTGCCAAGGCGCCGCCCACTTATCGTAGAAGTCCGAGCAACGCGGCGCGAGCGACGGCTGCAGTCCGATTCCGGGCGCCGAGCTTGGAAATGGCGTTTTTCGTATGGAATCTGACCGTCGACTCGGCAATCGCCAGTATTTCGGACACGTCGCTGCTGGTCTTGCCGTCCGCCGCCCATTTTAGAATTTCGGTCTCGCGGCGGGTCAGCGGAGTATCTGGCGTTAATTTAAATCGCGGCAGCAAGACCCTGCTGAGCGCCAGGTGCGCAACGGTCACCAGCCATCGCATGCGCAATTCCTTGCTGAGCAGTTCCTCATCGGAGAGTTGCTCCTTCTGCCTGGCCAGCGTCAGCATTCCGCCGGTTCCGTACGCGTCCAGGTTCGACTGGGCCCATCCCACACAAAGCCCGGCTGCCTGCGCCTCGTCCCAAAGCTCTGGCGTTTCGGCAAATACCCTCTCCGACCAGACGATAGGCAGCGCAGACTGGCTGCAGTGTTTTACGGTAGGGTCGACTTCCACGTAACGCGCCTGTGCGTAGCGCTCCTGCCACACAGTCGGATAATTGCTGATCATGACGACCTGAGGGTTGGTAAACGGCAAGGCCGTCCCCACTGCATACCCGCAATAAGTAAACCCCAAATCCAATGCAGCGGCTGCCACCTTCGTGAAAACAGCTTGCTCAGTGGTTGCGCTATTAGTCGCCAATAGAAGGTCTTGTGCCCACGGCTTCATTCCGAATTCCGTCCCCGTGCATTTGCATCGCAATCATTTGAAAATCGCACGGCTGAAATCAAGAAAAGGCCGCTGTCGCAATATAGTTAAACTCCTGAAATATTTCAAAATATAAACAAACATGATTACTTGTTTATATTTTATTTATTGACTGCCGGCATTCAAACGCTTGCGTCGGCGCGCACCGTCGTCGCAGCGACTCGCAGCGCATCCAGGAACAACGATGCCGCAGCCGCGGCGCGCGCATCTCGTCGCGTCATGATGCCCACGGGATGCAGCCGCGCCTGCAAGGCCAGCGGCAGGATGGCCAGTTGCCCGTTTGCCGCCAGAGAGCGCGCCACACGCAGCGGGATGGCCGACAGCAGCGAGGTCCGCTGCAACAACGAGACGATGGTCAGAATGGCGCTGGATTCGATGGCTACCTGCGGAAAGCCCGCGCCGCGCGCCGAGACGGCGGCGGCGACCATGCTGTAGAGCGCGGCGTTGCGCGACGGCAGCACCCAGCGGCAGTTGTCCAGCGCGGCGCCGCTCAGGCGGCTGCGCGAGGCCAGCGGATGGGCGGGGCCGCAGACGACTGCGGTAGCCTCGTCGTAAAGGATCTCGCATTGCAGATCCGCGTCCGCACCCTCCACCCCCAGCCGTCCCACGACGCAGTCCAGCTCGCCCGCACGCAAGGCGGGCAGCAACTGCTTTTCCAGGCCCTCGGACAGCTCTATGCGCAGAGCTGGATGGCTTTCTTGCAGGCCTTGCACCGCAAGCGGCACCAGCAGGTGCGCGACCACCGGAAAAATGCCTGCCCGGACTTTGCCGGTCGCGCCGTTGGCGGCCGCCGCGAGTTCGGCGTGCGTGGCGTCCAGCTCATTCAGCAGCAGACGCGCGCGATCGATCATCAGCAGGCCCAGCGCGGTCGGCGCGACGCCGTGATGCGAACGCTCGAACAAGGGCTGCCCTGCCAGCGCCTCGGCCTCGCCCAGGAGCTTGCTCAGCGCGGGCTGGCTAAGGTGCATGGCTTCGGCTGCCCGGTGCAGATTTCCGACCCGTCCCAGCTCGTGCAACAAGACCAGGTGGCGGATGCGCAGGCGCGATCGCAGCTGCTGCAGAGTGGGGATGTCCGGCATGGAATGCGGTCGGTGAGTTGGTTATCGATTGATAAGGAACCGCAATTATCCAGTTATCGCCGACACGCCCATACTGGGGGCATCCCGCTAGTCGGGCGATATCCAAAAAAGGGGAATAGCCATGTTTCATCGTCTTGCCGCGCTGGCGCTGGCCTGCGCCCTGGCGCCTGCCGCCGCGTCCGCCGACATCCGCATTGGCGTGATTGCCAGCAGCACCGGACCCGGAGCCTCCATGGGTTCGCTGTACCGCAGCACCGTGCCGCTCCTGCCCAAGACGCTGGGCGGCCAGCCGGTGGAATACATCGCGCTGGACGATGCGACCGATCCGTCGTCCGCGGTGAGGACCGCCCGCAAGCTGATCACCGAAAACAAGGTGGACGCCATCATCGGCCCGAGCAACGTGCCAACCTCGATGGCGGTCACGGAAGTCGCCCGCGAAGCCCGCACGCCGCAACTCTCGCTGGCACCCATCGCGGTCAGCCCGGACCGCGCCGAATGGATCTTCGTGGTGGCCCACGGCATAGACCTCATGGTGGACTCGCTGACCGCCGACATGGTCAAGCGCGGCGTGAAGAGCGTGGCCTACATCGGGTTTTCGGACGCCTGGGGCGACGCTGTCTACCGCGCCTTGCAGGAATCGGCCGCCAAGCGCGGCATCAAGGTGCTCAGCAACGAACGCTATGCGCGCACCGACAACTCGGTCACGGCGCAGGTGCTGAAGATCGTCGCCCTCAATCCGGGCGCGGTGCTGGTCGGGGGCTCGGGCACGCCGGGCGCCCTGCCCCATCTGTCGTTGCGCGAACGCGGCTATCAGGGCGTTCAGTACAACACGCATGGTGTGATCAACAAGGATTTCCTGAAGCTCGGCGGCAAGGGAGTCGATGGCGTGATCGTGCCCAGCGGGCCCGTGCAGGTGGTGGAACAGCTGCCCGCGGACAGCCCGATCAAGCCGGTCGCCACGCGTTACGCCCAGCAGTATGAATCGACCTACGGCGCCGACTCTCGCAACGCCTTCGCGCCATATACCTACGACGCCTATCTGCTGCTGGACGCGGCCGTGGCCAAGATTCCGGCGGGCACCCAGCCTGGCACCCCGGCCTTCCGCCAGGCGCTGCGCGACGCCCTGGAAAGCCTGCAGGGCACCGTCGGCACACAGGGCATCTACATGATGTCGCCCACCAACCACAACGGCCTGGACGAGCGCGGCGTCGTGCTGATGCAGGCCCGTTCGGGCGCCTGGCAGTTCCTGCCGTAAGCCGCCCATTTGCAGCAGGAGTCCGCATGACCGGCGTACACATTCCTTATGGCGCGTATTGGAGCACGCCTTTCTCGCGCTGGCAGGGCAGCCTGTCACGCCTGCACAGCCTGCGTTTCGCGGCCTGGACCGCGAGCCGCGAACTGGAACGCCGCGGCATCGCGCCCGCGGCGCTGCAGAGCGCGGTGCTGGGCTGCTCGGTGCCGCAGCAGGGCTCGTTCTACGGCTTGCCCTGGGTGGCCGGCATGCTCGGCGCGCCCCATCTGGCGGGGCCGGTGGTTTCGCAGGCTTGCGCCACCTCGGCGCGGGGCCTGGCCACGGCCGCGGCCGAACTCATGCTCGGCAACGCCGAGACCTCGCTGGTCCTCATGGCCGACCGCGTGTCCAACGGACCGCAGCTCTACCATCCCGATCCCGCCGGCCCGGGTGGCTCCGGCGCGCATGAAAACTGGGTGCTGGACAATTTTTCCCACGATCCCTGGAGCGGCCTGTCCATGCTGCAGACCGGGGAGCGCGTGGCCGAGCGCCACGGCATTTCCACGGACGAGCAGAATGCGGTCACGCTGCGCCGCTACGAGCAATATGCGCAGGCCTGCGCCGACGGCCGCCGGTTCCAGCAGCGCTACATGACGCTGCCCTTCGAGGTGCCCGACGCGCGCTACGCCAAGACCGCATCGGTGCTGGAAGGCGATGAAGGCATCCACGCGACGACGGCGGAGGGTCTGGCGCGGCTGACGCCCGTGCTGCCCGGCGGCACCATTACCTATGGCGGGCAGACGCATCCGGCCGACGGCAACGCCGGCATGATTCTGGCAACCGCCGAACGTGCGCGTGAGTTGTCACAACGTCCTGAAATCGGCATCGAGATACTGGGCTTCGGCCAGTCGCGCACCGAAAAGGGCTACATGCCGCAGGCGCCCATCGAAGCCGCCGGCCATGCGCTGCAACGCGCCGGCCTGGCCGCGGCCGACCTGCATGCGGTGAAGACGCACAATCCCTTCGTGGTCTCCGACATCGCGCTGGCGCGCGCCACGGGGTTGGACGTCATGGCCATGAACAACTATGGCTGCTCGCTGGTGTGGGGCCATCCCCAAAGCCCGACCGGCCTGCGGTCCGTCATCGAGCTTATCGAGGAACTGGCCGAGCGCGGCGGCGGACTGGGCCTCTTCACGGGCTGCGCGGCCGGCGACAGTGCAATGGCAGTGGTCCTGCGCGTGGACGCTGGCGGAGCTGCACGATGAGCCAATCCAGCCTCGAAGGCGTCCTGCGCATCCCCGCGCTGCTGGCCCGCGCGGTGCGCGACTGGCCCGAACGCACGGCCTTGGTCTGCGGCGCGCGGCGCGTCGATTACCGGCGCTACGCCGCCGAAGTCTGGGCGACGGCCCGCCGTCTGCAAGCATGTACGGTGTCCGGCGCGCGGATCGCAACCCTGCTGGGCAATTCGGACCTGGCCTGTGTGGTGACGCTGGCGTTGCAGTGCTCCGGTAACCAGCATGTGCCGCTCAATCCGCTCTATACGGCGCGCGAACTGGAATTCATCCTGCGCGACGCGCAGCCCGCGCTGCTGATTGCCGATGCCGCGTCCATCGCCGTTGCGGCGCCGCTGGCTGCGGCGCTGGGCATCCGCTTGGTCGCGGAAGACGAAGCCCGTGCGTGGCTGAAGCCTGGCATGGACGATGCGCCGCTGGACGATGCCGAGGCCCAGGCGCCGGCCCTGCTGCAATACACCGGCGGCACGACCGGACATCCCAAGGGCGTGATCCTCGGACGCGACGCCATCGCCACCAATGTGTTGCAGCGGGAACTGGCGCTGCCCACCCGCTACGGCGCCGACAGCGTGCTTTGCGCCATGCCGCTATTCCATTCCTATGGCATGGCCATGGGCCTGTTCCTGGCCGCCAGCGCCGCGGCCACGCTGGTGGTGCTGCCGCGCTACCGGCCCGACGACGTCTGCGACGCGGTGGAGCGCGAGCGTATCACGCTGTTTCCGGGCAGCCCCACGATCTATACCGGCCTGCTGTCGCATCCGCGCTTTGGCGGCACCGACTGGTCCAGCGTGCGGGCCTGCTATTCCGGTTCCGCGCCGCTGGCCGAAGAGGTGCACCGGCGCTGGGAAGCTGCGGTAGGCGCGCCGATCTACGAAGGCTATGGCCAGACCGAGGCCGGCCCCATCCTGACTTACAACGGCCCGGCCGGAACCCGCCATGGCTCGGTTGGCACGCCCGTCGCGCGCACCGAGGTGCAGGTGGTCGACCTGGAAACAGGCTCGGTCGTGCTGCCGCCCGGCCAGCGCGGCGAAATCCGCGCGCGGGGGCCGCAGATCATGCAAGGCTATCTGGCCAGGCCCGACGCTACCGCTGAAACCCTGCGCGACGGCTGGCTGTACACGGGCGACATCGGCGAATTCGCGGAGGACGGATTCCTGTACATCCGGGACCGCAAGAAGGATCTGGTGATTTCCGGCGGCTACAACGTCTACCCGCGCGAGGTCGACGAAGTGCTATACCTGCATCCCGACGTGGCCGAAGCCGCGGCAGTGGGCTGGCCCGACAGCTACCGCGGCGAGGTCATCCGCGCCTTCGTCGTCCTGCGGCCGGGCGCGGCAATCGACGAAGCCGGGCTGATCGCGCACTGCCAATCGAATCTGGCGCGCTACAAGGTGCCGGCGGTCATCTGCATACTCGACGCCCTGCCCTACACGGGCGCCAACAAGGTGGACAAGAAGGCGCTGCGCGCGCCATGAACGCAGCGCGGCGCTCGCTGAAAAGCGCCGCGCTGCAAAGCGGGCGCCTAGACGGGATCCCGATCCAGCCGGCGCACCGCCGCGCTCAGCGTCGAAAAATCGAACTCCTTGCGGCCGCGCAACAGGCAGCGCATCAGCACGGTCGTCACCACCGGCACCACCGCCGCCAGCAGGAAGGACTCCAGCAGGAACGAGGGCTTGTCGCCCGGCGCCGGGAAGTAGAACAGGCCGGCCGCCAAGCCGGAGATGGTGGCGACGGTGGCGGTGAGGCCGTCGTGCTTGCGGCTGAACAATCCGTAGAAGACCGGGAAGGCGGCTGCGGAGCACAGCAGGTCGGCCAGCAGGAACAGGTACAGCACGCTGTAGCCTTGCGAGGCCACGATCATGACCGGAATGGCCATCAACAGCACCAGCCAGCGCGCCAGCCGCTTCATGGTCATGGAGCTGGCGTTGGGCATCAGGCGGCGCATGTCGACCGCGATGATGCTGGAGACGGCGCTGATCGCCGTGTCGGCGGTGCTCATGACCAGCGACAGCCCCAATGGAATCAGCGCGATCACGAACCATGCGGGGGCATGCGGCATGATGACGCTAAAGAGCGCGATGGAGCTGTCTCCCTGCGGCGCCAGGCCGACGAAGGCCAGGCCGAACAATCCCATGAGGAAGATGAAGGGCGCGACCAGCAGGCCGCCCAGCAGGAAACCGTTGCGCATGGAGCGCGCGTCGCGGGCGGCATAGATGCGCTGCCAGTTGCCCTGGTGGAATATCCCGGTCAGCAGGATGGCGACGAAGAAGGTCAGCCCCGCCTTGATGCCCACCGGATCGGTCAGGTCCAGCAACTGCGGCGCCTTGGCCTGTAGCGCTTCGATGGTGGGCATGGCCCCGCCCGCGGCTTGCCAGCCGACCAGGCACAGGATCACCAGCAGGGGCACGATCACCATCATCTGCACCTGGTCCGTGAAGATGGACGAGCGCAGGCCGCCGTAGGTGGTGTAGAGCAAGGTGGTGCCCATCACGATGGCGGCGGTGGCCCATAGCGGCACGGGGGCCAGCATGGTGACCAGCTTGGCGATCGCCGTGACTTCGGCCGACAGCGCAATGAAGAGATAGAACAGCATGATGAACAGCGCCAGGCCGTACATGGGCCGGCCGTAGCGCGCCATCAGGAATTCCGTCAGGGTGTGGCCGTGGGGGATCAGTTCGCGCATGCGCCGTCCCAGCGGAATCATGACCAGGCGCGGCGACATCGATCCCAGCGCGTAGCCGATGACCGCAGCCAGGCCGCCCCAGGTCGCCGCCTGCGCCGGCGAGAACAGGATCCAGGCGCCCAGGGTCGAGGCCATCAGCGTCAGGATGGTGCCGAAGGCGCCCTGGCTGTTGCGGGCGACGATGTAGTCTTCCAGCGTGCCGCGCTTGCGGCGGGTGTACAGCACGCTGGCCACGGCAAAGCCGCCCGAAAACAGCAGCAGCCACATCAGGGCGGTTGATTGGGTCAACATGGGTATCGGTCCTCCCGCTGCCGGCGGACAGCCGGACGCGCAACGCGGCGGCCCCGCCACGCTGGTGCGCAGGCCGCAAGATGAATGAAAGTCTAGGGAGGGCGCGCGGACTGCGCGATGTCCTTCCCTTCGCCGGCATTACCCGGATCAGGTTCAAAGGGTTACCGCGATGCCGCGGAATCTCAGCCCTTGCAGGGCTCCCCCAGGAATTGCCGCAAGATTAGGAGAGCGGCACGGCAATGTCAACGCGCCAGGCACGGACGACCGCCCACGGCTTTTGTGCTAAGTTCGCCCGCGTGCGGCGGCAGTTTTCCTGCCCGCCGCCGCAATCGTAGAGCCTGACCATGCCTATCGCGCCTTTTACCGCCCCTGCCCTGGCCGGATCGCCATGCTGCATCTGAACCTGTTCATCTTCGGCTGCGGCCACCATCGCGCCGCCTGGCGCCATCCGGATTCGGCCGCCGAGCGGCTGGGCGACATCGCCTATTACGAGGAACTGGCGCGCACCGCCGAACGCGGCAAGCTGGACGCCATTTTCTTTGCCGACGGACAATCGGTCGACAACATCGGCGACGGCCCGCGCTGGCACCTGGAACCGCTGACCGCCATGGCCGCGATTGCGCGCGCCACCTCCCGCATCGGCCTGATCAGCACGGTCTCCAGCACCTTCTTCACGCCCTTTCACGCAGCCCGCATGGTGGCCTCGCTGGACCATATTTCAGGCGGTCGCATGGGCTGGAACGTGGTCACGTCCATGTTCGACGCCGAAGCGCGCAACCACGGCTACGAGTCCATGCCGGGGCACGACTGGCGCTATGCGCGCGCCGAGGAGTTCGTCGACGTCGCATTGAAGCTGTTTGACTCTTGGGACGCGGATGCCCTGGCCATCGATCGCGCCGGCGACTATGGCGTGCCTGCGCGCGTACACAAGATCGGCCATCATGGCGAGCATTTCCTGGTCGATGGCCCCCTGACGGTGCCGCGTCCCCCGCAAGGCCGCCCGGTGCTGTTCCAGGCCGGCGCCTCGGACCAGGGCCGCGATCTGGCCGCGCGGCGCGCCGAAGCGATCTACGCCGTCGCCTACGACCTGCCCGCGGCGCAGGCCTACTACCGCGACATCAAGCGGCGCGTGCTGGCCGCCGGACGCCCGGATTTCGTGCCCATCATGCCGGGTCTGGTCACCTACGTGGGCTCGACCGAGGCCGAAGCCCGGGCCAAGCAGCGCGAACTGGACACGCTGCTGCCCAGCGACGCATCGCTGCGCCAGCTGGGCATGTTCGTGCTGCAGGATTGCTCCGCCTGGGAATTGGACGCGCCCGTCCCCACCCTGCCG
This sequence comes from Achromobacter sp. ACM03, assembly GCF_014851665.1. Lineage (NCBI taxonomy): Bacteria > Pseudomonadati > Pseudomonadota > Betaproteobacteria > Burkholderiales > Alcaligenaceae > Achromobacter > Achromobacter sp. ACM03. Next base: position 116,070 of record NZ_JACVAD010000001.1, on the reverse strand, counting down.
CCCCTGGCCGAATTCACCGGCCCCAAGGGCCGCTACGCCACCATCCTGCGCATCATCGAAACCGAAAAGCCCACCGTGCGCCAGTTGCTCGGAAGGTTGGCGGCCGGCGGCGGCCACTGCACCATGGTGGGCACGCCCGAACAGATCGCCGACAGGATGGAACACTGGTACCGCAACGAAGGCGCCGACGGCTTCAATCTGATGCCGCCTTCCCTGCCCGGAGGCATCGACGATTTCGTCGAACAAGTGATTCCGGTGTTGCAACGCCGGGGTTTGTTCCGCACCGAGTACCAGCACCGCACGCTGCGCGGGCACCTGGGGCTGGAATCCCGATAGGCCGGCGCAGCGGCCCCTGGCCGGCCATTTCGGTCCTGCGCGCAGGATTATCCGGCTTGCGTGACAGGCCGCCTGTGCTTGGCCTTCGCGGCATCGCGCGCGGCTGCCTCGACGATCAGGGCCTGGCGTTTACGCGAAGTGGCCTGGCGCCTGGCCGCTGCGCGCGTCGCGATCCAGTCGTAGAGCAGTACGCCCGGCTGGCGCAACAGCGCCGCGGTCAAGATACCGGCGGCGGCGCCCAGCAGGCCGAACAACAACCCGTGCATCAGCGCGCTCCCTGTTCCAGCTGAAGCCGCAGAATGCGCCTGAGTTCCAGGATCGCCTGCGGCGTCTCCTGCACGCTGTGCGAGAACGGAATGATCTTCTCGGACTCGGCTCCTTCCAGATGCGCGCTGCGGTACGGCACCAGCCCGTCGTCCGAATCCGCCAGCGGGACGCCGGGCGTATTGTTCGCAATGATGCTGTGGTAGCGCACCGCCGGCGAAATCGGCATGGACTCGGTCAGTTTCACAAATCGGTCCTTTTCGCTCAGGTTGTCCACGCCATTGGGCACCCGGATCGAGGTTTCTGGCCGGGGCGGCCCATCGGCGTCGGCCAGCCTGTTGAGCTTGGCGAACTGCCTGACTACGGTCACAGGCAGCGTGATCAGGTTGGACAGCCAACGCGACAAAGTGTTCTCGGCAAATGGCGTACCCCGGTGCGGCGCCGCGATGAACACCGCGCGCGAGATGCCGGGAAATGGCTCGAAGCTCAGCACCGGGTCGAATTCAGCATGCGCCTCGGCCAGGCGGGTCTCGTCCAGCTTGGCGTGGTCGCGCAATGCGTCCCACAGCACGGTGCCGGACGAGGATACCAGCAGCCGGCTCAGCACGCCCCCCATGCTGTGCCCGATGATAACGGCGTCGCGTGAAGCCTGCGCCGCCCCCATGGGATCGAAATGCTCGATCGTCTGGCGCAGCGCATCGCGGATGGCGCGGTTGTTCAGCGCCAGCGGCGTGTTGGTCGGGTAATAGACCTGCCAGATCTGGTAATTCTGGCGCAGGGTTTCATCGCCCAGCACCTCGTTGGCGACGTTGATCCAGGCCTCGGGGCTGCTCGCCAGCCCGTGCAGCATGACGACGGTGCGCCGGTCCGGGTCGTAGGGCTGTAACAGATATACGTGCGGCGCCTCGATGCCCTCTTCCTTGCCCAGCACGTTGCGCAGCGCCTGGGTGGCGAAGCCCGACCGCGCCAGCCACAGGCCGTAGCCCGACGTGAAGTTGGCGGCAAGCGGCACCTTCGTGCCGGCCAGTTCGACCGAGTCCCGCTTGTATGGATCGTAGGCCGCCACGGTCGCATTGTGCGTGGCCATGACTTCCTCCAGCGTGCCGCCGGGAAAAGCCATGATGACGGTCACTGCCGGAAACGGCGTTTCACTGTACGGCGTCTTGAAGGTGTCGGCATCGTTGACACGGCGCGCCGTGACCGCCACCAACTCGGCGCCGAAGCCGTCGCGCCGGTACATGCTGCGCAGCCCCCGGAAGGTCAAGTTAGCCGCGGGCACCAGTTCGTGCGGAAACTGCTTGCCGCCGGGCAGCTTGACATCGGACATCTCGCCCACGACCTGCCAGGGCCCCGCCGCCATGCTGGCCCCGGGTTCCGGCGGGCGGCCGCGATGCTGCTCGAACAGGCGCGTGACGGCCTGCTGCACCGCGTAGTTGTAATAGTCGCGCACCTGGGTCTGGCGGTCCTCGAAGGCGCGGTCGCTGGGCGAGCGCGGCGTGAAGAACAGATAGGCATAGGCGGCCCGCGCCGTCTGCAGATAGGCGTCCAGCAGCTCGTCCTGGCCGGCCTGGCCGTCGGGGCGCTGCTTCTCCGTGGCCAACGCCTCCATCAGCCAGACTTCAGACAGCGTGGAGAGGCGCCGTTCGCTGTCCAGCCCATCCATGGTGGCAAGCGCGCGGGTACAGGCGTCGCGATCCTTGCGGCATTCCTGCGCGTTCAGGCCCAGCACGGCCATGGACTCGCGCGCGGAGGCGCTCAACTGGCCGGTGGTGAGCACGTCGCCGCGGCGCTGGGCGATGTAGTCCTGGGTGCTGACGGAAGACACCTTGACGCCTGCGCAGCCGGCGCACAGCAGCAGGGCCAGGATCGCGCCGGCCGCCCGGATTCCGCTCACTGCGCGGCCCCAGCGGATGCCGGTTGGCGGATGGCCCGCGAAAACTCGACCGGATCGGGGCCCGGCAATGCGGGCTTGCCAAGGTAGGCTTGTTCGCGCAGCTTGGCCAGCGGCTTGCGGGTATCCAGGCCGCCTTGTTCGTAGAGGTATTCCGGCAGGTAGCCGGACAGGAGGATGCGGTAATCCATCGGCAGGCCCGGCACGATGGCGCGCACCATGCTGTAGACCAGCGTCGTGCAATTGGCGGTCACCGTGTGATAGAAGCGCGGCGCGTCGGCCAGTTCATTCGCGGTGCGCACATAGGACAAGAACAATTCGCGCATGGCGGGCACGGGCATGTCGACGGGATACAGGTACACGCGTTCGGCGCGCGGCCCGGCCCGCACGTAGAGGATGTCGCGCTCCTGCGCGGCGATCACGCTCAGTTCGAACTGCTTGAAGAAGCCGCCGATCTCGGAAAACTGCTCGCCGCGTTCCTTGCGGATCTCGACCGAAAACACGACGTGACGGCCGTCGGTGAAACCGAAGGAGACCAGCGTGTGGGCGATGGCCGGGCTGCCCCAGTACGACAGGACCATGTCCACGGAAACGAGCTCGTTCAGGTTGTACTGCTGGCTTTCCCAGCGCGCCGTGTAGCGCGCGTCGGTATCGGCCTGCCAGTCGAAGTTGCGCACGCTGTCCAACGTGACAATGGATCCGGAGACGCTGCCGCGCAGCGTGCGCGCCACATCGTCCGCCCAGACCCGGTCGTTGGACGGGGCCAGCGTCTGCCACCAGACGCACAGCGCGGCCATGCCGATCAGCCAGGTCCAGGCGGATCGCCGCGTGCGTCCGCGCCACAGCGCGACGGCCGCATACAGGCACAGCGCGGCCCAGGCCAGCGCCGCTGCGCCTTGCACCACTGTGCCGCCTGGCATGCGGTAGAACAGCGCCAGACCGCCCCACAGCGCGGACAGGATAAGAACAAGACTGAAGATGACGCGTCCGGCGATCGCCAGGCAGCCGCGCCCGGGTCGATTACATGCCGCCATGCTGTTGCACGATTTCCAGAACGCCGTTGATCACGAACTGCACCGCCATGCACACGAGCAGGAAGCCCATGATGCGGGAGATGGCTTCCACCCCGCCCTGCCCGATCACGGCCACGATGCGCCCGGCCGAACGCAGGCATATCCAGAACAGCAGGCCCAGCAGGGAGAACACGAGGATGGGAGTCACCGCCAGCACCCAGGGCGCATAGGTCTGCGTCACCGAGGCATCGAGGGTCGCCGCGCCGCTGATGATCATGGCGATGGTGCCGGGGCCCGCCGTGCCAGGCATCGCCAGCGGCACGAAGGCGATGTTGGGCGTCTGCCGATTGGCCTGGGCATCAGCCACGTCGGCCTCGGAGGCGGTCGACGGCGCGGATGGGAACACCATGCTGAAGCCGATGCTGGCCACGATCAGCCCGCCGGCGATGCGCAGCCCCGGGATCGAAATGCCGAAGGTATGCATGATCCAGGCGCCGGCGTAGTAGGTGACCAGCATGATGCCGACCACGTAGAAGGCGGCCTGCCTGACCTGGCGTTCGCGCTCTTTATAGGGAATCTGCTGGCCCAGGGACAGCAGCAATGTCATGGAGGTCAGGGGATTGGCCAGGGGCAGCATCAAGGCCAGCCCCAGGCTGACCAGTTTTCCCAATTGAACCAGGTCGTCGATCATGGTGATGAGCGCTGCGGGCGCCGGCGTTGCGGCGGGTCACAGCTGCTTGGATGATGTTGCAAGCGCGTAATGTACTATACATTACACAAATTCAACCAGACATCCGCCTGGTGCAAGAGAGTCCGCGACCGATACGCGGCCATGGGAATGAAGTGAATACGATTCCAGACGATACGGCGCCGCGCGCGCTGACCAGCCGGGGCGAGGCGCGCCGCGAGCGCCTGCTCGAAGCCGCAACCCAGTCACTGCTGGAGCACGGCTACGCGCAAACTTCCATCCAGCGCATCGTGCGCCAGGCGGGCGGGTCGGCGGCCACCGCCTACCAGCTATTCGGCAACAAGGAAGGCCTGCTGGTTGCGGTGCTGGAGCACGAATTGAACGGCATGCGCGCGGCAGTCTTCGCCGACGCCATGCTGGACCAGCCCGTCGGTCCCGCTCTGCATGAACTTGCGCGACGCCTGCTGACCTACGCCCTGCAGCCCAAATCGGCTGCGCTCTACCGCCTGATCGTGTCGGAATCGCATCGCCTGCCGCACCTGGCCGAATCCCTGCGGCAGGCGGTGGAAGTGCAACTGCACGCGCCCCTGGAACAATGCCTGACACGCGCTTGCGCGCGCGGCGAATTGCGCATCGACGATCCGCGCCTGGCAGCGCGTACCCTGGGCAACCTGATCAACGGCATCGCCTCGCACGCGCGGCTGACCGGCGGCCGCGCCGACGGCCCCGACGCAGACCATCTGGCCACCTGCCGCTACGGGGTGGATACCCTGTTGCGCGCCTTCCGCGCGTAATCGCCGCGCCACTCGCCCCACCCTGCCCGCGCCAGCATCAGCGCCGGCCAGAGCATGCAGGCCGCGGCCAGCCATAGATTGGCCCGCAGCCCCAATGCGTCCACGCTGGGCACGCCCAGCAGCGAACCTGCCGCGATGCCCAGGTTGAACACCGCGACGAACAGCGATGTGGCGGCTTCCACGGCATCCGGCGCGGCCTTCATCATCCAGGTTTGCAGCGACACCGACACCGCGCCATAAGCCAGGCCCCACAGCAAGAGCAAGACCGCGACGGCCGGGCGCAACTGCCCCAGCATGCCCAGCAGCAGCAAGACCATCAGCAGGCTGACCGCGATCATCAGCAGCGTCGCGGCCGGCCGCCTGGCGGCCGCAGTCCCGCCCAGGAAGTTGCCCGCCACACCCGCCGCGCCGTAGGCGAAAAGCAGCGGTCCGATCCAGTTCTCTCCGAACGCCGCGTGGATCTGCAGCAGCGGACGGACGAAGGTGTAGGCCATGAAATGGCCCGCGACGAGGAACAGCGTGATCAGGAGACCCCGCCGCAGGCCCGGATTGGCCAGCTGCGACACCAGTTGGCGCGGACGCAGCGAACGCGCGGTGGGCAACGGCGGCAGGCTCAGCAGATTCAGCAGCAGCACGGCGGCGCACAGCGCGGCCATGGCGCCGAAGGCCGCGCGCCAGCCAGCCAGCTCGCCGATGAAGGCGCCCAGCGGTACGCCCAGCACGGACGCCACCGCTACCCCGCCGAAGATGACGGAAGTGGCCAGTCCCACCGAGCCCGCCCCGACCAGCCTGCCCGCCAATCCACCCGCGATCGCCCAGATGCCGCCGATGCAAAAGCCCACCAGCACCCGCGCCGCCAGGAACCACGCCATGCTGGGCGCCCAGGCGCTGGCCGCGTTGGCGCAGGCCAGCAGCGCCAGCAAACCGCAAAGGATCACGCGGCGGTCCGCCCCCTTCGCGCCGATGACGACCAGCGGCGCGAACAGCGCCGCCAGGATGGCCGGCACGAACAGCATGAAGCCGCCCATGCCCACCGAAACGTCGAGCGCAGCGGTAATGGGCACGAACAGCCCCACCGGCAGCATTTCGGTGGTGACCACGCAGAAGGTCGCCAGGCCGACGGCGATCACGCCCAGCCACGCACGCCAGCCAGCGCGCTCAGGCATGGGTTCGGTAAACGAAGCGCCGGCGATGGCGTGGTCTTCAGGGGAAATGCCGCGAGTCATGGTCAAAGGTTCCAGGCAAGGCCCAGGCCGGGCCGACTCCTGGGCAGTCTACTGTTTCCATTTCGCTGATAAAGTAGGAAAACCAATAAACACAAGGGACGAATCGTGCGCAATTCATCCTACCCAGCCGCCCGTCTGGACCACATCGGCGATCTGCTCGCGTTCGTGCGCGTGGCCGACACCCAGAGCTTTACCGCCGCGGCCGAAAAGCTGGGCCTGTCGCGTTCGGCCGTCGGCAAGTGCATCGCGCGCCTGGAACTGGGCCTGGGCGCGCGGCTGCTCCACCGCAGCACGCGCAGCGTCAGCCTCAGCGACGAAGGCCGCGTCTTCTACGAACATGCGCAGCGCATCCTGTCCGAAGTGGACAACGCCACCGACGCCATGGCCAGCCGCAAGCAGGCGCCGCGGGGCCGGCTGCGCATCGACCTGCCGGTATCGCTGGGACGGCTGCACATCATGCCGCTGCTGCGCGACTACCTGCGCGATTGGCCCGAAGTCGAGGCGGACGTCAGCTTTTCCGACGACTACATCGACCTGGTGCGTGACGGCGTGGACGTCGCCATCCGCATCGGCGGCGAAACCGACAGCCGGCTGGTGCGCCGGGTGCTGGCGCCGCATCGCCTGATCACCTGCGCCGCGCCCGGCTACCTGGCCCGCCACGGCGCGCCAGCCAGCCCGGATGACCTTGCTGGCCACCGCACCCTGGCCTACACCCATGCCGGCGCACTGGTGCCCTGGCGCTTTGCCGTCAACGCACAGGAACGCAGTGTTCATGTCGCTGGACGGCTGAGGCTGGGCAACACGGAAGCGCTGCGCGACGCCGCGCTGGCGGGCGAAGGCATCGTCCAATTAGGCGCCTTCCTGGTGGGCGAGGATCTGCGCGCCGGCCGGCTGGCGCCGGTACTGGAATCGGTAGCGCCGGCCGGCGCGCCGGTGTGCGCGGTCTATCCGCACCGGCGCCACCTGGCGCCCAAGGTGCGCGTCCTGATCGACGCCATCGCCGACAGATGGCGCGGCGGCGCGCCCTGGACCAGCGACGCCGCGCCGCCGCGGCCATAGGCGTGCGCCCGATCCACTATGATTGCCGGCATTGCCCCGCCGGGCGCAATACCGGACACCCAGGGACGCTGCCAGGCATGCCCTTGCCTGCGCCCCGCCATTTCCCCCGGAGTTTTACTTGAGCGACATCTACCAATTCAGTCGCGGCACGGCGCCGCTGCTGATCTCCATTCCCCATCTGGGCAGCATGATCCCCGACTCGCAGCGCGCGCAGATGACGCCGCTGGGCCTGCAGTCGGGCGACACCGACTGGCACCTGGACACGCTGTACAGGTTCGCCGAGGCGCTGGGCGCGTCCGTCATCGGCGCGCGCTATTCGCGCTACGTGGTGGACCTGAACCGCCCGCCCAACGATGAAAGCCTGTATCCCGGCCAGACCAAGACCGGCCTGTGCCCGACCCAGACCTTCCGCGGCGACGCCCTCTACCGCAACGAGGCCGTCCTGACCGACGCGGAACGCGAACACCGGCTGCAGACCTACTGGAAGCCCTACCACGCCAAGCTGTGCGAGGAGATCGACCGCATCAAGGCCGAGCACGGCACCGTACTGCTGTGGGAAGCGCACTCGATCGCCAGCGTGCTGCCGCGCCTGTTCGAAGGCAAGCTGCCCGACCTGAACATCGGCACCGCCGACGGCGCGGCCTGCGCGCCCGACATCCTGGCGCCCGTCGAAGAGCGGCTGCGCGAAAACACCGCCTACACCTGGGCGGTGAACGGCCGCTTCAAGGGCGGCTACATCACGCGCCACTACGGCAAGCCCGCCGACAACGTCCACGCCATCCAGCTGGAAATGTGCCAGTCCGCCTACATGGACGAAACGCATCCCTACGCCTATCGCCCCGACCTGGCGGGCAAGGTCATCCCGCTGGTCGAAAGCATGGTGCAGTCGGCGCTGAAACAGACCGAAGCGCGCCAGCGCTGACCGCAAGCCGGTCCCCACCCCGAACCGCCCCAGGCGCTTGCCGCCTCGGGGCGGTTTTTTTTGTCTCGGCGCTCGGGTATTCCCCAATTTTTCACATCACAATCCAAAACGTAGTATCTCAACCGCGCTACGTAAAACATTACGAGCCATAACGAAAAATACGCGGAGACAGAAAATGAAGACATGGAGTCACGCCGCCTGCGGCGCGCTGGCGCTGTGCGCCCTGTATGCGACAGGGGCGCGCGCCGCCGATCCCGACACGTTCAAGATCGGCGGCGTGGTCTCGCTGTCGGGGACCTACGGCATCTTTGGCGAAGACATGCGCAAGGGCGTCACCATCGCCATCGAGCAGCGCGGCGGCAAGGTGCTGGGCAAGCCCATCCAGGTCACCTGGGAAGACGATGAAACCAAGCCGCAGCCCGCGGTGCAGAAAACCACCCGCCTGATCTCCGATGGATCGCAGATGATCTTCGGCGCGGTCAGCTCGGCCAGCACGCTGGCCATCATGAACATCGCCAAGCAGCGCAAGATTCCCCATCTGGTCACCATGTCGGCCGACGACAAGATCACGGTGCCGGGCGGCTCGCGCTATACCTTCCGCACCTCCAACACGCTAGGCATGGAGCAGCGCATGGCGCTGGCCTACTCCAAGGAGCAGAAGCTCAAGCGCATCTACGGCGTGACGGCCGACTACCAGGCCACGCGCGACAGCTGGGACTGGTACCGGCGCGAAGCCGAGAAGGCCGGCATCGAGATCGTGGGCGCCGATTTCCCGCCGCTGGGCAATCGCGACTATTCCTCCATCGCCGACAAGATCGCGCGCTCCAACGCCGACGGCGTGGCGCTGTTCATGACGGGCTCGGACGCCGTCACCATGGTCAAGCAGGCCGGCCAGATCGAACTGGGCAAGACGCGCAAGATCTTCGGCCCGGTGATCGCCGACGAGACCATGGCGGCCGGCGTCGGCCCCACCGCGGTCGGCGTGCAGTCGGGCGTGAGATATCACTTCACCGTCGAGAACGACGCCAACAAGGCATTCGTCGAGGCTTTCCGCAAGAAATACAACGAGTTCCCCTCGGCCGCCGCTGGCGAAGCCTACGACGGCATGAGCTGGTGGCTGGACGTGGTCGACAAGACCGGCACCTGGGACAAGGAAAAGTGGGTCGAGGCGTTTGCCGCCAGCGAGCGCACCAACTCCGTGGAAGGCAAGAAAACCATGCGCGCCTGCGACCACCAGGCCATGCAGAACGGCCTGTGGGGCGTGGTGGACACGGGCAAGCCGCCGCAGCCCGCCTACGTCATGGACATCGTCAAGGTGTTCCCGCCGGATCAGGTTTTCGAACCCTGCGCGGGCTGAAGCCGCCGAGTGACGCACCCGCCGGTCCTCGTGGACCGGTTTTCCCCCCGGCGCGCCCCTGCGCGCCGCCTGACGGATTTTTGCCATGTCCACCGTGATCATCGGCCTGAGCCTGGGAATGCTGCTGTTCCTGCTGGCGTCCGGCCTTACGCTTATCTTCGGCATGCTGGGCGTCATCAACTTCGCCCATGGCGCGCTGTACATGCTGGGCGCCTACCTGGCCTTCGACATCCAGCTGCGCACCGGTTCCTTCATCGCCGGGCTGGTCGTGGCAACGGTGGGCGTCGGCCTCGTCGGCGTGGCGATGGAACGGCTGGCCCTGCGACCGCTGTACAACCGCCCGCACTTCTATCAACTGATCCTGACCTTCGGCTTCATCCTCGTCATCAGCGAGGCCGTGAAGTTCGTCTGGGGCCTGGGCTACCAGGAAACGCCGATGCCGGCGCTGCTGGCGGGCACGGTCGAACTGGCCGGCAGCACCATCCCCGTCTACCGCCTGTTCGTCATCGTCTTCGGCCTGCTGGTGTCGGCCGCGCTGTTCTTCGTGCTGGAAAAAAGCACCTTCGGCATGCTGGTGCGCGCGGCCAGCAGCGACGGCGAAATGGTGCGCATCCTGGGCCTGCCGGCCGCCACCATCCGCAGCGCGGTGTTCGGCGTGGGCGCGGCGCTGGCCGGGCTGGCCGGCGCCATCTCCGCGCCGTTGTTCCCGATAGAGCTGGGCATGGCCACCAACACCATCATCGACTGCTTCATCGTGGTGATCCTGGGCGGGCTGGGCAATATCCGCGGCGTGGTCGCGGCGTCGCTGTTGATCGGCATGGTGCGTGCGGTGGGCTACACCTTCATGCCCAGCTGGGTCGACATCCTGACGTTCGCCATGCTGATCGCCACCCTGCTCACCCGTCCGCAAGGACTGTTCTCCCGCCAAGCGAGGCTGGCATGACGACTTCCCGCCAAGATGCCGCCATCGCGGCAGGCGTGGCCGCCGCGGTGATCGCGGTGCCCTTCTGCACGCAAAACGACTTTCTCCTGAACCTGACCATCCTGATCATGGTGTGGTCCATCTTCGCCGTGGGTTTCGACCTGGTGTTCGGCCTGCTGGGCATGGTGTCCTTCGGCCACGCGGCCTTCCTGGGCACCGGCGGCTACGCGCTGGCGCTGGCCACCCAGCGCTACGGCCTGCCATTCGAGGCCGGGCTGGCGCTGGCCGTCGTGGCGGGCGCGGCCTGCGCCTGGATCTTCAGCGTGTTCGCGCTGCGGGTCTCGGGGATCTTCTTCGCCCTGGTCACGCTGGCGCTGTCACAGCTCATGTACATCCTGGCCGACAGCAAGTTGCGCGAATGGACCGGCGGCGCCGACGGCCTGCCCGGCATCGGCCGGCCGGAACTCGCGGGGATAGACTTCTTCGATACCGTGAACTTCTATTGGTATGTCGCCGCCGTGTTCGCCCTGGTGATGGCCTTGATGGCGATGCTGCGCGCTTCGCCCTTCGGCCGCGCGGTCGCGGGCGTGCGCCAGAACGAGATCCGCGCCGCCCAGCTGGGCTACAACGTGCAGCGCCTGAAGCAGATCACCTTCCTCGTGTCCGGCGCCGTCGGCGGCCTGGCGGGCGGACTGCTGGCCGCGGTGCTGATGTACATGAACCCGCAGATGCTGCACTGGACCACCTCCGGCGACGTCATCATCATGACCCTGCTGGGCGGCGCCGGCACCCTGTGGGGACCGGTGGCCGGCGTGCTGCTGTTCGAGGCGCTGAAGGAATGGCTCAGCGGCTGGACGCCTTATTGGTACGGCATCCTGGGCCTGGTCTTCATCCTGGCCACGCTGTACTTCCCGCAAGGAGTGCTGGGCGCGCTGCAGGCCCGCTGGAGCCGCAAGCGCCCCGCGGCGCCCGCCCCCGCCAGTCCACCCGCGCCCGCCGTGCCGCTGGCGCCGCGCGAAGGGAGCCCGTCATGAGCGATATCGCACTGCAATGCGCACAGGTCAGCGTCACCTTCGGCGCGCTGCGCGCCATCGAGGACTTCAGCTACGCCTTCGAAACCGGCCGCGTCTACGGCCTGATCGGCCCCAATGGCGCGGGCAAGACCACCCTGCTCAACGTGCTGTCCGGCAACCTGCCCGGACATGGCGGGCGCATCCTGTGCCACGGCGCGGACATCTCGCGCCTGCGGGCCCATGAGCGCGCCAGGCATGGCATCGGCCGCAGCTTCCAGATCACCAAGATCTTTCCTGAAATGACGGTGCTGGAGAACCTGCGCATCGCCGCGCAGATCAGCCACTCGCATCTGCTGCCGTTCTGGCTGGCGCCGCGCTACGACCGCCGCCTGGCGTCCACCATCGACGCCATGCTGGAACTGACCGACCTGACGGCATGGCGCGACACCGTGGCGGGTACCTTGTCTTACGGCTTGCAGCGCGCGCTGGAGCTGGGCCTGACGCTGCTGCCGGACCCGCGCATCCTGCTGCTGGACGAACCGCTGGCCGGCGTCGGCCACCATGAGATAGCCGCCGCCACCCGCCTGATCCGCCACGCCGCCGCCGGCCGCACGGTGCTGCTGATCGAACACAACATGGACGTGATCATGACGCTGTCCGAACACATCGTGGTGCTGTCCAACGGCCGCAAGGTGGCCGAGGGACCGCCGGCCGCCATCCGCGACGACGCCACCGTGCGCGCCGTCTATCTGGGCGAGGAGGTGGCGGCATGATCGAACTGCAACATGCCAGCGTGCACTACGGCCAGGCGCTGGCGCTCAAGAACATAGGCTTGCGCGCGGCCCAGGACGAGATCGTCGCCATCGTCGGGCGCAACGGCGCTGGCAAGTCCACCGTGCTCAAGACGCTGATCGGGCTCATGCCGCTGTCCGCCGGCAACCGCCTGATCGCCGGCCAGGACGCCACGCGCCGCGCCGTCGAACAGATCAGCCGCGACGGGATCGCGCTGGTGCCCGACACGCGCCGCATCTTCCCCAACCTGACGGTGCGCGAAAACCTGCGCATGGGCGCACTGGCGCACCAGCCCGGCTACTGGACGCAGGACCGGGTGCTGCAGGTCTTTCCGCGGCTGGGCGAACGCATAGGCTTCCATGGCGACCAGCTATCCGGCGGCGAACAGCAGATGCTGTCGATCGCGCGCGCCCTGCTGGGCAATCCGCGCGTCCTGCTGCTGGACGAGCCGACCGAGGGGCTGGCGCCGCGCATCGTCAACGAACTGATCGAGGTCTTCGCCGAAGTCCACCGCCAGGGCACCGGCATCGTGCTGGTCGAGCAGAACCTGAAGGTGCCTGCCCGCCTGGCGCACCGCCAGTACGTGCTGGACCACGGCGAAATCGCCTGGAGCGGATCGGCCGCGGAAGTCCAGGCCGACCGCCACATCATCGAATCCATCCTCACCACGGGCATCCAAGCATGAGCAACGACACCACCTACATCGCGGGCGTGGGCATCACCCGCTTCGACAAGCAGCCGGCCAAAAGCGTCAAGGACCTGGTGCGCGACGCGGTCACGCAGGCGCTGGCCGACGCGGGTTGCGACGCCGCCGACCTGCAGGCGGCCTATTTCGCCACCGCTGGCCAGGGTTCCATCGAAGGCCAATACATGGTGGCCGGCCAGGTTGCGCTGAAGGCCATGGGCATCGCCGGCATCCCCGTCGTCAACGTGGAGAATGCCTGCGCCAGCTCCAGCACCGCGCTGAACGCCGCGCACTTGTACGTAGCCTCGGGCGCGGGCGACATCTGCCTGGCCGTGGGCGTGGACAAGCTGTTTTCCGAGGACAAGGCCAAGAGCTTCGCCGTGTTCGACGGCGCCTGGGACGTGCACGACGCGCCGGCGCAGATGGCGCGCCTGATGGCACTGGCGCCCGACGTGACGCCCCCGCCCGGCTTCGAAGAGCCGGGCAAACGCAGCGTGTTCATGGACATCTACGCCAGCCTGGCGCGGCTGCACATGAAGACCTTCGGCACCACCCAGCGCCAGCTTGCCGCCGTGGCCGCCAAGAACCACATGCATTCCACCCGCAATCCGCTGGCCCAGTTCCAGTACCCCATGACGATAGACGAGGCCCTGGCCGCCCGGCCCGTGTCCTGGCCGCTGACCCTGCCCATGTGCGCCCCCATCAGCGACGGCGCGGCCGCCGCCATCGTCTGCAACGCCCAGGGCTTGAAGCGCCTGCAACGCGCCCGCGCCGTGCGCTTGTACGCCAGCGTGCTGCGAACCGCCACCGACCGCCCGGCCGACCGCTACGACCGGCACCTGTGCCATCTGGCCGCGCTCGAGGCCTACGAGCGCGCCGGCGTCGGCCCGCAGGACATGTCGCTGGCGGAAGTGCACGACGCCACCGCCTTCGCCGAGATCCAGCAGACCGAGGCGCTGGGCTTCTGCGCCTTCGGCGAAGGCGGACCGATGGCCGAGTCCGGCGCCACCAGCCTGGGCGGCCGCATCCCCATCAACGTGTCCGGCGGCCTGTTGTCGCGCGGCCACCCCATTGGCGCGACCGGGCTGGCGCAAGTCCACGAAATGGTGATCCAGCTGCGCGGCGAAGCCGGCGCCCGCCAGGTCGAAGGCGCGCGCTTCGCCATCGCCGAGAACGGCGGCGGCTTCAACGGCGTGGAAGAGGCGGTGACCTGCATCACCCTGCTTGGCCGCTGATCCGCGCCCCCATCAACCCAGAGACCGCCATGCATCTCAGCTCTCTCTTTCACCGCAGCGCCACTATTTACGCCGATCAGCCCGCGCTGGCCGCCGGCACCCGCGATCCCCTCAGCTACGCCCAGCTTCAGGCCCGGGTGCAGGCGCTGGCCGGCTGGCTGCGCGGCCCGCTGGGCCTTTTGCCCGGCCAGCGTGTCATGCTGGCGCTGCGCAACCACCCCAGCTACATCGAATCGATGCTGGCCATCTGGCACGCCGGCCTCTGCGCCGTGCCGGTCAACGCCAAACTGCATCCCAACGAACTCGAATACATCCTGCGCGACAGCGATGCGCGCCTGTGCCTGTCGCAAGGCGAATTGCTGCAGGCGCTGGCGCCCGTCGCCCGCAGCTTGCCAGCGACGCGCGTGGTGGACGTGGAGTCGGCCGAATACGCGGCCGGCGCCCTGGGCCAGCACTTGCCCCTGGAAACGCGTCCGCCCCAGGACCTGGCCTGGCTGTTCTATACCAGCGGCACTACCGGCAAGCCCAAGGGCGTCATGCTCAGCCATGCCAACCTGGTCGGCATGTGCCTGAACTTCTATGCCGACGTGCAGCCGGTACAGCCCGGCGACGCCATGGTCCACGTGGCGCCGCTGTCGCACGGCGGCGGCCTCTACAGCATTCCGTACTGGCTGCACGGCGCCTTGCAGATCGTGCCCGACAGCGGCGGCCTGGACGAAGAAGAACTGTCCGGGCTGCTGACGCACTACCGCAACGTCAGCCTGTTCGCCTCCCCCACCATCGTGCAGCGCATGGTGCGCCACGCCCGTCAGGCAGGCGGCCCGCCGCCCGGCCTGCGCACGCTGATCGTGGGCGGCGCGCCGTTCTACATCGAAGACATCAAGGACGCGGTGGCCTGCTACGGCGCGCGCGTGGCGCAGATCTACGGACAGGGTGAAAGCCCCATGTCGATATCGGCCTTGTCCGCCGTCCAGATCGCCGACGCCGTGGCCCGCAACGATGACGCGCTGCTGGGCTCGGTGGGGTACATCCAGTCGGCCATGGACGTCGAAATCCGCGAGGCCTCCGGCCGGCCGGCAGCCCCTGGCGAATTGGGCGAAGTCGTCGTCAGCGGGCCGACCGTAATGCAGGGCTACTGGAACAATCCGCGCGCCACCGCCGACACGCTGGCTGGCGGCTGGCTCCATACGGGCGATATCGGCATCCTGGACGAACGCGGCCTGCTGCACCTGAAGGACCGCTCCAAGGACGTCATCATCAGCGGCGGCACCAACATCTATCCGCGCGAAGTGGAAGAGGCGCTGATGCGCCACGACGCCGTGCAGGAGGTCTCGGTGGTCGGCAGCCCCGACCCCGAATGGGGCGAGTCGGTGCTGGCCTTCGTGGTGCTCAAGCCCGGCGCCCGGGCCTCCGAGCAGGATCTGGACCGGCTCTGCCTGGAATCCATCGCGCGCTTCAAGCGCCCCAAGCGCTACGTCTTTCTGGAGGAGCTGCCCAAGAACAGCACCGGCAAAGTGTTAAAACGCGAACTCCAACAACGCGCGCTTCCGACTCCATGACCCAAGCTTTCCCCCTCTTTGGCCGGACCGCTGTCAGCCAGACCGAAAAGGCCTATTGCGCCCTGGAGGAAATGATCGTCACCGGCGAACTGCCGCCTGGCAGCCAGTGGTCGGAAACCACCCTGAGCGAACGCGTCGGCATCGGCCGCTCGCCGGTGCGCGACGCCCTGCAGAAGCTGGCGTTCCAACGCCTGGTGGAAATCGCCCCGCGCCAGGGCATCTTCATCTCCGAGATCGACTACCAGGGCCAGTTGAAGATCATCCAGGCGCGCCGCGAGATCGAACGGCTGATCGTGGCCCAGGCCGCGCAGTGGGCCGACGACGGCGAACGCGCCGAATTGGCGCAACTGGCCCGTGAACTCGAAGACCTGAAGGCCGTCAACGACATGCGCATGTACATGCGCCTGCATTTCACCCTGACCAGCCAGATCGGCGCCGCCTCGCGCAACAGCTACGCGGCCGAGTTCCACGCCATGCTGCAGACGCTGGCGCGGCGTTTCCTGTACTTCCACCAGAAGCGCCATCCGGACCTGGTGCAGATCTGCGAGCTGCACATCCAGCAGATCAACGCCATCGTGGAGGGATCGGTGGAGCGCGCCATCGCCACGGCGGAGGCGCGCAACGACTATGCCGAGAACCTGGCGCGCAACATCCTGATGGAGCTGATCGTCACCTCGGCGGTCACCATCAGCAAGCCGCCGCGAGGCCGCAGCGGCGCGGACTGACGCCCCGGCGCGGCCTCAGCGCCCCGCGTCCGCCAGGTTCTGCCAGGCGCCGGTGCTGCGCCCCTCTTCCGCCAGGAACTCCACCAGCGTCGGCAAGGCGGCGTCCATCGGCCGGTTGGCCTGGATCCGCATCACGTAGCCCCAGGAGCCCGGCATGCGCAGGTGCGGCACCAGGGGCACCAGCCGGCCGCTGGCCAGTTCCTCGTCAATCAGCGGCGCGCGGCCCAGCGCGATGCCGACCCCGGCAGCCGCGGCTGCGGCGACCGTGCTCAGGCCGCTCAGCACCATGGGTTCCTGCCAGTCGGATTCGGCCAGGCCCAGCCGCGGACTCCAGGTGCGCCAGTCGGTCTCCGGGCTGTCGACGTGCTTTTCCTCCAGCCAGCGATGGCGCAGGAACACGCCAGGATCGCCGCGCTCGGCCGGATCGACCAGCGACGGACTGCACACGGGCACCACGGTTTCGGTCATCAACGGGATGTCGCCGGGCTCGGCGATATGCGGCCCCATGGCGCGCACGTGCAGGAACGCCAGGTCGATGTCCTGGCTTTTCCAGGCCGGGTCCTGGCTGGCGTGCAGGTACACCTGGATGTCGATGCCGGGATGCAGCTCGATGAAGCGTCCGATGCGCGGGGCCAGCCACATGGCGGCCAGCGACGGGTTGGCGGAAACGTTCAGGGTATTGCGCCGTTTGCCCCGGGCGGAGGCCCGCACGTTGCGGCAGGCGGTCTCCAGCAGGGTCAAGGCCTGTTGCACGGATGCCAACAGGTCCGCGCCCGCCGCGGTGGTTTCTGCGCGGCGCACCGTGCCGCCGCGGCGCAGCAGCGCCACCCCCAGGTCCGCCTCCAGCGCCCGCAGTTGATGGCTGACGGCGCTCTTGGTCACGTGAAGTTCGGCGGCGGCGCGGCTCAGGCTGCCCAGGCGGGCTACGGCCTCGAAGGCGCGCAGGGCCGCCAGCGGCGGCGTGTGGTTGGGAAGATCGGCCATAGGTCAAGTCTAGCTCAACCCTAGATTGAAAAACTATCGCTATCGCCGGGTCGCGGGATCGGGGACCATGCAAGCACTGAAAGGAGTTTGCTATGTATTTCGATTCGCGCCTTTGGCAGTTGACGGCGGGCTTGCGCGCCAGCATGGCGGGCGGCATTTTCCTGGGCCTGCTGGCCCTGGCCGCCGGCATCGCCCGTTACGTGTTCCTGGGCCAGTTGCTGGCCCGCGTATTCGATGGCGCACCGTCGCAGGACTGGCTCGCGCCGGCGCTGTGGGCCGCCGCCATGGTGCTGCTGCGCGCCTTCCTGGACCATTGGCGCACCGTGCAGGCCAACCGCTGCGCCGCCACCGTGCAGCATGCGCTGCGCGCGCGGCTTTATGACCGCATCGTGAGCCTGGGCCCCGCCTGGTTCGCCAACCAGCGCACGGGCGGCGTGATGCTGACGGTGGTCGACGGAGTCGAGCAGTTGCAAGCCTTCTTCGGCCAGTACCTGCCGCAAGTCGCGATCGCCGCCGCAGCGCCCTTCGCCATCTTCGCCGTGATCGCGTTCTGGGACGTGCCCACCGCGCTGGTGTTCCTGGCGGCGGCGCTGTTCGCGCTGTTCGGCCCCATGGCCGTGCACATGCTGGACCGCCGCGCCAGCCTGGCCCGCAGCAAGTCCCTGAACGATTTCGGCGAGGACTTCCTGGACGCCGTGCAGGGCCTGCCCACGCTGAAGTCCTATGGCCAGGGCAAGGCCTGGGGCCAGCGGCTGGCCGCCCGCGCCCGCAGCCTGTCCGACAACACCTTCTGGGTACTTTCCGTCAGCCTCTTGACGCGCGGCATCAGCGACCTGGGCGTGGCCCTGGGCGCGGCGCTGGCGCTGACGCTGGGCGCCTGGCGCGTGGCCCACGGCGACATGAGCGTGGAAGCCCTGCTGATCGTGCTGATGGCCGGCACCGAGATCTTCCGCCCGCTGCGCGACCTGCGCTCGGTACTGCACCGGGGCATGCTGGGCCAGTCGGCCGCCGCCAGCATCCATGCGCTGACGGATGCGCAGCCGCTGACACCCGCCCCCGCCGCCGGCGGCAAGACCCCGGGCCGGCTCGCGCCCACCATCGAATTCGACAACGTGGCGTTTTCCTACACCCCCGAGCGCCGCGCCCACCAGGGCTTGAGCTTCCGGATCGCCGCGGGCGAACGCGTCGGCGTGGTCGGCCCCAGCGGCGCCGGCAAGTCGACCATCGTGCGCCTGCTGCTGCGCGAATGCCTGCCCCAATCCGGCAGCATCCGCATCGGCGGCCATGACGTGAACGAACTGGATACGCAGGCGCTGCTGTCGCACATCGCGCTGGTAAGCCAGGACATCACGCTGTTCCATGGCACCATCGACGACAACCTGCGGCTGGGCCGCCCCGACGCCACCCCCGAACAGGTGCGCGCCGCCGCCCGCGCCGCCAATATCGACGACTTCATCATGGCGCTGCCCGAGGGCTACGCCACCCGCATCGGCGAGCGCGGCCTGCAGCTGTCCGGCGGCCAGCGCCAGCGCGTGGCGATCGCCCGCGCGCTGTTGCGCGACGCGCCCATCCTGATCCTGGATGAGGCGCTGTCGTCGGTGGATACGGAAAACGAAGCGCTGATCCAGCAGGCGCTGGACCGCCTGATGGCCGGCCGCACGACCTTGATCCTGGCCCACCGCCTGGCCAGCGTCATCGGCGCCGACCGCTGCCTGGTGCTGGACCAGGGCCGGGTCGCGGAGGAAGGACCGCACGCAGAACTGATGCGGCAAAACGGCCTGTACTACCGCCTGATGCACGAACAGGCGGCCGCGCACCGCAATCCGTCGGCGGGATCGCCTGCCTCCGCCGCTGCCGTCCCCGCGGAAACGACCGACCGCAACGCCTCCGCCGAAGAGTCCGGCGCGCAAGGCCCGGCCCTGCGCTCGCTGGACGCGGACGCGGTCCAGGTCGGCTGGCGCGCCACGCTCGGCACCCTGCTCTCGGTGGTGCGGCCGTGGCGCGGCACGCTGACCGCCACGATCCTGCTGGGCGTAGCGCGGGTCGCGGCCTACATCGGCGTGGGCGTGTTCAGCGCGCTGATCGTCGCCGCCATCCGCGACGGCCGCGACTACTCGGCCCTGATAGCGGGCCTGCTGGTCGCCGCGCCGCTGGCCGCGCTGTTCCACTGGCTCGAATCCTGGCTGGCCCACGCCATGGCGTACCAGCTGCTGGCCGACATGCGGGTCAAGCTCTACGACAAGCTGGAGCGCCTGGCCCCGGCTTACCTGTTGCAGCGCCGCTCCGGCGACCTGGTGGCGCTGGCCACCCAGGACGTGGAAATGGTGGAGTACTTCTACGCGCACACCATCGCCCCCGCCATCGTCTCGGTCCTGGTGCCGCTGTCGGTGCTGGGTTTCCTGGGCGTCTACAGCTGGCCGGTGGCGCTGGCGCTGCTGCCCTTCCTGGCCTATGCGCTGGTGTCGCCGGTGCGCGGACGCCGCAAGGTCGACGCGCTGGGCGACAAGGCGCGCGAGGCGCTGGGCGAGATGAGCGCCCACACCACCGACACCATCCAGGGCCTGGCCGACCTGACCGCCTTCCAGGCCACCGGCCGCCGGCGCGATGAATTCCTGCGGGTGGCGGACCATTACCGCACGCGCCGCCTGGACATCCTGGACGACCTGTCGCGCCAGACTGCGGGCTTTGAAATCGCGATGGGCCTGGGTGGCCTGGCGGTTGCCGTCGTGGGCGCGCTGCAGGTATCGGCCGGCGCGCTGTCGGCCGGCATGCTGCCTTTGCTGGTGCTGATCGCCCTGGCGACCTTCTTGCCAGTCTCCGAGATCTCGCAGGTCAGCCGGCAATTGGCGGACACCATCGCCGCCACCCGCCGCCTGCACGTGGTCGCCAACGAGCCCGAACCCGTGACCGACGGACCGCTGCCGGCGCCCGTCTCCGCCCACGGCCTGTCGCTGGCCTTCGACCACGTGAGCTTCGCTTATCCAGGCAAGACCGCGGACACCTTGCGCGACCTGAGCTTCAAGGTGCCGGCCGGCGCCACCGTGGCGGTAGTGGGCGCATCGGGCGCGGGCAAGAGCACCGTGGCCAGCCTGCTGCTGCGCTTCTGGGATCCGCGCGCGGGACAGGTCAAGCTCGATGGCGTGGACCTGCGGGAACTGCAGCTGGACGGCCTGCGCGAACGCGTGGCGCTGGTGACGCAGGACACCTATCTGTTCAACGACACGCTGGAAGGCAACATCCGCCTGGCCCGCCCCGAAGCCAGCCCCGAGGACCTGGCCCGCGCGCTGGAACAGGCTGCGCTGGCGGACTTCGTGCACGCCCTGCCGGAAGGCCTGGCGACGCGAGTGGGCGAACGCGGCATGCAGCTATCCGGCGGCCAGCGCCAGCGCATCTCGATTGCCCGCGCCTTCCTGAAGAACGCGCCAGTGCTGATCCTGGACGAAGCCACCTCGCACCTGGACACCTTGTCGGAAATGCAGGTGCGCGGCGCGCTGGACGTGCTGATGCGCCATCGGACCACGCTGGTCATCGCGCACCGCCTGTCGACGATACGCGATGCCGACCTGATCCTGGTGCTGGATCGCGGCACGCTGGCGGAGGCCGGCACGCACGACCAGTTGCTCAGGCGGCAAGGGGTCTATGCGCGCCTGGCCAGCCACCAGGGCGGCTACGCCGTCAATAGCGCAACGTCTCTACCGACTTAGCGTTGGCGCGCACTTCCGCATCCGTGAACCAGACCCGCTTGTTGCCGAAGCTGGTGTACAGGTCGAACTGGTCGCGGATGTGGGGCGACGGCGTGCCGTCCGGGGCGACAAAACCGCTTTGCCCCGGCGCCACCACGTCCACCGCGCGCACGCCTTTGCCATCGAACACCGTCATGTTGTTCTCGGTGCCGCGGTTCTGCGTGGCCGGAAAGCTCAGCACCGCCTTGTCATCCGCCTGCGGCACGCCCAGGAAATTCTTGGGCGCGAACACCATGGGCGGCGCGGGTATGCGCCAGCTTGCCGGATCCTGGCCGTAGGTCTTCTGCAAGGCCGCCAGCGCATCGTCCAGCGCGGCCAGGCTCACGTCCCGCGGCCGCTGGCCATTGAAGAAGTCGTACTTCTGCGGCACGCCCGAATCGCGGCCGGCCAGCGCGTTGAACAGCGCCTTCACCCCCACCGTCAGGTTGACCGAACCCGTGGCGGGCGCCGCCTGTGTCGGATAGCCGGTGGCGCTGTACCACTTGAAAAAGTCCGCGGGCATCTCGTCGGCCAGCGTGCGCTTGAGCATGGCGCGCAGCCAGGCGTCCATCACGGCAGGTCCCGCGTTGTCGTAGTAGCCGGCCTGCTTGTCGCTGGTGGCCATGCCGTCCCAGGACGCCAGCCCCGCAACCAGCCCGGCCCGCGCATCGTCCGCCGGCAAGCCCTGCACCGCCTGCTGCAGATACGGCAGGAAGTGGCGGCGGTTGACGTCGGCATAGCTGGTGGTGCGGATCAGGTCCCACATCTGCTGCGCGCTGACCTTGCCGCCGTTGGCCGTCATGGCTTTCAGGCGGGTCTCGATCTCGGCGTAGCGGTCGGCCTGGCCCCACACGATGGCGAACAGGTCGGTGGACGGATAACCGCGCATGGGCTGGTTGTTCCAGTTGGCGATGAAGCCCTGGCGCGGGTTGTAGACCTGCGGATTGGTCGAGAACGGCAGCATGCCGTCCCAGTCCATCTCGCCCGTGCCCGGCACGGGCAGGCGCGGATCATGGCCCGGACGACGCTTGGGATAGAAGCCCGTGTGCGCGTAGCCGATGTTGCCCTTGTCGTCGGCGTAGTACCAGTTGATGGTCAGCGCGTGGCGCGCCGCCTGCTGCTTCCACTGGTCCCAGTTGCGCGACTGCGCCTTGTGGGTCCAGGCCATCAGCGATTGCAGCTCATAGCCTTCCCAGGCGCGCGCCTTGGCATAGGCCACGTGCTGCTTGTCGTCGAACTTGGTGACGATGCCGTGCACCGTGCGGTACACGTCCATCACCACCGGCTGCCCATCCTTGACCTCGATGAGCTCGGTGCGCTTTTCCATCGTCTTCCAGACGCCGTCGTGGAAGTAGCGGGTGCGGTCGTTCGGGTCGAGCTTTTCGGCGTAGATGTCCACGTCGTCGCCAAAGCCCGCGGTCGAGCCCCAGGTCACGTGCGCATTGTGGCCGAACAGGATGCTGGGGTAGGCGAACGGCGTGTTGCCCACCACGTCGAAACCCGCGCCGTGCAGGCCAATGCCGTAGGTGTAGGCGGGATTCCACCAGCCGAACTGCGGCCCGTTCAGCAGGATGGAACGAGCGTCCCTGGCGTGGTCGCGGCCCACGATCCACATGTTGCTGGTGGTCGGAAAACCGGCGATGCCCGGCTGCCCCGATTCCGCGAACTGCGCCAGCAGGCGCGCCGACGCGGCCGCGGGCGTCTCATCCAGCACGCCGCGCGTCTGCGGATCGCGCGCCACGCGTTCCAGCATGGGCGGCGTGCCGTCGTAGCGCGGCAGCGCATAGGACAGCCTGGCGGACGGCTTGGCGCCATCGGGCCGGTACACGCCCTCTTCCTCGGGCACGGTGGTGGGCGCGCGGCTGTCGGTCATCCAGCGCAGCTGGTTGAAGATCTGCATGGCGCGCTCGTCGCCATGCTGGTCCTTCAGGGCAGTCAGCAGCGCCAGGTTGTCGATCTCGCTGTTGGCATCGGAAAAACGATTGGCCATGGTGCCCACGAACACCATCGCCACGTCATAGGCCGTCCAGTCCGCGGGCTGGAAGCGCAGATCGTTGAATTCCTTGGGCATCAGGCTGCCGGGCTCGGCCCGCACCCGCGCGATCCAGGCGTTCATGCCGGCCGCATAGCCGTCCAGGATCTGCCGCTCGGATGCGGGCAGCGCGGCCAATTGGCGCTGGATGCGCTCGGGCGAGAAATTGCCGCGGATGGATTTGTCGAACGCCGCCATGGGCTGGCCCAGCACCTCGGCCACGCGGCCCTGGGTACTGCGCCGCGCCATTTCCATCTGGAACAGGCGGTCCTGCGCCACCGCATAGCCGTAGCCGTAGAAAATGCCGTACACGGTGTTGGCGTACACATGGGGCATGCCATAGCCGTCGCGCCGGATCGTGACCTGGCCGCTGGCCGCGCCGGCCGGACGCAACGCGGCCTCGGACTGCTTCTGATCGTGCTGCTGGACTTCCTGGGCATGGGCTTGGGCGCCCATGGCCGCGCAGGCCGCCAGGATGGCGGCCGACAACAAGTGCTGCTTCATTCGAATCTGTCTCCGTATTTGACGAGCCGCGCCGCGGTGCGAGTCCCGGGCACGGTTTGCGGCGCCTCTGCGGGCGCCGTCTGCGGACCATGATACGAACAGCCTATCTATAATTCCAATGCATTTATTTCATAGTATTTATGCGGCTTGGACATGGATTTCCAGAAACTCAAACACCTGCTGGCGGTGGTCGAACACGGCACTTACTCGCGCGCCGCAGAGGCGGTCAACCTGTCGCAACCGGCGCTCAGCCGCAGCATCCAGGCGCTCGAAGCCGAACTGGGCCTGCCCCTGCTCGACCGCGGCACCCGTCGCGTGCGCCTCACGCCCTACGGCGCCTGCGTGGCCGAACGCGCGCGCCGCATGCGCTTCGAAGAAGCGGAGCTGCAGCGCGAACTGAAAACACTGCACAGCGGCGAATCGGGCACGCTGTCCATCGGCCTGAGCCCGGCGCCCGCATCGCTGCTGCTGTCGCCCTTCCTGGCCCACATGGCAGAGCGCCATCCCCAGGTACGCGTGGGCGTCGAACTGGGCGCCACCGCCGCCTTGCTGGAAATGCTGCGCGACGAACGCATCGACGCCATGGTCTGCGACGCCCGCATGCTGTATGACGCGGCCGACCTGGAGACCCGCGCCCTGCCCCCGCTGCGCGCGGGCCTGGTGTGTCGCAAGGGCCATCCCATCCTTGCCCACAAGCGGCCCGGCATAGAACAGGTCCGCCAGTACCCCGTGGCATCCACCACTCTCAGCCCGGAAGTCTCGCTGCGGCTCGCGGAAACCCTGGGGCCGGGCGGCGCGCCGGAACAAATGGTCACCCACCGCTGCGAGAATCTGGACGCGCTGGTGGAACTGGCGCTGCGCACGGACGCCTTGCTGCTGGGCGTGATCTGCGTCACACGGCAGCAGCAGGAAGCCGGGCTGCTGGTCGAAGTGCCGATCCCGTCCGACCCGCAGCGCCAGGGGCACTATGCGCTGGCCCGGCTGGCGGGGCGCACTCCGTTGACAGCACAGGATGCGCTGTATGAGTTCACCCGGGAATGTTGGAACGGATTCTTGGCGCCTATCGGCGCGTCGCCAGCCTGAAAAGGACGAAGCTGAGCAGCGCAGCCGCAATGTTGTAAAGCATGGCCGCCGCCAGCGCGCCTCCGTAGATCGATGCGCCGTCGCTGGCGGGCAAGCTCCCCGCGGCCTCAAGCATCGTGAAGATGACGCCGCCCACTACCGCCACGCCCGCGGAAGTCCCGACGACTTGCAAGGTGCTGAGCATGCCGGAAGCCATGCCGGCCTGTTCCTCCTGCACCGCCCCCAGAATGGCGTTGAATGCCAGCGGGATCACCAGCCCTTGCCCCGCGCCATTCAGCACCAGTGACGCCACCAACAGCGCCAGATTCTGGGGCTGCGTGGCGGCGGTAACCGCGGACAGCGCCAAGCCCGCGCTAAAGACCAGCACACCGAACAGCAGCGCCCCGCGTCCATAGCGGGTGGCCAGTTTTGGACCGGCAAGCGACGCGCCAAAGAACGCCAGCGCCGAAGGCGTGAACACGGCGCCCGCCGCCAGCGGCGCGAACCCCAGCCCGAACTGCAACAGCAGCGTCAACGCGAAGAAGAACGAACTGATGGCTGAAAAAAAGAAAAACACCGCGCCTATGCCTGCCACGAATGGCCGGTTGGCAAACAACCCCATATCCAGCACAGGCACGCCACCGCGCCGGGCCAGCGCTTTCTCATAGCGGACGAAATACGCCAGCACACCCAACGCCAGCACGGGCCCCGCAAGCGACCACCAGGGCCATCCATGCTCTCGTCCCTCCATGACAGGCACCAGGATCAGGGCCAGCCCGGCAGCGCCCGCAAGCGCGCCGCGCAGGTCCACCCGCGTCGGAACCGGCGCGCGCCATTCGGGAAGCGCCCGCCGCCCCGCCAGCAATGCAGCAATGCCGATCGGGACGTTGATGAGAAACACCAGTCGCCACCCCAAGTCCAGCGGATTCAGCGTGATGAGCATGCCGCCCAGCAACTGTGAAATGCTTGCGGCCACGCCCTGCACCGCGCCCATGATGCCGAACGCGCGCCTGCGCGCCTCGCCCTCGAACACCACTCTTATCGAAGCCAGCACTTGCGGCATCAGCACGCCCGCCCCCACGCCCTGCAGGGCGCGCGCCAGGATGAGCTGCCACGGCGTGACCGCCACCCCGCATAACGCCGAAGCCACGGTGAACAGCCCCATGCCGGCCAGGAACAAGCGCCGCCGCCCGAACAGGTCGCCCAAACGCGCGCCATTGATCAGGCACAAGCCATAAGCCAAAGCGTAAGCCACCACGATCAGCTGCAAATCGGTATCCGATGCCGACAAGCCGCTCTGGATGCTGGGCAATGCGACATTGACGATGAAGAGATCCAGGATCGTCACGAAGTTGCCCGTCAACAGCACAGCGAGGGCGCGCCAGGGGCGGTTCTTTTCAGCTTGCAGCGCAAATTCAGCGTTCATTCTTCACATTTATATATGTACGATCGTATTTATAGTATCGTGAAAGAATGAAACCCGTGCAAGCAGAAAAACAAGGTCCGATGAAACCGTTGCCCCCCTCTCCCCCACCCGATGGCCGCCGCTTGCGCGGCGAGCGCGCGCGAGCCCGCGTGCTCGACGAAGCCGTAAAGCTCCTCTCCGTCGAAGGACTGGGCGGCCTGACCTTCGGCCAGGTGGCCGACTTGGCTGAAGTGGGAAAAAGCAATCTTCAGGTTCTGTTCGGCGACAAGGAAAACCTGCAACTGGCGGCCTTGGCCCATGCGATAGGCCTGTACCAGACCCAGGTTGTCGAGCCAGCCATGCGCAAGCGCACGCCGCTGACGCGGCTGCGCGCCCTGATGAACGGCTGGTTCGACTTCGTGGAAACCCGCCAGCTTCCGGGCGGCTGCGTCATCACCGCGGTAAGCAGCGAATATCGTGCGCGTCCCGGCCCCTTGCGCGACGCCATCCAGCAATACCGCGAAGCAGGACGCACGCGTCTTTACGGATTGATCCGCGAGGCCCGGGCGCAGGGACAAATCGCAGCCGACGCCGACGAGGCGAAACTGGTCATGGAGCTGCTGGCCTACCAGGCATATGCCAACGTCGCCGCGTCGATGGACGACCATGCGGAGTTCGGCCGCGCCAAGGCGGCTGCCATGGAAGTGCTTGCAAAAGCGGCTCGCTGACAACGGCGAACCCGGGTTCCGGCCAGACCGCCTACGCTTTCTTGCGGCCCGGTTCTTGCGCCACCGCCTGCATGCTCAACCAATGCGCAACCGCCTGGACAGGCGCCGAGGGCGGCCGGTCGGCGGGCATGGCCAGATGGTAGGTATGCCCGGCGATCTCCGGGCCGAAGGGCTGCACCAGATGGCCCGCTTCCAATTCTTCGGCGATCAACGCCAGGCTGACCAGCGCCACGCCATGGCCGGCGACGGCGGCCTGTATGGCGTGGCCTTCATCGGAAAAGCGCAACTGGCCCGCCTGCCGCGGCAAGGAACGCTGCGCGACCGCGAACCAGCGCTCCCAGGTCGGATTGTCCGGATGGGACCATTTCCAGTTGAAACGGATCAAGGGCACGCCGGCCAGATCGTCCGGCGATGCCACGCCCAGCCGCGGATTCGCCACGGGCGCGAAGCGGTCCGTGAACAGCGGCTGCGCGACGAGGCCCGGATACGGCCCGCGGCCATAGCGGATCGCGATGTCGACCGCGGCCGATCGCAGATCGACCACGTCGTCGCTGGCTTGCAACTGTAGATCGATGCCCGGATGCTTGCTGCGGAAATCCGCCATGCGCGGCACCAGCCATTTCACCGTGAACGCGTTGGTCGCGGAGATGGTCACCTGCATCCGCGTGCGCTGCTGCGTCAAACGCGCCAGCGCCGCCTCGAAGGCATCGAAACCATCCCGCAGCACAGGATAGAGCTGTGCGCCCGCCTCAGTCAGCGACACCCTGCGCACGTGGCGATCGAACAGCGCCAGCCCGGTCTGCGCTTCCAACGCGCGGATCTGATGGCTGACGGCGGTCGGCGTGACGGCCAGTTCCTCGGCGGCGGCCTTGAAACTGCCCAGGCGCGCGGCGGCCTCGAATACGCGCAGTCCAGAGAGCGGAAGAGATCGGCGTTGCATGGTCATGGATGAGATTTTCTCATCTTATAGCTGATAAATGAACCTTTGTCAGCGTCCCGGCAGATTCCTACATTTACGGCATGGACCAGCGATTCTCGCGCTGATTCACAGATCAACCATAAATGAAGGAAATCGCATCATGCTACAGCGCGTCATCACCCAGCCCGACAACTACGAACCCTTCCTGCTGTCGCAAGGCATCCAGTTCGGCAATCTGCTGTTCATCTCCGGCCAGGCTGGCGCCGGCGATGACGGCAAGATCGTCGAGGGCGGCTTTCTGGCCCAGGGCGAACAAGCCTTCCTGAACTTGCGCCGCGCGCTCGAAGCCGGCGGCTCCAGCCTGAAGGACGTCATCAAGGTGACCATCTTCGTCACCGACATGGGGCACTTCCAGGACGTGGTCACGCTGCGCCGCCGCCACTTCTCGGCTCCCTACCCCGCCGACACGATCGCCGAGATCAAGGCGCTCTACGACCCGGCCGCCATGATCGAGATCGAGGCCATCGCGGCCGTCCGTCCGCAGGAGGGCCGTTGACATGGGCGCGCTCGACTATCGTACGAACGACGCGGCGCAGGCCGGACTGTTCACGCCGCTGCAGCTGGAAAGGGGCTTGACCCTGGCCAATCGTCTCGCCGTCGCCCCCATGACCCGCGTCAGCGCCACGGAAGATGGCCGCGCCACGCCGCAGATGGCCGATTACTACGCAGCCTTCGCGGCCGGCGGCTTCGGCCTGGTGATCACCGAGGGCATCTACACCGACCGGGCGCATGCGCAGGGCTACCTGTTCCAACCCGGCCTGACCGACGAGGCCCAGCGCGACGCCTGGCGCGCCGTGGTCGACCGTGTGCATGCGCACGGCGGCCGCATCATCGCGCAGCTCATGCACGCGGGTGCGCTGTCGCAGGGCAACCCATACCGCGGCACGACGAAGGGTCCCTCGGCCGTACAGCCCAAGGGACAGCAGATGGCGTTCTATCGGGGCGATGGGCCGTACCGGACGCCTGAAGCCATGTCGGACGAGGACATCGCGGAGGCCATCGACGGCTTTGCCCAGGCCGCGCGCCGGGCGCAGGAGGCCGGCTTCGACGGCGTCGAGATACACGGCGCCAACGGCTACCTGCTGGACCAGTTCCTCACCACCCACACCAATCTGCGCACAGACCGCTATGGCGGCAACCTGGACAACCGGCTGCGCTTGACGCTGGAAGTCATCCAGGCCGTACGCCAGGCTACGGGGCAGCGCTATATCGTGGGCGTGCGCAGCTCCCAGGGCAAGGTCAATGACTTCACCCACAAGTGGGAAGGCGGCGAGGCGGATGCGGCGCAGATCTACCGCACGCTGGGCGCCCAGCCCATCGACTACCTGCACACGACCGAGTTCGAGGCCTGGCGTCCGGCTTTTGGAGATCAGGGCCCAAGCCTCGCGGCATTGGCGCGGCGGCACGTCGCGGTCCCGGTGCTGGCCAACGGATCGTTGCATGACCCGATGGCGGCCAACGGGATGATGGCGCGGGAGGAAGCGGACTTCGTTTCGCTCGGGCGCGGCGCGCTGACGCATGCCGATTGGCCCGCAAGATTGCGCGCGGGCGCGGCGATGGAGAGTTTTGATCGGGGGTTGCTGGCGCCGATTGCGGATCTGGCCAATGCGGCGCGGCATCGCGAGGCACGCCCGGAATGATGATCCTATACAATTAGCAATCATTCCCATTAGCGTTTGAACGGAAGCCCCCTTGCCTAGCGCCGACTTTGCCTCCTCCGACGATTTCGTCAGCCTGTATCGAGAGCATCACGGCTGGCTCGTGCAGATGCTGCGCCGCCGGCTCAGCGGCAACACCGAAAACGCCGCGGACCTGGCGCACGACACCTTCGAACGCGTCATGCGCAGCGAGTCGCGCGCGGCGTTCGCCGAGCCGCGCGGTTTCCTCACCACCGTCGCCAAGCGCCTCCTTATCGACCAGTCGCGCCGCCGCGCGGTGGAACAGGCCTATCTGGAAACGCTGGCCTCGCGCAGCGAGGCCGTCGAGCCTAGTCCCGAAACGCATGCGCTGGTGATGGAGGCGCTGAACGCCGTATGCCGCATGCTGGAGCAGTTGCCGCCGCGGGCGCGCCGGGTCTTCGTGCTGGCGCAGGTGGAAGGCCTGCCCTACCGCGACATCGCCCAGCAGCTCGACATTTCGGTGGCGGCCGTGCAGCGCGACATCGTCAAGGCCTGGGAGCATTGCTACGCGGTGCTGTACGCATGAGCGCCGCCCAAGCCGAACGGCTGCATCCCGACATCATCAAGCAGGCGGCGCTCTGGATGATGCGGACCGGGGACGCGCCCGATGCGGCCACGCAAGCCGCCTGTGCGGCTTGGCGTCAGGCAGACGCGCGCCACGAACTGGCTTGGCAGCGCCTGCAGGGCATCGGGCGCGAGGTCCACACCATCAACACCGGCAAGGTGTCCGAAGGCGCCGCCAGCCAGACCATCCTGCGTTACTGCGAGCAGCGTTCGCGCCGCAGCGTCATGAAATGGGCCGCGGGCGGCATCTGCCTGGGCACGCTGGCATGGGCGGGCGCGCGCGAAGGCTGGTGGGACGGCAGCACCGTCTATCGCACCGCCACCGGCGAGCAGCGGACCATGACCCTGCCTGACGGCACCCTCCTGACGCTGAACACCGACACTGCCGTGGCGTTGCGCTACGACGCGCAGCAACGCCGCGTCACGCTGCGCAGCGGAGAAATCCTGATCGCAACGGGCGCGGATGGCGCCGGACGCCCCTTCAGCGTGCAGACCCGGCACGGCCTGCTCACGCCGCTGGGCACGCGCTTTACCGTCCGCCAGCTGGACGACAGCGATGGCTCGACGCGCCTTGCCGTCTTTGAAGGGGCTGTGCGCGTGGATCCCGCCGGGCGGGTCGTGCATGCCGGCGAACAGGCGGAATTCGACGGACGCACGCTGGCTCCCGCAATCCGTGTCGACGGCACGGAGCCTGCCTGGGCCGCCGGCATGCTGGTCGCGAACCGCATGCGGCTGGACCAGTTCCTCGCGGAACTGGGGCGCTACCGCGTCGGCGTCCTGCGTTGCGACCCCAGGGTAGCGGACCTCGAAGTCACCGGGGCGTTCCGCATCGACGACACCGACCGGGCGCTGGAAGTCCTGGCCGGCGTGCTGGACCTGAGGCTGCGATACCGCACGCGCTACTGGGTCAGCGTCGATCGCGCCTGACGTGCAGAGCCTCAGCCTGGGCGGTCTTCCAGAAAATTTGTAACGACGGCGAAGATTTTCGGATGTGGTTCGTTAGACATAGAGACAGACCCGAGGCGCCCGCGGTCTGGCCTTACCCATCGACGAACCAGGAAGCCCTCATGGCAGCACGCCATACACCCTCTACTCTTGCCGCGCCCCAGACCCCCGGGGCAGTCCCGGCGCGCTTGCGCCTTGCCGTCCATCTGGCCTTGGCCGCAATGACCCCGCTCGCCGCGCCCGCCGTGTCCTGGGCCCAGCCCGCGGCCGCGCAAGGGGTCGCCTTCGCCATCGCCCCCATGACGCTGGACGAAGCGCTGGGCCAGTTCGGCGTCGCCGCCAACGTCACCGTGGCCGCGTCGCCGACGCTGACCCGCGGGGTGATGACGCAAGGGCTTACCGGCCGCTACACCGCGGAACAGGGCCTCACGCGCCTGCTCGCAGGCACGGGCCTGCAAGCCGTGGCCAACGCCAACGGAGAGGGTTATCACCTGCGCCGCATTCCGCAGGGCGAAGCGACCACGCTTGCGCCAGTCACGGTGACAGGCATGGCCGACCCGGCCGTCACCGAAGGCACGGGCAGCTATACCAGCGGGTTCGTGACCATAGGCAAGGGCGAGCAGACCCTGAAGGAGATTCCGCAGTCGGTCACGGTGGTGACGCGCCAGCGCATGGACGACCAGAACGCCAACACGCTGGACGACGTGCTGGCCAATAGCACCGGCATGACGCTCTACAAGAGCCCGATGGGCGGCAACTATGTGTTCTCGCGCGGCTTCCGCGTCGACAGCTACCAGTTCGACGGCGTCAACCGCGCGTTCTATTACCCCCAGGCCAACAGCTTCACCAGCAGCACCGTGATCCTGGACCGGGTCGAAATCATCCGCGGCGCCACCGGCCTGCTGCAGGGCGCCGGCTCGCCCAGCGCCGCGGTCAACCTGGTGCGCAAGCGGCCGCTGGCCGAAAACCAGGTGCAGTTGTTAGCCAGCGGCGGCTCCTGGAACAACTACCGCGCCGACATCGATGCGACCGGCCCCTTGAACGCGTCGGGCTCCCTGCGCGGACGCGCCGTGGCCAGCTACAACGACCGGGACTACTTCTACGACAACGCCGACAGCCGCACCGGTGTGCTGTATGGCGTACTCAGCTACGACCTGGGCCCCGCCACCACCTTGACCGGCGGCGTCAGCTACGAAGAACTGCGATCCACGCCGTTCTTCCACGGCCTGCCCCACTACACCAACGGCGACGACATCGGGCTGAAGCGTTCGACCTCGCTCTCGCAAGACTGGAACCGCTGGAACGGCAAGCAGACCACCGTGTTCGCCGAGCTTGCGCACCGCTTCAACCAGGACTGGTCGCTGAAACTCACCGGGACTTCCACCCAGGAGTCCAACGATTCCAAATACGCCTTCACCGAAGGCGCGGTCAATCCGGCCACCGGACTGGGGCCGACGATGTACGCCGGCATCTTCGATTTCTCCACGCACAACAAGGCGCTCAACCTGGATGTGGACGGCGCGTTTGAGGCGCTGGGCCGCAAGCATTCGATCAGCGTGGGCGCCAGCATCAACGAACTGACCAGCAAGAACGATTTCGCGACCGCGCGCCTGAACCGCGCCGTAAACGTCTGGGATCCGGATCACCACGTGCCCGAGCCCACCGACGACTGGTTGCGCGAGAATGCCTACCGCGGCGCCGCGACCGTCATCACGATGAAGCAGACCGGCATCTACGGCGTCGGCCGCTTCAAGCTGGCCGATCCGTTGACGCTGGTGGCGGGCGCCCGCGTCAGCTGGTACGAGAACACCGGCAAGTACCGCGACGACGGCAAGCAGTACACCGACCCCTACAAGGAAAACGGCGTCGTCACACCGTACGGCGGCCTGATCTACGCCTTCAATCCCCAGTGGTCCGGCTATGTCAGCTTTGCGGAAATCTTCGAGCCGCAGAACGCCGTGGACGCGTCGGGGCAGATACTCGACCCCATCATGGGCAAGAACTACGAAGCCGGCATCAAGGGCGAACTGCTCGATGGCCGGGTCAACGCCTCGCTCGCGCTCTTCCGCGTCGACCAGAAAAACCGCGCCCAGCAAGACCTGGTCAGCGCCTGCACCGTGGGCGACATCTGCTATCTGTCCAGCGGCAAGGTACGCAGCCAGGGCGTGGACGCCGAAATCAGCGGCGAGGTGGCCCCGGGCTGGCAGCTGTTTGCCGGCTACACCTTCAACACCCTGAAGTTCCTGGACGACACCGAGGTATCGAGCACCAACTTTGGACGCACGGTGACGCCCAAGCACATCCTGCGCCTGTGGTCCGACTACCGTCTGCCCGGCGAATGGTCGGCGTGGACCTTGGGCGGTGGCGTGAACTACCAGACCGGCAGCTACACGGAAACCCGCTCGGTGCGGGTCTCGCAGGCGCCCTACGCCGTCTGGAATGCACGCATCGGCTACAAGATCAACAAGAACTGGTCGGCGGCATTGAACGTGAACAATCTGTTCGACAAGACCTACTATCAGACGATAGGCGCGCCGGGCTGGGGCAGCTTCTACGGCGAGCCCCGCAACGCGACGCTGACGGTGCGCGGGACCTTCTGATAGAGCGAAACGATTAAGTAAAATGGTTTTATCTCAATAAACCATGAATTTTCATCATGCTTGATCGTGTCCATCTATCCATCGTGCAGGAGGTCGAAAAGCAGGGTTCGCTGACTGCCGCCGCTGGCGTCCTGCACGTGACGCAGTCGGCCCTGAGCCACAGCATGAAGAAGCTGGAGCAGCAACTGGGCACCGACATCTGGCTGCGCGAAGGCCGCAGCCTGAGGCTCACGCAAGCCGGCCAATACCTGTTGGCGGTGGCCAACCGGGTATTGCCGCAACTGACCCTGGCCGAAGAACGACTGCGCCAGTTCGCCCAGGGAGAACGCGGGTCGCTGCGCATCGGCATGGAATGCCATCCCTGCTATCAATGGCTGCTGAAGATCGTCTCGCCGTATCTGGCAGCCTGGCCGGATGTGGACGTGGACGTGAAGCAGAAATTCCAGTTCGGCGGCATCGGGGCGCTGTTCGGCTACGAAATCGACCTGCTGGTCACGCCTGACCCGCTGAACAAACCCGGGCTCGTGTTCGAGCCCGTGTTCGACTACGAACAAGTGCTGGTCGTCGCCGGCAACCACCCTCTTGCCCGGGAGGAGTACGTCACTCCCAAACAGCTTGCCAACGAAGTACTGGTGGCTTATCCGGTGCCGGTAGACCGGCTCGACATCTACAACATGTTCCTGACGCCAGCCGGCATCATACCCAAGCGCCACAAGGCCATCGAGACCACCGACATCATGCTGCAAATGGTCGCCAGCGGCCGTGGGGTGGCGGCGTTGCCGCGGTGGCTGGTGCTGGAGTACGCGGACACGATGCATGTGGTGCCAGTCCGCTTGGGCAAGAAAGGCATTGCCAAACACATCTATCTGGGTGCACGCGAGGCAGATATCGGCATCGACTATCTGCGCGCATTCATTGAACAAGCGAAAAAGCCTGCCACGGCTTGATTCGCGGCTGCGGCTGCTCGTCAGGCGGTCTGATCTTCCGGCAGATCGGCCGCGCGCTCATCCATGAATCAGACTAATTGATCCATTAGATCAATTCACTTTTATTCATGGATTGCCCGACATAAACTACGCCCCCTGTACCGCCAAAGTCAAGACTGCTGAATAAAGAAAGAAAACAGGCAGCGCTGGAAAAGCAGGAAATAGACGCGGGTTTTATCTCAGGATTCAGGGCAGCAGAGCACCATGAGTAAAGAGTTTGCATTTGCCATCAAGAGCATTTGTTTCGATGAGGACTATCGTCCTTCAGACAATACGCGGATCACAACCAACTTCGCCAATCTGGCCCGGGGCACGAGTCGCCAGGAGAACCTGCGCAACACCCTCCGGATGATCGACAACCGCTTCAATGCCCTGGCGCATTGGGACAATCCCAAGGGCGACCGCTATGCCGTCAACCTTGAGATCATTTCCGTCGAGATGAGCATCCCCGGCGCAAGCAGTGGCAATGCCCTCCCCTTGATCGAAATACTGAAGACGAGCATCGTCGACAAGAAGACCAACGAACGCATCGAAGGCATCGTCGGGAATAACTTTTCCTCGTACGTGCGGGATTATGACTTCAGCGTGCTGCTGCTGGAACACACCAAGAACCAGCCGGTATTCAGCGCTCCAGAGAATTTCGGAGACCTGCACGGGAAGCTGTTCAAGTGCTTTGTAAATTCAAGCACTTACAAGCAGCACTTCAGCAAGCCGCCCGTGATATGCCTGAGCGTATCGAGCAGCAAGACCTATCATCGGACTGAAAACCAGCACCCTGTACTGGGCGTTGAGTATCAGCAGGATGAATATTCCCTGACTGACGAATACTTCAAGAAGATGGGCATGAAGGTCCGCTACTTCATGCCGCCGAACAGCGCCGCGCCTTTGGCTTTTTATTTTTCCGGCGATTTGCTGAGCGACTACACCAATCTGGAGCTGATCAGCACCATCAGCACGATGGATACCTTCCAGAAGATATACCGGCCAGAGATCTACAACGCGAACTCCGCGGCAGGAAAATCCTACCAGCCCAGTTTGAAGCATCAGGATTATTCCTTGACCCGGATTGTCTACGATCGAGAGGAACGTAGCCAATTGGCTATCGAGCAGGGAAGGTTTGTCGAGGAACACTTCATCAAACCGCACCAGGCGATTCTTGAGCAGTGGTCCGCCAACTACCCTCTTTGACCAATCAAAAATATCAAGGCATCTATTGTGAAAAAATTGCTCCCTACTTCCACTGCCGGCAGCTTGCCTAAACCCTCCTGGCTTGCTGAACCCGAGAAACTCTGGTCTCCCTGGAAATTGCAGGACGAGGGCTTGGCCGAAGGCAAGCAGGATGCGCTGCGTCTGTCGCTGCAGGAACAGCAGCACGCCGGCATCGATATCGTCAGCGATGGCGAACAAACGCGTCAGCATTTCGTGACGACGTTCATCGAGCACCTGGAAGGCGTGGACTTCGAGAACCGCAAGACCGTCAGGATCCGCGACCGCTACGATGCGAGCGTGCCGACGGTTGTGGGCGCCGTGGCGCGCCGCAAGCCGGTGTTCGTCGAAGATGCCAAGTTCTTGCGCCAGCAGACCAAGCAACCGATCAAATGGGCCTTGCCGGGTCCCATGACGATGATCGATACGCTTTACGACGGCCACTATCAAAGCCGCGAAAAGCTGGCGTGGGAATTCGCCAAGATTCTCAATCAGGAAGCCCGGGAGCTGGAGGCTGCGGGTGTCGACATCATCCAGTTTGACGAGCCCGCATTCAACGTGTTCTTTGACGAGGTGAATGATTGGGGCGTGGCCACGCTGGAAAGAGCCATTGAAGGGCTCAAGTGCGAAACCGCCGTCCACATCTGCTATGGCTATGGCATCAAGGCCAATACGGATTGGAAGAAGACGCTGGGATCGGAGTGGCGGCAATACGAGGAAGCTTTTCCCAAGCTGCAAAAATCCAGTATCGACATCGTCTCGCTGGAATGCCAGAACTCCCGCGTTCCCATGGATCTGATCGAACTCATCCGGGGCAAGAAGGTAATGGTAGGCGCCATCGATGTGGCGACCAACACCGTTGAAACGCCCGAGGAAGTCGCCGACACCCTGCGCAAGGCGCTTCAGTTTGTCGATGCCGACAAACTTTATCCTTGCACCAACTGCGGCATGGCTCCCTTGTCCCGCGCGGTGGCAAGAGGCAAGCTGAGCGCCTTGAGCGCCGGCGCGGAAATCGTCCGCCGGGAACTCTCGAACTGATTCCCAGGCGGAAATGGTCGTCGCGCGGCTCGCGACGACCAAATCGAGCTGCACCCAGTATTCAACCCCCACTATGTCACTTTCCAGTACTGCGATCGAGCCCAGGCGCTTTCGCGAAGCTCTCGGGCACTACGCGTCCGGCATCACGGTAATCACATCGCAGATCGAAGGCGAGCCGATAGGCTTCACCTGCCAGTCATTCCACAGCGTTTCGATGAATCCGCCGTTGGTGTCGTTCAATGTGATGTGCAGTTCGGCCAGTTATCCCAAAATTCGCCAGGCGGGTCGATTCGTAGTCAATATCCTGTCCGACGAGCAAGTCAGGATTTCCAACCAATTCGCGCAGCGCGGCACGGACAAGTGGCACGACGTGGACTGGCAGGAATCGCCGCTGGGTAACCCGATCATTGCCGGCAGCCTGCATTGGCTTGATTGCGAGATTTATGCCGAACACGCCGCAGGCGATCACCTGATCGTGATTGGCGAGGTGAAAGCGTTGGATCTGCAAATCGCTGCTTCCACGCAGCCATTGCTGTATTTCAAAGGGCAGTATCGGAATATCGCCGCGCATGGCGCGATATAAGGTCTCGCCTCCTCCGCCCGGACACCGGCTTTCAGCATCTGCCCATGAACGGGGTCTGAAGCCACCGCATTAGGCGACTGCAGCCGAGGCTGCCCGGAGCCATCCGAAGCGCAGCCCCATTGGGGCGAGCATCGGAATGGCGCAGGGCAGCCTCGGCGGCTAAAGAACGCCGACGTCCGCAAGCCCGAGACCCTGCCGCTTCGGTGTTGTGAGGCGGGGTTCTTGAGTCGCCGGCGTCCGGACTGCGGGATTCCGATGCTCGCCCCGGTGGGGCTGCGCTTCGGATCCCTCCGTCCGGCCCCCGCCTCACGGCATCTGCCCATGATCGGGTCCGAAACCAACGCATTAGGCGACTGCCAGCCGAGGACCCCGGAGCCATCCGAAGCGCAGCCCCACCGGGGCGAGCATCGGAATGGCGCAGGGCAGCCTCGGCGGCTAAAGAACTCCGGCATCCGCAAGCTCGAAGCCCTAGCGCTTCAGTTTTGTGAGACAGGGTTCTTGAGTCGCCGGCGCCCAGACTGCGGGATTCCGATGCTCGCCCCGGTGGGGCTGCGCTTCGGATCCCTCCGTCCGGCCACCGGCTCACGGCATCTGCCCATGATCGGGTCCGAAACCAACGCATTAGGCGACTGCCAGCCGAGGACCCCGGAGCCATCCGAAGCGCAGCCCCACCGGGGCGAGCATCGGAATGGCGCAGGGCAGCCTGGGCTGCTAAAGAACGCCGACGTCCGCAAGCCCGAGACCCTGCCGCTTCGGTGTTGTGAGGCGGGGTTCTTGAGTCGCCGGCGTCCGGACTGCGGGATTCCGATGCTCGCCCCGGTGGGGCTGCGCTTCGGATCCCTCCGTCCGGCCCCCGCCTCACGGCATCTGCCCATGATCGGGGCCGAAACCAACGCATTAGGCGACTGCCAGCCGAGGACCCCGGAGCCATCCGAAGCACAGCCCCACCGGGGCGAGCATCGGAATGGCGCAGGGCAGCCTCGGCGACTAAAGAACGCCGACGTCCGCGACCTCGAAGCCCTACCCCCCGCACTGAAGGTACGCCGACGGCGCGACGGCAATCGCGATCTTTCCTTGGATACCATTGTTGGGGCTTTCCAGCCGCGCATGAGCCTGTGCAATGTCGGCAAGCGCATAGACCGCGCCCACATGCGGCCGCAACTGGCCGCGCGCGACCAACGCGCTCAATTCATCCAGCTTGCCGCGGTTCTGCCGCGTGAACACGAAGTGGTAACTCGCGTTCTTGCCCCAGGCCTGGATCAGGTTTTGCGGCTGGGCGATGTCCACGATCGAGACGACCCGCCCCAATTGCGCAAGCGCATCGGGGCTGCGCGCAAGCGTGTCGCCGCCGATGGTATCGAACACGACGTCGACGCCGCGCCCGCCCGTTTCCCGCATGACGGCCTCGACGTAGTCTTCCTTTTCGTAATCGATGACCACGTCAGCGCCCATGCTGCGCGCGAACTCGGCGTTGGCGGCGCGCACGGTCGTGTACACCTGCGCTCCGATGGCTTTCGCCAGCTGGATAGCCACATGGCCGACGCCGCCCGCGCCGCCGTGCACCAGGACGCTCTCCCCGACTCTCAGCCCCGCGCGCACGACCAGCGCTTCCCAAGCCGTGCCACCCACCAAGCTCAGGCTGGCCGCCTCAAGATGGCTGAGCGCGGACGGCTTCTTCCCGACGATGCCCTGCGCGGCGACGTGATACTCGGCATAGCTGCCCGGCCCGTCGAAGATTTGCGGGGTGTACCAGACTTCGTCGCCAGGAACGAAAGCCGTCACGCCCGGCCCCACCGCTTCGACCACGCCCGAGACGTCGTGCCCGGTAATGGCCGGCAGCGGCACCAGATCGGCATAATCGCCGCGCCGGACCTGGTAATCCAGGGGATTGATCGAGGTCGCATGTACCCGGACCAGGACTTGTCCCGCCTGCGGCACCGGCTTGGGCAATTCGCGGAGTTCGAACGATTCCGGGCCGCCGAATGATTTGAGTGTCATCGCTTTCATGGTTTTCCTTGTTTCGAAAAATAGGGATATCGGGAAATGCCGATATTTACCTGCAAAAAAATTACAGCTCTTTCCCGATGAGCCCGGCAAGAGCACGTATGGTTGCTTCGTTCCGCTTGTAGTAGGTCCACTGCCCAATGCGCCTGGCTTCCACCAGGCCCGCGCGCTGCAGCGTCGCCAGATAGTCGGACACCGTGGACTGCGACAGCCCCACGCCTTCCTGGATGCTGCTGACGCAGACCCCCACCGTATGAACGTCGCCCTCGTCCTGGGGCGGGAAGTTCTTGGCGGGGTCCTTCAGTCCTTTGAGGATCTCAAGGCGCGTACGGTTGGAGAGGGCTTTGAATATTTCGAGCAGATCCATGGCGCCATGATATCGGGATTTCCCGATATGTCAATAAATTGGACTCGCACGAACGCCTGCTCGTCTGCTCACTTGTCCACCGACCGCATGTCGCAAGTCGTCTCCGACGACGAGCAGACGCCGCGAAACCACGCCCGTCCCCGCGTGCGGTCCTTGGGCGCCAGCGGCTCGAACGTGTCGCTGTTGCGCATCTGGTAGTCCAGCAACAGCCACTCGCCTTCGCAGGCGGCGATGCCGCGCAGCGTAGCTCTTTCGGTCAGCCAGTCGCTGCCCAGATCCAGCAACCGTTCACTGCCGGCGTCGGGGCGGGCGTAGCCGCGCGCAGACTGGATGCCGACCTGCGCATCCGCGGCTTCGATCCAACCCTCGCCCCGATATACGGGTCGCGGCTTGCTCTGTTCGTCGCCGGTCTTGTCGTCGCTGGCGTTCCTGATTTTGAGCCAGCCGTCGCGCGCCTCGGTCACGTCGAAGGTCACGCTGTAGTAGTCGATCTCGGGATCAGGGCCGTCGCCACGAGTCGTCGGCAGGCTGCCCACCACCGCTGCCTGGGCGGATGCCGCCGCGCGCACCTGGATGGCAGGCTTATCGTTCGTCGTCCATCCGGAGAAGCTGCATGCGGTCGGGCCCGGCGGGGTCCAGGCGGCAGGCTTGGAAGGCGTCTGGGCGTTGATGGCCGGCGACACGGCCAGCGCGGCAAGCGCCAGGAAAATCCGTCGCATGGTCATGGGCTTGGTCATATGTCAGTTGCTGTTGATCCAGTCCTGCGCATCCCGCACGAACCAGGGCAGGTTCAAGCGCTCTCCTTCGCCGGATTGTATGGTCAAGCGTTGGTCCGAGGAGCCGGGGGTATCGCTCTTGCCCTGTCCCGTGGAAGGCGCGCGGCTGCGATAGTCCAGCTCGGTTTGCTGGGGAGGTTTATCCGCGCAGGCGGCGATCAAGGTGCATGCGGCCGCGGCAAGGACGGTCCGCAGCGCCGGACGGAATATCTTCATGGTATTCAGGTTCCCGCTGAAGGGCACAGGCCAACGTGCCGGAAAATCAGGGCCTCCAGCCCATACCTTACTCGCAATGCAAAGCCAGCGTTGGCGCCTCAGATCGGCATATTGAAATAGACGACCCGTTCCGTCTCCCTGAACCCCAGACGCGTATGCGCGGCCTGGCTCACGACATTGTCCAGCGCGGTATCCGAGGCCAGCTCTTTGCAGCCCCTGTCCCGCGCCCATGCCCGGACGGCGTCGATCAAGGCCCTGGCCGCGCCCTGTCGCCTGGCCTCGGGCATGACATACAGGCCCTCCAGGAACGCCACGGGACTGGAGTCGGTGCCATTGACGTAGTCCGTCCTGATCGCAGCTTCGGCAAGGCCGATCGCCTGCCCGTTGTCGGCGCGCGCCAGGAACTGGACGTATCGGTCCGGCGCGCAAACCTGATCCTCCATGTCTTCCTGATGCTCAGACGCTGACGCGTCAGGCCAGAGCGCCATGCGCAGTTGCAGCCAGGCGGCATCCCGAGAGGAGGTAATCGGGGCGGTTTTCATGGGCAGGGTTTGTGTTCCGGATGACGCGTGGAAATTTATCACCCTGCCCTTCTTGCTGTCGAAGCGTATCCGGCCTCGGCCTGCCCCGCCCTACTCCTGCACCGGCACCGTATAGTTCAGCGCCAGCCGGCCGCCATCCGCGTACACCGTCTGCCCGGTGACGTAGCTGGCGTCATCGCTGGCCAGGAACACCGCCACCTTGGCGACTTCGTCCGTCGATCCCAGGCGCTGCATCGGTATGCGCGACAGCACGGTCCTGCGGGCTGCGGGATTGCTGGTGATCGTGGCGAGGATTTCGGTGTCGATGCTGCCGGGGCCGATGGCGTTGACGCGGATGCCGTGCGGCGCCAGGGACAGCGCCATCGACTTGGTCATCTGGCGCACCGCGCCCTTGCTGGCGCCGTAGGCCAGCTGGTCCGGCATCGCCAGTTCCGCCGTCATCGAGGACAGCGTCACGATGGCGCCGTTGCCGCGTCCGCCAGCCACCATGGCGCGCGCGGCGGCCTGCGCGACCAGAAAGGTGCCGCGCACATTGACGTTCATGACCGCATCCAGGTCTTCGAGCTTCAGGTCCAGGAAGTCCGCCGCGCGGATCACGCCGGCGTTGCAGACGCAGATGTCCAGGCCGCCCCAGCGCCGCACGCACTCGTCGGCCAGCTTCTGGGCATCAGCCGGATCGGTCACGTCCGCCACCAGCGCGGCGGCGCGATCGCCCAGCGCGCGGGCCGCGGCCATCAGTTCGGCCTCCTTGCGGTCGGCCAGCAGCACGTATGCACCCTCGGCCGCGAAGCGCCGCGCGATCGCCAGTCCGATGCCACCGGCCGCGCCGGTGACCAGCGCCACCTTGTCCTGCAATCTCATCTCAGACTCCTACGTAGGCGGCCACCAGGTCGGGCCGCTGGGACAATTCCGCCGAGCTGCCGCGCCACACCGTCACGCCCTTGTCGAGGATGACGTTGCGGTCCGACAGGCGCAGCAAGGCCGTGGTGTTCTTATCCACCACGATCATCGACAAACCTTCGGCTTTCAATTGCGCCAGCACGCGCCAGATTTCGGCGCGCACCACCGGCGCCAGCCCTTCGGTCGCTTCGTCCAGCACCAAGAGGCTGGGGTTGGTCATCAGCGCCCGGCCCAGCGCCAGCATCTGCTGCTCGCCGCCGGATAGCTGCGTGCCCAGGTTGGCGCGGCGTTCGTGCAGGCGCGGAAACAGCTCATACACGCGTTCCAGCGTCCAGCCGCGGCCGCCGCCGCGGTGTATAGCCGTGGCGACCAGGTTTTCTTCCACCGTCAGCGTCGGGAAGATCTGGCGCCCTTCGGGTACCAGCGACAGGCCCAACCGGCCGATGCGGTACGGCGCCAGTCCGCGCAGGGAACGCTCGCCATACCGGATGCTGCCCTGGCTGGCCGGCAGCAAGCCGAACAGGCATTTGATGACGGTGCTGCGGCCCATGCCGTTTCGGCCGATCAGGCCGACGACCTCGCCCTGGCCCACGTCCAGGTCTACGCCGAACAAGGCCTGGCAATGCCCGTAGGCTGCCGTCAATCCGCTGATGCTCAACATGGCGGCTCCTTATGCGTCGGCGTCGTCGCCCAGATAGGCGCGGCGCACGTCGGGATGGTTGCGTATCTGTTCGGCGCTGCCGGTGGCGATGACCTTGCCGTAGACCAGCACGCTGATGCGGTCGGCCAGCGCAAACACGGCGTTCATGTCGTGTTCGACCAGCACGATGGTGTAGCGGCCCTTCAGGCTTTGCAGCAAGGCGATCACGCCCGCGCTTTCGGCCGCGCTCATGCCGGCCATGGGCTCGTCCAGCAGCAGTACCGACGGCTCGCCCGCCAATGCCATGG
The DNA here is from genome assembly GCF_014851665.1 of Achromobacter sp. ACM03. NCBI lineage: Bacteria > Pseudomonadati > Pseudomonadota > Betaproteobacteria > Burkholderiales > Alcaligenaceae > Achromobacter > Achromobacter sp. ACM03. The sequence continues at coordinate 72,819 of NZ_JACVAD010000001.1, read as the reverse complement.
CGATCTCCAGCTGGCGGCGCTGGCCATAGGCCAGGCTGTCCACCTGAGCCTCGGCCACGTCTTCCAGCTTGCAGGCCCGCAGCGCCGCGGTCGCGGCGCTTACCACGTCGGCGCAATCGCGCAAGGCGGTCCAGGCCGACAGGCGCCGGCGGCGCTTGCGCAAGGCTGCCAGGCAGGCGTTGTCCAGCACCGTATAGCTGTCGAACACCGAGGTCACCTGATAGGAGCGCAGCATGCCAAGCGCCACGCGTTCCTGCACCGAGGCGCGGGAAACGTCGGAGGCGCCCAGGCGCACGGCGCCGCCATCGGGCCGCAGTTCGCCCGACAGCAGGTTGATCAAAGTCGTCTTGCCCGCGCCGTTGGGGCCGATCAGCGCGTGCAGTTCGCCAGGCGCCACGTCCAGCGACACGCCGTCGGTCGCCCTCAGGCCGCCGAAGCGGCGCACCAGGTCCTGCGTGGACAATCCAACGGGCGCGGCTGCGGTTTGCATGCTCATGCCGAAGCCTCCTTGGCGATCGCGTCCGGCGGGCGGCGGTCCTGTTGTTCACCCGCGGCCGGCGGCTGGACCGTCGGCGCGGCGGGCGGCGGACGCCGCAGCCAGGCCAGGGAGTTGGCATAGCCGCCCTTGGCCACCATGGCGATGACCACCACCGCCGGCCCCATCAGCAGCATCCAATGCTGCGTCATGCTCTTGAAGGCCTCTTCCATCAGCAGATAGGCAACGGCGCCGAAAATCGGCCCCAGCACATTGCCCAGGCCGCCTATCACCACCATGACGATGAGTTCGCCCGACACCGGCCAGGACATGTAGCTGGGCGAGGCGAAGGCGGTCAGGTTGGCCAGCAGCAGCCCGGCCACGCCGGTCAGCACGCCAGAGGCCACGTAGGCCGTCAGGCGCACGCCGAACACCGAATAGCCCAGCGCGTCCACGCGGCGCGGGTTGGCGTGCGTGGCGCGCAGGATCATGCCGAAGGGCGAGCGGCGCAGGCGCAGCATCGCCAGGCTGGACACCAGCAGCACCGCCCAGGCCGCCCAGTACACGGGCTGGCTGCCGCCCAGGTCGAACAGGCCGAAGGAACTGGCTTCGTAGATGTTCAGGCCGTCGTCGCCGCCGTACTCGCGCAGGCTGACCGCCAGGAAATAGAACATCTGCGCAAACGCCAGCGTGATCATGATGAAGCCTATGCCCGAGGTCCGCAGGCAGACCGTGCCGACGATCAGCGCCACCAGCGCGCACACCGCGATGCACACGGCCAGCTGCAGCCAGCCGTTGCCAAACCCGTAATAGCTGAGAATGCCCACGGCATAGCAACCCAGGCCCAGGAACATGGCGTGGCCGAAGCTCACCAGTCCGGCAAAGCCCAGCACCAGGTTCAGCGCCAGCGCGGCCAGCGCATAGATCAGGATGCGCGCGCCCAGCGTCACGTAGAACGGTTCACCCAGCCATTGCGCCACGAAAGGCACGCCGGCCAGGACCAGGAACAGCAAAGGCAGCGCCCAGCGCCGGTATGTGTGTTCTTGCATGATGATCCAACCCCAGTACAAGCGCGCGTCAACGCCGCGCCGAGAAGACCAGGCCTTGCGGCCGGAACGCCAGCACCACGGCCATCAGCACGTAGATCAGCATGGAGGCGAGCGCCGGCCCGACCGCATTGGCGACGGAAGCGTCGAACACGGCGCGCAGCATGTCGGGCAGGAAGGCCCGGCCCAGCGTGTCTATCATCGCGATCAGCAGCGCCGCGACCAGCGTGCCGCGCACCGAGCCGATGCCGCCCACGACGATCACCACCAGCGCCAGGATCAGCACCGGCTCACCCATGCCGGACTGCACCGACAGGATCGGCCCCGCAAGCGCCCCCGCCACGCCGGCCAGCACCGCGCCCAGCAGGAACAGCAGCGTCTTCTGCAGGTCCACGTTGGCGCCCAGCACGCTGGCCATGGGCGCATTGCTGGCGCCGGCGCGGATCAGCATGCCGAAGCGCGTGCGCTGGATCAGGAACCAGGCGCCAACCGCCACCAGCGCGCCCACGCCGATGATCATCAGGCGATACACCGGATAGTCGTTGCCGAACAGGCTGACCGCTCCTTCCAGCCCCTGCGGCACGGCGGCGTAGTACGGCCGGCTGCCCCAGATGACCGAAGCCAGTTCATTGAAGAACATCATCAGCCCGAAGGTGGCCAGTACCTGATAGAGGTGATCATGCTTGTACAGCGGCCGCGCAATCAGGCGTTCCAGCGCCACCCCTACCAGGCCGCTGCCCGTCACCGCCGCCAGGATGGCGAAGGCGAACGAGCCGCTGGCGTTGTAGGCGGTGGCGCCCAGGAAGGCGCCGATCATATACAGCGACCCGTGCGCCAGGTTGATGAAGTTCATGATGCCGAAGATCAGGGTCAGCCCCGAGGACAGCAGGAACAGCAAGGCGCCGAGCTGCAGGCCATTAAGCATCTGCGACAACAGCAAGGATCCGTTCATGGGGCGTCTCCCGGGACGTTACTTCAGCGGGCAGTCGGCCACGTAGGCGTCCTGATGGTCGGTGAACACCTTGGCCAGCTGCTTCAAGCCCACGCCGTCGCCTTCCTTCACGACCTGGTAGGCATACAGGTCCTGCACCGGCATGTTGTTGCTGTTGAAGCGGAACTTGCCGCGCACCGTGGGGAAGTTGGCGCCGGCCGCCTTCACCGCCGCGGCCAGGGCCTTGCTGTCGCCGACCTTGCCGCCCTGCTGCTTGATGGCGGTATCCAGTAGGAACGCCGCGTCATAGCCGCCCACCGCATATTCCGACGGCAAGCGGCCGTACTTGGCCTTGAAGGCCTCGACGAACTTGCGGTTCTGCGGGTTGTCCAGCGTGGTGGCCCAAGGCGTGCCGTAGATCGCACCCACCGCCTGCTCTTTCAGCGCGGTCAGCGTGTTGGAATCGATCAGGCTTTCCGAGAAGAACGGCAGCTTTTCCATCAGGCCGGCCTGGCGCAGCTGGCGCACGAAGTTCACGCCCACCCCGCCGGTATAGAACACGAACAGCGCGTCGGGCGAGGCCGACTGCATGCGCGAGATCTCGGCCGAGTAATCCAGCTGCCCCAGCTGGGTGTAGATCTCGTCGGCGGGCGCGGCGCCATAGAAGCGCTTGAAGCCCGCCAGCTTGTCCTTGCCGGCCTGGTAGTTGGACGACATCAGGTAGGCGCGCTTGTAGCCCTGGTCCTTGACGTACTTGCCCATGGCTTCGGACATGCTGTCGTTCTGCCAGCCGAGCACGAACAGATTGGGCAGGCACATGCGGCCGGCGATGGGCGCGGGTCCGGCGTTGGTGGACAGCGCCACCACGCCCGATTCCTTGATGCGCCGCAGTTCGGCCATGAGCACGTTGGAGAAGCCCAGCCCGACGATCACGTCGACCTTGTCCTTCTCGATGAACTTCTGCACGATCTGCGCGCCCACGTCGGGCTTGAGCTGGTCGTCGTCGCGGATCACCACCGCCTTCTGGCCGCCCAGGCTGCCGCCCAGCTGCTCGATGCCCAACATCAGGCCGTCGTACTGATCCTGGCCCAATGCCGCCTGGGGGCCGGACAGCACCCCGGTAAAGCCGATGCGGACGTCCGCCATTGCGGCGTTGGCCACGGTCAGGGCCGCGACCGCGGCCAGCGCGGACAGGCCGCGTGCGTATGCTTGCATGCTAAGTCTCCTTGGGGGATGGACGGCGGCGCCGTTCTGCGCGGCGCCTGCCGGTACTAAGGCCTGCTTACAGGTCAGAGCTTCACGCAGACATTGCGCAGCTCCGTGTAGAACTCGAGCGAATGCACGCCGCCCTCGCGGCCGATGCCGGACTGCTTGGCTCCGCCGAAGGCCGTGCGCAGGTCACGCAGGAACCAGGAATTGATCCAGCAGATGCCCACTTCCAGGGCCTGTCCCATGCGATGGGCGGTGCCCACGTTGCTGGTCCAGACCGAGGCCGCCAAGCCGTAGGGCGTGGCGTTGGCCAGGGCGACGGCTTCTTCTTCCGTGTCGAAGGGCGCGATGTGGCAGCAGGGGCCGAAGATCTCCTGCTGGATCACGGCCGAGCTTTCCGGCAGGCCGGTCCAGACCGTGGGCTGGATCCAGGCGCCGCCGGCCAGGTCGTCCGGCATGTCCGGCACGCCGCCGCCGGCCACCACCGTGGCGCCTTCTTCACGGGCGCGGGCGTAGTAGCCCAGCACCTTGTCGCGATGGCGCTGCGAGATCAGCGGACCCAGGTTGACGCCGGGATCCTTCGGACGGCCCAGCTTGAAGCCGCGGGCGCGCTCGCCCAGCGCCGCCACGAAGCGGTCGAAGATCGGCCGCTGCACGTAGACGCGCTCGGTGCCCAGGCAGACCTGCCCGGTGTTGTCGAAGGCGGCCCGGGCAATGCCGGCCACCGCCTTGTCGAAGTCCGCATCGGCGAACACGATGCCGGCATTCTTGCCGCCCAGTTCGAAGGACACGGGACGCACGCCCACCGCCGCGGCCTGCATGATGGCTTCGCCGGTGCGGGTTTCGCCGGTAAAGGTGATGCCGTCGACCAACGGATGGCGCGTGAGCTTTTCGCCCGCCGAACCGGGGCCGCGGCCATGCACCACGTTATAGACGCCGGGCGGCACGCCGACCTCGTTCATGACTTCGCCCAGCAACGTGGCCGTGGCCGGGGTGTCTTCGGAAGGTTTGACCACCACGGTGTTGCCGCAGGCCAGCGCCGGCCCCACCTTCCAGGTCATCAGCAGCAGCGGCAGGTTCCACGGGCAGATCACGCCGATTACGCCGCGCGGCACGCGCACGCCGTAGTTCAGGGCATGGCCGCCATCCGGCGTTTCCAGGTCGAAGGTCTCGTTGGGGATGTTGCGCACCAGGTCGGCGAAGATCTTGAAGTTCGCCGCGCCGCGCGGAATGTCCAGATGGCTGGCCAGGTCGTAGGGCTTGCCGGTGTCGGCGATCTCGGCGTCGACGAATTCGTCGAAGCGCCGGATGATGCCGTCGGCCACCGCGTGCAGCAGCTCCACGCGCTGCTGCGTCTTGAGTTTGCCCCAGGGGCCGCGCAACGCCGCCTTGGCGGCCCGCACGGCGGCGTCGACCTCGGCGTCGCCGGCCTCGTGGATGCGCCCGATCAGCCGGTTGTCGACCGGATCGCGGTTGTCGAACGTCTTGTCCGTGGCGACCCATTCGCCGTTGATGAAATTGCGGAAATCGGTCATTGCGTCCTCGGTTGTGACAGGTCTGCCAGCGCCGCTTCAGGGTCGCCGGCGGTCAGGTATTCCCACATGCGCTCGTAGATCCGGCCCGTGCCCACGGCGCGGGTCGCCGCCTCTTCGGGCGAGAACGTGGGCGCGCCGTCGGCCAGGCCGGCCGAGCGCAGTTGCCATTCGATGCGCGCGGCATCCTCCAGATACCAGGTCAGCACCACGGCATGCATCAGCGATTCGGCTGCCACCACCGCGCCGTTGCCGCGCATGGCCACGGCGCGGGCCGCGCCCAGGGTCTGGGCCACGCCGCGTGCCTGGGCGTCGCTGCGCACCAGTTGCGGGTCGTCCCAGAGCGGCACGGACGGAGAGAAATACGAACCCATCCCATGGCGCGGCTGCGGCGTCACGCGGGCCGAGGACAGCGTCATGACCGTGGGCGGCATGGAGCGCACCACCCCGCCCACTTCGGGGCGCATGCGGTAGATGTGCTGGTGGATGCGGACCTCGCCCAGCACACCCTCGGGCAGTTCGCCGTGCACCGGCACCACCGTGCCCGCCTCGCCCGGTTCGATCAGGCCCATGGGCCGCGCGGCGCATACCAGGAAGTGATCGGCGTCGAGGCGGCTGCTGCAATGGCCGTAAGCGTGGACCAGGCCGGCGCGGGCCAGGCCGCGCGCCGCCGTCCGCACCAGCGCTTCCTGGCCGGCGTCGGCTTTCATCGGCGCGGCGCTCACGTCTTGAACTCCGGGATGTCGGGCTTGGCGCCCCACATGCAGAACGAGGACGGCACTGCGGGGAAGCTGCGCGGCCGGTAGGTCTTCTCGTCTTCGGCGGTGATCAGGCGCACGCCGGTGGAGTACTCGTAGATCATGCCGTCGGGGCCGTCGAAGTACAGGAACATCGCCCCCGAGGTCGGATGGCGCCCCGGGCCGAAGCGGATCGGCACCTGCCATTCCTTCAGCTGGTACCAGGCACGCATGATGTCGTCGATGCTTTCGACCTGGTGATTGATGTGCTGCACGCCCGGATAGCTGGACGGGAACAGCGCGATCTTGTGGTGCACTTCGTCGATGCGCAGCAAGGGCGCTTCGCCGATGCGGTCGCTGACCCGGGCTGAAAGCAGCCCGGTCCAGAAGGCCTCGTCGCGTCGCGCGTCCAGCGTGCGCAGGCCGATATGCGAAAAGCCCGTCACGCCGGCATCGCGGCTGGGGAAATAGCGGCGGCCGCTGTGGTGCGGCGCGTGCACCAGCTCGATGCGGTTGCCGGACGGGTCGATGAAACTGAGGAAATCGCGTACGTAGCGCTGCTCGGCGTCCTCGCGCTTGCCCGCGGCGACCTGATAGCCGCTGCGCTCCAGCACCGCGCCGGCATGCTCCAGTTCCTCGGACGTGTCCACTTCGAACGCCGTGGTGTGGTCGCGCGGATCGCCTTCGAAATAGCACAGGGTGTGGTCGCGCGAGTCGGATTTGAAATAGACCGCGCCGTGCTCCTTGCGCGCCACTTCCAGCCCCAGCACCGCGGTCGCGTAGCGGACCGCGGATTCCAGGTCGCGGGTACCCAGCCGGACGTACCGGATGTCGTGTAGCCGTATCACTGCTTGTCTCCAGGTTGCGCCTGCCGCCGGCTGCATGCCGGTCGTGGTCTCGACGCTTTTTTCTACGATAAGCAGCATAAATCTCGGCGTCAATAATTTTTATCGAGATTTTTTAAAGCCAGTGATAAAGTAGCTCCCATGTCAGACGGTGCCACCCTCCCCCCGCTTGCCCATTCCGCCTCGGCCAACACCCTGGTCGGCGCGGCCTATGTCAACCTGCGCCGCGACATCATCCAGGGCGTGCATCCGCCGGGCTCGCGCCTGCGGGTCGAACATCTGAAGGACGATTACGGTGTGGGCGCCGGTACGCTGCGCGAAGCGCTGGCGCTGCTGGTGTCGGACGCCCTGGTCATCGCGCAGGGCCAGCGCGGCTTTCACGTCACGCCGATCTCGCTGGAAGACTTCCGCGACATCACCGAGAACCGCGTGCTGCTGGAAACCCAGGCCCTGCGCCAGTCCATCGCCCTGGGCGACGACGACTGGGAAAGCGCGGTGCTGGCCGCCTTCCACCGTCTGAGCAAGGCCGAACAGCGCCTGGCCGCCGACCCCGACACCCGTTTTGAAGAGTGGGAACAGCGCAACCGCGAGTTCCACCGCGAACTGATCCGCGCCTGTCCGTCGCGCTGGCTGCATCATTTCCTGGGCATCCTGTACCAGCAGGCCGAACGCTATCGGCGCCTGACCGTCACGCGCAAGCCCATCGCGCGCGACCTGGACGACGAACACAAAGGCATCCTGGACGCCACGCTGGCGCGCGATGCGGACCGCGCCTGTGAACTGCTGGCCGCCCACATCCGCCTGACCTACGAGGCCGTGGCGCGCCTGCCTCCCACGCTGTTCACCCCGGATTGAACGCCGCGTCAGTTGAAAAAAACCCACACCGGCACGCGCCTACCCGTTGATTCGCCTACACCACTTCTATAGAATCTTCAATTCGGGCCTCTGCCCATTCCCTTTCCCCACATCTCACACCATTGGGAGGCGCAAGATGATGAATCCGCATACCGCCATCCCGCGCGTGTCCCCGCGACGTCATTAAGTCGTCGCCCGCGCGGACCCATCGCTGGATGCCTATCTAGCGACCGGTCCTCCGTGCCCGCCCCAAAAACCTGAACGCAATCGCCCGCGCCTCGCCGCGCAGGCCGCTCCTTCCTCTTTCCACACAAGGACTCCCGGCGTCCTGGTGACGCCGGGCCATTGCAATGGCCAGAAAAAAAATCGATCTACGAGGACAGACCTTCAAGGATGTCCTTGGCTTTACCTTCCGCCATTGGCGCGCGCAGCCCTGGCGCACCTCCGGCATCATCGTGCTGGCCCTGCTGTCGGCGGTGACCGACGTGCTGACGCCGCTGTACGCCGGCAAACTGGTTGACGCCGTGGCCTCGGGCGCGGCTGGCGACGAGATCGTCTGGAGCGCGGCGCTGACCGCGTTCTGGCTGCTGCTCGCGCTGGGCATCGGCGGCACGCTGCTGCGTCAGGCCGTGTTCCAGAACATCATCACCTTCACGCTGAAGATGATGAACGGCATCGTCTCCAACGCGTTCTACCGCGTGCAGCGTTTCTCCACGGACTGGCACGCCAACAGCTTTGCCGGCTCCACGGTGCGCAAGATCACGCGCGGCATGTGGGCGGTCGACATCCTGAACGACACGCTGCTGATCGCGCTGCTGCCGTCGGTCGTGATGCTGGTGGGCGCCACCGCGCTGCTGGGTGTGCACTGGCCCATCATGGGCCTGGTGGTGGGCCTGGGCTCGGTGCTGTACATCGCCGTGACCGCGGCGCTGTCGCTGGGCTATGTGGCGCCGGCGGCGCGCCTGGGCAACGCCTGGGACACGCGCATGGGCGGCGCCCTGGCCGACGCCGTCAGCTGCAACGCGGTGGTCAAGGCCTTCGGCGCCGAAGACCGCGAAGAAGTCAGGCTGGACCGCGTGGTCGACAAATGGCGCCGCCGCACCCGCCGCACCTGGATCCGCGGCACGATCAACGGCGGCATCCAGGGCGCCATGCTGGTCGCCATGCAGGCGGGCATCCTGGGCGCGTCGCTGCTGCTGTGGTCGCGCGGCCAGGCCAGCGTGGGCGACATCACCTTCGCCCTGACGATGTTCTTCATGCTGCAGGGCTACCTGCGCGACGTAGGCATGCACATCCGCAACCTGCAACGCTCGGTCAACGACATGGAAGAACTGGTCGCGCTGGAAAAGCAACCGCTGGGCGTGGACGACCGGCCCGGCGCGGGCGAGCTGCGCGTGACGGCCGGCGAGATCCGCTTCGAGGACGTGACGTTCCGCTATGGCGCGCACGACAAGGCGTTGTACGACCATTTCTCGGTACGCATCGCCCCGGGCGAACGGGTCGGCCTGGTCGGCCATTCGGGTTCGGGCAAGACCACGTTCATCAAGCTGATCCAGCGTTTGTATGACGTGAACGACGGCCGCATCACGATCGACGGGCAGGACATCGCCCAGGCGCGGCAGGCGTCCCTGCGCAGCCAGATCGCCATCGTGCAGCAGGAGCCGGTGCTGTTCCACCGCACGCTGGCGGAGAACATCGCCTATGCCCGCCCCGGCGCCACGCAGGCCGAGATCGAGCAGGCGGCGCGGCTGGCCAGCGCCCATGACTTCATCATGGCGCTGCCCAAGGGCTACGACACGCTGGTCGGCGAACGCGGCGTCAAGCTGTCGGGCGGCGAACGCCAGCGCGTGGCCCTGGCCCGCGCCTTCCTGGCCGATGCGCCCATCCTGATCCTGGACGAAGCCACGTCCAGCCTGGACAGCGAAAGCGAGGTGCTGATCCAGCAGGCCATGGACCGTCTGATGGTGGGTCGTACCACGCTGGTGGTGGCGCACCGCCTGTCGACGGTGCGCGCGCTGGACCGCCTGCTGGTGATGGACCGCGGCCGCGTCATCGAGGAAGGCAGCCATGACGCACTGATCCGCCTGAAGGGCGGTCTGTACCGGCGCCTGTTCGAACGCCAGGCGCTGGAGCTGACCAAGGGCCTGACGCAGTCCGAACTGCTGGAGGACGGCGCGGTTCCGCCGCTGCCGAAGGATGAGGAAGCCGACGAGTCCTCGTACGCCTACGCCAAATAGGCCGGGCAGCCGGTCCCGTAGCGCAAGCTGCGGGACCGGCCGCTTCAGGCCGGACGCTGGGCCACGGTCAGGCGCAGGCCGAAGCCGATCAATGCCAGCCCGAACACCCGGCTCTGGATCTTCTGCGCACGGGGGCTGGCCGACATCCAGCGCCCCACCGCCCCGCCCGCCAACGCGCACAGCACGTCCAGCGCCAGGCCCAGGCTGACCAGGATCACGCCCAGCACGGCGAACTGCTGGCCTATCGGCCCCTGGGCAGGCGACACGAATTGCGGCAGCAGCACCGAGCAGAACAGCAAGGCCTTGGGATTGAGCACATTGGTCAGCACGCCGCTCAATAGCGCCGGCCCCAGCCCCGCGCGGCTCGCGGGCGCCTGCCCGGTGGCATCGTAGGACACGGGTCCTGCGCGCAATAGCCGCACGCCCAACCAGACCAGATAGCATCCCCCCACCGTGCGCGCCGCGTCGAACGCCCAGGGATGGGTCTTGAACAGCGCCGCCAGTCCCAGCGCGGCCAGGGTCACGTGCGCGGCCCGCGCGATGGCCAGCCCCACGGCCACCGCCAGCGCCTGCCCTCTGCCGCGCAGCACGCCGGTTTCCAGCAGCAGGATCATGTCGGGTCCCGGCACCACGTAGACGATCAGCAAAGCCCCTAGAAACATCGCCATATCCGCCATTTTCCCGCTCCTTTTCGTCCTGGCTCAGGCGATCATTCTAGGAAAACCGGGCTGGCATGTGCATCCTATTCATGCCATTCGATTTATGATGATTGGCATATTCCGCCAATCCAACAATCCTTATCCTGATTTCATGCCAAAACGCGAATTGGACGCCTACGACCGCCGGATCCTCGAGGCCCTGCAGCAGAACGGCCGGCTGACCAATGTCGAACTCGCCGAGCAGATTGGCCTGTCCCCTTCGCCCTGCCTGCGGCGGGTGCGGCTGCTGGAAGAAGCCGGCGTCATCCAGGGTTACGAAGCCCGCCTGGCGCCGGACGAAGTCGGCCTGGGCCTGACCGTCTTCGTCGGCATCAAGGTGGAGCGGCACCACGAGCGCGACTCCGCCCTGTTCCGCGAGGAGGTCAGCACCTTGCCGGAAGTCATCGCCGCGCATCTGGTGTCGGGCGAGTCCGACTTTCTGCTGCAGGTAGTGGTGCCCGACCTGCGCGCCTACGAACGCTTCCTGCTGGGCACGCTATTGAAGCTGCCCGGCGTGAAGGACATACGCAGCAACTTCGCGATCCAGACCGTCAAGCCGCAAAGCCCGCTGCCGCTGGATCATCTGGCGAAGTGAGCGCGCCGCGCGCTCGAACTCAGGCCATCGCGGCCGCGGCCCGGTCCACCGCCTGCGAGCGGCGTTCGAAGCGCGCTTGCGACATCTCCAGATAGCGCTGCACCACGGCCGGCTCCGAGGTCTTGGGCGTGCCACCGGGAAACGGTGGTTGGGGGTCATATTCGATCTGCAGCTGTATCAGCTTGGCCACGTCCTCGCCGCACAGGTCCGCCACCACCTTCAGCCCCATGTCGATGCCCGAGGTCACGCCGCCCGCGGTGTACAGGTTGCCGTCCACGCACATGCGCTCGTCGCTGGGGATGGCGCCGAAGCGCGACAGCAGTTCGCGCGCGCGCCAATGGCTGGAAGCGCGCCTGCCGCGCAACAGGCCAGCCGCGCCCAGCAACAGCGAACCGGTGCAGATGCCGAATACGTAGCGTGCCCCCAGACCCTGCGCGCGCGTGAACGCTACCCAGTCGGCGTCGACAATGGCATCATCCGTGCCCGGCCCGCCTGGCACCACCAGCAGGTCGCAGGGCGGCGCCGATGCGATGGTCTGCGTGGGCACGAAACACAGCCCGCGATCGCTGCGCACCGGATCGCGCGTTTTTGCGACAAAATCCACGGTGAAGCCCGGCGCGCCTGCCAGCACTTCGTACGGCCCGGTCATATCCAGCTGGGTCAGCCCTTCGAACAAGAGAAAATTCACATGCATGACGATGCTCCGTTAGAAACGACGACTCCCAGCATAGGCGGACGCGCCCGGACGCGTGCGCCAAATACTGCGCCGGATGCGCCATTGCGCGTGCAGTTCGTCCTGTATGACGGCTTCCAGCCGCTGGATCTGGCCGGACCGTGGCAAGCCTTCAGTTCGGCCAACGAGGAAGCCGGCCGCAAGCTCTACCGCCTGGGCACCATCGCCGCGACGCCGCTGGTCTCCACCTGGGAACAGGGCCTGCGCATGCAGGTGGACGGCACTTTTGCCGACGATGGCGATGAGCGCCTGGACATGATGTTCGTGCCCGGCGGCCCCGGCGCCGATTTCGCGGGCGCCCATGGCGAGACGCGCGCCTGGCTGCGCCGCCGCGACGCGACCGCCGGGCGCACCTGCAGCGTATGCACCGGCGCCTTCGTGCTGGCCGCCGCCGGCCTGCTGGACGGCCGCGCCGTCACCACCCACTGGCGATCGGCCGACCGGCTGCGCCAGCTTCACCCGGCCCTGCGCGTCGAAGACGACCGCATCTACGTCGAAAGCGGCAGATACTGGACCTCTGCCGGCGTCACCGCCGGCATCGACCTGGCGCTGGCGCTGATCGAACGCGACTTCGGCGCCGACCTGTCGCAACGGGTTGCGCGGCGGCTGGTGGTCTTCATGCGCCGCAACGGCGACCAGCGCCAGTACAGCCAGGCGCTGCGTTTGCAGGACCGCGTGGCCGCGCCATTCCGGGATCTGGTGGAAAAAATCGAGGCGCAGCTATCGGCGCGCTGGTCGGTCGACGACATGGCCGACGCCTGCCAGATGTCGCGCCGCACCTTCCAGCGTAAATTCGCCGCGCATTTCGGCGTCGCGCCCATGGAAGTGCTCAAGCGCCTGCGCCTGGAGCGGGCGCAGGCGCTGGCGGCGTCCGGCAAGGTGTCCAGGAAGAAAATGGCGCGCGAGTTCGCCATACACGCGCCGCCGCAAGGGACGGCGCCGCAAGCCTGAGCAACCGCGCAACGCAACAAGCGGCTAGCCGGCAAGCCCCACCGACACTCCCCCGCACACATACAGCATCTGTCCCGTCATGAAGCCCGCCCGCGGGTCCATGAACATGGACACGGCATGGGCGACCTCTTCGGGTCGGCCCACGCGCCCCGCCGGGATCGCCGCCTCCAAAGCCAGCGTCTGCGGCGCGCCCGGTGGGTTGGACTGGTTGAACAGTTCAGTCGCGATGGGTCCGGGCGCCACGGTATTCACCGTGATGCCGCTGCCCGCCAGCTCCAGCGCCCAGGTGCGTGTCATCCCGGCCAGCGCCGCCTTGGAAGCGCCGTAAACCGTGCGCCCGTCCTTGCCCAGGGCGGCGCGGCTGCCGATGTTCACCACCCGCCCGTAGCCCGCCGCCCGCATGCCGGGCAGCAGGGCCTGCATCAGCAGCACCGGCGCCGTGACGTTCAGCGCCATGATCCGCGCCATCTGTTCCTGCGTCACGTCCCCGATGCGCGCGACCTGGATCATGCCGGCGTTGTTGACCAGATGCAGGACCTGGCGCTCGGCCGCCAACTCCTGCGCGGAGGCCACCGTGGCCGCAGGGTCGCCCAGGTCGACCGAACGGAACGTTTCGCCGGGCAGGAGCGCTGCGGGCGCGCCGCGGCTGAAGTTGACGACCTCGAAGCCATCTTCGATCAGGCGCGCAACGATGGCGCGGCCTATGCCCCGGCTGCCGCCGGTGACCAGTGCGGTGGGCGTTTTCATTGCGCGGTGATTCCCTTGTCCTTGATGAGTCCGCCCCACTTCTTGCGTTCCCCGGCTTCGAAGGCCGCCAGGTCCGCGCCGAAGAGCGTGCCGGGCTTGGCGCCCATGCCGGCGAAGTTGGCCGCGACGGCCGGATTCTTCAGCCCGCTGCGCGCGGCTTCGATCAACTGCTTGACCACGGGTTCCGGGGTATTGCGCGGGGCGTAGAGCGCAAACCAGGCGGTGACGTCAAAGCCCGGCAGTCCCGATTCCGCCACGGTGGGCAGGTTGGGCACCGAGGCGTCGCGCGCGGCCGACGTGACCGCCACGCCCCGCACCAGATTGCCATCCTTGATCTGCGCCAGCGCGCCCGGCAGGTTGTCGAACAGCAGGTCGACCTGCCCGCCCGCCACCGCCGGCAGCGAGGCGGACGTGCCCTTGAAAGGCACGTGCAGCATGGTCACGCCGGCCATGGCCTCGAAATAGGCCCCGGTAAGATGCACCGAGGACCCTATGCCCGGCGACGCATAGGTCAGCTTCTTGTCCTTGGACTGCTGGGCCGCCTTGATCACGTCGGCCACCGTCTTGTAGGGCGACTTGGCGCTGACGGCGATGACGTTGGGCGTGGTGGACACCAGCGCAATGGGCACCAGGTCGCGTTCGGGGTCGAACGCCATGTTGTTGTAGAGGAACTGGTTGATGGTCTGGGTGCCGATGGTGCCCAGGCCCAGCGTGTAGCCGTCGGGCTTGGCGCGCGCCACGTAGGCCATGCCGATATTGCCGCCCGCGCCGGGCTTGTTCTCGACCAGCACGGTCTGCTTCAGGCCCGGCTCCAGCGCGTGAGCGATGGCGCGGCCAAAGATGTCGGCGCCGCCGCCCGGCGGATACGGCACGACGACGGTCACGGGATGATCGGGATAGCCGGCGGCCTGGGCCGCGGGCAAGGTCAGGAAGGCCAGCGCGGCCAGGGCCGGCGCAGTGATCGCCAACCTGCGCTGCAGGAATTGCGTCATGGGCTTGTCTCCTATCGAACCCGCTGATTGCGGATTTCTTTTTAAAGTACGTAAATACGTACTATATTCATAAGAACATAGAAAACCTCCAGGAGACAAGCAGATGAAACGCTGGACCCAACGCCCCGAAGGCTCCACCTGGGGCGACTTCGGCCCGGATGACGAGATCGGCCGCCTGAACCTGCTGACCGAGGAAAAAGTGCTGCAGGCGGTGCGCGAAGTGCGCACGGGCAAGGTGTTCTGCCTGTCCCTGCCGCTGGACCTGCCTGGCGGCAACGTGCTGAACCCGCGCCGCCACGCGCCGATGCTCAAGCCCACCTTCCGCGAAGGCACGCCCTACCTGAACTTCCAGATGTCGCAGGTGCAGCCCGAAGCCGTGGACGTGCTGTCCGACGACCAGGTCACGCTGTCCATGCAGTACTCCACCCAGTGGGACGGCCTGTGCCACGTGGGCGCGCTGTTCGACATCCAGGGCGATGGCCAGGCGCGTCGCGTCTACTACAACGGCTACGCCGCCGGCGTGGACGTGTTCGGCGGCGCGGATCCCGACAAATCGGACGACGCCTGCTGCCCGCCCGGCGGCTCGTACGCGCGCAAGCTGGGTATCAACCGCTACGCCGAAAAAGGCATGCAGGGCCGCGGCGTGCTGGTGGACCTGGCGCGCGCCTACGGCCCCGGCCGCACGGTCGTCGACCTGGCCGCCCTGCAGGCCGCCATGCGGGCACAGAACGTGACGGTCGAACACGGCGACATGTTGGTGCTGCGCACGGGCTTTGCCGAGGCGATCGTTGCCATGGACGGCCAGCCCGATCCGCACAAGCTGGAGCAGACCGGCGCCGTGCTGGACGGCTCCGACCCGGCGCTGCTGGACTGGATCACGCAATCCGGCATCGCCGCGATCTGCGCCGACAACTACGCGGTCGAAGCCTATCCGGCGCGCACCTCCGGCCCCGGCCACTCCATCCTGCCGCTGCACCACCATTGCCTCTTCAAGCTGGGCCTGCCGCTGGCCGAACTCTGGTACCTGAAGGACCTGGCCGACTGGCTGCATGCGCAAGGCCGCAGCCGCTTCCTGCTGACTGCCCCGCCCTTGCGCATGCCTGGCGCGGTGGGTTCTCCCGTGACGCCCATCGCCACGGTGTAAGCCATGAACATGCCGTACTCGACGTTCTCCGAACACCTGGACGCCTTGGTCGCGCGCCGGCCCGATGCGCCGCTGCTGATCGACCAGGACCAACCCATCGGCGCCGCGCAACTGCGGACGCAAAGCCGCGCGCTGGCCGCCGGCCTTGCCCGCATCGGCGTGCGCCCGGGACAGCGTGTGGCGGTCTGGCTACCCAATTGCGCCGCCTGGGTGGAATCCTTCCTGGCCTGCGCGCACCTGGGCGCGCTGGTGCTGGCGGTCAACACGCGCTTCCGGGCGCTGGAGCTGGCCGACATCCTGGGACGCGGCAAGGCGGACTGGCTGGTGTTCTGGCCGGGGTTCAAGGGCATAGACTTCCAGGGCATCCTGGGCGAAGCGGCGCCGGAACACCTGGAGCGCCTGCAAGGCGTGATCGCGCTGACGAATGCCGACGAAGCGCTGCCCCCCAGCTTCCATGGCAAGCCGGCGCACCGCTACCAGGACCTGCAGTCCTGCACCGACACAGCGCCGCCGGCCCAGCCCAATGCGGGCGTGCTGTGCTTCACCACGTCCGGCACCACCTCCAAGCCCAAGTTCGTGCTGCACGACCAGCGCACCCTGTTGAACCACGGCGCGGCCGTGGCGCGGGCCTATGGCTATGACGAGGGAAGCTGCGTACTCGCCAGCGCGCCGTTCTGCGGCGCCTTTGGCTTCGCGACGCTGGTCGGCGGGCTGGCGCAAGGCGCGCCCGTGGTCTGCGCGCCGGTGTTCGACGCCGCCCAATCCGCCGCAGCGGTGCGCCGCCACGCGGTGACGCACACCTACGCCAACAACGAGGCCTTGGTCGGCATGATGCGGGCGGGAGCCCAAGGCGACTTCGCCTCGGTACGGCTGTTTGGCTTCGCCAGCTTCACGCCGGCGCTGGACAACATGCTGGACCTGGCCCGCGAGGCCGGCGTGCCGCTGACCGGCCTGTATGGTTCCAGCGAGCTGGTGGCCCTGGTCGCCGGCCAGCCGCGCGATCCCGCCGAGGGCGACGTGTCCGCGCGCCACCAGCCCGGCGGCACGCTGATCTACCCCGAGGCGCGCGTGCGCGCCCGCGATCCCGCCACGGGCGAAATCCTGCCGCATGGCCAATCCGGCGAACTCGAAATCCTCTCGCCCAGCCTGATGCAGGGTTATCTGGACAATCCCGAGGCCACCCGCGGCGCCTGCACGGATGACGGCTACTTCAAGACCGGCGATCTCGGCTACACGCTGAATCCGCGCCAGTTCGTGTTCCAGACCCGCATGGGCGATTCGCTGCGCCTGTCCGGCTTTCTGGTCAATCCGGTGGAAATCGAACAGGTGGTCGAAACCCTGCCGGGCGTGCGCGCCTGCCAGGTGGTCGGCGCCACGCAAAAGGGCAAGACCGTGCCCTATGCCTTCGTGCTGCTGCAGCCGGGCGCAGCCGCCGACCCCGCGGGCTGGACCGCCGCGTGCAAAGCCGCGATGGCGGGCTTCAAGACGCCGGCGGGCTTTACCGTGCTGGATGCATTCCCCTCGGTGGAAAGCGCCAACTCGGTCAAGATCCAGAAGCACCGGCTGCGCGAAATGGCCGATGCCATACTCGCGGCCCCGACCACGACGCCTTCCGCCTGAACATGCCCGACCCCAAGCTCTTCTCGCGCAGTCCCCAGCCGCTGTATCTGCAGGCGGCGGCGCTGTTTCGCAGCAATATCCAGAACCGCACCTGGCGGCCCGGCCAGCAGATCCCGCCGCTGGAAGCGCTGATGGAAACCTATGGAATCTCGCGGGCGACCATCCGCCAGGCGTTCGGCCTGCTGGAAGACGATGGCCTGATCCGCCGCTCGCGCGGATCGGGCACCTTCGTCAATGCCGAACTGCCCGAAACGCCCACCCTGCTGATCCCCAAGACCTGGGCCGAAACCGTGGAACTCAGCAATCAGCTGGGCACGGTTTCACTGGTGGAGTCCAACGCCGATTCGCCCCTGCCCGACACGCTGGGCATGCCTTGCGGCGCCGACCGCAGCGGCAGCTTCCAATACTTGCGGCGGGTGCACACGACCGATGGCGCCCCCTTCTGCTATAGCGAGGTCTTCCTGGATAGCGCGCTGTTCCGCAAGCATCGCGCCCGCATCCGCAAAAGCACCGTGGCGCCGGTGCTGGACCAGTACTACGGCGCACGCATCAGCGAAGCGCGCCAGGTGCTGAACGTGATCCAGGCCGGCCAGGAATCCGCCGAGTCCCTGCAGATTCCCGTGTCCTCGCCCGTGGCGGAAATACGCCGCTACGCCTGCATCGATGGCCGCGTGGTGTACTTCGCGCGGCTGGAGTTCCCGTTCAGCAAGGTGCGGATGGAATTCGACCTGCTGTCCCATCGCTAGACCACATTCAAGACAAGGAGGCATCCCACCTCGACCCGCCAGCGTCAACCCAGAACAGAGCGCCGCAGCAGATCCCCAAGCGCCAGCAGTATCCGAACAAGATCCGGCATAAAGGAGACCCACCATGAAATGCCGTAGAACCCCCCGGATTTCCCTGAAGTTGCGCAGCACGCTAGCCCTGTTATCCGCCTTTGCCGCCGCGCCCTGCGCCATGGCGCAGGCGATCTCCGACGACGTGGTCCGCCTGGGCCTGATCCTGGACATGAGCGGCGTGTACGCCGACGTCACGGGCAAAGGCAGCGCGACCGCCGCCGAAATGGCCATCGCCGACTTCGGCGGCAAGGTGCTGGGCAAGAAGATCGACCTGATGGTGGTGGACCACCAGAACAAGGCCGACATCGCCGCCGCCAAGGCACGCGAGTGGTACGACACCCAGAAGGTCGACGCCATCATGGACGTGGCCGGCTCCGCCCCCGCGCTGGCCGTGCTGGAAGTGGCGCGCGAGAAAAAGAAGATCGTGGTGTTCAGCGGACCCGGCACCGAGCGCATCACCAACGACCTGTGCTCGCCCTATTCCGTGCACTACACCTACGACACCTGGTCGCTGGCCAACACCACGGCGCGCGCCACGGTCGAGCAAGGCGGCAAGAGCTGGTATTTCCTGACGGCCGACTACGCTTTCGGCCACACCTTGCAAGCGTCCGCCACCGAAGTCGTCAAGGCCAACGGCGGCACCGTGCTGGGCGCATCGCGCCACCCGCTGGGCTCCAGCGACTTCGCCTCGTACCTGCTGCAGGCCCAGGCCAGCCGCGCGCAGATCGTGGGCCTGGCCAACGCCGGCGGCGACACGGTCAACGCCATCAAGGCCGCCAGCGAATTCGGGCTGACCAAGGGCGGCCAGAAAATGGCCGGGCTGCTGCTCTACATCAATGACATCCACGCCATCGGCCTGGACGCCGCCGCCGGATTGACGCTGACCGAGGCCTTCTACTGGGACATGAACGACCAGACCCGGGCCTGGTCCCAGCGCTACTACGACAAGCTCAAGAAAATGCCCAACATGAGCCAGGCCGGCACCTACTCGTCGGTGATGCACTACCTGAAGGCGGTGCAGGCAGCCGGCACCGACGAGCCCACGGCGGTGATGAAGCAGATGAAGTCCATGCCCATCAACGACTTCTTCGCCACCAACGGCCGCATCCGCGAGGACGGCCGCATGGTGCATGACATGTACCTGTTCGAAGTCAAGAAGCCGTCCGAGTCCAAGCGGCCCTGGGACTACTACAAGCTGGTGGCCACCCTGCCCGGCGACCAGGCCTTCATGCCGCTGTCGCGCTCGTCCTGCCCGCTGGTGAAGAAGTAGCGGTGACGCGGGCGCCCGGTGGGCGCCCGCCATGTCATGCCCGCAGCTTGCGGTCCAGTTCCAGCACCGACTGGTACAGCACGCGGGTGCCATCCAGCAGCTGCGCGGGTTCGATCCACTCTTCCGGACAGTGGCTGCGGCCGTTCAGGCAGGGGATGAAGATCATGCCGATGGGGCCGGTGGGCGCCATGTAGACCGCGTCGTGGCCCGCGCCGCTGGGCAGGCGCATGGAGGCGTAGCCGAGCTGGTCGGCGGCGGCCTGCACCGCGTCCATCACCAACGGCGTGCAGTCCGTCGGCCGCGCGCGGCTTAGCTGCGTGAAGCTTGCGGACAGGCGCAGCGCGGTCAGGTCGGTGGCCACGCCGGCCATCAGCGTTTCCGGGAAGGCGTCCAGCACGGCATCGCTGTCGCTGCGCATTTCCAGCGTCAGCTCGACCCGGCCTGGCACCGCGTTGGCGGCGTTCGGCGTCATGGACAACCGGCCCACGGTGGCGACCACGTAATGCGGATTGCCGCTGGCGGCGCTGGCCTGACGGTGGGCGGCATCGATGATGCGGGCCGCGCCCACCAGGGCGTCGCGGCGGATGTCCATGGGCGTGGTGCCGGCATGATCCGGCTGGCCTTCCACCGTGATCAGCACGCGGCGGATGCCGACGATGTTGGTGACCACGCCGATAGGCAGGCCGCGGCTTTCCAGCACCGGGCCTTGTTCGATATGCAGTTCGACGAACGCCGCGGTGCCGTCAGGGCCGCGCAGCGGCGCGCCCAGCGCCGAGGGGTCGCCGCCGATGCGGGCGATGCCGGCCGCGAGCGTCTCGCCTTCGGGATTGCGGGCCGCCAGCATGTCGGGCGTCAGCTGGCCACAGAGCGCGCGGCTGCCGACGCAGGAAATGCCATAGTCGCTGGGCTCCTCGGACAGGAAGTCGATGACCTCGAAGGGATGTTCCAGCTGCACGCCTTGCTCGCGCAAGGTGTGGGCCACTTCGATGCCGGCCAGCACGCCGATGATGCCGTCGAAACGGCCCCCGGCCATCACGGTGTCGCAATGCGAGCCGGTGGCGATGGGCTTGCGCGCGGGATCGCGCCCGGCCAGCGTGCCTATCAGGTTGCCGCCGGCATCCAGGCGGGTCGCCAGGCCCGCGGCCTCGAATTCGCTGCGCAGCCAGGCGCGGGCCTCGTCGAACAACGGCGAGAACGCGCGGCGCGTCCAGGGGACGTCGGGCAGGGTGAAACGGGAAAGGGTTTCGACGCGGGCCCAGAGGCGCTCGGCGTTCAGGGGAGGAAACTGCACAGACATTGCCGTTTCCCTCAGGCCTGGCGCGGACGCAGGAAGCGGCCGTCGCCCTTCTGATTGACGATGCCCTTGCCATCGTAGACCTGCTGGCCGCGGCACCAGGTGCCCGCGACGCGCACGGTGAACTCGCGGCCTTCGAACGAACTCCATTGCACCGCCGACAGGCTGGTAGACGGATCGAAGGCATAACGTTCCGGCTTGAGGATGACGATGTCGGCGTCCTTGCCCACCTCCAACGAGCCCTTGCGGTCATCCAGCAGGAAGTGCTGCGCGGGGTTGCGGCTCAGTTGGCGCACCACCATGGACGGCGCGATGCCATGCTCTTCGCAGCCGGTCCAGAAAGCGGGCAACAGCGTTTCCAGGCCCGGGCCGCCGGACGAGTTCTTGAATACGTTCGGATTCTGCTTGCGCTCCAGGCCCCAGCTGACATGGTCCGACGACACGAAGGTGCATTCGTCCTTGGCGATATGGGTCCAGAGCAGGTCGACCTCGGCCTTGGGACGGATCGGCGGATAGTGCTTGGTCTTCGCGCCGAAGCGGCGGGTGTGCTCTTCGTGGTTCAGCATCAGATACTGCACGCAGGTTTCGATGCTGGCGCGATGGCCGTTGCGGCGGTACATGTTGCAGATCTCGAAACCGCGGGAAGTCGACACGTGTACCGCATGGGCGCGCGCGCCGGTTTCGGCGCCGATCTCATAGATCAGCGCCGTCGCCAGGTTCTCGATCAGCGGCGTATGCGCGCGCATGAACGCGTCCCAGCCGGTGTCGTCGGCCTCGACCAGCCGCGCGATGTTCTTGCGGGTCAGTTCCTGCATCTGGTTGTGCACGCCGCAAACCAGTCCGGATGGAGCGATCAGGCGGAAGGCTGCGTACAGATCGTCTTCCTCGATGCGGGGAAATCGGCCCGGGGTCGCTTCGAAGGTCGAAAACTTGAAGGCGCATACGCCGCCTTCGATAAG
Source organism: Achromobacter sp. ACM03 (assembly GCF_014851665.1). Lineage (NCBI taxonomy): Bacteria > Pseudomonadati > Pseudomonadota > Betaproteobacteria > Burkholderiales > Alcaligenaceae > Achromobacter > Achromobacter sp. ACM03. Next base: position 51,110 of record NZ_JACVAD010000001.1, on the reverse strand, counting down.
CCCCGCCGCGGCCGCCACGCCGTGCTGGGTGTTCAGGGTGCCGAACAGCGCCACGTCCACATGGCAATCGCGCTCCACCTCGGCGATCTTGGCGTCGAGCTGCGGACGCGAAGCCACGGGTTCCGGATCGTCGTAGGGCATGTCGACCATGACCGTCACCCCGCCGGCGGCAGCCGCGCGCGATGCCCAGCCCAGTCCTTCCTGGTTCAGCTGGCTGCCCGAATGCACCTGGCCGTCGACCACGCCGGGCACGATCCACTGGCCCCGCGCATCCACGCTGTCGCGGCCCGCGGGGGCCTCGCCAGCGCCGCGCGCCGCGACCTTGCCGTCCCTGACCGCCAGCCAGCCGTCCATCACCACGCCATCCGGGTCGACGATGTTGCCGCGCACCACCAAATCGAAATCGCTCATGACCGCTTCCATCCTGTGTTGAGTGCAGGCAGTGTAGGAGCGGCCATCCAAAACGTCTTATGCTTATATGTGCGTGAGAATTAACATCAGGTTAAGCATATGAAATTGAATCTGCGGCAGATCGAAGTCTTCCGGGCCATCATGCTCAGCGGCTCCATCAGCGGCGCATCCAAGCTGCTGTTTGTTTCGCAGCCCGCGGTCAGCCGGCTGATCGCCTATACGGAGCAGCGCCTGGGCTTGATGCTGTTCCAGCGCATCAAGGGCCGGCTGTACCCCACCCCTGAGGCCCACCGGCTGTTCGTGGAGGTCACGGCGCTGTACCAGAACGTGCAGCGCGTGAACGAGGTCGCCGAAAACCTTGCGGAGAACCGCGAAGGCCAACTGCGGCTGTCGTGCAGCCCCAGCCTCGGCCAGTCCCTGCTGCCCCGCGCGATCGCGCAGTTCCGGCGGCAATTCCCGGAAGTGCGCATCGTCCTGCAAACCTTGATCCCCACGGTGATGCAGCAATCGCTGTTGACGCAACAGGTGGAACTGGGCGTGGCCTACATGCCGGTGGAACACCCCAGCCTGGCGTGGCAGCCGCTGTATGAAAACCAGATCGTGGCGGTGCTGCCCAAAGGGCATCCGCTGGCGGCGCGCGGCCGCGTGACGGTGCACGATCTGGCCGAAGAGCCGCTGATCGGTTACAGCGCGGACATTCCCTTCGGCATGTTGATCAACAAGCTGTTCGGCGGCGAACATGCACAACCCGAACCGCGCATCGAGGTCCAGCAGGCGCACGTCGCCTGCGCCCTGGTCCAAGCTGGCGCAGGCGTGGCGCTGGTGGACGAGATTACGGTAGCCGGGCCGATCTGGTCGGAAGTGGTGACCCTGCCGATCATCGGCACCGTGAACGCGCCGGTCAATGTGTTTCATCTCGCGCTCCAGCCCCTGTCCCGGCTGGCGCTAGCCTTCATCGACGTGCTCCACAAGCTCGACCAGCGCGGCTGAATCAGCCCGGCGCCTCGATCACGCGCCTAGGGGATATCCCTCAGACCCTTTTCCCGCTGCCCAACCGCTCCGCTATGAGCGCGTCCAGCAATTAACATCATGTTATGTACAAAGCATAAAAGGTAATACGACATTATCAGGGCTGCTTCCTATGATCCCCCGTCCATCCCGCAACCGTTGCGGGAATCATTGAAATGAGCAACCGGGAGGAAAGGCGTCATGGGAAGAATTTTGACGATGCAAGATGTCGAGGCTGCGGTTCGGGGCGGGTCGGTATTCGCCTGCGGCGGAGGCGGCTGGGCCGAGCATGGGCGTGAGCTGGGCTCGCTTGCCGTCACCATAGGCCGCCCTGAACTGGTAACCATGGATGAGGTGCCGGACGACGCCTGGATCGCCACGGCGGCCGCGATTGGCGCGCCGGGCGGGCTCACCGACTGGCAAATGCTGGGCATCGACTACGTCAAGGCCGCGCAACGGCTGCAGGACGCGCTCGGAGAGCGGATCTACGGGCTGATCATCGGCCAGAACGGCATGTCCAGCACGCTGAACGGCTGGCTGCCTTCGGCCGTGCTGGGAACCAAGGTCGTCGACGCCGTCGGCGACATCCGCGCCCACCCCACCGGCGACATGGGTTCGCTGGGATTGGCGGGCAGCCCGGAACCGATGATCCAGTGCGCGGTGGGTGGCAACCGCGCCAGCAATTCCTATATGGAGCTGACCGTCCATGGCGCCACCGGCAAGGTATCGCCGGTGCTGCGCAAGGCGGCCGACATGGCGGGCGGCTTCATCGCCAGCTGCCGCAACCCCATACGCGCTTCCTATGTGCGCCGCCATGCAGCGCTGGGCGGCATCAGCAAGGCCCTGGCGCTGGGCGAGGCCATCATCGCCGCACAAGCGCGCGGCGGCAGCGCGGTCATCGACGCGATCTGCAAAGCCACGCAGGGCGAGATCATCGCTTCCGGCAAGGTGGTGCGCAATACGCTGCGCTACACCGACGAAGCCTTCGACATCGGCACCGTCGAAATCGGCGAAGGCGCCTCCAAGCGCGTCATCCATGTGATGAACGAACACATGGCGGTGACCGACGGCCAGGGAGAACGGGTGGCCTGCTATCCGGATGTGATCACCACGCTGGACAGCGACGGCAACCCCGTCAGCGCGGGCAAGCTACGCGAGGGCCTGCAAGTCAGCGTGCTGCACGTGCAGAAGCAACACATCCCCCTGTCTTCCAGTGTGACGGATCCTTCCGTCTATCCCATCGTGGAAAAGGCGCTGGGCATGAACTTCACCGACTACGCATTGGCATCCTGAGGTAAACGGCGTGAAACGAGAATTCAACATCCCCGGCGGCAACACCCTGCGCTGCAAAGGCTGGCGCCAGGAAGCGCTGCTGCGCCTGCTGGAAAACGTGCTGGCGGTGGGCGAAGACCCGGCCAACCTGGTGGTCTACGCCGCGCTGGGCCGGGCCGCGCGCGACTGGCCCGCGCATGACGCCATGGTGCAGGCCCTGATGGAACTGGAGGAGGACCAGACCCTCATCGTCCAGTCGGGCAAACCCATAGGCGTGCTGCGCACGCATCCGCAAGCGCCGATCGTGATCATGGCTAACTGCAACATGGTCGGCCAGTGGGCGCATGCCGAGAACTTCTACCAGATGGAACGCGACAACCTGATCTGCTGGGGCGGACTGACGGCGGGCGACTGGCAGTACATCGGCTCGCAAGGCGTGATCCAGGGCACCTATGAGATCTTCTCGCGCATCGCTGAACGCCACTTCGACAACGATCTGCGGGGACGCTTCATCCTGACGGCGGGCATGGGCGGCATGGGCGGCGCGCAGCCGCTGGCCGGCCGCATGGCGAATGCCGCCATCCTCACGGTGGAGATCAACCCCGAGCGCATCGAAAAACGCATCAAGGCAGGCTTTCTTGAACGGCGCGCCGACACCCTGGACGAAGCCCTGGAGTTGATCCAGGCGGCACAGGCCCGCCGCGAACCCGTTTCGGTCGGCCTGTTGGGCAATGCCGCGGACGTCTACCCCGAAATCCTGGCCCGCGGCATCGTGCCCGATATCGTCACCGACCAGACCTCGGCGCACGACCTGGTCTACGGCTACATTCCCGCCGGGCATACGCTCGAACAGGTGGCCGACATGCGCCGCAGCGACGTGCCTGGGCTGATGGACGCCAGCCGCGCCTCCATCGTCCGCCACGTCACCGCGATGCTGGGATTCAAGGACCGCGGTTCGATCGTCTTCGACAACGGCAACCTGATCCGCACCCATGCGAAACAGGGCGGCGTCGAGCGCGCGTTCGAAATCCCGGTTTTCACCGAGGCGTTCCTGCGGCCCCTGTTCGCGCGCGCCATCGGTCCGTTCCGCTGGATCGCGCTGTCCAACGACGCGGACGACATCCGCAAGATCGACGACTTCCTGCTGCAACGTTTCCCGGACAACTTCATCGTGTCCAACTGGATCCGGCTGGCGCGCAAGGAAGTGCCGTTCGAGGGCCTGCCCGCGCGCATCGCCTGGCTCGGCCACGGCGAGCGTACCGAGCTGGCGCTGGAAGTGAACCGGATGGTGCGCGAAGGCGTGCTGAGCGGGCCCGTGGCCTTCACACGCGACCACCTGGACGCCGGCGCCATGGCCCATCCGAACATCATGACGGAAAACATGCGCGACGGCTCCGACGCCATCGCCGACTGGCCGTTGCTCAATGCCATGATCAATTGCTCGTCCAGCGCCGACCTGGTGGCGATCCATTCGGGCGGCGGCGGATACAGCGGCTACATGACCAGCGCCGGCGTAACCGTGGTGGCGGACGGCACCGAGGCCGCCGACCAGCGCCTGCGCCTGTCGATGACCAACGACACGGCCAGCGGCGTACTGCGCTATGCGGATGCGGGCTACGAAGACGCGCTGGACGAAGTGCGCAAGAAGAACATCGCACGAATCGACACCACCCGATACAGCCACAACAGCCCTGGACAGAGCGACTAGCGACCGTGGGCGGCACGATGCTTGAAGGCGTGCGCGTGCCGCCGCAGGGCCAAGGGGCGGCGGTTCATTTTCAGTTTATTCAGAGCGTGCTCCAAGCACGCATGATTCCAGGGGAAAGCAATGAAAGACATCACGATCAATCCGGGAGCCGGAGCTCCACCCGGCCGTCCGGCGCATCAGGCCACGGCGCAGGAGCGCAGCGGCCGCAAGGCAGTGATTGCCGCGTCGGCCGGCAATGCCCTCGAATGGTATGACTTCACCGTCTATGCCCTCTTCGCTGTCTACATCGGACAGAACTTTTTCCACAACTCCGATCCCACCGTGCAACTGATGGCCTCGTTCCTGGCCTTCGGCCTGGGCTTCGTGGTGCGTCCCCTGGGCGCGTTGGTGCTGGGTTCCTATGGCGACCGCGCCGGCCGCAAGGCGGCATTGACCCTGACCATCATGCTGATGGCCGTGGGCACGCTGCTGATCGCGGCAGCTCCGCCGTATGCCGCGATCGGCGTGGGCGCCCCGCTGCTGATCGTCTGCGGCCGCGTGCTGCAAGGTTTCTCTGCCGGCGGCGAGGTCGGCGGCGCCACCGCCTTCCTGGTCGAACATGCGCCAGAGGGCAAACGCGGCCAGTATGCCTCGTGGCTGCAGGCCAGCATGGGCATCTCCAACCTGCTGGGCGCGCTGGTGGCGACCTTGGTCACCACGCTGCTGACCGAACAACAGGTGGGCGAATGGGGCTGGCGCGTGCCGTTCATCATCGGGCTGGCGATCGCGCCGGTGGGTCTGTGGATGCGCCGGGCGCTGGACGAAACGCCGCATTTCCGCGAGGAACAGGCGCGCCAGGAGCGCCAGGGCGACCACGTCAAGGCGCCGCTGCTGGCGGTCCTGCGTAACTACCCCAAGGAGCTTCTGACCGGCCTGTGCATGTCGGTGCTGTGGGCGGTCGGCCCCTACGCGCTGATCATCTTCATGCCCATTTATGTGCAGAAATCGCTGGGCTTCTCCAGTTCACAGGCCTTCACGGCGGCGCTCGTGGGCAATCTGTTTCTGATCGGCGGTTGCGTATTTTCCGGCACGCTGTCGGACCGCTACGGGCGCCGCACCGTTCTGCGCGCAGCGGCGCTGATCCTGCTGATCGCCGTCTACCCGCTGATGATGTGGCTGAAGGCGACACACACCCTGGGCGCACTCATCGTGGTGCAATCGCTGTTCTGCCTGATGGTGGCGATGTACGTGGGCGTGGCCCCCGCGGCCTTGTCGGAAGTGTTTCCCACGGCAGTCCGGTCTTCGGGCATGTCCCTGTCGTACAACACGGCGGTCACGGTGCTGGGCGGATTCGCGCCCGCCATTCTTACCTGGATCACCTACACCACGGGCGTGGCGTTTGCGCCCGCGCTCTACGTGATGGGCGCCTGCGTGGTCGCACTGGTGGCGCTGACCCTTCTTCCGCAGGGCCGCCATGTTTGACGCGCGCAAGACATGGATCGCAGCCGCCGCCCTGACCCTGGCCGGCTTTTGTTCGGCGCCGTTCGCGGCTGAACCGCCCGGCTCGGCCGAGCTGGTGCTCCTGGGGGTCGCCGGCGGCCCGACCTGGTACGGGGATGACTCGCCGCACGGAATATCCTCGGCCGTACTGGTGGATGGCAAGGCCTACGTCGTCGACCTGGGCTCGGGCGCCTATCGCCAGTTGCGCCGCGCGGGCGTCAAGCCCGGCTCGGAGCAGGCCGTCTTCCTGACGCATCTGCATACCGACCACATCATCGATCTGGCCAACCTGCTCATGTATGACCCCAGCGCCCGCCGCCGCGCCAAGGCATCGATGCAGATTTACGGGCCTGGCCGGCGCGGCGCGCTGCCGCCGCTCGCGCCTGGCATGAAGGACGCCCCCGTGATCCACTCGGAGAATCCTTCCGCGGGGACTCGCGACCTGGTCGAATCGGTCATTGCCGGCATGTCGGCCGATCTGAACATCCGGGTGCGCAGCGAAGGCGTGCCGGACATCCGGCAGTTCTTCCAGGCGCACGACATCGAGGTTCCGGACGGCGTGGTCAAGGACCCCAACACCGACCCGGCCCCGCCGATGGACCCGTTCCCCGTCTGGCAGGACGAGCGCGTCAAGGTCAGCGCCATCCTGGTTCCGCACGGGCTGGTGTATCCCAATTTCGCCTACCGTTTCGACACCAAGGCGGGTTCCGTGGTGTTCTCCGGCGATACCGCGGTCAGCGAAAACCTGATCAAGCTGGCCCGCGGCGCGGACTTCCTGGTGCACGAGGCGATCGATCCGGCCTGGGTCGACCACATCGTCGGCGCCAAGCCCTGGGATGCCCGCCAGCAAGCGTTGGCCCGCCAACTGCTGGAAGCCCACACCACGCCGCAACAGGTCGGCGAAGTCGCCACCCGCGCTGGCGTCAAGACGCTGGTGCTGTCGCACCTGGTCCCGGGCGACGCCCCGGCGGAGCATTGGCTCCAGGCACGGCAGACCTTCCAGGGACCGGTAGTGCTGGGACAGGACCTGCTGCGCCTGCCCCTCGGTCCCTAACGCCCGACCCACCCCCATTTGCACGCTTTCCTCCGCGGACCGCCAGTCGGTCCGCGGGGCGCGCCGCATCCACAGCATCCGTAGCTTCCGTCATGCCAGGAGTCGCAATGCCCACGCTGAACTCACCGTTCTCCCCTACCCGCCTCCATGGCGCACTCATCCGCCGTTCACTGGGCGCCGCCCTGCTCGGCGCCTTGCTCTGGCCATTGGCCGCCACCGCAGCCGCCTGCGCGCCAGTCGAGCTGGACGGCCGCTCGCTGACCCTGGCGCAGATCGAATCCGTGGCCAGGCAAGGCTGCCGCGTGACGGTGGCCGATGACGCAATGCAGCGGGCGGAACGCTCCTATGAGCTGCTGCTGGCGTATGCCCGGTTGGACCGCCCGGTGTACGGATTGAACCGGGGCGTGGGTCTGAACAAGGACCAGACCATATTCCAGGGCGGCGCGATTTCGCCCGAGGTCCGCAAGCTGTCGGAGCAGTTCAACCGCAACCTGCTGCGCTCGCACAGCGCCGCCTACGGCAGCGAGGCGCCCCAGGAAGTCACGCGGGCCGCGATGCTCATCCGGCTGAACACGGCCCTGTTCGGCGGCGCCGGATTGCAGCCTGCCGTGCTGCGCCAGTACGCCGAGTTTCTCAATCGCGGCGTGACCCCCGTCATGTTCGGCGAGGGCTCGGTCGGGCAGGCCGACATTACGATTCTTCCGCAGATCGGACTGGCGATGATGGGCGAAGGCCAGGCCTACTACGGCGGTCAGCGCCTGCCCGCGTCGCAGGCATTGCGTCAGGCGGGCCTGACGCCGATACAACCCTTCGGCAAAGACGCGCTGGCCATCGTCAGTTCCAATGCCTATGGCGCCGCCGTCGCGTCGCTGGCGGCGTTGGACGCCGCCAGGCTGCTTTCCCAGGCCGATGCGGTCGCCGCGCTGTCGCTTGAAGGGCTGGACGGCAACCTCGCTCCGCTGTTGTCCGCGTCCCAGGCCCAACGCCCGTATGACGGACAGGTAAGCACGGCCCAACATATCCTCACGCTGTTGCGTGGCAGCTCGCTGTGGCGGCAGGACCCGAAACGCGCGCTGCAGGATCCGTTGAGCTTTCGCACGGTGAGCCAGGCCCATGGGGCCGCCCGGGACATGCTGGAGCTGCTGCAGCGACAACTGCTGCTGCAGATCAATAGTTCCGACGACAACCCTACCGTGGCGCTGGATGCCCGGCCCGCAAGCGATGCCCAGCCTTATGAATTGCAGTTCTACGTCACGCAGGGTCCAGTCCAGGGCGCCGTGATTCCCAACGCCGGATTCGATCCCAGCGCCTGGGCGCTGCCCTTGCAGAGCATGGGCGTGGCCTTGTCACAGGTGGCCCAGTTGTCGGCGCAGCGCACGCTTCGGTTGACCGATACGGCGTTCACCGGGCTGCCGCGGTTTCTCAGCCCGGGCAATGGCTCGATCGGATATGGCCCGATCCAGAAAACCGTCTCGTCGCTTGCCGCCGAGATACGGGTACTGGCGCTGCCGATCGCCACCGATGTGCAGCCCCAGGCCGGCAATATCGAAGACGTGGGGACCAATGCCCCCGCCACGGGCCGCAGAGTGGCCGCTCAGATCGACCGGCTGACCACCCTGCTCGCGGTGGAACTGATGCACGCCGCCCAGGCGGTGGACTTGCGCGTGGCCAAGCATCCCGATTTCGCCGTCGGGACAGGCACTGGTGCGTTGCGGCATGACTTCCGCGAGCGCGTCCCCTACATGAAGGAAGACCGCCGCAACGACGAAGACATCGTCGTTGCGGCCGATTTCCTGGCTCACTCCAGGCAGCAGCAGCCGGCAGCGGCCTCTACGGCGCGCTGACGCCTCCCAGCCTACGCCGCCACCGCCTCCTCCAGCATCTCCAGCCGGTCCTGCCCCCAGAACACTTCGCCCCGGTACACATACGACGGCGATCCGAACACCCCAGCCGCGACCGCGTCGTTGGTGTTGCGGCGGTAGACGGCCTCGATGCCGGGCTCGGCCGCCGCGGCCAGCAGCGCCGGAGCGTCCAGCCCCTGCTGTGCCAGGATGGCGCGCAGGGTGGCCTCGTCGGAGATGTCCTGCTCGTCGCACCACTCCGCTTTCAGGATCGCCTTGTACAGCGCCGCCACCGGCAGGCCGGCATGGTCCGCCGCGATGACGATGCGCGAAGCCAGGCTGGCATCCGGGCACATATAGGCCGGTTGCGGATTGACGCGGATGTCCAGCTTGCGGCACCAGCGCGCCAGCTCCGTCACGCGGTAAGCCTGGCGCTCAGGTGCGCGCAGGCCCAGCAGGATGCCGCCGGTGCGGGCGTAGACCTCGGGCAGGTCCACCGGCAGGTAGCGGATCACCGCCTGCTGGCGCGCCGCCAGCGCCTCCAGCCTGTCGGCGCCGAGGTAGGCCCAGTCGGAGTTCATCCAGAAGTAATAGTCGATGGTCTTCATGGCGTCCTCAGGTTGGCGCGGGCCGGCACCCGCAAGGCCGCAACCGCAGGCGCCTCGCTGCGCATCAGCCAGGCGCTGAACAGGGCGATCACACCCAGGATGCTCAGGTACCACACCACGTACTGGGGATCGCCCCCGCCCTTGGCCAGCAGCCAGGTCGCCACGATGGGCGCCAGGCCGCCGCCGATGGCGCCGGACACCTGTACCGCCAGCGATATGCCCGTGTAGCGCACCTCGGCCGGGAACTGGCTGGAGAACAAGGTGCCTTCCGGCCCATAGAGGCAAGCGTAGACCAGGCCGACCGCCAGGCAAACCGCCAGGATGATCCAGCCCGTGTCCCGCGTGCCCAGCAGATGGAAGAACACCGGCGCGCACGCCAGGATGCCCAGGGTGCCGGCCATGAACACCCACTTGTGCCCGATCTTGTCGCCCAGCATGCCGAACAGCGGCATGGTGAACAGCGCCACGGCCGCGCCCCAGATCGTGGCGTCCAGCATCACGGAACGCGCAATGCCCAGCGTGCCCGTGGCGTAGGCCAGCGAGAACGTCACCACGGTATAGAACCAGGTCACTTCCGCCAGCCTTGCGCCCACCACCACCAGCAGCGCGCGGCGATGGTGCTTCAGGACTTCCGCCACCGGCACTTCGACCTTGGCGCCCTTCTCTTTCATCTGCTCGAAGTCTGGCGACTCGGCCACCTTGACCCGGATGAACCAGCCCACCAGCAGCAGAACCACGCTGGCCAGGAAAGGCAGGCGCCAGCCCCAGGCCAGCATGTCGGCCTCGGGCAAGGTCGCGACCGCCCCCATCGCCAGCGACGACAGGATCAGGCCCGGCGCCACGCCGGCTTGCGGCAGGCTGCCGAAAAAGCCCTTCTTGCCATCCGGCGCATGCTCCACCGCCATCAGCACTGCCCCGCCCCATTCGCCGCCGACCGCGATGCCTTGCAGGAAGCGCATCAGCACCAGCAGCACCGCGGCCCAGTAGCCGATCTGTTCATAGGAAGGGATCAGTCCGATCAGGATGGTGGGCACGCCCATCAGCAACAGGGTGATCAGCAGCATGGATTTACGGCCGATCTTGTCGCCGTAGTGGCCGAAGATCACGCCGCCCAGCGGCCGCGCGAAAAAGCCCACGGAATAGGTGGCGAACGCCGCCAGCGTGCCCGTCAGCGGATCGAAGGAAGGAAAGAAGATCTTGTTGAAAATCAGCGCGGCAGCGGTGCCGTAAAGGAAAAAGTCGTACCACTCGATGGTGGTGCCCATCATGCTGGCCAGTCCGGCCGTCACGTAATCGCGGCGCGAGCGCGCAGCCGCAGGCTTGGTCGTCATCATCATGACTCCCCGAAAAAAGTTCTGGAGGAATGGGGCTGCGCGGTATCAGGCGGCGGGCAGCGGCAAGGGCGCAATGCCATGCGTCTGCCGGGCCCAGTAATTGAACGTCGCATTGACGATCGAGGGCTTGAGCAGATAGTCGTGCGCTTCGCGCGCCAGCGCGTCGTCCACCGGCGTCAGCGGGCCGAAGGCCTGCGCGCGGATCTGCATGCGCGCCGCGCGTTCCAGGTAGACCGACAGGTAGGTCGCCTCTTCGCAAGACACGCCGGCCGTCAGGTAGCCGTGATGCGCCAGGATGATGGCGCGCTTCTTGCCCAGCGCGCCGGAGATGATCACCCCTTCCTGGTCAGCGATCGGCACGCCTGGCCATTCCCCCAGGAAGGCGCAGTCGTCGTGCAAGGGCGTCATGTCCATCTGCGAGATCACCAGCGGCTGGCGCGCCGCGGCCAGCGCCGAGGCCCACGGCGAATGCGTGTGGATGATGGATTGCACGTCGGGCCGCGCTTCGTATACCCACAGGTGAAAGCGGGTGGCCGGGTTGGCCATGCCCTCGCCCGTCAGCGTGTGCAGGTCGCGGTCCACTTCGATGAAATCGGCCGGCGTGGCTTCGTCAAAGCCCAGCCCGAAGCGCAGGGTCCAGTAGGCCCCCGGGCGCTGCGAACGCACGCTGATCTGGCCGGCGAGCCCGGCTTCCTGCTCGGTCATGGCCAGGATGCGACAGGCATAGGCCATGGTTTCCTGGATGCTGCGCGGCACGGCGCGCAGATGGTGCGCCATTTCCTGCGTGGCGCGGGTGTCGAAATAGGATTTCTCTCGTAATGCGGTGCTCATGTCTTCCCCTGTGTAATGCCCGCGCCATCGGCGCCACCGGACGCCGCGCGAGGTATGCACAGTATGGAAAGCCATGCGCAATACAGCCATGCAGCCACGGTCATAGCTGCTATTCGACCCGCCAGGCCGGCTATTGCGCCGCGATGCGGTGGGCGACGGCCAGCAGCTCGCTCACCAGCGGCAGGGGCTGGCGGTTGGCCAGCGTGATGGCGACCACGCGCCGCCGCAAGATGGGGCTCTGGACCCGGACCTTGCGCAGGCCGTACTCGGTCAGCAGCTTGTCGGGGATGCGGGATGGCAGGATACAGGCGCCCACGCCCGAGGACACCAGCTTGAGCATGGCGTCTATGGTTTCGGCCTCGGCCACGAACTCCGGCTCCAGCCCCGCGCTATGGATCATCTTGCGCAGCGCATAATGCGGCGGAAAGCCCACCAGCCGCAGGTCCATGCCGGCCAGGTCGACGTCGTCCTGCATGGGCACGTCGCCGCGCACGATCAGGCACATGTCGTCATCGAACAGGGTGGCCGACGCCAGGTTGTCCGAAGCCACAGCCGCGTCGTAGACGAAGCCCACGTCCGCCTTGCCGCTCTCCACCAGCGCCACCACCTCGGGCGAACTGCGGCCCATTACGGACAGGTTCACGTGTTCATGGCTGCTGACGAAACTGGCCACCACTTCTGCCATGAAGTAGTAACTGAGCGTATGCACGGTGGCCAGCCGGACCGTGCCCTGCGTCACGCCTTCGCGCTGGCGCACGGCCTCCAGCACCCGGTCGATGTTCCTGTACGCGGGCTGGATGCCGTCGAACAGCCGCGCGCCGGCCTCGGTCAATTCCACGCCGCGGCCTGTGCGCACGAACAGCGGCTTGCCCACGTGGGCCTCCAGCGCCGCCAGTTGCCGGCTCAGCCCGGACTGGGTCTGGTCCAGGTCCTCCGCAGCACGCGATAGCGATTTGAGTTCCGCGATGCGCAAGAAATAGCGCAACTGCCGGTCCGGTGTATCCATGCTGCCCTCCCGCCCCCTTTTTGATGCGCTCATGCTGGCGCGGTTGACAGTGTGCACCAGCGACCGGTCCGGCACTACGGGGATTTGCGCTAAGGCCGGGTTGGCGTACCCTGGCATACCCAGGCCTCTGCCACGAAAAGGAACCTCGCATGACCGCGTCCCCGCCCCAGCGTCCCATCGCCGCCACCATCGCAGCAGTCGTGCGCGACGGCCGCGTGCTGCTGGTGCAACGCGCCAACCCGCCTGACCAGGGCCGCTGGGCCTTTCCCGGCGGCAAGATCGACGCGGGCGAAGGCGTGCTTGCCGCCGCCGCGCGTGAACTGCTGGAAGAAACCGGCGTGCGCGCGCAACCGCTGCACGTGTTCGACGCGGTGGACGTCTACGACCGCGACGACGCGGGCGCGCTACGCCGCCACTTCATCCTGATCGCGGTGCTGTGCCGCTGGCAATCCGGCGAGCCGGTGGCGGGCGACGATGCCGCCGACGCCCGCTGGGTGCCGCTGGAAGCATTGGACAATCATTCGCTCGCGACCAGCTTCGGCGTGGCCGAACTGGCGCGCAAGGCGGCGGCGCTATCATCGGCCGCGCCGTAGCGTTTCAGGCTGGCTCCCCCAGGCCGCTTTCCAGCAGCCAATCGCGAAACACCCGCGCCTTTTCCGGCATGGCGCCCCTGCCCGGCCACACGAGGTAGTAGCCAAACTCCTCCAGCCAGGCGTCGCCGGCCAGCCGGACCAGGCGTCCAGCAGCCACGTCATCCTGCACCATCGCCACGGGCAGCAGTCCTGCGCCCTGGCCAGCGGCCACGGCCTGCAGCAGCAGGCTGCCATCATCGAACGCGGGCCCACGCGGCATGCCCGCGTCCTCCACGCCCTGCGCCGCAAACCACAGTTGCCAGCCGTTGCGCGCTTCGTCATGCACGCGCGGCCAGCGCAGCAGTTCCCGCGCGCCAGCCGGCATCCCCAGTTTCGCCACCAAGCCGGCCGATGCCACCGGCACGACTTCCACGGTCAGCAGGTGTTCGCTTTGCAATCCCGCATAGCGGCCCAGTCCGTGGCGGATCGCGATGTCCGCGCCGTCCCGGCCGAAGGCCGCCAGCGCGTTGCTGGTGACGAGCTGCAGGTCGATCTCCGGATGGCGGGCATGGAAGTCATGCAATCGAGGGATCAGCCAGGCCGACGCGAAGAACGCGGTGGTGCTGAGGGTGAGCACGCGGCTCTCGGGCGGCTGGGCGACACGGGCGGACGCGGCCAGGATCTGGCGGAAGGCATTGCGCACCGGCGGCAGGTAACCGTGGCCGGCATCCGTCAACTGAATGCCGCGGTTCACGCGCAGAAACAGCGCCACGCCCAGATGCTGCTCCAGCGACTTGATCATCTGGCTGACCGCGCCGGGCGTCACGCATAGCTCCTGCGCCGCGTCCTTCACCGACAGATGGCGGGCCGCGGCTTCAAAGGCGCGCAACGCGTTGAGCGGAGGCAGTCGCGAAGAGCTCATTTCCGAAGAGTTCAATGATTTAGTTTTTCTAATTCAAATCGAATAGAAATCATGGTTTGTACGCTGGTCCAGCAGACATTAACTTGATCGGATCTGTGACGAATAGAAGATGGATAAAGAATAGATGAACTATACGGAAGATATCAAGGCCGCCGACCTGTACCAACTCGATCTGCTGGCGCTCGCCGCCCTGATCCGGGCGGGCGAGGTCTCGCCCGTGGAGATCACGCGCGCGCAACTGCGGCGCATCGAAGCGCTGGACGGCGACCTGCGCAGCTACGCCCATGTGACCGCGGCCTCTGCGCTGCAGGAAGCCCAGGCCGCCGAAATCGAAATACGCCAGGGGCGCTACCGCGGCCCCCTGCATGGCGTCCCCCTCGCGCTGAAGGACCTGTTCCGGCGCAAGGGCGTGCCGACGGCTGCCGGCGCCGCGCTCCACCGGGGCGTGCCCGCCGACCATGACGCCACGGTAGCCAGCCGCCTGCGCGACGCGGGCGCCGTGCTGCTGGGGCAGCTGCAAATGACCGAAGGCGCGTACTCCGACCATCACCCCGACGTCGCGCCGCCGCGCAACCCCTGGCACGCGGATTACTGGATCGGCATCTCATCCAGCGGATCGGCGGCGGCGACGGCCGCGGGCTTGTGCTTCGGCGCGACAGCCTCGGACACCGGCGGTTCCATCCGCTGGCCTTGCGCGGCCGCGGGGCTGACCGGCATCAAGCCGACCTGGGGCCGTGTCAGCCGCCACGGCATGTTCGAACTGGCGGCCTCGCTGGATCACGCCGGCGTCATCGCGCGCAGCGCGGCCGACGCCGCGGCGCTGCTGGAAGCGATTGCCGGACCCGACGCGAAGGATCCGACCGCGTTGCAAGCGCCCGTGCCGCGCTACGCCTTGGAGGCCGCCGTTCCCGCTGCCGGCCTGCGGATCGGCGTGGATATGAACTGGAACCACCGCAACGTCGATGCGCAGACCCAACGCATGATGGAATCGGCAATGCAGGCCTTCGAACAGCTGGGCGCAACCCTGGTGCCGCTGCAGTTCCCCATCGAAGACGCGGCGCAGGCCGTGCGCGACTGGGCGCCGCTCTGCGCGGTCGAAGCGGCGGTGGCTCACGCCAGCACCTATCCATCCCGCAAGGCGGAGTACGGACCGGTGCTGGCCGGCGTGATCGAAGCGGGACGCTCGCTATCCGGCCTCGACTACCAGCGCATCCTGTTGCGTCGCATGGCCATGCGAGGCAAGGTCGACGCCTTGTTCGGCCGCGTCGATGCGCTGCTGACGCCAGTGCAGCCCATGGCGCCGCTCACGCTCGAAGCCATCAGCGTCCTGGGACTACAGCCCGGGCTGGTCGAAGCGCTGCAACGCTATACCTGCGTGTTCGACATGACCGGGCATCCCTGCCTGACGCTGCCCGCCGGGCAGTGCGAAGCCGGCATGCCCATGGGCCTGCAACTGGTGGCGGCCCATCTGGGCGAGCCCGTGCTGTTCCGCTTGGGCGCCGCTTTCCAGGCGGCGACAAGCTGGCATCTGCGCCGGCCGGCACTGTGAGGCCGAAGATGAACACGCATGCGCGGCACGGCGCCAGCCGGATCTTCCACGGCTGGCGGGTGGTGGCCGCGGCCTTCGCCATCACCTTGCTCGGCTTTGGCAGCGCCTATTCCTTCAGCGCCTTCGTCGACGCCTTGCAACGCGACTTTTCCGCCACGCGCGGCGCGGTGTCGCTGGTGTTCTCGCTGGCGGGCTTTCTCTACTTCGGTTTCGGCGTGGTCAGCGGTCCGCTGGCGGACCGCTACGGCTCGCGTCGCATGGCCTGGATAGGCATGCTGCTGGTGGCGTTGGGCCTGGCGCTTGCCAGCGCCGCGCAGAGCATGATGCAGATCTACCTGGCCTACGGCCTGGGCGTCGGGTTGGGCGTGGGCTGCGCCTATGTACCGGTGGTGGGCGCGGTGCAGCGTTGGTTCCTGCGCCGCCGCGGGCTGGCCTCGGGGCTGGCCATCAGCGGCATCGGCGTGGGCACGTTGCTGGTGCCGCCGCTGGCGTCGGCGCTGATCGAACTGTGGGGCTGGCGCGCCGCGTATCTGGCGCTGGCCGCGGCGGTGGCTGTCCTGGGCTGCGCCGCGGCGCGCTGGGTTGAAAATTCGCCGCAAGACCGCGGACTGCAACCCGACGGCGACGCAGCCTCCACAGTCCGCGCAGCGCCGGCCTCCCCGCCCGCCGGCGTGCCGGTGCTCACCGCCATCCGCAGCAGGGTCTTCCTGCTGCTGTACCTGGCAGCCATGGCCGGCGCCTTCGGCGTCTTCGTGCCTTTCGTGCATCTCATCCCGTACGCCTTGGATCATGGGATCGCGCCGGGGCTGGCCGTGCTGCTGCTGGGCTTGGTCGGCGTGGGCAGCACGGCCGGCCGATTCCTGCTGGGCACGCTGGCCGACCGCCTGGGCCGGCGCGCCTCGCTCGCCACGATGTATGGCGGCATGGCGGCGTCGCTGGCGCTATGGGGCGCTTGCGGCCAGTTCTGGACGCTGGCTTTGTTCGCCCTGGTGTTCGGCGCGTTCTACGGCGGCTGGGTGGCGCTGATGCCGGCGGTGGTCATGGATTACTTCGGCGGCCGCCACGTCAGCGGCATCATCGGCGCGCTCTACACCAGCGTGGCGTTCGGAACGCTGATCGGTCCGGTGGCGGCGGGCCATGCGTACGACCTCAGCGGCTCCTATCTGCTGCCCATCGTCGCCAGTGCGGCGGGCAACGCTTTGGCGGCGGCGATCACGGCACTGCTGCCGCGGCAAGGCGCGACGCAGGCCGCGCCGCGCCCAGCTCTACTATAGGGGTCCATCCAGGCACTTCCGGCGCCCCATGTTCGACACCTACCTTTCCCGCTGGCAACTCACTCCCGACGGCGCTCCCGTCATCACGCACGCCGCCCAGTTGCTGCCCGTGCGCCATCGCGGCCTGCCCGCCATGCTCAAGGTCTCGCACGAGGAAGACGAAAAGCAAGGCGGCGTGCTGATGCGCTGGTGGGACGGCCAGGGCGCGGCGCGCGTGCTGGCTCACGACGACGCAGCCATCCTGCTGGAGCGGGCCACCGGCACGCGCTCGCTGGCGGACTACGCCCGCAACGGGCGCGACGACGAGGCCACCCGCATCATCTGCAGCGTGCTGCGGGACCTGCATGCCCCACGTGCCCAGCCGCTGCCCGCGCTGCGTCCGCTGGAAGAATGGTTCGAGGAACTGTGGCCCATGGCGCAGGCGCAAGGCGGCATCCTGGCGCACAGCGCGCGCCACGCCCGCGCCCTGCTCGACAGTCCGCGCGACCTGACGGTGCTGCACGGCGACGTACACCACGACAACATCCTGGACTTCGGCGAACGCGGCTGGCTGGTCATCGACCCCAAGCGCCTGCATGGCGAGCGCGCCTTCGACTACGCCAACATCTTCTGCAACCCGGACCTGGCAGATCCCGTTCCGCCCGTCGCCATCGTGCCTGGGCGCTTCGAGCGGCGGCTGGAGCTCATCGTTGCTCAGTCGGGCCTGGAGCGCCGCAGGCTGCTGCAATGGATCCTGGCCTGGTGCGGACTCTCCGCCGCCTGGTTCATGGGCGGCGGCGAAGACGCCGCGATCGACCTGGACATCGCCCGCCAGGCGCACGCGCTGCTGGAACGCTGAATCGCCGCCGCTGTAAACAAGGCATTCGGCTCGATGCGGTAAGGTGTAGCCCCACACCCCTTATCTCTTCATTCCCGGAGTACCGAATGACCGGATTGTTCATCGTGGTGGCGGCGCTGGCGTTCCTGATGCTGGCGGCGTATCGAGGCTACAGCGTGATCCTGTGCGCGCCCATCGCGGCCATGGGCGCGGTGCTGCTGACCGACCCGTCGGCGCTGGCGCCCGTGTTCTCGGGCATCTTCATGGAGCGCATGGCGGGCTTCGCCAAGCTCTACTTCCCCGTGTTTTTGCTGGGCGCCGTGTTCGGCAAGCTGATCGAGCTGTCGGGCTTCTCGCGCGCCATCGTGCAGGCAGTGCTGCGCCTGATCGGCGCCGAACGCGCCATCATGGCCATCGTGCTGGTCTGCGCGGTGCTGACCTACGGCGGCGTGTCGCTATTCGTGGTGGTGTTCGCGGTGTATCCGTTCGCGGCCGAGATGTTCCGCCAGGGCGGCATCCCGAAACGGCTGATGCCGGGCGCGATCGCGCTGGGCGCGTTCACGTTCACCATGACCGCGCTGCCCGGCACGCCGCAGATCCAGAACATCATCCCCACCACTTTCTTCGAAACCACCACCTGGGCCGCGCCGTGGCTGGGCCTGATCGGCGCCTGCTTCACGCTGACCGCCGGCATCGCCTACCTGGAGTGGCGGCGCAAGCGCGCGGCAGCCGCGGGCGAGACCTACGGCACCGACCTGCGCAACGAACCGGTCACGCCGCCCAATGAACGCGAGCACCATCCGCTGATCGCGCTGCTGCCGCTGGTGGTGGTGGGCGTCGCCAACTACCTGCTGACGCGCTGGATACCGGGCTGGTATCCGGCCGGCTCCGAAGTCGCGCTGCCGGGCCTGCCCAAGCCCATGCCCGTCAACGCCGAGGACCAGGTGGCGCTGTGGGCGGTGATGGGCGCGCTGATCGCGGGCATCGTCACCATCCTGCTGTTCTCGTTCCGCGGCATCAAGGCGCATTTCGCCGAAGGCAGCAAGAGCGCGGTGTCGGGCGCGTTGCTGGCCTCGATGAACACCGCAGCGGAATACGGCTTTGGCGGCGTCATCGCCGCCCTGCCCGGCTTCCTGCTGGTGGCCGACGCGCTCAAGGCCATTCCCGACCCGTTGGTGGGCGAGGCGGTGGCCGTGACCTCGCTGGCCGGCATCACGGGTTCCGCCTCGGGCGGCATGAGCATCGCGTTGGCGGCCATGGCGCAGACCTTCATCGACAGCGCCCACGCGGCGGGCATCCCGATGGAAGTGCTGCACCGGATCGCCGCCATGGCCAGCGGCGGCATGGACACGCTGCCGCACAACGGCGCGGTGATCACGTTGCTGGCGGTCACGGGCCTGACGCACCGGCAGTCCTACGGCGACATCTTCGCCATCACGCTGATATCGACCACTTCGGTCTTCCTGGCGATCGCGGTGTACTACCTGACCGGCATCGTCTGAGCCAGGCCGGCTGCGATGACCTCCGCCAGCCATTGCGTGAAGACGCGCACCCGCGCCGACACCTGGCGGTTCTGCGGATACAGCACCGACACAGGCATGGGCGCGGGCGGCGCGCCGGGCAGCACGATCTTCAACTCGCCCGCCGCCAGCTCGCGCTCGACGCGGTAGCGCGGCACCTGCACCAATCCCAGGCCGGCCAGCGCCGCACCGGTGTAGAGCTCCGCGCCAGTCACGCTGACCACGGCCCTGGGGCGTACCTGCACGTTCTTGCCGTCGACCATGAAATCGAGCGGCAGGCTGCGCCCAGTGGCGCTGGACAGGTAGTCCACCGCCCGATGGCCTTCCAGATCTTCCAGCCGCCGCGGCTCGCCGTGGCGCGCCAGATAGGCGGGGCTGGCCACCGTGACCTGCGGCATCAGCGCGATCTGGCGCCCCACCAGCGAGGAATCCTGCAGCGTGCCGGTGCGCAGCACGCAGTCCACGCCTTCGCGCACCAGGTCCACCAGCCGGTCGTCCTCGCCCAGTTGCAGCACGATGTCGGGATAGCGTTCCAGAAAGGCCGGCAGGCCGGGCATGACGAAGAACCTGGCCAGCGTGCCCTGCGCATTGACGCGCAACAGGCCCTTGGGCGAGGTGTCCAGGAAGGCGCCGTCGGCCTCTTCCAGATCCGCCAGGAGCCGCACGCAGCGCTGGTAGTGGGCCTCGCCATCATGGGTCAGCCGCACCTGGCGCGTGGTGCGTTCAAGCAGCCGCGCCCCGAGGCGCGCTTCCATCCGCTTGACCAGATTGGTGACCGTGGGCCGCGGAATCTGCAGGTCCTCTGCCGCCTTGGAAAAGCTACGCCTTTCGGCGATGCGCACGAACACCTGCATTTCCTGGAACCGGTCCATTGTCACTCGCCCATTATTAATGCAGATGAAATTATGTTAGCGAATATAGAGTAATTATCTTTTTTCTGGAATAGTTCAAGATACGCCTCACCCCCATCCAACCGGAGATACGACATGAACACCCAGGCCACGCAACGCATCGCGCTCGTCACCGGCGGATCGCGCGGCATAGGCGCCGCCATCGTCCGCCGCCTGGCGCGCGACGGCCACGCCGTCGCCATCAACTACGCCTCCAGCGCCGCCGAGGCCGAGGCGCTTGCCGACGAAATCCGCGCCGCGGGCGGCCGCGCCCTGGCAGTGCGCGCCGACGTGTCCCGGGCGGACCAGGTGCGCGCCATGTTCGACCAGGTGGAAGCGGGACTGGGCCGCATCGACGTCCTGGTCAACAGCGCCGGCATCCTGAAGATGGTGCCGCTGGCCGAGACCAGCGACGAGCTCTACGAGCAGACCTTCGGCATCAACACCCGCGGCACCTTCAACACGCTGCGCGAAGCTGCCACGCGCTTGGCCGACGGAGGCAGCATCGTCAACGTGTCCAGCACCACCATCGCGCTCAACCTGCCGAACTACTCCGTCTACATCGCCAGCAAGGCGGCGGTGGAAAGCCTGACCCAAGTGTTCGCCAAGGAATTGCGCGGCCGCCGCATCACCGTCAACGCGGTGGCGCCCGGCCCCGTCGCCACCGACCTCTTCCTGAACGGCAAGAGTCCCGAGCTGATCGAGCACTACGCCAAGATGCCCCCGCTGGAACGCCTGGGCCAGCCCGATGACATCGCCAACGTGGTGTCGTTCCTGGCAGGCCCCGAGGCAGGCTGGGTCAACGGGCAGATCCTGCGCGCCAACGGCGGCGTCGCCTGATCCGCCGCATTCCGAAGCGGTACAACGCAAGTCCGCGCGCGGCCATTCGGCCGCGCCATCCCTCATCCCTACGCATGAGCGCGCCGCTTTCGGCGCGTGCGCGGCGCATCGCCCCGACAGCCGCGAATTTGCGTGTATCCCTCATCCGTTTTACCCATGCCCCCATCGCCTGATGGGTTGAGCGGCTGCGCCCGCTCGCCGCGTTTCTCCATTGATCACTCGGGCCTTTGACTTACGGACAAGTCTGGCCAGCTGGACGAGGTTTGCATGAGACGAGAGCCGGAAGGTCTGTATTAGGCTGATCCCGTAGTACTCCGACTCACCTTGATCAATTGGACGAAAGTAAATGAATCAACTCATTCATCCGGATTGCCACCCCTTCACCGCCGCAGGCAACCTGAAGCAGCTCTCGGCGTTCTACGAGGAGGGACGTCGGGTCATGTGGATGATGCTGCGCGCTCAACCGCGTCCGTGCTTCAACCATGAATTGATCGACGAGATCATGACCCTGGCGCGCGCCGCCAAAGACTCCGGCCTGCCCATCGATTTCTGGGTCACCGGCTCGCTCGTTCCTCAGATCTACAACGTGGGCGGCGATCTGAATTTCTTCGCGGAAGCCATACGCACCGGCAAGCGCGAAGCGCTGCGGGCGTACGCCCGGGCTTGCGTGGATTGCGTGCATGCCGCCACCCGCGGCTTCGACACCGGCGCGATCTCGCTGGCGATGATCGAAGGCACCGCCCTGGGCGGCGGCTTCGAGGCCGCGTTGGCCCACCACTTCGTGCTGGCGCAGAACACCGCCCGCATGGGCTTTCCTGAAATGGCGTTCAACCTCTTCCCTGGCATGGGCGGCTACTCGCTGGTGGCACGGCGTTCGGGCATGAAGCTGGCCGAAGAGCTGATCGGCACGGGCGAATCCCATACCGCCGAATGGTTCCATGGCCGCGGCCTGGTCGACGTGCTGTTCGAGCCGGGCGACGCCTACAAGGCCACGCGCACCTTCATCGACGTGATGCGGCCCAAGCTCAACGGCATGCGCGCCATGCTGCGCGCGCGCCAGCGCGTGCTGAGCCTGTCGCGCTCGGAGCTGATGGACATCACGGAAGATTGGGTCGAAGCCGCGTTCTCGATCGACCCGAAGGACCGCGCCTACATGGAACGCCTGGTGATGGCGCAGAACCGCCGCAGTTCTTCCAGCGCGGAGTCCGCGCTGGAAGCCACCATGCATTGATGCGGTAAGGCGCTGCCGGCTGCGTCAGGCAATGAGATGCAGCCGGCGGCGCTGAGCCAGCCAGGCGGTGAACTCCGCCGCCGGCATGGGCTTGGCGTACAGGTAGCCCTGTTTGGCGTCCACGCCCAGGGTGTCGACGAACACGGCCTCTTCGGTCGTTTCCACGCCCTCGGCGATCACCTTCAACTCCAGCGTGCGCGCCACCGCGACGATGGCGCGCGCCAGCGCCTGCGACACGGGGTTCTCGTTGACGCCGCGCACGAAGCTGGCGTCCAGCTTGATCGCGTCCAGCGGAATGCGGGCAAGCTGCGACAGCGAGGAATAGCCGGTGCCGAAGTCGTCCAGATGGACTCGCGCGCCAAGTTGGCGGAACTGCTTGATCAGTTCGATGGCGGCGCCTTCGTCGTCGATCAGGCAGCTTTCGGTCAGTTCGATGTCCAGCAGGCAGGGATCCAGGCTGGCGTCGTTGATGGCGCGCATGAAGTCGCTGACCACGCCCTTGTCGTTCAACTGCCGCGGCGACACGTTGATGGCAACGCGGATATTCAGGCCGTCGCGCTTCCAGGCCGCGGCCTGCCGGGCCGCTTCGCGCATGACCCACACGCCCAGCGGCGAGATCAGGCCCGACTCCTCGGCGTACGGAATGAAGACGGCGGGGCCGACCATGCCGCGCTCCGGCGAGCGCCAGCGCACCAGGGCTTCGACCCCGTCGACCTCGCCGTTGCGGCCGGCCAGCTTGGGCTGGTAGTACAGCATCAGATGGTCTTCGGCCAGCGCCTTGCGCAGGTTGGTGTCCAGCCAGACGTAGTCCGCGTTGCGGCGGTCCATCTCGGGTTGGAATACGCGGTAGGTATGGCGTCCCGCTTCCTTGGCCACATACATGGCGATGTCGGCGCTGCGCACCACGCTGTCCAGGTCGGCGCCGTGGTCGGGATACATGGCGATGCCGATGGAGCAGCTGGTGTAGACCTCGATCAGCCCCTGACGGAAAGGCTCGCGCAGCCGTTCGATGATGCGCTGGGCGGTCGCCTCCAGTTCCCAGGTCTGCGCGGCCTCGTGCAGCACGATGAATTCGTCGCCGCCCAACCGCGCCAGCGTCTGGCCTTCTGCCAGGCAGGACGAGATCGCGACCGCCACCGACTTGAGCAGACGGTCGCCGAAGCCGTGGCCGTAGTGGTCGTTGATGCGCTTGAAATTGTCCAGGTCCAGGAACAGCACGCCGCCGCGCCCATCCTGGCCCGCCGCCAGCGCCGCCTTCAGCCGCGTGGTGATCGCGTGGCGGTTGGGCAGGTTGGTCAGCATGTCGGTGTTGGCCAGCACCCGCAGGCGCTCCTGCGCCTGGCGTTCCTCGGTGATGTCGGTGCCCGAGCAGATCAGGTAGACGCGCTTTTCGCCGCTGCCGCTGGTGACGAACTTGTTGCGGAACAGGAAAAGGCGCGGCCCCTTGACCGTATTGATGAGGCGCTCGGCCTCGTAGGATTGTCCGCGCTTGTAGAACTCGGCGATATTGCGGCGCGAGGCGATCGCCTCTTCGCGCGTCATGAACATCTCGAACACGCTGCGGCCGATGATGTCCTGCTCGCGCTTGCCGGTGTATTCCTCGCTGAGCTTGTTGAAGCGCTGCACCCGGCCGTTCTGGTCGACGATGACGATGACCGAGTTGGCCTCGGACACCACCGTCTCGGCGAAGGACAGGCCTTCGACCAGATCCTTGGCCACGGATTCAGTATCGGAATGGGCGGACGCGGTGCCGGCCCATTCGTTGGGATTGATCTTGCGGCCCACCAGGTGGAGCCTGAGCATGTCGCCATACAACGAGATGTCGATGCGCACACTGGACGTGATGCCCGTCAGGCTGCGTATCGTCTCGGCTTGTTCCGGGCGCAACGCCATCGCGATATTGGCTGCGCCCTTGACTGCGGCAAGTTCGAACGCGTCGCTATCGGCGGACAGACGCCAATACGGACTGTGCGTTCCGAAATGCGTGTACAGAATCGACTTTTCGTCCTGGTCGTCTGTCATTGTTATCCCCCTTCTGCCGTCCTGGGAAGGCCCGCAAACTACATTACGGCCTAGTCTATTCGGGGTCAACCACTGTATACAATCTCGCGAGAGCTTTATTGCGGTTTATTGCGTCCCCTTTGGCGGTTCATAGCGCAAAAGTTTGCATCCACCCTTTTTTCAGTGCGTATTCCCCAGTTTGCGCGCAAGCCTTGTTGCGTCTTTCGTGAGCGCATGCACAAACAAAATCGCCGGAGGTTCCAGGCGGAACTTCCGGCGTGTGACGTATAGCCACAACTTTAGGGGTATTAATCCCCCTTCACACCCGCTTCGTCGATGACTTTGGTCCAACGCGCCAACTCGGCCGACACGCGGGCGCCGGCGTCGGCCGGCGTGGTCCAGGTGGCGATGGCACCCTGGTTCAGCAGCGAGGCCTGGACCTCAGGCTTGGCCAGGATCTTCTTCAGTTCGCCATTCAAACGCTCGATCACCGGCGCCGGGGTATTGGCCGGCGCCACGATGCCGAACATCGAACTGACCTCGAAATCCTTCAGGCCGGCTTCGGCCGCGGTCGGCACGTCCGGCAGCGCGTCCACGCGCGCAGCCGAGGTCACCGCCAGCGCGCGCAGCTTGCCGGCCTTGATGCTGCCCTGCGCCGCGGGCACGGTCTCGATCATGCTGAGCACCTGCCCGCCCATCAGGTCGGTCATGGCCGGGCCGCTGCCCTTGTAGGGCACGTGCAGCACGTCCACACCCGCGGTGCGCTTGAACATTTCGGCGGCCAGATGCTGCGGCGAACCATTGCCGGCAGAACCCATGGTGATGTAGCCGGGCTTGGACTTGGCCAGCGCGATGAACTCGGCCAGCGTTTTCGCCTGCACCGACGGATTCACCACGAACACCAGCGGCACCGTGCCTACGATGGACACCGGCGCGAAGCTCTTCTCCACGTCATAGGTGACGCGGCCGCGGTACAGGGCGGCGTTGATGGAATGGCTGGTCAGCGCGCCCATCAGCAGTGTGTAGCCATCGGGCTGCGCCTTCGCAACCTGGTCGGCGCCGATGTTGCCGGCGGCGCCCGCGCGGTTCTCCACGATCACCGACTGGCCCAGCGCGCCGGTCAGCTCCTGCGCCAGCACGCGGCCGATGACGTCGGTCGCGCCCCCGGGCGGGTACGGCACGATCATGCGGATGGGCTTGTCGGGGTAGGCGTCGGCGGCCAGGGCGGGAGCGGACACGCCGGCGCACAAGGCCAGCAGGGAAAACAACACGGCGCGGCGCGGCCGCAGACGCAGGTCTGACATGTAGGTCTCCTGCCGGGATGGGTATAGGAATGAAACGGACGCCCGGCTCGTCAACCGCGCCAGTGTAGGTTCGACAACTTGATTGAAGAATCAGAATTTTTCTATCGACTGATCCATATGAAGGATCAATTGAAAGACGCCGACAAATCGCTTGCAGCCGTTTTCAAAGGCTGGCTATGATGCCGTCGTCGGATTATCAATAATATTATCGAGATCAAAATGAAGGACGAAACCAAGAACAACGCAGCTGCGCCCGGCCCTTTCAGCAGTGACGGCGCCAGCGCGCACGGCGTGGCCCGCGGGCTCACCAACTATGGCGACACCGGCTTTTCGCTGTTCCTGCGCAAGGCCTTCATCAAGGGCGCGGGTTTGACCGACGACGCCTTGTCGCGCCCCATCATCGGCATCGTCAATACGGGCAGCAGCTATAACCCCTGCCACGGCAACGCGCCGCAACTGATCGAAGCGGTCAAGCGCGGTGTCATGCTGGCCGGCGGCCTGCCCATGGACTTCCCCACCATTTCGGTGCACGAGAGCTTCTCCCAGCCCACCAGCATGTACCTGCGCAACCTCATGTCCATGGACACCGAGGAAATGATCCGCGCCCAGCCCATGGACGCGGTGGTGCTGATCGGCGGCTGCGACAAGACCGTGCCGGCCCAGCTGATGGGCGCGGCGTCCGCCGGCGTGCCCGCCATCCAGCTGGTCACGGGATCCATGCTGACCGGCTCGCACCGCGGCGAGCGCGTGGGCGCCTGCACCGACTGCCGCCGCTACTGGGGCCGCTACCGCGCCGAAGAGATCGACGCGGCCGAGATCTCGGACGTGAACAACCAGCTGGTCGCCAGCGTGGGCACCTGTTCCGTGATGGGCACGGCCAGCACCATGGCCTGCATCACCGAAGCCCTGGGCATGATGGTGGCCGGCGGCGCGTCGGCCCCGGCCGTCACCGCCGACCGCGTGCGCGTCGCCGAGAAGACCGGCGCCACGGCGGTCGCCATGGCCGCCTCGCGCCTGACGCCCGACCGCATCCTTACCGGCAAATCCATCGAGAACGCCCTGCGCGTGCTGCTGGCCATCGGCGGCTCCACCAACGGCATCGTGCACCTGACGGCGATCGCCGGCCGCCTGGGCATAGACATCGACCTGGCCGGCCTGGACCGCATCAGCCGCGAAACGCCCGTGCTGGTCGACCTGAAGCCCTCCGGCCAGCACTACATGGAAGACTTCCACCACGCCGGCGGCATGCCGGCCCTGTTGCGCGAGCTGCGCCCCTACCTGCACCTGGACGCGCTGACCGTGTCGGGCCGCACGCTGGGCGAGGAACTCGACGACGCCCCGCCCGCCTTCGCGCAGGACGTGATCCGCACCGCGGCCTCGCCCATCTACCCGGTGGGCGGCCTGGCCGTGCTGCGCGGCAATCTGGCGCCGGGCGGCGCCATCATCAAGCAATCCGCCGCCAATCCCAAGCTGATGGAGCACGAGGGCCGCGCCGTCGTGTTCGAGGACGCCGAGGACATGGCGCGGCGCATCGACGACGAGGCGCTGGATGTCACCGCCGAAGACATCCTGGTGCTCAAGCGCATCGGGCCGACCGGCGCGCCCGGCATGCCCGAAGCCGGCTACATGCCCATCCCCAGGAAGCTGGCGCGCGCCGGCGTGAAGGACATGGTGCGCATCTCCGATGGCCGCATGAGCGGCACCGCCGCCGGTACCATCGTGCTGCACGTCACGCCCGAAGCCGCCATCGGCGGCCCGTTGGCCTACGTGCAGAACGGCGACCGCATCCGCCTGTCGGTGGCCAACCGCGAGATCGCGCTGCTGGTGGACGACGCCGAACTGGCGCGCCGCGCCGCGGCCCAGCCCATCGTCCGCCCCGTCGCCGAACGCGGCTACCGCAAGCTGTTCCTGCAGACCGTGACCCAGGCCGACCAGGGCGTCGACTTCGACTTCCTGCGCGCCGCCGTCACGCGCGACACCGTGCCGAAAAAGTAGGCGGCAAGCCCATGGACGCCATCGCACCCGACTCCATGCCGATGCAGGCCGCGGTCGCCATCCTGGAAGAAGACATTGTCTTCGGCCGGCTGCACCCGCGCCAGCGCCTGACCGAAGATGAACTCATGGCGCGCTTTTCGCTCAAGCGCCATGTGGTGCGCCAGGTCCTGGCCGACCTCGAGGCGCTGGGCGTAGTGGAAAAAAAGCGCAACATCGGCGCGGTCGTGCGCGCATACGCGGTGCGCGAAGTCATGGAGCTGTATGCGCTGCGCCAAATGCTGGAAGTGCATGCCGCCAGCCAGATCCCGCTGCCCGTGCCGCAGGCGCGGCTGGCGGCGCTGGTGGCCGTGCAGCGCGAACACGATGCGGCGGTAGCCGATGGCGACGCGCGCCGCGTGTTCCGCAGCAACCAGCGCTTTCATCGCGAGTTCTTCGGTTTGCTGGACAACGCGGTGCTGGGCCAGGCCATCGAGGAATATGCCCGCCGCACCCACCCCATCCGCTTCGGTTCGCTGGCCGCCGCCGGCTACCGCGAACGCGCCCGCCAGGAACACTGGGCCATGATCCACGCACTGCGGGATGGCGACCGGGAGGGGTTGATGGCGCTGTGCCGGGAGCATCTGCTGCCGTCGCGGGACGCTTATCTGGCGGCGGAACAGGCGCGGCTGGGGGGATAGGCGGCCGCAACCGCCATTCTTGTCCATCGCACGGGAGACCTCGACTTCCGTGCATGGACATGACGCCGCTCCCCTCGTTCGTCATGTCCGCTTTCGGGCGGGCCGAGCGATCATTTCAGAACGTCCTATAGCCGCATTGGCAGATGCTGGAACATCTGGCGCCCCGAGCCCGGCATTCTCTATGGCAGCTTCAAGTCCGCGATACTTCCTTTCCAGTTGAACGCTCCGAAGCGAGCACATGCCCTCATTCCAAGCATGCACCATCTGTCTGGCGATCCATTTCCACCGCGGTTCATTCCTGGCCGCTTCTATGATCTCCTTGCCGACCTCCACAGCAGACTCACAGAGCTGTTCGACCATGTCCTGGTAGTCCCTGGGCGAGATATCCAGCCGAGCGGTGCAAAATCGCGAGAGCGCTTTGCCCGGCGACCAGGTCTTCCGGCCAGCCACGGCCAAGCCGGGCGCGCTGCTGAATTGCGGATACGCCTGGGTCGTCACCACGTCATACACCGGCGTGTAGCGCACATCCCCAAGGGTTGAGTAGTACACGGCAATGTTCTTGGCGTGGCAATCGGAGTTTCGCACGACGTAGTTTGCAAGCGTCTGCCAAGCAAACAGCAAGTTCTGCTGGCGTCTGATGGCAGACGGAATATATGCCCTGGTCGCGCTCAGCGCCCGTTCTGTCGACGGACTGTATTTTTCGTGCGGCGGCAGGCCGAGCAGATTGCAGGCGTCTTCCACCCCATAGGCAGGACGTCCTTCGGCGTCCACATCGAAGCGATCCACCACCAGGATCCGCCCATCCGCGGACATCTGTGTTTGAACCACCGGCACAACGTTCAGGCGTGCGAGCACCTTCAATGTGTAGTGCTCGTTGAAACCCAGGAAGTCGGTAGCCTTATCCGAACCTTTGATGATGTGTTGGGCAGTGCGCAACGTCGTCTTGCCTGTGTCCTTCCCCGCGCCCAACCGTTCTTCTGGTGCAAGAAATTTTGGCACCACGCCTGATACCGCACTACGCGCGTAACGGCGCACCAGCTCTTCAAAAAGGGCAGCGGATTTCTCGGCGGTAAGCAACTCTTCAATGTTCAACGGACTGAAGTCGACACCCGGCGCAGCACCTTCCACCGTCACCGCCACCCGGCCGATACCGGCTGCCCCGACCACGGCCAACAGTGAAAGATCAGTCCCATCCAGAAGAGGGCCGAACAGTTCGCGGATCACGCCGAGCAGATAGCCTTCGGGCAGGTTCTGGCGAAAGAACGGATGCAGATCCCGTGGCCAACGCCACGCTTCTTGACGTACCGGCATCGCCAGACTAACGAAACTGCTGTCCGGAGTGTCCGGCTCATATTGAAGAACATACTCGTCGGCCTCGCGATAGAGCTTGGCGACCTGCTGCCCGAGAACGTACACGTCCAGCCGCATAGCTCACTCTCCGCGTCGCTGTTCAGCAAGTATGTCTTCAACGGTTCGGCCATGGCCGCGCTTTACGAATTTGAGGTCATAACCCGCGGCATCCAGTAAACGAACCAGCGCGGACACACTCATGTCCCCTCGCGCCACCGTTTCCATGCGCGTAACCGTCGTACGAGCAACGCCAGCGCGAGAGGCCAGTTCGTCTTGGGAAAGGCGATTCTGCTTACGGACGTTCTTCAGCATTTCCGCCACATCACCTAAAGTCGTCATTTGTAGCCCCTGGGCATCAAAATAAGAACATTCTATCCATTTTGTAGCCCAAAAGGCACAAAATGGATCGCACTAGACTATATGCGCCAGCCAATTATTCCGCCCCAAAGGCTACAAAATCAGGCTGACTCCCGGAATATGAGGCCCAGGGGCCACAAGGATGTGAGCCTCTCGCATCATTCCTCTCTTCGCCATACCTACTCGCACTGCCTAAAATGGAATTCCCGTCCGACACCGGACGAGGGCAAGTTCAATCTGAAGACCGCCCCGCGCGGCCGCTTTGGAGTCGAACATCATGAACACTGCTCCTAGTGATCGTGTTTTCTCCGGATCCATCCCGCAGTTCTACCAGCGGTACATGGTTCCTCTCGTCTTCCAGCCCTATGCCGCAGACATCGCCGCGCGAACGGCGGCGCTGCATCCTGCGGCCGTGCTGGAGATCGCCGCAGGCACAGGCGTAGTGACGCGCCAACTCGCGGAGCAGTTGCCCGCCGGCGCGGCCATCGTCGCCACCGATCTGAACCCGGCCATGCTGGAACAAGCCCAGACGCTGGGCGCAAGCCGCGCCATCACCTGGCGCCAGGCCGACGCCCTTCAGCTACCCTTTGAGGACCAGGCCTTCGATACCGTGGTGTGCCAGTTCGGCTACATGTTCCTGCCGGACAAGGCTGCGGCCTACGCCGAAGCGCGCCGGGTCTTGCGGCCGGGCGGCGCCTTCCTGTT
Organism: Achromobacter sp. ACM03; assembly: GCF_014851665.1. Lineage (NCBI taxonomy): Bacteria > Pseudomonadati > Pseudomonadota > Betaproteobacteria > Burkholderiales > Alcaligenaceae > Achromobacter > Achromobacter sp. ACM03. Next base: position 20,554 of record NZ_JACVAD010000001.1, on the reverse strand, counting down.
CAACGTCTGGGACCGCATCGAGGACAACGCGTTTGCCGATACGGTGGAACAGGCCCTGGCGCGGCTGTTCCCCGGTGATCCTCCCAGGTTCATGAGCCGGATTCCGCATGGTTATTACGACGCGGCCGTCATCAGAGCCGACCTGGCCCGCGCCGGATTCACCGGCCGCCAGACGCTGGAAACCATTGCATTCGAAAGCCGCGCCGACACGCCGCAGACGGCTGCAATCGCCTATTGCCAGGGCACGCCGCTGCGCAACGAGATCGAGGCCCGCGGCGCGGACATGCTGGGGCAGGCGGTCCATGCCGCGACCGATGCGCTGCGTGCGCGCTACGGCGCGGGGCCCATCGCAGGAAAGATCCAGGCGCATGTGATCACGGCGCCGCGCGGCGCATAGCTGCGCGACGGCCGCGCGATGAACCGGCGGCGGGCGGCCGTTTGTCCCGCCGCGCCGTCCCGGTTAAGCTTGCAACCTTCTCCCCTTCCACCGGAGCACTCAGAGTGAACAAGTAAATGCCGGGATGCCCACGCATCTTGCCCCCCTCGCTGCCTGGCGCGCGAGCCGCATTGCTTGTTCGATTCTGATGTCTTGCAGGACCTGGCCCCTATCGGCGCGCCGCGTCCTGCTCCCTTCAGGCACAGGCTCGCGGATCGCGTGTCCATCGGCAGTTTTCCCCTTTTGACAGAAGGAAAACGCAATGCCTGCGACTGACACCATCGATATCTATGAACACAACCGCGCCGCCTGGGACCGCCAGGCCGCGCAGCAATGCGCCTGGTCGCAACCGGTCGGCCCCGAAACGATCGACGCCGCGCGCCGCGGAGACTGGCAGGTGCACATCACGCCGCGCGCCCTGCCCGCGGATTGGCTGCCGGCGATGTATCCGGTTCCGCGCATCCTGTGCCTGGCCTCCGCCGGCGGCCAACAGGCGCCCGTGCTGGCCGCGGCCGGCGCGGACGTGACCGTGTTCGACGCTTCGCCGCTGCAACTGGCCCAGGACGACATGGTCGCACGCCGCGACAGCCTGGCGCTCGCAACCGTGCAGGGAGACATGCGGGATCTCTCGGCGTTCGCCGACGCGTCCTTCGACTGCATCGTGCATCCGATCTCCAACCTGTACGTGCCCGACGTGCGGCCTGTTTGGCGGGAGTGCTTCAGGGTGCTGAAGCATGGCGGCAGGCTGCTCAGCAGCTTCTACAACCCGGTCGTGTTCGTCGGCGACCGCGCGCCGGAACTGGCCGAGCAGGGCCTGATCCGGCCGCGCTTCCGGCTGCCCTACTCGGACCTGCGCGACCTGAGCGCATCGGAACTGGCGGAAAAGCAGGGCCGGGGCGACGCGCTGGTGTTCGGGCACAGCCTGGACGAACAGATCGGCGGCCAGCTGGAAGCCGGATTCCTGCTGAAGGGGTTTTATGAAGATGAACAGCCCCAGCCGCGCTTCCTGATCGACCGCTTCCTGCCGACGTTCCTGGCCACATACGCAGTCAAGCCCTAAAGATCAAGGGGCGTCCCCTGGACGCCCCTGCCACCTCACTTGAACGGATTGGCGTCCGCGCCGTAGGCGCTGCCCCCGTAGCCGCTGCCCCCGACCTCCAGCGAGACCGAACTCGGGTCGACCACCGCAGCCGTCCCCTTGTAGTGCATCACCATGCCCGGGAAGGCCATCACCGCGGCCACCATCAGCAGCTGGATCACGATGAACGGCACCGAGCCCCAGTAGATCTGCCCCGTCGTGACCGGCTCGATCATCTTGCCCGTGACCCGGTCCTTGTAGCGGTCCCGTGGCGCCACCGACCGCAGGTAGAACAGCGCGAATCCGAACGGCGGATGCATGAACGAGGTCTGCATGTTGACGGCCAGGATCACGCCGAACCAGATCAGGTCGATGCCCAGCTTGTCGGCCACCGGCCCCAGCAGCGGCACGATAATGAACGCCAGTTCGAAGAAGTCCAGGAAGAATGCCAGCACGAAGGTCAGGATGCTGACCACGATCAGGAAGCCCCACTGTCCGCCCGGCAGGCCGGTCAGCAGATGCTCGACCCACAGGTCGCCGTTGACGGCGCGGAAGGTCAGGCCGAACACGGTGGAACCCACCAGGATGAACACGACGAAGCAAGACAGCTTGGTGGTCGTGTCCATGGCCTGCTTGAGCAGGTCCAGCGACAGGCGGCGGCGCGCCACCGCCATCAGGATGGCGCCCACCGCGCCCATGGCGCCGCCTTCGGTCGGCGTGGCCACGCCGATGAAGATGGTGCCCAGCACCAGGAAGATCAGCGCCAGCGGCGGGATCATCACGAAGGTCACGCGCTCGGCCAGGGCCGACAACAGGCCCAGGCCCAGCGCCTTGTTCACCAGCGCGATGACGAAGGCGGTCGCGCCCCAGAACAGCAGCGCCACCACGATGCGCTCGTCCATCGGCGCGGTGTGGTTCTCGACCCAGCGGCCCAGAAAGTATGCCGACACGGCGGAAATCGTCATCAGTACCAGCAGCGAACGTCCGCCGCGGCCACCATTCGGCTCCTGGAAGCGGCGAGCCTCTTCCGGCAGCGCGGGCGCCGAATCCGGCTTCAGCAGGCTCATGATGACGACATAGACGATGTACAGGCCGGCCAGGATGAAGCCCGGCACCATGGCGGCGCGGTAGATGTCGCCGATGGAACGTCCAAGCTGGTCCGCCAGGATGATGAGCACGAGCGAAGGCGGAATGATCTGCGACAAGGTGCCGGACGCGGCGATCACGCCGCTGGCCAGCTTGCGGTCATAGCCGTTGCGCAACATGATCGGCAGCGATATCAAGCCCATGGAAATGACCGACGCCGACACCACGCCCGTGGTCGCGGCCAGCATCGCGCCCACGAACACCACCGCGATGGCCAGGCCGCCGCGGATCGAGCCGAACAGCTGGCCTATGGTCTCCAACAGGTCCTCGGCCATGCCGGATCGCTCCAGTACCAGGCCCATCAGCGTGAAGAACGGCACCGCCAGCAGCGTGTCGTTGGAAATGATGCCGAACACGCGCTGCGGCAGCGCCTGGAACAGCGAGGAGTTGAGCAGGCCCAGCTCCATGCCGACCAGGCCGAACAGGATGCCGTTGGCCGCCAGCGCGAACGCCACCGGAAAGCCCAACAGTAGAAAGATGATCAGCGTCGCGAACATGATCGGCGCCAGATTGGCAATGAGAAACTCCATGATCAGCGACCCTTGTTGTTCAGTTCGTTCTGCGCGGCCGCCTCGCGCGCCTGCGCTTCGCGGGCGATTTCCTCGGCCAGTTCTTCTTCCGCGCTCTTGGCTCCCTCGCGTTCGCGCGGGTCGCGGCAACGTCCCATCAGGAAGCCCACGCACTTGATCAGATGCGACAGCCCGGCCAGCACCAGCAGCGCGAAGCCCACCGGAATCAGCAGCTTCACCGGCCAGCGGATCAGTCCGCCCGAATTGGAGGAATATTCGTTGCTGAGGTACGAATCCATGAACACCGGCCAGGACAGGTACATGATCAGCAGGCAGGCCGGCATCAGGAAGAACAGCACGCCGAAGATCTCGATCCCGATCTGCGCGCGGCGCGACAGCCGCGACGCAATGATGTCCACCCTGACGTGGTCGTTTTTCAGCAGGGTGTAGCCTGCGGTCAGCAGGAACATGGCGCCGAACATGTACCACTGCAGCTCCAGCCAGGCGTTGGAGCTGTCGTGGAATATCTTGCGCATGATGGCGTTGCCGGCGCTGACCAGCACAACCAGCAGCGTGACCCAGGACACGGCCCGGCCCATGCGTAGATTGATCGCGTCTATGCCACGCGACAAGGCGAGTAGTGCTTGCATCTGTTTTCCCCAGAATCGTTTCTAATCACGCACCTGCCCCACATTCAGCCCGTGGTGCCCCGGGCTAGAACCTGTCAATCGTCTTCGCGGTGGTGGCGCAGCCAGGGCGTCAGGCGCCGTTCCAGCCACACCAGCAAGGCAAACAGCAGCATGCCCATCAGGGCCAGCACGAAGATCGCGGCGAACACCCGCACCGTGTCGAAGGTGCCCTGGGCACTCATGATCACGTAGCCCAAACCGCGCTGCGAGGACACGAACTCGCCCACGATGGCGCCCACCAGCGCCAGCGAAATCGAGACCTTCATGCCCGCCAGGATCGAAGGCAACGCGCTGGGCAGCCGCACCTTGAAGAAGAAATCGCGCCGCGAACCCTTCAGCACGCGCCCCAGGTCCAGCACGTCCTGCGGCACCGAGCGCAGGCCATGGACGGTGTCCACGATCATCGCGAACACGGCGATCAGGAAGGCGATGGCGATCTTGGGTTCCGCGCCCGTGCCCATCCAGATCACGAACAGCGGCGCGATGGCGACCTTGGGCACGCTGTTCAGCGCCACGATCAGGGGATAGATGAAGCGTTCGAACCAGCGCGACCCCACCAGCATGACGGCAATCGCCACCCCGGCCACCACTGCCAGCGCAAAGCCCGCCAGCGTGGTCATCAGTGTGTAGGCGGCGTGGCCGGCATACCAGCTCCATTCCGCGGCCAGCTCCAGCGCCACCTGGCCGGGCAGCGGCAGCATGATGGCGCGTACATGGAAGATCCGCGCGGCGGCTTCCCACAGCAGCAGGAAGACCAGCACCGACACCAATCCGGCCATGCGCCGGCCCGCCCCTTTCAAGAGCGCGCTCATTGGACGGACTCCAGTCCGGACGCGGCGCGCGCGCCCTCATCTATCAGGCCCATGCTCTGGAACATGCCGCGGATGTGCCGCACGTATTCGCCGAATTGCGGCGTCTCGCGCAACGCCAGCGGCCGGGGCCGCGGCAGGTCGATTTCTATGGTTTCGAGGATCCGGCCCGGGCGCGGCGAGAACACCATCACCACGTCGCCCAGGAATACCGCCTCGGCGATGCCGTGCGTCACGAACAACACCGTGTTGCGCGTTTCCATCCAGATCCGCTGCAGCTCGACGTTCATCTGGTCGCGCGTCAGCGCGTCCAGCGCGCCGAACGGTTCGTCCATGAGCAGCAGCTTCGGATCGTCCACCAGCGCCCGGCAGATGGCGGCGCGCTGCCGCATGCCGCCGGACAGTTCGCGCGGATAGCTTTCGGCAAACTTTTCCAGCCCGGTCAGGGCCAGCAGCGCGCGCACCTTGTCGGCATAGGCGGCCACCGGCTTGTGCGCAAACTCCACCGGCAGCAGGATGTTGCGGCGCACGTTGCGCCACTCCAGCAGCGCGTCGCGCTGGAACACCATGCCCATGCCGTCCGGCGGCCCCTGCACGGGCACGCCCTCCACCCGCAGCTCGCCGCTGGAAACGGTCTCCAGCCCGGCCACGCAACGCAGAAAGGTGCTCTTGCCGCAGCCGCTGGGTCCCAGGATGCTGACGAAGCGGCCGCGCGGCACGTCGACCGACACCGACGCCAGCGCTTCCACCCCCGCCGCGCCGGGGTAGCGCTTGCGCACGTCCGTTGCGGACACGGCCCACTGCGTCATGGTTGCACCAGGCAGTCGTAGCGTTCCGGATGCACCAGGTCGGGCGCATAGAACGTGGCGGGCTGCGCGCTGGCGCTGATCAGGCCGACCGTCGACAAGGTGGCGACGGCCTGCGTCCAGTCCTGCGGCACGATGGCGCCCAGCCGCGCGCCCGCCGCCGGCTGGCCGAAATACGGCTGCAAGGCGTCGATCTGCCCGCGCAGCACCTTCTTGTCCAACCGGGCCTGCGGCCGCTGCGCCAGGATGGCGGCGACCGCCTCGTCCTGGTGACCGGCGTAGATGTACTCCCAGGCCCGCGCGCTGACGCTCGCAAAGCGCGCGATGGCGTCGCGCCGCTGCGCCAGCTTGGACTCATTGGCGAACAGGCCGAAACTGGGCATGTTCAGGCCGAAATCGGCGAAGCGCACCTCGCTGGACGGGCGATTCTGCGACACCACGGGCAGGAAGAACGGAATGGTGGAGAATGCCGCGTCGGCCCGCCCCACGGCATAGGTCGACGCCTTGCTGGCGGCGTCCACGTTGATCAGTTCCAGGTCGCTCTTCTTGAGCTTGCCCGCGGCCAGGAAGGCATCGATGAACGGCGCTTCCAAGGAGCCCGCCGTATAGGCCACCTTCTTGCCCTTGAGCTGCGCCGGGCCGGTGATGCCGGCATCGGACGGCACCAGCAGCCCGATGTCGCTCTGCCTGGCGAACACAGCCACGGCCTTGACCGGCATGCCTTTCTCGCGGGCGATCATGGCCGAGGCCAGGGCGGCATGCCCCAGATCGAAGCTGTCGCCGGCGCCAACGATCTGCACCGTCGTCACGGATCCATTGCCGTCCTCCAGCGTCACGTCCAGGCCGGCCTGCTTGTACCAGCCCTTCTGCTGCGCCAGATGGAATGCGCCGTGCACGCCCCAGGGCGTCCAGTCCAGCCGCACCTTCAAAGGCTCCAAAGCCTGGGACCAGGCGGGCGCGCTGAGCGCGACAGCAGCCAGGCCCAACAACGCGTTGCGCCAGTTTCTTGCGAATACCGCGAGCATGATTTTCCCCGTTATGTGCCGACACAGCGCGGCCGCGCCCCGCGGCCGCTGGTACCCCGCGTGTTCAGCCGCCGCGGCCGAACCACCGCTTGATGCGCGCCCACAGCACGCTGAAGAACATGGCCGTGGGATTGAAGCTGGCCTGGACCGGCGCCTCACCCGCGGCAGCGGGTCGACGCAGTCTGGCCGTGACGTTGTTGCCGAAGTCCGCGATCATGCGGCGCACGAAGTCCTGCACCAGGCCCGAACGCGAAAACTGCGCCAGCGGCCCCTGCAGCGAATACAGCAGGTTCACGTGGACCTGCGTCTCGTTGGCCGACAGCGCCTCCAGGCGATACGTGATGTCGCCGTTGGCGCGCGACTGGCTGAGCGAGTCCTGCCCCGCGCCGCGAAACACCGCCTGCATGGCCGCGTCGTCGCGTTCCAGGCGGGCCGCGCCATTGAAGGCGGCGGACATGGGGCCGAACTTGATCGCGATCTTGCCCTTGACCCGGTCGCCTTCGTGTTCCTCGATCGACGCGCCCGGCAGGCAGCTGGCCAGGGCTGGCAGGTCCACCATGAAGGCCCAGACGTCAGCAGCCGGGAAAGGCACCTTGAAGCCGCCGTCGATCTGGCTGCCACGGCCCTCTTTCTTGCCTTCCTTCTTACCGGCCGGGGCGGCAGCCGGAGCCGGCGCCGCAGCGGCGCTTGCGGCCGGCTGGCTGGCCGCCGCAGGCGTGAACCCCGCGAACGCCACCGGCTTTTCCGCTGCTGGCGCGGCGCCCCGGCCCTGCGCCTGAGCGGCGCGCAGCGCCTCTACCGCGGGATCGGGCTGTTCCCTGAGTTCGGCCAGCACCGACATGACGGCGGCGACGATGCCCATGTATCCGGTGCAGCGGCACAGATTGCCGGACAGCTCCACACGCACCCGGCCTTCGTCCGCATCCGGCAGGCGCAGCACGATATCGCGCGAGGTCGCCAGCATGCCCGGGGTGCAATAACCGCATTGCAGGGCGTGGTGTTTGGTAAAGGCGGCGCGCAGCCGCTGCATCACCGGATCGGCGTCATAGCCTTCGATGGTGGTCACCTGCCGGCCTTCGCAGGCCACCGCGAACGAGATACAGGAGCGCACCGGTGCGCCATCCACCAGCACCGTGCAGGCGCCGCAGACGCCGTGCTCGCAGCCAAGATGGGTGCCGGTCAGGCGTGCCTGATCCCGCAGGAAATCCCCCAGATGCATGCGCGCGGGCGCCTCGTGCGATACGCGCTTGCCGTTTACTTCCAATGTCACCTGAACCATGCTCATTCCTGTCAACCCAAGGCCTGCGCCAGGCAGCGCGTCACCGCGGTCCCGTGCAGCTTGCGATGGTGTTCATCCTTGTCCTGCATGACCCCGGCCAGCTCGCTGGCCAGCAGCGCTTCATCCAGGCCCGCCAGCCCCTGCTGCGCGATGCGCGCGGCCAGTTGGGGCAGCAATCTGGGCGCGCCGTCCAGGGCCCCCACCGCGATGCGCGCCGTCTTCGAGGACGGATCGAACCACGCGGCGCAGCTGGCCTCGGCGAACTCGCCGGTCTTGCGGCAGAACTTGTAGTAGCCCCAGCGCGCCTGCGGCCCGGCTTCCGGGATGTGCACGGCGGCGATCAGCTCGTCTTCGCGCAGCCCGGTGGTATAGGCGCCCTGCATGTAGTCTTCCGCCGGCAGCATGCGCACGCCGTCCGGCCCCGCGATCTCCAGCGTCGCGCCCAGGCCGACCACGGTCAGCACCCAGTCGGCCGCCGGATCGGCATGCGCCAGGCTGCCGCCCAGCGTGCCGCGGTTGCGGATGGCGCGATAGGCGATGCCCGGCGCCACCTGCTGCATGGGCGTGCCGCGCAGCAGTTCGTGCACGCCGTCCTCGATCTCGGCATGGGTCACGGCCGCGCCGACGCGCAGCTTGCCATTCTGGCGCGACACCGTGCGCAGTTCGGACAGGCCGGAAATGTCGATGACGACGGGCGGACGCGCCAGGCGCAGATTCAACATGGGGCCTAGCGATTGGCCGCCAGCCATGAGCTTGGCGCGGCCCTCGTGCCCGCGCAGCGCCCGCAAAGCGTCCTGCAGGGTGTCCGGGCGGGAGTATTCGAATGCAGCGGCCTTCATGCCGTCACCTCCGTGGCGACGGTTGCGGTCTTGCGGCTGCCCTGAGCGATGGCGGCCAGCACCCGGGTTGGAGACAGCGGCGTGCGCAGCAGTTCGACTGCGCCCAATGGCCGCAGCGCGTCGTTGACCGCGTTGAACAGCACCGCCGGCGGCGCGATGGCGCCGCCCTCGCCCATGCCCTTGGCGCCGAACTCCGTATGCGGCGACGGCGTCTCGAAGTGGTGCAGGCGCATGTTCGGAACCTCGGTGGCGCCTGGCAGCATGTAGTCCGCCAGGGTCGAGGCCAGCGGCTGGCCGTTGTCGTCGTAAGGTGTTTCCTCGTAGAACGCGGTGCCTATGCCCTGGGCCACGCCGCCTATGGTCTGGCCTTCGACCACCATGGGATTGATCATGGTCCCGCAGTCCTCCACCACCACATAATCCAGAATTTCCACGCCGCCCGTGCCCGGGTCCACCGCCACCACCGCCGCATGGGTCGCATAGGTGAAACAGCCGGTGTCGACCTTGGGCTTGTAGCCCACGGTGACTTCCAGGCCAGCGGCGTCCACGTCGGGCGGCAACAATTGCGGCCGCAAGTACCAGGCGTCGGCCACGTCCTTGACCGACACCGACTTGCCGCCGGCTTCCAGCCGGTCGCCGTTCCAGGTCACACTGGCGGGATCGGCCTGCAGCAGATGCGCGCCGATATGCGTGAGCCGCGGCAGCAGGCGTTTGCAGGCCTGCGACACGGCGCCGCCGGACATCACCAGCGAACGCGAGGCGTAGGTGCCGGTGGAGAACGGCGTCTGACCGGTGTCGCCATGCAGCAGCTTGATGCTGGCCACGTCCACGCCCAGGATTTCATTGGCGATCTGGGCGAAGGTGGTCTCCATGCCCTGCCCGTGCGAATGCACGCCGACCCGCAGTTCCAGCCCGCCGTCCGGCGTGACCCGCGCGGTGGCTTGGTCAAAGCCCGGTATCACGGGCGTGCCCCAGGCCGCGAACACCGAGGTGCCGTGCGCGGCCTGTTCGGTGTACGTCGCCAGCCCCACGCCAATGAGGCGGCCGTCGGCCTCGCCCTGGCGCTGGCGTTCGCGGATCGCGTCCACCCCTATCATGTCCATGGCCTGTTGCAGGCTGGCGGGATAATCGCCGCTGTCCAGGTGCTTGCCGGTGACGTTGACGTAGGGCATCTGCTCGCCCTGCACCAGGTTTTCCTGGCGGATTTCCCAAGGCTCGCGTCCGACCTCGCGGGCGATCGCGTCCATCGTCAATTCCATGGCGAAGCACACGCCCGTGCGCGCCACGCCGCGATACGGCACGAAGCCCGGCTTGTTGGTGGCCACCGCCCGCGTCACGCAGCGATAGCCCTTGAATGCATACGGTCCCGGCAGGTTGCCGATGGCCTGGCCCGGTTCCAGGCCGATGGTGAACGGCCAGACCGAATAGGCCCCGCCGTCGATGGTGATCTTGGCGTCCAACGCCAGCAGCTTGCCGCGGCGATCCGCATAGGCCACCATTTCATAATGGTGCTCGCGCGAATTGGCGCCCGCGGTCAGGTGTTCGCGGCGGTCTTCGATGAAGCGGAACGGCTTCTTGAAGGTTTTGGCCAGCCAGGCTACGCACAGCTCTTCCTGCTGCAGCACGCACTTGTAGCCGAAGGCGCCGCCCACGTCCGGCGACACCACCCGCACCCGGCCCTGCTCCAGGTCCAGGCACTGGGCCAGCACGCTGCGGATCATATGGGGCACCTGGGTCGCGCTGACCACCACCAGCTGGTCGGCCTGGTGGTCCCAGTAGGCCAGCACCGCCTTGCCTTCCATCGGCACCATGCATTGCCGCGACAGGTCGATTTTGCGGCGCACGACCACGTCCGCCTGCGCTGCCAGCTCATCGAACTGCTTGTCGACATTGAGGGTGACGAAGACGTTGTCGCGCCACTGCTCGTGCACGAAATCGCCCTGGGCCGCCTGGGCGCTGACGACGTCCGCATACACCGGCAGGTCGTCGTAGTCGACCTCGATCATCTCGGCGTAGTCCTCGGCTTCGGCGCGGGTCGGCGCGAACACCATGGCCACGGGCTCGCCCACGAAGCGCACCTTGCCCGAGGCCAGCGGCGGCTGGGCCGACACCTGGTAGCTGGGCAAGGTGGAATCCGCCACGATGTCGCGCGCATCGGCCATGGCCTGGCGCACAAACGCCTTGTCCGCGATCTGCTCGGCCACGCGCACCGAAGCGATGCGCGCATGCGCCAGCGGACTGCGCAGGAAGGCCACCTCGCAGAGACCGGGCATGGCCATGTCGGCCACGAAATTGCCCTTGCCGTGCAGATGGCGCGCGTCCTCCTTGCGCGGCACCCGCGCGCCCACTCCCTGCGGCTTGCCTGGCCGGCCGTGCGTATCGGCGTTTGCTGTCGTCATGACTACCCTTTATCTCCTGTTAGTGTCCTGTCCCGTAGATGCGCCCGCCTGGCGAAATTCCTCCACGAGCATCGGGGCTAGGCGCAAACCGCAGCGATACCCGAAGGTATCGCGAGGATTTGCAACGACGCCCTGACGTTCATGGGGGGATTTCGTGCGGGCGTATCTGCGGGGCAGGACACTGGTTATTTGGCCTGGGCCTTCGCCACGGCGGCGAAGGTGTAGTTGTCCAGCGGGCTTTCAGCCACACGGAACCAAGCCGCCTGCTCGGCCTGGAATTTCTTCCAATCGGGGAAGATGGCGGCGAAGTCCGGGTTCTTGGCCGAGAGTTCGGCCCACAGTTCCTGCGAGGCGTTGTACGCCGCGTCCATCACTTCCTTGGGAAAGAAACTGACCTTGGCGCCGCCGGCAATCAGCTTGCGCAGCGCCAGCGGATTGCGCGCATCGTAGTTGGCCAGCATGCGCATGGTCTGCTCGCCGGCCGCCGCCTCGAACGCTGCCTGGTAGGCCGGCGGCAGGGCTTCCCATGCCTTGTCGTGCACCATGCTGGTGATCGAGGCGCTGCCTTCGAACCAGCCCGGCGAGTAGTAGTACGGCGCCACCTTGTTGAAGCCCAGCTTCTCGTCGTCGTAGGGGCCGATCCATTCGGCCGCGTCGATGGTGCCCTTTTCCAGCGCGGGATAGATGTCGCCCGGCGGGATCTGCTGCGGCACCGCGCCCAGCTTGGACAGCACCATGCCGCCGATGCCGCCGATGCGCATGTTCAGGCCCTTCAGGTCGGCGACCGACTTGATCTCCTTGCGATACCAGCCGCCCATCTGCACGCCGACGTTGCCACAGACGTGGTTGACGATGTTGTACTTCTTATAGAGCGCGCGCAGCATCTTCAAGCCGCCGCCGTAGGCGATCCAGGCGTTATGCTGGCGCGCGCTCAGGCCGAAGGACAGGCCGGTGTCGAAGGTCAGGGCGGTGTTCTTGCCGATGTAGGCCGTGCTCAGCACGTGGTTGCATTCCACCGTGCCATTGCTGACCGCGTCCATGTTCTGCGCCGCGGGCACCAGTTCGCCGCCGGGAAAGGCGCGGATCTCGAACTTGCCGTCGGTCAGCTGCGCCACGCGCTTGCAGAGTTCTTCGGCCGAGCCGTAGATAGTGTCCAGGCTCTTGGGCCAGCTGGTGGACATGCGCCAGCGCACCGACGGCGCGGATTGCGCGACGGCGGGCATGCCCACGGTGGCGAGGCCCGCGCCGGCTGCGCCGGCGGCTTGTGCGAGGAAACGGCGTCGTTGCATTCATTGCTCCCGATCTGGTTCGATTGAGTCCCCTTGGACCCGCCTCAACTCATGCCAACGCCACTCGCGTACATCCGAAAAAAACGTTAGCACACTGAATTGTTGATCAGCATACTGACAGTAATTTTGAGTGTCAACAAGGTAAATCCCCACTGCCGACGCCCGCGAAACGCCTGGGTTTCCACTCATTCCGGCGGTTTTTTTTCACGGGTCCGAGGGCTATTTGCGGGTACTCCTTACATATAGCGGACGGTCGCGATTGCGCACCGCGAACGCCGTGCATAATAGGCCCGCGCCGCCGCCCTTCGACCCGCCGCCTGTCGGGGAAATCCCTAGCTCCTGACTTGTTTTTTTAGGCAGTACACTGACGACAATTACTCAGCATACTGACGAGCGAGTTGATATGAACTGGATCCGCATTGCCTCTACCGACCAACTGACCGAAGACGACGAGGTGATCCCCGTCGCCGCCGGCGAAAAGCAGCTTGCGCTGTATCGCATCGAAGGCGAGTTCCACGCCTCCGACAATGTCTGTACCCACGCCTACGCGCTGCTGTCCGACGGCTATCTGGAAGACGGCTGCATCGAATGCCCGCTCCACCAGGCCAAATTCGACATCCGCACCGGCCAGGCCATGTGCGCACCCGCCACCACTGGCATCCGCATCTATCCGGTCAAGGTCGAAGGCCAGGACATCTATGCCAACCTGCAAGGCTGACCATGGCTGACGCAGATCCGATCCTCATCATCGGCGCCGGCCAGACCGGCGCGGTGGCGGCGGCCACGCTGCGCGGCCTGGGCCATGCCGGCCCCATCACGCTGATCGGCCAGGAAGCGCACGCGCCCTATGAGCGCCCGCCCCTGTCCAAGGACGTGCTGCAAAGCCCCGGCGCGCATGGCCAGACCGCTGTGCACCCCCAAGACTTCTATGCGCAGCAAGGCGTCACCCTGCTGACCGGCATGCAGGCCTTGCGGATCGACGCTGCCAACCGTCTGGTCGAACTGGCCGACGGCCGCAGCCTCCCCTATAGCCGCTGCCTGCTCGCCACCGGCGGGCGGGCGCGCGAACTGCCCAGCCTGCCGCGCGGCACGCCGGGCGTGCATTACATCAGGACGCTGGACGATGCCGCGGCGCTGCGCGCCGCCCTCGCGCCGCAGGCGCGCGTGGCCGTCATCGGCGGCGGCTTCCTGGGCCTGGAGGTGGCGTCCACTGCGCGCGCCCTGGGCGCCACAGTCACCGTGCTGGAAAGCGCGCCCCGCTTGCTGGAACGCGTGCTGCCCGCGGCCCTGTCGGATTGGCTGGCCGAACGCGCCCGCCACGCCGGCGTGGACCTGCGCCTGGACGCGCGCATCGCGCGCACCGACTGGCAGCCCCATGCGGATGCCGCTGTGCGGCATCAGGCGCGCTTCAATATAGAACTGCAAGACGCTTCCTCTATCGAGGCCGACGTCGTGGTGGTGGCCATCGGCCTGGTGCCCGACGTATCGCTGGCCGCGCAAGCCGGTCTGGCGCTGGATCCCGCCAATGGCGGCATCGCGGTGGACGCCGCCTGCCGTAGCAGCGACCCAAATATATATGCGGCCGGCGATTGCGCCAGCCAGCACCGGCGTCACCTGAACATGGCGCTGCGGCTGGAATCCTGGCAGAACGCCAACGAACAGGCGCGCGCGGCCGCGGCCGGCATGCTGGACCAGCCCGCGCCGGCCGAGCCCTATCCGTGGTTCTGGACGGACCAGTATGGCTGCAACGTACAGATGTTGGGCCTGCCCCAGCCGGACCTGGTCTATGCCTGCCGCGGCGTGCCCCAGGCGCAGGCCGAGGCGCCCAAGTTCATCTGGCTTGGCCACCGCGACGGCGTGCCGGTGCATGCCATCGCCATCAACGCCGGCGGCGACCTGCGCCAGCTGCGCGTGCTGTTCGAACAAGGCATCGCCATCGATCCCGAGCGCTATGCCGACGAGACCGTGGCGCTCAAGCCGCTGGTGAAAGCCTGCCAGCAAAACGCCGCCGCGTCCTGACCCCACCATTACCGCCCCCGCATCGACAGGAGCTTTTCATGTATCAATCGCAAACCGTCATCGGCCTTACGATGGCGTCCAAGGACACCGCCCTGGCCGACTGTGTCTGGCCGGAAGACGCGCTGCACTACATCCCCGACTGGGTCTACACCAGCCGCGCCGTCTACGACCAGGAAGTGGAAAAGATCTTCCACGGCAAGACCTGGAACTACGTGGCCCTGGAAGCCGAGCTGCCGAACCCGGGCGACTACAAGCGGTCTTATGTGGGGCCGACCCCGGTGGTGGTGTCGCGCGCCGAAGACGGCTCGGTCAATGTGTTCGAGAACCGCTGCGCCCACCGCGGCGCGGAGTTCTGCCGCCACAGCCAGGGCAACGCCAAGGAATTCGTCTGCCCCTACCACCAGTGGTCCTACGACCTGAAGGGCAATCTGCAGGGCATCCCCTTCAAGCGCGGCGTGAACCGCGAGGGCGGCATGCCCAAGGACTTCAAGAACGAAGACCACGGCCTGCGCAAGCTGCGCGTCACCACGCGCAACGGCGTCATCTTCGCGTCCTACAGCGATGAGGTCGAACCCATCGAGGAATACCTGACACCCGAAATCCTGGCCGATTTCGACACCGTCTTCCCGGGCAAGAAGCTCAAGATCCACGGTTACTACCGCAACGAGCTGCCGTGCAACTGGAAGATGTATCACGAGAACCTGAAGGATCCGTACCACGCAACCCTGCTGCATTCGTTCCTGGTGGTGTTCGGGCTGCTGGTGGCGGGCAACAAATCCGCCATGCTGGTCGATCCGGTGCATGGCCGCCATGGCACCATGGCTTCAGCCAAGAGCGAGGACAAGTACGCCAACGTCAGCGAAGAGAACAAGAAGGAAATGCGCTCCTTCCACGACGGCCTGCACCTGCAGGACGACCGCTTCCTGGAGTTCGTCAAGGAATTCGACTCGCCCTGGTCGGTCACCATGCAGACCGTCTGGCCCAACCTGATCGTGCAACGTGAAATGAACACGCTGGGCGTGCGCCAGATCGTGCCCAACGGGCCCGACAGCATGATCATGCAATGGACCATGTTCGGCTACGAGGACGACACGCCCGAGATGGAGCGCCATCGTCTGCGCCAGGGCAACCTGATGGGGCCGGCGGGCTTCCTCGGCCTGGAAGACAACGAAGCCATGAAGTTCGTGCAGGAAGGCGTGCGCCGCGCCAGCACCGACGTCAACGTGCTGAAGCTGGAGTCCGGCAAGCAAGGCACCTCCAACACGCTGATCTCGGAAGCTGCGATCCGCTCCATGTACAGCTATTACCGCAGCGTGATGGGCTTCTGAGGCAGGAACCAGGAAACATGAGAACCCGATTCGAATACTCCCCCCGCAAGATCGATCCCGCGCGCGCCATCGCGCTGCGACTGGAGATCGAGGAATTCCACGCCGACTACTGCGCCGCCCTGGACGCGGGCCAGGTCGAGGCCTGGCCGGACTTCTTCACCGAGGACGGCCTGTACCGCGTCACCGCGCGCGAGAACGCCGAACTGGGCCTGCCCGTCGGCCTGGTGTACTCCGAAGGCCGCGCCATGATGCATGACCGCGCCGTGGCCATTTCTCGCACCCAGATGTTCGCCCCGCGCTACATGCTGCATCTGGTCAGCAACACCCGCGTCATCAGCGAATCCGCGGATGGCGAGATCGAGTCCCAGGCGGCATTCATGCTGATGCAGACGCTGGTGGAAGGTCCCACCACCCTGCACCTGGCCGGCACCTACTACGACCGCTACACGCGGCAGGACGGCGTGCTCAAGCTGAAGGAACGGCAGGTGGTGTATGACACCACCATCCTGGCCAACGACCTGGTCTATCCCGTCTAGAACGCGGAAGAGCAATGTAAAAAAAGGGTTGCGCCACGGGGCGCAACCCTTTTTTTGTGCCGGTCTGCGGCGCCAGCTCAGGCCTGCGTAGCGCGCATGGCTTCGTCCCGCGTCAACACGGTGGCGTACTTCTGCTGCATGTCGAAGAGGTTGGCGTCATGCGGGCCGATGGCGCGGTCGCCCACGCAATCCGACACCACCAGCGGCCGGAAGCCGTACTGCATGGCGTCCACCACGCTGGCCCGCACGCAGCCGCTGGTGACCGCGCCCGCCACCAGCAGCGTCTGCACGCCGCGTTGCGACAGCCAGGCCGCCAGGCTGGTGCCGAAGAACGCCGAAGGCACCGTCTTGCGCACCACCAGTTCGCCGGCCGCGGGCGCAAGCTGCGGCACGATGGCGCTGTTGTGGTCCGCTTCCTTCAGGGTCAGCATGCCCGGCACCTTCAAGGTGAAGATGTTGTGGTCCGCGTCGTCGTCGGCGAACACGATGCGGCTGTGCGCCACCGGCCAGCCCTGCTTGCGCGCATGCGCCAGCAGGCCTACGGTCTGCTCGATGGCCTGGGGGATGTTGCCGCCGCCGAACACAGCCGGATCGGCAAAGCCGTTGACCAGGTCCACGATCAGCAGGCCATAGGGCGCCTTGGGCGCCATCGCCGTGCCGAAACCCTGGCGCGCGTAGGCCGAGATATCGTCATTCATGTAGGGAACTCCTAGTACGGTGATTGCGTGCTAAGCCTGGAGGCCGGCACCGTCCAGCACCTTGCCCTGGCGCACCACGTCCTCCCCGTCCAGCCGCACCGTGCAGGCGCGCAGGGGGATGTCGATGTGGCAGGTGGTGGTCCGGTTGCCGCCGGCCTCGTTGTTGGGACCCAGCGAGAACAGGAAATTGCCCTCGTAGGCGCGCGCGTCCATGCCTATGGTGGCCTCGCGGTCGTACAGGCCCAGCGTGGTCCAGTGCGCGCGCGGTTGCAGGCCCCAGCCTATGTGCGAAATCGCGTAGGCTTCCGGGTCCTTGAACGAGGCCACGTACTCGCGCAGCAGTTCCGCGTCCACGCCGCCGTCGATGCGCGTGGCGTAGCCGTTCTCGACCGTCAGCTCGATGGCCGAGCGCACGTAGAGCTTCTGCGGCAGCAGGATGTCGCCGACGTCGATCACGATCTTGCCGTTGGCGCCGCCTTCGTTCGGCCAGGTCAGCACGAAGCCGCTGGGCCAATGGTCCCAGCGCCCGGGTTCGTCGACGAAGCCGTATTCGCTGATGGCCGGGAACTCGCCCAGCGGGCAGCGCAGGTCCGTACCCGCCTCGGATACCACGCTCATCTCGCGCGCCGCGCCGATGCGCGCGGCGGCCGCCTTGACCCGCGCACGGTCGGCCTCGGTCGGCACCAGCCGCGCCAGCACTTCCGGCGGCTCCACCGCCAGCAGGATCTTGGTGCCGGTCGCCAGGATCTCGTGCTGTTCCGGAGAGAACAGCAGCGTCATCAGGTCCAGTACCAGGTCGCTTTCCTTCAAGGCCGCAATGGCGGCCTTGTTGCCGGTCAGCGGCGTGGTGCCCAGGTAGGCCAGCGAGTCCCGGCTCAGCGCCCGCTCGCCATTGACGGGCGGCAAGTCCAGGCGGTTCACGATGGCGCCCATGGCTTGCGTCGCGATCAGCGCCGTCGCCAGGGTTTGCGGATGGGTGGCCGCGCTGGTCAGCACCGTGACGGTCTGCCCCGCTTGCAGCTTGGACAGGGTCAGCACCTGCTGCCAGGCCTTCACCATTTCATAGTCGCTTATAGGCATGATGCCCTCCTTGCTTGACGGTCGCGCGCTTCAGCCGCGCGCCAGCGGCGCGCCCAGGAAATCGCCGAAGGCGGCATAGAAGCCTTCCTCGTTGTCCCACGGAATCATGTGGCCGGCGGCGGGCACGCGGTGGTGTTGCGTGCCGGGCGCCAGCCGTTGGATCTCGGCCACGTCGGCGTCCAGCACCACGTCGCCCCGCTCCGCCGTGATCAGCAGCACCGGCACGTCCAGGCGCGGCAGGTCGGCATGGATGTCGTCGCTCTGGAAGGCCTCGAAGCTCTGGATGATGGCGCGCTCGTCGCAGGTGTGCAGCCATTCGGCGCGCAGCTGGCGCTGCTCCTCGGTCCAGGTCGGGCAGAACGCGCGCATGGCCTCGGCGTCCATGCCGTGGCGCGCCTGCGCCATGGAATCGACGTACCAGGGCAGTTTGGCGGGATACGGCCGGCGGCCGGGACCGGACACCGGCGGGTCCACCAGGACCAGGCGGCTCAGTCCTGCCGGCTTGCCGCGCCCGGCGCGCACGCCGATGCGTCCGCCCATCGAATGGCCAACTACGCTGTAGCGCGCCAGGCCCAGCGCCTCTGCGAAGGCCAGCACGTCGGCGGCTTGCGCGTCCAGGCTGTAGTCCAGCGTCGCGCCGGCTGCGGACAGGCCGCGACCGCGCACGTCCAGCACATAGGTGTCGAAGGCGGCCCCGAAGCGCTCGCCGACGAAGCCCCAGGTGACCGCCGGGCTGGTGATGCCCGGCACGATGATGACCGGATCGCGCCCCGCCCCACGTTCGCCGCCGTAGCGCAGGTAATGCTGGCGGATGCCGTTGGCATGGACGTTGCCGCCGTACAGGAAGTTGCTCATGTCGGTCTCCCGGGCTGGACTCAGAGTTTGAACAGGCGTCGCGCGTTGCCGTTGCAGATCAGTTCGCGGGTCGCGTCGTCCATCGGCGTCTGCTCGATGAATTCCACGGCCAGCGCGGTCGATTCGTAGGGATAGTCGACCGAGAACATCACCGCCTCGCGGCCCATTTCGGCGATGGCGGCCATCAGCGTGGGAGGCGAACAGACCCCGGACGTGGTGATGAGGATGTTGCTGCCCAGGTATTCGGAAGGCGCGCGCGCCAGCTTGATGCCGTGCGAATAGACCGCGAAGCGGCTGTCGAAGCGCCAGCGCAGGAACGGCAGGCCTTCGCCCATGTGGCCCAGGATCAGCTTGACGGCGGGGAACCGGTCGAACACGCCGCCGAACAGCAAACGCAGCGCATGGGTGGCGGTTTCGACGCCCCAGCCCCAGCATGCCCCCACCAGCTCGGGGTGGCCCGAGTAGGCCTGCGGAATGACGTAGGGATCGGACGGGTGCAGGTAGACGGGCACGTCCAGCTCCTGCACCTTTTCCCAGAACGGGTCATAGGCGCGGCCGTCGTAGTACACGCCATTGGTGTGGCCGTTGATCAGCGCGCCCTTGAAGCCCAGCTGTTTGACGCAGCGCTCCAGTTCTGCGGCGGCGACCAGAGGATCGTGCATGGGCACGGTGGCGAAGGCGCCGTAGCGCGTCGGGTGGCGGGCCACCTGCTCGACCAGGAAATCGTTGTTCTCCTTGGCGCGGCGCAGCGCGACGGCGGCGTCGGCTTCGGCCTGCACGCCCGGCCCGGTCTGCGACAGGATGACATAGTCGATGCCGCCGCGGTCCATTTCGCCCAGCCGGACTTCGTCGAAATCCACCAGGCGCGCGGCCAGGTCGGCCAGCACGGCGGGATCGATGTGCTGCGCGAAGCTCTTCGAATAGTCCTTGAATCCGACCGCGGTGTAGTGCTCCTCAAACGCGATCTTGCGTACTTTGCTCATTCCCCTACTCCCAGTTTGATGGCGCGGACCCTGTCCTGCCACGGCGCGTCAGCATTGTTTATCAGTACACTGACTATTACATCGGAACAACCGGAATCGTGCGCAGCCGCTTTCCCATTGGGAAAAGCCCTGCGAGGGCTTCCGAATTTACGTCAGTATACTGACTTTATAGTCAGCGTACTGACAAATTAGGGAAATCCCGAAGCGCAAAAAAAAGGCCGCCGCGGCGGCCTTGCCCGCAGGCGGCGTTCAGCCGTCTTCATCCAGGTCGGCAGGCGTGTCGACATCGCGCAACACCCCGGGATCATCGACGGGGACCAATTGCAGGCCTGGCCCTTTGAGCAGCCGCCGCGCGCCTTCGTCCCCGCTCAGCGCGGCGAGTTGCGCCAGCAGGTCTCCGCGGAATCCCACCGGGTGGCCGCGATGCCCCTGGTACGAGGGCGCGGCCATGGGCGCATCGCGCAGCGCCTCCAGCACGCTCGCCAGGCTGGCGCGCTGGATCCAGGGCATGTCGGCCAGCGCGACCAGCACCGTGGCAGGCGTGCCGGGCAGGCCCTGCAAATACTGCGCCGCCGCGGCCAGACTGGCGCCCATGCCCTCCTCTGCCCGGTCGGTCTCCAACACCACGCAGTCTTCGGCCCGCAGTAATCCGGCCAACGCGGCGCTGCCGGGCCGCACCACGGCGACGACCATGTCCACCGCCGCGCGCAGCGTGCGCGCGCTGGCCGCCGCCACGCGCGCGCCCTGCGGC